>NZ_FOFP01000046.1 GCF_900110925.1 Pseudomonas cuatrocienegasensis | reverse complement strand
GGATTACATAGCCCAAGTCATTGTGGGCAACGTTGGTAAATATGGATTAAAAGCTGTCAAGATCGGAGGTAATTGGGTAGCTAGCAAAATAAGTGGTGCAAACGCAACTGTGCCGTCGAAAACGGCGGTTCAAGAGCTTGAGGTAGACTCCTATAAAAATCTTAAGGCAAGAGAAGTTGTTGGCGATGGTCTAGAGCACGATCATATCCCTTCATTTGCTGCGTTGCGAACAGCAAAGGAAGCAGAGTTGGGCCGCCCACTTACTGAGTTAGAAACCAAGACTCTCTACCAAAACTCTACTGCTGTAGAGGTTCCACGAGATGTACATGTTGCAGGTCCTACCTATGGCGGAAAAAATACGCCTGCTCAGATCCAGCAAGATGCAGCGGATCTGTGCGGTGCGGTTTGTCGTGACACAGATGCACTGCGAGAAAATTTGAACAAGCTAGGTTATGATTCAAAACTTGTGGATGAAACTGTTCAAAAAATAGTGGAAAGAAATCGCAAGGCAGGAGTTATTAAGTAATGAAAACTTGGTCGGATTTTGTTCGGGCTCTTGGTCAAGATGAAGGTAGCTCAATAGTAACTGACTTGTGTCGAGAAGTCGGAGAGCCGCCAGCCGTTTCAGAGACCCCGGATAGCTATAATGACCCAGAAGGGAAGACAAAATTTTATAAGTTTATTAGGTCTGGTTTGGAGTTTGGGTTTCGTTCGGGGAGGTTAAATCATATTCATTTTTTTGTGCAGCGTCACGAAGGGTATTCGGCATATGAGGCAGATGTGCTTGGTCGTATAGCTCAAACATGGCGTGTTCAAGATGTTATTGCAGCGCTAGGCCCGCCTACCAAAGAGGTGCCAGGTAAAGCTGATATATTAATAGGATATATACAGTCGTGGCTGAAGTATGATTTCAAAACATACGCTCTACGTATGGAGTTTTCGGAAGATGGTCGCTTGTGGAAGGTAACATTGATGTCAAGTCTATAAACTAAAGGGGTCGCAGTCTGAGGAATCCCACAAATCTACTCCATGGCCTGATGTCCCGTCCAATCGTCCAATAAACCTCCCCGCCACCCAGGCGGGGATTTTTTTCCCTGAGGCCACCCTGCTTTACCGCCTCTGCCGGTCACCCGTCGGTTTTTTCCGTGGGCGGTCCGGCATTCCCCCTAAAAGTCCTCCATTTTTCACCCTGGGGCCGAGTTGAGCCCGCCTGTCCGTGGACAGCTGTCTGATAAATGCCTGTTTGTCCTGCTGATCGACTGCCGACGCTAAGCAACGGCATGTTCTCCAGCAAGACCACCACGACGCGCGACACCGTCAAGCAAACCCAGGCCCAGGGATCGACCATCGCCGCCGGTAACGATGTACTCCTGCGCGCCACTGGCGCGGGTGCCGACAGCGACATCAACGTGCAAGGCAGCCAGATCAAGGCCGGGCGTAACGCC
>NZ_FOFP01000045.1 GCF_900110925.1 Pseudomonas cuatrocienegasensis | reverse complement strand
CATTTTAATGCTGTCTAGTGGAACCCTTGCTGCGTATGAACCAACCCTTCCTCCCCGCCGCAGGTTTTCACGGACGCTTGCGCCAGCCCGAACAGACCCTGCGCCTGCAGCTGAGTCACTGCCCGACGGCCATCGACTGGCCCGCTCTGGACCAGTGGCTGAGCGACAGGCTGGGCCTGGCGTTGCAATCCCCCGTACAGGCGCTGTCCGCCTTCGCCCAAGAGCCTGGCTTGGCCGCCGACGTGGCGGCTGTACTTTGGCGGATCCTGCAGGTAGCCGCAGAGCTGCAGCGGGTGGCGCGCCTGCCGGTGTTCGAGCCCGGGCAGCTGCTCAACGTGCAGGCCGATAAGGCGCGACCGGGTGGCTGGCTGGCCGACGTCTGCGTCGCGCATATCGATTACGTGCCCGAGCACAAGACGCGCCTGGCCTACGAAGCGGCCACGCTGCTGGTGCTGGGTGTGGCGAGCGCCCCGGCGAATTTCGTGGCGACGGAGCCGCTTTATCAGCAGTTGGAACTCAAAGTGCTGCAGCCGCTGCGCACAGTGATGCCGGTGGGCAAGTCGGCGCTGCCCCTGCTGGCCTGTGCCCATGAGCGCGGCATCCCGTGGCGCCACCTTGGCGCTGGGGTGTTTCGTTTAGGTTGGGGCGCACAGAGCCTGTACCTGCAGAACAGCAAGGTCAGCAGCGACTCGGCCGTGGGCGTGGTGGTGGCGCAGAACAAATGGGTTACCGCCGAATGGATGCGCCGCGCAGGCTTGCCCGCCCCGCACAATCGCATGGCGAGCAACGAGCAGGAAGCGCTGGCCGCGCAAGCTGCCCTGGGCTGGCCGCTGGTGATCAAGCCTGCGGACCGGGATCGCGGTGAGGGCGTGGTGGTGGGTATCACCCATGAAACACAGCTGCTGGCTGCCTTTCGTCAAGCCGCCAAGCTCAGCTCGCAGATCCTGGTAGAGCGCCAGGCCAGCGGCGTCTGCCACCGCGTGCTGGTGGTGCGCGGCCAGGTGATCTATGTGGTCAAGCGGCTGCCTATCGCCGTATGCGGTGATGGCCAGCAGACGATCGCCCAGTTGATCGACGTCGCCAACCAGCAGCAACTGGCCCTGCCGAGCTGGGCACGAGCACCGCTGTATCCGTGCGATGAGCTGACCAAGGCGTGCCTGCTGCAGGCCGGGCTGGACCTGACCTCTGTGTTGGCCGCTGGCACCTGGGCAAGGCTGCGGCCCATCGAGTCGACCGACTGGGGCGGGCTGGACGAGGACTATTCAAGCAGCCTGCACCCCGATAATGCCGCCCTCGCCTGCCGCGCCGCTGCGCTCTTCGGCCTCGATGTGGCCGGCATCGACATCATCTCGCCAGACATCACGCAACCCTGGTACGCCAATGCCGCCATCATCAATGAGGTCAACTCGGCGCCGGTCCTGGGCCAGAGCGACAGCTCGAGGCGAACCCTGGCGCAGGTGTTAAACCGCCTCTTGCCAGCGCGCGGGCGCATCCACATCGAGGCGTGCGTTGGCGCAACACAGGCACTGGACATGGCGCGAGCGCGGCAACAGGCCTGGCAAGCCAAAGGCATGGCCTGCTACCTGACCAGCCACGACCTCACGCTCGACCCTTCGGGCCATGTACAGCACATGGCCCAAGACGGCCTTTTTGCCCGCTGCCTGGCGCTGCTCGCGGATACACAAGTGCAGGCCATTGTGCTGCTGGTACAGACCGACGAACTGCTGCACAGCGGCCTGCCTGTGGACGCCTTGAATGAACTGGTGCACAGCGGGGAAAGCCTGTTGTCGACTAGGCAAAACGGGCAGTCTGCGGCTCCCTCATGTACGGACAAGGTGATGGCCTTTCTTGCAGGCTATGCCTCTGTCGGCTGCGGCAGCGCCGAGTAGGCATGCGTGGGTACGATTGAAAACTGATCGAGCCTAGATCGAGACGTCGAACCGTCCGCGCAGGCATGCAGCCAGAGACGCTCCGCGTCCCGATACAACGGACGCAAAGCGTGGGAACCATCGAAAAACAGCAGCTCGTAGCCTGGGTCGAGCGAAGCGACACCCGGGACACCTATTCCCGGGTATCGCGATGCTCAACCCAGGCTACCGGCTGCGGCAG
>NZ_FOFP01000038.1 GCF_900110925.1 Pseudomonas cuatrocienegasensis | reverse complement strand
GCGCCAACCGCCACCGGGTCTGATCGCTCACTCGGATCGCGGCAGCCAATACGCCAGCGCGAGCTATAGAGCACTGTTGGCCAGAAACGATATGCAGCAGAGCATGAGTCGTAAAGGTAACTGCTGGGATAACTCAGTGATGGAGCGCTTCTTCCTGAGCTTGAAAATGGAGCGGGTATGGCGGCGCGATTATGCCAACCATGCCGAAGCGACACGCGACATCACTGAATATATCGTTGGGTTTTACAATAACGAGCGACTGCATTCGAAACTGGGATATCTGCCACCGACCGTTTACGAACAAACGATGGCGTCGGAACGACCTATCGAGGTGTCCGGGATTAGTTGACCACTACATATTTCCGTTACTGGGGTAAGGCATCCCCTGAGCAGGGAGGCTCGCCGGCCTATCATCTGCTGGCGTTTCACAGCCTCGATGTGGCTGCCTGTGGGCAGCACTTGTTGCAGTTGCCGCAGTTCAGCTTGGCGTCATTGGCAAGCGATCTGGGCTGGCCCCAACAAGAGTGTTCCCCGCGCCAGCGGGGATGAACCGAAAGTTGAATAGTGAGCGTTGCCGTGCCCGCAGTGTTCCCTCGCCACCAGAGCCACATCGGTGGCGAGGAGGGGATGGACGGTAGTCACGCCCACCAGCCGCTTAGCTGGTGTACTACCGTCCGTAACTGCGGGATGCAAGAAGCGCCTAGTCAGCGCTTTCCAGCACTTCTCGGCCGTAGAGGGGTTGGATGGGGCGGGCGTTCATTGCGTACAGGTGCTGGAAGTGGGCCAGTTGTGCGTGGGACAGCTCGACCGGGTGTTTCAGTACGCGCCACTGCACATGTTCGCTGCAGGGCGGGGTGGTCAACGAGCCGGCAAAGGCATAGTAGCCCTGCTGTGCCGGGAGGATGGTTTGGGGGGCAAAGGTGCCAGCGAGCGCAGTCTTTTCCCCCGGCTTGTCCGGCATGGCATCAAACACTTTGGCAAGTGCCTGGTTTGTCTGTCCTTCTTTGAATAACACCGCTACCACTGCCAACTGGCCATCGGCAGCCTGGTGGACGAAGTGCGCAACCATCGGGAAAGCCTGGCCGGCGATGTGCTCTTCGCTCGGGGTATGGAAGTGAAACTGCACCAAGTGATAGGGCTTGCCTTCGATCTCGATGCCGCCTGCGTTGGCGAGGTTCACCTGGACGGTATGACCGTTGTTCACGACCTCGGCGGGGCTGGTGTCGTAGTGAAAGGTTATCTTGGGCAGGGTCGCATGCTTGGCGCTGCGGATGTCGATCGGCGACTGGGCATGGCCAATCGCGCAGGTTTCATAACCTGGGTCCAGTTGGGCCCAGTGCTCGGGGCCTTCCTGGCCTTGGTAATTCCAGTGCGGAGGCTGCTGCTCGGCGGCCATGGCGCCGGTTGCGAACAGTGCACTTAACGCAACGATCAGAGTTTTTTTCATCTGTGCTCTCGTTACTTGATGGTAGGCCAGCGTCCCCCGTGTGGAGGACGCTGGGATACTACGCCTGCTTTTGTAATATATGGTTACATCTATCTCCTGGGAGTGTGATGATGTTCGCGTTTCTGTTTTGTGCTGTGCCGCCCATCAGGTGCTCATTTCGATAGCGCGGGGCGGGGCAATTGCCAAGCCCCCAGCGCTGCTATCACGAACAGGCTGGCGGCCAGGCTTAGCGCCAGCGGCAGGCCCTGTGGGCCGAGGGTCATCATGGCGCCGCTGAGCAGCGGGCCGAGTAGGCTGCCTACGCCCCAGAGCAGGCCTATGCAGGCATTGGCGGTCATCAGGTCCGGGCCGCGGAAGTTCTGGCCGATCAGTACCAGTGCCAGGGTGTAGATGCCGCCGGCAGCCGCGCCCAGCAATACCAGTGCGGGCCATAGCAGATTTGGCCAGTTCATCAGCCAGGGCAGGCTCAAACCGAGTGCCAGAGTCAGTACCCCGCAGGCGAGGTGCAGGGCGCGGCGCTCGAGACGGTCGGCGAGCCAGCCGAGCGGGACCTGAAAAAGCATGTCGCCGGCCAGGATCACGCTGGCCATCAGCGCGGCGACCCCCAGGGCGTAACCATGGCTGCTGGCGTAGACCGGAAACAGCGACAACACCACAGCATCGAAGAAGGCGAAGAACAGCACGCCGAGGCACAGCGCGGGTGCCACCCGGACAAAGCCGGTCAGCGAGAAGCTACGGGCTGTGTGCCCATCGCTCAGTCCCCATCCCTTCGGGAGGTAGCCGGCGACCACGGCCAAAGCCAGCAGATTGGCCAGGGTAACCAGTGCCACTGGCCAGACGCTGTGGGCGCCGAGCAGGCTGATCAGTGCTGGGCCTGCCATTTGCACGCCGGTAAAGCAGGCGGCGTAGAGGGCTACCACTCGGCCGCGGTGGCTTTCGCTGCACAGTTCGTTAACCCAGGACTCGCCGAGGATCACCACCACGCCCATACCCAGGCCAAGGGTGAAGCGGCTCACCGCCAGCAGCGTCAGTGAGTCGCCGGGCCATTGCAGGGCGCCTGTGCTCAGGGTGCAGAGCGCGAAGCAGGCCAGGTACAGCGTGCGCCCGGCAAAGCGTCGGCACAGGCGGCTGGCGAGCAGCGCGGCGATGATCATGCCGGCCGCCGGCAGGGCGCTGAGTATTCCTATGTTCAGGTTGGCCGTGCCAGCTTCGTGCAGGCGCAACGCGACCAGCGGCAGGGTGGCGCCCATATTCAGGCCGATCACCGAAACGGTGAAGATCAGTACACACAGCAGGCAACGATGCATTGTTCTCGACTCCAGTTCAGGTCATGCCTTGGCGTATGCAAAGGCAAGCGCGGGCGCACGCAGGATTGCGGCGGCATCCGGTCAACGCGGGGTGAGGTCGCCGATTGGCGACTCAGGCGTGACGGGCGGGAGGCGAGAAGGTGAAAGCGAACAGTACGCTGCGGCGGCGTCGCAGCTGGGCATCACGCGGCCAGGCACGCGCCGGCAGCACGGGGGTGTGCTGGCTTGGGCGATAGGGGCTGGCAGATGGCAGCATTGAATGGGTCGGGAGAGACGGAGGGCCCCTGAGTCTATGCGCTGGCCCTGTTGCGAGCAATCGGCCCTGGGCCCATTCCAGGCACTGTCTTTTAGCGATGTGGCCGAGTAAGGTGGGCGCCGATGGTTTCGGTTCGCATTACGCGACCGAATGAAAAGGGAACAGGGTGCGGCGCGTGTCGCCAATGCCCTGGCTGCCCCCGCAACTGTAAACGGTTTGCAACGCCCATTTGCCACTGGCCTGAACCGCTGGGAAGGCGGGCGCTGCGTGATGTCGTGAGCCAGGAGACCTGCCATCGCGTTCGGGCCTTATGCCCGTTTCTCTATTACCGATTCGTCGCGCGGTGGGCGCGATCAAGGAACCTGTATGCATATCGAACCGGGCGTCGTCGAAGGCGCCAAACTGCTGCTCAGCTATACCACTGCCGTGGCCGCGTTCGGCCTGACCGCCAAGCTTGCCCTGGACAGCGTGCGCACGAATGGCGGCGCCGCTGCGCTGGCCGTGCGCAGCCTACTGACTACCGCTCTGGTGTTCTGCTTCTTCGAGGTGTTGCCGCATCACCCGGTGGGCGTTTCCGAGGTGCACTTGATTCTGGGCTCGACCCTGCTGTTGCTGTTTGGCGCCGGCGCCACGGCTGTTGGTCTGGCTGCGGGGCTGTTGCTGCAGGGGCTGTTCTTTGCCCAGTTCGACCTGCCGCAGTACGGCATGAACGTCACCACCTTGTTGGTGCCGCTGTGGGGCATTCATCTGCTGGCCAAGCGCATCATCCCGGCGCGTACCGCTTATGTGGACACCTCGTATAAGCAGGCGCTGGCGCTGTCGACTGCCTACCAGGGTGGCATTGTCGCCTGGGTCGCGTTCTGGGCGTTCTATGGCAATGGCTTTTCCAGCGACAACCTGGCGTCGGTCGGCAGCTTCGGTCTGGCCTATATGAGCGTGATCCTGATCGAGCCGCTGATCGACCTGGGTGTGCTGGCCGCAGCCAAGGCGCTGACACGTTACAGCAACGGGCCGTTGTTCAACGCACGCCTGCATCAGCCGGCCTGACAGCCTGCGGGCGCTCGGCATTGTCGGGCGCCTTCCGTGTGCCAAGGCCCTATGCCTGACGGGCTTTAACGAGGCAAGATAGCTGCATCAAGTCCGCCAGGAAGATGCGCTGTGAAAGCCTGCTCGAATGAATTCGTCGTTGCCCAAACTCCCGAAGAGGCCGTTGATCGCCTTGCCGCCCTGCATCAGCAGGCCACTGGCGCCCTGAGCCAGGCACTCAAGCTGTACCTCAAGACGCGCACCAAGCCCGATGCCGAGCAGCAGCGCCAGTTCCGCTACCCTGAGCTGCGCCTGGTGTATTTGTGCCAGGGCGAAGCGCCGACCACCGTGCGCGCCTATGCCAAGGTGCAGGTGCCGGGCACCTACAGCGTCACCGTGACCCACCCGGCAGCCTTCCGCAAATACCTGCTCGAGCAGTTGGGCCCGCTGATGAACGATTTCACCGTGCAGGTGGAAGTCGGCTTGAGCCAGCAGAACATTCCCTACCCTTATGTGGTGGAGCAGGGCGATGAGCTGGCCGGCTCCGGCGTGACTGCGGCCGAGCTGGCGCGGGTATTCCCCAGCACCGACCTGTCTGCGGCGACCGATGGCACAGCCGATGGTCTGTATGACTGGGAGAACACCGACCCGCTGCCGCTGGCGCTGTTCGATGCCGCACGGGTGGATTTCTCCCTGCGCCGTCTGGTGCATTACACCGGCAGTGACTGGCGCCATGTACAGCCATGGATTCTGCTGACCAACTACCACCGTTACGTCGACCAGTTCATCCGTCACGGTCTGGATATGCTGGTGGGCGAGTCGCGCTTTAAGCGCATGGTGCTGCCGGGCAATGTGGTGATCGAGCGCGGCATGGCCGAAGGCGAGATGCAGGCGATCATCGAGACAGTGGTCTGGCACCGTTATCAGATGCCGGCCTATCACCTGCAGAGTGATAAAGAGGGCGACGGCATCACCCTGGTGAATATAGGCGTGGGGCCGTCCAACGCCAAGAACATCACCGACCACCTGGCTGTGCTGCGCCCGCATTGCTGGCTGATGATCGGCCACTGCGGCGGCCTGCGCCAATCGCAGACCATTGGCGATTACGTGCTGGCCCACGCCTATATGCGCCGCGACGGTATTCTCGACCGCGTGCTGCCGCCGAACATCCCGCTGCCAGCTTTGGCCGAAGTGCAGCAGGCACTGCAAGAGGCGGCCAAGCAGGTCACCGGCGAGCAGGGTGATGAGCTGAAGAAGCGCCTGCGCACCGGCACCGTGCTGACCTACGACGATCGCAACTGGGAGCTGCGCTGGGCGCAGGAGCGGCCGCTGATCAACCTGTCCCGCGCCGTCGCGGTGGACATGGAAAGCGGCACCATCGCCGCCCAAGGCTATCGTCTGCGCGTACCTTACGGCACCTTGCTGTGCGTCTCGGACAAGCCGCTGCACAGCGAGATCAAGCTGCCAGGGGCGGCGGGGGCGTTCTACGAACGCGCGGTGACGCAACACCTGCATATCGGCATCACCGCGTTGGACTTGCTGCGCAATCAGCTCAACTCATTGCACTCGCGCAAGCTGCGCAGCTTCGACGAGCCGCCGTTCCGCTGAGCCTCAGCCGGCGCTGTTGCTCTGCGGGCTCAGGGTAGGTGTGCTGCGCGCGCCGGTGTCGGTTGTAGATTCCTGGTGCGCATAGCGCACCCTACGAAGGTGGGGCGGGTCAGTGCAGCTTGAGGCGCGGCTCGGTACCTCGGCTGATGCGGTCGCCGAGCATCAGGGCGGCGGTGCGCAGCGGGCCATACAGCGCGACCTGGTGCATACGGTACAGCGAGACATAGAACATCCGCGCCAGCCAGCCTTCGAGCATCACGCTGCCCGTGAGGTTGCCCATCAGGTTGCCCACTGCCGAGAAGCTCGATAGGGAAATCAGTGAGCCGTAATCGCGGTAGCGGTATTCGGGCAGTGGCTGACCGTCGATGCGCAGCTTCAGCGAGCGCGCCAGCATCGAAGCCTGCTGGTGGGCGGCCTGGGCGCGCGGTGGCACGTTGCGGCCTTCGCTGCCTGGCTGTGGGCAGGCGGCGCAATCGCCGAAGGCGAAGATGTTGTCGTCTCGCGTGGTTTGCAGCGTCGGGCGCACCTGCAACTGGTTGATGCGGTTGCTCTCCAGGCCAGCCAAATCCTTGAGAAAGCCCGGCGCGCGGATACCGGCCGCCCAGACCTTGAGCCCGGCGGCGATATGCTCGCCCTGCTGGGTAATCAGTCCGTCGCGCGTGACCTCGCTCACTGCTGCATTGGTCATCACGGTCACACCCAGTTTTTCCAGGGTGCTGTGCACCGGCTTGCCGATGCGCTCCGGTAATGCCGGCAGCACGCGCGGGCCTGCCTCGATCAGGGTGATGCGCATGTCTTCCGGGCGGATCTGGTTGAGGCCATAAGCCGCCAACTGGTGGGCGGCGTGGTGCAACTCGGCGGCCAGTTCGACCCCGGTCGCGCCGGCACCGACAATCGCGATGCTCAGTTGGCCGGGCTCGGGACTCTGCCCGGAATGGGCGCGCAGGTATTGGTTGAGCATGCGCTTGTGAAAGCGTTCGGCCTGTTCGCGGGTATCGAGAAACAGGCAATGCTCCGCCGCACCCAGGGTGCCAAAGTCATTGGTAGTGCTACCCACGGCGATCACCAGAGTGTCGTAGGGCAGTTCGCGCTCAGGCACCAGCACCTCACCCTGTTCGTCCAGGCTGGCCCCCAGGTGGATGCAGCGTTGCTCACGGTCCAGGCCGGTCATGCGGCCGAGCTGGAACTCGAAGTGGTTCCACTTGGCCTGAGCCACGTAATTGAGTTCGTCGCCACTGGAGTTCAGCGAGCCGGCGGCGACTTCATGCAGCAGGGGTTTCCAGATATGCGTGAGGTTGGCGTCGACCAGGGTGACCTGTGCTTTGCGCTTTTTACCCAGGGTCTTACCCAGGCGAGTGGCCAGCTCCAGGCCGCCGGCGCCGCCGCCGACGATCACAATTCGATGGGACATGCAGGTGCTCTCGTAAGGTTTGATAAAACCGCGGAGCCGAGCGGGCGAGCGCGAGGCAGCTCATAGCACCAATCGACTCAGAAGACGACTGAGGACACCCAGGCCGACGACCACCAGCAGAATCACGCCAAGCAACCGCCACACCCGAAAGGGTTGGCGCTCAACTTGATGCTGGGGCGCGCTCAGGTAGTGATCGACGCGTTGCTGGTCTTCGGGACTCAAACGACTGGTCATGGGCACCTCAAGAATTGTCGGCATTTTAGGGCTTGTCACCACGCGAGGCGAGCTGCAATGCGCAACAGCGACCGTCGGCGCAAGGCGGCGTCTGCAAACGCGGCTGCATGCAGCATAGTCGTTAGGGCTAGGTGTCGTTTCTTTCGAGGTAACAGTTCTTGAATAGGCGATGCCGCGAATGCACTGTTGCATCGTTGTTGGAGTGAAGGGGCGCCTAGCCTTTATTCGCGATGTCCCATTGAGTGTTACAACCCGGTGCAGGCCATGAACGCAACATCTGGTAGACATCATGGATTGACCTGCCCCACCTCGAGAACGCGGGTTATGTTTTCGGGGTGGGAAACACCTTCAACACAGAGCCGCATCGAGGGGGACAGGTCATGAATGAGTTTAACCAAGTCTATGTGGGTTTGGACGTACACAAAGCGACAATTGCCGTGGCAGTGGCCCGGACGGGGCGTGGTGATCCGTACTATCACGGTACTATCGAGAACAGTGCCGCCGCGCTGCGTAAGCTGCTCAAGCAGTTGAGCCAGTCGGGCGAGGCGTTGAGTTTCTGCTACGAGGCCGGCCCCTGCGGCTACGG
>NZ_FOFP01000036.1 GCF_900110925.1 Pseudomonas cuatrocienegasensis | reverse complement strand
TCATCGAATGTTCTGCGTTTTTGGGACATGGGCAAACTCCTCGATAGATGTATTTTCCACCTATCGAGGTGTCCGGGGAAATTAGACCACTACAAAGAATAGACCCATAGTTGACAGGTCAATCCATATCAGGAGCCCCGCCTCGGGGCGAATCGATTGCAGTCATTCAGTTATTTCGGCGTTGCCCATGGCATTCGCCGCGGGGCGCGGCTCCTACGAAAAGCCAAGGCGGCATAAAGCCGTAGCCATGGATTACCCTTATAGCGGTTCGAGGGTGAGGCGGTCATCGAGGCGGATGATGCCGGTCTGCAGCACCCGGGCGGTAATGCCGCCGTGGCCGCGCACGGCCTGGAAGGTACCCTCACCAAGGCGGGCTTCCAGGCGCGCACAGGGCTGGCACCAACCGGTGGTTTCCAATATCGCCTGACCGATGCGAAAGCGCCGGCCCTTGAGGCTGAACAGGTTGATACCGCTGACCGCAATATTGCGCCGCAAGTCACGCGGGTGTATGGCCTGGTCGCCCTCGCGGCCGAGCAGGGCGCTGATTACGGCCATGTGCTCCCACTGGATCAAGGTCACCTGACGGGCGTTACGCGGGCCTGGGCGGCTGTGGTCGCCGGTCAGGCCGGCCTCGCGGCGCGCCTCGACCGCCTCGAGTTCGAGCATGGCCTCGCGCGAGGCGGGGCGCACGCCAATCCAGCGTACGCAGCCGGTTTGCGGGACGGCGGCGATCAGGGCTTGCAAGGGGCTGAGCATGTGCAGCGGATGTCCATTGTCAGTCAAAGTGAGGTGATGCCGTAGTGGGCGTTATATGCACCGATTTAGCCCGTGTAGGAGCGAATTTATTCGCGATTATGCAGCGAATTTCGCGAATAAATTCGCGCCTACCCAACGCTTGCATAAGGTCGGTCACAGGCTGATACCGACATCAAAGACAATCGTGCGGCCCAGATTGCGGCGCAGAAAATCGGGGGCCTGCGGATGAGCGAAGAGCACCCGCGCGAAGGTCGGTCCGACCAGCGACAACGAACGCCAGCCTTGGCGCAAAAACTCAGTAGGCGGCGGGAAGTGGCTGTTGAAGTCAGGCATGGCACGCTTGAGGCTGACGAAGGCGACCAGGTCCAGCTCGCCGAGGTCCAGGCTGCGTTCGCGGTAGTTGTGCGCCTTCTTGCGCAGTGTCGGGGCCAGGCGCTCCTGCAGCTCGCGTGCGGCGATGCGTCGTGGCTTGGCCTCACGGCGTACCAGTTGGCTCAGGGAAAACGCGCTACGCCGCCGCTCCAGCTCGGCGCGCCACTCATCATTCAGGCGCCGGCCCTCGTCGAGCACAAAAAACACCTCGAAGTTCGCTTCGCGAAACAGTACATCGGGCGGTTCCTGAGGGGCGGCGCTGAACTCATCGAGGCGATGGCTGACATTGAGTGCTTGCAGCAGGCGTTGGCACACCCACCGTTCGCGCTCCCACTTGCGGGCGTTGGACAGAAAGGCGTTGGCTTGTTCGGCCTGGTACGTGAGCAGGCGCAGGTAATCCGAGTCATCCATGGGCCGAGCTTAGCCTGAGTCGGTGGGCGCTCGAAAGCGCTGTCGTCAGCTCGCACGCCTGTGACCATCGGTCGCGCTGCGTTTGGTGTCAGCCGGTTTAGCGGGCTGGGCAAGGGTGTAAACTGCGGCTGTGTTGCCCAAGGCTCGCAACGATTAAGCGTTGCATGGGGGGATGCAGTAGGGTGCGCCGTGCGCACCAAAAACCACAGCCGATGCTGATGCGCGCAGCCTGAGTGCAGCACAGCACTTAGGGATATAGCCATACCAAACGGGGTCGCCTCGATGATCGCTGCCGAACTGCTATCGACCACCAGCCAGGTCATCGGTTGGCTGCTGTACCTGCCGGTGCTGCTCTGGGCCATCGCCCGTGCGCCCTGGGTCGAGCTGTTCAGTGATCTGCGTCGCCAGCACCTGCTGTTCGGCACCGCTCTGGCGTTGTTCGTCCTCTGGCTGGTGCGCCGCGACTTTGACTCCGGGCTGTCTTATCACTTTATTGGCATAACTGCCGTGACCCTGCTGCTCGACTGGCCGCTGGCGATTCTGGCCGGGCTGGCCGCACAAATTGGCATGCTGCTGTTGGGGCGTCACGACCTCGCTGCCCTGGGCATGAATGGCGTGCTGCTGGTGCTGATCCCGGTGGCGGTCACCGAGTACTGCGCGCTGCGGGTCGAGCGGGCGCAGCCGCGTAATCTGTTCGTCTACATCTTCTTTTGCGGGTTCTTTCCGGCGGCGCTGGCGATGCTGCTGTGCATCGTCGCCGGCCTGGGCGTTCTCTGGGTCGATGGGCTGTTTCCGATGCCGCCCTTGCTTGACGACTTTGTCGGTTACCTCTGGCTGATCGTGTTTCCCGAGGCCTTTATCAACGGCATGATCGTCACCGCGTTGGTGGTGTTCTACCCGGACTGGCTGGAAACCTTCAACCGCAGTCGCTACCTCTCGGTGCCCTGGAAGGACGACGAACCCCCGCGCTGACTACTGACCCAGGTCAAACCCTCTGTCGCGAGGCGTGGCACCGTAGTGTTTTCAGGTGCGAGTGGAGACGAATCGATGGGGATGCATGAATGGGCCAGGGCTCACATCGAGCAAGCACTGAGCGACGCCAGCCAGACAGGGCTCGACCCGGCCCTGGCATTGCGCGCGCTGCTGAGCGTGGTAGTCGAGCGCAGTCGGCAACAGCGCAGTGCTGCCGACCTGGCCGGTGAGCTGCAGTTTCTTGCGGACAACCTGGACGACTCGCGTGACTATGCCTTTATGCGGCCTTGAACTGCGCGGGCTCAGTGGCGGCGGGGTGGCTGTTCTTCGGAAAACACGTCGTCCTCCAGCTCATTGCCGGGGATCGCATGGGCCTCGGAGGCCCAGGCCCCCAGGTCGATGAGTTTGCAGCGCTCGGAGCAGAACGGTCGGTTCGGGCTTTGCGCACTCCATTCGACCGGCGCGGCGCAGGTCGGGCAGGCAACTACTGGGGGTGTGCTCATGATTGGCCTCCACGAAGACTCAAATAAAACTGGTGCAGGCGCGCGACTTCCTCGCGCAGCCATTGGGTGTCACGGTCATTGATCAGCACGTCATCGGCATGCCGCAGGCGTTCTTCGCGGCTGGCTTGGGCCTTGATGATGGCTTCGACCTGTTCTGCCGAGGCCTGGTCGCGTTGCATGGTGCGTTGCAGTTGCAGGTGTTCGGGTGCATCCACCACCAACACACGTTGGGTCAGGGCCTGTTGGCCGGACTCGACCAGCAGCGGCGACACCAGGATGGCATAGGGTGAGTCGGCCTTGGCCAGATACGCGGTAATCTCCTGGCCGATCAGCGGGTGCAGCAGGGTTTCCAGCCAGCGGCGTTGCGCGGTATCGGCGAAGATCAGCCGGCGTAGCGCCGCGCGATCCAGCTCGCCACTGGCCTGCAATATACCACGGCCGAAATGCTCGACGATTCTGGCCAGCGCCGGTCGCCCAGGCTCGACCACCCAGCGCGCGGCATGATCGGCATCCACCAAATGCACGCCCTGCTCGATAAACAGCTCGGCCACTGCACTCTTGCCACTGCCAATGCCGCCGGTAAGGCCGAGAATCCAGGGGGTCGTCATGGCGCGTAGGGCTCGTCAGTCATCAACAGGCCGCCGATTGTAGTGCAGGCAGCTAGGCGCTGGCGAACCGGCCAGCAATTGCCAATTATGTGACAACCGCGCAGCGCCGCGAGTGGCAACGTGTGCAGGCTATGCCGTGGCGGGCCGTTAAGCACCGGCTAGGCGGTATAGGCGCTGTAGGAGCGAATTTATTCGCGATAAATCGCCGCCTCGCTGAAACTGCCGCCGCTTTAGTCGCGATGCTTGCAGCGCTTGCAAGATCCATCGCGAATAAATTCGCTCCTACACAGGGGGCGGGTTAACTCATGTATAGCCTTAACGGAAGCCGGCGAACTGCAAGTAAGTGCTGGTGATGGCATCGCCCCAGAGCAGGGCGATCCAGCCGGCGATCGCCAGGTAAGGGCCGAAGGGGATCGGTGTGCTGGTCTCTGCATTGCGCAGGCGCAGCATGATCATCCCGAGAATAGCACCGACCAGCGACGATAGCAGGATGGTCAACGGCAGTATCTGCCAGCCGCCCCAGGCGCCGAGCAGGGCGAGCAGTTTGAAATCGCCGCGGCCCATACCCTCTTTACCGGTCACCAATTTGAACAACCAGAACACCGTCCACAGGCTCATATAGCCGGCGACTGTGCCCCATAGCGCATCACTGAGGCTGGTAAACACACCAAAGGCATTGACGATCAGCCCCAGCCAGAGCAACGGCAGTACCAAAGCATCCGGCAGCAGTTGATGATCAGCATCGATCAAACTCATCGCCAGCAAACCCCAGGTCAGCACCAGTGCCGTACCTGCCTGCCAGGTAAAGCCAAAGTGCCAGGCCACATAGGCCGACAGCAGGCCGCAAGCCAGCTCCACCAGCGGGTAACGCAGGCCGATCGGCGCTTTGCAGCTCGAACATTTGCCCCGTAAGAACAGGTAGCTAACCAGCGGAATATTTTCCCACGGGCGAATTTCATAGCTGCAGTGCGGGCATTGCGAGTTGGGCAGTACCAAGTTGAAGGGCGCTTCCTGTGGGCCAGCAGGCAGTTCCAGAATCTCCCGTGCTTCGGATCGCCACTCGCGCATCAGCATTTGCGGAAGGCGGAACACGACTACGTTAAGAAAGCTGCCAATCAGTAGACCAAGTAGCAGGGCGCATAAAACAAAGGCCAGCGGTTCGCTGGCCAGGAAGTTGAGAATGGGCATGAGTTAAACGACGGCGCCCAGCTGGAAAATGGGAAGGTACATGGCGATTACCAGGCCACCGACCAGTATCCCTAGCACCGACATAATGAGTGGCTCTACAAGCGCCGTTAGGCCATCGACTGCGTTATCAACTTCGGTCTCATAATAACTCGCCACCTTGTCCAGCATCGTATCTAAAGCCCCCGATTCCTCGCCGATCGCTGTCATTTGGATTGCCATTGCTGGAAATACGTTGGTTGACCTCATCGAGAAATTTAATTGCATGCCGCTTGATACGTCTTGCTTTACTTTCTCTACAGCATTCTTAAATACGATATTGCCTGTGGCGCCTGCAACCGAGTCTAGCGCCTCTACCAGTGGTACACCAGCTGCAAAGGTAGTCGAAAGTGTACGTGCGTAGCGTGCAACGGATGACTTGTAAATAATATTGCCTATGATTGGTGCTTTCAGTGCGAGACGATCCAGCCAGTTCCTGAAACTTTCAGAGCGTTTAACCCCTTCTTTAAAAGAGAATACGGTTATCACTAATCCAAGTAGAAGGATGTACCAGCTTTCTTGCAGTGCATGTGAAAGCCCAACAACAAAAAGGGTGAAGCCTGGTAGCTCAGCTCCGAAGCTAGAAAAAACAGATTCGAATTGAGGTACTACTTGTATTAGAAGAATGCAGGAAACAATAATAGCAATTACGATAACTGCAATTGGATAGTTCATTGCTTTCTTAATTTTTGCTTTTAGTGCCTCGGTCTTTTCTTTATAAGTTGCTATGCGGTCAAGTAGTGTTTCGAGTGCGCCTGCTTGCTCCCCCGCGTCGACCAGATTGCAAAATAGGTCGTCGAAATAAAGAGGTTGACTCCTTAGCGCGGTGGCAAAGCTATTGCCTGCTGCTACTTGCTGTTTGACGTCGTCAACCAGCTTTCTCATATTCGGATTTTCGAGACCGTCGCCAATAATATCGAACGACTGAAGCAATGGTACACCTGCCTTCATCATGGTCGCCATCTGCCGGGCAAACAGAGCGATATCCATAGGTTTGATTTTTTTGCCGCTAGCAAAGATCGAGATCGCTTTTTTGCGCACCTTGGTGGGATTGATGCCCTGTTTGCGCAGGTGCGCCTTGACCAGTGCTGGATTTTGCCCGCTCAGCTCGCCTTTGACGACGGAGCCCCTCTTATCTTTGCCTTCCCAGGTAAACACACTGGTCTTTAGCGCTTTTGCTGCCATGGTTAGTCCTTGGTCACGCGGTTGACTTCCTCGAGGCTGGTGACGCCTTGCATGGCTTTTACCAGGGCCGAGGTACGTAGATCATTAAAGCCGTCTTTGCGCATCTGGTTGGCAATATCGATGGAGTTGCCTTCCTCCATGATAATCCGCTGCAGGGCCGGCGTGTTTTTAACCACTTCATAAATCCCAACACGGCCTTTGTAACCGCCATTGCAATTTTCGCAGCCGACTGGGCCATAGATCTTGAAGGTGCCAATTTTGTTTTCCGGGAAGCCTTCCTCGAGCAGCGCTTCACGGGGAATCACGACTTCCTTTTTGCAGCTGCTGCACAGCTTGCGCGCCAGACGCTGGGCAATGATCAGGTTGACCGATGTGGCGATATTGAACGAGGGCACGCCCATATTGCGCAAGCGTGTCAGGGTTTCTGCAGCGCTGTTGGTGTGCAGCGTCGACATAACCATGTGGCCGGTCTGGGCGGCCTTGACCGCGATAGAGGCGGTATCCAGGTCACGGATCTCCCCGACCATGATGATATCCGGGTCCTGACGCAGGAAGGATTTCAGCGCAGCCGTAAAGTCCATACCCTGCTTGGGGTTGACGTTGACCTGGTTGATGCCCTCCAGGTTGATCTCTACCGGGTCTTCGGCGGTGGAGATGTTCACATCGACGGTGTTGAGAATATTCAGGCCGGTGTACAGCGACACCGTTTTGCCTGAGCCGGTCGGGCCGGTTACCAAAATCATCCCTTGGGGCTGTTTGAGCGCTGCGAGATAGAGTTCTTTCTGTGATTCCTCATAGCCCAAGGCATCAATACCCATCTGCGCGCTGGAGGAGTCGAGAATCCGCATTACGATCTTCTCGCCCCACAGCGTCGGGCAGGTGCTGACGCGAAAATCAATGGACTTGGTTTTAGAGATGCGCATCTTGATGCGCCCATCCTGAGGCTTGCGTCGCTCCGAAATATCCAGCGCTGCCATCACCTTGAGGCGTGCGGAAATTCGTGGGGCTAGTTGAATAGGAGGACGCGCCACTTCATGCAAAATGCCATCGGTACGAAAACGCACCCGGTAGCTCTTCTCATAGGGTTCGAAGTGCAGGTCCGAAGATCCAGCCTTGATCGCATCCAGCAGCATTTTATTGACGAAGCGCACCACCGGCGCGTCGTCGGCGTCCTGGTTGCCATCGTTAATGGGTTTTTCGTCGCTGGCCGCTTCGACATCAATGCTGCCTAGGTCAATATCGCCCATATCGCCCAGGCCGCCATCGGTCGAGTCAAAAAACTTGTCGATTGCCGCGCCAAGTTTGTCGTCCTCGACCAGAATGGCTTCAGTGTTGAGCCCAGTGCTGAACTGCACATCGGTAATGGCTTGGTGGTTGGTTGGGTCGGAGATGGCGATAAACAGCTTATTGCCGCGGCGTGATAGCGGCAGCACCCGGTGCTGGCGCACCAGCTTTTCGCTGATCAGCTCCTTGGGCTGGACTTCCTTATCCAGAGTATTAAGGTCAAGGTAAGCAATACCAAATTGCTCGGATGCCAGCTCAACCAGCGCGCGACTGGTTGCCAGGCGGTTTTGCACTAGGTAGGTCACCAGCGATAGCTGATTGCGCTGCGCCTGCTGGTGCGCCTGCTGCGCGGCTTTTTCATCAAGCAGCCCGGCCTGTACCATCTGTTTTGCCAGGCCGGTAAGGGACACGCTATCGTTCATTGCGGGCTCCATAACAATTAATGCCTTATAGCCGAGATGCTTGGGCATGCCAAATCTAAGGGCGGCAGGTGCCGAAAAAGCTACTATAAAGAGCTTTTGGTCGGCAGCGAATTATTCATTTTCCTTACTCAGAACGCTCTGAAAAAGTCTCGTTTTTCTGAGGTTTCAGCCTGCGGCACGCGTGTTGACTAAGAATTTCTCTCCGTAAGCAAGCTTTTTCAGATCATTCTTAAGAGGGGGCTATTGTCATCAGGCCATGGGAAGAACTATGTGCGGGACCGATGCGAAAGTTTAAGAGCTCCGGCTGAGAAAATACCATAGTAAAAATTGCAAAAAAGGCCACGCTCAATGAGCGTAGCCTCTCCATTCTCGGGCTGAGGACTACTCTTCGTTAGTCACGGCACTCGGCCGGCAGATATTTAGCGAGGATTGTTGTCTCGGAAACATTAGGGTTGCAGCGCCACACGATACTGCCTGTGGAGTTGTCGTCAGCAATAGCCTCGCCACCAATGTAAGGGGTATAAACCAGAACATTCTCAGTTGCTAGTTGCGGTACGCCTTCCCGTTCGCCTTCAGCTTCAGTCAAGAATGTGATCGAAATTGCACCAGTAGCCGCGTCAACCGCAATAGCCTCAATTTTATCGGTTTGCAGATTAGGCTGATCGTCCTCGATCTCAGCTGAGTAAGCTGCAACACCGGCAATACCGCGGTTTGCGAACAGATCGGCAACACCAATTTTGATGGAGCTTGCAGCAATTGCGCCTTCCGATACTTTGGCGCGTACAGTGTAGTCTTGGTAAGCCGGCAGTGCCACAGCCGCCAGAATGCCGATGATCGCGACGACAATCATCAGTTCGATCAAAGTAAAGCCTTTTTGCATAGCTTTCATGTTTACAACTCCTCACTGTGGAAAGTTTTGGCTAATCATTTGTGATGAGCCAAATATCGGGGTAGTACCGCTGGCGCTGACTACGTAATAGGGCGAGTGTTCGGACTTGGAGCCGACCAGCGCTATATTGGCTACTGCAGACGGCGTGCCAGTTTATGCCGGGGATCGATTTTATTATCATCAGCAAGCTGAAAGGCCTAGTTTGACTGGGCTACAAGGGTTTTCTTTGATGCTGTGAGGGTTGTGATAATTTGCGATGTGCCAGCTTTTTCAGGTCTCCCCTGACGAGACCTAGCCGCACTGCTACAGGCACCTTGTGACAATAATTGTCAGTCCGTAAGTTGGGTCAAATCTATAGATGTTCGGTTGCTGCTCTGCCCGTGTACCCTGAGCGGATTCAGGCATTGCCGAGCAATGCGAAAGCTGTCTGCGGGTGGTGAACGCTTCGAATTGGTGGTCTGTATGCTACGTGAACGTTTGTTCCCCGCTGTAAGCATGCGCAGCATGAACACTCCTAGCCTCAGAGGGGGCGTCTGTCTCGAGGCAATTTATAACGCGATCTATGCCTTGCCGGTCAGATGCGTAAGGAGCCGATCACTTACCTGCGCCAAAGCAAGACGAGGTGCAGGCTGCGTTCTCGCGGCGTGGGGCTGTGCGGCCAGATTCTTGATATGGCGCGCATTTATGCGTGCTCGCCTAAGGATCCTCTGAAGTAGCCATGCATTTCTGGCCGACTTCAGCCTCCGCTGATTTTGAAAGCGGAAAATCGATCAAAAACGATCAGATCACC
>NZ_FOFP01000035.1:12056-13355 GCF_900110925.1 Pseudomonas cuatrocienegasensis | reverse complement strand
TACTTTTTCATAGTGATCGAGGAAGCCAGTACGCCAGTTTCGATTTTAGACAGGTGCTTCAGGACTACGGAATCACTAGCTCAATGAGCCGACGTGGCAATTGCTGGGACAATGCCTGCAGCGAGACGTTGTTCGGCTCGTTGAAGGTGGAACGGTTACATGATCAGCGGTTTAGTACTCGCCGCGACGCCAAAGACGAGGTCATGAGCTGGCTGCTCTGGTACAACCGAGAGCGCTTGCACTCAACACTGTCCTACGTCAGCCCAACGCAATACGAACATAGTTGGCACGCTTCACAGCTTCAAAAAACCAACCCATGACACGGGCTATGGGGTACGTATTTCGGGGGCAAGGTCATACAAAGCAGCCCACCCGAATGGAAGCGAGCACAGACATCCTCGCATGGTTGCGATACCCCAGCCGACCGAAATAGCGGAGAGATCCCCCGCACCGACTGACAATCAGCAAGCTTCCCGCTGAGCAATGTCCGGCCAAATCGACGCAGCGCCCCCTCTTACAACTGGCTTACGACGAAACTGCATAATTGCATCCACCTGACCACCTGATTGCATTCCACTTGACCAATCAATTGCATAGCATCTAACCATCGACTCTGAGGCAGCCCTCTGCCGGTAAAACAAATAGCCCGCCGGACGGCGGGCTATTTGCTGTTGCTCGGTAGCTATTGCCAATTTGCGGCGATAACCACGTTCAACTGATCACGCTGTGTCTGCGTCAGGTTGAGTTCACCACCTGCTGGGGCACCGAAAGCAGCCATGGCATTGACCAGACTATCCACCTGATTCGCATACAGCGACGAACCACCTGCCTGGATCACGTCAAGCTGCTGGGCTGAGTTGGCATACCAGTCCTGGATGGTGATGCTGTCCTCCGAGCCTGTTACATCGATCACCAGGTTGTCGCCATTACGCGACAGCCACAGATTCTCGCGAACGATACCTTCTAGGCTCAGCACATCGGTGTCGGTATCCGGCGTGTTGGACAGGTTGTTGATCACGTCCTGACCGTCGCCGGCAGCGAACACGTAGGTGTCGCTCCCTGCTCCACCGATCAGGTAATCGTTGCCGGCATTGCCATGCAAGGTATCGTTGCCAACATTGCCACGCAGGGTATCGTTGCCGGCACCGCCGTACAACAGATCATTGCCTGAGCCGCCGTCGAGCAGATCATCACCATCACCGCCTGACAATTGATCGTTGCCGGAACCGCCGTTCAACAGATCATTGCCTGAACCGCCGTCGAGCAGATCGTCACCATCACCGCCTGACAATTGATCGT
>NZ_FOFP01000035.1:0-11633 GCF_900110925.1 Pseudomonas cuatrocienegasensis | reverse complement strand
CCTGAACCGCCGTCAAGCAGATCATCACCATCACCGCCTGACAATTGATCGTTACCGGCATCGCCGTACAACAGATCATGGCCTGAGCCTCCGTCGAGCAGATCATCACCTTCACCACCAAAGAGGGTGTCTGCTCCCGCTCCACCATTCAGGGTGTCATTGCCTTCATGAACTTCTATCCAGTCGTTACCTGCTCCACCCGATACTTCATCATCGCCAGCCCATGCGGAAATAAAGTCAGCCCATTGGGTCCCTTCCAGAACATCGGACTCATCAGTGCCTTCCACATAATTCCAATCCGAATACAACAACAGTTCATACTGAACAAAAGAACCATCCGGATAAGTGGCGGTAAAAATAATATGCTCACTTTGATCTATTCGCTCAAAGGCGCCCGTAATCCGCCCACTAGACGAATCAAACTGCAACCACTGGGGCAGAGCTTCATCATTATCCAAAACCGCAGTCAGCTCGGGCAACATTCCATCTGCATCAGGAACAAGCGGTATGAAATATTCCCAAGGCTCACCACCATTTACCACCAATTCAGCAAGTATGTTTTCTGGGTTCAAGACCGGCAGATCAATCCCAAATTCACCCGGAGCATAATCCCTTAAAACAACACTCCCCAGGGAAAGATAAATAATTAAATCACCCGACTCACCCTCCAACTGCAGACTAAACGAACCATCCCTGCTCCCCCAAGCATTAACCCCTACTGCGATAAGCCTGGACTTGTCGAGCATGACATCATCAACAAAGATGGCACCCAAACCATCACTATCACGTATATAGGTTATATTCGACAAGCCAAAAGAATCTTCGTTATAAAAATAATAACTATCTTTACCCTCTCCGCCATCCAGTATATCTAAACCGTGACTACCGTAAAAAATATCATCCCCACCCCCACCGAGCAAATAATCATTGCCAGCACCAGAATGCAAGGTGTCATTACCTAACATACCCTGCAAGGGCAGCATTTCATATCCTTGCGCTGCCACATCACTGCTTCTTAGCTCATGCCCTTCCATTGATATATCTGGAATTGTGCTCAAACCAAAATATTCTAGTAATTGCTTCTGCGACAGAATCGAGCCATCAGCAAACTGGTAGAGCTCTATACCGGAGCCTTGTGGACTATCAGGCGAAGGCATAACGACTCGAATCAACTGCCCGCTATCAAGAGCAATATCTAGAGTTAACGAGACCCTCATTGAGCGATGGACATTTAGATTATTCACATCACTAAAATCATCATAGAACCATTCCTGACTCCCACCTGCCTGGAACCACTCAGCTCTGCCAGAATTCACCTCCGCCAGCACTTTACCCCATGAAAGGCTTATATTATTTAAGTTTGCATCTGGTGGCAGAACTACTTTATCGAGGTGGGTAGACTCTGTCGTTTCGAGATAGCTGTATGCTCCTTCACCAAATAGATCAGGATAAGAGGGCAATGGGAAATCATTAACGATATCGACTCCGTCACCGGAGAAAAAAACATAAGTATCGGCTCCGCCGCCACCCATCAGCAGATCATTTCCTGCTCCACCAATTAAATAGTCAGCACCGTATGAACCTAAAAGGGTGTCTTGACCGTCGCCGCCCGACAGGAAGACCCCCATACTTGCTCTTTCTACGGGGTACCCCCTCATCAGATCATCACCAGAACCACCACGGACAATATGCCCCTGGGTAACCTTATAGGCACGCCCCTGATCATCACCTATCACTACTTTATAAATCGTATCTGTCCATGAACGATATTTACTGTATGTAAGAACACTTGATTGCAATCCAGAACCAGAAGCTTGCCCCTGATTTGACTCTAGGATTACCCCTACAACCTTATCTGGTTCAGTTGAAGAGTACACAGGTGTGTAAGTGCCGGGCACGCTAAATCCCGAACCCTGATTATTGCTCAACTTTTGTAGATCATTGGCAGAGAGGTAAGTAGCCCCACCTCCTCCAGCAGTAAAACGACCACCTGAGGAAGCGCTATAAACAGGCCTGCTTGACACAGCGACCTCATTACGATACTTACTCGCCCCGTATATATGCGAATAATAAAACCCATCATATTCGCGCTCAGGCTCGGCATCGTAGTTAAATTCTTTAAACACCGCCCTATATGCATAGTCATGCTCCCATCCTTTGCCACTACTGTAACTATGGAAGTACCCGTCAGCCTCTAGCTCAGCGCCCCGCCGCTCTTGCTCCGCCGCAAATTCAGCCTGAACTTGGCGTTTAAATTTTCGCTCCCAGAAAGATATATCTACCGAGACGCCCTCAGAAAGCTCAGCGACAAATTCCTCCATGGACTGTTCGTGACCGTCTTCATCTGTCACTCTCCAGCCCGTGGAATTCAAATAATAATCTTCAATTCGCAGGCTTTGACTATTATCTTTATTTACAATCAGCAGATCACTTCCCTCACGCCGACTCTGCAGATCCGCAAGATCAATGTCACGAGCCAATCTCAAAACTGAGTATTCGCCCTCAACATCTCGAAGAATGTCATGACCTGACTCAGAAGTAAGGAGATATGTATCAACCCCCGCCCCGCCCTCTAAAGTATCGTCCCCGGCTCCACCAGAAAGCGTGTCATTGCCCTCAGCGCCGACTAACAAATCATTCCCGTCACCGCCATAAAGCCCATCATCCCCCTCACCACCAAGCAAGGTATCATCCCCTTGGCCACCTATGAGGGTGTCATTTCCTGCGTCCCCTTGCAGGTGATCATTGCCAGAACCACCTGCAATACGGTCGTCACCTGCACCACCTAATAAGGTATCGTTACCTTCGTTGCCATAGAGATGATCATTTCCGGCGGCGGCATTTATGAGGTCGTCGCCTAGGCCTCCTGAAAGAATGTCTCCGGCGTCACTTCCCAGTAGATGCCCTCCCGAGTCGGGCGCAAAGAGAGTAAGCCCCCCCACCTCAGCCAGAACCTCACTCAAAGCCAAAGAAGACCCATCATCGAAATAAAAATGAGAAACAGCGCCGGTCATTCCATTTTCGATGTATATAGTACCGCCTTCATAAGTAACAGTAAGGTAACTATTACCCTCAGAATTATAAGCCCGACCAAAGATCAATGACTCTCGCGTAATTCCTTGCTCGAAGATAACAGAGTTGATGCCCTCTTCATCTTTCAAAAAGTCAACACCATCGCCGACAGCAAAAACGTAACGGTCATCCCCACTACCACCCTGCAGGGTATCGTTTCCTTGCCCACCGATTAGAACGTCTGCACCACCTAAGCCATTGAGCACATCGTCAGCCTTGCCGCCAACCAATTCATCATCCGAACCAGATCCGGTCAGATCGACCGGAGTAGAAAGATGCCTCATGAACTGAGAGTATGAATATACTTGTCCGTTGGCGAAGACAAAATTCGACTGTGCCCACTTTGAGTAGTCAAAGATAATCAAAGCGTCGCCACCGCCATTGGCAATCCGCAAGGCTTTCTCACCAGAATTGGTTAGAACAAGATCAATTTTAATATTATCGATACTGAAACCAGAACCAAACTCTATACTATTCCTACCCCCAGCATCCTTTATCGTATCTATACCGTCACCTTGGTTGAATATGTAACGGTCGTTTCCTTCCCCGCCTTGAAGGGTGTCATTTCCGAGGCCACCATCGAATAAATTATTCCCGCTTTCGTCCAAGAGGACATCAGCGCCAGCGCCGCCCAACAGAGTATCGTTCCCGGTACCTCCCCAGAGGGAATCGTCATCATCTCCACCGTCTAGGTAGTCGTTGCCATTCCCCCCGAGTAAGGTGTCTTTACCAGCACCGCCATATAACCAATCATTACCCGTAAGCGAAGACACATCATCCGAACTTTGATGATCCTCGCCCGACAGAAAATCATCACCATCCCCGCCCAGCAAGGTGTCGTCACCGCCCATACCAAACAGCACATCACGATCCGCACCACCGTCAAGGTAGTCATTGCCATGATATTCAGCGGGCGTGGTTCGATCATCGCCAAACAATGTATCGTTGCCTTCATCGCCAAACAGCCGATCATGGCCACCATTGCCCAGTATCAGGTCATTGCCTTCGCCGCCGAGCAATATGTCATCACCGTGTTTGTCGCCAGGCATGCGTGCGTTGGGCTTATCTTCTGACACCCCATCGAAGCCATCGCCAATAAGCGTGTCATTACCAGTTCCACCAACCAGCGTGTCGTTCCCTTCACCACCGAGTAGGTAGTCATGCCCGGCGTTACCCTCTATGTAGTCATCGCCAGCGTAGCCATCAACAAAATCATTGCCCTCTCCAGCAAAAACGACATCGTTTCCCGCCTGCTCCAGCGGAGCATAACCTGCCGTTCCGGAAACAAAGGCGATCAACTGCTTCTCCTGCCCAATATCGATGCTATAGGTCTGAAGAAACAGATTGGGCATTAAATTAGAGGTCACCCCATCAGCAATAATGATGTCATCGCCATCACCACCCATAATGGTGTCGTCCCCAGCACCACCGAATAATCCATCCTGGCCGTTAGAGCCAACTAACAAATCATCTCCCGCTCCACCATCGAGCCAATCCCCGGTTATGCCTCTGCCCTCAGACAAAGGATTGGCCACGCCAAACTCGCCCACTTTGTAGCCATAAATTTGGTCATTACCGGCTCCGCCGAAAATGCGGTCGCTACCTTCTAGTCCACTTATCAGATCGCTGCCCGTCGAGCCATCCAAGCTGTCGTTATCTGCAGTACCGTTGACCGCGCCGTTATCGACAGGGGGCTCGAATTCCTCAACCCCCAGTCCCAGTGCCAGTGCCCCCGGCACGTAGTTGAGAATCCGTATACTGTCGCCCTGCCCATACAACACCAGCATGTCGCTGCCGGAGCGCAGGAACTTGATCTTGCCGTCTTCGCTGTGCCAGCTGTCGGCGTCAGGAGCCAAGCGTTGCGCCAGGGTGTAATGCACATCGTCTATCCACAGCCCACCACTCCCATCGATATCAATCAGCATGTCGTGACCATCGCCGGTCGAGAACTCATAGCGGTCATCGTCAGCACCACCAACAAGAGTGTCGTTGCCCTTGCCGCCGTTCAGGATGTCGTTGCCGCTACCGCCTTCGAGGTAGTCGTTTCCGGCTTCGCCCTTGAGAATGTCGTTGCCACCCATGCCGTAGAAGCGGTCGTTACCTATATTGCCCTCAAGAGTGTTTGCGCCATCGCTACCGAAGTACACGCGATGGACAAGTGGTTGAATTGCAACGAAAGGATCAGGGAGGACCAGTACTTCTTGCCCTGAAGCGAAATCTTGGTAGTCGAAACCGTCCTTCGCCGCCAAGTCGGTAACTTGTTGATTCTCGCTAATAGTCCATTTTTTGATGAGACCCGCCAACATAGCGGAGCGATCAGTCATCCACTCTTGAGTAAGCGCCCCTTGACCGGTTTCAGGGTTGTATACCGACAGGGCGCTGCTGTCATAGTTATATCCCACAATGGCGAAAGGGCTTAGCTCACTGAGGGCAAAGCGTACCGCCAAATTCTCTGGAGTGGCGGCAGTGCCGGCATTACCAGCTAACGTGGCAATATCGGAGCCCGTACGTCCACCCAGAAGGGTGACCGAAAATGGGCTAGTTACACCGATGAGATCTAGCCGCGCCTGGATCTGCTCCACCGTGGCATAAAATGCCTCGCGGCCTGGACCTAAGTTATCCGCACCAGATGGGATCGGGTCGTAACCAAAAACCTTGGCCACTGTATTGATCACTGTTTCTAGTGCTTGCGAGGCGTCGCTGCTCACTTCTAGTAGCAACTGGTTAAGCTGAGCAATACTAAGGGTATTATCGAGCTGCCAAAGAATACTCATTACCGCTAATGAGTCTGTCATTTGGCCAGCACCGTGACCGAAGGTAGTACCTAGACTACTACTCTCAATTCCAACCGTAGTTATGCCGCCGGGCTGCTTAAGACCGATTGACTCGTTCTGAGCTACAACCGTTAAACCGCTACCAATGTAATTAGTGATTTTGTCCGACGAAAAATCGGATGCGCCACCCAGCATAGAAAATAGATTGGTTACGTTAAAGTTATTAGCAATGAGAGGGTTGCCCGTAGAGAAACCAGCGCCATTGACCATGGTGGCATCGGTGGTAATACCGGGAAATAAACGTGAGAAAGCAGCCGCTAAGTGTCCGCCGAGACTATGGCCTGTTACATGCAAGGGAGTCGTGGCATTGATTACGCCTAGACCATCCGTGAACGACACAGACACCACTTCATACACACCAGAGATATCTCCATTAATTCCTGACATACCCTTAAGATAAAGAAATCCGTTTTGTTGCGCATATTCGGCAGGCGATCTACCTAACTCGGCTTCGTACATGACCTTCTTAAGCATCACGCCTTCGTAGGCGCCAGTATTCGTGAGCTTTTGGTAGTAATTGTACATATCAATAATTTGGTCGACAGCTAAGCCATCAAGCACAATATCACCAAAGTCGGCATACGCTAGATCATCAATAGGGCCAGCTGTGCCACGGAAAGCGAGGGTGTACTCGCTATTTGCTTTTGACTTGAATAATGTCGCGGAAAAATCACTGATAGGATCATCCGGCAAGTGGTCGATCACGGCCCAATTGGTTACGAATTCGGCTGCCTGGGTGGCAGAAAAAGTCTGGCCACCATTGAATTCAGCGTTCCGAAGTTCCGTTGCAACATCCTTATCCAGTCGAAGATCGGCATAGGATGCCTCGGCCAACTCTGCCATATCGGCGATATGTGCAATATCCGTCATTTTACTTCCCCCTTCCCTAGTTGTTCGAGTGCGTAGCGATTGCTACTAAAAAAATCCATAAACCCCTGAATAGCAGTCGTCGGCCCACAGTTACGATGTCCCAGGCTCAGCCAAATTTTGTAGTCGCTTAACGAGTTCGCTCCCAAGGCTAGAGCACCTGGACTGCCACGATAGAACTCAATTGCTCGGGCCAAGGCATTGCCTGTCGCCTTATCAACTAGCACACTTTCGCTACGCCCGATTGCATCGTTAAAGCTACGAGTCTGCGTATACTCCATATAAATACGATCTGACGACCAAGATCGGTGGGTATCTTCATTGATGGTTTCATATTTTCCAATCTCATTAACACCCCACTTTCGTCCAACCATATCCGGATTTTCCTTAATCCACTGCCCCGGGCTTTTGTATACCCAAAACCCTGCCTCAGTTGAACAGTAATATTTGTGCATCACGTAGACCGGTATCCAATCCCAAAATACCAGGTTATACATGAGCAAAGCGGCAAGCCAACCACCAACCCAACCTTTACTGTAACGCCGCTTGGAAAATCGGTAGAATTTGTTAATTACGAAAATTGAAATAAGACCATAGACCACGAAAAATACAATATAAATTAGGGCGATCATGCTACTGCCTCCAGATCATTTGTATTCACTCTTCTCCCAGCACAACAAGACGATAGATTATAAAGATCAGAAACTTGGTCGATAGCTCGGCTTTTAAGAACAATCTTGCCAAGATCGGCATACAATAAATCATCCACGACACCCGCCGCACCTCGAAAGGCGAGCGCATATGCACCATCTGCATCTGACTTGAATAATGTCGCGGAAAAATCACTGACAGGATCATCCGGCAAGTGGTCGATCACGGCCCAATTGGTTACGAATTCGGCAGCTTGAGTGACAGAAAAACCGGAATTAATTAAAGCTGTTGACGGGTCATTCAAATTAAACAAGACATACGATGCCTCTGCAAGTTCAGCCATATTCGCCGCAAATTCAATATTTGTAGTAGTCATTTCCCACATCCCTGTCCAAGCTTAATAAGCATCCGAAAATTTTCTGCGAAACCCAGCTGATAATCCTTCCCATTAGGATTAATGCAAGAGTTACCGCCAATAGCTAACCAAACCTTAAAATCTGTAAAAGCAGCATTACCAACAGATAGTGCACTCTCATTAATTTTCTCAAACTGAACTACACGAGCAAGAAGCATTCCTGTATTTGAATCGACAAGAGACTGCTCATTTTTACGTAAACCATGTAAAAATTTAGGTTGCCTAAGGGTCTCGGAGTAAATCTTGCTGGAATACCAAGTCTTCCAGTGGTCATTGGATAAACGCTCCACTGGCCATCCATAGTCATTACCCCACTTCTCTCCGACCATGCCTGGATGCTCTTTAATCCATTGTTCCGGGCTTTTGTATACCCAAAACCCGGCCTCGGTTGAACAGTAATATTTGTGCATCACGTAGACCGGTATCCAATCCCAAAATACCAGGTTGTACATGACTAACGCAGCAAGCCAACCACCAACCCAGCCCTTGCCGTAACGGAGCTTAGTAAAACCGTAAGATTTATTAATTACGAAAATCGTGACCAATCCATAGGCCACGAAAAATGCAATATAAAGTAGAGCGATCATGCCGCTGCTCCCTAGCTATTGGTTACCGATCTTCTCGCAAGGCAACAAGGTGATAGATGGCGGCCGCAAATACCGAGTGCCCCCAAACTTTCCGGCACGACGCTGCCCTGTACGTTTTCTTCCATGTCAACTCCTACGCATTGATCCGGCAGCTCGTCTGGCTTGGCAAAACCATTCAACTGACAACTCGGCTGATAGTCGGCTCTGGTTGGCGGCAGGCAGCACTCGCCAGAATTGGCTGAAGATAATGGTCATTTCCATGCTCTATGGAATAGCGTTGCGCCGCTATATAGGACGCCTTACGCAATTCCTTAAATTTCTCTGGCTTGGTAAGCCCCTGCAAAACTCGTTCAGCTATTTCGTCCAGTTTGAAAAAGTCCACCATCAGACCGTTTTCTTTATCGCGAATAACTTCGCGTACCGGCGCGGTATCCGATGCAACAACCAAGCACCCACTCGCCATGGCTTCCAATAGCGACCAGGACAGTACAAAAGGGTAAGTCAGGTAGAGATGCACTGCCGAGACTTGCAGCACCTTCTTGTAAGTGGCGTAAGGCACCTTGCCGAGAAAGTGCACCCGTTCTAGATCAACCGGATTTTCCGCTAAGAGCTTGGTTCGCCAGTTGGGCGCATCCTTGGGCTTGCTGCCGTAGCTGACGCCATCGCCGCCGACAATCACAACTTGGCAAGTTGGGTGCTCTTTGAGGATTTTCGGCAGCGCACGCATAAAGCTGTGAAAGCCTCGATACGGCTCCAAGTTGCGCGCCACATAGGTGATGATCGGCTCACCGGCCTTTAGCACTTTGCCGCTGGGAAGTTGCAGGGTCGCCTCAGGGTTTGGCCCCAGGTTAGCGGTGTCGATGCCTTCGTGGATGATCTGGATTTTGTCCTGATACGCCTTGGGATGCAGGCTGTGCTGCCAATGGGTCGGGGTGATGGCGGCATCGCAATTTTCCAGGTTAAGCAGATGCAGGGCATTGCGGCTGCGGATGCTGGCGGCGCCGTTGATCTCCAGGGGGAACTCGGGATCGAAGCCTGCATCGGCCCCCTGGGTCTGGTAGTAGTACTCGCAGAAATGAATCAGCTTGGCGTGCGGAAAGGCATCCTTGGCGTAGAGGGTTTCGCCCCAGCCGGGGTGTGCGACTATTACGTCCGGGCGGTAGCCCTTGGCTTTGAGGTCCAACAAGAGGCGCAACACTTGTTGGCCATGCAGTACGCCGTCTTCAAAACTACGGACATAAAGATGAGTGTGAGCGCTTGCTGTGCGATGGGGCTTGTAGCGCAACAGCCGCACCCCTGGCAGCCCTGGTGCCTGCTCGCGGCCGATGGCCAATACTTGAACACCCGGCTGTTTGGCCAAATACGCGGCGATATGGCGAAATTGGCCCGGGAAGTTCTGGTGGATAAACAACACTCGCATACCGCTGCTCCCTGCACGTGCTATTGGTATTACGCCACTGCTTGGGTATCGCTCTGTGCTTACCCCAGCCCACGGTTGTTACTTTTCGCCCTTGATCGCCAGCATGCTGGCTCTACGGCAAGGCGGTATTCGTCAGCGTTCGCTCAAGCTTTCTGCTGTGTGCTGTTTAAGCGGGCTGAGAAAGTAATCAATCACCTTCCTCTTATCCGTCTTCACTTCCGCCCTTACCGCCATCCCCGGCGACAACGCAATCAGGTTCTCGCCCACTTGAATTGTGTTCTTCTTAAGCTGTATCCGTGCGCTGTACACCAGGCCAAGCTTTTCATCTTCAATCGCATCGTTGGAGATGCTTTGCACCACGCCGTCGACGACGCCGTATTTGGTGAAGCTGAAGGTCTCGACCTTGATTTCCACTTCTTGGCCAGGGCGGACAAAGCCGATGTCTTTGTTCTCCAGCATGGCTTCTACTTCTACGGGTTGATCGGTCGGCACGATCACCATCAGCGGTTGGGCTTCGGTCACCACGCCGCCGTTGGTGTGGATGGCCAGTTGCTGCACGGTGCCCTCTACCGGGGCGGTGAGGTGCATCAGGCGGTTGCGCTGTTCGGCCTTTTTAAGTTCTTGGGCCAGCCCGGCGGCGCGTTGCTCTGCCTCATGCTGCAGGTCGAGCATGGTCCGGCGGGTTTGCGCGAGTACGCTGTTTTGTTGGCTTTCGGCGGCTTTTTTCGCGGCGCTGAGTTCGGCGATGCGCGCTTGTTGCAGGGCCAGTTCGCGCTCTTGGTCGAGGCGGGCTTGTTCGCGCTCCAGGTAGGCGTGTTTGGCGATGAACTGTTTGTCCAGCAGGCGTTTGTAGTCGGCGGCCAGTTCGCGGGTGATGGGCAGGGTTTGGTTCAGGGAGGCGATGCTGGTGCGCACCGACTGGATTTCCGCGCTGCGCTGCTCGATCTCCGCGTCGCTCTGGTCGAGGGTGCTGCGCAGTTCCAGGTATTGCCCCTGTACCCAACGCTGCGCCGCTTGTTGGGCGTCGGGGCTGGCGTCGGGGATCAGCGCGGCCAGGTTGGGCGGCTCGCTGCGCTGCTCGATGGCAGCGAGTAAGGCACTGGCCCGAGCCCGGTCGACCTGGGCTGCTAGCAGGTCGCTTTTCAGGCGGTCAACGTCGGCCCCAGTGATCTGTGCATCCAGCTCGACCAGCAGTTCGCCGGCTTTGACGTGCTGACCGTCGTAGACATGAATCGCTTTGACCACCGCCACTTCGCTGGGCTGGATGATTTTGGTCTTGCCGCTGGGGACGATCTTGCCGCTGGCGGTGGCCACCACGTCGATTTCGCCGATGCAGGCCCAGAGCAAGGTCAGGGCAGCAAACAGCATGAGGGCCCATTGGATATACCGCGGTGCGGGGTGTACGGGCTTTTCCTGCAGCGCCAGGGCGGCGGGCAAAAACTGCACTTCATGGCTCAAGCGTGGCGCTGCATCCATGGCTTTACGCTGTTGCCAGGAATGCCGCCAGGCTTGGCGGTAGCGGTTGATCAACTCGCGTTTGGCGCTCATGCGGCACCGCCGTGTTGCAGACGGTGCAGGCGCGAGTAGTGGCCGGCTTGGTGGCTGAGGAGTTCGGCGTGGCTGCCTTGTTCGACGATCTGCCCGCGGTCCATAACCAGGATGCGGTTGGCATCGCGCACGGCAGACAGCCGGTGGGCAATGATGATGACTGTGCGGCCCTTGCAGATGGCTTGCATGTTCTGCTGGATCACCCGCTCGGACTCGTAGTCCAGGGCGCTGGTCGCTTC
>NZ_FOFP01000004.1:107249-341812 GCF_900110925.1 Pseudomonas cuatrocienegasensis | reverse complement strand
CTGCGAGGTTGCGGGCAAGGCACACGGCAGTAAGGCAGTGGCATGACCACGTCTCAGTGGCTTCGGTTCAGGGGGTGGAGGGCCGGTGAGGAGAACCCCTGGCGCTCCTATGTGGCGTCCTCTTCCGGGAGGACAGACCCACGACCGTAGAGAAGGGCAGCTCCGCGACGAAGTGAAGTCAGGTCGGTAACCAACCCACGCATATCAGAGTGATCCACCGTCGCCAAATCGCCCTCCACCCCCTGAACCGAAGCCATTGATGGAGAAGAGCAAAGTGAAAGAATAGACCCATAGTTGACAGGTCAATCCATATCAGGAGCTGCGCCCCGCAGCGAGTGGCGTGCGCATCGCCGAGATGGCTGAATGGCTGAATGGCTGCAAGCACTTCGCCCCGAGGCGGGGCTCCTACGGGTATAGCGTTATGGCCTGCCCACAGCTGCAATAGCCAACTGCGCCATAGCCGAGCGAAACCTCACCAGACCTTAGCCTGGCAGATGCAACTGGCCGCTGGCCACACGCACCGCATGCCCGCCAATCAAGACCCGTTCCCCCGCCAGTTGGCAGTGCAGTTCGCCACCGCGCGCCGAACACTGGAATGCGCTGAGCGAGGTCTTGCCCAGCACCTGCGCCCAGTACGGCACCAGCATGCAATGGGTGGAGCCGGTCACCGGGTCTTCATTGATGCCAATCCCCGGCGCGAAATAACGCGAGACAAAATCGTGATGCTCGCCTGGCGCACTCACCAGCAGGCCCAGACCCGGCAGTTGCGCCACGGCGGCGAGGTCTGGCTGACAGGCGCGCACTGTCGCCTCGTCGGCGAGAATCGCCATCAGCTCTTGTACACCCGAGCCATCCGGAAAGTAGTGCAGCGCTTGTACCGGCTGCCCTAACGCCACCTGTGCTGCCGCACGCCATTGCTCGGCTGGCTGGGTCATGCGCACGGGGAAATCCAGCACCAGCCGCGCGCCCTCCCGACTGACCCGCAGCGCCCCGGATAGGCAGGTGAAATTGAGGACATCACCCGGCATCTGGTACTGCTCGAACAGCACATGGGCGGCCGCCAGGGTCGCATGGCCGCACAGCGGCACTTCGGCCATCGGGGTAAACCAGCGGATGTGCCAGGCAGCGCCTTCCTGCACCACGAAAGCGGTTTCCGCCAGGTTGTGCTCGGCGGCGATGCGCTGCATCAGCGCCTCGTCGAGCCACTGCGCCAGGCGATAGACCATGGCAGGGTTGCCAGTAAAGGGACGGTCGGCAAAGGCATCGACCTGATGAAAAGCGAGGGACATGGGTGCAGGCCTGCGTGACTGAGAAAGACCATGAGCATGCCTGCGATCAGCCCAAGCGGGCCCGTACAGCCGTCCGGTTTTCTGCCAGCACAGTGGCAAAGCACTCAGTCACGGCCAATCGCCGCGAAGCTCGCCGTCGTCAACTGAGCCAACACGGCGGCGCTCAACTCGACCTCAAGACCTCGCCGACCGGCACTGACATACAGCGTGTCGAAATCTTGAGCGCGGTTATCGATAAAGGTGCGCAGGCGCTTCTTCTGCCCCAGCGGGCTGATGCCACCGAGCAGGTAACCGGTGACGCGCTGGGCTGCCTGTGGGTCGGCCATGTCCACCTTCTTCACCGCCGCGGCCTGAGCCAGAGCCTTGAGATCGAGGCTGCCGGCCACCGGCACCACCGCCACCAACAACTCACCTTTTTCGCTGCTGACCAGCAGCGTCTTGAACACCTGCGCCGGATTCAGGTTGAGCTTTTCTGCCGCCTCCAGACCATAAGACACCGCCTTGGGATCGTGTTCGTAACTGTGAATTCGATGTTCGGCGCGAACTTTTTTCAGCAGATCCAATGCAGGGGTCATGGCGGCTCCAAACCGGGAAAGAAAGCGTACAGCAGCACCTGGTAATTGTAGCGGCGCACAGGAGCAAAAGGCTCTATTCCAGCCTTGACAAATGAATCTGAAGCCAGCGCCGTGATTGAACCTATTACCCGAAAAACTGACCTAAATAACCGTCGAGATGATTGATATCGAAAAGCAAAACCCGCTCATTCAGTTTCGTTTTTTGACAAATGATGCTTCTTGTATATATTTTTTCGCTTATGAACAATTCTGGGTAGAGGCAAAGTGGTACCCCAGAACAGCTTTACCGCTTCAAGACTTGCGCGCTCCGACTGCAGCAACAGCGTCATACAACAACAATTTTAAGAGGCTCAGCATGACAACAGCTCTCCAACAACCCTCACTATCAGGCCAATGCATGGCCGAATTTCTCGGTACTGCATTGCTGATTTTCTTCGGCACCGGATGTGTTGCCGCGCTCAAGGTCGCAGGCGCAAGCTTCGGCTTGTGGGAAATCAGCATCATCTGGGGGATCGGCGTAAGCATGGCGATCTACCTGACAGCCGGCGTTTCTGGCGCACACCTGAACCCGGCGGTGAGCATTGCCCTGTGGCTGTTCGCTGATTTCGACAAACGCAAACTGCCGTTTTACATTCTTGCCCAGGTTGCAGGCGCCTTCTGCGCCGCGCTGTTGGTGTACACGCTGTATAGCGGCTTATTCTTCGAATTCGAACAAACCCACCAGATCCTGCGTGGCTCCCAGGCCAGCCTGGACCTGGCCTCGGTATTCTCCACCTACCCCAATCCGCTACTGTCCACCGGCCAGGCATTCCTGGTTGAAGTGGTGATCACGGCGATCCTGATGGGCGTGATCATGAGCCTGACCGACGACAACAACGGCCTGCCTCGCGGCGCCATGGCGCCGCTGCTGATCGGCCTGCTGATTGCCGTGATCGGCAGCGCGATGGGACCGCTGACCGGTTTTGCAATGAACCCGGCTCGCGACTTCGGCCCCAAACTGATGACCTTCGTCATGGGCTGGGGAGAAATCTCGCTCACCGGCGGCCGTGAGATTCCGTACTTCCTGGTACCGATTTTCGCCCCGATCCTTGGCGCCTGCCTCGGTGCAGCTGCCTACCGCACAATGATTGCCCGGCACCTGCCCAGCGCCATCATTGCCGCCGAGGCCGAACAGGCCAGCGCACGCAACGTCAAAGCATCCTGATCCCAGCGGCGCGCGCCCTACCCATTCAGGTCACGCGCCATTACCCTCCCCTTATCTTCGTCCAAGGCAATCGACATGACCGACTCCAACAAGAACTACATCATTGCCCTCGATCAGGGTACGACCAGCTCCCGCGCGATCATTTTCGATCGTGACGCCAATGTGGTCTGCATCGCCCAGCGTGAGTTCACCCAGCATTACCCGCAAACCGGCTGGGTCGAGCATGACCCGATGGAAATCTTCGCCACCCAGAGCGCGGTGATGGTCGAGGCCCTGGCGCAAGCCGGCCTGCACCATGATCAGGTTGCGGCCATTGGCATCACCAACCAGCGTGAAACCACGGTGGTGTGGGACAAGAACAGCGGCCGACCGATCTACAACGCCGTGGTCTGGCAGTGCCGCCGCAGCACCGAAATCTGCCAGCAGCTCAAGCGTGACGGCCTGGAAGACTACATCCGCGAAACCACCGGCCTGGTTACCGACCCCTACTTCTCCGGCACCAAACTCAAGTGGATTCTCGATCACGTCGAAGGCAGCCGCGAACGCGCGCGCAACGGCGAGCTGCTGTTCGGCACCATCGACAGCTGGCTGATCTGGAAATTTACCGGCGGCAAGGTACACATCACCGATTACACCAACGCCGCGCGCACCATGCTCTTCAACATCCACACCCTGGAGTGGGATGCGAAGATGCTCGAGGTGCTGGATATCCCACGGGAAATGCTGCCGCAGGTTAAATCCTCGTCGGAAATCTACGGCCACACCAAAAGTGGCATCGCCATCGCCGGTATCGCCGGCGACCAGCAGGCCGCATTGTTCGGGCAAATGTGTGTGGAGCCGGGACAGGCGAAAAACACCTACGGCACCGGCTGCTTCCTGCTGATGAACACCGGCGACAAGGCGGTGAAATCCCAGCACGGCATGCTCACCACTATTGCCTGCGGCCCGCGCGGCGAAGTGACCTATGCCCTGGAAGGCTCGATTTTCAATGGCGGCTCCACCATTCAGTGGCTGCGTGATGAACTGAAACTGGTCAACGACGCCTACGACACGGAGTACTTCGCCAACAAGGTCAAGGACAGCAATGGCGTGTACCTGGTCCCGGCCTTCACTGGCCTCGGTGCGCCCTACTGGGACCCCTATGCCCGCGGCGCCCTGTTCGGCCTGAGCCGTGGTGTGCGGGTCGATCACATTATCCGCGCGGCCCTGGAGTCGATCGCCTACCAGACCCGCGACGTACTCGACGCCATGCAGCAGGATTCCGGCGAACGCCTGAAATCGCTGCGTGTGGATGGCGGCGCGGTGGCCAACAACTTCCTCATGCAGTTCCAGGCCGACATCCTCGGCACCCAGGTCGAGCGTCCGCAAATGCGTGAAACCACAGCCCTTGGCGCCGCCTACCTGGCCGGTCTGGCCTGTGGTTTCTGGGGCAGCCTGGAGGAGTTGCGTGGCAAGGCGGTGATCGAGCGCGAATTCGAACCACAGTTGGCAGAAGCGGAAAAAGAGCAGCTGTACGCAGGATGGAAGAAAGCCGTCAGCCGTACCCGCGACTGGGAGAACCACGACGAGAGCAATTGAAGCCTCTACTGGGTTGGTAACTGGCAGGGAGCAGGTTCGTGCGGCATCATGGGCAAACTCTGTACGGCAGCCCAAAGGAAGCCCATGAATCTGCCTCCCCGTCAGCAGCAAATCCTCGAGCTGGTCCGTGAACGCGGCTATGTCAGCATCGAGGAACTGGCCAAGCGCTTCGACGTTACACCGCAAACCATCCGCCGTGACATCAACCAATTAGCGGACGCCAACCTGCTGCGCCGCTACCATGGCGGCGCAGCCTATGACTCCAGCGTGGAAAACACCGCCTACTCGATGCGCGCCGACCAGATGCGCCATGAGAAGCAACGCATCGCGGAAGCCATCGCCGCGCAGATTCCCGACCACGCCTCATTGTTCATCAATATCGGCACCACCACCGAATCGATTGCCCGCGCGCTGCTCAACCACAACCACCTGAAGATCATCACCAACAACCTGCATGTGGCTTCGATGCTCAGCGCCAAGGATGACTTCGACGTACTGCTCACCGGCGGCACCGTTCGCCGCGATGGCGGCGTGGTGGGTCAGGCCAGCGTCGACTTCATCAATCAGTTCAAGGTGGACTTCGCCCTGGTGGGTATCAGCGGCATTGACGATGACGGCAGCCTGCTCGACTTCGACTATCAGGAAGTGCGGGTCTCCCAAGCGATCATCGCCAACGCCCGCCAAGTCATCCTGGCCGCCGACTCCAGCAAGTTCGGCCGCAATGCCATGATCCGCCTCGGCCCCATCAGCCTGATCGACTGCCTGGTCACTGACCAGCAGCCAGTGCCGGCCCTGAGCCAACTGCTCAAACAACACAAGATCCGCCTCGAGGTGGTCTGACGCCTCCCGCCGCCCGTGCTCGGTTAACGGGCACCGCGCTTTATCGCGTTCCAATTCTCTGCAACCACCCGGCCGTCCGCGCAAAAGCGCAACACTCGCGCTATACCGTCAGTGCTTACGTTCAGGAATGTTCATAAACGCTCCTACGGTGACCTTACGATCAGTTTTTTCAATCGAAAGCCGCTGGTGAGGCGAGTACTTATGCGCTAGTATTTTCGCAAACGAACATTAATGTTCGATTTCACATATTGAATTGACGCGAGGCTGCCGATGCCGACTTCTACTTTGCATGCGACCCCTCTTGCCGAGGTCTACGATATCGCCATCGTTGGTGGCGGCATCAATGGTGTCGGCATTGCCGCCGATGCGGCAGGCCGCGGCCTGTCAGTATTCCTCTGCGAGCGCGATGACCTCGCCCAGCACACCTCGTCGGCCAGCAGCAAGCTGATCCACGGCGGCCTGCGCTACCTTGAACACCACGAGTTTCGCCTGGTTCGCGAAGCGCTGGCCGAACGCGAAGTGCTGCTGGCCAAGGCCCCGCATATCGTCAAGCCGCTGCGCTTCATCCTGCCGCACCGTCCGCACCTGCGCCCAGCCTGGATGATCCGCGCCGGGTTGTTCCTTTACGATCACCTGGGTGCACGCAAGCGCCTGCCAGCATCGCGCAGTTTGCGCTTTGGCGCGGGTAGCCCGCTGAAGGCGGAGATCGTGCGCGGTTTCGAATATTCCGACTGCTGGGTCGACGATGCACGCCTGGTCGTACTCAACGCCATGGCTGCCCGGGAAAAAGGCGCCCATGTCCACAGCCGCACCCGCTGCGTCAGTGCACGGCGCAGCAAGGGGTTGTGGCATGTCCACCTGGAGCGCGCCGATGGCAGCCTGTTTTCGATCCGCGCACGCGCGCTGGTCAACGCCGCCGGCCCCTGGGTGGCGCGCTTTATCCGCGACGATCTGAAACAGGCCACGCCTTACGGCATCCGCCTGATCCAGGGCAGCCATATCGTGGTACCGCGCCTGTTCGAGGGGGAACAGGCCTACATTCTGCAGAACGAGGACCGTCGTATCGTCTTCGCCATTCCGTACCTGGACCGTTTCACCCTGATTGGCACCACCGACCGGGAATACCAGGGCGACCCGGCGCAGGTACAGATCAGCGAGGCCGAAACCGACTACCTGCTGCAAGTAGTCAATGCCCACTTCAAACAGCAACTGAGCGCCCAAGACATCCTGCACAGCTTCGCCGGGGTGCGCCCGCTGTGCGATGACGAGTCCGACGAGCCCTCGGCCATTACCCGTGACTACACCCTGTCGTTGTCCGGCAATGCCGGCGAAGCGCCGCTGCTCTCGGTATTCGGCGGCAAGCTGACCACCTACCGCAAGCTGGCCGAATCGACCCTGGCGTTGCTTGCCCCGACATTCAGCGGCATGGGCGCCAGCTGGACCGCCACCTCGCTGCTGCCTGGTGCAGAGGGCCTGGAGAGCCAAAGTGCAATGGTCGAAGCCCTGTGCAGCCGCCATGGCTGGCTGCCGACCTCATTGGCCCGACGCTGGGCCACCACTTACGGCAGCCGCAGCTGGAACCTACTTGAGGGCGTAAACAACCTGGCCGACCTCGGCGAACACCTGGGGGCGGGGCTGTACGCCTGCGAAGTCGATTACCTGTGCCGCGAGGAATGGGCCCAGTCGGCCGAAGACATCCTCTGGCGACGCAGCAAACTGGGCCTGTTTATGACACCGGGGCAACGCCAGCGGGTCAGCCAGTATCTGGCACCCGCGGATTTACCGGTTGGCGTATTGCAGGCAAGCCCGGCTAGTTAAAGCGCCGCCTGCATATGCCCTTCGCGGTGCGTGTTCAGGTACGGCAACACCACAGCCAGTAATGGCTCCTTGAAGGCATCCTGGAAACGGTGAGCCAGCCCCGGGATCAGTTTCAACTCACTGCCGCGGATATGCGCCGCCACATGCACGCCATGCATTACCGGCAGCAGCGGATCAGCAGTGCCATGCACCACCAGGGTCGGCACGCGCAGGCGGTTGAGCAGTTCGACCCGGCTGGGTTCGGCGAGGATCGCCAGCAACTGACGCTGCACACCCTCAGGGTTAAAGGCGCGGTCGTAGGCGACCTGCGCCTGGTGCAGCAATAAACCCCGATCATCGCGGACCTGCGGGCTACCCAGCGCAGCGAGCAAATCTGCCTGCTGCTCCAGCGCCACCTCGCGGCTCGGTGCTTCGCGCTTGGCGAGCAGGGCCAGCAGCGCCGGGCTGGGCGCCGGCAAGCCCTGGGCACCGGAGCTGGTCATGACCAGGGTGAGGCTCTGCACCCGTTCCGGCGCCAGGTCAGCGAGGTGCTGGGCAATCATCCCGCCCATGCTTGCGCCCAGCACATGAAACTGCTGAATGCCCAGGGCATCCATCAAGCCCAAGGCATCGCCAGCCATATCACGCAGGCCATAGGGCGCGCTAACCGACAGGCCCAGGCGATAGCGCAGTGCTTCGTAGGTCAGATTGATGGCCGGCGCCTCATGGGTCCAGTTGCTCAGGCCGACATCACGGTTGTCGAAACGGATCACCTGGAAACCCTGCTCACACAAACGCGCGACCACTTCGTCCGGCCAGTGGATCAACTGGCCGCCCAGGCCCATGACCAGCAACAGGCTCGGGTCGCTCTCGCGGCCGATACGTTGGTAAGCCAGCTGCACGTCGCCCAGCACGACCTTGGCCGTAGGAACCTCTGTCGTGCAGGAATCGGCGGCAAAAGCAGAGAGACCGCACAGCAGTGCGGCGATGAAAATAAATACACGCATGAAAAACACCAGCACGCAGAACCCCATTGGGGCGCGAGTGTGGTGATGTTTTGCCAAGCGCGCTGCCACAGCTGCGTGACAATTTGATGAAGGGGGACGAGCGGTCTTAGCGGGCGCCCCATCGACATAAAATATCGCCACTGGGCGGTAACCGCAGCAGTCCCACGTATTCGCGATCAGCTGTTCACACATCAGCTGCCGTGCAGCACTGAGCTGGCCTGATGATCAGGCCAGCTCAGTGCGCAACTGGCGCGCGGCGGCAACCATGTTCACCAACGCCGCCTCGGTCTCCGACCAGGCGCGGGTTTTCAGACCGCAGTCGGGATTGACCCACAGGCGCTCGACGGGAATACGCTGCGCTGCCTTGCGCAGCAGGTCGGCCATTTCGGCACTGTCGGGCACCCGTGGCGAGTGAATGTCGTACACCCCGGGGCCAATGTCGCTGGGGTAGTCGAAGCGCTCGAAGGCGTCCAGCAGTTCCATGTCCGAACGTGAAGTTTCGATGGTGATGACGTCGGCATCCATGGCGGCGATGGACTCGATCACATCGTTAAATTCGCTGTAGCACATGTGGGTGTGGATCTGCGTCTCGTCACGTACGCCCGCAGCGCACAGACGGAACGCCTCGCTGGCCCAATCCAGATACCCCTGCCACTGTGCCTGGCGCAACGGCAGGCCTTCGCGAAACGCAGCTTCGTCGATCTGGATGATCTTGATGCCGGCCGTCTCCAGGTCCAGCACCTCGTCACGAATCGCCAGAGCCAGCTGGCGCGCCTGCTGGTCGCGGGGAATATCGTCGCGAGCGAAGGACCACATCAGCATGGTCACCGGGCCGGTCAGCATGCCCTTCATCACCTTTTGGCTGAGGCTCTGGGCATAACCGATCCACGAAACGGTCATGGCCTTGGGGCGGCTCAGGTCACCGTAGATAAGCGCTGGTTTGACGCAACGCGAACCGTAGCTCTGCACCCAGCCGAAGCGGGTAAAGGCATAGCCATCCAGTTGCTCGGCGAAGTATTCGACCATGTCATTGCGCTCGGCCTCGCCGTGCACCAGCACATCCAGGCCGAGGTTTTCCTGCACCTCGACGGCGTGGCGAATCTCGCTGTACATGGCCTCGGTGTAATCCGCTGCCGACAGTTTTCCGGCCTTGAATGCCTGACGCGCCAGACGGATCGACGCGGTCTGCGGGAAGGAGCCGATGGTGGTGGTCGGGAACGCCGGCAGTTGCAGACGTGCACGCTGCTGCTCAATGCGCTGGGCAAACGGCGACCGACGCTGGCTATCGCTGGCGGTAATGGCTGCCAGACGCGCCTGCACCGCCGGCTTGTGGATACGCGGCGATTGTGTGCGGCTGGCCTGTACCGCATCGCTTGCCGCCAACGCAGCCTGCACCTGGGCATTGTGCGGGTCATTCAGGGCGGTGGTCAGTAAGGCAACTTCCTCACACTTCTGCACGGCAAAGGCCAGCCAGCTTTTCAGCTCGGCATCCAGCTTGTCCTCCCGATCAAGGTCAACCGGACTGTGCAGCAACGAACAACTGGGCGCCACCCACAGGCGCTCGCCCAGCCGTTCCTGGGCTTGCTGCAGGATAAGCAGAGTCTTGCGCAGATCGCTGCGCCAGACATTGCGACCGTTGACCACGCCCAGGGACAACACCTTATAGGCTGGCAAGCGGTCGAGAATGCTCGGGAACTGTTCCGGTGCGCGCACCAGGTCGATATGCAGGCCATCCACCGGCAGATTGGCGGCCAGGCCAAGGTTGTCTTCCAGGCCGCCAAAATAAGTGGCGATCAGCTTCTTGCCTGGCTCGCGCTGCAACAGGTTGTAGGCACGCTCGAAGGCATTCTTCCAGGCTTGTGGCAGGTCGATCGCCAGGATCGGCTCGTCGATCTGCACCCACTCCACGCCCTGAGCGGCCAGGCGCTGGAGGATTTCGCCATAGACCGGCAGCAGCCGCTCCAACAGGTCGAGGCGGTCAAACTCACTGCCTTTGGCTTTGCCCAGCCACAGGTAAGTCAGCGGGCCGATCAGCACCGGTTTGACGGCGTGCCCCAGAGCCTGAGCTTCGTCGACCTCATCGAACAACTGGGTCCAGCTCAACTGGAACTGCTGCTCAGCGGTGAATTCGGGGACCAGGTAGTGGTAGTTGGTGTCGAACCACTTGGTCAGCTCCTGGGCATGGCCCGCGCCGCAACAGCCGTGGTGGCTGACGCCCCGTGCCATACCAAACAAGGTATCCAGCGTCGGTTTGCCCGTGTGCGGGCGGAAGCGCTCGGGAATCACGCCGAAGGTCAGCGAGTGGGTCAGCACCTGGTCGTACCAGGCAAAGTCACCCACCGGCAGCAGTTCGATACCCGCCTCTTTTTGCAGTTGCCAATGCTCGGCACGCAGGCGCTGGCCGACGCGGCGCAAACCGGCTTCATCCATCTCGCCCTGCCAATAGGCCTCCAGGGCTTTTTTCAATTCACGGTCGCGGCCGATACGCGGGAAACCGAGGGAATGGGACAGGGCCATGGCAGAACGCTCCAACAGATCAAGATGATGGCGACTATTCTCGACACAGCCTGCGAGTGAGACAAACTCAACCTATTCGCTTTGAACTACAGTTTCATTCATGTAGGGTAAATGGCGTCTTATCCATCCAGCACTTGCCCGGGGCCCGCCATGCTCGAAGTCCGCCACCTGAAAACCCTGCACGCCCTGCGCGAAAGCGACAGCCTGGTGGACGCAGCCGAGCGCCTGCACCTGACCCAGTCGGCGCTGTCCCATCAGTTCAAGGAGCTTGAAGAACGCCTGGGCATGCAGCTGTTCGTGCGCAAGACCAAGCCGGTGCGCTTCACCAGCGCCGGCCTGCGCCTGCTGCAGCTGTGCGATGCGGTGCTGCCGCTGCTGCGTGGCGCCGAGCGTGACCTGGCGCGCCTGGCCGGGGGCACGGCTGGCCGGCTGCACATGGCCATCGAGTGCCACAGCTGCTTCCAGTGGCTGATGCCGACTATTGACCAGTTCCGCGATGCCTGGCCGGAAGTCGAGCTGGACCTGGCCTCGGGCTTCTCCTTCGCTCCGCTGCCGGCCCTGGCCCGCGGCGACCTCGATCTGGTGGTGACCTCGGACCCGCTGGAACTGGCCGGCATCACCTATGTGCCGCTGTTCACCTACGAAGCCATGCTGGCGGTGGCCAACCAGCACCCGCTGGCGAGCAAGTCGGTGATTCGCCCGGAAGACCTGGCCGGCGAGACCCTGATCACCTACCCCGTCGAACGCGACCGCCTGGATATTTTCACGCGCTTTCTGGAGCCGGCCGAGGTCGAACCGGCCCAGGTGCGCACCTCGGAATTGACGGTGATGATGATGCAACTGGTGGCCAGCGGCCGCGGTGTCTGCGGTCTGCCCAACTGGGCGCTGCACGAATACAGCTCGCGCGGCTACGTGACCGCCAAGCGCCTCGGCGACAAGGGCCTGTTCGCCACCCTGTACGCCGGTATCCGCACCGACATGCTCGACTCGCCCTTTATGCGCGATTTCCTGCTGACCGCCAAAGACACCTCCTTCGCCAATCTGGAAGGCGTCAGCGTGGCGCGCTAAGGGCAGTCGGCCCCCTATAAAAGTATCGAGTCAAGCAGCATGCACAGCTGCCATGCGCCTTGTTACAACTCCCCGCTTGCCGATCGTGACCGACAGTCATAGCATGACCGCCGGTCACTACCATTGGGTTCAGTCGCCATGCGTTATCAGGATCAGCTCTTCCAGCAGCGCGAAAGCGCCATTCTCGACGCTGCCCTCCAGCTGTTCAGCGAACAGCCCTGGGACCGCGTGACCATCGCCCAGGTCGCCATCGCGGCCGGTATCGGCAAGGGCACGGTGTACAAGCATTTCCCCAGCAAGGAGGCGCTCTACACGCAGCTCGCCGCCCGCCTGGCCCAGGACCACCTGGCCGCCCTGCACGCGACCAAAGCCGCCCAGCCCGCGGGCCAGGCCTTGCGCCCGGTGACCCGCCTGGCTTTCGAGCACATGCTCAACACCCCCCTGCTGGCCCAACTGTCGCACCACTGCGACCGCCCGGAGTTTCAGGAGCGTCTGGAGCCGGCCTTTCGCGAGCAGTTTCAGCAGATCGAGGGCGCCTACACCCTGTTCTTCCAGGACCTGCTGCGCGACAGCCTGAGCCACCTGAATCTCAACGACGATGAGTGCATGCAGTTGCTGTGGGGCGTTGAGGCCTGCTTCAACGGTGTCATGGCGCGTATCGCCGCGGGTGGTTTCAGCCACTGGGCCGAGCCCGTCGCCTTGCACGACTACTTTGATTGCGTGACCGATTTCATCATCGCCGGGCTCTGTGGCCAGGCCAATGCACTGCGCGCCACCGCCGCCTCTCACGAGTAACCCGCCATGCTCTCTGCCCTGTCCAAACGCCCCTGGCTGATCGCAGTCGCCCTGACCTTGGCCCTCGCCCTCTGGCTGTTCAGCGGTGCCCTGCTGGAGGCGCGCGACACCCCGACCGCCGACCTGCCAGCGCCGGAGCAAGGCCTGCCGCGGGTCGAAGTGCAGTGGCTGGAAGCCGAGCCGATGCAGCGTCAGCATGTGGTGCAGGGGCAGATCGAGCCCTGGCGCCGGGTCGAGTTGCGCGCGCAGATCAGCGCCAGCGTAATCCGCCTGGACCGCGACAAAGGCAGCCCGGTGGCGGCCGGCGAACGCCTGCTCAGCCTCTCCGCCGATGACCGCGCCACCCAGGTGGCGCGCAGCGAGGCCGACGTGCGCCAGCGTGAAACCGATGTCAGTGCGGCCAAGCGCCTGCGTGAGCGCAACCTGTTCTCGGCCAACGAGCTGCTGCGCCTGGACAGCGAGCTGGCCAAGGCCCGCGCCGAACTCGACAGCGCGCGCCTGCAAATGCGCTACACGCAGATCACCGCGCCCTTTGCCGGGGTCTACGATGCCCGTGCGGTGGAACTGGGCGATTTCGTCCAGCCGGGGCAAAGCCTGCTGACCCTGGTCGACATCGCCCAGCTCAAGGTCAGCGCGCAGATCGCCCAGCAGCAGGTCACCCAACTACGTCTGGGCCAACCGGTGCGCGTGCAACTGCTCGATGGCCGGGAGCTTGAGGGCGACCTGCACTTTATCGCGGCGGCCGCCGACCCTGGCTCGCGCAGTTTCCGCATTGAGGTGCGCGTGCCCAACCCCGAAAGCCAGCGCCTGGCCGGTGCCAGCGCAACCCTGCAGATCCAGACCGGCGAAACCCTGGCGCACCGCCTCTCACCTGCCCTGCTCAGCCTCGATGCGGCCGGGCGCAACGGCGTCAAGTGGGTCGATGAGCAGCAACGGGTGGTATTCAGCCCGGTCGAGCTGCTCAGCGTCGACACTGACGGTGCCTGGGTTGCCGGCCTGCCGCCGCGCGTGGCGCTGATCACCCTCGGCCAGGGTTTCGTCGAGCCGGGCCAGCAGGTGCAGACGCGCCTTGCCGGCGAGGTGCGCTGAGATGCGTGCGCTGATCGCCGCCGCCCTCGACCGCAGCCGCACCAGTCTGTTGTTGCTGCTGTTCCTTATGCTCGGCGGTTACGCCGCCTATGTAGCCATCCCCAAGGAGGCCAACCCCGACGTCAGCATTCCCATCATCTACGTCTCGGTGGTGCTCGAAGGCATCAGCCCGGAGGACGCCGAGCGCCTGCTGGTACGGCCACTGGAGCAAGAGCTGCGCAGCCTCGAAGGGGTCAAGGAAATGCGCTCGATGTCCAGCGAAGGACATGCCTCGGTAACCCTGGAGTTCGATGCCGGCTTCAACGCCAAGGTGGCCCTGGCGGATGTGCGCGAGAAGGTCGACACCGCACGCAGCAAGTTGCCCGAAGAAGCCGAGGAGCCGGTGGTCACCGAGGTCAACGTGGCGCTGTTCCCGGTGTTGTCGATCGGCCTCTCCGGCCCGCTCGACGAGCAGCAACTGGTGTACGTGGCGCGGCAGTTGAAGGAGAACATCGAAGGCATCGCCGAAGTGCTCTCGGTGGAGATCGGTGGCGACCGCGAAGACCTGCTGGAAATCGTCGTCGACCCGCAGGTGCTCGACAGCTACGGCATCGACTACACCGACCTGTTCAACCTGGTCAGCCGTAACAACCGCCTGGTCGCGGCCGGCAGCCTGGACAACGGTGCCGGGCGCCTGACCATGAAAGTGCCCGGGGTGATCGAGAACCTCGAAGACGTGCTATCCATGCCGGTCAAGGTCGAAGGCAGCAGTGTGGTCACCTTCGCCGACGTGGCCACCATTCGCCGTACCTTCAAGGACCCGACCGGGTACGCGCGGATCAATGGCCAGCCGGCCATCGTTCTGGAAGTGGCCAAACGCAGCGGCGCCAACATCATCGCCACCATCGAGCAGGTCAAGGCGCTGATGGCCCAGGCCGCGCCGCTGCTGCCCGAGGGGCTGCAGGTCAGCTACATCATGGACCAGTCCCAGGAAGTCGAGACCATGCTCGGCGACCTGCTCAACAACGTAATGACCGCCATCGTCCTGGTGTTGATCCTGGTGGTGGCGAGCATGGGCATGCGCTCGGCGCTGCTGGTCGGGCTGACCATTCCCGGCGCCTTCCTGACCGGCATCCTGCTGATCTGGATGCTCGGCTTTACCCTGAATATCGTTGTGCTGTTCAGCCTGATTCTGGTGGCCGGCATGCTGGTCGACGGCGCCATCGTCGTCTCCGAACTGGCCGACCGTTACCAGCAGCAGGGCCAACCACCGCGTGAAGCCTGGGTGAATGCCGCCAGCCGCATGGCCTGGCCGGTGATTTCCTCCACCGCCACCACCCTGGTGGTGTTCCTGCCGCTGCTGTTCTGGCCCGGGGTGGTCGGCCAGTTTATGAAATACCTGCCAGCCACGGTGATCCTCTGCCTGCTGGCGTCACTGGCCATGGCCCTGATCTTTCTGCCGGTGCTTGGCGCAGTGACCGGTAGTGCAGCCAAACCGCTCAACGACCGCCCTGCCCCTGGCGCCCGCGCCTATCGTGGTTTGCTCGAACGCCTGCTACGCCGGCCAGGCCTGACGCTGCTGGGCATGCTTGGCCTGGTCGCGCTGATTTACGTCGGTTATGGGCGCTACAACCATGGCGTCGAGTTCTTCCCCGAGGTGGAGCCGGAAAATGCGCAGATCTGGCTGCGCGCCCGCGGTGATCTGTCGATCGAGGAGAAGGACGCACTGCTGCAACAACTGGAAGCGCGCCTGCTCGGCATGGCCGAGGTCAAGGCGCTGTATGCCCGCTCCATCGCCCAACCCGAAGGCCAGCAGGGGCAACTGGGCACCGATGTGATCGGCACCCTGCAGTTCCAGTTCGTCGACTGGCACCAGCGCCGCCCGGCGCGGCAGATTCTCGACGAGATGCGCCAGCGCAGCGCCGATATCCCCGGCGTGGTGCTGGAGTTTCGCGAGCAGGAACAGGGGCCGAGCAGCGGTAAGCCGGTCAAGCTGCAGGTCAGTAGCCTCGACCCTGCCAAGAGCGATCAGTGGGTCGAACAACTGCGGGCAACCATGCAGCGTCTTGGCGGCTTCAAGGACATTGAGGATGACCGCGCCCTGCCCGGCGTGGAGTGGCGCCTGCGCGTTGACCGAGAAGCGGCGGCGCGTTTCGGCGCCGATGTGCTGAGCGTGGGCAATGCCGTGCAACTGGTGACCAACGGCCTGAAACTGGCGACTTACCGCCCGGAAGATGCCACCGACGAGGTGGATATCCGCGTGCGCCTGCCGGGGGACTGGCGCTCGCTCGACCAACTCGGCCGCCTGACCCTCAATACCAGCAGCGGCCAGGTACCGCTGTCCAACTTCGTTGACCTGCAACCGGGGCCCAAGGTCGGCACCCTGCGCCGGGTCGACGGCAACCGCACCATCACCCTGCAGGCCGACCTGCTGCCTGATGCGCGCCTGGATGAGCGCCTCAAGGCCCTGCGCGACGCCATGGGCGAAGTGCCGACCGATGTGCGCATCACCTTCGCCGGGGAAGACGCCGACCAGCGCGAGGCGGCGACCTTTCTGGCCACTGCCTTCGTGGTGGCGATCTTCCTCATGGCGCTGATTCTGGTGACCCAGTTCAACAGCATCTACCAGGCGCTGCTGGTGCTCTCGGCCATCGTCTTGTCTACCGCAGGCGTGCTGATGGGGCTGCTGGTCAACGGCCAGTCCTTTGGCATCGTCATGGTCGGCATGGGCCTGATCGCCCTGGCCGGGATCGTGGTGAACAACAACATCATCCTCATCGACACCTACAACCAGCTGCGCCGCCAGGGTCTGCCGCCCCACGAAGCAGCACTGGAAACCGGCTGCCTGCGCCTGCGTCCGGTGCTGCTCACTGCGGTGACGACCGTATTGGGTCTGGTGCCGATGGTGCTGAGCATCAACGTGGATCTGCTCACCCCAAGCCTGGGTATAGGCGCGCCTTCGACCCAGTGGTGGACTCAGCTGTCCAGCGCGATTGCCGGCGGCCTGAGCTTTGCGACCGTGCTGACCTTGCTGCTGACGCCGTGCCTGCTGGTGCTCGGCGCACGCTTCGAGCGACGCCCAGCGCCCTTGACCGCCCATGACGATGATCTCGACGACCTGCCCGACCACCTGCGCGCACCGCGCCCCGACGCCCACCAAGGATAAGCATGGACATTCGCGACATACCTTTTGGCACCACCGACTGGAGCCAGCTCGACGCCACCACCCACCCCGGCGCAACCGGCACGGCCTACTGGCGCACCCAGCAGTTCGGTGCCCTGCGTGTGCGCATGGTCGAGTACAGCGCCGGTTACCTGGCTGATCACTGGTGCAGCAAAGGACACATTTTGCTGTGCCTGGAGGGTGAACTGCACACCGAACTGGAAGATGGTCGGCGCTTCGTGATGACCGCCGGGATGAGCTACCAGGTCGCCGATCAGGCCGAAGCCCACCGTTCCTCAACATCCACTGGCGCGCGGTTGTTTATCGTTGATTGACAGGGATCAGGGCGCGTAGCTGAGGTTTCACCCATCGGAGCCCGTAGGGTCGGACCGACCATGAAATGTCGGTTTATGGCAGGGGTCGGATGGTGCTCCGCTTTAGTCGCAAGACGTTCAGCGCCTTCAAGGTCAGTCGCGGCTAAAGCCCCTCCCACAGCCCATCCACCACGAGCGCGCCAACTACACCATCTGCAACGGCCGGGCACCTGTTGGCGCTGGGTAGGCCGCATCGATCAGCGTCAGGTCCTCGGCGCTCAGACGCAGGCTGGCGGCCTCGGCATTCAGGCGCAGGTGCTGCGAATCGACCGCCTTGGGGATTGCCATCACCCCCGGCTGGCGCAACACCCAGGCCAGGGCAACCTGAGCCGGCGTTACGCCATGGCGCGCCGCGATATCACGTAAAGCCGGAGCAGCCAGCAAGGCACCGCCCTGGCCAATCGGACAATAAGCCATCAGCGGCACGCCCTGGGCCTGCTGCCAGGGCAGCAGATCGAACTCGATACCACGCGCTTCGGGGTTGTACAGCACCTGGTTTGTGGCGCAAGCCGGGGCCGACAGCTCCTGCATGTCCGCCAGGTCGAAATTGGACACGCCCCAGTGACGGATCTTGCCCTGCTCACGCAGCCGCTCGAAACCGCTCAGGGTTTCCGCCAGCGGATAGTCGCCGCGCCAGTGCAGCAGGTACAAGTCGATCATCTCGGTCTTCAGCCGCTGCAGGCTGCGCTCACAGGCGGCAATCACTCCGCTCTCGCTGGCGTTGTGCGGGTAGACCTTGCTGACCAGAAACACCTGCTCGCGGCGCCCTGCAATCGCCTCGCCAACCACCTGCTCGGCGCCGCCTTCGCCATACATCTCGGCCGTGTCGATCAGACGCAGCCCCAGCTCCAGCCCTTCACGCAGGGCACGTACCTCGCGCGCACGCTGCACCGGATCCTCGCCCATGCGCCAGGTGCCCTGGCCGATTACCGGTAACGCCTGGCCACAGAGTTCAAGGGTTTTCATGATCGCGCCTCACTTGGGGAATAGTCGTGCGGTTGGCAGCGCTGGTGGGCAAAGGTTCCTAGCGTACGCAGGTACGCACATATAACGCCTCGACCTTCTCCCGCGCCCAGGGCGTCTTGCGCAGGAAGGTCAGGCTGGACTTGATGCTGGGATCGCTCTTGAAGCAGCGAATGTCGATGCGCCGGGCCATTTCTTCCCAGCCGAGGGTGTCGACCAGCGCGGTGACGATGGCTTCGAGGGTCACGCCGTGCAGTGGGTTGGCAGGGGTTTGGGTCATGGCGGATACCGCGCGTAATCAGTGAATAGCGCGGCAGCTTAGTGCAGCCGAGCGCGCGGATAAAGCGCGCAGCGCAGGTTCTGCGCGCATCCTTGGGCGCGCCTGGAGTTTTGCTTTGGCTTTTGTAGGAGCGCCGCCCCGGCGCGAAGCTTTTGGACGCTCTGATAGACCTCTGAATGGCCGCTATTCGCCGCGAGGCGCGGCTCCTACGAGAGGCAGTGACGCTGGGGCTTAGCGGTGGAGCCTGGTGTAGGGCGCGCGGGGCCGCCTAGGCCGTGCGCACCAGTAAATCGCGTGGCTCAAAAGGCGGTGCGCGCGGCGCACCCTACTCCTTTGTCGCCCATGCAACACACTGCCGGGACACAGGCATAAAAAAGCCGGCCCACTTGCAGTGGGCCGGCTCGGTGTTACCGCGTTTCTGGAGAAACGTCAGGCCATCAGATGGCCTGGTATTCCTTCTCGGCGGTTTCGAAGCGTTTGATCATGCTCGCCGATGGGCCATTGCCGATGCGGCTGAACACCAGGATGGCGATGGTGGCGAAGATAAAGCCCGGGATGATTTCGTACAGGCCCAGGTGGCCGAGGAAGTTCTTCCACAGGATCACGGTGAAGGCACCGACCAGCATGCCGGCCAGGGCGCCGTTGCGGGTCATCTGCTTCCACACCAGCGAGAGGATTACCACCGGCCCGAAGGCAGCACCGAAGCCTGCCCAGGCGTAGGACACCAGGCCCAGTACGCGGTTTTCCGGGTTGGCAGCCAGCAGAATCGCCACCACGGCAATCAGCAGGACCATGGCGCGACCGACCCACACCAGCTCGGACTGCGAGGCGTCCTTACGCAGGAAGGCCTTGTAGAAGTCCTCGGTCAGGGCGCTGGAGCAGACCAGCAACTGGCAGCTCAGGGTGCTCATCACCGCCGCCAGGATAGCGGACAGCAGGATGCCGGCGATCCACGGGTTGAACAGCAGCTTGGCCAGTTCGATAAATACCCGCTCCGGGTTCTCGGTTACCGGCCCGGCGACTTCCGGGTGCGCCGCGAAGTAGGCGATACCGAAGAAACCAACCGCTACAGCACCCGCCAGGGTGAGGATCATCCAGGTCATGGAGATACGCCGTGCAGCCGGGATCGACTTGGCCGAATCCGCCGCCATAAAGCGCGCGAGGATGTGCGGCTGGCCGAAGTAGCCCAGGCCCCAGGCCAGCAGCGAGATCACGCCGACGAAGGTCACGCCCTTGAGCATGTCGAAGTTGGTCGCGTCCTGCAGCTCGATGGCGGCGAAGGTCGCGTCTGCACCGCCGGTGGCGATCATCACCACGACCGGCGTGAGGATCAGGGCGAAGATCATCAGCGTCGCTTGCACGGTGTCGGTCCAGCTCACGGCCAGAAAGCCACCGATAAAGGTGTAAACGATGGTCGCTGCCGCACCGGCCCACAGCGCGGTGCTGTAGGACATGCCGAAGGTGCTTTCGAACAGCCGCGCACCGGCCACCACGCCCGAGGCACAGTAGATGGTGAAGAACACCAGAATCACCAGGGCGGAGAAGATGCGCAGCACGCGGCTGCTGTCTTCAAAGCGGTGGGTGAAGTAATCCGGCAGGGTCAGGGCGTTGCCGTTGTGCTCGGTCTGCACGCGCAGACGACCGGCGACAAACAGCCAGTTGAGGTAGGCACCGACGATCAGGCCGATGGCGATCCAGCCCTCGGACAGACCGGACAGGTAGACAGCGCCTGGCAGGCCCATCAGCAGCCAGCCGCTCATGTCAGAGGCCCCAGCCGACAACGCGGTGACGAAGCTGCCGAGGCTGCGGCCACCTAAGATGTAGTCGGACAGGTTTTTGGTGCGCATGTAGGCGAACAGGCCGATCAGCACCATGAGTGCGATGTACACCACGAAGGTGACAAGCATTGGGGTATTTGCAGTCATCTGGGGAGCTCCCCTCTCGATTGTTTTTTTAATAGGCAACGGGGATGGGCCCGTGCCCTGCGTGGCAGATCACGCCCGCTTGTGACGGACGCTGGCGGCGGAGCATACAGCGCCGATCCCATTGAGTGCAGTGCCAGACTGCCCATTGGTGACCGATGTTGCCTCCACACACGGGGCTATAAACACCCCAAAGCAACAACGGGCGGCTGCCTTGCGACAACCGCCCGTTGGGTTCAACTCAGTCTGCGTCGGCCAGCGACAACAGCGAGGCATTACCACCCACGGCGGTGGTATTCACCGAGGTGGTGCGCTCGTTGGCAAAGCGCAACAGGTAGCTCTGCCCGCCCGCCTTCGGCCCGGTGCCGGAGAGGCCACAACCGCCAAACGGCTGCACACCGACCACCGCACCGATCTGGTTGCGGTTGACATACAGGTTGCCGACCCGCGCCAGCGCTTCGATGCGTTTGGCGGTTTCTTCGTTGCGCGTGTGCACACCCAGGGTCAGGCCATAGCCGGTGGCGTTGATCGCTGCGACCACCTGCTCCAGCTCGCTGGCTTCGAAGGTGACCAGGTGCAGGATGGGGCCGAAGTGCTCTTTATTCAGCTCGTGGATGCCACCGATCTGGAACGCCACCGGGGCGATGAAATGCCCGTCCAGATCCGCCGGCAGGGCCGCTTCGGCAATCAGCTTGCCCTCGCCCTTGAGTTTCTCGATATGCGCCAGCAGGCCAGCACGGGCCTCACTGTCGATCACCGGGCCGATGTCGTTTTCGCGCACATGAGTCGGGCCGATTTTCAGTTCGGCCATGGCGCCCTTGAGCAGGTCGATGACCCGATCGGCAATGTCGCGCTGCACATAGAGCACGCGCAGGGCCGAGCAACGCTGACCGGCACTGGTGAAGGCCGAACCGACGGCATCCTTGATCACCTGCTCGGGCAGTGCGGTGGAGTCGACGATCATCGCGTTCTGCCCGCCGGTCTCGGCGATCAGTGCGGCAATCGGGCCATCTTTCTCGGCCAGTTGGCGGTTGATGATGCGCGCGGTGTCGGTCGAACCGGTGAAGCACACCCCGGCCAGACGCGCATCGCGGCAGAACACGCCACCCAGGGTGGCACCGTCACCGGGCAGGAAGGCGATCACGTCCTGCGGCAGGCCGGCTTCGAACATCAGCTCCAGGGCGCGGGCGGCGATCAGGCTGGTCTGCTCGGCCGGCTTGGCCAATACGCAGTTACCGGCCACCAGGGCGGCGACGATCTGCCCCAGGTAGATGGCCAGCGGGAAGTTCCACGGGCTGACGCAAGCGAAGATGCCGCGGCCTTCGTGGAACAGCTCGTTGCGCTCGCCGGTCGGCCCGACCAGCTCTTCGCGGCCCAGACGCAGACGCGCCTGCTGCGCGTAGTAACGGCAGAAGTCCACGGCTTCGCGCACTTCGTCGATGCCGTCCTGCAAGGTCTTACCGGCTTCCAGGGTGCACAGCGCCATCAGCTCGGCGCGGTGGCTTTCCAGCAGATCGGCCAGGCGCTCGAGCACACTGGCGCGGCTGTCGATGGCGGTGGCGTTCCAACGTGGCCAGGCAGCGGCCAGGCTGTTCATCGCCTCAACGGCCTGTTCTGCACTGGCGTACTGCACGCTGCCAACAACCTTGCTCAGCTCGAACGGGCAGGTCACCGACTGGGCGCTGCCACTCAGGCGCTGGCCGTTGATAACCGGTGCGGCGGACCACTGGCGGGACAGGTGCGGCTGGTAGGCGAGCTCAAGCTCAGCCCAGGTTTGCTGGATGTTCATGTTCAGGCCTTGGGAGTTTTTTCGCGCACTGCCAAACAGCGCAGGCGGCAGTGGAATTTTGTCGTTGCTGAGGCTGGCGAACTCGCGCAGCTGCGTCACCGGGTGTTCGAGCAGGGACTCGATCGGCGTGGCAGGGTCAACCAACTGGTGCACGAACGAGGAGTTGGCGCCGTTTTCCAGCAGGCGCCGCACCAGGTAGGGCAGCAGGTCTTTGTGCGCGCCCACCGGGGCATAGATGCGCACGGTTTTGCCGTGCTTCTCCAGCACCGTGTCATAGAGCGCATCGCCCATGCCGTGCAGGCGCTGGAACTCGAACTCACGCGGCGACGACTGCTCGGCGGCCAGCGCCAGGATGCAGCTCACGGTCTGCGCGTTGTGGCTGGCAAACTGCGGGTAGATCACCCCGCGGGTGAAGTCCGAGAGCAAGAAGCGCGCGCAGGCCAGGTAAGAGGTATCGGTGGCTTCCTTGCGGGTGAACACCGGGTAGCCGTCCAGGCCCTGGACCTGGCTCTGTTTGATCTCGGTGTCCCAGTAAGCGCCCTTGACCAGGCGCAACGGCATCTTCTCGCCCAGCTCCTTGCCCAGCAGGGTCAGCCATACCAGCACCGGCAGGCAGCGCTTGGAGTACGCCTGGATCACCAGGCCGAACTCACCCCAGCCTTGCAGGGCCGGGTCGCGCATCAGCTTTTCGTACAGCTCCAGCGACAGCTCCAGGCGGTCAGCTTCCTCGGCGTCCACCGAGATGCCGACGTTCAAGCTGCGCGCCAGCACCGCCAGCTCACGCACGGTGGCGAACAGCTCGCTGAGCACGCGCTCGCGCTGGGCCACTTCATAACGCGGGTGCAGCGCCGACAGTTTGATCGAGATCGACGGGCGCGGCCCCGGCCCGACCTGGGGCTCGGCGCCCACGGTCTCGATGGCCTTGCGGTAATCGGCCAGGTACTTATCGGCGTCGGCGGCGGTGAGTGCCGCTTCGCCGAGCATGTCGAAGGAATAGGTGTAGCCCTTCTCGCGCTCGCCGCGACCGTTCTTCAACGCCTCGCTGATGTTGCGGCCGAGCACGAACTGCTTGCCCATCAACTTCATGGCCTGGTTCATCGCGGCGCGGATCACCGGCTCGCCGGAACGCTGGATCAGCTTGCCAAGAATGTTCTTCGGCCGGCCGTCGGTGGTTTGCGGGTCGACCACCTTACCGGTCATCACCAGGCCCCAAGCGGCGAAGTTGACCAGCACGCTGTCGCTCTTGCCCAGGTGGCGTTCCCACTCGGCGGCACTGAGTTTGTCGCGGATCAGCGCATCGGCGGTGGCGGCATCCGGCACGCGCAGCAGCGCTTCGGCCAGGCACATAAGCATCAGCCCTTCCTGGGTGTCGAGGCTGTACTGGCGCAGCAGGGCATCGAGGGTATCGACCGCATTGTCACGGCTGCGCACATCCTCGATCAGCGCGCGCGCGCCTTGGCGAATGCTCGCGATACCGGCTTCACCAGGGTCGGCGAGCTGCAGCAGTTCGTTGAGATAGGCTGCCTCGTCAACGCTGTAGTTGGCGCTGATGACAGGGAAAAAATCGGCGGCCTTGGCGGCGGAGATCCGGTCAAGGAACTCGGCCTGCAAGACGTGACTGGCTTTAAACATCACGCCCATCCTCATGGTGGAGACAGATTGTTATAGGTATAGGAGCCTGTTGGGCGCTGCGCTGCTCTGCGGCGCCACGACCCGACAGGCTCCACACCCAATGCCGCCGTGGTGCCCAGGTGAATACCGGACACACGCCGATACACCGGGCGAGTGGTTAAGCCAATCTAGTGGCACGGGCATGACAACTTCTTGCGCAAAGCTCTGGAGTTTTTACAGAAAACTCCAGGCGTAGGGAGGGCTATGTTCCCGGTACGTATTTGTTGCGCGGCGTCGAGGCTTCTCGTAGGAGCCGCGCCTCGCGGCGAATAGCGGCCATTCAGCGCTATCACAGATCGCCCCGCAAGCTTCGCGCCGGGGGGGCGCTCCTAGAGACGTTGCCTTATGACCTGCGTGCGGCTGCAACTGCCACATTGCCTTAGGCCCAGGCACCACCTAATAACAGCGCACTCACTCAGCCGTCGCGACATGGCGGAACACCAGGGCCTTGAGGCCGCCACCCGGCTCGGCATCGGGGAATTCCGGCGGGTTGGCCAGGCGCTCGACAAACTGCAGCGCCGGCGCCTCGGCAGCCATGCCAGCGAGCAGGAAATCGGCGCCGATGCCGGGATCATTGCAGCAGGCCAGCACCTGCCCGCCCGCCGCGACCAGCTCCGGCAGACGGCGCAACACACGGGCGTAATCCTGAGTGAGGATGAAGCTGCCCTTCTGGAAGGTCGGCGGGTCGATGATCACCAGGTCATAGGGGCCGAGTTTCTTCACCTTGCCCCAGGACTTGAACAGCTCGTGGGGCAGAAAGCCGACTTTGCTCAGGTCATGGCCATTAAGCCGGTGGTTATCGCGACCCCGGCTGAGCGCGGCGCTGGCCATGTCCAGGTTGACCACCCGCGCTGCACCACCAGCCAAGGCGGCGACCGAGAAGCCGCAGGTGTAGGCGAACAGGTTGAGCACCCGTTGCCCGGCGGCCTGCTCGCGGACCCAGCGACGACCGTAACGCATGTCGAGAAACAGCCCGCTGTTCTGCTTGCGGCCCAGGTCGAGCTGGTAGCGCAGGCCATCTTCTGTGACCACACAACCGTCGCGCGGCTCGCCCAGCAGCCACTGGGCCGGCGCATCCGCCTGGTAACGGTGCTGAATCAAGATTGCCTGACCCGCCGCCTGCTGCCAGGCAGCGCTGGCCGCCACCTGGCGCAATACGGTTTCCAGGCCGGCCTGCTCGGCCGGCTCAGGCGCGCGAAACAGGGTCACCAGCAACACGCCCTGCAGCCAGTCCACGGACAGCTGTTCCAACCCCGGCCAGCAACGCCCGCGCCCGTGCAGCAGGCGGCGCAGCTCGGTTGGCGCAGGATCGAGAGCCTGCAGCAGGTGCTGCTGCAAGGCGGCAAGGGCGGTCGGGGTCATCGGGTATCTGCCGGCAAAAAACGAGGGATTGTAAGGTCTATGTCCCCAAACCGTGTTGCAACCTCAAATCGGCTTGTGTAGGAGCGAATTTATTCGCGATTGACCTTGATAACGCTGAAGGTGTCGCGACTAAAGCGCAGCACCGCCCAGCCACTGCCACGCACCAACATTTCATGGTCGACGCGACGCAAGCCCTTATTCACGAAGCTCGCGACACCATCGCGAATAAATTCGCTCCTACAACAGCCATTCGGGTATCGCCCATTACAGGGTTGCTCAGTAGCCAGTCATCTCCAGATAGCCACGCCCGCCCGGCTGGCCGTGCAGGCGCACAGGGCCTTCCCAATAGGGGAAGGCGGTGCCCATCCAGGCGTTGGGTTCGATGGCGTCGACCTCGACATCGACGCCGTGCTCGGCCACCTGCACGCGCCAGCGGGTAGGCACCTGCTGGCCGCCGGCCTGGCGGGTGTGGGCCAGAGGTTGCAGGCTGATCTGCTCGCCGCGCAAGGCCTGCGCCTGGCCAGTGGCGCTGATCCAGGTGCCGGCGCGGTAATGCGCGCCATCGGCCTGGCGCACCTGGAACAGCATCAGCTTGGCGCCGTCGGCCAGGTGCAGGGAAAACCAGTCCCAGCCCTGTTGATCCGCGGCCAGAGGCTGGCTGCTCCACTCGCGGTCGAGCCAGGCCTGGCCGTGCACCGGGTAACGCTGGCCATCCACTTCGACCTGCCCTTCCACGCGCAAAAACGGCAGGCTGTAGTAGTACGAGGCCTGGCCCTTACCGGATTTCTCGCTGTAACCCTGGTCGCCATGCAGTACCCGTGGCCCCTCGCTGTGCAGGCGCAGGTCGTAGCTGAACGCCTCGCCATGCGCCTGCATGCGCAGCAGCGGCTGCGTACCCGACTCGGCGCGCAGCGACCAGTCATCGATCCAGGCACTGAACGGCTCGGCCACCACCCCGGCCTGGCCGATGCCGCCCCGGGCCAGGCGTTCGGCATGCTGATGGCCAAAGGGGCTGGTCAGCCCGGCGTGGCCCATCCACAGGTTGGGACTTTGCCACCCCACCTGCTCCGGGCCGGGGCGTAGCGCCGAGCGAAACAGCGTCCATTGCACGCCCCACTCGCGGCCCTGGGCATCGGTCAGGTTCGCGGTGACGTACCACCACTCGATGCGATAGCCATCATGTGCGCCTTCATCCAGCGGAAACACCAGCGGCCGGCCGCGCTCGACCTGGGCGAAATCCGCCGCATCCTGGCCCAGCCCGGCAAAGCCGTTACTCGGCGCCGGCGCCTGTTCACAGGCCGCCAGCAGGCAGGCGAGCATGACCAGAATCAGTCGGCTAGCGCTCATGGGCAAAGGTCCTCAGCAAATCCGCCGGTTGGCGCCGCGCCAGTTGCCAGAGCGGGCCGCTGGCGGCCAACAGGCTGCTGCACAGGCCGAGGGCGGCGAGGTTGAGCAACTGACCGGGAAATATATACAGCGGCAAGCGCCAGCCAAACGCCTGGACATTCACCACCGCCACCAGGCAGTACGCCAGCAGCACGCCCAGCGGCATCGCCAGCAGCACGGTCAAGCCGGCCAGCAGCAAGGTCTGGCCCAGGCTCAGGCCGGCCAATTGACGCCGCCCCAAGCCCAGCGCCCAGAGCGGCGCCAGTTGGCCGAGGCGGCTGTGGCCCAGGGTCAGCAGGCTGATAAAAAGGGCGATGCCGGCCACACCCAGGGTCAGGCTGTTGAGCGCGGCGGTAGCGGCAAAGGTGCGTTCGAACACCTGATTCGACCAGGCCTTGAGCCCGGCCTGATCGATCACCCGCACCCCGGCATCGGCATACGCGGCCTCCAGCCAGGCCTGAACCGCCTCACCGCGCGACGGCGCCAGGTGCACCGCCAGGCTGCCAAGGGTCGCCTCGGGCCAGGCGCGGCGCAGCCAATCGGCGGCCACCAGCGCCTGGCCCTTGGGGTTGCCGTAGTCGGCATACAGTGCCACCACGGGCAACGCCTGCTCACCGCTGGGCGCTGGCAGGGTCAAGCGCTCGCCCAACCGCAGGTTCAGGCGTCGAGCCAGTTGCTCGCTGAGCATCACCCCTTGCCCGGCGGCCAGTTGCGCCCAGGCATCGGCCTGCTGCTCCAGCAGGGGCCAGCCTTCGCGGTAGTGCGGGTCATCGACGATGCCCTGCAGTTGCACCGGCCAGCCTTGCAGACGGGTGTCGAGGGTCCAGTTCGGCAACAGCGCCTCGACGCCCGGCTGCGCCGCCAGGGCATCCATCACGAGCTGGGTCTGTGTGGTATTCGGCGCCGAGACATAGAGATCAGCAGCCAGGCGCTGGTCCAGCCAGCCACTGAACGTCAGCCGAAAGCCCTGGGTCATGCTGCCCACCCCAACACTCGCCGCCAACGCCAGCAACAACGCCATCAAGGCCAGGGACAACGCCGGCAATTGCTGGCGGCTGTCGGCGATAAACCACTCGCTCAACGGCCCCCGGCAACGCCGCGCCAGCAGGGCCAACGCGCCATCGAGCAAGGCCGGCAGCAGCAGCGCGGCGGCCAACAACAGGCTGGCCATCAACACAAAGGCGCTGACCAGGCTGTCGCCCAAACCCCAGCAAATCGCCGCTAAAACCAGCAACCCCAGCGCCAGCAGCGCTTGCCCACGCAGCCAGCGGCTCTGCGCCTGGCGCCAGGCTTGAGGCTGGGCCAAGGCCAGCAGCGGCAAACGCGCGGCGCGCACCAGGCTGCTAAGCCCCGCCAGCAAGGCGCCGAGCAGACTGATGGCGACCCCGGCAAGCCACCAGATGGCCGGCAAACTGAGCTGACCGGCGACTTCGGCGCCATACAAACCGCGCAGGCTGGCGGACACATCGGCAAGCAGCAGGCTGGCAATCAGGTAACCGCTGGCCACACCCAGCACACCGCTGAGCACGGCGAACAGACCCAGCTCCAGGGTCAGCGCCGCCAACAGCGTCGCCAGGCCCACACCACAGGCGCGCAGGGTGCGCAGCAGCGCACGGCGTTGTTCCAGGGCCAGGCCGATGGCGGCATGCACGATAAACAGGCCGACGATAAACGCCAGCAGCCCCAGGGCCGTGAGGTTAAGGTGGAAGCTGTCGGTCAGGCGTTGCAGGTCATCGGCGCCCTCAGCCGGCTGCACACGCAAGCGATCGGCCAATTCGGCCGGCAGTGTCGGTTCAGCCGTACCCGCCAGCAGCAAACGCGACATCTGCTCCGGCACCTGCAACAACGCCTGGGCCTGGGCGATATCGACCACCACCACGCCAGGGGCCAGTTGCGCCTGCTCGACCAGCGGCGGCAACTGCAGGCCCTCGCTCAGCGGCATTGTCTCCCCTAGGGGCAAGCCAAGGCGCTGACGGGTGTCCGGGGCGATCCAGGCCTGGCCAGGCTTGCCGATAAACGCCAGCAGATCGACACCCTCTCCCGGCTGTCCGGCCACCTGGCTGCCGGCCGGCAAGCTCAACGGTTCGATACCGATGACCTGCAAGGTGCCACCCGCCTCGCCCGGCAGGCGCAGGCGTCCCTCCAGCAGCGGGGTGACCGCCCAGCCGGCGCGGCGCAAGGTGACGTAATCCGCTTGTGCCAGGTACTGGCCTTGGCGCGGCAACACCTGCGCCTGGGCCGGGGTGGCGAGCACCGCGCTGGCCCGTGCGTAATCGGCCCGCGCCTGGCTGTTGAGCGCCTGCACGCCGGTCCACAGCGCGGTGGCCAGCCATAGGCCGGTGAGGATGCTCGCGCCCTGCAGCGGGTGGCGCCGCCAGTGGCTGAGCAACGCCAGCAGGCACAGGCGCATCACTCGCTGACCGCCGCCACGCGGCCGTGGTGCAGTACCAGCCGGCGGTCCAGGCGTGCTGCCAGGCGCTCACTGTGGGTGACCATCAACAGGCTGCAGCCCAGCTCGCCGACCAGTTGCAGAAGCAGCGCCAGCACCGCTTCGCTGCTCGCCTCATCCAGGCTGCCGGTGGGTTCGTCGGCCAGCAGCAACGGCGGCCGCGAGGCCAGCGCCCGACCAATCGCCACGCGCTGTTGCTGGCCGCCCGAAAGTTGCTCGGGGTAGCGCGTCAGCAACGCCTGCAAGCCCAGGCGCTCGGCCAGGTGCGTGACCCAGGCAGGGTCGTAGCGCCCGGCCAGGCGCGCCTGGAAGGCCAGGTTGGCGGCCACGTCCAGGCTGCTGATCAGGTTGTACTGCTGAAACACCAGGCCGATGCCTTCACGCCGCCAGCGTGCCAGGTCGGCTTCACGGCGGTCGGCCAGGGCCACGCCCTCGACCAGAATGCGCCCGCTGTCGGCGCGCTCCAGGCCGGCGAGCAAATGCAACAGCGTGCTCTTGCCGCTGCCGGACTCGCCCATCAGCGCCAGGCTGACGCCCGCCTCCAGGGTCAGGTCGATACCGCGCAACACCGCCAGATGGCCCTGGGCGGTGACAAAGCTCTTGTGCAGGTTTTCAACCACCAGCATGGCAATGCCTCGGTTCACTTATCGGCCGGTTTTATCCGGATGCAGGCACCATACAGGTAAGCATGAGAGCACCAAAGCGGCATCGCACACAGCACCGTCAGGCCGAAAAACGCCCTACTCGACGAGCGCCCTGCTAAGCTTCGCGACCTCCAAAAAAGTGCTTGGCATTCAACGGCCTGGCATAGATTCAGGGTATTCGATGTTTGCCAAGCTCGCGCAGTATCGGCAGCGCCTCAGGGGCGTGCTGATGCGCTATTTCCCGCGTACCGCCGCCTACCTCAGCGAGGCTGGCTTACGCCATCCGCAGGGTGCTGCATCAGCCAAACCCGCCCAGGCAAAAGCGCCACGCAGCCGTGCTAAAGCAAACAACGGTGCCGCAGGCGCGCAGCCCCCGGGTAAAAAGGCGCGCACAGCCAGCGCACTCCCGCGCATCAGCGACACCCAGCGCACAGCCATGCGTGAGCGGGTAGCGGCGGCTGTAGCGGCAGGTGTGGTCAGCCCGCCCTCGGACGAGCAATGGGCGATGATCCTCGCCCCCGACCCGCTGACGCGCATCTTCGCTGGTGCCGGCTCGGGTAAATCGACGACCCTGGTACTGCGTGTGGTGTTTATGCTCTGCCACCTGGGTATCGAACCGGGCCGCTTGACGGTGATCTCCTTCACCAACGCCTCCTGCGCACAGTTGCGCGAACAACTGCGTAAAGTCCTCGCCCACTGGCAGTACCCCTTCGATGCCAGTCAGGCACGTCAATGCGTACGCACCTTCCACGCCGCGATGGCGCAGCAGGCGCGTATTCTGCTGCCCGCGGCGCGCTGGTTCGAGCAACTCGGCGCGCCCGGCAAGGGCGACGATGAACCCGACACGCCGCTGGGCGCGCGCCTGCGCACGCCGCAGCAACAGCTGCTGCGCCAGGTCTACGCCCAGTGTTATGCCGAGCAGCCGGCGTTCCGCTCGCGGGTGCATGAGCTGCTCAACTTGCCACCGGTCGACACGGCTGACGAGCGGCCCTTGCCCAATGCGCCCATGACGCCCTACACCCTGGCCGGCGAATTCAGCGCCGCGCCGCTGTACGAGGTGTTCCATGCCCAGGCGGACTTTATCGAGAGCATCGGCCTGCGCCTGGACCGGCTGAATGCCCAAGCCGTACCCGCCGCCCCGCGCGAACGGGTGTTTATCCAGGCACTGGTGCTGTTTCGCCAAGCCTTCGACACCCACCTGCAGGCCCAGGGCCTGATGACCTTCAACAGCGCCTTCCAGCGCCTGACCGAGCATCTGGCCGCAGGCGAAGTGCAGCCCGAGGCCGTGGCGCCGCTGGAACACCTGCTGATCGATGAATTTCAAGACATATCGCCGCAAATTGTGCAGTGGCTACAAGCCGTGCGCCAGGCGCTGGCCCAGGGCAAACGCGGCAGTTCGCTGATGGCCATCGGCGACGACTGGCAGTCGATCTACGGCTGGCGTGGCAGTTCACCCGAGCTGTTCGTCGACTTCGACCGGCACTTCCCCACACCCGGCAAACGCCGCCCTAGCGCCTGCCTGATGCTGACCACCAACTACCGCAGCATCGAGCCGATCATCCGCGATGGCGAACGGGTGCTGCGCGCGGTGCAGCAGATGCAGGCCAAGACCTGCGAGGCCTTCCGCGCCACCGGCAAGGGCGAACATGGCGTACGGGTGATCAGCGGCTTCGACCTGAATAGCCAGTTGCCGCAGTTGCTCACGCACCTGCAAACCCTATGCGCCGAAGTCAGCGCCCGTCCGGATGCCGACCGCACGCCCGTGCTGTTGCTGAGTCGGCGCAACGAAAGCCTGCGCCGGGTGCAAGCCGCCCTCGACAAACGCCTGCCGGTCAAAGCCTGCAGCATCCACCGGGCCAAGGGCCTGCAGGCCGAAGTGGCGGTGATCATCGACGACAGCCAGGCGATCCCGCCGCACCCGTTGCGCAACGCGCTCTACGCCCACAGCGGCTTCTTTCGCATCAGCTACGACGAGGCCATGCAGGACGAAAGCCTGCGCCTCGCCTACGTCGCCATCACCCGCGGAGTGAGCCGGGTGTTCTGGTACACGCGCACGCTGCAGGGCGCGCCCAAGGTGCTGGCGCAGCCCTGAGTCAGCGATCAATCACCTGCGCCCGCATCGGCGCCAGGCGCGCCAGCAGGCGGTTCTGTGCCGGGGTTGGCACGCCTTCGGCGTCCATGGCGTCCTGCAGATTTTCCACCAGGGCGTTGAAGTCGCTGGGGGTCAGGTGCTGGCCGGTGTGGCTTTCTTCCATGCTGTCGCCGGTGTAGGTGCAAGGCCCGCCTACCTCGACGCAGAGCTGCTCGACCAGCTTGTCGCGCAGGCGCACGATGTCGATGTTCTCGAAGTGCCGCACGATGCGCGGGTCCTGGGCGATGTTCAGCAGCATGCCTTCGACGATCCGGGTGATACCCGCCTGCTCGCCCAGGTCGCGGTAGAGCTGGTCATCCTTGGGCGGCTGCTGGGCGCAGCCGGCCAGAGCGATCAGGGCGAGCAGCAGCAACCGGCGCATCTCAGAAGCTCCCCTGTACGGACAGGTAGACACCATTCTGCTTATCCAATGTGGCGATCTCGCCCAGCCGCGCATAGGCAAGCACCAGGGCGAGGTTCTTGTTCGGGAAATAGCCAACGAACAGATCGGCCCAGTCGCTCTCCCCGGCAAAACTGAGGTTGTCGGGCTTTTCCCGGTACTCCACGCCCACCGCCCAGTAGCGGTCGAGCAACACGGCCACCGAGCCTTCCTTGAGCACGGAATGGCGATCCCGGCGATCCCCTCCGAAGCCCAGCAACCCCAGCTCATTGGCCCGGCTGTAACGCAGCCCGCCATTGAGCAGCAGGTTGTAGCCAAAGGCGCCACCCAGGATCAGCCGGCTGGCGGTCAGGTAACCTTCGCTGTCTTCGCTACGCTGGGCACCGACCAGGCTAGGGATCAGAAAATCCTTTTGCCGCTTGTGTTGCAGCCCCAGCGACACCTGGGGCAGACGGTCGTAGATAAGGTCGCCAAACAGCCGTACCTTGAGCCCGAAGATATCCTGGCTCAGGCTGTTCTCCGGCAGGTTGAGCCCGCGCGCCAGGTTGCCCAGGTCGAAGCGCTGACGGGCGTAAGACAGCTCTACCCGGTTGTCGTAGGCGACGGCAACTCCGCCCGCATCCAGCCGGTAATCGCCGGTTTCCACACGTGTGGCGAATACATCAGCGCCCCACTCACCACGCTCACCGTAGCCGGCGAGCACCGCCCAGGGCGTGATACCGCCGCCGGCCGCACCCTCCAGGCTGGTCGCGCCGCCCGTGGCGAGCAAGCGGCCTTCAGCGGCCAATGCTGCGGCGGACCACAGGCCACAGAACAGGCTACCGAGAACAAACAGGCTACGCATAGCTCAGGACACCGTAGTCGCTGGGAAAACAGGGGGGCTGGCGACCCAGGCCTCGAACGCACTTGCGCTAAGTGGCCGGCTGATGAAGTAGCCCTGGGCCGTGTCGCAATGCCAACGCTGCAGTAAGCGCAGGCTACTTTCCAGCTCGACCCCTTCGGCCACCACGGTAAGCCCCAGGCTGTGGCTCATCTCGATGGTCGAACGCACGATCACCGCGTCTTCGCTGGTGTCACTCAGGTCGCGGATAAACGATTGGTCGATCTTCAACTCCTGCACCGGCATGCGTTTGAGCTGCGCCAGCGACGAATACCCCGTGCCGAAATCGTCCACCGACAAGCTGATACCGCACGCACGCAGGCCGTGCAGGACCTCCAGGGCAACGGCCGGGTTAAGCATCACCCCGCTTTCGGTAATCTCGAAGGTCAGTTGGTCCGCCGCTAGCTGGTACTTGACCAAAAGCTCGCGAACCCGAGCGGGCAGGTCTGGGTCGACCAGGTCCTGAGTCGAGATATTCAGCGACAGTTGCACCAGCAGGCCACGGTCATGCCACTCGCGCAACTGGCGCATCGCCTCTTCGATAACCCAGGCCGTGAGCGCCTGGATGCTGCCGGTACTTTCGGCCAGGGGGATGAATTCGCCCGGCGAGATCATCCCCAACTGCGGGTGCTGCCAGCGCAACAGCGCTTCGGCCTGATGCGTAGCGCAACCGCTGAGGCTCAGCTTGGGCTGGAAATTCAGCAACAGTTCGCCATGGGCGGTGGCGCGGCGCAGGTCACGGATCAGCCGCACCTGCCGCTCATGGGCAACATCGCGGCCACGCTGGTAAAGCTGCAGGCGCCCGGGCAGTTTTGCCGCATCGCCCATGGCGATGCTGGCACGGCGCAGCAATTCGTCGGCAGAGGTGCCGTTATCCGGGTACACGGCGATGCCAAGACTGCAGTCCATGGCGATATCCGCGATGCCGATCTGCAACGGTTTGATCAACAGTTGCTGGACCTGGTCGGCAATCGCCACGGCATTGTCACTGTCGGTGTTTTCCAGCAACAACAGGAATTCGTCGGCAATGATTCGCGCAATGCTGTCACCCGGGCGTAGCAGAGGTTGCAAGCGAGCGGTCATCTGCTGGATCGCCAGGTCGGCGCCACCCGGACCACAGCTTTCGCTGATCAGCCGCAGGTTGCCAATACCCAGGTACAGCAGGGCCGTAGGCCGCTCGGCGGTGATCGCGCTACCGAGCCGTTCGAGGGCCAGGTGACGATTGGGCAGGCCGGTGAGCGGATCATGCAGGGCGTTGTGCGCCAACTGTCGCTCGCGTTCGGCCAGGCCACTCTGCATCGCCACGAAGGCATTGGCCAGGCTGCCCAGCTCATCGCGGCGCTGCAGGTCGATCTGCCCGTCATAGTCGCCCTGGCCCACCCGCTCGGCCATGCGCGCCAGTTGCCGGACCGGCTGGGAAATGCTGCGCGCCAGCAACAGGGCACCGCCCAGCGAGGCCAGCAACGCGACCAGACTGATCAGCAGGGTGTGCTGGCCAAGCGGGGCAAACGCCGCCTCGGCACGGGTCAAGGAGCGGTGCAGCAGCGCCTGCACTTGAAACCCCTCGCCCTCGCTGAGCACCAGACGCTGCACCAGGTAGGTTTCCCCATATAGGCTCAGCAGGGAGTCCGGGGCGAACATTTCCTGGGCGGCTTCACGCCTCATTTCATCCTGGTCGCCGGCCTCCAGGGTGCTCACCCAAATATCCGCACGCGCGTCCTGCTCGCCGAGCAGCGTGAGGTCCAGGTGGGTGAGCTGCTGCAGCTCACGGGCGAACGACTGATCGATGGGAAAGCCCAGCACCAGCCGCGCAATCGGTAGCGGGGCGACGACGGTGGCCTGCACCAGCAGGTAGATCTGATCATGGATCGGCAGCATGAATACCTGTGCGCCGTCGTTGTGCAAGCGCGTCATCTGGGCGCTCAGGCGCTCGGCCAGCACACCGGCGACGTGCGCCTCGCTACTCACGGCAACCCCGCCATCGAGGTTGAACAACAGCATGATGCCGGCATTGATGCGGGCGCCGTGGTTGGCCAGGGCCGAGCGAATGGTCGCAGCATCCCCGCTGCCGACCGCATCCTTGAAACCGAAATCGGCGGCCAGCACCTGCGCGGCGTCATGCAGCTGACGGCCGCGCATATCAAGCAGTTGCTCGAATACCCGTGCGCCAACATCCAACTGTTCGCGCGCCTGGTTGCGCACCGCCACCGAGGTGGCCGCTTCTACGGCCAGGTACAGGGCACCGATCACCGCCAACAGCAGCATGATCAACACTGCGGCAATCCGCGCCTGGAAACTATTGCGCATCACGTAGCGCTTTCTTGAAAGCATCGCCAAAAGCGCTGGCTGGCGGTGTCGCCGCAGGGGCTTGAGTGCCCTGCAACGCGAGGCTGTAGCGCTGCTGGATCGGCTCGGTGCCGACGGTTAACGGTGCAGCCTCCTGCGGCAGCATCTGCGGAGTTTGCGGGTGCCACAGGGTTACCGCGTAACGCCCCGCCGGCAAAGACGCCAACGTCGCAACGCCCTGCGCGTCACTGACAGCAAAACGGGGGTCGTCCGTGATGTACACATAGCCAACCATCCAGTCATGGATATTGCAGCCCAGCACCACTACGCCGGGCTTGTCGAACACCACCGGTTCACTGGGCGTGCCTTGGTACAGGCGCAACTCGAAACGCTTGGCTGGCGAAAACGAGTAGACGTGATGGCGAATATTGTCGCTATTGGGAAAGCTCACCGCAGCGCCTGTGCGCACGGCCAGAACATTGGGTACGAACTGCTGAGCGAGCTGATCCATCACCGCCGGGGCGGCTGATGCGGCTTCATCGAGCGGGCCGCGCAGGGAAATGACCGCATTTTCCAGCGCTTGCCCACGCTCATCGACCAGTTCAGCCTGCAGACTGGCAGCAAGCAGGCTCGAAGCCTGCAGGCAGCAGACGAGCAGTGCCACCTGCGCAATGTAAAAAGAACAACTGGACATCGGCATCACTCATGCTCGGGCTCGCCGTACAGCCGGCCGCCAACCTGCGCCACGTAAGCGGCACCTCGCGCTCAAGAGTAGCCGGGAGAAACAGGGAAATCACGCTTTATGCAGCCACCTGAGGCCCATTGCCATCATTCATGGGCTGCCCGCTGGCGTGCCTCACAGCTGGCAGCGCAAGCGTTTGGGCGTTAGCCCCAGGTAACGGCGCATGGCGGTGGTCAGCGCACTCTGGCTGGAGAAGCCGCACTCCTCGGCAATGCGGATCAGCGGCAGCGGACTTTCGCGCAGCATGCGTGCAGCGCGGTCGAGGCGGGTCTTGAGCAGGTACTGGTGGGGCGTCAGGCCGACGCTGTCCTTGAACTGGGCATGGAAGTGGCTGGGGCTCAGGCAGGCGACCTGGGCCAACTCTGCCACGCTGATGCGCCGGGCCAGGTGCTCGGTGATATAGCGGTCGAGGCGCTCGATATTCAGCGCGCCCTGAGCACGCTGCGCCTGCTCGCCGAACAAGCGCAAGTGCAATGCCCGCAGCAACACGCCCCCGAGCGCGCGCGCCAGCAGCGGGTCGCTGCCATAACGCTCAAGCTCGGCCCCGGCGTAGCTGAGCAGGTGCTGAAAATCAGCATCGAGCTGCGGGTAGCGCGGGGTCTCGAACAAGTGGGTGAGCAGTGCCAGGTCGTCGCTGGAGGTGCCCTGTTCATCCAGGTCGATGATCAACATGCGGTTGTCGCCGACCCCGGCGAACTGATGGTCCGCATCGCCCGGCACCAGGCAGGCGCGCATGCGGCACACCTCGCCACCTCGACCGTTGACCTCGAACTCGGCGCGGCCGTTGATCGAGAGGATCAGTTGGTGATGGTCGTGGGTGTGTTCGTGGGCCTGGTCGTCCAGGCGCAGCAGACGGGCGTTGAGCATGGTGACAGCCACAAAGTGTGTTCGACCACGCACTGTAACTCGCCGCACGGCAAAACGGCACCCCGCACGATAAGCGCGATGACCAGTCGTCTGACCACACAAACCCAGTAACACGAGCGGGCGAGCAGGTGATTGAAAAACCTGTGGCCGGCCCCATGTTCCTCTCATCACGTCATCACAGGTGCTGCATGAACGATCATCACGACATCGAAATCGCTGCCGAATCGACAGCTTCGCCCGGTCACAGCCTCGCCTTGCCGGGCCAGCAGTTGCCGGACAAGCTGTACGTGATCCCGATCCACAATCGCCCCTTCTTTCCCGCTCAGGTGCTGCCGGTCATCGTTAACGAAGAGCCCTGGGCGCAAACCCTGGAGCTGGTGGCCAAGACTGACCATCGCTGCCTGGCGCTGTTTTTCGTCGATGAGCCGGTGACCGACCCACGCCACTTCGATACCGCCAGCCTGCCAGAGCACGGCACCGTGGTGCGCATCCACCACATCACCCGCGATGACGGCAAGATCCAGTTCGTCGCCCAGGGCCTCAACCGGGTACGTGTGCGCGGCTGGCTCAAGCACCATCGCCCGCCCTACCTGGCCGAGGTGGAGTACCCACAGAACAGCCTCGACACCCGTGACGAGGTCAAGGCCTACGGCATGGCGCTGATCAACGTGATCAAGGAGCTGCTGCCACTCAACCCGCTGTACAACGAGGAGCTGAAGAACTACCTGAACCGTTTCAGCCCCAACCAGCCGTCGCCCCTGACCGACTTCGCCGCCGCCCTGACCACTGCCACCGGCCCGGTGCTGCAGGAGGTGCTGGATACCGTGCCGATCCTCAAGCGCATGGAGAAAGTCCTGCCGCTGCTGCGCAAGGAAGTCGAGGTGGCGCGCCTGCAGAACGAGCTGTCGGCCGAGGTCAACCGCAAGATCGGCGAGCACCAGCGTGAGTTCTTCCTCAAGGAGCAGCTCAAGGTGATCCAGCAGGAGCTGGGCATCACCAAGGACGACCGCAGCGCCGACATCGAGCAGTTCGAGCAGCGCCTGGCCGGCAAGACCCTGCCCGAGCAGGCGCGCAAACGCATCGACGATGAGCTGAACAAGCTGTCATTCCTCGAAACCGGCTCGCCGGAATATGCGGTCACCCGCAATTACCTGGACTGGGCGACCTCGGTGCCCTGGGGCCTGCTCGGCAAGGACAAACTCGACCTCAAGCACGCGCGCCAGGTGCTCGACGCCCACCATGCCGGCATGGATGACATCAAGGAGCGCATCACCGAGTTCCTCGCCGTGGGCGCCTTCAAGGGTGAGATCGCCGGCTCCATCGTCCTGCTGGTCGGCCCGCCGGGCGTGGGCAAGACCAGCATAGGCAAATCCATCGCCGAATCCCTGGGTCGGCCGTTCTACCGTTTCAGCGTTGGCGGCATGCGCGATGAGGCGGAGATCAAGGGCCACCGCCGCACCTACATCGGCGCCCTGCCCGGCAAATTGGTGCAGGCGCTCAAGGATGTCGAGGTGATGAACCCGGTGATCATGCTCGACGAGATCGACAAGCTCGGCGCCAGCTACCAGGGCGACCCGGCCTCCGCGCTGCTGGAAACCCTCGACCCGGAGCAGAACGCGGAATTCCTCGACCATTACCTGGACCTGCGCCTGGACCTGTCCAAGGTGCTGTTTATCTGCACCGCCAACACCCTGGACTCGATCCCCGGCCCGCTATTGGACCGCATGGAAGTGATCCGCCTGTCCGGCTATATCGCCGAAGAGAAACTGGCCATCGCCAAGCGCCACCTGTGGCCCAAGCAGCTGGATAAAGCCGGGGTGCCGAAAAACCGCCTGAGCATCAGCGACGCGGCCCTGCGTGGGCTGATCGACGGCTATGCCCGCGAAGCCGGCGTGCGGCAGCTGGAAAAGCAGCTGGGCAAGCTGGTGCGCAAGGCGGTGGTCAAGCTGCTCGACGACCCGGCCAGCAAGGTGAAGATCGGCCCCAAAGACCTGGAAACCTATCTTGGCATGCCAGTGTTCCGCCGCGAGCAGCTGCTGTCTGGCATCGGCATCATCACCGGCCTGGCCTGGACCAGCATGGGCGGCGCCACACTGCCGATCGAGGCTTCACGCACCCACACCCTGAGCCGCGGCTTCAAGCTCACCGGGCAACTGGGCGAGGTGATGAAGGAGTCGGCGGAAATCGCCCACAGCTACATCAGCTCGCACCTCAAGCAGCACGGCGGCGAGGCGAAGTACTTCGACCAGGCCTTTATCCACCTGCACGTTCCGGAAGGCGCCACGCCCAAGGACGGCCCCAGCGCCGGCGTGACCATGGCCAGCGCGCTGCTCTCGTTGGCGCGCAACCAGGCGCCGAAAAAGGGCGTGGCCATGACCGGCGAACTGACCCTCACCGGTCAGGTGCTGCCGATCGGCGGCGTGCGCGAGAAAGTCATCGCCGCCCGTCGGCAGAAGATTTTCGAGCTGATCCTGCCGGAAGCCAACCGCGGCTCGTACGAAGAACTGCCGGACTACCTGAAGGATGGCCTGACCGTGCACTTCGCCAAACGCTACAGCGATGTAGCCAGGGTGCTGTTCGCCTGACAACACGGCTGCCCGCACGCGATGTCCACTCGCGTGCGGGTTCCGTGCACAGCGCCCATGCCGGTATGCTGAGCCCAACCTTTCCATGCCGGAGCTTCGCCATGTTCGCCGCCCACCGTTTGCTGCTGCCCTGCGCCCTGCTGTTGCTTGCCGGCTGTGCGCACAAGGCCGACAGCTTCAGCCTGCAAAAACAGTCACAGTGCCCACTGGCGCTGCACGCCGGGCAAACCTTGATTCTCAGCCTCCCCAGCAACCCCACCACCGGCTTTCGCTGGATTACCCGTGAAGCCGCGCCCGGCCATCTGCAAAGCCTCGGCCCCGAGGTCTACAGCAACCCCGAAGACGCCGGGCTGATCGGCAGCGGCGGCATCTCGACCTGGCGCTATCAGGCCACTGAGGCGGGCAGCGGCCGCCTGCGTCTGACTTACGAACGTCCTTGGGAAACCGGCGTGGCCCCGGCCGAGGTTTTCGAATGCGCCCTGACGGTCAAATAAAGGCTCTGTCCCAGCAGTGTGTCGCACCGCGCCGATGTTTTGCGTAGGAGTCGCGCCCCGCGACGAATGCTGTACATACCTGACTGCAATCGCTTCGCCCCGAGGCGGCGCTCCTACGGGGGTATCGCTGTAGCCCGGGTGCGGCGGTGTGGCCTGAGAAAGGTTACATACTCCCAATAAAGGCCTGAATACGCGCAGCCTGTTTTGCCATCCCTCGCACTTGGCTAGAATGCCGGGCTTTACCCGCCCCGCCGAGAACGCCGTGAGCAAGCAAGCCGATCGTCTTTTCGCCCAGCCCCTGGCCCAGGTCCCGGATTTCGTCTTCAACGAAGACGTGGTGCGGGTCTTCCCGGACATGATCAAACGGTCGGTACCCGGCTACCCCACCATCGTCGAGAACATCGGCGTACTGGCCGGGCAGTTCGCCCAGCCACACAGCATCCTCTACGACCTGGGCAGCTCCCTCGGCGCGGTGACCCAGGCCCTGCGCCGCCATGTACAGATTGCCGATTGCCGGGTGATCGCCGTAGACAACTCGCCTGCCATGGTCGAGCGCAGCCGCGAGTACCTGCATGCCCAGGACTCGATGTTCCAGGAGTTGCTGCCGGTTGAGGTGATCGAGGCCGACATTCTCAGCCTCGACCTGCAGCCCACCTCGCTGGTGGCGCTGAACTTCACCCTGCAGTTCATCCAGCCGGAACAGCGCCTGACTTTGCTCACGCGCATCCGCCAGGCCCTGCTGCCGGGTGGTGCGCTGATTCTCTCGGAGAAGCTGCGCTTTGCCGATCAAGCGCAGCACAACTTGCTCAACGAGTTGCATATCGCCTTCAAGCGGGCCAACGGCTACAGCGAACTGGAGATCGCGCAGAAGCGCAGCGCCATCGAAAAAGTCATGCTCCCCGACAGCCTTGAGCAGCACCGCGAGCGCTTGCTTGAAGCGGGTTTCAGCCAAGTGGTGCCCTGGTTCCAGTGCCTGAATTTCGCCTCGCTGGTGGCCCTGCCATGATCCACCGCCTGGACCTCGACGCCCTGCAGGCACAGCTGGCCGGCACCCCGCTGCAGGACTGGAGCGCCGACCTGCCGGCGCAGATCGACCGCAAACTGGCCATCGGCCACGGCGACCTGCCGCGCTGGTACGGCGCCGTCGAAGCTCTGCCGCCCCTCACGGCCAGCCAGGTCGAGCTGCTGCACAGTTTTACCCTCGACGGGCACACTGACGAGGCGAGCCGTAGCGCACTGGACAGCGCCCTGCGCGGCCTGATCCCATGGCGCAAGGGGCCGTTTCATCTATTCGGCGTGCACATCGATACCGAATGGCGTTCGGACTGGAAATGGCAGCGCGTCGCACCGCACCTCGACCTGCGCGGCAAGCGCGTGCTGGATGTCGGCTGCGGCAACGGCTACTACATGTGGCGCATGCTCGGCGCCGGCGCCGACAGCGTGGTCGGTATCGACCCCAACTGGCTGTTTCTCTGCCAGTTCCTGGCGATGAAAAACTACCTGCCGGAGCTACCGGCCTGGCACCTGCCGCTGGCGTTCGAGGAGCTGCCCGGCAAGCTGCAGGGCTTCGATACGGTATTTTCCATGGGTGTGCTCTACCACCGCCGCTCACCCATTGACCACCTGCTCGACCTCAAGGATTGCCTGGTCAAGGGCGGCGAGCTGGTGCTGGAAACCCTGGTGGTCGAAGGCGATGCCCAGCAGGTGCTGGTGCCGGAAGACCGCTACGCGCAGATGCGCAATGTCTGGTTTTTGCCCTCGGTGCCGGCCCTGGAGCTCTGGCTGCGCCGCGCCGGCTTCGAGGATGTGCGCTGTGTGGACGTCAACACCACCTCACTGGAGGAGCAGCGCGCCACCGAGTGGATGCGCTTCCAGTCCCTACCCGAGTTCCTCGACCCAGCCGACCACAGCCGCACGCTCGAAGGCCTGCCAGCGCCCAGCCGCGCCGTACTGGTGGCGCGCAAGCCTTAAAACACGCCACTGTAGGGTGCGCCATGCGCACCGCCCAACCCTCAAGCCGATGCGCTAGCCACTACTGACGACGTAACCAGCACGCGCGTCGCTGCGCAATCAGCCGCAGCGGCTCGCTGGCGCCCTGGGCCACCACGCCGCGGGCGCTGCCCAGGCGGATCACCCCCAGTGCGTCCTGGCGCAGCAGACGGCGCATGCGCCGGCGCCACCACCAGGCGCCCAGCCAGTCAACGATGGCGTTCTGCAGATCCAGCGGCCACATCGCCGGCATATAGAACGCAGGCATTGGCGGACGGGGCCGGTCATCACGCTGGGTACGAGGCATCGCATCTTCTCCTTGCTTGACCGACTGTTTATCGGCTTGCGTTGAGGATGAAGGGCGCCTATCGTTCAAACAAACGACAAATACTCAATAACCGATTAAGTAATATTTAACGATAAATGCACATTTCAGCCCCTTCCTCCGCCTTGCCATTGCTTGAAAGCGATGTGCTGCGCACCTTTGTCGGCATCGCCGAGAGCGGCAGCTTCACGCGCACTGCCAGCCAGGTTCACCGCACCACAGCCGCCGTCAGCCTGCAGATCAAACGCCTGGAAGAAATCCTCGGCCAGCGGCTGTTTCGCCGCGAAGCCCGGCGCGTGGAACTGACCGCCGAAGGTGAATTGCTGCTGGGTTACGCGCGGCGCCTGCTCAGGCTCAACGAAGAAGCGGTGGCGCACTTTCTGGCGCCGACCCTGACCGGCAAGGTACGTTTCGGCACACCGAACGACATTGGCGACCGCGTACTGCCTGGCGTGCTCACCCTGTTCGCCCGTAGCCACCCGGCCGTGGAGGTCGAGGTCAACGTTGGACGCAGTGCGGATTTGGTGGCGAAGCTGGATGCCGGCGAACTCGACCTGACCCTGATCAACGCCGGCAATGACGGTATGGACGACTCCCGAGGGGAGATCATCTACTCAGAGGAACTGGTGTGGGCGGGCCGTGAAGGTGGCCTGGCGGTGCAGCGCACACCCCTGCCACTGGCCTTGGCCAACTCCGGTTGCGCCTGGCGCCGCACAGCCCTCGACGCATTGGGCCGCCAGGGCACCGACTACCGCATCGCCTACTCCTGCGAACAGTGCGCCGGCCAGGAGGCGGCGATGATCGCCGACCTGGCCATCGCCCCCTTCCCACGCAGCCTGGTCAAGCCGCCACTACGCCGGCTCGGCGCAGAGCAGGGCCTGCCGGCCCTGGGCGAATACCACATCAAACTGATCTACGGCCATCAGCGCAATGACGCCATCGAGGTCCTCGCCGCGCAAATGGTGCAGGCCTTTGGCAGCCAACATTAGGGTCCCAACACGAATCATCTGCCGCTCTCTGTAAGCGCGGTAGAGGTGGCACTAGCCCCGATTAGCTGCCGCCACGATCAGCGCCTTCATCTCCGCCACCGCCTGCTTGAAGCCGACAAACAGGGCGTGGGCGACCAAGGCATGGCCGATGTTCAGCTCATTGATCCCCATGATCGCCGCTACGGCCTCAACGTTGTGGTAGTGCAGGCCGTGCCCGGCGTTGACGATCAAGCCATGTTGCAAACCACAGATCACACCATCGCTAATACGCGTCAGCTCGCGGGCAGCTTCTTCGGGCGTATGAGCATCGGCGTAGCGCCCGGTGTGCAGCTCAATGGCCGGGGCACCGATGCGCCGCGCGGCTTCGATCTGCCGCTCCTCGGCGTCGATAAACAGCGACACCTCGCAGCCGGCACGACGCAGGCGCTCGACCGCCGCACCAATGCGGGCCTCCTGGCCGGCGACATCCAGACCACCTTCGGTGGTCAGCTCCTGGCGGGTTTCCGGCACCAGGCAGACATGGGCGGGGCTGATCTGCTCGGCGAAACCGAGCATAAAATCCGTCACCCCCATCTCGAAATTCATCCGCGTCTGCAGCACCTCGGCCAGCACGCGCACGTCGCGGTCCTGGATATGTCGGCGGTCTTCGCGCAGGTGCACGGTAATACCGTCGGCGCCCGCCTCTTCAGCGTCCAGCGCCGCCTTGACCGGGTCGGGGTAACGCGTCCCGCGGGCCTGGCGCAGGGTCGCTACATGGTCGATGTTCACACCCAGCAGAATACGATTGGCATCAGTCACGCGTTGGCTCCTTGAGCGTCATAAACAGTTCGCGGCTGACCAGTGGTCGGCCGCCCAGATGAGGGGCCAGGGCCTGGCGCATCAGGCGCTTGGCAGCAGCCAGGGCGCCAGGTGCAGACCAGTCGGCTTCGGCCATGGAAAGCAGCTCGGCGCCGTGAAAGACTCCAGGTTGCAGGTGGCCGATCGGCACCAGCCCACGCTCGGCTTCCAGGCGATAGATACCACTGGCCGCCACCGGTTGCCCCTGGCAGTCGTGGTCCAGGGCAAAACCATAGCCCAGCTGATCGAGCAGGCGCCATTCAAATGAGCGTAAAAGCGGCTCAATCGCTCGGCCCTGGGCCAGCGCCAGCACAGTCATGGCGTAATGTTCGAACACTGCCGGCTGCGGGTCTTCGGCCGGCAGCAGACGAATCAGCAATTCATTGAGGTAGAGACCGCTGAACAGCGCCTCACCGCTGAGCAGGTTGGGGATGCCAACCGCTTCCAGGTGGCTCACGGTTTTCAGCTCGCCGCGCCCACGCAAAGCGATTTCCAGCGGGATAAACGGCCGCGCCAAGGTGCCGGCACGGCCACGGGCGCCGCGCAACACAGCCCGTGAGCGACCCGCCGGGGTAAAGATATCGACCAGCGCACTGCTCTCGCGATAAGCGCGGCTGTGCAGGACGTAGGCGGCTTGAGCGCTCATGGCAGGCTACTCGCGGGCGAATCAGGCAACGCGCCGGAGCCGGCGCGCTGATGCATCAGATGTTGTCGTAACCCAGCGAACGCAGGGCCCGTTCGTCGTCTGACCAACCACTTTTCACCTTGACCCAGAGGTTGAGCATGACCTTGGAGTCGAACATCACCTCCATGTCCTTGCGCGCATCCTGACCAATGCGTTTGATGCGCTCACCCTTGTCGCCGATGATGATCTTCTTCTGCCCATCACGCTCGACCAGGATCAGCGCGTGGATGTGCAGAATGCGCCCATCACGCTTGAATTCCTCGATCTCCACAGTGATCTGGTACGGCAGTTCGGCACCGAGCTGGCGCATGATCTTCTCGCGTACCAGTTCGGCAGCGAAGAAGCGGCTGGAACGGTCGGTAACCTGGTCTTCCGGGAAGAAGTGCACACCTTCCGGCAAACGCTCGCCCACCAGCTTTTCCAGCGCATCGAGGTTGTGACCCTGCTGCGCCGATACCGGCACGATCTCGGCGTTTGGCAATTGGGTGGCCAACCACTCCAGGTGCGGCATCAGCTCGGCTTTGTCTTCCAGGCGATCGGTCTTGTTGATCGCCAGGATCACCGGGCCTTCGACGTATTGAATACGCTCAAGGACCATCTGGTCTTCGTCGGTCCAACGGGTGCGGTCGACCACGAAGATCACCACGTCGACGTCCTTGAGGGCCGACGAGGCGTTCTTGTTCATGTAGCGGTTCAGCGCTTTCTCGTTGTTCTTGTGCAGGCCGGGGGTGTCGACGTAGATCGCCTGAACCTCGCCCTCGGTCTTGATGCCGAGCATGTTGTGGCGAGTGGTCTGCGGCTTGCGCGAGGTGATCGCCAGTTTTTGCCCGAGGATATGGTTGAGCAGCGTCGACTTGCCCACGTTGGGCCGGCCGACGATGGCGACATAGCCACAGCGTGTAACAGGTGCATCAGTCATTGCCATTCTCCACACCCAGGGCGATCAGCGCGGCAGCGGCCGCAACCTGCTCGGCGATACGCCGGCTGGCACCCTGCCCCAGGGTTTTTTCATTCAGTAAAGAAACCTGACACTCAACGACGAATGTCCGGCAGTGCGGATCGCCCTGAATATCCGCCACGTCGTATCGCGGCAGGTCACAGGCCCGCGACTGCAGAAACTCCTGCAGGCGGGTTTTCGGATCCTTATTGGTGTCGACCAGGGTCAGGCTATCCAGCTCGGTGGTCAGCCAGGCCAGTACGCGGGTGCGCGCGGCCTCCATGCCGGCATCCAGGTAGATCGCACCGATCAGCGCTTCAAGCGCATCGGCGAGGATGGATTCGCGGCGAAAGCCGCCGCTTTTCAGCTCACCGGAGCCCAGCCGCAGGTAATCACCGAGGTCGAAACCACGGGCCAGCACGGCCAATGTCTCGCCCTTGACCAGACGCGCACGCAGGCGTGACAGCTGGCCCTCACGCGCCTGGGGGAAGCGCTCGAAAAGCGCCTCACCTGCGACAAAATTAAGGATGGCGTCACCGAGAAATTCCAGCCGTTCGTTGTTACGACCGGCGAAGCTGCGGTGGGTGAGCGCCAGGACCATCAGGTCCTGGTCTTTGAAGGTGTAACCGAGCTGACGCTCGAGGCGGGATAACGAAGCAGTCACGGCATACGCACACGGAATTCTTTGTCGAAATGCACCACAAGGTCGAGGTTCTCGATCAGCGGCTCGCGCTTCTCGTACTTGAGGTGGGCGAGAAACTCATTGTTTTCCACGGTCACGGTCAGCGCATCGCGCATGTTCAGTTCACGGATGCTGTTGACCTGCATGCCTTTGCTGACGTGCCCATAGAAGTCACCCACGGTACGCACCTGCAGTGCGCGGTCGGTCTCGACCGAGGTGATGATTTTTTCCATCGACATATAGTCGAGGTAATGCGGGATGACCTTGAACGCGGTACTGGCGAGAAACGCCACCACGGCCAACACCACCAACCAGCTCAGTATCGACAAGCCCTTTTGCGAACGCGCGAATGTCATTGGAGAACCCCAGCATGCAATGTTGTTGTGTCGTCGTCGGCCTGCGGCCTGACCCGACTCGTTATAGCCCATGGCACTGAGTTACACAGTGCCAGGGTGCCCGTTTTGCCTCAGTGAATCAGACCAACACGAGAAAAATTAGGCAGATTGCGTACTTTCGGGTCCGGCCAGCTCATCCAAACTGCAAAGGCCTTGCCGACGATATTCTGGTCGGGAACCATGCCATGCAGAGCTTTGGGGATGGCAGGGTCATTCCAATAGCGGCTGTCGTTGGAGTTGTCGCGGTTGTCGCCCATCATGAAGTAGTAGCCTTGCGGCACCACCCACTCCTTGCCCGGCTCGACGCGGTAGCGATTCATTTCCTTGCGGATCTGGTGCTCCACTTCACCCAGTTTTTCGTTGTAGAGGGTGACGCTGCCCAGGCTGCCTGGTTCTTCGCCCAGCAGTTGCTGAGCCACCGGCTGATCATTGATAAACAGCTGCTTGTCGCTGGTGTAGCGGATATGGTCGCCGGCCAGGCCAACCACACGCTTGATGTAGTTGATGTTCGGGTCGCTCGGGTAGCGGAACACCATCACATCGCCACGCGCCGGATCACCCACGTCGATCACCTTGGTATCCAGCACCGGCAGGCGAATGCCATAGGCAAACTTGTTGACCAGAATGAAGTCGCCCACTTCCAGCGTCGGCTTCATCGACCCCGACGGAATCTGGAACGGCTCGACCAGAAACGAGCGCAGCACCAGGACAATCGCCAGCACCGGAAAGAACGACTTGCCGTACTCAACCAGCAAGGGCTCTTTGTTCAGGCGCTCGACCACCGCTTCGTCAGGCTGGTTGACCTGGCCATGGTAGTTGGCAATAGCCGCGCGCCGGCGCGGTGCCAAAAAGACCAGATCGAACAGCGCCAGCGCACCACAGACGGCGACAGCGATTACCAGCAACAGCGGGAAATTTAGCGACATAGGACCTAACTATCCAACCTGAGCACAGCGAGGAAGGCTTCTTGTGGAATTTCCACGTTACCGACCTGCTTCATGCGTTTCTTACCGGCCTTCTGCTTCTCCAGCAGTTTGCGCTTACGGCTTACATCGCCGCCGTAACACTTGGCCAGTACGTTCTTTCTCAGCGCCTTGACAGTGGTGCGCGCCACAATCTGCCCGCCAATGGCGGCCTGGATTGCCACATCGAACATCTGTCGCGGAATCAGCTCTTTCATCTTCTCGGTCAACGCACGGCCTTTGTAGTGCGCGTTGTCGCGATGCACGATCAACGCCAGGGCGTCGACTTTCTCACTGTTGATCAATACGTCCAGCTTGACCAGGTTGGCCGACTGGTAACGATCAAAATGATAGTCCAGCGACGCATAACCGCGGCTGGTCGACTTCAAGCGGTCGAAGAAATCCAGGACCACCTCATTCATCGGCAGGTCGTAGGTAACCTGAACCTGCGAACCGAGGAACAGCATGTCGTGCTGCACGCCACGCTTCTCGATGCACAGGGTAATCACGTTACCCAGATGCTCCTGCGGCACCAGGATATTGGCGCGTACGATGGGCTCGCGCATGTCTTCAATCGACGACAAATCCGGCAGCTTTGACGGGTTATCGACGTAAATCGTTTCACCTGTCTTGAGCAGCAACTCGAAAATTACTGTCGGTGCGGTGGTGATCAGATCCAGGTCGTATTCGCGCTCCAGGCGCTCCTGAATGATCTCCATGTGCAGCATGCCGAGGAAGCCACAGCGGAAACCAAAGCCCAGGGCATCGGAGCTTTCCGGGGTGTACTGCAAGGATGAGTCATTCAGCGTGAGCTTCTGCAGGGCTTCGCGGAAGTCTTCGAAGTCATCGGAACTCACCGGGAACAGACCGGCATAGACCTGCGGCTGGATGCGCTTGAAACCTGGCAGCACATCAACATCGGGGGTCGAGCTCAGGGTCAGGGTGTCACCCACTGGCGCACCGTGAATATCCTTGATGCCGGCGATGATAAAGCCCACTTCGCCCGCTTTAAGATCAACCGTAGCGCTGTGCTTCGGGTTGAACACGCCGACGCTGTCGACCAGGTGAATCTTGCCGGTGGATTTCACCAGCACCTTGTCACCCTTCTTGATCCGTCCATGACGCACACGGACCAGGGAAACCACGCCCAGGTAGTTGTCAAACCAGGAGTCGATGATCAACGCCTGCAAAGGCGCCTCGATATCGCCGGTCGGCGCAGGAATGGTGTGCACCAGACGCTCGAGCACTTCGTCGACACCCAGGCCAGTCTTGGCACTGCAGGTGACGGCGTCAGTAGCATCGATACCGATGATTTTCTCGATTTCTTCCTTGACCCGGTCCGGATCGGCCTGGGGCAGGTCGATCTTGTTGAGTACCGGCATGACCTCGAGGCCTTGCTCGATGGCGGTGTAGCAGTTGGCGACCGATTGCGCCTCGACGCCCTGACCCGCATCGACCACCAGCAGCGCGCCTTCACAGGCCGCCAGGGAGCGACTGACTTCATAGGTGAAGTCGACGTGCCCAGGGGTATCGATGAAATTCAACTGGTAGGTCTTGCCGTCGCGCGCCTTGTAATACAGGGTCACGCTATGAGCCTTGATGGTAATCCCGCGCTCACGCTCAAGATCCATGGAGTCCAGAACCTGGGCTTCCATTTCACGATCGGCCAGGCCGCCACACATCTGAATAAACCGATCAGCCAGGGTGGATTTGCCGTGATCGATGTGGGCAATGATGGAGAAATTGCGGATATGACTCAGGTCACTCACAGGACAACACTCTAAAAAGTCGCAGGCGACTGCCCGCCGAAAATAGCCGCAAAGTGTACCTGATCGGCGGCGCACCCGTCACGCCTGAGCAGGATAGCCGGACATGAAAAGGGGCGATCTTGATCGCCCCTTTTCAGTGCAACAACCTCTGCCAAATAGGCCTGAGCTACGTGTTCAGGCCTGGCCAGCCAAACTTACTCAGCCAGCTTGAACGTGATGAAGCTCGCACGCCCCTGACGCAGCACACGCATCGAGACCGAACGATTCTTCGGCAGCGACTCTGCCACCTGGGTGAAAGTCTTGGCCGAATCAATCGCCTGGTTGTTCAGGTGAGTCACGACATCGCCAGGACGCAGGCCAATCAGCGCCGCCGGACCGCCCTGCACTTCGGAAATCACCACACCACCGCGCAGATCGAGATTCTTCTTCTGTTCAGCGGTCAGCTCGGCCACTTTTACACCCAAGCGGTTGCTGCTGCGCTCTGCACCAGACGAGCCGGCACTGGCCACTTCATCACCATCTTCCGGCAAAGCACCAATGGTCAACGACAGCTTGCGCCGGGCACCTTCACGCACAACATCGAGTTCGGCCTTGCTGCCCGCCTTGAGCGTACCGACCAGGTGTGGCAAGTCCGCCGACATGACGATCGGCTGACCATTGAGGCTGAGGATCACGTCGCCCACCTGCAGACCACCCTTGGCTGCCGGGCCATCGTCAAGCACTTGCGCCACCAGGGCACCGGCAGGACGATCCAGGCCAAAAGACTCCGCCAGATCCTTGTTCACTTCCTGAATCACCACACCCAACCAGCCGCGGCTAACCTTGCCAGTGGCCTTGAGCTGGTCAGCAACATCCATCGCCACACTCATCGGGATGGCGAAGGACAGGCCCATAAAGCCACCGGAACGCGTGAAAATCTGCGAGTTTATGCCCACAACCTCGCCCGCCAGGTTGAACAGCGGCCCGCCGGAGTTGCCCGGGTTGATCGCCACATCGGTCTGGATAAAGGGCACATAGCTCTCGTTCGGCAAGCTGCGCCCCTTGGCGCTGACGATGCCGGCGGTCACCGAATGGTCAAAACCGAATGGCGAGCCGATGGCCAACACCCACTCACCCACCTTGAGGTCTTCGGACTTGCCCAGCTTGACGGTCGGCAGGTTCTCGCCCTCGACCTTCAGCAATGCCACATCGCTGCGCGGATCGGCGCCAATCAGCTTGGCTTCCAACTCGCTGCGATCGGACAGGCGCACGATGATTTCATCGGCATCGGCCACAACGTGGTTGTTAGTCAGCACATAGCCGTCTGCGGAAATGATGAAACCCGACCCCAGCGACTGCGCTTCACGCTGACGCCCGCCTGGCGCTCGAGGAGCCTGCGGAATGCTGCGCTCGAAAAACTCGCGAAACATCGGCGGCAAACCTTCGAGATCCGGCATATTCGGCTGACCACTGCCAGCCACGGCACGCTCGGGCAGATGCTGGCGCGTGCTGATATTGACCACGGCAGGCGAGGCCTGCTCGACCAGATCAGTGAAGTCCGGAAGCTCGGCGCTGGCAATAGCGGCCTGCCCCAGCATCAAGACGCCCAACAAGGCGGTTAACGATAATTTCAGGCTAGGCAAAGACATACGACTCCCCATCCAGATAAGGCAAAGACTCAAACTGCAGCGATTGCAGCCGCCTGCACCCTGCGCACCACAACCGGCTGCAAGGCCGGATCATGCGCCGTGAGAGCACTGCGCCTGCGTACACCGTACCAAGCCAGGAGCATCCCGGCAAAACCACTGACTATCACCCACGGCTCGGCAGCACCGGTACTCTGCATCAGCAGAGCGCCGGCGAACAAGCCAAGCAAGGGCATGAGATAAACCAACAGCGAGCCGCGCACCAACAGGTCTTCACGAACCCCGATGACCACAGCATCACCTATGCAAAGAGAAAGATCAGACAGCGCGCGCATGTGGCCGCGACGCTGCCCCAGGCCTAATTCGCCGAGCAACCCCTGACCACAACCGGCACGTGCAGAACAAGAGGAACAAGTGCTTTTACGCAGCGTTTCAACCCAGACCGCGCCGGGCTCGACCGCTACCACCCGCCCCGACTCTTCGATCATTGAACTGCGCTCGCCTCACCCACTGTACTGCGGATAGAAAGGGCTACACGCTCGGCAGTGCCTAGAGGAACCTCGCCCACGACCGTGACCATCACATCCCCTTCGACCGTGGACAACCGCCGCGAAACGGCTACGGTAGGGCCCAACTGGCTGCGCGCCTCTTCAACAGCAGCGCCGCCCAAAGGCTCGAGGAATACGGAAAAGCTGGCCAATCCATCGCCATACACCAGGCTGGCGACCGACTCAGCAGAGATGGAGCTGGGCCGAACGGTGACAGCCTTTAGCACGAAACCTGCCGGCAACCAGTCTGCTCGCCAGGCGTCAGCCACAGACGACCTGGCCTCCACGACCTGCATGGGTTTGCATTCGCCACTGGCATGCAAATCAGCTTCGGCGCTCTCAACCAATTGCAGATCGGAAAACTGAAGGCGCTCCAGCAACTGCCCCTCGGCATTGAGCAACAGCGATTTGAGCGGCAGCGCAGTCGCCTCGTCGAGGTGCATTTCCACCGCATAGCGATGCTGATCACGCGGGATCAAACCCAGGACCACAGCTTCACGCCCGGCTACACGCGAAGCGCCAACCACACGCACATCATAGGACTCGCCAACTTGCGCAATATTCAGAGGCCGCACCGGCCAAATCTGGGTATCGGCGGCTTGATCGGCAAACGCACTGCTGGAGCACTGCACCTGACCACCAACGCGAACAACTTCCTGCACTGGACCGTCAAGCTGCAATAGACGCTCACGGACGACGCCATCAGCGCCAACCTGATGCCAGATACGGTGGGTGGAGAAACTGCCATTACGCTCGTAAACGAAATGGCCTTGAAAGCTTTGCGACTGCTCCGCTGCAGCAAGACGCTGCAGCCATGGCTGCGCATCGGCAGCCGCGACCGGCAGCGCCAGCCAGCTGCCGAGTACGACGGAGGCCAAGGGAATAAAACGCATGCGCCTCCTGCTCCTTAACATGAACGCAAAGACTTAACGATCTTCTTCCATACTTGCAGAGCGAGCATACGGCAGCGCCCCTTCAGTGTTCATGGTCGCTTGCTGAGCATGCTGACGCAGGTAGTCTGGCAGACGCTGCTCGTGCCAGGTCGGCTCAGCCTTTTGCGGTGCAGTTTCCTGCTCGCCGGAAGCATTGAAGCCAGCCAGCATAGCCGGGCCCTGCAACTGCGGGGTTACCAATGAAGGCTGAGGCGACTGCTGCGCCATCTGCGCACCTGTCACTTCGTCCTGGTTGTAGAGGCGCACACCGGCGAGAACCGCTACCGTGACCGAAGCAGCAACGGCAAAACGTCCAACCATCTTCCATGGGCCACGTACGACCTTGTCGGCAACCGGAGTCGCTTCATCGGCCAATGCGGCAGAAACGGCCGCAGCGATGTCCAGACGCGGCTCAAGCAACTCTTTGTGCATCGCTGCACGTGCTACCTGATAACGCGCCCAGGTGGCACGCATCTCAGTCGCATCGCTCGCACCGAGCACACGTCGTAGTTCAAGTTCATCCGCTTCGTTATCCATCACCGCGGACAGCGATTCCTGCAGGGCTTCACGACTCATGGCGGTTCCTCTCTTGGCTGTCGCCGCTGTCTTAGCTAGGCATCCTGCAACAAGGGCTGCAGGGATTTATCAATGGCCTCACGAGCCCGAAAGATCCGGGAACGCACGGTACCAACGGGGCACTGCATGACGCTCGCAATGTCCTCATAACTCAGACCATCAAATTCACGTAACGTTAGCGCCGTTCGTAAATCTTCTGGCAGTTGCTGGATGCAGCGATGCACGGTGGCCTCGATCTCATCCCGCAACAACGCTCGCTCTGGTGACTCGATATCCTTGAGGGCATGATCGCCATCGTAGAATTCTGCATCCTCAGCGCTTACATCGTTGTCTGGCGGCCGCCGACCTCGCGACACCAGATAATTCTTTGCCGTGTTGATGGCGATTCGGTATAGCCACGTATAGAACGCACTATCACCGCGAAAATTCCCGAGCGCTCGGTAAGCCTTCACAAAGGCCTCCTGAGCGACATCCTGAGCCTCGTGAGTGTCGTGCACAAAACGCACGATCAACCCGAGAATCTTGTGTTGATACTTCAGTACCAATAGATCGAATGCTCGCTTGTCACCACGCTGTACGCGCTCGACCAGCTGCTGATCTTCTTCCTGGGTTAGCATGGACACTCCTCGTAGAGCCTGGAGGAGCATTGCGCCAGCCAGTGAATCGGCTTGCCAACATAGACTCGGGCGTTGCGCAAAAGTTCTACCCTCCAAGCAAACTTCCCACAAAGCGTCTTTTCGCTTCGCACGGAAATGACGCAGCAATCGCATATCGCCTGCTGCGCCTATCGTCATTAGATTGCCCGCTTGCCTGCCCCTGCCGGAAAACCGACAAAGCGGACGGCATGCGAGCCTCGTCCCTATCTTGGGCAACCTTCTATGGAACCCGGCAGACTAAGAAAGTTCCGGATGATCCAAGCAGGTCATAAGCACGCTATTGTGCCGCTCGGCCCCTCTATATACTAGTGGCCGCATTTAAGCGGAATCCGGAAATGAGCCAACAGTTTCAATACGATGTCCTGGTGATCGGCAGCGGTGCTGCCGGCCTGACCCTGGCGCTCACCCTGCCCACGCACCTGCGTATCGCCGTACTGAGCAAGGGCACCCTGGCCAACGGCTCGACCTACTGGGCCCAGGGCGGCGTGGCGGCGGTGCTGGACGACACCGACACGATTGAATCCCACGTCGAAGACACCCTTAATGCAGGGGGCGGTCTGTGCCGTGAAGATGCCGTGCGTTTTACTGTTGAGCACAGCCGCGAAGCGATCCAGTGGCTGATCGATCAGGGCGTGCCTTTCACCCGTGACGACCAGACCAGCCGGGAAGATGGCGGCTTCGAGTTTCACCTGACCCGCGAAGGCGGTCATAGCCACCGCCGCATCATTCATGCAGCGGACGCCACCGGGGCCGCGATTTTTCGCACACTGCTCGAACAGGCGCAACAGCGCAGCAACATCGAACTGCTTGAGCAGTGCGTTGCAGTCGACCTGATCACCGAGCGCAAGCTGGGCCTCGACGGCCAGCGCTGTCTGGGCGCGTACGTCTTGAACCGCAACAGCGGCGAGGTCGACACCTACGCCGCGCGCTTCGTGATTCTCGCCACCGGGGGCGCCGCCAAAGTGTACCTGTACACCAGCAACCCCGACGGTGCCTGCGGTGACGGCATCGCCATGGCCTGGCGCGCCGGATGCCGGGTGGGCAACCTGGAGTTCAACCAGTTCCACCCAACATGCCTGTATCACCCGCAGGCCAAAAGCTTCCTGGTGACCGAAGCCCTGCGCGGCGAAGGCGCCCTACTCAAGCTACCCAACGGCGAGCGCTTTATGCCGCGCTTCGACAGCCGTGCAGAGCTGGCACCGCGCGATATCGTCGCCCGTGCCATCGACCACGAGATGAAACGCCTGGGGATCGACTGCGTCTACCTGGACATCAGCCACAAGCCGGCCGACTTCGTCAAAGGCCACTTCCCCACGGTTTATGAACGCTGCCTCGACTTCGGCATCGACATCACCCGCCAACCCATACCCGTGGTGCCAGCTGCGCACTACACCTGCGGCGGCGTGGTCGTCGATCAGAACGGTCACACCGATGTGCCGGGCCTCTATGCGATCGGCGAGACCAGTTTCACCGGCCTGCATGGCGCCAACCGTATGGCCAGCAATTCCCTGCTTGAATGCTTCGTCTACGCCCGCTCGGCGGCTGCCGACATCGTCGCGCAATTAGAGCAGATCCAGGTGCCGACTGACCTGCCCGTCTGGGACGCCAGCCAGGTGACCGACTCCGACGAGGATGTGATCATCGCGCACAATTGGGATGAGTTACGGCGCTTCATGTGGGACTACGTGGGCATCGTGCGCACCAACAAGCGCCTGCAGCGCGCCGAACACCGCGTGCGCCTGCTGCTGGACGAAATCGATGAGTTCTACAGCAACTACCGTGTCAGCCGTGACCTGATCGAGCTGCGCAACCTGGCCCAGGTTGCCGAGCTGATGATTCGCTCAGCCATGCTGCGCCGCGAAAGCCGCGGCCTGCATTACACCCTGGATTATCCGGACATGCTGCCCGAGGCGCTCGACACTATTCTGCTGCCGCCCACCTTCGGCGACTGAACTTCAGCTGCACGCGCAAGCGCCGGTGCTGCTCGGCCGGCAAGGCATCGCGTGCGATGCACAGGCCACGACTAAAGCGCTCACCGGGAATACGAAAGCGCAGCACCACAACCCAGGGCAGTGCCAGGCTGTCGGGACGCAGTTGCACCGCTAGCCAACCCTCTCCCTGACGCCAGAGCGCCCAGCCCGCCTCATTGCGACGCAGACCGAGAAAGGCCTGGTGATGGCTGAGCAGCACGTAGCGCGGCAGCACCCAAAGCGCATGAGCGAAGCACGCCGCCCACGCCATAAGACGCCAGCCTGGCGCAATATCGATGAGCGCCACACTCAGCAACGCCAACCCCAGGGCAGTCAGGTAAAGCACCAAGAGAATGACTGACGGCCGCCAGCGACACTCGAACGGCTTACTTGGGCTGGACACGGTCCAAAATCATGCGAACCATGCGTTTTAGATCGGCATCCTCAGGCTCATCGCGCTGCATGAACCAGCCGAACATGTCCTGGTCTTCACACTCGAGCAGCTTGCGGTAGCGTTCACGGTCCTCGGCATCCAGGGTCGGGTAGACCTCACGGACGAAGGGCACCAAAAGCACGTCCAGTTCCAGCATGCCGCGACGGCTGTGCCAGAAAAGGCGATTGAGTTCTGTTGTTTCGACGTTATCGACCATGACCGGCTCCTGCGAAAGGGCCGCCAGTATAGCGGCGAACAGCGTCCCTGTTGACTTCTGCCTGCGCGAACACAGCGGCGCTGACAAGCAGGGAGCCGGGCTCTATGATGGGCGCCTGACTTTCCTCCGGTAAACCGCACTGCCATGGTCGATAGCGCCTTTTTCTGCCCCCTCAGCCACGAGGGCATCCTTGCCGTCCGCGGCGTCGATGCGAGCAAATTCCTCCAGGGTCAGGTGACCTGCAACCTCAATTACTTGAGCGCCAGCTACAGCAGCCTGGGCGCCCGCTGCACGCCCAAGGGCCGCATGCAGTCGAGCTTTCGTATCGTCGCGATAGAGGATGGCTACCTGCTGGCCATGGATGCCGGGCTTGTGGCCAGCCAGTTGGCAGACCTGAAGAAATACGCGGTGTTCTCCAAGTCCACCTTGACCGACGCCAGTGCCGACTATGTGCGCTTTGGCCTGAACCAGGCCGATGAAGCGCTGGCAACCCTGGGTCTGCCATTGCCCCAGGCGACGGGGAGCGTGGTGCTGGCCGACGGCATACGCGCCATACGCCTGGACGATGGTCGCTGCGAGCTTTGGGTAGCTGCCGAACGCGGTGCAGCCGTGCAAACGCAACTGGCCAGCCTGCTCAAGCAAGACCCGCTCAACGATTGGCTACTGGCCCAGGTTCGCGCCGGGGTCGGTCAAGTATTCGAGCCGACCCGCGAGCTGTTCATCCCGCAAATGCTCAATTTGCAGGCATTGGATGGGGTCAGCTTCAAGAAAGGCTGCTACACCGGCCAGGAAATCGTCGCGCGCATGCAGTACCTGGGCAAACTCAAGCGCCGCCTCTACCGCCTGCACCTGGCGGCCGAGATATGCCCGACGCCCGGCACGCCCCTATACTCGCCGGTACATGGCAGCGCGGTCGGCGAAGTGGTGCTGGCAGCCCAAGCTGGAAACACGGTCGAACTGCTGGCCGTCCTCCAGGAAGATGCCGTCAATGACGGCCGCTTGCACCTGAGCACGCTCGACGGTCCGAGCCTGAGCCTGCTTGACCTGCCCTACACCCTCGACTCCAACCGTGAAATTCAGCGCTGACTACACTCAACGCACGCACCTCAGCAGAGAAGCCCAATGAGCAAGCTTGCCGAAAAAGTCCAACAGGAACTGATCCAGGCTATCGAAAACGATGACCTGGTGCTGCCAACGCTGCCCGAAGTGGCGTTGCGGGTCCGCGAAGCGGCGGAAGACCCGGATATCGGCATTCCCCAGATCAGCAAAGTGATCGGCAACGACGCCGCCCTGACCGCGCGCATCATCAAGGTGGTCAACAGCCCACTGCTGCGCACCAACAAGGAAATCACCGATTTGCAGATGGCCGTTGCCCGTCTGGGCATCAACTACACCTGCAACCTGGCCACTGGCCTGGCCATGGAGCAGATGTTCCAGGCCACCAGCGATGTAGTGGATCGCAAGATGCGTGAAGTGTGGAACAAGAGCACGGAAATCGCTGGCATCTGCCACGTCCTGTGCAAGCACTACACCCGCCTGATGCCCGACCAGGCCACCCTCGCCGGCCTGGTGCACCAGATTGGCGTGTTGCCGATCCTGACTTACGCCGAAGAGCACAACGAGTTACTGGCCGACTCGATCAGCCTCAACCACGTGATCGAGCAGATTCACCCGATCATCGGCGATCGAATTCTGCGCGCCTGGGAATTCCCCGAACTGATCGCCATAGTGCCGAGCCAGTACCTCGACTTCCAGCGCGACAGCGCCAAGGTCGACTACGTGGATATCGTCCAGGTCGCCACACTGCAGAGCTTCCTCGGCAGCGAACACCCCTATACCCAGCTGGACTGGTCGAGCATCCCGGCGTTCAGCAAACTGGGCCTGGACCCGAACGTGGACATGCAGGCCGATGAAGACCTGTCCAGCGCCATGGAAGCGGCCATGAATATGCTGCAGTAACCGCACGTAGACGCCTGAGGGCGACCGGCTCAGGGCAGCGCGGCCGGCCTGTCCAGTGCAGTAAACGCCACCCGCACCAGCAGTCCACTGGGCACGGGCTGGTGCAGGGTGATCAGCGCCTGATGGGCACGGCAGATCTCGCCGACGATGGCCAGCCCCAGCCCCGCGCCGTTGCCCTGGGCACTGCGCCGATAAAAGCGCTCGAAAACCTTCTCATGATCCTCCAGCGGAATGCCGGGGCCGTCGTCCTGCACCTCGAGCACCGCCGGTGCGAGCACCCTCAGCACCACATTGCCCCCCGCTGGGGTATGCGCCAAAGCATTGTCCAGCAGGTTGCACAGCAGCTCGTTGAGCAGCGTCGGTTCGCCATGCAGCCACACCGGCGCATCGGCTTCCAGGGCCAGGGCGATACCACGGGCATGGGCCAGAGGCGCCAGCGCCAGCCCCAACTCCCGCGCCAATTGGCTGAGGTCCAGCGGTTGCGCTCCGCCCTCGGCAATTGCCCGTGCTCCACTCTCGATACGCGCCAGCGAAAGCAACTGATTGGCCAGATGAGTCAGTCGATCGGTCTGCTGGGCCGCGCTTTCCAGGGTGCTGAGCCAGACCGCCGGTTGCTGATCGCGCCGCCCCAATTCTATCCGCGCCTTGAGCGCAGCCAGGGGCGTGCGCAGCTCATGGGAGGCATCGGCAATAAATTGCGACTGCCGCTCGAACAGGCGTCGCAAGCGCGCATTGAACTGATTCAAGGCGTCCACCAGCGGGCGCAATTCGCGCGGCAGGCCTTCGTCGGGCAATGGCTGCAGATCATCACTGGTGCGCTCGACCACACTGCGGCGCAGGCGCTCCAGTGGTCGCAAGCCAGCGCTGACTGCCAGCCACACCAAGCCAAGCGCACTGAGCGAAAGAAAGCCCATGCGCCACAGCGTACCCAGCAATAGCTCACGCGCCATGCGCTCACGAGCGCCCTGGGTTTCGGCCACGCGAATCTGCGCGATGCCATTGAGCTGCGGCTCGCTGACCGGCTGCAGCAGGTTGACCACTCGCACGCCCTGATCGCGGTACTCGGCATCGTAAAAATGCGCCAGCGCCGGGTAATCATTGGTGCGCGGCGTATCGGGTGGGGGTGCGGGCAGGTCTTCATAGCCGGACACCAGCGCGCCCTTGAGATCCAGCACCTGGTAGTAGATGCGCCCGGCACTGTCATAGGCGAAGGTATCGAGGGCCACATAAGGCACGTTGGCGCTCAGCCGCTCGCCCGTGGCATAGAGGCCATCGGCAATGGCCCGTGCGGACGCCAACAGGGTTCGATCGTAAGCGGTATCGGCGGCGCGGCGCGCGCTCCAGTAAGCGCTGAGACTGCTGACCACCAGAATCACCGTCAACAACAGTGCCAGGCGCCGCAGCAGGCGTCCGCGCAGGCTGCCCGGCTCAGCCATCGCTGGCTTCCAACAGATAACCCAGGCCGCGGAAGGTGACGATGCGCACACCCCCTTCGAGCTTCTTGCGCAGGCGGTGAATATAGATTTCGATGGCGTCGGAGCTGGCATTCTCATCAAGGCCGAATACCTGAGCGGCCAGTTGCTCCTTGCTCATCACGCGCCCAGGCCGGGCGATCATCGCCTCCAGCACTGCCTGCTCGCGCGAGGTCAGGTTGAGCGCTTCGCCGTCCAGGCTGAAGCGTCGCGTACCCAGGTCATAAACCAACGGACCACAGCGCTGTTGCTGCTCACCGCCCAGCACACTGCGCCGCAGCAACGCCTTGACCCGCGCTTCCAGCTCACTCAGTTCGAAGGGTTTGGCCAGGTAATCGTCGGCCCCCAGGTTAAGGCCATGCACACGGTCCTTGACCTCGCCGCGGGCGGTGAGCATCAACACCGGGAGAGTCTTGCCACGCTCACGCAGCCGCGCCAACACCTGGAAACCATCCATGCGCGGCAGGCCGATATCGAGAACGGCCAGGGCGTACTCCTCGCTACTCAAGGCCAGATCCGCGGCCACTCCATCGTGCAGCACATCGACCGTCAGGCCCGACGCGCGCAAGGCTTGCGCCACACTTTCCGCCAGTTGCGGATGATCTTCGACCAGCAGAACTCGCACTGCCACCTCCACTTGAACAGCGGGACCGGATCAGGCCCCAGGCGCCGCCCATGCTGCGCGCGGGGAAGTTTACAGCGAGCCAGGCAGATGCGCTGATATTGCTGCAGGGCGCTGTAAAAACTTTCACCACCTGAAAGCTTGGCGAAAGCTTGCCCCTCTAGCATCCTCAACAGGATGGCTCGATCCATCCACCAAAACGGCTCGTACAGTGGTGTGCAGCCGTGACAAAAACAACAATTGGAGACCACACGATGCCTATCGCATCTCGTCAGGCGCTGTCGCCTGCTCACCTGCTCAGCCTCGCTGTATCGACTGCCCTGCTCGCACCCTCGGCACACGCCGCCTTCATCGAAGACAGCTCGGCCAACCTGACTGCCACCAATATCTACCTCAATCGCGACTTTCGTCAGTTCGACGGCCAGAACAAGCGCGAAGAATGGGGTCAGGGTTTTCTGCTCGACCTTAAATCCGGCTACACCGAAGGCACCGTCGGTTTCGGCCTCGATGCCATGGGCATGCTCGGTCTCAAGCTCGACTCGGGCAAGGGTCGCACAGGCACTGACCTGCTGCCCGTGCAGGATGATGATCGCTCCGCCGACGAGTTCAGTCGCCTGGGCATGACCGCCAAGGTCAAGGTTTCCAATACCGAACTGCGTTATGGCTCGCACGTACCCGAGCTGCCGGTCGTCAAAGCCAGCGACAGCCGTCTTATGCCGCAAGTATTCGAGGGCGGGCTGCTGAGCTCCGCCGAGCTGGAAGGTCTTACCTTGACTGGCGGACGCCTGGACAAGGTAATCGACCGCGCCTCGACCAACTCCGAAGACCTCGTGCTCAACAGTAAGAATGGTCGCTTCGCAGGCGGTATCACAGCCGACCACCTCGACCTGGCAGGCTTCGACTACAAGATTGCCAAGGGCCTGACCGGGCGCTACTACTTCGCCGATCTGGACGATATCTACCGCCAGCATTTCTTCGGCCTGCAAACCAGCCACGCTCTGGGCGCCGGTACCCTGTCCTCCGACCTGCGCCTGATGATCAGCAATGACAGCGGCGCAGCCAATGCCGGCAAGATCGACAACCGCGCCCTCAACGGCATGGTCAGCTATGCCATCAGCGGGCACAAATTCGGCCTGGGCTACCAGCGCATGAGCGGTGATACCGGCTATGCCTACATCGACGGCAGCGACCCGTTCCTGGTCAACTTCGTGCAGATCAACGACTTCGCCAACGCCGACGAGCGCTCCTGGCAGGCGCGTTACGACTTCGACTTTGCCAAGGTCGGTGTGCCCGGCTTGAGCTTCATGACCCGCTATATCCGCGGTGACGACGCTGAAATTGCCAACAGCACGCGCACCGGCGGTGAATGGGAACGCAACATTGAGGTCAAGTACGTGGTACAGAGCGGCCCGCTCAAAGATGTGTACGTGCGTCTACGTAACGCCAGCCTGCGCTCCGACTTCGCCCGCGATGCGGACGAAAACCGCGTCATCGTCGGCTACAGCCTGGCGATCTGGTAACCCACAATAAGAACCCAGAGGAATCAACCATGCACATTGCTTTCAGCCGTATAGCCCTGGCTACTGCCTGCCTCGCCTTCGCGGGTCAGTTGCTGGCAGCCGAGCCCAAGCGTCCCGAATGCATCGCCCCGGCCAAGCCAGGCGGTGGCTTCGACCTGACCTGCAAACTGGCCCAGAGCGGCCTGAAAGATGAAGGCCTGCTCAAAGCCCCGATGCGCGTCACCTACATGCCCGGCGGTGTCGGCGCAGTGGCCTACAACGCCGTGGTCGCCCAGCGCGCAGATGACCCGGGCACCATCACCGCGTTCTCCAGCGGCTCACTGCTGAACCTGGCCCAGGGCAAGTTCGGCCGCTACGACGAAAACGCCGTACGCTGGCTGGCCGCCGTGGGTACCGACTACGGCGCGATTACCGTGCGTGCCGACTCGCCGTACCAGAACCTCGACGACCTGATCCAGGCGCTGAAGAAAGACCCGTCGAGCATCGTCTTCGGCGCTGGCGCCACCATCGGCGGTCAGGACTGGATGCAGACCGCGCTGATCGCCCGCCTCGCCGGTATCGACCCGAAAAACCTGCGTTATGTCGCCTTTGAAGGCGGCGGCGAAACCCTCACCGCCATGCTCGGCGGCCACGTACAGGTCACCAGCAGCGGTCTGGGCGAAGTCACCCCGCAACTGGAAGCAAAAAAAGTACGCATCCTCGCCGTACTTTCCGAGGAGCGGCTGCCCGGCAAACTGGCAGAAATCCCCACTGCCAAGGAACAGGGTTACGACATCAACTGGCCGGTGATCCGCGGTTTCTATATGGGCCCGGAAGTCAGCGACGAGCAGTTCAACTGGTGGAAGCAGCAGTTCGACACGATGCTGGCCAGCGAGGATTTCGCCAAGATGCGTGAGCAACGTGACCTGCTGCCATTGTCAGTCACCGGTGATGACCTCAATGCCCTGGTGTTTAAGCAGGTCGCTGAGTACAAGACCCTGGCCGCAGAATTTGGCCTGATGCAGCAATAAGTGCATCGCAGGTCAGTCGTCACTCGACGTCTGACCTGCCCTGCGGGCGGCCTGCCGCTCGACCCTGTCCCTACGCAAGAGACCATTGCTATGTACGTTCGCCTGTTCGCTGCGATCTGGCTGCTGTTTTGCGCCTGCCTCGCAGTCATCGCCTGGGGGTTCCAAGCTCCCTTCGCCTATGACCCGGTCGGCCCACGGGCTTACCCGCTGCTGCTGCTCGCACTGATGGCAGTTGGCTCCGCCTGGTTGGTCTTCAAGCCCGGTGAGGCTGTGGAAATGCTCAGCCGCCGCGCGCTGCAGCGTGCAGGCCTGTGCATTCTCACCCTGCTGGCCTACGCCGTACTGTTCGAGCCTCTGGGCTTCATTCTGAGCACTGCGCTGGCGACCTTCGTTCTCGGCCTGCTGTTCACTGGCCGCGTGCTGCCTTGCCTGGTCAGCGGTGTACTGATGGGCGTGCTGCTGTATGCCCTGTTCGATTATGCGCTCGACGTACCACTGCCTTTGGGCGTGTTCGAAGCGTTGGTGGAGAGCTGAGATGGAAACTTTACATTTTCTGATGCAGGGCTTTGACGTTGCCACCCGGCCAACCAACCTGCTGGTCGCGCTGTTCGGTGCCTTCGTCGGCACCATCGTCGGTTTGCTGCCGGGTCTGGGCCCAATCAACGGCGTTGCTCTGCTGCTGCCGCTGGCCTTCGCCCTTGGCCTGCCGCCGGAAACCGCGCTGATTCTGCTCGCTGCCGTATACCTGGGCTGCGAGTACGGCGGGCGTATTTCCGCCATTCTGCTCAACGTCCCCGGTGATGCCGCTGCGGTCATGACCACCCTCGACGGCTACCCGCTGGCCCGCCAGGGCAAAGCAGGCATCGCCCTGTCGTTGTCGGCAGTCAGTTCCTTCACCGGCAGCATGATCGCCACCTGCGGCGTAGTGCTGTTCGCGCCGATCCTGGCGAAATGGGCGGTGGCCTTCGGCCCTGCCGAATACTTCGTGCTGATGGTTTTCGCGATTGCCTGCCTGGGTGGCATGGTCGGTGACAAACCGGTCAAGACCCTGCTCTCGGCGCTGATCGGCCTGGCCCTGGCTACCGTTGGGGTCGACTCCACCACCGGGGTTTACCGCTTCACGTTCGACAGCGTCAGCCTGTCTGATGGCATCCAGTTCGTCATCGTGGTGATCGGTTTCTTCAGTGTCAGCGAAATCCTCCTGATGCTGGAAAACACTCACAACGGGCAGAAGGCAGTCAAGGCCAGCGGCCGCGTGCTGTTCAACTTCAAGGAATACTGCTTCACCTTCTGGACCATGATTCGCAGCTCGATCGCCGGTTTCATCATCGGCGTACTGCCGGGCGCCGGCGCGACCATTGCCAGTGCCATGACCTACATGACTGAAAAACGTCTGGCCGGTGACAGTGGCAAGTTCGGTGAAGGCGACCTGCGCGGCTTGGCCGCTCCCGAGTCGGCCAACAATGCCTCGGCCTGCGGCTCGCTGATCCCGATGCTGACCCTCGGTGTACCGGGTTCGGGTACCACCGCTGTGATGATCGGCGCCCTGACGCTGTACAACATCACCCCCGGTCCGTTGTTGTTCGAGCAGCAACCGGACGTGGTCTGGGGCCTGATCGCCTCGCTGTTTATCGGTAACGTGATCCTGCTGGTGATGAACATCCCGCTGGTCGGCCTGTTCTCGCGCATGCTCAGCGTGCCGAACTGGGTGCTGGTACCCGCGATCACCGTGATCAGCATGGTCGGCGTCTATGCGGTGCACAGCACCACCTTCGACCTGGTGTTGATGATCGGTCTCGGCGTGTTCGGCTATATCCTGCGCAAGCTGGACTTCCCGTTGTCTGCAGTGATCCTGGGCTTCGTCCTCGGTGAAATGATGGAAGACAACCTGCGCCGCGCCCTGTCGATCTCGGCCGGCGACCTGGGCATCCTCTGGGGCAGCCCGATCACGCTGATACTGTGGGCCCTGGCATTTCTGATGCTGGCCCTGCCAGGCATCCGCTGGATGCGCGCACGCCGCAAAGCCCAGGTTACCGGTGCCTAACCACTGGCGCAGCTGGTGGGCCACTCCGCTGGTCGGCCTGGCCGGCGGCGCTCTGGCCAGCCTGATCGGCTGGCCCCTGCCCTGGATCATCGGTTCGCTGCTGGCCGTCATCGCGGTACGTTGCAGCGGTTGGACCATCGGCGAGATCCCTGCTGGCCGGCAAACCGGTCAGTGGATCGTTTCCAGCGCCATCGGTCTGCACTTCACCAGCGAAGTCATGGCGCAACTGATCAGCCATTTCGGCGTCATCCTGGCAGGTGCTTTCGGCACCCTGCTGCTCAGCCTGATCGGCATCCTGGTTCTGCGCCGTAGCGGTGTGGACCGGGCCACGGCGTTCTTCTCCAGCATGCCCGGTGGTGCCAGCGAAATGGTCAATCTGGCGCAGCGCCACGATGCCCAGGTGGCCCGTGTCGCAGCTGCGCACAGCCTGCGCCTGCTGTCGGTGGTGCTGATCGTGCCGGCACTGTTCACCTGGGGCCTGCCGGACCGGCCAGCCCCCACACCTGCCCAGGTCGACTGGTTGTGGCTGGCGCTGCTGCTGCCTGCCGGCGCCCTGCTGGCCTTGCTCTGGCGCCGCCTTGGGCAACCCAACCCGTGGATGCTAGGGCCGCTCACGGCCTGCGCCATCGCCAGCGTCACCTTCGATTTGCACATCGGCTTGCCGAATGGCCTCGGCCAGGTGGGTCAGTGGCTGATCGGCTGTGCCCTGGGCTGTCATTTCGACAGGGCGTTCTTTCGTAGTGCACCGGGGTTTCTCGCGCGCATTCTGCTGTTCACCCTGCTCGCCATGTTGGCGGCAGCGCTCCTGGCAAGCGGTCTCGGCTGGCTCGCCGGCGAAGACCAGACCTCGCTGATGCTCGGCATGATGCCCGGCGGCATCACCGAACTGTGCCTGACCGCCGAGGCCCTGCACCTGTCGGTGGCGCTGGTCACGGCACTGCAGGTGCTGCGCCTGTTTATGGTGATGTTCCTCGCCGAACCGCTGTTCCGGCTATGGATACAGCGCGGCTGAGCAGACTCATTACGGCAACTTTTGGCCCGCCCTGTGCGGGTCTTTTTTTGTCTCTGGGAACCTGACATGGACAGCGCTGGCTGCAGACACTTGGTGCGCGCGGCGCACCCTACTTGCTAAGCAGTGGCGCTTGCCCCATGCAACACTCATGTGATTTTTAGCAAATGTGTCCACCGCCCCGCAGACCGACGGGGCTGGCGTACCCTCGGCACTCTATTGTGCAGAGGTGCATGTCATGAGGTTGTTACGCCACCTGGATTGTCTCGCCGCCTGCTTGCGCCTACGCAGCCTGGCACTGCTGGTGTTGCTGCCAGTGCTCGTCAGCGCCTGCAGCCAGGTGGGCCTGGCCTACCGCAATCTCGATTGGCTGGTGCCCTGGCGCTTGAATGACTACCTGAGTCTGGACAGCACCCAGCAAGCCTGGCTCAAACCACGGGTGCAGCAACACCTGACCTGGCATTGCAGCCAGGAGCTGCCGCGTTATCTTGACTGGCTGAACGAAACCCAGCGCCTGGTTAGCGGCCCCGCGCCCAGTGCCGAACATTTGCTGGCGCGCTTCGCCGATGTGGATGCAGCCATCAAACGCCTGACTGTAGAGGTCACGCCCACCGCCATCGAATTGCTCAAAGGCCTGAACGACAGCCAGGTCGAGGCGCTATACGCCGCCATGGACGAAGACAACGTGGAAGACCGCCAGGACTTTCTCGAACCGGACCTGGCCACCCAGCACCGCGAGCGCGCCGAGCGCCTGGAAGACCGCCTGCGCAACTGGCTAGGCCGACTTAATGCCGAACAGCAGGCTCGGGTCACGACCTGGGCCGAAGGCCTGGGCGAGCAGAACCGCTACTGGCTGGAAAACCGCGCCCTCTGGCAAGACGCCTTTCGTCAGGCCATGGCGCAACGGGACCAACCCGACTTTGGCGAGCGCCTGACACACCTGCTACAGAACCGCGAAGCCTATTACAGCGATGACTATCGCGCCGCTTACCCGCGTTCACGTGCGGCGCTGGCCAGCCTGTTCAGCGACCTGCTGGCCCAGGCCACCGACGCCCAGCGCGAGCGCCTTGGACACCGCCTGCGCGACCTGCAACGCGATCTCGCCGCCCAGGTATGCAGCAGCGCAGAGGCCTAGGGCTTACAGCGCCGGCAGGCGCCAATCGATAGGCGTCAGTCCCTGCTGATCGAGAAACTTGTTGGTCCGGCTGAAATGGCCATTGCCGATAAACCCCCGGTGCGCCGATAGCGGCGAGGGATGGGGCGAGCGCAGGGCCAGGTGGCGCTGGGTATCGATGAGTTTTTCCTTACCCTGTGCGTGGGCGCCCCAGAGCAGAAACACCAGGTGCGGGCGCTGCGCACTGACCACCTCGATCACCCGATCGGTGAACGGCTGCCAGCCTTTGGCAGCATGGGAGCCGGCATTGCCACGCTCGACCGTCAGCGACGTGTTGAGCAGCAGCACGCCCTGCTCGGCCCAGTGCTGCAGGCAGCCATGGGCAGGGATATCGATATTCAGGTCGCGCTTGAGCTCTTTGTAGATATTCAGCAGCGACGGCGGCGTGGCCACCCCAGGCTGTACGGAGAAGCACAATCCATGGGCCTGACCCGGACCGTGATAGGGGTCCTGGCCAATGATCACCACTTTCACCTGGTCCAGCGGCGTGGAGTTGAGCGCATTGAAGATCAGCGGACCTGGCGGGTAGATCTCCTTGCCCGCGGCTTTTTCCGCACGCAAAAAATCGCCCAGCTGGCGCATATAGGGCTTCTCGAATTCATCATGCAGGGCCGCTTTCCAGCCTGCTTCGAGTTTGACGTTATCGGCAGCACTCATGCCAGTGTCCTAGTCTCCAGTAAACAGCGGGCACGCTAGAGAAGCCGTCGGCGTGAGTCAAGGCGCCCCGGTCCAATCACCTGAAATGCGAACCGCAACCGACCTGCTGCCTGCGTCTGCTCATATCCTGCAGCCACAGGTGTCTTTCTGCCAAACCAGCCAAGATTCAATTCGGACATAAGGGTCTGTTCCCGTTTCGCCGCATGCCGCGTTGCCGCGAAAAATCTCGCCAGGCTAGGCGGAGGACGCAGGTAATGGTTGTTCCCTTGCCAAGTCCTCCAACAACGCATGGCGAGATTTTGCGCGCAACCCGAAGGGCCGGGCCAGTTTTAGCGCGATGCTACGTTTCTCGATGGCTCATTTAGCCGGCTAAACTTCGCATCTCGTGCCTTGCCTCGCGCTAAAACTGGCTCCGGCGCGGCCGCGAGCGAAACGGGAACAGACCCTAGACCAATGGACGATCTCATCCACTAATCTGAGTGGCATAAAAGTCTTCTGTGCTCCAACAACAAAAACAAGGAGAACCACCATGCACTACCTGACAGCAGCCCTGGCCCTCTGGCTTGGGCTCAGCTTCTGCGCGCAAGCCGCCGAGCCCATTACCCTGGGCCTCAACTATCCCCGTACGGGGTCGTATAAAGAAGAAGGGTTGGCGCAAATGCGCGGCGCCTTGCTGGCCATCGACGAGATCAACGCCGCAGGCGGCGTGCTGGGGAGGCCGCTGCGCCTGTCCAGCAAGGACACAGCCTCGCGCCCGGCCAAAGCGGTTAAAAACGTAGAGAAACTGTCTGCCGAAGGCGCCGCGATGCTGTTCGGGGGCTCCTCCAGTGCAGTGGCCATCGCCTCAGGCAAACGCGCCGCTGAACTGGGCCTGCTGTACTTCGGCACCCTCACCTATTCCAACGACACCACGGGCAAAGACGGCCATCGCTATATGTTCCGCGAGTGCAACAGCGCCTGGATGAGTGCCCGTGTACTCGGCCAGTATCTGAACAAGACCCTTCCCGACAAACGCTATTTCTACATCACCTCCGACTACACCTGGGGCCACACCACCGAGAGCTCCCTGCGCCAGACCACCAATAGCGTAGACGTCGCCATACACCCTGGCCTCAAGGTGAAGTTTCCTGGTGCCCATCTGGCCGACTATCAGGACGTCCTGACCCAGGCTGCCGCAAGCAATGCCGAGGTTCTGGCGCTGGTGCTGTTCGGCGAAGACCTGGTGCGTGCCATGCGTATCGCCAAAGACCTGGGCCTGACCGAGCGCATGCAGGTCGTCGCGCCCAACCTGACCCAGAGTATTGTCGAACAAGCAGGGCCTGGCCTGATGGAGGGCGTGGTCGGCACCGAGCCTTGGACCTGGCGCGTACCGGCACTGGAAAAATCCGCCCGTGGCGAAGCCTTCGTCAAGACCTTCAGCGAACGCTACGCCATGTACCCATCCAGCTCTGCTGCATCGGCCTACAGCATCGTCTATCAATGGGCCGATGCCGCCAAGCGCGCCAATAGCCTGGAGAGTGAAGCCCTGATCAAAGCCCTGGAAGGCCACCGTTATCAGTTGCTCAAAGGTCAGCAGGAATGGCGCGCCTTCGACCACCAGAACGTGCAAACGGTGTATGCGGTCAAAGTGAAGCCACGGGAAGAGGTACTCAAGGATCCGCTCAAGCAGGATTACTTCGAGATCGTCGGCCGTCTCGAGGGTGCCGAGGCAGCACCCAGCCTGGCCGAGTGGCAAGCCGAGCGCAAAGCCGCCGGTCAACCTTTGACGCTGCAGTGAGGCTATATGGATTTCGATCTGAGTGATGAACAACGCCTGCTGGTAGACAGTGCCCGTCAGTTCGCCAGCCGAGAGCTGGCACCCCACGCCGCTGACTGGGACCGTGATCACCACTTCCCGGTCGCGGTGATCAAGCAGGCGGCCGAGCAAGGCTACCTGGCCCTGTATATCCAGGAAGAAGACGGCGGCCTGGGTCTGTCACGCCTATCCGCCGCGCTGATCTTCGAGCAACTCGCCGCCGGCTGCGTGGCCACCACGGCATTTCTCACCATCCACAACATGGCCTCGTGGATGCTCGCCTCCTTCGCCGACCAGGCGCTCAAGGATGCCTGGCTGCCGCGGCTGGTCAGCGGTGAGCTGCTGGCCTCCTACTGCCTCACCGAACCCGACGCCGGCTCCGACGCCGCGCACCTGCGTACGCGCGCCCGACGCGATGGTGACGACTACGTGCTGGACGGCAGCAAATGCTTTATCTCCGGTGCGGGCAGCACCGATGTGCTGATCGTCATGGCGCGCAGCGGCGAGGACAGCGGCGCCAAGGGCGTGTCCTGCTTCCTGGTACCGGCCAATGCCGAAGGGGTGAAGTACGGGCGCAATGAATTGAAGATGGGCTGGCGCGCCCAACCGACCCGCACCATCACCTTTGAAAGCGTGCGCATCCCGGTGGGCAACCGTATCGGGCCTGAAGGTCAGGGCTTCGTCTACGCGATGAAAGGCCTGGATGGCGGGCGCATCAACATCGCCAGTTGCTCACTCGGCGCGGCGCAAGCGGCGCTGGAGCAATCACTGCGCTATGTCGAGGAGCGCAAACAATTCGGCAAGCCACTCAGCGACTTCCAGGCTCTGCAATTCAAGCTCGCCGACATGCTCACTGACCTGACCGCAAGCCGGCAGATGGTGCGCCTGGCCGCGCACAAGCTGGACCACGGCCACAGCGAAGCCAGCCTGTACTGCGCCATGGCCAAGCGCTTTGCCACCGATCACTGCTTCAGCCTGTGCAACGAAGCCTTGCAACTGCATGGCGGCTACGGCTATCTAAATGACTACCCGCTGGAGCGCTGGGTACGCGACAGCCGCGTCCACCAGATACTCGAAGGTACCAACGAAATCATGCGGGTGATCATCGCCCGCCGCCTGCTCGACCAAGGCGGCATGCTTGATCGCCTGCTGTAGGGTGCGAACCTGCCAATAGCACGAGGACTCTATGAGCACTGCCATCGAAGCCTACAACCCCGGACTTTTCGACCTGACCCACAAACTCACCGTGGAGAAACACGGGCATACCGCGCTGATCACCATCAACCACCCACCGGCCAACACCTGGGACCGCGACTCGCTGATCGGCCTCAAGCAGATCATCGAGCACCTCAACCATGACGACGCCATCTACGCCCTGGTGGTGACCGGCCAGGGCGCGAAGTTCTTTTCCGCTGGCGCCGACCTGAATATGTTCGCCGATGGCGACAAGGCCCGCGCCCGGGAAATGGCCCGGCGCTTTGGCGAAGCCTTCGAGGCGCTGCGCGATTTTCGTGGTGTGTCGATTGCCGCGATCAACGGCTACGCCATGGGCGGCGGCCTGGAGTGCGCCCTGGCCTGCGACATCCGCATTGCCGAACGCCAGGCGCAATTGGCCCTGCCGGAAGCCAGCGTCGGCCTGTTGCCCTGCGCCGGCGGCACCCAACACCTGAGTTGGCTGGTGGGTGAAGGCTGGGCCAAGCGCATGATTCTCTGCGGCGAACGCATCGACGCAGAAACCGCCCTGCGCATCGGCCTGGTCGAGCAAGTGGTCGACAGTGGCGAAGCCCGCGGCCACGCCCTGTTGCTGGCCGCCAAAGTGGCGCGGCAAAGCCCGGTGGCCATACGCACCATCAAGCCGCTGATCCAGGGCGCCCGCGAGCGCAGCCCGAACACCTGGCTGAGCGAGGAACGCGAGCGTTTCGTCGACCTGTTCGACGCCGACGACACCCGCGAAGGGGTCAACGCCTTCCTGGCAAAACGCGACCCGCAGTGGCGCAACAAGTAACCCGTGCGCCGTACCTCCCGGATTGCATCCAGGCTACGCCCTGCTTCTGTAGGAGCGAATTTATTCGCGATTGGCCCGCCACAGCGCCCCAATCGCGAATAAAGGCTAGGCGCGCCTGCAAGGCACAACAATAAAGGTTGCTCATGAATATAGAGTTTGAAGAACGTCCCTGCCTGCACGGCCTGCGCATCGGCATCGCCAGCCTGGATGCGGAAAAGAGCCTCAACGCCCTGTCACTGCCGATGATCGAAGCGCTGGATGCCAAGCTGCGTGAGTGGGCAGACAACCCGGCCATCGTCTGTGTGCTGCTGCGCGGCAACGGTCCCAAGGCCTTCTGCGCCGGCGGCGACGTAGTGCAGCTGGTGCAACAATGCCGCGAGCATCCCGGCGCAGTGCCCCCCTTGGCACGACGCTTCTTTGCCGATGAATACCGCCTCGATCACCGCATCCATACCTACCCGAAACCCTTTATCTGCTGGGCCCATGGCCATGTGTTGGGGGGCGGCATGGGGCTGATGCAGGGTGCTGGCATTCGCATCGTCACCCCCGGCAGCCGCCTGGGCATGCCCGAGGTGAATATCGGCCTGTACCCGGATGTCGGCGGCAGCTGGTTCCTCGCCCGTCTGCCAGGCAGGCTTGGCCTGTTCCTCGGCCTGACCGCCAGCAGCATCAACGCCACAGATGCTCTGGACCTGAACCTGGCCGACCGCGTGCTGCTCGACAGCCAGCAGGAGGATCTGCTCAACGGCCTGACCCAACTCAACTGGCAGGCGCACAGTGCCCAGCAACTGCACAGCCTGCTCAAGGCCCTGGAAAACCAGGCCCGCAGTGAACTACCAGCCGCCCAATGGTTGCCGCGCCGCGAGCGCATCGATGCATTGCTGGACGTGGCCGACCTGCCCCAGGCCTGGCACGCCATCAGCGCCCTGCAGGATGACAGCGAGCCGCTAATGGCCCGCGCCGGCAAGACCCTGGCCGGCGGCTGCCCACTGACCGGACACCTGGTATGGGAGCAGATCAACCGTGCCAAACAGCTGTCCCTGGCCGAGGTATTTCGCATGGAATACGCCATGAGCCTGAACTGCTGCCGCCACCCGGAATTCCCAGAGGGCGTGCGTGCACGGCTGATCGATAAAGACCACGCACCACACTGGCACTGGCCCGATGTGGCGCAGATTCCCCAGCAGGTGATCGACGCTCACTTCGCGCCAGTATGGGAGGGTGAACATCCGCTGGCGGACCTGTAACAGGTTGTAGTACGTAGGGTGGATGACGCTTTTTCATCCACCGACAAGACCGCAGCTGGTGGATGGGTGAAACGTCATCCACCCTACACCGCTGAGTCGAGCCAAGTCGGTAGCCTGGGTCGAGCGAAGCGACACCCGGGGCATCGTTTCTCGAGTATCGCTGCGCTCAGCCCAGGCGACTTGCTACGCTCAATCTACACGGGCCACCCTAGGCGACGTGCTGCACCCTTACGAGGAGGGCAACAACCATGAGCCAAATCGCTTTTATCGGCCTCGGCCATATGGGCCTGCCCATGGCGCGCAACCTGCTCAAGGCGGGCCATCACCTCAAAGTATTCGACCTGCTGCCCGCGGCCATCGACGAACTGGCCAAGGAAGGCGCGCAGCCCGCTAGCAGTGCGCTCGATGCCATCGCCCAGGCTGACGTGGTGATCAGCATGCTGCCCGCCAGCCGCCATGTCGAAGGGCTCTACCTCGGTGCTGATGGTCTGCTGAATGCGCTCAAAACCGGCACTTTGGTGCTCGAGTGCTCGACCATCGCGCCGCAGGTTGCGCGCAACGTGCATCACGCGGCCCAAGAACGCGGTATCGAACTGCTCGATGCACCCGTGTCCGGCGGTACCGCTGGCGCCGCGGCGGGCACCCTGACCTTTATGGTCGGTGGCGCAGCCAAGGTGCTGGCCAAGGCCCGTCCGCTGTTCGAGGCCATGGGCAGAAATATCTTTCACGCCGGCCCTGAGGGTGCGGGACAGGTGGCCAAGGTGTGCAACAACCAGGTCCTGGCCGTGCAAATGATCGCCACCGCCGAAGCCATGGCCATGGGCGTGGCCAACGGTCTGGAGCCAGTGGTGCTGGCCGAGATCATGCGGCAAAGCTCGGGCGGCAACTGGACGCTGGAAAAGTACAACCCCTGGCCCGGCGTCATGGAAAACGCCCCGGCATCCAAAGGCTATAGCGGCGGCTTTATGGCCGAGCTGATGGCCAAGGACCTGGGCCTGGCCCAGGAAACCGCCCAGGCCAGCGGCAACAGCACACCCATGGGCGCGCTGGCCTTGCAGCTGTATCGCTTGTTGCTCAAGCAGGGCAAGGGCAAGCAGGACTTTTCGGTGGTGCAGCAACTGTTTACCGAGCAATGATTAACCTTGGATCAGCCAACCCACTTACACTCGCTACCATCAATGCAAGACAAGATGCCACCTAACCCGCCAAGGAGTATTCGATGCTGTACGTTAAACGCGATGCCTGGGGCAACCTGCAACGGGTCGAGTCAGCGGCGTTCGAGGGCATGGACGGCGAGCTGGCAGCCGATGATCAGGCGGCCCAGGAATGGCTCACTCAGCAGAACGCCGAGCAGAGCCTGATACAACTCAAGCAGAGTGACCTGGACATGATCCGCGTACTCGACGACTTGATCACCGTGCTGATCAGCAAGGGCGTGGTGCGCATCACCGATTTGCCCGAAGCTGCGCAAATGAAACTGGTCGGCCGCAGCAGGGCGCGCCACGCCCTGGGCGGTTTGAATCAATTGGTCGGCGAAGATGAGTCTGGGCTGATCTGAGCGAAGCCAGCGCTGGCAATCCATAACACAGGCGCGGCATCCAGCCTGCGCCTGTCGCCCTCAATTACTCAGTAGCGCCGTGCTTCGCTGCGCCGATCATAGGCCTGACGCGGTGCGCTCTGAATCAGCGGATTGCCCTGCGGGCGGGCATGCCGCTGACGCTGCTCCGGACGATACTCGGGCCTGCCAGCATTGTGATGGCGGCGGTCGTCGTAACGCTTGCCGCCCTGATAGTGCGGTGCCGGTGCATAACGGTGCGGTGCTGGACGATAGGCGTGGGCACCATATCGACGGCGGTCATCGTAATAGCGGCGCCGATCATCGTAGCGGTCATGGCGCGGCACCACGTACACAGGTTGGTAGATACGTTGTGGCGGTGGCGAGTAGTAGTAACCCTGCGCATAACCCCGGTCGTAGCTGCGATAACGCGACTCGTAGCTGTCGCCGTAGACGGCGCAACCGGTCAGTAAAAAACCTATGGCGACAGTAAGCATCAGTTTGAGGGACATGGCGGCCTCCTTCGACCGCTGGGTCGGCGCCGACCGATGTCGGCACCCGGGATTGCTCCCACCACCTATGACCTTGTGCCCGGCAGGCGGTGCCCTGCTGCGCGTAATTTTCGATGACAAGGTGTAACGGTGCGCATCAGGGAAATCGAAGCCGCCAAAAGCCCCAGAACAAACGCACCAAGATTACGCAGCCTACAGAGAACAGCCCCAGCAAGGCGCATAACCAGCAAAATATTGCCCCCACTGCACGGCCAACACGCACCGCTTAGGCGCTGCCAACACCTGGCACGATGTTCGCTTAGCCCTAGATGTGCAGGAATACCCCGCCTCGGCGGGATCGCGGCACCACAATTTGCAATAGCTGACTAGGGTTCCGGTCCACCGATCAACTGATCGCTGGATGACTGGTCCGAGAGTTGGCGACCTCCTTCGAGGTTACACGGCGGGATAAAAGCCCGGGAGAACGCGCCCCATCTGGTGGGGAATCAGCCGCGAACTCTTGCCCGCCCATTCTCGAACTGGAGGTTCCTCATGCGTAAGCCCCATCTGTTCTCCGTTCTCGCGGCAGGTCTCACCGCCGTCCTCAGCTTCAACACCCAGGCCGCACAAAAAGACAGCTTCAGCGTCTGCTGGACCATCTATGCCGGCTGGATGCCCTGGGAATACGGTGCGGCCGAAGGCATCGTCGACAAATGGGCGAAGAAGTACGGCATCGACATCGATGTGGTGCAGATCAACGACTATGTCGAATCGATCAACCAGTACAGCGCCGGTCAGTTCGACGGCTGCAGCATGACCAACATGGACGCCCTGACCATTCCGGCCGCCGGCGGCGTCGACTCCACCGCGCTGATCATCGGTGACTTCTCCAACGGCAACGACGGCATCGTGGTCAAGGGCGAGAAGAAAACCCTGGGCGACCTCAAGGGCCAGAACGTCAACCTGGTCGAGCTGTCCGTATCGCATTACCTGCTGGCTCGCGGTCTGGATAAAGCCGGCCTGAGCGAGCGCGACCTCAAGGTGGTCAATACTTCGGACGCCGACCTGGTCGCGGCCTTCGCCACCGCCGACGTCACCTCCGTGGTCACCTGGAACCCGCTGCTGGCAGAAATCGAAGCCACCCCCGCGGTGACCAAGGTATTCGACTCCAGCCAGATTCCCGGCGAGATCATCGACCTGATGGTGGTCAACAGCGACACCCTCAGGGACAACCCCGCTTTCGGCAAAGCGATGACCGGCGCCTGGTACGAAATCATGGCCACCATGAGCGCCGACAACCCGGCGGGGATTGCCGCCCGTGAGCACATGGCCAAAGCATCCGGCACCGACCTGGCCGGTTACGAAGCGCAATTGGCGGCGACCAAGATGTTCTACTCGGCCAAGGACGCCGTGGCCTTCGCCAAGAGCCCGAAACTGCCGGCAACCATGAGCAAGGTGGCGGCCTTTTCATTCAGCCACGGCCTGCTCGGTGAGGGCGCGCAAAGTGCCGATGCCATCGGCATGAGCTTCGCCAACGACGTGGTCACCGGCGACAAAGGCAACCTCAAGCTGCGCTTCGACCCGACCTATATGCAGATGGCGGCAGACGGAGAACTCTGAATGCGTAGGGTGCGCTGCGCGCACCGCTCTGCCCCGTGCGTGCCGTTGGTGCGCACGGCGCACCCTACACAGCGCTTGTTCCACCAAGAGATAGCCCCATGCGCCTGATCAATCGCCACCCGGACCGCAGCGGCCGCCTGATGCTGGTGTTGCTGCCCTTCGCCCTGCTGCTGTTCGCCTACTTCGTGGGCTCGGCGCAGCGCCTGGCCGACAACCCCAACGACAAGCTGCTACCCAGCGCCAGTCAGATGGCCGCTGCGGTCGATCGTCTGGCCTTCACCGAAGACAAGCGCAGCGGTAACTACCTGTTCTGGGAAGACACCGCTGCCAGCCTCAAACGCCTGGCCATGGGCCTGGGCATCGCGGCAGCCGTGGGCCTGTGCCTGGGCATCGCCGCCGGCACCCTGCCGCTGTTCAGTGCGCCGCTGTCGCCCTTGCTCACGGTGTTGTCGATGGTCCCGCCGCTGGCGATTCTGCCGATCCTGTTTATCGTCTTTGGCCTCGGCGAATTGTCCAAGGTGATGCTGATCGTTATCGGCATCACCCCGGTGCTGGCCCGCGACCTGGAACAGCGTGCCCGGGAAATCCCGCCGGAATTGCTGATCAAGGCGCAAACCCTCGGCGCCAGCACCTGGACCCTGATCCTGCGCGTGGTGCTGCCGCAGATCCTGCCGCGCCTGCTGATCGCCCTGCGCTTGGTGCTCGGCTCAGCCTGGCTGTTCCTGATCGCCGCCGAAGCCATCGCCAGCACCGACGGCCTGGGCTACCGGATCTTCCTGGTACGTCGCTATATGGCCATGGATGTGATCCTGCCCTACGTGCTGTGGATCACCCTGCTCGCCTGGCTGATGGACCTGGGCCTGCGCCAGCTGACCCGCCTGTGCTTCCCCTGGTATGAAGGAGCCAAGGCATGAGTTTTATTCAGGTCAAAAATGTCTGGCAGGAATACGGCGACCAAGTTGTTTTAGAGCGCCTGAATCTGAACATCGCCGAAGGCGAGTTCTGCACCCTGGTCGGTGCCTCCGGTTGCGGCAAGTCGACCTTTCTGCGCCTGCTGCTCGGCCAGGAGCGCGCCAGCCGTGGGCAGATTCTGCTGGCTGGGCAACCCCTGGCCGGCGAACCGGATGCCAGCCGTGGCGTGGTGTTCCAGCGCTACTCGGTGTTCCCCCACCTGACGGTGCTGGACAACGTCGCCATCGGCCTGGAACTGCCGCGTTCGCCGCTGCTCGGCCGGCTGCTCGGCAGCGCCAAGCGCGAGGCCCGCGAACAGGCCGCGCAGATGCTCACCAAGGTCGGCCTCGGCCATGCCCTGGACAAGTACCCAACCCAGCTCTCCGGCGGCATGCAGCAACGCCTGGCGATTGCCCAGGCGCTGATCATGAAGCCGCGCGTGCTGCTGCTCGACGAACCCTTCGGCGCGCTCGACCCCGGCATCCGCAAGGACATGCACGGCCTGCTGCTGGAGCTGTGGAACGAGACCCGTCTGACCGTATTTATGGTCACCCATGACCTCAGCGAAGGCTTCAGCCTCGGCACCCGCCTGCTGGTGTTCGACAAGACCCGTATCGACCCCCACGCCCCGAATGCCTTCGGTGCGCGCATCACCTACGACATCCCCTTGAACAGCGACCGCCGCGCCACGCGCGCCGCCGTCGACGCACTGCCGGCGCACATCACCGCCGGCCTGCAACCCGCCGTCTAAGGAGCCACCATGACAGCCTCGCTCACCCTGCGCCCCAGCCTGTACGACGAAACCGTCCCCGGCGGCGGGCATACCTCCTTCGTCCTCAAACGCGGCCAACTGCTGCGCATCACCGACCTCGAAGGCGGCGCCAACGTCAGCCTGCTGCTGCTCAATGCCGCTGAGAAAAGCGAACGGCTGAACCTGCCGGACTCGCTCAAAGGCCAGCACACCGCCAAGCTCACCGCCGGCCACTGCCTGTACTCGGACATGGGCCGCGTGCTCGCCGCCATCACCGCCGACACCTGCGGCTGGCACGACAGCTTCGGCGGCGTGCTCTCGGCCGCCGAGGTGCAGGAGAAGTACGGCAGCGGCAGCTACCAAGCGCTGCGCAACGGTTTCTTCCGCAACGGCGTGGACAACCTGCTGGTGGAAATGGGCAAGTGGAACCTGGGCCTGGCCGACCTGCTGATGTGCCTGAATCTGTTCAGCAAGGTCACGGTCGATGGCGACGGCTGCCTCCACTTCCAGCCGGACAACTCCAAGGCAGGCGACTACATCGAGCTGTACGCGCCGATGGACACCCTGGTGGTGCTCACCGCCCTGCAACACCCCATGGACCCCAACCCGGTGTATGCACCCAAGCCGGTGCAACTGAACTGGAGCAAGGTCGAGAGCGACGGCATCAGCGTGCTCTGTCGCACCTCGCGCCCGGAGAACGGCCGCGGCTTCCACAACACCGAACGCCTGTACATCTGAGGACGCCAACATGACGCTCACCCACAGCGACAAACATCCGGAAGCGGCCGTGTACCGCGCCACCATCGGCGCCGGCGAGCCCTTTATCACCGAAATCAAGGCCGGCCAGACCCTGCGCCTGCTCGACCTGGAAGGCAACCAGGCAGTCGACACCCTGTTCTACAGCGCGCAGAACCCGCGCGAGCGCTATGACGTGCAACGCACCCTGCGCAAACAGAACCGCGTCTACCTGACCACCGGCAGCGTGCTCTATTCCAACCTCGGCCAGCCGATGCTGACCATCAGCGCCGATACCTGCGGCCGCCACGACACCCTGGGCGGTGCCTGCGCCCAGGAAAGCAACACCGTGCGCTACGCCCTCGACAAGCGCTACATGCACAGCTGCCGCGACAACTTCTTACGTGCCAGCCTGCACGACGGCCGCCTGAACAAGGCCGACATCAGCGCCAACATCAACTTCTTTATGAACGTGCCAGTCACCCCCGAAGGTGGCCTGACCTTCGAGGACGGCATCTCCGCCGCCGGCAAGTACGTCGAACTGGTCGCGCACATGGACATCATCGTGCTGATCTCCAACTGTCCACAGCTCAACAACCCCTGCAACGGCTACAACCCGACCCCGGCCGAGGTGTTGGTGTGGGATTGAAGACCGTAGGGTGGATGTCGCTTTTTACATCCACCGGATCTTGACGGCTGAACGGTGGATGACCACCCCGTGGAAAACGCTTCGCGGTTTTCCACCCTACGAATAGCAACTACAGATGATTTCCCACCCCGGACGACCGGGGTGCAGACCCAATACCGCGGGACGGCCCGCCCCTTTCGAGGACACCTCGAATGTTCACCAAACTGCTGATCGCCAACCGTGGCGCCATTGCCTGCCGCATCCTGCGCACCCTGCGTGAATTGCAGGTGGGCGGCGTGGCCGTGTACTCCGAAGCCGACCTCGCCAGCCTGCACCTGCAACAGGCCGATGAGGCCTACAGCCTGGGCGAAGGCCCGGCGGCCGGCACTTACCTCGCGGTCGAAAAGATTCTCGACGTCGCCAAACGCAGCGGCGCCCAGGCCATCCACCCCGGCTACGGCTTCCTCTCCGAAAACGCCGCCTTCGCCGAAGCCTGCGAGGCCGCGGGTATCGCCTTCGTCGGCCCGACGCCTGAACAGTTGCGCGTGTTCGGCCTCAAACACACCGCCCGCGCCCTGGCCAAGCAGCATGGCGTGCCGATGCTTGAAGGCACCGAGTTGCTGGCAGACCTCGATGCCGCACTGATCGCCGGCGAGCAGGTCGGTTACCCGGTGATGCTGAAAAGTACCGCCGGTGGCGGTGGCATCGGCATGCGCGTGTGCAACAGCGCCACCGAGCTGAGCGACGCCTTCGAGGCGGTCAAGCGCCTGGGGCAGAACAACTTCAGCGACAGCGGCGTATTTATCGAAAAGTACATCCAGCGCGCCCGCCACTTGGAAGTGCAGGTGTTCGGCGACGGCCAGGGCGAAGTTATCGCCCTCGGCGTGCGCGACTGCTCGGTGCAGCGGCGTAACCAGAAAGTGCTGGAAGAAACCCCCGCACCGAACCTGCCAGCCGGCATGGCCGATGAGCTGTGCGCGGCCGCGATCAAGCTGGCCAAGGCGGTCAGCTACCGCAGCGCTGGCACGGTCGAGTTTGTCTACGACAGCGAGGCCGAGCGCTTCTACTTTCTTGAAGTGAACACCCGCCTGCAGGTCGAGCATGGCGTTACCGAACAAGTCTGGGGCGTCGACCTGGTGCGCTGGATGGTCGAACTGGCCGCCGGCGACCTGCCGCCACTGAGCGAACTGGCACGCAACCTGTCGCCAAGCGGCCACGCGATCCAGGCACGGCTGTACGCCGAAGATCCGGGCCGGGATTTTCAGCCCAGCCCTGGTCTGCTCACCGCCGTGCAGTTTCCGCCCGCCGATGGACACCACCTGCGCATCGACACCTGGGTCGAGGCCGGCTGCGAAATCCCGCCCTACTTCGACCCGATGATCGCCAAAGTCATCACCTGGGCGCCCAGCCGTGAAAAAGCCAGCGCCGCCCTGAGCCAGGCCCTGGCCGACTCGGTGCTGTACGGCGTGGAATGCAACCGCGACTACCTGCGGCAGATTCTCGCCGACGCGCCTTTTGCCACAGGCCAGCCCTGGACCCGTTGCCTGGACGGCCTGGTGTACCGCGCCAACACCTTCGAGGTGCTCAGCGGCGGCACCCAGACCACCGTGCAAGACGTCCCCGGTCGCATCGGTTACTGGGCCGTGGGCGTGCCGCCGTCGGGGCCGATGGACAGCCGCGCGCTGCGCTTGGGCAACCGCCTGCTCGGCAACCCCGAAGGCTCCGCTGGCCTGGAAATCACCATGAGCGGCCCGACCCTGCGCTTCAACACCGACGCGGTCATCGCGGTTACCGGCGCCGAAATACCGCTGAGCCTCGACGGCATCGCCCAGTCGATGAACACCGCGCTGCTGATCACCGCCGGCAGCACTCTGAGTTTCGGCACCATTGCCGGCGCCGGCGCACGCAGCTACCTGAGCCTGCGCGGCGGCGTCCAGGTGCCGGATTATCTGGGCAGCAAAAGCACCTTTACCCTCGGCCAGTTTGGCGGCCACGCTGGCCGTGCCCTGCGTGCCGGCGACGTGCTGCACCTGCCAGCGCTCAACGACGCCACGGCCGGCGCACAACTGCCCGCCGAGCTTTGCGATGCCCTGCCGGCCGTGCGCGAAATCCGCGTGATCTACGGCCCCCACGGCGCGCCGGAATACTTCACCGAAGGCTATATCGCCACCTTCTTCGCCACCGCCTGGGAAGTGCACTTCAACTCCAGCCGTACCGGCGTGCGCCTGATCGGCCCCAAGCCGGAGTGGGTACGCGACAGCGGCGGCGAAGCCGGTCTGCACCCCTCCAACATCCATGACAACCCCTACGCCATCGGCGCCGTGGACTTCACCGGTGACATGCCGGTGATCCTCGGCCCGGACGGCCCGAGCCTCGGCGGCTTCGTCTGCCCGGTGACCATCATCGAGGCGGACCTGTGGCAGCTCGGCCAGCTCAAAGCCGGCGACAAGGTGCGCTTTGCGCCGGTCAGCATCGAAGTCGCACGGCAATTGGCCAAGGCCAACGACTTCGAGTACGCAGATCTTCGTGGGAGGGGCTTTAGCCGCGAAAATGATGTCGCTTCTGTCGCGGCTGAAGCCCCTCCCACAGCCCCCATGACGGCGTTGACCTCCCCCATCGTCCTCGATATCGGCGAGGCCGATAAACGCCTGGTCGCGCGCCTGTCCGGCGACACCCACCTGCTGCTGGAAATCGGCGCACCGGAGCTGGACCTGGTGCTGCGCTTCCGTGGCCACGCGCTGATGCAGGCGCTGGAGGCCAAGGCGCTGGACGGGGTGATCGACCTCACCCCCGGCATCCGCTCGCTGCAGGTGCATTACCAGCCGGAAACCCTGTCCCTGGCCAACCTCCTGGCGATCATCGTCGGCGAGTGGGACGCCGTGTGCGCCGCGCAAGACCTGCGCGTGCCCTCGCGCATTGTCCACCTGCCACTGTCCTGGGACGACCCGGCCTGCCAGTTGGCCATCGACAAATACATGACCACGGTGCGCAAGGACGCGCCCTGGTGCCCGAGCAACCTGGAATTTATCCGCCGCATCAACGACCTGCCCAACCTCGACGAGGTCTACCGCACCGTGTTCGACGCCAGCTACCTGGTGATGGGCCTGGGCGACGTCTACCTCGGCGCGCCGGTGGCCACGCCGCTGGACCCGCGCCACCGCCTGGTCACCACCAAGTACAACCCGGCACGCACCTGGACCGCCGAGAATTCCGTGGGCATCGGCGGCGCCTATATGTGCGTGTACGGCATGGAAGGCCCCGGCGGCTACCAGTTCGTCGGCCGCACCCTGCAGATGTGGAACCGCTACCGCGAAGTCGCCGCCTATGACGGCAAACCCTGGCTGCTGCGCTTCTTCGACCAGATCCGCTTCTACCCGGTCTCGGCCGACGAGTTGCTGCGCATCCGCCGCGACTTCCCCCTGGGCCGCTACCCGCTGCGCATCGAGCACAGCGAACTGGCCCTGGCTGACTACCAGCACTTCCTTGAGCAAGAGGCCGACGGCATTGCCGCGTTCCGCAGCCAGCAACGCGGCGCCTTCGACGCCGAGCGCCAGCGCTGGATCGAGTCCGGCCAGGCGCACTTCGACAGCGAGGAGGTGCTTGCCGAGGTCGGCGAAGACGCCCCGCTCAGCACCGGCCAGCACGGCATCGACAGCCATATCGCTGGCAACCTCTGGCAGGTGCAGGTGAGCGTCGGTGACCGGGTCCAGGCGGGCGATGTGCTGGTGATTCTGGAGTCGATGAAGATGGAAATCCCCCTCACCGCCCCACGCGACGGGGTGATAAGCGAGGTCCTCGTGCAGCCCGGCTCGCCAGTGCGCGCCGGCCAGCGGGTGGTGGTGTTGCAAGAGCCACAGCCCGAATAAACCACGGCGTGGGAGGGGCTTTAGCCGCGACAAGCCATAGGCGCTATCGCGGCTAACACGCGGCGCCACCCAGCCAATGCCCAGGCAGAGCGAAACCCACAAGGAAACCTGACATGCCCCACACATTCGACCTGCGCCTCGGCGCACTGAAAACCGCCTACAGCAACGGCAACCTGAGCCCGCGCCAACTGATCGCCGCCCTGCGCGACAAGGCCGCAGCGCTCAACCCGGAATTCAACCTGTTTATCCACCTGCTCACCGAAGCAGAGCTGGAGCCCTACCTCGCCGCCCTGGACGGCAAGTCGCCCGCCGAGCTGCCGCTGTTTGGCGTGCCCTTCGCCATCAAGGACAACATCGACCTGGCCGGCATCCCCACCACCGCCGCCTGCCCGGCCTTTGCCTACACGCCCACACAAAGTGCCACCCTGGTCGAACAACTGATCCGCCTGGGCGCCGTGCCGCTGGGCAAGGCCAACCTCGACCAGTTCGCCACCGGCCTCAACGGCACCCGCTCGCCCTACGGCGCCTGCCGCAACTCGGTGCACCCGGACTATCCGTCTGGCGGCTCCAGCGCCGGCTCGTCCCTGGCCGTGGCGCTCGGCGTCGCCAGCTTCGCCCTCGGCACCGACACCGCAGGCTCAGGCCGCGTGCCGGCAGCGCTGAACAACCTGGTCGGCCTCAAAGCCACCAAGGGCCTGCTCTCCACGGCCGGCGTCGTATCCGCCTGTCGCACCCTGGACTGCGTGACCTTCTTCACCGCCAGCGCCCGCGAGGCCAGCCAACTGCTCGCCCTGACCGCCACACTCGACCCACGGGACGCCTACAGCCGCGCCAACCCGCTGTGGAACGACGCCTCGGCATTTGGCAGCGTGCGGTCGGGCTTTCGCTTCGGCGTGCCCAGCCAACTGGAGTTTCTCGGCTGCAGCGAGAGCCCGGCGCTGTTCGCCCGCAGCATCGAACAACTCAAGGCCATGGGTGGCGAAGCCGTAGAGGTCGACTTCACGCCCTTTCTCGAAGCCGCGCGCCTGCTCTATGAAGGCCCCTGGGTGGCCGAGCGTTACAGCGTGGCCGGCGAGCTGATCGAGCAGCAACCCGATGCAGTGCTGCCGGTGATCAAGGCCGTGCTGGAAAAAGCGCCGGGCACCACCGCCGTGCAGTTGTTCCGCGCCCAATACCGCCTGCAGGAATTGAAGGCGCTCTGCGACCGCCTGCTCGATGGCCTCGACTGCGTGCTCACCCCCGCCTACCCGCGCCCGGTCACCCTGGCCGAGTTGCAGGCCGAGCCGGTCAAGCGCAACTCCGACCTGGGCTACTACACCAACTTTATGAACATGCTCGACTACGCCGCCGTCGCCGTGCCCGCCGGCTTTATGGCCAACGGCTTGCCCTGGGGCGTGACCCTGTTCGGCCGGGCGTTCACCGACCAATACCTGCTGAGCCTGGCCGACGCCCTGCAATGCCGCTACGCCCGGCCCCTGGCCGGTGGCCAACCGGCGGAGCAGCCCGTGGCCGGCAGCGTCGCCCGCCACGACCTGACCCGCGTGGTGGTCTGCGGCGCGCACCTCGACGGCCTGCCACTCAACTGGCAACTGCGCAAACGCGGCGCACGCCTGCTCGAAGCCACCCACAGCTCGCCTGATTATCAGCTCTACGCACTGGCCGGCGGCCCGCCCGCGCGCCCAGGCATGCTGCGCGTCAGCGAAGGCGGCGTGGCCATCGAGGTGGAAGTCTGGGAATTGCCGAGCAGCGAGCTGGGTTCATTCCTCGCCGGCATCCCGGCCCCGCTCGGCCTGGGCAAGGTGCAACTGGCCAGCGGCGCCTGGGAAACCGGCTTTATCTGCGAACCCTACGGCCTGCAGGGCGCTGTCGACATCAGCCACTTCGGCGGCTGGCGCGCGTACCTGGCCCATCGCGAATAAAGGCTAGGCGCCCCCTTCGCTCACGGGGCTTTGGTTAAACCCGACGAGCCCAGCGATACCTGGCAGAAATGCCCCGGGTGTCGCTGCACTCTACCCAGGCTACAGTTTTTGTAGGAGCGAATTTATTCGCGAAATTCGCGGCCCCACCGCGAATACCGGCTTAGGTGCCCCCTTCGCTCCTACACGGGGCTTTGGTTAAACCCAACGAGCCCAGCGATACCTGGCAGAAATGCCCCGGGTGTCGCTGCACTCGACCCAGGCTACAGTTTTTGTAGGAGCGAATTTATTCGCGAAATTCGCGGCCCCACCGCGAATACCGGCTTAGGCGCCCCCTTCGCACCTGCACAAGCCGAATCGCGGTTGTAACGCCCCGTTGGCACATAGCCTAAGCCACCTCCCGCTGGTACTTGAGAATCCGCCCCCGGAACGGCAGCAGCGGGTCAGCCAGCAGGTTGATGCGGTCCGCCAACTGCCGGTAACCCAGCTCGGCCATCAGCCGGCTGAAGCGCGCGGCATTGCCCCGGGCCGGGTCGACGATCAGCACCCGGCTGCCATCGGCACCGTGGCGGGCGATAAAGCCGGCGAGCAAGGCAGGATGGCTGCGCTCGTAGAGCAGGTCGCTGCCGATAATCAGATCGAACACGCCCAGCGTGCCGTCCGTCTCGGCCCAGTCGCATTGCCGATACGGAATCGGCGACAACTCATTAAGCGCGGCATTGCGCAGCAGAAATTCGGCGGCCAGCGGGTGGTAATCGCTGGCGGTAATGTCCGCGCCCTGGCGCTGCAACAGCAAACTGGTCAGGCCCAGGCCGCAACCCAGTTCGAGAATCCGCAGCCCGGCCACCGGCATGCTACTCAGGGTCTGCGCCAGTACCTCACCGGCGGGCCAGAGCTGGCCGAACAGCGACCAGGTGGCCGAGGAAATCCCCGCGCGCTCGGCGGCGCCCTGGGCGTCGGCATACTGTTGTTTGTCGCGCAGGGAGCACAGGTGGAAATCTTCCAGGCCAATGCTCAGGGTCGAATACTTGATGCGGTAACCAGGCATGGCAGGCTCGCATGGGTGTGCAGTGCGCACCCGGCGGCGCCGACAGCGGCGACCTCGGCCGCAGCGCAGCCTGCGCCCCACCCGCCACAGGCGCAAGCCAATACGACCGGCAGCGACGGCCGGTGCGAGGGTCTGTTCCCGTTTCGTCGCGAGCCGCGTTGCTGCGAAAAATCTCGCCAGGCTAGGCGGAGGACGCAGGGAATGGTGTCCCCTTGGCAAGTCCTCCAACACCGCATGGCGAGATTTTTCGCGCAACCCGTAGGGCCGGGCCCGTTTTAGCGCGATGCTGCGTTTCTCGATGGCTCATTTAGCCGGCTAAACTTCGCATCTCGTGCCTTGCCTAGCGCTAAAACGGGCTCCGGCGCGACCGCGAACGAAACGGGAACAGACCCTAACATAGCCGCCCAGCAGACGAGAACGCGCCATGACCGACCCCAACCTGTGCCCAGCCTGCGGGGCGCCCAACCGCTGCAGCCAGGCCGCAGCGGACACGCCGGTCACCGATTGCTGGTGTTTCGCGGTAAGCATCGACCCCGAGGTGCTGGCTGCCCTGCCCGAGGCCCTGCGCGACCAAGCCTGCCTGTGCCCGCGCTGCGCCCAAGTGCGCCCTGCCGAACTCGACTAACTCGCCATGCGCCTCGACCGTTTTCTCGGCAACTTCGACCACCTCAACCGCCAGGCCGTGCGTCAGCATCTGGCCTGCGGCCGCGTGCGTGTGGATGGCCAGGTCACCCGTGATGGCCGTGCCGAAGTGCGCACCTTCAGCCGCGTTGAGCTAGACGAGCAGCTGCTGCAGGACGGCCCCGGCGCGCGCTACTACATGCTGCACAAACCGGTCGGCGTGGTCAGTGCCACCACCCACGCCGAGCACCGCACCGTGCTCGACCTGCTCGACGAGCCTGCCGCCCTGCCCCTGCACCTGGCCGGGCGGCTGGACCTCAACACCAGCGGCCTGCTGCTGTTGACCAATGACGGTCACTGGTCGCGCAGCATCAGCGCGCCGGGCAGCCGCCAGCCCAAGGTCTACCGCGTGGACACCGAAATAGACATCGACCCGGCCTGCGTCGAGGTGTTTGCTACCGGCCTGTACTTCGCCTTCGAAGACCTGACCACCCTGCCCGCGGAGCTGGAAATCCTCGCGCCACGCCACGCCCGCCTGACGCTTTACGAAGGCCGCTATCACCAGGTCAAGCGCATGTTCGGGCACTTCCAGAACAAGGTGATCGGCCTGCACCGCGAGCGCATCGGCAGCCTGGCGCTCGACCCGGCCCTGGCGCCCGGCCAGTACCGCACCCTGACTCCGGACGAGGTCCAGGCGCTAGGGGCTGTTGGCGTTTCGCTCACGGCGGCGGGCAGCCGATAAACGGTAATCTGTCTGACAAATAAAGCCTTGCCAGCCTGTGCGCGCACTGCTTAACTCGAAGCATAAGGTCTCGATGTGACCGCACAGTCACACGAACCATCTAAGCGTTCTTCCGGTTACTTGCGCTCTGCGCGAAATGGGTTCCTGCCTGGTTGATCACCGTCCTCGGCCACCGCTGCCGTAGGCGTGTCTTCAGCCCAAACCGTTCGACGACACCCCTCCAACAAGATCCTCCAGCCTGACATTAAGCCGTAACGTCCGGGCGCTTACCTGTCTACCCAGTTGTGTGGCGAATCGGCCCAGCCGCTCGCCCTGCCAATTTTTTGATGCGCCAGGAGGAACCGACATGAAGCCAGCCATCGCTGTCGTCGAGCTACACGGGAAGTACAAGGTCTATACGGAGTTCTACGCCAACCCCCAGGCGCAAAAGACGATCGTGCTGGTCAACGGCTCACTGTCCACCACCGCGGCTTTTGCCCAAACCATCAAATACCTGCAGCCACACTTCAACGTGGTGCTCTACGACCAACCCTATGCTGGCCAATCCAAGGCGCACAACGACAACAGCTGGCCGATCACCAAGGAGAACGAAGCAAGCATCCTCCTGGGCCTGATCGAGCACTTCCAGGCCGACCAGCTGATGTCCTTCTCCTGGGGTGGTGTAGCCGCCATGCTGGCCCTGGCCAAGCGTCCGGCGCGCATCGAAAAGGCGGTGGTCTGCTCCTTCTCGCCGCTGCTCAACGAGCCGATGATCGACTACCTCGAAGAAGGCCTGACCTACCTCAACAGCGCCGAAGGCCACGCCCTCGGCGACCTGGTCAACAGCACCATCGGCAAACACCTGCCGTCGCTGTTCAAGCGCTACAACCAGCGCCACATCGGCAGCCTCGACCAGCACGAATACCGGCAGATGCACGCCCACGTGCACCAGGTGCTGCACATGGACGCCCACTGCCAGATGGAATGCCTGGCCGCCATCGATATCCCCGTGCTGTTCGTCAACGGCGAACACGACGAATACACCTCAGCCCAGGACGTGCGCGTATTCGCCTCGCACCTCAACGACTGCCACTTCGTCACCATCAACAACGCCGGGCACTTCCTCGACATGGAACACAAAGGCGCCTGGCTGCAATGCAAAGCCGCCCTGCTCGGCTTCCTCGACACCCCAGCCCGCAGCCACAGCGCCGCCCTGTACCAGCACGAGCAACCCCTGGCCATGGCGATCTAGACCAAAACCGCGCAGCAGACACACAAAGACGCTGCGCGGGCTTCATTTCGCTGACGACTTCTGGTACAAAGGCACCCCTCAAAAGCGGGTGTCGTATAATGGTAATACCCTAGCTTCCCAAGCTAGAGCCGTGGGTTCGATTCCCATCACCCGCTCCAGATTCCCACAAGGCCTCGTCGAAAGACGGGGCCTTGTCGTTTCTGCTGTTCCTGCGTGATACGCAGGTGTGATTGCCTACCGTCGCTACACAAGAGGTGGTTACCAGTAGGAGCGAATTTATTCGCGATACACCTTGAGAGCACCGAAACGTAGCAGCTAAACGAAGCGCCGACCCGCAACGCCCAGCCCACCCTGACACTGACCGATATTTAATTGATCGTTCCCGCGTCGAACCGTCTGCGCTGGCATGTAGCCAGCGACGCTCCGCGTCTCGCTACAATGGACGCAGAGCGTCCCACGCCGGGTTCCAACGCAGAGCGTGAAAACCATCGAAAACGCGGGATAGCGATAACCCAGGAAGTGAGTAGGCGCTGGTATGCCCGAAGGACAGGGAGAGAAAAGGATGAAGGCTGACAGGCATGACGCCCCCGAATGGATCAAAGCCAGTAGCAAACGCAACAGATTAGACTTGGTGATACCGGGGCTGATAGGCACCGTGCTCACCATAGGCGCGCTTCACGTAGCTGGCCAAGCGTTCCTGCAGAGCAACGTGCAGAACCTGGTAGATCGCAAAAAAGAACCAAGGCCAGTACCCGTGGCTGAAATACGCCGAGCAGACCCCGAGACGGACTGGAGCAAAGTGGTAGAAGCACAGGCCAGGCGAGACGCAACGTCTCAACCGCAGACGGCACCGCCTGCAGGCACAGAAAGCACTGCTACAAAGCAAACCGTGTTCAATGATCTGAATTACACGCCGAGAGGCGCAGATAACGTGCTGAGCTTTAAAGAAACCTACCAGCCAGTAGAACCGGAGAAACCTGCAGGGAAAGTGCGGGTTACGGTTATCAAAGAAGAACAAAAGCTAAAAGACTTTTGCGGTGGGGCGCAAGGAAGCATAGAGCGGAGAAACTGCAGGTCTAGTGTGGGGCTGGAGTATAGAAACTAGCGTAAAAGGTAAATAACGCTCGGTTTAAGGGCGGCTGGAGCGTAGCGTAAGCCGTCCCAGCCGCATGTTTTTTGCGCGGCGATTACAACCGCTTGTTAGGATTGATGCTACGCGAGCCATAGTCGCACTAGCATAATTATACCCACTATTGGCAAAATGCCTAGCCAAGCCACCAGTGCAGAGTAAAACAAGAGATTTTGCCACTTGGGTAAAGAATTAGATTCCGTTTCCTCAAATTCTTCTTCCGTACACACCACGACTTTGAAATCAGATTTTATATGAGGATTTACATCGACGCCTTTATTATCAATTGCGGACTGAATCAGCTCTTTTAGTTTTATGAGTCCAGACTTGTTGCCAACAATACACTCGAGGTAGGTCTCACTATTTATTTTAATCCAAGGATCTTTATTGGAATCCATATCAAAAATCCTAACGCACGCCTAAACGGCGAGCAACTTGTTGCGAGCCCAGCGGACGAAGGCCGCGATGTTTAAGGCGCTTGTTATGTAACACTTATCTCGAGCCTTTCATGATGTTTTGATTTAATTGCTCAAATTCTTGCATCAGTTTGTCACAGTCTTCTTTTTTAGCCTGGCAGAGGGCAGACATTTGAATGTATATCTTTTGGTTTCTCTCAACAACTTTGCGCTTTATTGCGGCTGGGTGAGCTGGATGCGAATCAGGAGTGAATGACCACAATACCAAGTTTGAATCCTCTTTATCCTCAATTATTGTCCAGCCGCCTTGGCTGCTTAGATTTATACCCTCTTTACTTTTGAGTGCTTTTAGCGCGAGCTCCACTGTTTTATATCCAATCGAGCTATTCTCAGACGCGAAAGCGGAAAAAGCAATTGAAATACTCAAGAACGCTAAAGGTATAATTTTCACTAAACTCTCCGTGTTACATAACGTTTGGTTAAAGGGCGGGCTTTAGCCCGTCCCAGTGAGCGAAGCGAACGATTTGAACCAACTGTTATAGGAACTCACCGCGCCCTTTATTTAGTGCGGTAATAATTGTAGATGCCTTTAGCCTTTGAGCAACCATAAAAGGCCAAGTAGCAGAAAATTACAATAGCTATTGCAGGTCCCACCGCATTTATTCCAGTCATATAAGTTATATAAATTGCGCTAAAGGTGATCAGAGCCACGTAGCTGGCGAGCGTTCTGTTTTTTGCAGACAGAATTAATGGCGCTGCTGAGAGAGCAATTATGTGGATTGAAATTGTGGTGATGATCTCTAAGATTAGTTCCGCTGGGATTGTGTCGGCTCGTACTTGGGTGATTAGAATAATAGCTTGGTACGAGTAATAATTTAAACCCAACACGATAGCTGTGCTGATAAGAAGGATTGGTGCGTATTTTTTAATTGCGTTATACATGGAGGCAGAATGATTCCTATAACAGTGATTAGATAGCGTTCCTCACTAATACAAAAGTGAGGTGCTCGGTACAACTCCAAGCTTAGCCGGTTATATATTTCAAAAAAGCAATATTTATCAATAGCTTAGGTAAGTGGCTAAGATGGGAAACGTATTCGCTTGACTTCCTCTTTTCACGCTTTCATTACCACTGGACAGATATACACAAGGCACAGATATCGCGCAAGGCGAGCTAGGCGCCGTGTCGAAAAAGTGTCGAAATCACTGCAAGGGATAGCGGGAAAATACGGTGGGCACTGGGCTTAAAGGGCAGAAAAGCCGGGCATTGCGGATCACAGCAGGCAGCCGGAAAGGGTTCGATTCCCATCACCCGCTCCAGATTCCCACAAGGCCTCGTCGAAAGACGGGGCCTTATCGTTTGTGCTACGCCGACATAACCCGCAGGCAGGCTGACTAAAGCGCCGGCCACCATGCCGATATGGGCGCCCCGCGTTAAACGCCACTGCGCGTGAACCTCTTGAGCGTGGCTGCGGGGTACATGGCTTATACCGGTATAGCCATGCGCAACGGGTAAAGGCGCAGAAACAGCGGCAGCATCCGCGAAGCGCAAGGCACATGGGCATGCCGCTTTTGCGGTGCCCGGCGATAGTTGCCATCGCAATGGAACGACTCCCCCACGATGTCCACTCAGGCTCACACGAACCTCAGGCAGCGGGAGATGATTCATGGGCATGCAGTCCGTCAGGGCCTTCAACTACGTACAACAGTTCTCGTGCATTGCCGAGCGCTGCGAAGACAATTGCTGCAAGGGCAACTGGCGCATCGCTGTCAGCCCTCGCAGCCGCGATTTGTATAGTCGGGATTACCCCGAACTACTGAACCTGATTGTCAAAGACGACTCCGGCTATCAGATGGACAAGGCTGGGGGCCAGTGTGGTGCGCTCCAGGGCGGACGCTGCCAGATCCACGCAAAGCAGGGCGCACAGATCCTGACAGATACCTGCGCCAACTACCCGCGCATGTACCGCCGCATCAATAACGCCCTGGTGAAGTCCGCCACCCTTAGCTGCCCCGAAGTCGCCCGCATTGGACTGTTTGGCGAATCACCCTTCCAGATCGAAGAAAGCCAGGAAGACGATCACCACCTTTACGGCTCGATCAATCAGGAGTTGCCGGGCGTCAGCCCCTCGCAGTGGCGCGCCGTTGTAGAAGCGCTGCTGCAGATCAGCCTATCCCCGGAACTGGGCGTGGCCCAAGTGTTGCTGCGCCTGTACGCCATCGCCTCCCGGCTCAGCGAGCTGCCCCATGCGCGCTGGCCCGAACACCTGCCCTATTTCGCCGAGCCGCTTAGCTTGGTGGCGCCCAACAATGAAGCCATTTCGGCCGACCCGCTGCTGATCGTCCTCATCAATGTGCTCAATGCACCTGGAGCCCCCGACTCAATGCGCCAGCAACTACTCAGTGCCACGCTCGTCGTCCCCGGCGAGACGCCGGCGCAGGCACAGTGGACGCTTAAAGCAGAATATCAAGCGCTGTACCGCAGCACACTCCACCACGCCCTTGAGCCGATTTTGCAGCGCTTTATTGCGGCAGAAATGACCCGCACCGGCTTCCCATACCTGTCCACTACCAGCGCCGGGCAGGATTACGGTTTGAACCTGCGTGAATGGGCCGCCACCCTGGCCATCCGCACCTTGACCCTGCGCCACTTGCTTATCGCCCATAGCGATATCCGCACACAAAAAGCGCCAGACAACCCGCAAATAGTCGACGTGGTTTATAGATTTTGTCGGGCGGCCAGCCATAACGCGGCAACGCCAGCGGAGAAAACCCTGCGTAAAGCGATCACCGATAAAGGCCTCAGCTATCTGGAGGCATTGATCAGGCAGGTATGAACAAACCGCAGCAGAAGCGTACCCCCGGTTTAGGCACATCGGCTGTGGCAAGATCAGGGGCGCTACGTGGCAGTGCGCAAAACAAACAGCTTCATTTCGGGAGTGAGTGTGGTGCCCTCAATACATCTGCTTGCGCCTCAAATACCGATAAATGTGACCCATCGCATAATCAAGCTGCGCCACTCATCCCAGACACGCCGGGCAAGGGTTGGCACCGGTCATCAGGCCGGTACACTCCCCCCTGAATTCGCCAGCACAGGGAGCTCCCCATGGGAACGGACAACCTCAAAGACCCGGCCTACCCCTTCGATCACGGCTGGGACAAAGACGCTGACTGGCTCAGCGACAGCAGCGGCAATCGCGACCTTAGTTGGGCTACTGATCGTGGCTGGAGCCCGCAGACTGAATTACCCAACACCAAACCGGGTAATGGCGGCGCCTCTTTCGCCGCGTGGGAGCAAAAAAGCGAGGCCCAACCCGAGCTAGCGGACTGGCCTCCAGCCGATATGCTCAAGCAACCCGAGCCCTTTCCACCGGGGTTCTACGTTGTGCCGCGCAGCATGTCCGGCGAGCAGGTGTTGGCCAAGTTGTTTGCCGACACCCCGCACGCCGACCTTGTCAGCCGCATCAAGGCGCTGAACCCGACGTTCGCCCAAGGCTTCAAGGCCGGCGAGATGTTTATCCTGGGCAACCTGCTCAACCCCACTGCATGCCTACGCGAAGAGGCCGACCTGATGGCCGCGGCGGCCAAGGTGCGTACCGACCTGGAGCCGCTGAGTGAGGAAGAAGCCAACTTTATGGCCCGCCACCAGGCCGAAATCGCCCTGATGATTGGCGGCGCCAGTGAATCGCTCGGCGTTGGCAAGGATGTACTGGAAAAAGGCCTGAAACAGATCGGCGAAACCCTGAGCACGATCGAATACCTGCACCAACGCGAATTCACCACCCATGGTCACCTGCAAAGCCCGCAGTTCTTCGCCTCGCGCCAGCAGCTCTATCGCCAGCTCGACAACCAACTGAAGGCAACCTTTCTCGGCAAACAACTGGGCCTGGGCAGCTACCCGACCTTGCGCCGCGACCTCGGCATCTCCAGCCGCAGCCTGGTCCATCACTGGAGCCGAGGCGGCGCGCCAGGGCAGATACCGGGCTACGCCACCCATATGGACCAAGTCGCCAAAGCAGCCAAATACCTGAAGTACGGCGGCTATATCGGCATCGGCCTGGCTGGCGCGTCTTCCGCGTTAAAGGTTCAGGAGGTCTGCCGGGCTGGGGAAACTGAGGCGTGCCAGAGAGTACGTTTTACCGAAACGGGAAGCTTTTGGGGTGGGCTCGGTGGTGGCACGATTGCGGTAGCAATCACTAAACCGTTATCAGGCGCAATTTGTGCGGCTATTGGCCTCGGCTCAGCCGGTATCGGCGGGATAGCTTGCGGTTTGGTTGTAGTTGGCGGGGCATCGCTTGTGGGTGGAGCAGGAGGTGGATTCGCCGGCGAATTAGCAGGGGAAAAAATTTACGAAAGGAGTCAACAATGAATTTCAATGCCTGGTTTGAAACCTGGCCCCTTGACCTGCAAATTGCCTGCCTTCTTGCTCCTTTCGTCATTAGTCTTTCTGGGGTGTTCATCATTATAGTTATGGGGTTTCGGAACCTCGACGTGATACTAGCGACATTCCCGAACAGCGAATATGTCAAAAGACAGAAAGTGATGTGGGGTGGCTCTAGCTTGCCCTCGCGCTTTATTCTGACCAGCAGTTTGGCAGCTGTAGCCTTATGGCCAAATAACTATATAAAGCGCGGAGAGCTTGATGAGAACGAAGTGAAAAAATTACCTAACTCAATCAAGCGTCGAATGATTGTTGCTTGGTGGCTTTGCGTTATTGGAATGGCTTGGTTATTTCTGCTTATAGGTCTGCTCAAGCTTAGCGGTGTTGAATAAACTCATGCTCCAGCTGGCTGTTGAAACCCTGATCTGGCTTGTGTAGGAGCGAATTTATTCGCGATAGTGGCGCGAATCAGCACGAATATTTCGAGGCTCAATCACAAGGTCTACAGGTTCGCTGTCTGGCTTCGCAGAGTCGGTTACCCGGCCATCATGCAAGACTCGCTTCGGGTCGGTGGTTAACCTTTACCGACGGTAATTCAGAAACTAATCGTGGTCTGCCCCCTAATACCTCAAGCGGCTGAACCGGAAGGCGTTCAGGCGATATATACAGGAGCAAACCGAACCGGTCGAGTGGGTGATGGAGGCCTGCGGTACGGCCCACTACTGGGGGGCGCGTGGCGCAGTCGCTGGGACATCGAGTGAAGCAGTTGAATCCGCGCTACGTCCGCCCCTATCGCCGTCGCAACAAGACCGAAATGCTCAGAAAATAAATCTGTCCCCTTTTCCCCCTAGGTAAAAATCTGCCATAGGTTCAATGGTTTGCAAGGTAAAAAGCTTTCGTCATTGCCGTCCCCATTCCTTTCCACCCATTTCTACCAACCGAGACGCGGCTCGTCGAAAGGAAAAGGCGAGATCATTGGCGGCCGATAATTGTGCCAGTGACACGCCACTTCGACCCGTCGCCGACCACTCAAATTGTTCACCCTCTTTGGTGCGAATCATGGTCGTCGCAAAGGAACTCGAGTTCCCCCCCTTCTCACTGACAAACAACTCTTCATTTCCATCACTGCTTTCAACTTGCGCTTCAAATTCGACAAATAATTCATCGAGCGGGACTTTTGCCGCTAGCACCAAGCGGGTGCGAGATTCATAACACACGTCAATGAGGGTCACGAATCGTCGCGCTTCGTCGAGGTGATTGGCGTCTAATTGCGGCACCCGGTCCATGATGAGGACCTGAAATCGGTCGCAGAGGGAAATATAATCGGCCGCGCCGAGTGGTTGGTAGCATAACTCGGAAAAGTCAAACCAGGCGCACCGGTCATTCAATCGGGCGACCTGGACGGTGCGACCGAAGGGTACGTGAATGGCCTCGGCCTCAGTTTCGGATGCAGTGCCACCAAATATTTCTTTCAACTGCGCCTGCATGTTGTTATCACTATTATTATCGCCGTGAACATCCTTGTTTGACCAAAAATAGGATTGACCATCAGCTCGAGTTTCGAGTCGATAATCCTTGGCGGAATCCTCCATGGAGATAATGTCGAACGTATGTTTTAACATGTCTATGAATGGCAAAAAGAGGGATCGGTTAATGCCTCCCTCATACAAGGCATCGGGGGAGCGATTCGAGGTGGCCACCACCACGACATTCCAATCTAATAATAATAAAAAAAGTCGTTTCAAAATCATGGCATCGGCAACGTCTGTTACTTGAAATTCATCGAAACAGAGTAGTTGGGCTTCCTGTGCCAATTGCTGCGCAATGATGGGTATCGCATCATCTCGTGGGTGCTTCTGTTTGTAGACAAAGATTCGATGATGGACGTCTAGCATGAATTCATGAACGTGGACACGGCGTTTGGTAATTTTGACGTGTGTGAAGCTGTGGCTGTCATTATTACAGCAAGAATCATCAGGAACATTAACCGACGCGTAAAAGAGATCCATTAGAAAGCTCTTGCCGACCCCGACCGGTCCATGAATGTACATGCCTCGCGGTGGTGGACCAAAAGACCACAAATGGAATTTCTTTCGAAGAAAGGACTGAGCGGATGCCAAGGATCGCGTCAGTAACAGTAACAGCGGACTGCTGCTTGTAGAGCTGCTCTCTGTCGGTCTGTCGGTGCGCAGGGGTACTGGTGGGAGCGAGGTAAGAGACTCGTGCAGGGCATCGAGTTTTGCCGCCAGAGCGACTTGCGCGTCATCTCGTCGCACCTCCTCCGCATCCACCTTGCGTTCATACGCCGCTGTCACGGGGCCTGTCGGGAGGGACCGCCGAGCAACGCGATGTTGTGCTGCCATATTCTTCATCACCGTCTTCATCATCAACATGATGAGTTTATCAACATGGCAAGGAAAGTACGATCAAGTCCGCTTCTTCCCGCTTTTTTCGATTGTCTCAGGTCTAGGGACTTATTCGCAATTTACCTCGTCGGTTTCCCCAAGATCTTCGAGGAGTTGCGAAAGCGTATAAGAGACTCTTTCCTCCTCTCGGGTTTCCGCATCTAGTAAATCACACAGAAGCCCAGTCAGAGCTTCCTCTTACAAGGGTCGTTTACGTGTGAGTCGGCTAGCCACCACATCATCTAATGCATCGAAATGCCTTAGGAGCAGTCGGATCGCGCGAGGTGATAACACTAGATCTATTCCTCTATCTGTTTAACGTTTGGTTAAGGGGCTGGCTTTAGCCAGTCCCAGTGAGCGCAGCGTACGGTTTGAACCAGTTGTTAGGTCTCTTGGAATGGTGAGCCATAAAGTACATTCTTGGCTCGCCCTTCAAATTCTGCTGCATATGATTTTAAGGAATTCCATTCGAGACTGTCTAAAGCGTTGGTTGCGGCTAGCCTAATGCACTTCCATTCATCGTGGTTGAATATGTGTTGATCATCACAATGAAAAACATCGTCGCTCAAGTTATTGCATAGCTCGAATACTGAGGTTAGTTCATTTTTTAGCTTAGGAGTAATTGCATTCTCATAGCCGTCTATAAAGAACTTTATTCTTAGTATTTTTTCGCTCCATACCTCGCATGCGGGACAGTATGGAATGGATGCAATCTGGTCTGGTGCTTCAAGCGCAAGAAATTCTAACCCAACACAAAGCTGTAAGAACGAGAGTAATTTTTCATACTCATTCTCTGCATACCAGTTCCATACATTAGCTGAGAAGGCGTAATCCATAACGACCTAACAGTGATTAGATAGCGTTCCTCACTAATACAAAAGTGAGGCGTTCGGTATAACTCCAAGCTTAGCCAGTTAGAGCTTTCAAAAAAGCACGCTTTATCAATGGCTTAGGTAACGGGCTAAGATGGGGAACGTACTCGCTTGACTTCCTCTTTTCACGCTTTCATTACTACTGGACAGATATACACAAGGCACAGATATCGCGCAAGGCGAGCTAGGCGCTGTGTCGAAAAAGTCTCGAAATCACTGCAAGGGATAGCGGGAAAATGCGGTGAGCACTGGGCTTAAAGGGCAGAAAAGCCGGGCATTGCGGATCACAGCAGGCAGCCAGAAAGGGGGCGATTCTCATCACCCGCTCAAGTTCCCCACAAGGCCTCGTCGAAAGACGGGGCCCTGTCGTTTCTGCTGTTCGTGCGTGACAGGCACCGTGCTCACCATAGGCGCGCTTCACGTAGCTGGCCAAGCGTTCCTGCAGAGCAACGTGCAGAACCTGGTAGATCGTAAGAAAGAAACAAGGCCAGTACCCGTGGCTGAAATACGCCGAGCAGACCCCGAGACGGACTGGAGCAAAGTGGTAGACGCACAGGCCAGGCGAGACGCAACGTCTCAACCGCAGGCGGCACCGCCTGCAGGCACAGAAAACACTGCTACAAAGCAAACCGTGTTCAATGATCTGAATTACACGCCGAGAGGCGCAGATAACGTGCTGAGCTTTAAAGAAACCTATCAGCCAGTAGAACCGGAGAAGCCTGCAGGGAAAGTGCGGGTTACGGTTATCAAAGAAGAGCAAAGGCTAAAAGACTTTTGCGGCGGTGCGCAAGGAAGCATAGAGCGAAGGAACTGCAAGTCTAGCGTGGGGCTGGAATATAGAAATTAGCGTAATTGCAAATAACGTTTGGTTAAGGGGCGGCGGAACGCCGTCCCAGCGAGTGAAACGAGCGATTTCAGTGCATTGTTAGGTTTCACGATAAATTTCCAAAAGAGGAAATTCGGGAGAGGGCTTTCTCAAACCTTTCAAATCCGGAATCGCCGAGTAATAAAGGCGGCAGTACCAGAGTTAAACCAAGTAATACGCCAATAGATACACCGATTGTAGAACCTACCAGTGCCATGAATATGCCGAACACTAAGAAGGCAGCTCCGACTAATGCGAAACCTCTACGAGAACGGGTCTGGTGTGGGTGGCGGCTCAGCATGTGATACCTAACGTTTGGTTAAGGGGCGGACTTTAGCCCGTTCCAGTGAGCGAAGCGAACGGTTTGAACCACTAGTTAGGATTTGTTGCTAAAGTGATGCTTTATTGCATGATGTAATTTTATTAAGGTAATAATGCAGAAAGCGCAAAAAGCAATATAAAGAAAGGAGTAAGCCGCAAATTGTACCGGCTGATTTTCGATTGAGAAAACTTGAGCAGTAGTAGCGCTTCTTGGTTTAAAAGAAATAGTTCCAGACACTATTTGGCTTAATGCGTATTCTATTGCTGATGTGGCAAAAATTGCTGCAATAATTAGAAGTGCGTAGCTTCTATAATAGCCTTTTGGTCGGCTTGGGATTTTAATTGTAGTAAGCTTTACAATGATAAAGATTAGCAGCGGAGACACTAATAATACAGCGACTGAGACGATGATGAATACTATGGCGCTTTGCATGATGGCCCTAACGTTTGGTTAAGGGGCGGGCTTTAGCCCGTCCCGAGTGAGCGAAGCGAACGGCTTTGAACCAATTGTTATGTGTATCTACCACCAGGACCACCATTGTTTGTTTTTTAAGCGAATAAGTTCTTTTCTAGGCTGGGGGGAATCTTATGTATTGCAGCTAATTAGACTTTTGCTCTGGAGGGAGTTTAGTGCGACCTCTGTTTTGGGGTCAAGCTGCCGTAAATTAATAGAAACATGTGCCTCTGGGAAAAATTTCGTTGTCTGTCTCAGGAAATTCAAGAGCAGCTTTTCAGAGGCTTCATGTTTTGAAAATGAAATTGATTTGATCACAAAGATACTATTTTCTGAGTTGTAGTCGGCGACCGATTTAATACTGCCAGCCTCGTAGATCCATTCATCGCCTTTTTGTGTTTTCCACGCGCTCATGAACAAGGCCTCGATTGCACATAACGTTTGGTTAAGGGGCCGGCTTTAGCCGGTCCCAGTGAGCGAAGCGAACGATTTGAACCATTTGTTAGCGGCTTCATTGGCTTTGGTTGCCACCTTGCGATGAAAGATTGCTCAGTAAAAACGGAATTTTAGCCAATAAGTACAAGCCCAAGTTGCCTATCGAAAGAAGAAGAAAGCTGGAAATGCCAAGCCATAATTCGTTTCTTGAGCTGGCGTGATGCAGTGCCCGAGCAGCGCGGCCATACTGTATTTCAGGGAAGCTGCTTGACCAGACATTTGATGTAAGCCAGTAAAAAAATAAAAAAAGCGCGCCACCGAGTATGAGGCACCCATACCATTCAAATACTTGGACTGCCGTAAGATCCTCCTTGTTTAAAAGCGAATAAATAACAGTGCTTGCTAAACAAAATATTATTGAAAGGCTCAGGCCAGCGGCTGTTGTTGCGTTAATTTTTGAAGCAAGCCCTTCGGAAGATGGTGTTAGATTTACTAAATAAGATATCTCGCTAATGAGCGGAAGATTTCCTATGGCATGCCCAAGAATGATTGCAATGATCGTTAATGTGGTGATTTTGCGAGCTAACATTTAACTACCCTGTATATTTATCAACTTGCGGCCGCTAACAGTGATTAGATAGCGTTCCTCACTAATACAAAAGTGAGGAGTTCGGTATAACTCCAAGCTTAGCCGGTTATAGCGTTCAGAAAAGCAAGCTTTGTCAATAGCTTAGATAACGGGCTAAGATTGGGAACGTATTCGCTTGACTTAGTCTTTTCACGCTTTCATTACTACTGGACAGATATACACAAGGCACAGATATCGCGCAAGGCGAGCTAGGTGCCGTGTCGGAAAAGTGTCGAAATCACTGCAAGGGATAGCGGTAAAATGCGGTGAGCATTGGGCTTCAATGGCAGAAAAGCCGGGCATTGCGGATCACAGCAGGCAGCCGGAAAAGATTCGATTCTCATCACCACCGCACTAGTGCTGCAGCCCTCGCCTAACAAACTCAGCCAACGCCCTAGCCACCCTGTTGATATGGGCTCGATCAACCTCCGGCAGCTCCCGGTAGCGCTCAAGCAAATCCGCCTCTGCCGCGCTCAGGGAGTCCGAAGGTTCTGGCGTGCGCTTACCAGTCACTATGTAAAGCACGTCAACGCCACTCGCAGCCACTGCAGCCAAGTACGCAGCATCTGGGCTGCGCTCACCCTTCTCGTAGTTGAGCTGGCTGTTTTTGGCCACCCCGGCCAATGCTGCGAAATCCGATTGGTTCAGGCCGAGGCGTTGCCGCTCTTCCTTCAGGCGATCGCCTATTCCCACAAATGATTACTCCTATCCGTTGACAATCAATCATTCGTGGGAAATACTGCATTTGTAATCACACGAAACTGCACTATGCCGAACGCCTGCCTCGCTGAGCAAGCGTGCAAAGCGGTGTGCGAGTGGCCGCACATAGGGTTCAGTGTGCTCGATTGTTTGATTTACCCGCCCACAACCATGGCTCCTTCTCTTTATAAAGAAAGCCCCGGAGGTAATGGATATGCCTACTCACCACAACCACCCCACCCGTTCACCCGCAATACCCGACTTTTCCGGCGAAATCCTGATCCCGCACACCTTTACCCGCCATAAACGCCAGTTGCGTGCGCTGCTGGTCGAGCAGCAGTGCTGGTTTTGTACGCGGGATTTGGGGCGTTTGATCGGACAGCCGCATCTTGAGGAGCGGGCTGCCCGCACCCTTGATGCGGACCAGTTGCTGGACGCTGTGGTGCTTAGCGCCCATGGCCAGCCGGAGCAGGTGCGGTTGGTCAGTGAGTCGGGGGTGTATGCGGTGTTGATCCATTACTACCACCCGGAGAACCGCTGCATCCGTCGGTGGATCAGTGGTGATCTGGTGCCGATCTTGCGCAGTGATTCGCCCGAGGATAACCGTCGCCCGCGTCGGGAGAACCGTCAGGGGTTGTCGTTGTTGCATTGGCAGGGGGATGCCTGGATACCGTATCGGCCGTGGGGGTGAGGTGGTTTGTGGGTATTCGGTTGGGGCGGTGGTGGTTGCATGATTCGCCGCGGGGCGCGGCTCCTACGGGGTGATGGGCGTGCTCGGTATCTGTCGCGGCTAAAGCCCCTCCCACAGGGGCGGGCGGTGAGTTGTTTTAGCTGCGACGGCTTTAGTGCCTAAACGATTTATCGCGAATAAATTCGCTCCTACGAAAAAAGCGACCGACCATTTGCGTCGTGACACTGGCCTGTGAGGTGCCTGACCGCTGCCCTACAAACAGTTCATGCGGCTTGTGCAGCCGGTGCTGTCGCGCAGGGGGTTGGATTGCATGCGCAGGGTGGTTTCGGCGGTGATGACGATGCCGCGGCGGCCGGCTTGGCAGAGTGTGCTGTATTGGCTGACGGCGTTGGCGGAGGCGCCGCTGAAGCTGCCTTCGATGCCGGCGTTGTTGAAGCGCGAGGCGGCGCTGAGCAGGCGGTCGACGATGGGTACGGTGAGGGCCAGGCAGTATTGCACGCGCACTTTCAGCAGGTTGGCGTCCTGGATGCCGGTGCCGGGGCGGTACATGAGGTTGTCGTTGGGGATGGCGTAGTCGGCCTTGCTGCTGTCCCACTGGCCAAAGGTGCTGAAGTCGCCGAGGTTGGGGCTGATGCGGGTGATGCGTACGTAGTTGTCGACCTCGCTGCCGGCTTGCAGGTGGGCGCGGGTTTTGTCGGCATCGGTGTTGTGGTGGGTGAACATGGGCGTAAGGCCACGGATCAGCCCACGGCGCAGGCCGTCGTAGCTGGCGTTGTTCACCGCGCCCAGGCGCGCGGCCTGGAAGGTGGCGTAGTTGAGGGTGCTTTTGGCCGAGTAGATAAAGGCCGCCTGGATGGTGCCGAAGATCAGCATGATCACCACCGGCGCGACGATCAAAAACTCGACCATGGCCTGGCCGCGCTCTGTGCGCTTGAGCATGGCGGGCGCCCTACGGCTGCGCTGGCACGTCGAAGAGGTCCATGACCGCCTCGGCTTTTTTGACGATGGGGGCGATTTGCGGGTCCTGGGTGTCGATGTGTTTGTACATTTCGGCGACGCTGTAGTTGACCCCTTCCAGTTGCAGGAAGATCAGGTTGTGCCAGGCCTTGGCGTGTTTGGGGTCGCGCTGCAGCGCTTCGCGGTAGGCGGCGATGGCGGCGTCTATCTGCTTTTGCTGGGCCAGGCTGTTGCCCAGGCGGTAGCGCACGTCGGCATCCTGCGGCATGGCTTCGGCCAGGGTGCGAAAGCCCGCGCTGGCGCTGGCGTAGTCGCCGGCCGCGTAAGCGCTGCTGGCCTGCTTTTGCAGCGCCAGCAGGTCGGGCTGGGCCAGGGGGAACTGGCTACAGGCGGCCAGGGGCAGCAGCAGGCCGGCGAGCGTCAGGGAGCGGATAAACATAGGTCACCTTCTTCGATGGAGAGGCGTCGGGCTTCGCCGGCGGCCAGTTCGATAACGCTGCGGGCGTGGCGGCAGGCGGCCATGCGCCAGGGCTGTAAGGCCACAACCCGTTTGATGACACGGCCGCTGGCATCGAGAAACAGCAGGTCGATGGCATAGCCCATAAACCAGCTGTGCACCGCATTGCAGGGCTGCAGCCAGTGGCCCTGCAGCGCGCCGGGGCTGGGCCGGCCGAGCAGGCCACGGGCGCGCTGCCAGGGGCTGAAGGCCCTGAACAGCTGCAGCTCGACGAGCAGGCGGTCGCCGCGCCAGACCTGTACCGGGCGGATAGGCGCGCTCATCCCAGGCCCATAAATTTGACGGCAATCGGGAACAGCAAGATGACGAAGGTCAGCGGGAAGATGAACAGAATCAGCGGGATGATCAGCTTGACCGGTGCCTGCATGGCGGTTTTTTCTGCCCGCTGAAAGCGCTCCTCCAGGCGTTGCTGGGCCTGGATCTGCAAGGTCTGTTTGAGGCTGGAACCCATTTTCTCGGCCTGCACCACGGCGCGCACAAAGGTGGCGATATCCTTGAGGTTGACCCGTTGTTCCATGCGCCCCAGGGCTTCGGCCCGTGGCAGGCCCGAGCGGATGTCGCGCAGGACGATGCGAAATTCGTTCTTCATCGCACCGTTCGGGCCCTTCTCCACCGCCTGCTGCAAGGCGCCGAGGAAGTTCAGCCCGGCGTCCACGCACATGGTCAGGTATTCGAGGAAGATCGGCAGGTTGCGCACGATGTCGCGGTCGCGGCGTTTGCGCGTGTCGCTGATCCACAGCTCCGGCAACACCGCGCCGACCAGGCTCATCAACAGCAGCAGCGACCAGATCACGCCGCTCTTGCCGCTGAGCATGGGCAGCAGCGCCACCAGCGGCAGGACAATCGCCAGCACCAGGCTGAGGGCGAAGTAGTCTTCCGGGGTCAGCACGTAGAGCGCGCCGGTGCGTTGCAGGCGCCGGTCCAGGCGGTCGAGCAACGGCGCCGGGAGGACCGCGCCGACGAAGTAGGCGACCAGGCGCACCAGCGGCCAGACCGGTTTCATCAGTGGCGGCACCGGGTCCATGTAGGTGCGGCTTTCGCTCGGCACGAAGCGGAACAAGGCAGCGAACATCAGGATCAGGCAGGTCAGGGCCACGCCGAAGCCGGCGCTGCTGATCAGGGCGAGGAGTTCGGTCATGGCGTTAAGCATCGATCTGGGTGATTTTTTTGATAAAGGTAAAGCCGAGAATCTCCATCACCACCATGCCGGCCAGGACCATCAGGCCGACGCGGGTGGTGTAGAGCTGGCTCATCGCTTCGGGCTCGATCACGCTGAGAATGCCGGCCAGGAAGATCGGCAGCATGGCCATGAATATGCCCTGGGCACGGCCCTGGGCGGTGAGGCTGTCGATCTTGCCTTCCATGACTTTTTTGCGGCGCAGGGTGCTGGCCATGCCGGTGATGGTTTCCACCAGGTTGCCGCCCACCTCGCGGCTGATGCGCACCGCCGAGCTGGCCATGATGAACGAGGGCAGCGGCATGCGCTGCTCCATCTTCACCAGGGCCTCCTCCAGGCTGACGCCCAGGCGCACCTTTTTCATCAGCAGGCCGAACTCCTGGGACAGCGGCGCGGGGGATTGCTGCACCAGGTTTTCCAGGGCCATGTTCAGGCTGGCGCCGGACTGCAAGCTGCTCGACAGCAGCATAAAGGCGTCCGGCAGTTGCTCCTCGAACTTCTGCATGCGTTTGCGCCGCAGCATCTTGAACAGCATGCGCGGCACAAACAGGGTGACCAACGCACCGCCCAGGGTGATGACGCTGATATGAAACAGCGCATGCAGCAGCAAGGGCACGATCACCAGCAGCATCAGGTTGAGCACGAACAGTTGCTGACCGCTGGCGAAGATAAACATATCGGCCAGCTCCACCTCGGCGTTGGCGCTGAACTGGCGGCGATAAAAGCGCATGTTGACCGAGACGTTACGCCCGAACACCAGCACCAGGGCGAAGATGCCGACCCCAAAGCAGGTGAGGCACAACAGCAGCAACAGGGTGTTCATCCGTTGACCTCCTGCGTGGGCGTGAAGATGCCCATGTCCAGCGGCACGCCGCGGTTACGCAGGGCCTCGTAGAACTCCGGCACCTGGCCGGTGGCCTGGTAGCTGCCCTGGATGCGCCCGCCCTGGTCGAAGCCGTGCTGGCGAAAACAGAAGATCTCGTTGAGCTGGATGGTGCCCTGCTCCATACCGGTGACCTCGGTGATGCTGGTGATGCGCCGCGAACCATCGCCGAAGCGCGATTGCTGGACGATCAGTTGCACCGCCGAGGAAATCTGCTCGCGAATCGCCTGCAGCGGCAGGTCCATGCCGGCCATCAGCACCATCACCTCCAAGCGGCGCAGCATGTCCCTTGGGGTGTTGGCGTGGCCGGTGGTCAGCGAGCCATCGTGGCCGGTGTTCATCGCCTGGAGCATGTCCAGCGCCTCGCCGCCCCGGCACTCGCCGACCACGATGCGGTCCGGGCGCATGCGCAGGCAGTTGCGCACCAGGTCGCGGATGGTCACATGGCCTTTGCCTTCCATGTTCGCCGGGCGCGACTCCAAAGACACCACATGGGGCTGGACCAGTTTCAGCTCGGCGGCATCTTCCACCGTCACCACCCGCTCTTCGGGCGGGATAAAGTTGGAGAGGATGTTCAGCAAGGTGGTCTTGCCCGAGCCGGTACCGCCGGACACCACGATGTTCATGCGCTGCTCCACCGCCGTGCGCAGGAAGTGCACCATGGGTTCGTTGATCGAGCCATAGCGCAGCAGGTCGTCGGTGGTCAGCTTGTGCTGGGAGAATTTGCGAATGGTCAGGCACGGCCCGCGCAGCGCCAGGGGCGGGATGATGGCGTTGACCCGCGAGCCGTCCTTGAGCCGCGCATCGACCATCGGCGAGCTTTCGTCGATACGCCGGCCCAGGGGCGAGATGATCCGCTCGATGGTGGCCATGACCGCCGCATCGGAGCTGAAGTTGACTGCTGAGCGTTCCAGCCGGCCGGCACGTTCGACATAGATGTCGTCGTGGCGGTTGACCATGATCTCGGTGATGCTCTCATCAGCCAGCAGGTCTTCCAGCGGGCCGAGGCCGACGGCTTCGTCGAGGACGATCTTGCGCAGCATGGCGCTGTCGAGGCTTTTCGGCAGGCGGCTGCGGATCTGCTCAAGGATTTCATCGACCAGCTCGGCCAGGCGCGTGCGCACCTCGTCGTGGGACATGGTGTCGAGGTTCAGGCGGCGCAGGTCCATGGCGCGAAACAGCTCGCCGGTGATGTACTTGGACCACTCCATGTAGGCGGCCTGGTCGCCCGCGACGTTGATCACCACCTCGGGCGCCTGGATATCCAGCGGTATCGCCAGCTCATCCGGCTCGCCGTTCAGCGAGCGCACCCGCACCAGGTAGCCGCCGATGCCGATCAGGTCATCCGCGGCCAGCGGGCCATGGCGCTGCACCAGCCGGCCGTTGACCTCCAGCTCATAACCGCGGCTGATGTCCTCGACAAACAGCCCGGCCAGGGACTGCTCGATGCGCGCGTGCAGCGGCGCGACCTTCCAGCCGCGCAGGCGCAGGATGCAGGTGCGCGCCTTGCCCAGCTCGCACTGCGGCGCGGTGCAGGTGAGGGTGTCGACCGCCTCGCCGTTGCGGTAGGTGATGGCTAGTTCAAACATGGCTGTGCCCCGCTCACTCCAGCAACCCGGTTTTCAGGGCCTCGCCAAAGCGCTCCTGCATGCGCTCGGCACGGTCCAGCTCGTGTTGGTTGACGTTGCTGGTGCCATCGGTGAGCAGTTGTGGGGTGATAAAGATCACCAGTTCGGTCTGCCCTCCCTTGAGGCTTTTGTTGCGAAACACCGGGCCGAGGAACGGCAGGTCCATCAGCCAGGGGATGCCCTCGTAAGTGCTCTGGTCCTCACGGCTGACCAGGCCGGAAAGCACCAGGGTTTCGCCGACGCGCAACTGCACCTCGTTGTCGGTGCGGCGGGTTTTGAAGGCCGGGTAGTCGCCCACCTGGTTGGCCTTGTCCAGTTGGCTGACCTCCGCCGAAACCTTGGCGGCAATGCGGTCCTTGCCGTAAATCTGCGGGGCGATGCTGAGCATGATGCCGAAGTCTTTGTACTCCACCGAGGAGCCATTGATGCTGCTGGTGATCACCGGGGTCTGCCCGCCCACGGTCAGTTCTGCCAGGCCGCCACTGCGCGCGCTCAGGCGCGGCGAGGCGAGGGTCAGCGCCGAGCCATTGCGCTCCAGCAGGTTGATGGTCGAGGTGATGTTGGTGGCAATGCCCCAGAAACCGCTGGTGGCGCCGGACACACCGGGCCGGCTGCTGCCACCGGAGGTCGCTAAACCGGCGGTCGGTCCGGTGATGCTGGCCGCCCAGCTGACGCCCAGTTCCTCGACATCGTCCTTGGTGAACTCGGTGATGCGCACATCGAAATAGATCATCGGCGCAACGAACTGCGACATCGGTTGCGCCAAAATCAGCAGCTCCGGGTAGCGCGCGCTGAGCAGCTTGATGCGCTCGATGTCGATGACATTGAGGTCGCCATCGACCACGATCTGCCGCCCCACCGGTTTGATCGAGATGCCCGGAATCTGCCCGAGCATGGCCTGCACCTCGGTCAGCATCAGCCCGGAGTCGGCCTTGGTCGCCGCGCCGGTCTGCTCTTCAGCCAACACCAGCACGTTGTCGTAGAACTTCACCGCGTCTTTGACCCGCTCCAGGTCGGTGCTGTACAGGCGCCCTTCCATCACCACCTGGCGGCCGACCGTGCGTATGCGCAGGCCGGGAATATCGGCGAGCAACTGGCGCAGTTCACCAACCTGGCGATAGCCGTTGGCTTTGACCACCACCACGCCGATCTGCTCGCGGTGGCCGTCCTCGAACCACACCTGCACGGTGGTTTCACCCTCCGCTTCGGCGACCAGCACCATCTCTTCATTCTTCAGCAGTGTGGTGCTGAGAATCTCGGTATTGCCGACCGCCAGGCGCTCGATACCGGGCGCCTCGAGCACCCGCACATCGCCTTTGTAGAGGGTCAGCTGGGTCGGCAGGCTGTCGTCAGCGGCAACCCCCTGGGCGGCGCCGCTCATTACCAGCAACAGCGTCAGCCATTGCGCTTTTATCATCTTCATATCGAGCCCTAGCGTTTCTTATGTGCAGCGGTTGCATGGCCGCTGTGCTGGCAGATCGGTGTGTTGCGAGAGCGAATTTATTGGCGATAGCAATCGCGAATAAATTCGCTCCTACAGAGCATGTGCGGCAGCCAACCGGACATGGACTTTATTCCAGGCGAATGCTTTGCATCGGTGTGACCCCGCCCTTGCCGGTCCCCCCTGGGATGAACTGCACCATCCGGCTGGCGGTGATCTTGTTCTGTGCGTCGTCGCTGCCGCGCGGGCTGGTGGTGGCCAGTTGGGGTTGCGGCGTAACGCTGACTCCAGTGGCCAGCACCTTGCCGTCGGCTGCGACCACCTGGCCGTCGACCAGGGTGCCGATCGCCCGGCCCTGGCTGTCGATCACCTGATTACCCCGCGTGGTGCCCAGCACCTTGCCGCTGGCATCGCGCACCACATTGCCGCGCTGCACCACTTCCTGGCCCTTGGCATCGAGTACCGCCCGCGCCACCTGACCGAGGTCTTTGCCGTCCAGGCCGATCGCTTTGCCGTCCTTGAGCTGCCCGACAACCTGGCCGTTGGCATCGACGATCTGCTCGCCCTGCACACGGCCAATCACCTTGCCGCTGGCGTCGCGCACCACATCGGCTACCTGGCCGATTTCCTGGCCCTGGGCATCGACCAGAATGCTCGCTACCTGGCCCAGGTCCTTGCCGTCCAGGCCGATGGCCTTGCCGTCCTTGAGCTGCCCGACGACCTGGCCGTTGGCATCCACCACTTGGTTGCCCTGCACCCGGCCGATCACCTTGCCGCTGGCATCGCGTACCACCTGTTGTTCAGTAGCGGCAGCGGCCGGCTGGGCATTGGACAGGCTCATATCGACCACATGACCGCGCGCATCCAGCGCGACATTGCGCTCGACCCGCCCCAGCGCTTCGCCTTTAAGGCCTACCGCCAGACCATTTTTCAGGGTGCCGATGGGCTTGCCGCTGGCATCGATCACTTGGCCATCGACCACCCGGCCGACCACGTTGCCCTGGGCATCGCGAACCACATCGGCGCGTTCGCGCACGCGCAGCAGCGGGTCATTGGCGTCCACCTGTTCAAGCACCTGGCCGAGGCTCGTGCCATCGAAGCCCACGGCCTTGCCATCGACCACTTTGCCGACGATCTGCCCGCTGGCATCGACCACGTTGTCGCCGACGATACGGCCGACCAGGTTGCCGCTGCTGTCGAGCACCACGTCAATGGTTTCGTTGGGTGGCGGGTCGAGCAGGTTGGCCACGGTGACCTGGCCGATGGGGCTTAGGCTGGTGTCTTTCGGGTGGCGCAACACTGCGACCAGCTCGCCGCTCTTTTCCGCCAGTTCGACCCGCGCCACCTGTTGCGGTGTGAGCATCAGGGTGACGGTGGAGAAGTTCATGTTGAAGCCGTCGGCCGAGTTCTGGTCGTAGAAGGTTTCGTACTTGCGCCCGCTGGCGTCCTCACGCCCGGCCGCCAGCAGCACGACGTTCTCCAGCACGTTGATGATCACGTCGTCGGCGTAGTTGGGCTGCTTTTGCAGGCCGATGTCGCCGGCGCTGAAGTTGCCGAGCAGGTCGATATGGTCGCCGGGGCGCAGCAGGCCATCGAAAGAGTTGATCTTGCTGATCTTCACCGTCTTGGCGCGTTTGCCCAGCTCGACGTTCTCGGAAAAGCGCGACACCGCACTGCCCTCCACAGCGCTCCAGGTAATCGGCTTACCCTTTTGCAGGGGCGTGGTGACCATGCGTCCTTCGAGGGTCTTCCAGTCCTGGGCGAGCACAGCTCCGGAGGGAATAAAGGCGGCCGGCACTTCGAGCACGGCGACCTTTTCCTTGGTCATGACTTCGGCTTTGGCGATGTCCAGACGCGGCACGATCAGCGCAATTTTTTGCTCGACCACCGGTTTATAGGCCTGGCGGTACTGGTCTTCCTTGTTTTTCAGGTACATCCAGGCCGCGCCTGTGGCCAGGAGCCCACAGACCACCGCGATGATGACCAACTTGCTTGCCGATACCGCTTGCATGCCCACTCCTAAATAAATTGATGCGCCGCCCCGCGCCCTTGACGCCTTACTGCACCCGCGCGAAAGGCCCGCTCAGGGTCCAGTCCGCAGCGCCTTCCTGCAGCACCCAACGCCCTGCACAACCGCCGGCGCCCACCTCGCCGGCCTCTATAAACCCGCTGATTTTCTCGGGGGTCGCCACGGCGGTGTGGTTGCTCGTGCTCATGTTGATGGCGTCGAATTTGTTGAAGGTGAAGTTGCCGCTGCCCGCATAACCACTCAGCTCGCGGCGGGTCCAACCCGGCTCGCGCACCACGCAGCTGGAGTAGTCGCTCCACACACCCGCGGTATCCGCCTCGGAGAAGCGCATCTCAAGCAGTTCGCCATCGGCGACCAGGCTGGTGGCATAGGTGCTCTGGGGGGTGAGCACGGTTAGCTGCGAGTAGATGTAGCCGCCGGCCTCGTAGCCGTAGGGTTGGTCGTTGCCCTTGTCGTCACGGGTTTTCACCGGGCGAATCGCCACCGCCTGGGTGCCGCTGGGCACGCCGACCTTGTTGGCTCTGAAGGCGTCGTAAAACCTGTCGGCCTCAAAATAGCCAAAGCCCACCACCTGGCCCTGGGCGTTGACGAAGGCTTTGAGCACCGCCGCCTTGCCGTCGCTGCCGATGACCGGCGTATTCAGGCTGACGACAACCGTCTGGCCGTCGATCACCACCGTGCTGGTGCTGTTTGTTACGTCGTACAGGTAGGCGCCGATGTCGTTGCCATTGGCATCAATCACCCGACCGTTCTGCACGGTACCAATCACCTTGCCGGTGCTGTCGGCGACCTCTAGCACCTGCAGGGTCTCGGTCGCCGTGTCTGGCGTCTCGCCGGTTTGCTCGCCTTGGTCGGCATCGTCACTGTCATCATCACTGGCCGGCGGCGTGCTGCTGGGCGGCGCGGCAACGGCCAACTGGCCATAGTCCTGCACGCCGCTCAGCGAGGCGGAGTAGCTTTGGTAGTTGTTGTGCAGGGCATCGAGAATGGTCGGGATACAGCCTTTGCTGCTCTGGGCCTCGTCGCAGGGCAACAGCGTCAGCGCAGCGATCAGGCTGCCGCTGACGCCCAGGACTACCAGGTACTCGGCCATGGCCTGACCCCATTGCCGGCGCATCACTGCTCCATCCGGTTGAGCAGAATCTGGGTGAAGCCCTCGTGGCGCAGCAGCACCACCGCGAACTGTTTGCGGCCCTTGCTGTAGATCAGCGTGGCGTCATTCTGCTGCTGCGCCACATGGTTGGCTTGCCAGCCGCCACGGAGCATTTCGCTCTGGTACCAGCGCAGGTTGTCTTCCAGGCTTTCGGTGCTGGCGAGCATCACCAGTTGCCCTTCACGGCCCGCGTCGTCGGTCTGCATATCGCTGACTACCACGGCATCGGGCGGCATCGGTACGCCGCTGCCGAGGGCGCGGGTTGCCAGCGCTTCGGCCGGCGGGTTGACCAGCATCAGCCGGCCGGTGCTCTTGCCCTGGTGCGCCTGCACCTGAACCAGCATCAGGCAGGCCTCGCTGATGTGCAGCACCTGCTGCCACTCGCCAAAGCGGGTAACGTCCACCGCGCCCTGCCATTGCTCGCTGTAAAAAGCGAGGACCGTCGACAGCGGCCCATCAAGGCTGAAGGCCTTGACGTTCATCGGCTGGTTGTTCCACTGCAATTGCTCGGCAATGCTGGCCACAACCATTTCGTCGAGCACCGGAAAATCGTCGAAGTCGCAGGCAGCATGGGCCAGGTTGCTGGGCAGCAATCCCATGCACAGGACGAGGACCCGCCGCCATGGACTATTCATTGAAGTAACAGAAGCCGTAGTCGCACTTCACCGGGGCTTGCGGGATGGGGGTGATATCGATGGCGGCGAAATCGACATCGCCGAACGACGGCTCGAAGATGCCGACCACATCGATCACCGCGTTGACCACGGCGTTGTCCATCATGGTGCCGATGGCAAAGTCATCCACCCGCTCCTTGAAGTGGTGGTCGCCCTGGGCATTCCAGCCGTCGGCGAGCACCGCGCTATTGGCGCGCAGAGTCAGGCTGGTGGGTAGAAAGCCGAGCCGAGCGCTGCCTTCTGCGCCGCTACCGGCCAGGTTGACCTGCAGGGCGACACTGGGGCTGAAGTAGTTGTTGACCGGGTGGGCGACCTGCAGAAAGTCCTCATCCTTCTGGATTTTCAGCATGCTCAGGGGCTTCATCAGCAGGTCCATGCCGTCGTTGTAGACACCCAGCACCTTGTAGGCCACCGAGGACGTGTCACGGGCCGCCAGACTGCCGCTGTCCAGGCCGCCGCCGCTAAGCATCTGCTGGCCATTGCTCCAGCGCCACAGCGCATGCTGCGCGTTGTCACCCGGCCCGCTGATGTCGTTGCCCGAGAGCAATTCAGGGGTTTTCGTAAAACTCAGCAGGCGCTTCTGCGCGGTGGCGGCGATGTCGTTGTCGCTGCGCAGGGCGATGTCCGTGCCCGGTTCGCTGGTTTCCCCGGGGCGATTGCCGAGGTCGTACCAGACGGTGCGCTCCCAGGCGACATAGCGCGCCAGTACCTGGGTCTGGAAGCTCATGTCGAGCAGCTTGCCCAGCGCCGGTACGACAAGAAACAGGATCAGCAGCACGCCGCTGGTCATCACCACGAACTCGGTCATGGCCTGGCCCTGGCAGCGCCTGGGCGTGTAACCGTAACCGGCGCTCATGGGCTGTAGCTCCCGATTTCGCTCAGGGTGGCGTCCCGAGCCGCGCCGCCGACGGTATCGACCACGCCATTGACGACCTTTTCGGCCAGGGGTTTGACCGGCCACGGCACCTCGCCGAGGATCTGCGCCTTGGCCGGGTCGACCAACTGGTTGAGGGTCATGTCGATCACCCAGCGCGCCACGCCCATCACGCCATCGCTCAGGTTCAGATCGGCAAGCAGCTGGAACGGGTCCAGCTCACCATTGGCGATGCGCCGGGTGATCTCACTCGGCTCGCGCAGGCGCGCGTCCCAGAACGGGCTGTACTGGCTGGCGACTTCCCCGGTACTGCGCGGGCTGGCGAAGTAGGTTTCCGCCGAGGACACCGTCATCAGGGCATCGGCTTCGCGCCACAGCACCTCGGCGCCGTCATCGCGGGCGCTGGTGGTGTCCAGTTGGAAGCGGTGCAGGTTATTGCCGGCTGGGGCATTCAGGTTGAGCCCGTCCGCACTGTCGGTGGTCGGCACATCGCTCAGGCGCTTGGCCACGGCAATGCTGAACTCGTGGCTGGTGCCCTTGCTGGCAAACGCCGGATTCAGGGAGAAGAACGCCGGCGGACCGGCGTAGTTGGTCGACACGTCTGTAGGCAGCGTGCCGTAGGTCTGCATCGCATTGCCCCACAGGTTGGTCACCCGATGCACTTCATCGAAGACATGGCCGTACATGCCGTCAGGCCCTGGCTGGCTCATGCCGGTCTTGCCCCACTGGGCCGCTCGGCGCATGGCATCGGCCTGCTCGGCCACCAGTTGGGTGGTCGCCGCGCCTATGGGCATGCCCAGGGTTATGGTGAACGGGTCGGGGTGGTAAATGCCGAAGCACTGCTTGCCGACAAAGGGGAGCCAGATGCACAGATCGACACCCAGCTTGATGCCCAGCGTGAAGCCCAGGGAGGTCGAGTCAAACGAGGTCCAGGCATAACGCTCGATCTTGTCGTTATTGGAGTTGGTCCGCTCAGGGTTGTAGCGATAGGCCGTGCCGCCGTCGTTGTACGAGCCAGCCTGCAGGGAAAACTGCAGACTGATCACCAGCGGGCCGAGAAAGAACGGCAATTCCGGCGACGTGATGGTCGGCGTCGTTAGCGGAAACGAACGATTGCTCAGCCAGTCGTTGCGCCCGCCGTTGATCATCGCCGCGAACTGCTTGTAGGCCGTGCGGGCATTGCTGTTGGTGGCCGCCGCCGAGTTGGGGTCGCTGTAGCGCCCAGGGTTGGTGTCCACCAGCATCGTGGCCGGACCATCGCCGCTGCCGAGGAACGAGTTGACCGCATTTTTACCCACGCCACCGGCCACCGCATTGGCAGCATTGCGCAGGCTCTCGTAGCTGAACTTGTCGCCGAAGTAGGTCAGCGCGGTGTTTTGCGCGAGGAAGAAGTAGCCGAGCATGGGGATGTACAGCTCATCGCCGGGGTCGGCCAGGGAGCGATTCTGATGCGCCGCCACGACATCCAGCATGCCCTCCATCTGCGCCTCGACGGTCGCTACCGCGAAGGCCTTCTGGAACATCGACAGCGCCATGTTGAAGTAGGAGACGGTGGTCGGGTAGAAGCCGACCATGGCATTGGCCACACCATTAACCCCGATACCCAGAGCGATATAGGGCGAGTACACCGCATAGAGCACTTCACTGAACGACGGCTTGGGCGCTGGCGGCGCAATCGGAATCTGGTAATGGGGGAACTGGTTCACCCACTGCGGGATGTTCTGGTAGCGCTTGGCCCAGGACATCATGGCCACCATCTGGCCGATGGACATCTCGTTGGCGACCATCGCCCGGTTGGTATAGGCGATAAAGTTCTGATTGCGCGCAAACAGCTTGGCTTGCGAATACACCGCAGCATCGGCGGCGTTCTCCAGCTGCACCCGGTCGCGGGTGAGGATGCCGTGGTTGTAGACCAGCAGCATGGCGATCACGATCATGCCCATAAACAACAGGCCGACAATCATCGCCTGGCCGCCCTGGCGCAGAGTGCCCACGAGGCTTAGCGCTATGCGGGGCCTGTTACTCGCCGGTCTCGCTTTGTTTGAAGTCACCCAGGTTATAGGTGTCGTTGGCCGCTTCAGCGCCTGCGGCTGCACCCTTGGTGGCGCCGCTACCACTGGCGGTGCCGCCACCCAGCTCGGCTGCCATATCACCGACCTGGCCGCGCACCGTGTCGCCAAACAGGTTGTAGACGACAATCGCGGCAATCGCGATCAGCGCTACGATGATGATGTACTCGGTCATCCCTTGGCCAAGCTGGCGGGCGCGCATTTTGAAATTCATGGTTACTTCCCTGAAAGTGCAGGTGCATGGGGCCTTGCCAGCGGCCTGGGGATCAACAGCACATGGCAAGTGCCATCATTATGCTGCCCGGCAAATCGACGGACTTGACCCTGCGTTGCAGTTTTACTGCCCCGTGACGGCCGATGGCCGTAGTGTTGCCAAGGTGAGCGTGCAATGATGCGCGGCACCACTGCCCCCACACACCATGTGGGTATCCTCCTGAGACCTTCGCCCATGCTGCAGCCCGGCGCTCTTATTCATCAGCCGCACCTGACGCACCTCGCCCATGACCGCTTCGATGTCGGCCAGGTGCCCATGCACCAGCAACTGCTGGCCTGGCGAGAACGGGTCGGTCATGTGATCGATGTGCTGCCGGCCAAGTGGCAACTCGAGCAGCCGTTTCTCGCGGCAATTGACCGCTACCGGCTGGGCGAGTGGACACTCACCGACTGCTACAGTGACCCGCTGCTGCTGAGCCGCTCGCTGGCCCGTATCTCCACGGATAACAAGCGCGATTACGTATTCCAGGTGTTTATCAACGGTGGTATGAGCCTCGGCCCGAGCAAAGCGCACAACAACCGGGCGCCCTACTCGGCTGGCATTCTGCTGCTGGACCTCAACCAGCCGTTGCGTATGCAGCGCAGCGCCTGTCGCGTGCTGTCGTTGTTCGCCCCGCGCGCCTGCGTGGACAGCCTGTTCCCCGACGCCGAATCGCTGCATGGCCGGGTTCTGGACTCGCGCCAGACCGAGGCCGGCATCCTCATCGAACACCTGCAGGCACTTGCCCACGAGTTGCCTGCGGTGCCGCCTCATGAGGCGCTGATGGCCCTCGAATACAGCGCGCAATCGCTGCTGGGTGCCTTTACCAAACAGGCCAAGCTCAGCGGCAATGCACGGGCCGCCGCGCGCAGCCTGATGTTCAGCCGTGTGCGCCGCTATATAAAGCACAACCTGTACAGCGACGAGCTGTCACCGGAGCGTGTGCTGCTGGACCTAAGGCTGCCGCGGGCCACGGTCTACCGCCTGTTCGAGCACGAAGGTGGGCTCGCGGCCTATATCCTGCGCTGCCGCTTGCGCGAAGCTGCCGAGCAACTGTTCAAATGCCCACAGACGCCGGTACTGGATATTGCCTACAGCCTGGGTTTTGGCAGTGCCTCGGACTTCACCCGCGCCTTCCGCCGGGTGCATGAGATGGCGCCGCGCGACTTTCGCCTAAGCGCCCTGGCGCCCCGCTGTTAAGTGCGGCCTTAACTTCCCGGGTGTCGCTTCGCTCGACCCAGGCTACAGCTTGGGTTGGTAGCCTGGGTTGAGCACCGCGATACCCGGGAGAGAATTCCAGGTCATACCGCCGAATCTGTCTGCCGTGGGCCTTCGAAAGCGCATCCTTTGCAACGAATCGCGTAAGCATCACCGACCTTCCCGGGTGTCGCTTCGCTCGACCCAGGCTACAGCTCGGGTTGTAGCCTGGGTTGAGCACCGCGATACCCGGGAGGCGATTTCAGGTCATACCGCCGAATCTGCCTGCCGTGGGGCTTCGGAAGCGCACCCTTTGCAGCGAATCGCGTAAGCATCACCGATCGTCCCGGGTGTCGCTTCGCTCGACCCAGGCTACGGCATGGGTTGGTAGCCTGGGTTGAGCACCGCGATACCCGGGAGAGGATTTCAGGTCATACCGCCGCGTTTGCCTGCCGTGGGGCTTCCGAAGCGCACCCTTTGCAACGAAGCGCATAAACATCACCGTTCTTCCCGGGTGTCGCTTCGCTCGACCCAGGCTACAGCTTGGGTTGGTAGCCTGGGTTGAGCACCGCGATACCCGGGAGAGGATTTCAGGTCATATCGCGGCGCCAGCCTGCCGTGGAGCTTCGAAAGCGCACCCTTTGCAACGAATCGCGTAAGCATCATCGACCTTCCCGGGTGTCGCTTCGCTCGACCCAGGCTACAGCTCGGGTTGTAGCCTGGGTTGAGCAACGCGATACCCGGGACGCAATTTCAGGTCATACCGCCGTGTCTACCTGCCGTGGGTCTTCGGAAGCGCACCCTTTGCAACGAATCGCGTAAGCATCATCGACCTTCCCGGGTGTCGCTTCGCTCGACCCAGGCTACAGCTTGGCTTGGTAGCCTGGGTTGAGCACCGCGATACCCGGGAGGCGATTCCAGGTCATACCGCGGCGTTTGCCTGCCGTAGATCTTCGGGAAATTGCTTGAGCGCATACAGGCTGATGCACAGCGCGCCCAGCAGGTACCAGGCCGGCACCATCAGGCTGCCGGTGGCGTGAATCAGCCAGGTGACGATAAACGGGCAAAACCCGCCAAACAGGGTGACACCCACGCTGTACATGATCGAGGTGCCCGTCGCCCGCTCCTGCACCGCGAAGGCCTCGACCATCATCACCGTCATGACCGCGTTATTGCCCATCAACAAGGCGCTGTAGCCGGCGATCAGCAGGATCGAGGCAACCACTCCAACCCCGTGGACCAGCAACGCAAAAACCGGGAAGACCAACAACATGCTCGCCAGCAGGGTCACGTATTGCGTGGGCTTCCTGCGCGGTTGCCGGTCGGCCAGGCGCGCCAGCAACGGCAAGGTCATGACAATTGCCACGCTGGACGCGCAGGCCGAGAGCAGACTTACGCCCGGTGACAGGCCGAGATTGCGCACCAGATAAGTCGGCATGTAGTACACCAGCAGGTAGATCCCCGAGGTGGGTGCCGCCATCAAGGCGATGCCGAGCCACAGTGTCCGCGCCCGCTGGGTCAACACCCGTTTGAGGGACGGCCGCTGGGGCGCAGGGCTGGCCTGCTCGCTCAAGTGATAACGCAAGTACCAGCCCACCGGCCCAAGCAGCAGGCCGAGAATAAAGGGCAAGCGCCAGCCCCAGGCCAACATTGCCTCGGGGGACAGCGAGAAGGTCAGCGCCGCCCCCACCACAGCGCCGAGCAGAGCCGCCAGCACCTGGCTGGAGGAGCGCCAACTGACGATAAAACAGCGCTGCGCGCGCGGCGCCAGCTCCATCAGCACCACCGAGGCCACGCCGATTTCCCCACCGGCGGCAAAGCCCTGAATCAGCCGCGCACCGACCATCAGCAACATGGCGCTCGCGCCGATGGCCTCATAGGTCGGGGCAAAGGCAATCACCCCGGTGCCCAGAAACATCAGGCCGATGGATAGCAACAACGCCGGTTTGCGCCCTTTGCGGTCAGCCAGATGGCCAATCACCAGCGCCCCCAAGGGGCGCATGGCAAAGCCGGCGCCGAAGGTCAGCAGGGATAACAACAGCGACGCCAGTGGGTCTTGCGCGGGAAAGAACAGCTTGCCGATGATCACGGCGGAAAAGCTGTAGACCGTGAAGTCATAGGTGATCAGCCCATTGCCAATGGCGGCAGCCCAGATCACGCGCCAGGACTTCGCGGGTACAGAACGGCTCATTTATCACCCACAAGGAGGCGGGGCCTAGGCCGCAGAACGCGGCCCTCACCTGACGCAGGCGCAGACCTTAACAGACAGTGGCGCTATGCCCTACCAACGCTGCTGTGGACACGATTCAGCTCTTGAGGCGGTAGCCGGTCTTGAAGATCCAGCCCACGGCCAGGATGCACAGCAGCAAAAAGCCCAGAATCATCGCCAGGCTGACGCCCACGTTGACGTCCGAAACCCCGTAGAAGCTCCAGCGGAAGGCGCTGATCAGGTACACCACCGGGTTGAACAGGGTGACCGTCTGCCACACCGGCGGCAGCATGCTGATCGAATAGAAGCTGCCGCCGAGGAAGGTCAGCGGCGTGACGATCAGCGCCGGGACGATCTGCAGCTTCTCCCAGCCATCGGCCCACACGCCGATAATGAAGCCGAACAGGCTGAAGGTCAGCGCGGTCAGCACCAGAAACGCGGCCATCCAGAACGGATGCAGAATCTCGAAATCAACGAACAGGTGCGCCGTCAGCAGGATGATTACCCCGAGCACCACCGATTTGGTGGCGGCCGCGCCGACGTAGCCAATAAGGATTTCCAGGTACGACACCGGCGCCGACAGCAGCTCGTAGATGCTCCCCGAGTACTTGGGCATATAGATGCCGAAAGAGGCGTTGGAGATGCTCTCGGTGAGCAGCGCCAGCATGATCAGGCCGGGGATGATAAAGGCGCCGTAGCTCACGCCCTGGACCTGAGTCATGCCGCTGCCGATGGCCGAGCCGAACACCACAAAGTACAGCGAGGTGCTGATTACCGGGGTGGCGATGCTCTGCAACAGGGTGCGCCAGGTGCGCGCCAGCTCGAACAGGTAGATGGCCTTGATGGCGTAGAAATTCATGGCCGGGGCTCCATTTCAGGTCGTTGAGAAGCGTAGCGAGCGAAGGCTAGGCAAGGCAAAACCAGGCGAGGCCGCGGAGTGTACGCGTTGTACATGAGCAGGCCGAGCCGGGTTTTAACGCGGCATAGCCGAGTGCAGTAGCTTCTCATCGGCTTGAAACCAGGCTGACGAAAATATCTTCCAAAGAACTCTGACTGGACTGCAGGTCTTTAAAGCCGATCCCCAGCTCGGCGAGGGCCTGGAGCAGTTCGGCGATGCCGCTGTGCTCGCGCTGGGCGTCGTAGGTCAGCACCAGGGCATGACCCTCCTCGGCCAGTTCCAGGCTGTACTCGGCGAGCGTCGCCGGCAGGCTGGTCAGGGGTTGCTGCAGGTGCAGGGTCAGCTGCTTTTTGCCGAGTTTGTGCATCAGCGTCTGCTTGTCTTCGACCAGGATAATTTCGCCCTTGCGAATCACGCCAATGCGGTCGGCCATTTCCTCGGCTTCTTCGATGTAATGGGTGGTGAGGATGATGGTCACACCGCGCTCACGCAGGCCGCGGACCATGTTCCACATATCGCGGCGCAGCTCGACGTCGACGCCGGCGGTCGGCTCGTCGAGAAACAGAATCTGCGGCTCGTGGCTCAGGGCCTTGGCGATCATCACCCGGCGCTTCATGCCGCCGGACAGCTCGAAGATTTTCGCGTCGCGCTTGTCCCACAGCGACAAGTCCTTGAGCAGTTGCTCCAGGTAAGCCGGGTTGGGCTTTTTGCCGAACAGGCCGCGGCTGAAGGTCACGGTCGCCCAGACGGTTTCGAAGACATCGCTGACCAGCTCCTGAGGCACCAGGCCGATCTGCGAGCGGGCGGCGCGGTAGTCCTTGATGATGTCCTTGCCACCTACCAGCACGCGCCCACCGCCTGGGTTGACGATGCCGCAGATGATGCTGATAAGCGTGGTCTTGCCGGCGCCGTTGGGGCCGAGCAGCGCGAAGATTTCGCCCTGGCTGATCTCAAGGTTGATGGTCTTGAGCGCTGGATGGCCCGACGCGTAGGTCTTGTTCAGTTGCTGAATGGAAATGACCGAAGGCACGGCAGCTCCCTGGCTGAGGAAAACCGCCATTGTAGGGCATAGCCGCGCGACTTCGGCAGCGTACTAGGACATCTCTAAAAACTACCTACATTGTCATCGCTGCGTTAAAAACAGGCTCGTGCGCGAGTCCGATCAAAATGCTCATTTACAGCTCGTAAACTCCGCTTTTTCGCCTGTTTTTGCCTTGCGCTGACTGCTTCGCCTACGTTTTTAGAGCCGCCCTTGTTGCCTGAGCGCCTATTGACGGCGCACCAACCAGCTGTCCAGGCGCGGCGTATGGCCCTGGTTATCATTGCGGCCACCGGTCAATTCGGCATCCACTTGCGCGTCCTCGCGGCGACGCTGGTGATCGGCCAGGTCAGCGGGTTTGGCATCGGGATCGTTGAGGTTTTCACGGCAAGGCGACGAAGTGATCATGGGCAAGCTCCGACAAAAAACGCCCCCGATGGGCGTCATCTGTTTCATAGGCTATGAATGCGACACGACAGTTCCACCTGTTTTTAACGACCCAGTGCACAGCCTGCGCGTCATCAGCCGGCGAGTGGGTCGAAGGCTGTTACCCTAATGGGGAACACCGACGCCGCATGGCAGTCGGATGGTCCATCGCGTCGCCCCCGCAGGCGCTTCACTCCCCCTACGAGGACACCCCAATGCGTTTGATTCACCTCTGCTACCTGCCCCTGATCGCCGCCCTCGCCGCGTGCAGCTCGACCGAGGCACCCCGTAGCGAGCAGGCCGGTGCGCCCAGCAACGACGGCCGCTGCAATGCCCAGGGCGTGCAGAACCTGCTCGGCGAACACGCCTCCTCCGCGCTCGTCGAAAGCGCACGCAGCAAGGCCGGCGCCGAGCAGGTGCGGGTACTCGCCCCCGGTGATGCCGTGACCATGGATTACAACTCGCAGCGCCTGAATATCGATATCGACGAGGCCGAAGTGGTCGAGCGTATTACCTGCGGCTAGGGTCGCGTCATACATCAAATGTTGGTCAATGCCTGCTGAGTGGACAGGGTTTTAGCCGCGAAGCCTGCAGCGCCTTCAAGATTTATCGCGAATAAAGGCTAGGCGCCCCCTTCGCTCCTACAGGGAGCGGTAGCGACACTCACTCGTCTACCACCAAGGTCCAGCGCCACAGGCGCGCCTTGATCCGGCACAATCGGCGCTCCCCCAGGCGAGCGCTGAGCCGATGCTGATCGATGAAGAACTGACCCTGAAAAAGCTGGAGCTGTTTCTGGCCTTTATGCGCAGCGGCAACCTGTCACGCGCAGCCGGCGAGCTGGGCACCAGTACGGTCAGCGTGCACCGCGCCATCCACTCCCTGGAAAGCGCCCTGCGCTGCCCGCTGTTCAAGCACGAAGGGCGCAACCTGATCCCGCTGGAAAGCGCCTATGTGCTGGAAGAAAAAGCCCAGAAGCTGATCCATGTCACCCAGGAACTGGTACGCCTGACCCGCGAAGCCGCGGGTTTTTCCGCCGCGCGTTTCAAGCTCGGCGCGCTCTACTCGCTGACGGTCAAGACCGTGCCGCTGCTGATCATGGGCCTCAAACTGCGGCGCAGTGAGCTGAATATCGACCTGATCCTCGGCTCCAACGTCGACCTGCTCTACAAGCTCAAGAACATGGAGCTGGACGCCATTCTGGTGGCGCTCGACGACAGTGTCAGCGACCCGGACTGCGAGCAGTTGCCGCTGTTCTCCGACGATATCTTCCTCGCTGTGCCCAACGACTCGCCGTTCGCCAACCGAGCCGAAGTCGATCTGGCCGAACTGTGCGATGCGACCTTTATCACCCTGACCCAGGGCTACGCGACCTTCCGCGATGGTGAGCGGGTATTCCAGCAGGCCGGCTTTGCGCCCAAGGTGGCGATGCAGGTCAACGATATTTTCACCCTGCTCAGCATGGTCAGCTCCGGCGTGGGCTATGCCCTGCTGCCGGGGCGTATCGCCGCGGTGTACGAAAACCGGGTGCGGCTGATCCCGCTGCAGGCTCAGTACCACCTGCAACAGCACATTGGCGTGGTCTTCCTCAAGGCCAAGGAGCGCGACCCCAACCTGCTGGCCTTGCTGGCTGAATGCCGAATGTACAGCCGCCAGCCCTAGGATATGTAGCCTGGGTTGAGCTGGGCGAAACCCGGGAAATGCCCCGGGTGTCGCTTCGCTCGACCCAGGCTACGGATACCCCACCACCGGAATAAAAGGCCCGCCAGAAGGCGGCGGTCAGGCAGCCCAGGGCATCCGTTTCGGGTCGCTCGCCGCCACACCGTTTAGCCACGTAGCCTGGGTTGAGCTGGGCGAAACCCGGGAAATGTCCCCGGGTGTCGCTTCGCTCGACCCAGGCTACGGATACCCCGCCACCTGAATAAAAGGCCCGCCAAACGGCGGGCGAAGGCTCAGCCAAACAGGCCGCGCATGAGAAAGTACAAGAGCGATGGGCCGAGCAGACAGCCCAGAGCGGTGTAGAACGCCGCGGTCAGGCAGCCGTAGGGCACCAGTTTCGGGTCGGTCGCCGCCAGGCCACCGGCCACGCCGCTGGAGGTGCCCATCAGGCCGCCGAAGATCACCGCGCTGCGCGGGTTGTTCAGGCCGATATAGGGTGCCACGAAGGGGGTGGCGACCATCACCAGGATCGCCTTGATCAGCCCGGCGGCGATAGACAGTGCCATCACATCAGAGGTCGCACCAATCGCCGCGCCGGTCACCGGGCCGACGATATAGGTCACCGCACCGGCGCCAATGGTGGTCAGGCTGACCACATCGGTGTAACCGAAGGCCATGGCCACACCCACGCCGGCGATAAACGAGGTACCCACCCCGACAAACAGCGCCAACACCCCGGCAAAACCGGCACGTTTAAGCTCATCGACACTCACGCCAAAGGCTGTGGCGACGATGGCAAAGTCACGCAGCATGGCGCCGCCGAGCAGGCCGATACCGGCAAACAGGGGAATGTCCACCAGGCCCTTCTGCCCACCCGTATAAACGCCACCGATATACGACAGCACCAGCCCAAGCAGGATGGCGATGGCCGAACCGTGCAGACGGCCTTTGGTGAAGGTGTCGGAGATCCAGTAGGACACCCACATGGTGATGCCGATGATGGCAAAGCCACTGAGCAGGCTGTAGCTGGTGATCACTTTCATCAAGGATTCGTACATGGGATCACCGTGGGGTCTTGGTCAGGGGAGTGCTGCTGACAGGCGGTTCTTCGGCGGCCGGCTGACCAATGCGGCTGAGCACTGGCACCATTAAAAAGCCGATGGCCACCGCGAGTGTGCCGGCGAGTATCGCCATAGGCCCGCCACTGAGGGCGCCGTAGACGTTCTGCTGGGCCGCCATGGCAACCACGATGGGAATGTAGATAGCGCTCCAGAACTCCACGCCCTGCTCCGACTTACCGGTGAACAGGCCACGCTTGTGCAGGTAACTGCCAAGAAAGATCAGCAGCATCATGGCGATGCCAACACCGCCGACGTTGGCGGGTATGCCGATAAGTTTGCCCAGCAGCTCACCGATAAAGATGCCTGCCAGGGTACAGAACGCCAGGAAGGCGACGCCGTAGATAATCATTGTTGTTGTCCTCGTTTTACGCAGCGAAGTTATTGTTGTTGTGCTTCGGTCAACGGTGTAACTCAGCGGTTCAGGCCCACCTCCTGACGCAACATGGCGTCCAGTGTATCCAGGCGGGCACCGCTAAAGGCGATGGCCTGGCCAGGTTCGAAGACGCGGCGGGCCAACCCGGTGAGCACGCCACCGGGCGGCAGTTCCAGGTGCAGGCGTACGCCACGCTCATAGGCAGTCACCAGGGTGGCCTGCCAGTCGACAACACGGCTCATGTTGTAGGCCAGGTCATCGCGCAGGGCTTCGGGGTCGCGCAGCGGCCGCGCCGAGCTGCTGCTCAGGTAGCGCACCTTGGGGGTTTGTAGTTGTACGTTGGCGAAGGCCGTGGCGAGTTCGCCAGCCGGTGCATCCAGCAACGCGCAATGCGAGGGCACACTCATGGCCAGACGCTTGACGGCCCCAGCACCGAGGGTGCGGGCACGCTCGGCGACAGCGGCCATGGCCGGCTCGCTGCCGGCGATCACCAACTGGTTTTCTGCATTGATATTGGCCAGGTACACCGGCCCTTCGGCCTCTGCCAGCAGGCGCTCCAAGGTGCTCTGGTCGAGACCGAGAATGGCCGTCATGCCGTAACCGCTGGGGTAGGCACGCTGCATCAGCTCACCCCGCAGGGCGACCAGGCGCACCGCATCAGCGAAGTCCAAGGCTTCGGCCACCACCGCAGCGGCGTAGGCGCCGATGGACAAGCCGGCGACATAGTCCGGGCGATGGCCGCGCTCGGCCAGCAGCCGGGCAGCCGATACGCCGGCAAGCAGCAGGCACAGTTGCACCGCGCGGGTGCTGCGCAGCGCCTCCGCCGAGTCCAGCGCACGCACGTCCTCATCCAGCGCGGCACTGGCCTGCGCCAGACAGGCCCGCACCACAGGCGTATCGGGCAGCGCCTGGAGCATGCCGGGCTGCTGCGCACCCTGGCCGGGGAACGCCCAAAGCGCGCTCATGCTGCCGTCCGCTCAGCGCGCCAGGGGTCGCTGAGCAATAGCGGCCCGGCCTGGGTTTTCAACAGTACACGCGGTGCAGCGCTGGCCCACTCACGCAGCGCCACGGCGCCTTGCGGGGTTTCCAGTTGCACGTCGATGCGCCCCGGCGCCTCGTCCAACACTGAGCACAGCGTACGTGCCCACTCCCGCGGCAGCGGATACGGCGCCCGCAGCAGCAGGTCCAGATCGCTGTCCAGGTGCGCGGCCGACACCCCACTGGCCAGCTCAAAACCCAGGCTGCCGGTTACGCCCCAGGCCAGGCCGAGGTCGGCGAAACGGGGTTGCAGATGCGCCAGGGCACGCAGTGCCGGCCAGTGCGACTGCGGGTGATTGCGCCAGCGCCCGGCACGGGCGACCGCTTCCGGGCTGACCAGGCGGCGGATATCGGCCACGCGCATCCAGCTCGCGTAACGCTGCTCGCGTGCTGTGCCGCGCACGCCGACCGCGACCCAACCCGCCTCGGCAGCAGCCCGACGCACCACCACGGGCACATGCCCGCCCAGGGCGACGCGAGCCCAGGCCGGCGCCTCCTGGGGCAGGTGCTCAGGGCGCAGGCCCCAGAGCAGATCATGTGGACGGGGTGTCGGGTGCATCAAGGTGTCCTCTGTAGGGTGCGCTGTGCGCACCGATTCGGTTTGTGGTGCGCACGGCGCACCCTACGGCGATGCCATGTTCACCACTGGGCGCGCAGCAGCTCGCGCACCTGGGATGAGGCCGCGCGGTTGGTGGCGCCCAGGCGGCTGCGCAAATCACGCGGGGCGCTGGCGATATCGGCCAGGGCACGGCTCAGCGCCTCCTGCACACGGCTCAGGTCGGCGGTCGTCGGCTGCGTCACTTGCTGAACATCGAGGATGTCGGCGAGCAGCCCGAGCGAGGCGTAGTTGTCCAGGTCGTAGGCCATCGGTGGCACCTCGGCGGCCAGCGCTTCCAACTCCTCGACGCTGCGCAGGGTGATACGCGCCGCCGCCGCCTTGCCCATGGCATGCACCATCACCCCACTGTCGCGCAGGGCGATCAGGCGGTTGGCCTGGTAGCCGTGGGCGAGAAAGGCGCCGGACATGGCCTTGCCGACCAATAAACCAATCAGCGCATGCCCGGCCAAACGTGCGCGGGCATAGGCGTCTACCGCACCGGCGAGGGCCTGGTGGATGCCGTAGGCTTCCTCACGACGGCCATAGGCCTGGCTCGGCACATCGACAATGGCGATCAATGCACGTTTGTGCGGGCTGTTGCGGTCTGCCTCGATGGCTGCGTCCACCGCCTGGGCCAAGCCCCAACCTTCGAGCAGACCGACCTCGCCATTACGCGCACGAGGAAAGGGGTTATTTTCGTCAGCGATAACCGCGAGGTAACGCACCGCCTGCCCCGCCAGCTCGCCATCGGCCACACGCAATGAGGCAGGCAGACCGTCCAGCGGCTGGGCGTTGCCTGTCAGGGCCTGAAACCAGTGCAGGCCGCGTTGTTCCTGTGCAGTAGTCATGCTTGTGCTCCCTGGTAAGCGCTGCGCACGGCAGCAGCATCGGCCTGAACGCTGGTGTCGACCGCGCGCAGGCGTTCGAGGAACCAGGCGTGGCGACGGCTGCGTTCGGTCTCGGGTTTGCCCTGGGCGAACAAGCTGTGCAGCTCGCCGCGGATCGCTTCAACGTCGTCGGCGACATAGCCGTCGACCAGGCCGCTGGCGTGGCGCTGCTCGCCACCGGTCAGGCTCCAGATAAACGGACGGTCGCGCGAGTCGTATTCGTCTAGGCCGGCTTCCTGCTCGATGACCTGCGGGCCGTTCAGCCCCAGGCGCGCCTCGCGGGTGACCAGCAGATAACTGCACAGCCCGGCCGCGATGGACATGCCGCCAAAGCAGCCAACCGGACCGGCGACCAGACCGATCACCGGCTGGTACTGGCGCAGCTCGACAATGGCCGACTGAATCTCGGCAATCGCCGCCAGGCCCAGGTTGGCTTCCTGTAGGCGCACGCCGCCGGTTTCCAGCAGCAGCACGGCGCGGGTCGGGATGCCGTTACGGTTGTCTTCGGCGGCCAGCTCCAGACTGCCGGCGATCTTCGCCCCGCCCACTTCGCCGAGGCTGCCACCCTGGAAGGCGCCTTCAATGGCCACGATTACTGCCGGCTGGCCATCGATCAGCCCCTTGGCCACCACCACGCCGTCGTCGGCCTGGGGCACGATGCCCTGCTTGGGCAGCCAGGGCGAAATCAGCCGCGCAAAGGGGTCGATCAACTCACGGAAGCTGCCGGCATCAAGCAAGGCGCGGGCGCGTTGGCGGGCGCCGAGTTCGGTAAAGCTGCGCTGCGCCAGCAGACGCTGAATATTCTGATCAGCCATGATTGAGTTCCTCCAGGCCCTGCTCAAGACGCAGGCGCACCACACCGGGGGTGGCGCCAAAGTCGTGGATGGCGATGTTCAGCGCCGGCAATTGCTGCTCGCGGAACATGCGCTCGAACAACTGCTGCCAGCGTGGCGCGCTGCCGTTGACCGAGGTCACCACCTGGATCGCCAGGGTGCCGGCCTGGCCGGGTTCGAGCAGCACTTCCAGGTCGCCGGAGCCGACACAGCCGACCAGCGCACGGCGCTGGGCCGGTTGCCCGGCGGGGAATTCGAAGGACAGGGTTTCCATTTCAGTGACTCCCAATCTGCGCCGGCAGGCCATGCTGCAAGCGGTCGAGGAATAAGGCGGCGGCGAGCAGATCGGCGGCGCCACCGGGCGAGGCGCGCAGGCGCAACATGTCGCGTTCCAGTTCACGCAGGCGCCGGCGCCCGGCCAGGCTGGTGCTGCCACCGGCCTTGAGTACGGCTTGCGCGCCCTGCTGCATGCAGGTCAGCCCGGCGATGCCGGCGCGGTAGAGCACGCAGGTGTCGGCCAGCTGGGTCATGATCGCCAGCAGCGCATCGAGCCGGGCGCCCTGCTCACCAGCACCGGCAGCGCGGCTGCGCGCCAGTTGCGGCAGCGCCTGCTGGATCACCGCGGGGAAACCCAGCTGCGCTTCCTCACGGGCGCCATGCACGCCGTACAAACGGCAGACCTGGGCACCATGGCTGTCGCTGCTGGCCGGTGCGGCGCGGTCGCTCAACAGGGCAAGGCGCGCGGCACGCACGGCCACCTGAGCCGGCGCCAGCGCCCTGGTGTCCAGCGCCGCAGCGGCGCTGAGCAGCCCCATCGCCCAGATCGCCCCGCGATGGGTATTAACCCCGCCGGTGACGCGCAGCATCTCCACTTCACCATCGCGACCGATGCGGCCCACGTCTTCACGCAGCGCCTGGGTGATCTCGCCGCGTTGCTGCGCGGCCTCGGCCATGGCCTTGAAGCAGGGCCACAGCGACAACGCCGAAGCGTGCATCAAACCCAGGTGCAAATCTGTGTGAGCGCCGCTGCCGCGACGGTCAACCAGGCCCGGCTTGGGCGACAGGTCGGCCTCGTCGATCAGCGCGTCCACCGCCATATCCGCCAAACAGTCGCCCAGCGACAGCTGCGGCTGTAGTGCTGTGAGTGCATTCATCACCAGCTCCTGAACTTGGCGGGCGGGTTGTACAGGCCGCCCGACCAGTCGACCAGTTCAGCAATGCTCTTGGCCGCAAGCAACTCGCGGCTGGCATCGGCACGGCGAATGCCGAGGTCTTCGGGCAGCGCGATCAGCCCTTCGCGGCGCATGCGCGCGGTGTCTTTCGGGTTGTGGCGCAGGCCGATGGCAGTCACCCCGGCAACGGCGGCGATCATCGCCTGACGCTCTTCCAGCGAGCGCGCCTTGTACAGGTAGGCGATGCCTTCCTCGGTGAGCAGGTGGGTGACGTCGTCGCCATAGATCATGATCGGCGCCAGCGGCATGCCGACTTTCTTGGCCATGTCCACGGCGTCGAGCTGTTCAACGAAGGTGGGCTTGCCGCCTTCCTGGAAGGTTTCGACCATCTGCACCACCAGCTTCTTGCCGCGTTCAAGCAACGGCGTCGCGCTGTCCGCCGGGCGCATGTCGAGCCAGGCCGGGGTGCTGTGGCGACGACCGCGCGGGTCGTGGCCCATATTCGGCGCGCCGCCAAAACCAGCCAGGCGGCCACGGGTCACGGTGGAGGAATGGCCATCGCCGTCGACCTGCAGGGTGGCGCCGATAAACAGGTCGACCGCGTACTGCCCGGCCAGCTGGCACATCATGCGGTTGGAGCGCATCGAGCCGTCGCGGCCGGTGAAGAACACGTCCGGGCGCTGGGCGATATAACCCTCCATGCCCAGCTCGGTGCCGAAGCAGTGCACGCTCTCGACCCAGCCAGTCTCGATGGCCGGGATCAGCGTCGGGTGCGGGTTGAGCGTCCAGTTGCGGCAGATCTTGCCCTTGAGGCCCAGGGATTCGCCGTAGGTCGGCAGGATCAGCTCGATGGCGGCGGTGTTAAAGCCGATGCCATGGTTGAGCGACTGCACATTGTGTTTTTCGTAGATGCCGCGGATCGCCATCATCGCCATCAGCACATGCACCGGCTTGATATGGCGCGGGTCGCGGGTGAACAGCGGCTCGATATAGAACGGCTTGTCCGCCACCACCACGAAGTCGACCCAGGACGCCGGAATATCTACGCGCGGCAGCTCGTCGACGATCTCGTTGACCTGGAAGATCACAATGCCGTCGCTGAAGGCCGTAGGCTCGACCAACGCGGGAGTGTCTTCGGTGCTCGGCCCGGTGTAGATGTTGCCGTGACGGTCGGCCTGAAAGCCGGCGACCAGCGCGACGTTGGGGATCAGGTCCACCAGCAGGCGCGAATAGAGTTCGATATAGGTGTGGATGGCGCCGACTTCCATCTGCCCGTCTTCGAGCAACTGGCCGATGCGCAGGCTCTGCGGCCCGGCGAAAGAGAAGTCGAGCTTGCGCGCGATGCCACGCTCGAACAGATCGAGGTGCTCGGCGCGGCTGACGCTGGGCATGATCATGTGCAGGTCGTGCAGGCGGGCCGGATCGGCCTGGGCCAGGGAGCGCGAGAGAAAATCCGCCTGCTTCTGGTTATTGCCTTCGAGCACCACACGATCACCGGGGGCGATCAAGGCTTCGAGGGCCGCAACGATCTTGTCGCTGGGCAGGACCACGCCGTCGGCGAGGGTGCGCACCTGATCGAGACGCCGCGCTTTTTCAGCGCGACGACGCGACCACTGCGGCGGTGGGGATATTGTTGTTGTCATTAAAGACTCCACGAGTTCCGCTGTCGTGGAGGCACAGTAGGGGCCTGAGTGCTGGGGCATCAATCAAGCAAACGGGCGTTCTTTTACGCTCAGGTTAACGATTGACCCTGCAACCCGATTAGCTTGTATAGGCGCGCAGGGCACCTGCAGGGAAGCAACAGCTCGCTCAGACATAGCCAAACGATTGCAGCCACCGCGCAAGATCGGTGGAGCCCGCGCTATTCGCTGCGGGGGCGCAGCTCCCACGAAAAGCCCTCTTAGCGGCTGGAACCGAAGGCGGCACCGCGCCTTGGTTAACTAAGCCCGGCAGACCGGGCATACTGGCGCCCTCGTCCCTGTAGCCCAGTCTCCCCATGCGCATCCACGTCACCTTTATCGACCGCGTCGGCATCACCCAGGAAGTCCTGGCGCTGCTCGGCGGGCGCAATCTCAACCTGGATGCCGTGGAGATGGTGCCGCCCAACGTCTACATCGACGCGCCGACCCTCAGTGCCGAGGTGCTCGATGAGCTGCGCGGCGCGCTGTTCAAGGTGCGCGGGGTAGAGGCGGTGACGGTGGTCGACATCCTCCCGGGCCAGCGCCGCCGCTTGCAGCTCGACGCCCTGCTCGCGGCCATGAGCGACCCGGTACTGGCGGTGGATGGTGAGGGCCGTGTATTGCTGGCCAACCCGGCGCTGGTGTCACTGTGCGAGCGGCCGGTCGAAGGCCTGTCGCTGGCCGAGCTGTTCGGCGACCAGGCCCTGCCCCACACGTTGGTCGAACAGCGCTTTCGCCTGCCGCTGCGTGAGGTCACCCTCAATGGCCAGGCGCTGCTGCTCGATGCCATGCCGATCAGCGAACGCGCCGACGCCGACCTGCTCGCCGGCGGCCTGCTCACGCTCTACGCACCCAGCCGTATCGGCGCCCGGCTGGCGGCGTTGCATCACGACCACGCCGAAGGCTTCGACTCGTTACTCGGCGATTCCGCGCCGATCCGCACGCTGAAAACCCGCGCCCAGCGCGTGGCGGCCCTCGACGCGCCCTTGTTGATCCAGGGCGAAACCGGCACCGGCAAGGAGTTGGTGGCGCGCGCCTGCCATGCCATTAGCACGCGCTGCTCGGCGCCGTTTCTGGCGCTTAACTGTGCGGCATTGCCGGAGAACCTCGCCGAAAGCGAGCTGTTCGGCTATGCACCGGGGGCCTTTACCGGTGCCCAGCGCGGCGGCAAGCCAGGGCTGCTGGAACTGGCCAACCAGGGCACGGTGTTTCTCGATGAAATCGGCGAGATGTCGCCCTACCTGCAGGCCAAGCTGCTGCGCTTTCTCAGCGACGGCACCTTTCGCCGCGTGGGCGGTGAGCGTGAGCTGAAGGTCAATGTGCGCATCCTTAGCGCCACTCACCGCAACCTGGAAAAGATGGTCAGCGAGGGCAGCTTCCGTGAGGACCTGTTCTACCGCCTCAACGTGCTCAATCTGGATGTGCCGCCACTGCGTGAGCGCGGTCAGGACATCCTGCTGCTGGCCCGCCACTTTATGCAGCAGGCCTGCGCGCAGATCCAGCGCCCGCCCTGCCGCCTGGCGCCAGACACCTACCCGGCGCTGCTGGGCAACCGCTGGCCGGGCAACGTGCGGCAATTGCAGAACGTGATCTTCCGCGCGGCGGCGATCTGTGAAAGCAACCTGGTGCAGATCGACGACATGGACATCGCCGGCACCGCCGTGGCGCCCGCGCCCGGTGAGGCGCAAATCGCCAGTCTGGAAAGCGCCGTCGCCGGCTTCGAGAAGGCGCTGCTGGAGAAGCTCTACACCAGCCACCCCTCCACCCGCCAGTTGGCAGCGCGCCTCAATGCTTCCCACAGCGCCATCGCCATGCGCCTGCGCAAGTACGGCATCCCGGGTAAAAACTGATAGCGGTTTACCAGTGAACAGCAGAAAGCGGCCGGGCACTCCCGCTGAAAAAACCCGGAGCGGTAGGGTGGCGTTGAGCGCAGCTATGCCCATCCTACTTACTGACCAAAGATTGCAGCTTTAGTCAGCACCTAGGCGAACGGCAGAAAGCGGCCATTAGCAGTCATTTAAATTGGGAAGAGAAATCTGTCTGCGCTTTAGTTTTCAGCAAACTGCGGTCCCCCTAGGCGATCGCTGCCAGAATTAAACGGCCTCCTACTCGCTGACGCTGATCAGCCTAGCCGCCCCACTTGCTTCGCCCTAGCCTATCGGTGAACCTTGTGCCGTCTTTTCAGACTTGTCATGTCGCACTGTACAAGGAAAGCACAATGGCACTTAGAGTTTTGGTGATCGGCGCCTATGGCAATTTCGGGCGTATCATCAGCAGCCACCTGAACCGAATGCCCGGCGTGGAGCAGATCATCGCCGGTCGCGACGAGCAGAAACTGTCCCAGCGGATCGATGAGCTTCAAACCCCTGCAGGCTCACTCCTTGACAGTTGGTGCGGCGACGCAATGGCGCCAGGATTCACCGATACACTTGAACGGCTAGACATTGATTGGGTGATCCACACCGGAGGCCCTTTCCAGGGCCAGCCCTATACTGTGGCCGAGGCCTGCATCGCCGCTGGCGTGAATTACTGCGACTTGTCCGATTGCCGCTTTTTCGTCAACCGCATCAACAGCCTTGACGAACATGCCCAGCGAAAAGGCGTGGCAATCCTCAGTGGCTGCAGCTCGGTGCCCAGCCTGTCCTCAGCGATCATTGACGAGCAGCGTCATCGTTTCCGACGTATCGATTCAATCGAACATGGCATTTCCTCATCCGCCAAGATGCCGGGCCTTTCTACAGTGGAAGGCGTGCTGGCCTATGCCGGGCGGCCGATTCGCCAGCTACGCGACGGCCGCCCCTGCGACGTCACTGGTTGGCAAGGCCTGGCCTTACGCCGCCTACCCAGTCTTGGTTGGCGCCTACTGGCCAACGTCGACGTGCCGGACATGGACATCTTTGCAACCCGTTATGGCGCCCGCAACTTATCCTTCAAGGCCGGCCCAGGTCTCAAGTCCGGCGCAATAGCAAATGCCCTGCTAGCCCAGGCCGTGAAGAGCGGCCTGGTGCGCAATTCATTGCCCTGGGCCCGACGCCTTCACCAGTGGGGCAGTCGTTTCGAGAGCTGGGGTGATGGTAAGAGTGCGATGTACATCAATGTCCAGGGGATCGGAGACACAGGCCACCCCCTGTCGCTGTCAGTACAGGTTATAGCTCTAGATGACAAAGGCCCCGAAATTCCCAGCTGCGCTGCTGTCGCGCTTATTGCGAAGGTGGTCGGCGGCTATAGGCCAGCACCGGGTGCCCGCCCTTGTGTTGGCGAAATCAACGTCCAAGAATACCTGACTGCCATCGGTGAGCCGGAGAAAGTTCACTACAGTGTGCGCTACCTGGGCAGGACGGCATGATATGGACTACCTACTACTCAAATACCTGCATATCATCGCGGCCATCTTCCTGTTTGGCTTCGGAATGGGCTCCTACCTCTACCTGATTGCAGCCAGTCGAACGGGTGATGCCCGAGTAATCGCTCATGTAACCAGAATGGTGGTTTGCTTTGACACCTGGATCACCACACCAGCAGGCTTCCTTCTACTGGCTTCGGGCTACGCCATGGTCAGGATGGCGGGACTGGACCTTTCCAGCGGCTGGTTGCTGAGCGCGATACTGATTTTCTTCGGCGTCGGTGCGCTGTGGCTGCCCGTGCTGGTACTGCAGAAACGCATGCAAGCGCTGGCGGACCAAGCGGTGTCCCGTGGTACGCCCTTGGGCGACGATTTCATGGCGCTGTATCGGCCTTGGTTATTGATTGGTGTTGCGGGTTTTTCCGGGATGTTCGTGATGGTCCTGGTAATGGTGACGAAAAACTCTCCCTGGCAATGGCTCTGATAGCGTCTAGAGGTCAACAATACAAAGGTACAGACCCCAGCATTGCTGATTCTAAGAGAGGAAAAGGCGACAGAATGATTTAACGGGAAGACTGTCCGCTTCTGGCCGCTTGCAGCCCGTCATCACGACCGTCACTAAAAAAGCAAAGGCCGGCTAAATGCCGGCCTTTGCCTTAAACCTTACGACAGTGAAGTCAACCTACTGGCCGATCGCCCCACCAAAGTAGCGGAGTCAGAGGGCGAACTTCTGCAGGTTGGCCATCATTTCTTTCAGTGCTGCCACGTTATCGGCCGGATGGGCGGCGCCTTCGAAATCACAGATCTGCTGCCAATGCGCGGCCACGTCTTCCGGGCTGAAGCCGGCACGCGGATCAAAACCGGCGCCCAGGCTGCGCTCCCAGCGCACCTTGCCGATCCAGCCGCCACCCACCTCGAACAGCCCGGAAGTGTCCTTGCAGGCTTCGCTGGCCAGGTAGACCACCAACGGGCTGATCAGCTCGGGCTTGAGCTGCTCGAACACCTGCGGCGGGATCAAGCCTTCGGTCATGCGTGTGCCGCCAGTGGGGGCGATGGCGTTGACCAGGATGTTGTTCTTGCGCCCTTCTATGGCCAGGGTGCGGGTCAGGCCATACAGGCCGAGCTTGGCCATGCCATAGTTGGACTGGCCGAAGTTGCCGTAAATACCCGAGGTGGACGAGGTGAAGATGACCCGCCCATAGCCCTGCTCGCGCAGGTGTGGCCAGGCGGCGCGGGTGACCTTGTAGGCGCCCTCGACATGGACCTTGTAGACCAGGTCCCAGTCGCTGTCGTCCATCTTGTGGAAGGTCTTGTCGCGCAAAATGCCGGCGTTGTTGACCACCGCATCGATACGGCCGAAGGCATCCAGCGCATGCTGGACGATCTTGTCGCCATCGGTCACCGAATCATGGTTGGCCACGGCCGTGCCGCCAGCAGCGCGGATTTCTTCGACCACCTTGTCCGCCGCCGAGGCATTGGCACCTTCTCCATGGGTGCTGCCACCCAGGTCGTTGACCACCACGCGGGCGCCCTGCTTGGCGAACAGCAGCGCATGGGCGCGGCCCAGGCCACCTCCAGCTCCGGTGACGATAACAACCTGGTCGTTGAAACGGATGGCGTCGCTCATGCAGCAGCTCCTCGGCAGATTAACAGTGCCCCGAGTGTCCAGCAGACGCGCCGCAGTCACAACCGATACGGGCGCCGCTGAATAGTGCGCGATAACGCAGTGGGATGATCAGGCCAGGCGAATCAGACTCAGATGGTTATACAAATGCAGCACATGGGCCTGGGCGTACTCGCCATGGCTCAGCGCGCCATAGGCAAAATGCGGCTGCAGTTCGCCCTGGTACGCGGCGAAGTCGGCAAAGGCGCGCTGCAGACGCTCGAGTGCCTGCGCCTGAGTAGCAGGTGCATCGAGCGCTGCGGCGCCCGGAATCACCTCATCCAGCGGGTGACGCATCGCCCCGCGGGCGGCAAACACGCTGAAGGCCAGCGGGCCGACGCTGCTGCGAAACCAGGCCGGTTTGAGCTGCGGATAGCCGCTGATGGAATACTCGATGCTCTGCGCGCAGTGGTTGAACACCTCGGCCGGGCTCCAGCCCTTGAGGCTGACCAGCTCGCGCCCGGCCAGGTTCGCCAGTGCCTGCTGCGCCCCAGCCAGGTTCAAGGGCGCAGGTGCGACCCCGCTGGGCAGCGCCCAGAAACCCGCACCCAACAGCATCACGCCGCCGACAGCGGCGCCCTTCAAGACAGTACGTCGTTGCATGCCGCGGCCTCCAGCCGTTGACGAAATGCCAGATAATGCGCCAGCACCAGCGCAGGCGCCTCCGTTTGTGGGTAGTGGCCAATACCTTCGAGCAGAACGGTATCCGCCTCGGCGATCAGCTCGCGGTAACGCGCCACCATATGTGCCCCGGAGATCGGGTCGACGGCCCCATCGATCACCCGCATGGGCACAGCAGTGGCCTGCATGGCGCGGACCCAGCGCTCACGCTGCACGCGGCGTTCAGGCATGTAGCGGATCAGCCGGTGCATCACCGCCGGGCCGTTGTGGCTGGCAATCAGGCTCCAGAAATCGTCCAGCTCCGCCTCGCTTGGCTGCGTCTGCGGGCCGAACACCTTGGCAAAGCTGCCGGCCAGTTTCTGCCGGCTGAACAAGCGGCCGATCAGCGGGCCAATGGGGCTGAGCAGCAGTTTCTGTACGCGTACCGGGTGATGGGTTTCCGGAAACAGCCCGCCATTGAGGAACACACAGCTAGCCAGGGTGATACGCCCTTCCTCGTGTCGCACCAGCAGCTCCTGGGCCACGCTGTCACCGTAGTCATGGGCCAGTACATGCACAGGCGCCAACACATTCAAATGACCCAGCAGTGCCTGTTGCAAATCGGCCTGTTCCAGCAGGCTGTAGGCATGCCCGCGCGGTTTGGCCGAGCCGCCAAAGCCGAGCATGTCACAGGCGATCACCTGGTAGTTTTCGGCCAAGGGCGCCCAGAGGTAATGCCAATCCCAGCTTGCCGTAGGAAAGCCATGGATCAACAGCAGTGGCTCGCCCTGCCCCGCCGTCCAATAGCGCATGGCATGCCCCTGAAAGTCGAAGCTCAGGCCCTGTTCGCGCCAGTTCGCCAAAGCGATTCCCGGCAGCGTACTCATGCGGTATAACCCGGCATCTGCTGGTCGAGCTTGCGCAGCAGCGCTGGCCAGGGCAGCGCGCCGCCCATGCCTTGCGGGGTCTTCATCACCCCGGCGACCATCGCCCGCGCCCCGTCGAGCACGGCCTGGGGAATGTGAATCAGCTCAGCGCCGCCGCCCTGCGCCATGACCTGAATCTCGCAGGCACGCTGCAGGATAAACATCATCAGGAAGGCATCGGCGATGCTCCCGGCAGCCGTCAGCAACCCATGGTTGGGCAGGATCATAAAGTTCTTGTCGCCCAGGTCCGCCTGCAGGCGCGCCTTCTCGTCGTGGTTCAGGGCCACGCCTTCATAACCGTGATAGGCCAGGCTGGCGAGCACGAACAGCGACTGCTGGGACAACGGCAACAGACCCTGCTTCTGCGCGGACACCGCGATACCAGCGGCGGTATGAATGTGCAGCACGCAGGCGACATCGTGGCGCACCTCATGCACGGCACTGTGGATGGTGTAGCCGGCCGGGTTGATGTCGAACGGGCTGTCCATCAGCTTGTTGCCGACCAGGTCGATCTTCACCAGGCTGGAGGCAGTGATCTCGTGGAACATCAGGCCGTAGGGGTTGATCAGGAAATCTTCGGTGCCGGGAATCTTCGCCGATATATGGGTGAAGATCAGGTCATCCCAGCCATACAGGGCGATCAGCCGGTAGCAGGCGGCCAGATCGACACGGGCCTGCCATTCGGCAGCGGATACCTGATCCTGCAGGCTGAGACTGGGCAGTGCATGGGCAGCAGTCATCACAAAACCTCGGCATTCTTGTTATAGGAACACCGAGTTTAGCGAGGATGGCGGTAAAGGTAAGTTGCCGCGTCAGCCAGCTTGCTGACGTTGCAGGCCACTGCGACTGTACTGCCGCGCCCTGCAGAGCTGTTGACGCGAAGCCTGATCACTCACGTTGAGTGGCGGCCATTCACCGCCCGGATACGATCAGCCGCGCAGGGCGCTGATCAGTTCATCAAGCCAGGGCTCGGCATCGCTTTCCGGGGTCACGCTTTCGCTGCTGTCCAGGCGTAGCATGGGCACGACCTCGCGGATGCCCAGTTCCGCGTATAACTCACGAACCAGCTCACCACCGCCACAAAAGGTATCGCCGTAGCTGGAGTCGCCCAGCGCCAGCACGGCGCCAGGCAGGCCGGACCAGCCGGGCAGCAGGTCGCGAATACTGTGGTAGAGCGGCTGCAGATTATCCGGCAGCTCGCCCATACCGGTGGTCGAGGTCACCACCAGAAAGGCCTCGGGCGCGAATGCCTGCAGGGCGGCAAGATCGGCACGCGGGTCATGCCAGGCTTGGAAACCGGCGGCATTCAACAAGCCCTGAGCATGGCGGGCAACCTCTTCGGCCGTGCCATAGACAGAACCGGACAGGATGGCGACTTTCATGAACTACTCCGCAACATAGAGAAATCGCCGGGCATTATGCCGCAAGTAGACAGTGCGCCCGGATGTTTTAGAATGCAGCGACTCGGACTGGGATATCACCTAATGATCAACGCCAAATTATTGCAGCTGGTGGTCAACGCCTCGAATGACGGTATCGTGGTTGCCGAGCAAGAGGGCGACGACAACATCCTGATCTACGCCAACGCCGCGTTCGAGAAACTCACCGGCTACGCCAGTGAAGACATCCTTTATCAGGATTGTCGCTTTCTCCAGGCCGGTGACCGCAACCAGGCAGGCCTGGACGCGATTCGCGAGGCGGTAAAGAACAACGCTCCGTGCCGGCAGATCATCCGCAACTACCGCAAGGATGGCAGCCCGTTCTGGAACGAGCTATCGATCACCCCGGTGTTCAACGAGGGCGATCAACTGACCTATTACATTGGCATCCAGAAGAACGTCACCGAACAGGTCGAAGCCCAGCAACGGGTCATCGAACTGGAAGCCGAAGTTGCAGCCCTGCAGGCCGAACTCGCGCAATTACGGACGAACGGCTGAACCTTTCGCAAAACGAATCTCAACTGCAATGGTCACACAGGTTCTAGCCCTACTTGCGTGCAGAATCGACCATGCAGACTCAAACCCTTCTCACCCAGGACGAACTGGACTTTATCCAGCACTTGAGTTCGCGCACCCAGCAACGTGAGGCGCCGCAAGCGCCCGCAGCGGGGCTGCAAGTGGATGCCGGGCGTCAGGTCACCGAGTTACTGGCCCATTGCGCTGCCAATGAACAGCTGACCATCGAGGCGCATTTCGAAGATCAGCGCCTGACCTTCACCCCGCATCTGACTGAAGACGCTAACCACGGCCAGCACCTGGCTTTGGGCACTCCGCAGATCTTCGAACAGGGCTCCACCGAACGCCCCTGGCGCCTGACCCTCGATAGCCCTATTGCGCTGTGCGACAGCCTTGGCCACGCCAGCGGGCTCTGGGTGCATGAGCTGTCGCTCAATGGCGCTCTGGTAGAAGTGCGCGGCCGCGCGATAGAAACCGCACCGCGCCGCTTCACCCTCGCCCTCAAGCTTGGCGAACAACACCTGGTTGACGTACAGGGTTACCTGATCCGCAAAGCCACCGGCGGCCGCGTGGCCTACCGCCTTGCGCCGCTGGATGCACCAGCCCGCGAACAGCTGCAGCAGTTCATCTACCAGCAGCATCGCCAACGCTACCCGCAAGCCCACCACCGCTAGGGTCTGTCGACGTTTCGTCGCGAGCCGCGAACGATACGTCAACAGACCCTAAGACAAAAAAAAGACCCGCCAGTTGGCGGGTCAAGCTTGCAGGGACTGAACTCCCTTTGGGGAATAAAAAGATCCGGCAGCCGAAAAATGCTCGAGAGCATGGCTACCGGATTGCGCAGTCGTTAAGCGAACTCCTCGTCGCTGAATGCCATCAGGGTCGCCTTGCCGGCCTTGACCTCAGCCAGCAGGCTGTCGGTCTCGGTCAGTACGCGGGCCATAAAGAAGTCGGCTGATTTGAGCTTGGCGCCATAGAACGCGGTTTCGCTGCTGCCCTCGCTCAAACGTGCCTGGGCCACCGCCGCCATACGCGCCCACATCCAGGCCAGGCTGGTCAGGGCGAATAGACGCAGGTAAGGCGTTGCCGCCGCGCCCGCTTGCTCGGGGTCTTTCATCCCCTCGCTGGCGACCCATAGCGTCGCTTGTTGCAACTGCTTGAGCGCCGCACCTAGCTTCTCGCCGTGGGCTGAATCCGGGTTGGCCTTGAGCCAACCTTCGATCAGGGCGAAGTAATTGCGCACGGCACGGCCACCACCCAGAGCCAGCTTGCGCCCTACAAGATCGAGCGCCTGGATGCCATTGGTGCCTTCGTAAATACGGGTGATGCGCGCGTCACGGACCAGTTGTTCGATGCCCCAGTCCTCGGTATAGCCTGAGCCGCCGAGCACCTGGAGACCATCGTTGGCGCAATTGAAGCCTTCGTCGGTGAGGAATGCCTTGACCACCGGGGTGAGCAGTTGCACCAGGTCATCGGCGCGCTCACGCTCTTGTGGGTCCTCATGATCATGGGCAACGTCTTCGTGCAGACCGGTAAAGTAGGCCAAGGCACGCCCACCTTCGATCATCACCTTCTGACGCAGCAGGTTGCGCCGCACGTCAGGGTGCACGGTAATCGGGTCAGCCGGTTTATCGGGCGCCTTGGGGCCAGACAATGAACGGCTCTGCAGGCGCTCGCGGGCAAAACCCAAGCTGATCTGATACGCCGTCTCGGCCAGACCCAGGCCTTGCATACCGACCATCAGCCGCGCGGAGTTCATCATGGTGAACATGCAGCGCAGGCCCTTATTGACCTCGCCGACCAACCAGCCCTGGGCGCCCTCGAAATTCATTACACAGGTGGCGGAGCCCTTGATGCCCATCTTGTGTTCCAGACCGCCGCAGAACGCCGGGTTGCGGCTGCCATCATCGAGCACCTTGGGCACCAGAAACAGAGAAATGCCTTTCACGCTATCCGGCGCATCCGGCAGCTTGGCCAGTACGAGATGGAGAATGTTGTCGACCAGATCGTGCTCGCCGCCAGTGATCCAGATCTTGGTGCCGCTGATGGCGTAGCTACCATCTGCCTGAGGAACCGCACGCGTGCGGATCAGCCCCAGGTCAGTGCCACATTGCGGCTCGGTCAGGCACATGGTGCCGGTCCATTCCCCGCTGATCAGCTTGGGCAGGTGGCGGGTCTGCAACTCCGGCGTGCCGTGGGCAGTCAGTGCGTTGATTGCACCGTGGGTCAGGCCTGGGTACATGCCGAGTGACAGGTTGGCCGAACACACCATCTCCTCGACCATCATGTTCAGTACATGGGGCAAGCCCTGGCCGCCGAATTCGGTGCTGCACGCCAGTGCCGTCCAGCCACCTTCGGCGAACTGCTTGTAGGCCTCACGGAAACCGTCCGGTGCTTTGACTGAATGGGACTGCGGGTCATAACGGCAGCCCTGCTTGTCACCGGGACCGTTTAGTGGCGCCAGCACGTTTTCTGCGAGCTTGGCTGCCTCTTCCAAAATGGCGCCACCGAGATCGTTTCCGAACTCGCGCTGACTAGGCAGCGACTGCAAGGTGGCATAAGCATTCAACACTTCGTCGAAGACGAAACGCATATCACGAAGCGGAGCACGATAATGAGACATGAGTACGTTCCTGGTAGGCGCTATCTATACAACGAGCTGCTATGTACAGCTTTTGTATAGCTAACCAGGGAGCTTTGCAATCTTTTTTGTACAAGCCGTACAAGTATCTCCAACATCCGACGGAATACACGCGCAGCCGAACGCACACTGCAGCTCGCTGCAATGGGTACGACAGACCACAGTTAACGGACTTCAGGTATCGAGATGGCCGGCGAGAAACTGCTGCAAGCGGCGTTGCATCAGTCGCCCTTCATTACCCAGGCAGGCAATCGGAGAGCCGCTAACGCTTTCTTCCAGCAAATCGGAACCATCGCCGGCAATCACCAGCGGGCAGTCCAGCGCCAGCGCCAAACGGGCCAGTACACGCGGCATGTCCTCGGCCGGCGGCTGATTGGAAAACAGCACCAGGGCCTGGGGCTGCACCTTTTCGCAGACCAGCGCCAGCTCCTCCAGGGGCTGACCGAGACCGAGCGCGCTCACCGCCACTTCGGAACTGCTCATCAACAAGCCAGCTACCAGCAGTTCCAGCTCGCGGCAATGGCCCGGCAGCGCTGCCAAGAGCACTCGTTCTTCAGCCTGCACACGGCCGATTTGCAGGCGCTGCAGAGTGCGAGCACGCAGGAATGCATCGAAAAACAGCCATTCGCTGGTCTGCCCGAACTCATCCTGACGGATCAGCAGCTCCTGCCACAACGGCATGAGAATGTCCTGAAACACCACCACCAGGGGATAGCTGGAGAACACCTGGCCATACAGCCGCTCCAGGCGCACATCGTCGAACGCGGCAATAGCCTGGCGCAGCTGGGTTTGCCATTCGGCCCACTCACCCGCGGTGACTTCCTCGTACACCGGTGAAGTCGGCACCTTGGTCGCACTTTTGGCGAGGATCTTGCCCACCTTGCTGACCGCCACTCCCCGCTCGATCCACGCCAGGATGCTGCGCACAGACTCGATATCCGCCAGAGAATAGAGGCGATGCCCACTTTCGGTACGGGTCGGCTGGATCAAGCCGTAACGACGCTCCCAGGCACGCAACGTCACCGGATTGACTCCGGTCAGGCGCGAAACCTCGCGAATGGGAAACAGTTCTTCCTGTTTGAGGGCACTCGAAACCACGGACGAAGCACCAACGAGACTGGACATAGGCGGCGGGATCATCAGATGAAATGCGTGACGCATTGTAACGCAGGCTCAAGCGCCATACATTGTACAAAACATGTACAGGTAATTAGACAATGAAGATCAAGCCCGTTTGGCCCCTGACGCTCTACTACGACGGTGACTGCCCGTTGTGCGCACGGGAGATACGCCTACTGCGCCAGCATGCCGCCGGCAGTGATCGCCTAACGCTGATCGACATCAGCCTGCCGCCCTTCGAAGCAAGCGCCATCGGTGTCACCCAGCAAGCACTGCAAGATCTCTTGCACGCACGCTTTGCCGACGGCCAGTGGGTCACCGGCCTTGATGCCACGCTCTGGAGCTGGCGCGCAGCCGGGCTTGGCCGTTGGGCCGCGCCGCTGACCTGGAAGCCGCTGCGCCCTCTTTTCGAGCTGGGCTATCGCCTGTTCTGCCTCGCCCGGCCGCACCTTAACTGGCTGCCGCACCCAGACGGTGCAAAACGCTGCGCGATCAAGCCTGGGACGAACGGCAAACGCGACTGCTGATGCGCCCATAGCGCCGTGCCACGAATAATCTATCGCTTTCTGTGGGAAGGGCCGAGCGGCGCCCGCCCCCTCCCACCTAACCTGGCCTTGACCTGACACTTACTGCTTTTCGCGGGGCTGGCGCTTTTCGGTAAAACCGGAATAATCCTTGCCTGTATAAACGCGTCGCTCACCATCCCGAGCGGCGTGAAGCGCATGCCCCACCCCGGCGCGCGCCTGGCCTTTGGAGATACACAATGTCTGCAGAACCCGTCACCCTTATGGTGGCGCGCCGCGTCGCCAGCGGCCGCTATCACGACCTGCTCGCCTGGCTGCATGAAGGCGAACGCCTGGCCACCGACTTTCCCGGTTATCTGGGCTCCGGCGTTCTGGCGCCCCCGCCTGGCGATGATGAATTCCAGATCATATTCCGCTTTACCGATGCCGACACCATGGCGGCCTGGGAGCACTCGGCCTCGCGCAGCGCCTGGCTCGAGCGCGGCAGCGGCCTGTTCGCGCAACCCCACGAGCACCGTGCGGTAGGGCTTGATGCCTGGTTTGGCGCTGCTCATCGACAACCACCGCGCTGGAAACAAAGCGTGGCGATCTGGCTGGCGTTCTTTCCAGTGTCCCTGGCCTTCAACCTGCTGTTTGGCGGCTGGCTGAACGATTTGCCGTTGGTCGTCCGCGTACTGCTCAGTACCCTGGCGCTGACCCCACTGATGACCTACCTGTTTATCCCACTGTCCACTCGCCTGTTGGCGCCCTGGCTGCTTGCCTCGCGCCAAACCACAGTGCGCAGCCGCCCCGCACTGCACAAAGGCTAAGGTCTGGCGCCGCATGTCGCGCCGATGAATAAGGCCTGCGTTGCGACCACCATTCGCCGCGAGGCGCGGCTCCCACAAGAAAGCGCGCCACGCCAGTCTCCATGTAGGAGCCCCGCCTCGGGGCGAAGCTTTTCACGGCAGCGCGGCGTGCGGCGGAACCTCTAAAACACCTAGGACAGAGGCAGTCGCAACCCCGGATCGGCCTGCTGCAGCGCAGGCCGACCGATGATTTCGTCGTGACTCTCGGGCTGTAACAGCAGCACCTCGCGCACACCGCAGCGGCGCAAGCGCGCCTTGAGCAGTGGCAGGCTCGTCCACAACGCCCCACCAGCAGCGGCAAACACCTCACGCCTGCCGTCAGCCAGGTACACCTGTGCGGCGTAGCCACTGCAGCGCAGGGAGCGAACCTCCACACGCGCAATCCGCCCCTGCCACCTCGCCAGCATCAGTTGCAGCCGTGTCATAAAGCCTCCAAAGCTGTACAAGAATTAAAGATGTACAGCATAAATACACCTTTTCCACCACCAGCAAAAGCACTAAAAATGCCATAAGAGTCAATGAAATAGCCTAATTCTACAGAAGCCATAGATTAACCTTACACGAGCAATGGTTGTACAAACCCCATGACTGGTATAACTTTAATCCCGGTTCAGTCGACGCCGCGTGTTACTGGTCAGGTATCCGGCGCGGCGTTGCTGGACCCACCCTTTTTCTGCAGCCGAGCCTGTCATGAGCCTGCCTCCCGCTCCCATTCTGATTACCGGTGCCAGCCAGCGTGTCGGCCTGCATTGCGCCCAGCGCCTGCTGGACGAAGGTCAGCCGGTGATCGTGACCTATCGCCGGGAGCGTGACGGCATCGAGGCGCTGTGTGAACGAGGCGCCCTGGCTCTGCAAGCCGACTTCAATGACGAAGCCAGCATTCTGGCGTTTATCGACACACTCAAGCAGCACACCAGCCGCCTGCGCGCCATCGTGCACAACGCATCCGACTGGCTGAGCGAGGCGCCCGGTGAAGAAGCTGCGGCCTTCACCCGCCTGTTCACCGTGCACATGCTCGCGCCATATTTAATCAACCTGCATTGCAGCGAGCTGCTGCGCCACGGCGGCCCGGCCGACATCGTCCATATCAGCGACGACGTCGCGCGCAAAGGCAGCGCCAAGCGCCCGGCCTACTGCGCCAGTAAAGCTGGTCTGGACAGCCTGACACTGTCGTTCGCCGCGCGCCTCGCGCCGCAGATCAAGGTCAACGGCATTGCCCCGGCACTGATCATGTTCAACCCCGAGGATGACGCGGCTTACCGCGCCAAGACCCTCGAAAAATCTGCATTGGGCATCGAGCCCGGCCCCGAGGTCATCTATCAGAGCCTGCGCTATTTGCTCGATAGCCCGTACGTCACCGGCACCACCTTAACTGTCAACGGCGGCCGCCACCTCAAGTGAGGCTGGCCCGCGAGGAAAATAAAATGAGCGAACAACTGTCTGGCCACTACCGCGAGATCCTGCTTGGCCTGGGTGAAAATCCCGAGCGTGAGGGGCTACTCGACACGCCCAAGCGGGCGGCGAAAGCGATGCAGTACCTCTGCCATGGCTACCAGCAGACCCTGGAGCAGATCGTCAACGGCGCGCTGTTCGAGTCGGACAACGATGAGATGGTGATCGTGCGCGACATCGAACTGTACTCGCTGTGCGAGCACCACATGCTGCCCTTTATCGGCAAGGCCCACGTGGCCTACATCCCGACCGGCAAGGTCCTGGGCCTGTCCAAGGTGGCGCGCATCGTCGACATGTTCGCCCGCCGCCTGCAGATCCAGGAGAACCTCACCAAGCAGATTGCCGATGCCATCCAGCAGGTAACCAACGCCGCCGGCGTTGCCGTGGTGGTCGAAGCCAAGCACATGTGCATGATGATGCGTGGCGTGGAGAAGCAGAACTCGGTGATGACCTCCTCGGTCATGCTCGGCGCCTTCCGCGAGTCGTGCAACACTCGCCATGAATTCCTGCAACTGATCGGACGGGGTAAGTAAGCATGCCCAGACTGGAACCTGGAATGGCGCGGATTCGGGTCAAGGACCTGCGCCTGCGCACCTTCATCGGCATTAAGGAAGAGGAGATCAACAACAAGCAGGACGTGTTGATCAACCTGACCATCCTGTATCCGGCTGTCGACGCGGTGCGCGATAACGACATCGATCACGCACTCAACTACCGCACCATCACCAAGGCGATCATTCAGCACGTCGAAGGCAATCGCTTCGCCCTGCTCGAACGCCTGACCCAGGAAATCCTCGACCTGGTCATGGACCACACGGCCGTGCGTTATGCCGAAGTGGAAGTCGACAAGCCCCACGCCCTGCGCTTTGCCGAATCGGTGTCGATCACCCTAGCCGGACACCGCGACTGAGCCAGACGCGGTGCTGTGCCCGGTTCGGCGAGCACGGTATGATCGCGCCAGCGGCCATACGGCCCCGCGCGCCATCCAGACTGACCTGAACGAGCATTACCATGACCGACCAAGAACGCCTCGAACTCGAAGCCGCCGCCTTCCGCAGCCTGGTGCAGCACCTGCGCAGTCGGCCCGACGTGCAGAACATCGACATGATGAACCTGACGGGTTTCTGCCGTAATTGCCTGTCGAAATGGTACAAGGCCGCCGCCGACGACCTCGACCTGAGCGTCAGCCCGGACGAGGCCCGCGAAGTCATCTACGGCATGCCCTACAGCGAATGGAAGAGCAAATATCAGCGTGAAGCCACGCCCGAGCAGCAGGCCGCATTCGCCAAGGGCAACAAGGCATGAGTGCCCTGCAGCAGTTTCGCGCCCGCCTCGGTGACCCAGCGTTCGCTTTCGCCGAAACCCTGGCGTTCGTTGCCGCGCATTACGATTATCAGTCGAGCGCTTTTCGCAATGGCCCAGTGGCCAGTGACGCCGGACAGAATGAAGGCTCGTGCAAGACCCTGGGCCTGGCCCTGCTCGAAGGCCTGAGCCTGGAAGAAACCCTGCAGTGCTTTGGCGAGCACTACCGCAGTGTCCTGGCTACACCCGAAGGGAGCGACCACGCCAATATTCGCGCACTGATGCAACATGGCCTGGCGGCCGTGCAGTTCGAACAAGCACCGCTGCGCGCCAAAGCCTGACACCAGCCCCGAACACAAAAACGCCGCAGGCCCAACACTGGACCTGCGGCGTTTTTATGGATGGCTGCCGAATGCTTTGGGACAGGTGCCGTCAAAAGCCGGTGCGCACAGCGCACCCTACGGCGTCTCGAGGCAACCGTAGCCTGGGTCGAGCGAAGCGACACCCGGGACCACCTGTTTACCAAGTAAAGCCCTGTGCAAGCGTTACAGGCCGTCGAGATAGCGCTCCACATCCAACGCGGCCATGCAGCCAGCGCCTGCCGAGGTGATCGCCTGACGGTAGACCGAGTCGGCCACATCGCCGGCTGCGAATACACCGGGGATATTGGTCGCAGTGGCATTGCCATCGCGCCCGCCATTGACCACCAGGTAGCCATCCTTGAGCGTCAGCTGCCCTTCGAACAGTGCCGTATTGGGGGTATGGCCGATGGCGACGAACAGCCCGTCGACCTTGAGGTCTTCCAGCCGGTCATCCTTGTAGCGGATACGCACACCGGTGACGCCCATGTCATTGCCCAGCACCTCATCCACTTCGGCATGCAGCCTGAGCACGATCTTGCCCTCTGCCACCCGTGCCTGCAGTTTGTTTTGCAGAATCTTCTCTGCCCGGAAACTGCCACGACGGTGCACCAGGGTGACCTTGCTGGCGATGTTGGCCAGGTACAGCGCTTCCTCCACTGCGGTATTACCGCCCCCGACCACGGCCACTTCGCGATTGCGATAGAAGAACCCATCGCAAGTCGCGCAGGCCGAAACACCCTTGCCCATAAACCGCTCCTCACTGGACAGACCCAGGTAGCGCGCACTGGCACCGGTGGCGATGATCAAGGCATCACAGCTATAGGTGGCGTTGTCACCGACCAGGGTAAACGGCTTGCCGGCCAGGTCCACCGCGTTGATATGGTCGAAGATGACCTCGGTCTCGAAGCGCTCGGCATGGGCCTGCATGCGCTCCATCAGCGCCGGCCCGGTGAGCCCATGGGCGTCACCCGGCCAGTTATCCACCTCGGTGGTCGTGGTCAGTTGACCACCGGCCTGCAAGCCGGTGATCAGCAGCGGTTTGAGATTAGCGCGAGCGGCATACACAGCGGCGCTGTACCCGGCCGGCCCAGACCCCAGAATGATGACCCGAGCATGGCGTGCAGCAGACATGTACAACTCCTGCCGGCGCGGGCCGGCGTTGAATAAAAGGGGACGCACCAAAGCCTGGGGAAGGCATGCATGCGGAACGTCCCGGGAAACGGCTGTCGAATGCCGGCAAGCCTACGCAGGCCCTTTGCACAACGGAAATACCCATTACCAATGCGTGACATAGAGGCACCCTATGGCTCGCCACAGCGGTGTCATGAAGGCCTCCCGCAAAGCCGGTATGATCGCGCCATTACTTCCTTGGAGCTCCCTATGCCCGCCCCCGTCCTGACCGGCCCACAATACCTCGGTGAAGGCCTGAAACTGGTGCTCAGCCCTGGCCTGCGGCTGTTCGTCCTGCTGCCGCTGACCATCAATCTGGTGCTGTTTATCGGGATCATCAGTGTCGCGATGCAGCAGTTCGGCGGCTGGGTCGACACCTTTATGCCCACACTGCCAACCTGGCTGGCGTTTCTCGAATACCTGCTGTGGCCGCTGTTCGTGGTGCTGGTACTGCTGATGGTGTTCTTCACCTTCACCCTGCTGGCAACCATCATCGCCGCGCCGTTCAACGGCTTTCTCGCGGAAAAGGTCGAGACGGTGGTGCGCGGCGAAGACGTCTCTCCCCCATTCAGTTGGCGAGAACTGATCGCCATGGTGCCGCGCACCCTGGGCCGCGAAATGCGCAAGCTCGGCTACTTTCTGCCGCGCGCCCTGGGCTTGCTGATTCTCTCGTTCATTCCAGTGGTCAACCTGATCGCCGCACCGCTGTGGGTGCTGTTCGGTATCTGGATGATGGCCATCCAATACATCGATTACCCCGCAGACAACAACAAGATGAGCTGGCAAGACATGCTCGCCTGGCTTCGGGAGAAGCGCTGGCAGAGCCTGGGCTTTGGTGGCGCCACCTACCTGGCCCTGCTGGTACCCGGCCTGAACGTACTGATGATGCCAGCGGCGGTGGCGGGTGCGACGCTGTTCTGGGTGCGCGAGCGCGGTTGACGAGCGGCGTGTTCAGCCGCTTCACTGCAACTCATGCCCTCAATCTGCGGGACACACCATGACCGCCCACGCCGCGGACGAAACTCTGGATATGCTGATTGTCGGTGCCGGAATCTCCGGGATCGGCATGGCCTGCTACCTCGAACGCCTGCGCCCCAACACGCGCTACCAGATTCTCGAAGCGCGCGAGGACCTGGGCGGCACCTGGGACCTGTTCCGTTACCCAGGCATTCGCTCGGACTCCGACCTGTATACCTTCGGCTTCGCTTTCAAGCCATGGACGGGTGACAACGCCATCGCTGATGCGGCCTCGATCCTGCGCTACCTGCGCGAAACCACGGTGGAATATCAACTCACACGCCATATCCGCTACGGCCAACGCGTACAGAGTGCCAACTGGTGCAGCGAGCGGGCCTGCTGGGAGGTGATCGTCGAGGACCTGGCGACCCGCGAGCAACGCAGCCTGAGTTGTCGCTGGCTGTTCAGCGCCGCCGGCTACTACCGCTACGAAGCCGGCTATACACCGTCATTTCCAGGCATCTCGCGTTTTAGCGGGCCAGTGATCCACCCGCAACAGTGGCCCGCCGAGCTCGACTACGCCGGCAAACGCATTGTCGTGATCGGCAGCGGCGCAACCGCCGTAACACTGGTGCCGACCCTGGCAAAGACCGCCGGCCATGTCACCCTGCTGCAACGCACGCCCTCGTACGTGCTCAGCCAACCGGCCCAGGACCGTGTCGCGCTGTGGCTGCGCAAAGTGCTGCCGGCCATGCCCGCCTATCGCCTGAGCCGCTACAAGAATGCCCGCCTGGCCCTGCTGTTCTGGCGTTTCTGCCGCCGCTTCCCGACGGCGGCGCGGCGGCTGATCCACTACCTGACACGCCGGGCGTTGCCCGCTGCCTATCCCGTAGACGAGCACTTCAACCCGCCCTATCAACCCTGGGACCAGCGCCTGTGCCTGATCCCCGATGGTGATCTGTTCAAGGCCCTGCGCGACGAGTCGGCCTCCATCGTCACCGAGCAGATCGCCACCTTCACGGAGACCGGCATCACCCTGCAATCAGGTAAGACCCTGGAGGCCGATATCATCGTGACCGCCACCGGCCTCGATGTGCAGCTATTTGGTGGCATCCAGCTCAGCGTCGACAGGCAACCTGTGATCTGGAAGGACAAGGTGGCCTACAAGGGCATGATGCTCTCAGAGGTGCCCAACTTCGCCTTCGCCCTGGGTTACACCAATGCCTCCTGGACCCTCAAGGTCAGCCTGCTGTGCGAGCACTTCTGCCGCCTGCTGGCGCACATGGAGGCGCACCAATACAGCGTTTGCTGCGCCAAACCGCCTGCCAATCTACCCACCCGTCCCTTGCTGGATTTTGCCGCCGGTTACGTGCAACGCGCCTTGGACAGCGTCCCGCGGCAAGGCTATTGGGAGCCCTGGCTGATGTCGATGGACTACTTCGATGACATCAAGCGCCTGCGCAAGGAACCGGTCACCCACCCGGATTTGCACTTTTCCAGCTCAAACGGCAAACCGCCTGGGCCGGCAACCGACGGTCATGCAAACGCAACATAAGTGTCACGCGGCCTACACTGGCCAGGCGCACAGTGACCCATATGAATCAAGCCCCCCTGTTCGTCGCTTTGATCAGCGAAACCTACGCGCCGGAAGTCAACGGCGTCGCCAACACCCTGGCCCACCTGGTGACAGGCTTGCGTGCTCGCCAGCACCGCGTGCAACTGGTGCGTCCACGCCAGGGCCAGGAACTGCCACTGCGCAGCGATGACCAGTTGCTTACCCGCGGCTGGCCGTTGCCGGGTTATCCGGGGCTGCAATGGGGCCAATCGTCGATGCATACGCTGCTGCGCCACTGGCGCCGGCAGCGCCCGGATGTGCTCTATATCGCCACTGAAGGCCCGCTCGGGCTGTCTGCCCTGCGCGCCGCGCGGCGCCTGGGGATTCCGGTGGTCAGTGGTTTTCATACCAACTTCCAGCATTACACCGGGCACTATGGCCTGAGCCTGCTGACCCGCTTGATGACCCAGTACCTGCGCTGGTTTCACAGCCGCACCCAGGTCACCCTGGTGCCCAGCGCCAGCCAGCATCTGGAGCTGACCCGACGCGGCTTCGAGCGCCTGGCGCTGATGGCCCGCGGGGTCGACAGCCAGCTGTTCCACCCGTCTCGGCGCTCGGCCGCGCTGCGTGCGCACTGGGGCCTGGACGAACAGGCGATTGCCGTGGTGCATGTCGGGCGCCTGGCAGCCGAGAAAAACCTTGGCCTGCTGGTAACCTGCTTTCGCGCCCTGCAGCAGCGTTACCCGCAGCGCCAGCTGCGCCTGATTCTGGTGGGGGATGGTCCACAGCGCGCCTGGCTGCAAGCCCAGGTGCCGGAGGCACACTTTGCCGGCGTGCAACGCGGCGATGCCCTGGCCAGCCACTATGCCTCCGCCGATCTGTTCCTCTTTCCCAGCCTGTCGGAGACCTTCGGCAACGTGGTGCTTGAGGCACTGGCCAGCGGCCTCGGCGTGGTGGCCTACGATCAGGCCGCAGCGGCCCAGCACATCCGCCATGGCCACAACGGTGCACTGGCCAGCAGCGCTGATGCCGAGGAATTTATCGAGGCCGCCGGCTGGCTTCTGGAAACCCCGGAAACCCTGCGCCGCGTGCGCCTCAACGCGCGCCAGCACGCCGCCCGACAAGGCTGGCCGGCCATCGTCGAGCAGTTCGAGCGACACCTCTACAGCGCCCTCAAACCCGCCAATCCCGTACCGGCCGGGCACGCGGAGCCGCGCTAGGGTCGCGACACACGTAATAGGCCATGCCCCAACTGGCTGTTGTAGCCCTGCAGCGCCTGTGTGAACCCCCGAACACGCGTAAGAGCCCCGCCTCGGGGCGAATCGATTGCAGCCATTGCGCAAAATCGGCTGTGCCCATGGCATTCGCCGCGGGGCGCGGCTCCTACAGAAAGCATCGTTGCCGCGCAGAACATAACGAAATGATAGGTCCCTATCTGCAACGAAGGGCCCGACTAGAGCCTAGCGCCACTAGGCTAGAACGTCAGATCAGACAGCCGCCACACCTCGAACGCCGGGGTTTCATAAGGATGGCTGCGCTTGAGTGCCTTGACCGCGTCATGGATAAGCTCGTCGGCCACCACCAGCTCGACCTTCCACTCCGCGACATGCTCCAGCACCTGCGCTTCGCCAATAAACGGCTGGCTACCCGGCAACGGCCGAAACTGTCCCTGCCCCGCCACCTGCCAGCAGCACTGGTCGTAGCCGCCCAGACGGCCAGCGCCGGTGGCGAACACCGCCGTTTTGACGACCTCCAGGTGGGAGTCGGGAACATAGAAGCAGAATTTGTACATCGTCATCCTCACAGACGTCAGCAAGCGCCAGGCACATTGGCCTATGGACACTAGACCCTGGCAGATGAAAGGGATTCAGCCCCGCAGAAAGCGGCGCAGCGACCAACCTTTGGCAGCGACGGATTGGTGCCGGCCATCGCAATAAGGCAATTGTCTGGAGTGCCCGCAGCGGCACAGGATCAGTTGCATACGCCTTGGCGGCAGCAGCGTCAGGCCCTGTGTACAACCCTCTAAGCAATCAGGCAGGTTGGGCGAATGCCCACAGCGGCAGAGCAGCAGTGGTACGCCAGGTTCGACCTGGCGTACCTCAGGCAGCATGAGCGCGGGGCCATCGGTCATGGCCGCACGCTCAAGCGGTCAGTCCACCCAGACGCGGGCGTTGCGGAACATGCGCAACCAGGCGCCGTCTTCCTGCCACTCGTCTGGCTTCCAGGAGTTCTGCACAGCGCGGTACACCCGCTCCGGGTGCGGCATCATGATGGTCACGCGGCCGTCGCGGCTGGTCAGGCCGGTGATCCCGCGCGGCGAGCCGTTGGGGTTGGCCGGGTAGGCCTCGGTGACCTTGCCGTGGTTGTCGATAAAACGCATGGCCACAGTGCCGGACAGGTCGGCTTCGAGCAGGGCTTCTTCGCTCTCGAACTCGGCATGGCCTTCGCCGTGGGCGATGGCGATTGGCATGCGCGAACCGGCCATGCCCCGCAGCAGAATCGAGGCCGATTCTTGCACCTGAACCATGGCCACCCGTGCCTCGAACTGCTCCGAGCGGTTACGCACGAAGTGCGGCCAGAACTCGCTGCCCGGAATCAGCTCATGCAGGTTGCTCATCATCTGGCAGCCGTTGCACACACCGAGGGCGAAGCTGTCCTTGCGCTCGAAGAACGCCTGGAAACCGTCACGGGCGCGGGCGTTGAACAGGATCGACTTGGCCCAGCCTTCGCCGGCACCCAGCACGTCGCCGTAGGAGAAGCCGCCGCAGGCGACCAGGCCCTTGAACTCGTCCAGGCTGACGCGGCCACTGAGGATGTCGCTCATGTGCACGTCGATCGCGCTGAAACCGGCGCGGTCGAACGCTGCTGCCATTTCCACCTGGCCGTTGACGCCCTGCTCGCGCAGCACCGCCACTTTCGGCCGCACGCCCTTCTTGATGTAGGGCGCGGCGATGTCTTCGTTGACGTCGAAGCCCAGCTTGATGCTCAGGCCCGGGTTGTCTTCTTCGAGCAGCGCATCGAACTCCTGCTCGGCGCATTTGACGTTGTCGCGCAGGCGCTGCACCTGGTAGCTGGTTTCCGCCCACTGACGCTGCAGCAGACGCCGCTGGTCGCTGAATACCACTTGCTCGTGGAAGCGAATCGACACATCACCGTTGTTCAGCGGCTGGCCGATAACCGACACGCAATCGGCCAGGCCGGCCGCGCTGAACTGCGACAGCACTTCGGCGGTGGCATCCTGATGCACCTGGATCACCGCGCCCAGCTCTTCGTTGAACAGCACGGCCGGCAATTCGCTGACGTTATCCGCCAGGGCATCAAGGCTCAGGTTGAGGCCGCAGTGCCCGGCAAAGGCCATTTCCAGCACGGTCACCAGCAGGCCGCCATCGGAGCGGTCGTGGTAAGCGAGCAGACGACCATCGGCGTTGAGGCCCTGAATCACGGCGAAGAACGCCTTGAGGTCTTCAGCGTCATCGACATCCGGCGCCTGCTTGCCAAGCTTGCCGTACACCTGAGCAAGAATCGAAGCACCGAGGCGGTTCTGGCCACGACCGAGGTCGATCAGGATCAGGTCGGTTTCGCCCTTGTCCATGCGCAGTTGCGGGGTCAGGGTGCTGCGAATATCAGTGACTGGGGCAAAGCCGGTGACGATCAGCGACAGCGGCGAGGTGACGCTCTTGTCGACGCCGTCATCCTGCCAGCGGGTTTTCATCGACATCGAGTCCTTGCCCACCGGGATGGTGATCCCCAGGGCCGGGCACAGTTCCATGCCCACGGCCTTGACCGTGTCGTACAGGCGCGCGTCTTCGCCTGGGTGGCCGGCAGCGGCCATCCAGTTGGCCGACAGTTTGATGTCGGAGATTTTCTCGATACGCGAGGCGGCGATGTTGGTCAGGGTTTCGCCGATGGCCATGCGCCCGGAGGCGGCAGCATCGAGCAATGCCAGCGGCGTGCGCTCGCCCATGGCCATGGCTTCGCCGGTGTAGACGTCGAAGCTGGTGGCGGTCACAGCGCAGTCGGCCACCGGTACCTGCCAGGGGCCGACCATCTGGTCGCGGGCGACCAGGCCGGTAATGGTGCGGTCACCGATGGTGATCAAAAAGCTCTTGCTGGCCACAGCGGGGTGATGCAGCACGCGGCCGACAGCCTCGGCCAGGGGCAGCGCCGTGGCGTCGAAGTCATCGCCCAACTCGGCTTCACGGGTCACCGAGCGGTGCATGCGCGGCGGCTTGCCGAGCAGCACTTCGAGCGGCATGTCCACAGGCGTGTTGCCGAAATGGCTGTCGGTAACGGTCAGTTGCGGCTCTTCGGTGGCTTCACCGACGACCGCGAACGGGCAGCGCTCGCGCTCACAGATGGCCTGGAAGCGCTCGAAATCCTTGGCGCTGACGGCCAGTACATAACGCTCCTGGGACTCGTTGCTCCAGATCTCGTGCGGGGCCATGCCCGGTTCGTCGTTGGGCACGTTGCGCAGCTCGAAGCGGCCACCGCGGCTACCATCGTTGACCAGTTCTGGGAAGGCGTTGGAGATGCCACCGGCGCCGACGTCATGAATGAAGGCAATCGGGTTGGCGTCGCCCAGTTGCCAGCAACGGTCGATGACCTCCTGGCAGCGGCGTTCCATTTCCGGGTTTTCGCGCTGTACCGAGGCGAAATCCAGGTCCGCCGAACTGGCACCGGTGGCCACCGACGAAGCGGCGCCGCCGCCCAGACCAATGAGCATGGCCGGGCCGCCGAGCACGATCAGCTTGGCGCCAACGGTGATTTCGGCTTTTTGCACGTGGTCTTCACGGATGTTGCCCATGCCGCCAGCGAGCATGATCGGCTTGTGGTAGCCGCGCACTTCGTCGCCATGGGGCGTGCTGATCGATTGCTCGAAGGTGCGGAAGTAGCCGGTCAGCGCCGGACGACCGAATTCGTTGTTGAACGCGGCGCCGCCCAGCGGGCCTTCGATCATGATGTCCAGCGGCGTGACGATACGCTCGGGCTTGCCATAGGCCTTTTCCCACGGCTGTTCGAAGCCTGGGATGTTCAGGTTGGAAACGGTGAAACCGGTCAGGCCAGCCTTCGGCTTGGCGCCGCGGCCGGTGGCGCCTTCGTCGCGAATCTCGCCGCCAGAACCGGTGGACGCGCCGGAGAACGGAGAAATCGCCGTCGGGTGGTTGTGGGTTTCCACCTTCATCAGGATGTGCACCGGCTCCTGCACCGCGCCGTACTGGCGGGTTTCAGAATTAGGGAAGAAGCGCCCGGCGCTGTGACCGACGATCACCGAGGCGTTGTCCTTATAAGCGGACAACACGTTCTCGCTGTGCATCTGGTAGGTGTTCTTGATCATGCCGAACAGCGACTTTTCTTGGCTCTCGCCGTCGATGTCCCAGCTGGCATTGAAGATCTTGTGGCGGCAGTGCTCGGAGTTGGCCTGGGCGAACATCATCAGTTCGATGTCGTGCGGGTTGCGCTTCAGGCCCTGGAACGCGCTGACCAGGTAATCGATTTCGTCTTCGGCCAGGGCCAGACCCAGCTCGGTGTTGGCCTGTTCCAGCGCGGCGCGACCGCCACCGAGGATATCAATCGCGGTCAGCGGCTTGGGCTCGGCATGGCTGAACAGCTCTGCGGCGCCTTCCAGTTGGCTGAGCACCACCTGAGTCATGCGGTCGTGCAGCAACTGCGCGACTTGCGCCGTCTGGGCATCATCCAGCTCGCCGGTGACGTAATAGGCGATACCGCGCTCCAGGCGCTGGATCTTCGCCAGACCGCAGTTGCGGGCGATGTCACTGGCCTTGCTCGACCAGGGCGAGATGGTGCCGAAACGCGGCAGAGTAAGGAACAGACGCCCGCTGGGCTCCTGCACCGGCACGCTGGGGCCGTACTTCAGCAGCCGGGCCAACACCTGCTCTTCATCGGCGCTGAGCACACCGGTAACCTCGGCAAAATGCGCGAACTCGGCATACAGGCCAGTCACAGCGGGAACTTTGCCGGTCAGTTGCTCAAGCAATTTACCGTGGCGAAAAGCAGAAAGGGCGGGAGCGCCGCGCAGGATCAACATCGGGGACAGCCTCTGGGAAGGGGGTGTACTTTGAGGCCGCGTATTCTAGCCTAAAGCGCGAGTTGACGGCACCTGCAGCGGACGACCCGTGTGCGCGCCATTCGCTAGCAGAGAAGCGCCCCGCTGTCGAGATATGGCGCGTCAGTGGCTTTGCGTATACTGCGCTGATGTTTGCCCAATCTGCGTTCCGCAAGCGCTCGGCCTGCTGGCTATCAGCGATCGGAATCCTCCTGCTGCTCGGTGGCTGCGCTGAAGAACCCAGCGCACTCGAACGCGTACAGGCGGAGGGTGTACTGCGCGTGATCACTCGCAACAGCCCGGCAACTTATTTCCAGGACCGCAACGGCGAAACCGGCTTCGAGTACGAACTGGTCAAACGCTTTGCCGACGACCTGGGCGTCGAGCTGCAAATCCAGACCGCCGACAACCTCAACGAACTGTTCAGCAGCCTGGGCAAGGAAGGCGGCCCTGCATTGGCCGCGGCCGGCCTGGTTGAAAGTGAAGGACGTCGTAGCATGGCGCGGTTCTCCACGCCCTACCTGGACGTCACCCCGCAGATCATCTACCGCAACGGCCAGCGCCGACCGACCCGCGTCGAAGACCTGATCGGCAAGCGCATCATGGTGCTCAGGGGCAGCAGCCACGCTGAACAACTCGCCGCCTTGAAGGTGCAACAGCCGGAACTCAATTATGAAGAGTCGTCGGCCGTGGAAGTGGTCGACCTCTTGCGCATGGTTGATGAAGGCCAAATCGACCTGACCCTGGTCGACTCCAACGAGCTGGCCATGAACCAGGTGTACTTCCCCAATGTGCGCGTGGCCTTCGACCTGGGTGATGCCCAACACCTGGCCTGGGCTGTGGCGCCGGGCGAGGACGCCAGCTTGCTACAGGCGATAAACAGCTTTCTTGAGCGCGCCCAGGAAAACGGCAGCCTACAGCGCCTGAAGGACCGCTATTATGGCCACGTCGACGTGCTCGGCTATGTCGGCGCCTACACCTTCGCCCAGCACCTGCAGCAGCGCCTGCCGCGCTACGAGAAACATTTCCGCCAAGCCGCCCAGGCCAATAATCTGGATTGGCGACTGCTCGCCGCCATGGGCTATCAGGAATCACTCTGGCAACCCGGCGCCACCTCCAAGACCGGTGTGCGCGGCCTGATGATGCTGACGCTGCGCACCGCCCAGGCCATGGGTGTGTCGGACCGCCTGAACCCCAAGCAGAGCATCGACGGCGGCGCCAAGTACATCGTCTATGTCAAAGAACAACTGCCCGAGAGCATTCAGGAGCCCGACCGCACCTGGTTCGCCCTGGCAGCCTATAACGTTGGCGGCGGCCACCTGGAAGATGCGCGCAAGCTCACCGAAGCCGAAGGCCTGGACCCGAACAAGTGGCTGGATGTACAGAAGATTCTGCCGCGCCTGTCGCAGAAACAGTGGTACAGCAAAACCCGCTATGGCTATGCTCGTGGCGGCGAGCCGGTGCATTTTGTACGCAACATCCGCCGCTACTACGACATCCTCACCTGGGTCACCCAGCCCCAGCTCGAAGGCGACCAAGTGGCAGAAAGCGGCCTGCACATGCCAGGCGTCAACCCCGAGAAGCCCCAGCAGGACACCCCGCCGCTGTAGGAAATGGGGTTATTCATGCCCCACCCGGGCGCCTGTAGGAGCGAAGGGTGCGCGCAACCTTTATTCGCGATTGGCCTTGATCGCGCTGAAAGCATCGCGAATAAATTCGCTCCTACAGGTATGCAGCGAGCAAGTAGGAGCGAATTTATTCGCGATAAATCGCTAAAACCCTGCAGGCGTCGCGGCTAAAGCCGCTCCCACATAAAAGACGAACGTCAGCGCGCCTCACGCCGCGCCTTGAAGAACGCACTCAACGCCGCACCGCACTCCTCGCCCAACACCCCGCCCTCGACCAGCACCCGGTGGTTGAGAAAGCCCTGAGCAAAGAACTCGCCCCGACTGTGCGCCACCCCTGCTTTAGGTTCACTCGCGCCGTACACCACCCGCTGCACCCGCGCATGCACGATCAACCCGGCGCACATGCTGCAAGGCTCCAATGTCACGTACAGAGTGCTGCCGGGCAGACGGTAGTTATCCAACGCCTGGGCAGCGGCGCGGATTGCCACCATCTCGGCATGGGCGCTGGGGTCATGGGTGCTGATCGGGCAATTGAAGCCCTGCCCGACCACATCGCCGCCATGCACCAGCACCGCACCCACGGGCACCTCGCCCAGGGCCGCGCCCAGCGCCGCCTGCTCCAGGGCCAGTTGCATAAAGTGCGTGTCGCGGCTGCGGTCGACAATCAGCGGCTGGCGCATCACAGCACCTCGATGGCGGCCATCAGGCCGGTTTCCATGTGGTCGACGACATGGCAATGGAACATCCACACGCCCGGGTTATCAGCGACGAAGGCGATGCGCGCGGTTTCGTTTTTGCCGAGCAGGAAGGTGTCGGTGTAGTACGGCTCGATGCGCCGACGGTTGGAGTCGAGCACTTTGAACGTCATGCCGTGCAGGTGAATCGGGTGCTGGTACTGGGCCATATTGCGCAGCACGAAGATGTAGTGACCATCGCGCTTGAGCGTGGCGATAGGCCGATCGGCGCAGGTCTTGTCGTTGATGTCCCAGGCCTGCCCGTTGATTTGCCAGTAGCGCGCCGGCGCATTGCTGTTATCCGCCAGCATGGCCGCCCACTCGAAATTGAAGCGCAACGTCTCGGCCTGCGCCAGATCCGGCTCAGCCACCGGATTGGCTGGCAAGGCCGGCGGCCAATCGGTAGGCGCGGCAGTGCTCGGCTCACTGACCAGGGTCGCCAAACGCATCGGGCCATTGCGCAGCGACAACGTCTCGCCAGCAGCCGGCACACGCAGGGCCAGGTCCAGACGCATACCGGGGCCGAGCCAGTATTCCTTGCCCAACGGCCGCGGCGCGACCGGATTGCCATCCAGGGCATAGATGCGCGCGTCACCGCCCGGCAGGTTGAGGCGATAGGTCACTGTGTTGTCGACGTTGATCAGGCGCAAGCGCACCACCTGGCCCGCCGGCAGCGCCAACTCGGGGAGCGGCTGGCCATTGATCGTCGACAAGCGCCCGCGCGTACCTTCACGCGCCGCCTCGCGCGGCACCATAAATTCGGTAAAGGCGCCCGCCTCGTCGACATGCCAGCTTTTCAGGCACAGCGTGCGCTCATGGACAAAACCAGTGTCCACGCGCTCCTCGACAATCAGCGGACCTACCAGACCACGGCCGAGCTGCTCGCTGCTGCTGGTATGCGGGTGATACCAGTAGCTGCCGGCATCCGGGGTGATGAACTGATAGTCGAAATACTCGCCTGGCAACACCGGCAGTTGCGACACGTAGGGCACGCCGTCCATTTCCAACGGCAGGCGGATGCCGTGCCAGTGAATAGTGGTCGGCACCTCCAGCTTATTAATGAAGCGCACACGCAGCCATTCGCCCTGCTTGGCGCGAATCTCCGTACCCGGCGCCTGCCCGCCATAGGCCCAGGCCGGCGTGGTGTGCCCGGGCACCAGCTCCAGGTCGAGCGGCGCGGCGATCAACTGATAATCGTACTCGGCCGCCACCAGTGGGCGGCCCAGCCAATAGCGCGCGCCACCGGCGCCCAGGCCGACCACGGTTAAACCAGCCAGGCCGGCCAGTATCTGTCTACGGGTAAACGCCATCGAACTCCCCACTGCCCGGCTGTGTGCCGAGCGTCTTCACCCAAGCGATTGGGCGCTGCAAATGCGGTATCTTCTCATTTTCAGCCTGACAAAGACGAGCCTGACGGCGAGTCCGGTTGCCGCAGGGAATCTCAGCCTCTTATTTATGGCGATGTCCCAATGCGGTGTTACGCGGCGACGCTGCTTTTCGTAGGAGCCGCGCCCCGCGGCGAATGCCATGGGCAACGCCGAAGCCACTGGATCGCGACAATCTATTCGCCCCGAGGCGGGGCTCCTCCGCGTGCTCGCTGACTCACCCGAATGCTGCGTTAGGGTTTGCAAGGACCGCAACACGGTTTGGGGGCATAGCCTTTTTGGTTTATCGCGTCAGCGCCAACTTCACGCCAAAGCCGAGCAGACATACGCCCGCTAGGCGCTCAAGCAGACGGCTGACCCGGCGATTGGCGCGCAAGCGCGTGGCCAGGTGATGGGTCAGCAACACCGCCAGCAGGCCATAGAGGAAGGTCAACACGGCCACGGTCACGGCCATAAAGCCGAACGTCAGCATGCCCTGATGCTGCTGGGGGTCGATAAACAGCGGGAAGAAGGCCATATAGAAAATGATGGCCTTGGGGTTGAGCACACTGATCAACAGGGTCTGCCGGAAGTAGTCGCGCGGCCGGATCTCAAGTACCGCAGCAGCCCCAGGCTTGGCCAGCAGCATGCGCACGCCGAGCCAGACCAGATAGCCCGCGCCCAACCACTGCACCGCACTGAACGCCGCTGGGTAAGCCGCCAGCAACGCCGCAACACCCGCCAGCGCCAGCCACAACAGCACCTGATCACCCAGCATGATCCCCAGCGTCGACGCCAACCCGCCCCTCACGCCACCTTTGCCGGTGGAGAGCACCAACGCCAGATTGCCCGGCCCCGGAATCATCAGCAGCACCACGAACGTCACCACGAACGCGGCGTAGTCGGTTACGCCCATTGCGCCCCCTTTTAAAACAGATTGGTCTGAAACGAACAGGGCAGCCGAAGCTGCCCTTGAGGCACACACTCACGTCTAGCCCCACCAGGTTACCAAGCTCCGTCACGGTAAAAGGGATTTTTCATAACCGTAATCGGGTGCCGGGGCTTAGGCCGTTTATGCACTGGATTCAGCCCGGCCCCTCACTTACTCAATGACCTGGCTCATGACCACAACAGGGATGATATCAGTGTAGTTTTCACGGTCTTCGCCAAGTGCTTTGCCTTCAGCGGCCATTGCCGCTTTGAAACTGTCGATATCATTAAAGAACAGGTGCGCCGCTGCAACGCTCGCTGGCAGCTTAGCGCTGCGGTCAGCCAACGTTTGATCAACTTCCAGCTTGAGCAAGCCATGGGCAGTCAACTTGTCGCGGATCAATTGCGCATGGGTACTCTGGTAATACGCGTGATTAAACTGGTAAGCCTCATGGGGCGGGTAGGAAACAGTCACTCTGATCATGCTTTTCTCCAGGTAATAGGGTCAGGTTAGAGGCGTCAAGCAAGCGCTTTCAACTCGCGGAACATATCTCGGCCAAGCGCTGCTGAGGCCGCCAGTAAACCACCGACCATCGCACCACTCACACCGCCCATGGCGACATCCTGCCCGCTAAAAAACAGACCCTTTACGGGGCTGAAAGCGCGGGTCCAGCGCTGCTGATAACGCTCCGGGGTTGGCGCGAACGACATGAAATCACCGCGTGTGCGGCCAAGAAAATCGTTAAAACTCACGGGCGTCGCCAACTCCGCATGTACGACGCGGCCGCGGGCCTTGGGATAGAAGCGGTAGACCTGGGCCAGCATTTCTTCGGTGAGCTTTGCCTTGAGCGTTTCATACTCGTCACCACGCCGTTTCCAGTGCGTGTCTGTGAACGGCTTCCACAGGTTCCAGTCCGTGAAGCTACAGATATCCATCGTGCTGTGGCCAGGATAGCGCTCCAGCCAGGTCGGATCTTTGGCTGAAGGTTGCGAGATAAAATGCAGCGGCATTGGGCGGTTCGCCGCATCCGCCGTGTAGTACTGCCAGTCCTCTGTTTGCCTGGCGCTCTTGTGAATCCAAATGTTGGCGGGCCCCACTTCCATATCCGCATTACAGGCGTCCAGACCCAGGTTGAGCACGACTGCCGGCAGGGTGCTTGGCATAGACTGGATTTTGGCGTTGATCGCCGCGACTTCGGGATCTGCGCTGTCGAGCATGTTCAGCGTCTGCCGAATACCGATTGCGCTGATCACCTGGGGGGCTTCAAGCACTTCGCCCCCGGCCATCCGAACACCGACCACGGCACCGCTGTGCTCGACAACGGCCACCACATCGGCCCCTGCCAGCACCATGCCGCCGGCACTGCGTATGGTGTCGGCGATCCGCTCGGCAATAACCTGGGCACCGCCGATGGGGTAGCTTGCGCCATCCAGGTAGTGGCGGATAACGGCGGCATGCGCTGCAAACGACGCGACACTCGGCAGACTGGCGTAATCACCAAAATGGCCACAAAGCACGGCAATCAAGGTCTCATTCCGGGTGATTGAGCGCAGTACTTCCAGTGTGGTTTTCTCGGCCAGCGGCATAAAGCGCGGCGCAACATGATCGAACGCCCTATCGAACATGGCGCCAGACATTGCCCGCGCCGCCAAAAACTCGCCGGCAGGACGGCTGGCCTCATTGACCAACTCAATGTAGAAGTCGATAGCGTCCGCCTCTTCGGGAAAGTATTCCTTCATCCGCTGTTTAAAGGCGACACTGCCCGCGTGGTACTCGAAAACATCATTGCCAATAGCAATCTTGTTGTAGATGTCTGGCATCTTCTGCCACTTCAACTCGCCACGCGTGACCTTGTTGAACAGGCTCAGTAGCGTGCCTGAGCGATGCACTTCGCCGACATAGTGAAGGCCTACATCCCACTCGAATCCGGGACGCTTGAATACCTGCAGGCAGCCACCAATAACCGCATGCCGTTCAAGCACCAGTACCTTCTTGCCATCGAGTGCCAGTAGCGCGGCGGCGGTCAATCCACCCGCACCAGAGCCGATCACAATGGCGTCAAACGTTGCCTCAAGATCGCCGCGCGCTCGCGCGCGTTTATAGCTGGAATCCGCTGCATTTTTCATTGTTTTTACCTGTTTAGGGTGTGCATAAAAAGGCATTCGCCAGACTTACGCAGGGGCGCCAAACAGCCCGGGACCGGCCAGCGAAGCACCGCCATCAACCGGCAGCACAACGCCCGTGACGTAATCGCAAACAGCCGAACTGAGCATCAGAGCGACATTGGCTACCGATGAAATATCGCCGTAGCGGCGCAGTGGAATACTGCGAATGACCGCTTGGCGCGACTCGGGTGTAGGTGTCAGGCGCGCCATGCCCTCTGTCCCGTCAATGGGGCCAGGGACAATGGAATTGACGCGTATGCCTTCTGGTCCCCACTCCATCGCCAACACCCTTGTGAGCATGTCGACGCCGGCCTTGGCGGCGCAAACGTGGGCTTGCATGGGGGTGGCGATGGATGCCTGGGGGGCGGAAATATTGATAATCGAAGCGCCTGGCTTGGTCAGGAAGGGATAGGCCGCACGCAGCACATGGAAGCTGCCGAGCAGATCAATATCCATGACGCTCTTGAAGCCATTCGCTGACATCAGCGCTACAGGCGCTACAAAGTTGCCGGCCGCGCCGGAGCAGAGCACATCAATGCTGCCCCAGGCTTCGCTGGTACTGGAGAGGGCATGCTGGACGCTACTCATGTCACGAACGTCGCCCGAGAAACCTAATACGTCTGTGCCAAGAGTGCGCAGGCTGGTGAGCGCCCGCTCGACCCGTTCAGGTGATCGACTAAACACCGCCACCCGCGCCCCGGCGGCAGCAAAGGCCTTGGCTATCCCGAGGTTGATGCCGCTGGTGCCGCCGGCGACAAATACGGTTTTTCCAGTGAACTCGTTCTGATTCAGCATCAACGCCACTCCAGCCCATAAATCGCTTAGTTGTTGTTAGCGGGACTAGGCTATGAGCAGCAGAGGTGGCAGTCTGTCAAAAATTTGAATTTTGAACCGATGCCATGAACACACCGGTAGACATCAACCAGTTACTGATCACGCTGGAGCGCGATGAATGGTTTTCCTCGTGTGCCGATGAACTGAAGCGAGCCCTTGTGCGCGATGCCAGGCTGCAGCGATGCCTCGCTGGTGAAGCGCTATACCGCGACGGGGAATCCCCTAAACACGCGCTTTTTTGTGTGCTTGAAGGTGCTATTCGCCTCAGCAGTTCGTTGCACGATGGCACCCCGTCACTCTTGGTTTATCTCGAACCTTGCCATTGGTTTGGTGACATTTCACTGATTGACGGCAACCCCTACATTCGCGACGCCATTGCCGATGTAGACACAGATGTACTGTGCGTTCCGATCCACTCATTTACTCAATGGCTGGACCAGAACCCGAAATACTGGCGGGATATAGCCCGCCTGAGCATCAACAAATTGCGGGTGGCCTATCAGGTGATTGGCGAACCAGGGGCCCTGCACCATCGCCTTGCCAGGCGCTTATGGCTGATGGCACATGGATTCGGATCACGCACGAAAAACCCTTCGACCCAGTTAAGCGTTTCCCAGGAGCATCTTGCCCAGATGATGGGCAGCACTCGACAGAGCATTAACGCAGCATTGGCCAAGCTGGAGGGATTAGGCTTGCTCGTCCAGGGCTACAAATCCATCGAGTTAAATGCGCTCAATAAGCTCCTGAACCATGCGAATCACCTGCACCTGGACGAGCCAACGGACCGTCCTCAGTGAACCCGTGTGGCGCGACGCGCCCGCTAACCCAGGCTCTGTCGCTGCCAGTGACTGGGTGGGGAACCGGTCCAGCGGCTGAACGCCCGAGAAAAGCTGGCCGCCTCCGCATACCCCAGACGCAGCGCAATGGCGTTGAGGCTTAGACGCGGGTCGTTTAGCAGATGCTTGGCCAGCTGTTTCTTGATTTGCTCATTGAGCTGCTGAAAGCTATGCCCCTCGCCGACCAGACGGCGATGCAAGGTGCGCTCCGAAAGACCGAGGCGTTCGGCCACTGCACGACACGACAGGAGTTTTTCCGGATGCCCAATCAGCAATATTTGCACCTGGCGAGCAATCGGCGCAGTGGCCAGTTGGTGGGAGACTTCCTGATACTGCAGCTCACACAACTGTTCACCCTGTAATTGAGCATCGACATGGGCTTGCGGGAGCGGACAGTTCAACTCCGATTGGGAAAAAAGTATGCCGTCGCGCTGTGCCGAAAAACGCAGGGCGTAAGGAAACAGGGGCTGCGAGACAGCCTGGCTGCCGGGGCCCGGCGCCGTCATTTCTATGGCAAGTGGCGCCACCTGGCGTTTCAGCAGCTCGGAGCTGATCTGTAGGCAGGCAGCGAGACCGCGCTCTACGATAAAGGCGCAGGTATCGCGGGGTAGGACGCTGGCATCGAACAGCAACCACATACCACGGCGATCGCGTTCCAACCGCGTAGGGCAGAGCGTCAGCGCGATGAGCTGAAAGCGGCTGAACAAGGCGAAGGCGTCACTCAAGGTGCGACTCGCCAGCATGGTAAAACCCAGCATCCCCAGAGACGTCAGGTGGTAACGCTGCCCGGTGAGAAAACCCAGCCCTGGGCGGTTGCTGTACCCCAGCACGTTGCGGATGACCGCCAACTCTTGCCAAGCCTCAATCTGCGCCCCTGCGCTTTGCAGATCGGCCGCTGCAATCGCACTCCCCTTCAGGCAGCTCGGCGCATCTATTCCCTCTTCCTGAGCCGTCTGCAACAGGTAGCGCACACCTGTCAGCGTGCGTTTTTGACGCCAATCCATTGCCCGCTCCTCACCATTGGGTTGTTCTATATAGCCTGGCAGTTGGCAGTAGTCATCATGAAATGGCAGTCATGATCATGGAGCAGCCCAGGGCCGCAGGCCATGCTGTTGTCACTCAAATCGCCGTGAGAACAACAAAATGAGCGAATTTATCTACACCCTGCCGAGCAACAACCCTGCTGTCAGTTACCAACACTTTACGGCCACACCGGCCACAGGTGCCTTGGGCGCCTATGTCGAGGGTCTAGACCTGCGTGACCTGAGCGCTGCCGGCTATGCCGAACTGCGCCAGGCCTTGCTCACGCACAAGGTGCTGTTCATTCACGATCAGTCGTTGAGCGTCACCGATCTCGAGCAGGTCACTCTGCAGTTTGGCGCGTTCGGCCGCGAGCCCTATGTGACCTGCATGGAGGCGCATCCCCACGTAGTTCACGTAGTAAAAGAGGCCGATGAGAAAGCGCCCTTCGTTTTCGGCGGCGCCTGGCATACCGACTGGACCTTCCAGGAACGGCCGCCGGTTTTCACGCTGCTCTATGGCCACGATATCCCGCCTTACGGGGGCGATACCTGCTTTGCCAATCTGACGCTTGCCTACGAGTGGCTCTCCCCAGGCATGCAGGCGTTGTTGGAACCTCTCGACGCAGAGCACAGCCCGGAGCGTGCCTACGGAACGGGGGCCAACCACAACGCGCTGCTGGAAAACATGCACATCCTTTACGGCCAGGACGTCTCAGACGAGGTCCGTTACCATCCCTTGGTGATACGTCACCCAGAAACCGGCAAGAAGGTACTGTTTATCAACCCGGCCTATACCTCGGGCATCAAAGGGCTGCGCGCAGCAGAGGCTCAGCCGCTGCTCGACTACCTGTTCAACCTCGCCGTGTCACCGGCCTTCACCTGCCGCATGCGCTGGCGCCAAGGCACCCTGGCCATCTGGGACAACCGCAGCACCTGGCACATGCCCGTGGCGGATTACCATGGCATGCGCAGAGAGATGTTCCGCACCACGGTTATTGGCGGAGTGCCGTCGCGTTAGAGACTGATAGACCAGCTAATCAGAGCGGTGCTTCATCCCCCCATGCGTCCACCCTGGACACATATAACAAAGGCGCCTCACGGCGCCTTTGTTCATCAACTCACTCCCACTCAATGGTCGCTGGCGGCTTACTCGACACGTCGTAAGTGACGCGCGAAATGCCTTCGATCTCATTGATGATGCGGCCGCTGACGGTTTCCAGCAGCTCGTAGGGCAGGTGCGCCCAGCGTGCGGTCATAAAGTCGATGGTTTCCACGGCGCGCAGGGCCACGACCCAGGCGTAACGACGGCCATCGCCGACCACGCCGACCGATTTCACCGGCTGGAACACCACAAAGGCCTGGCTGACCTTGTGGTACCAGTCGGCCTTGCGCAGTTCTTCGATAAAGATGTGGTCAGCACGACGCAGCAGGTCGGCGTATTCCTTCTTCACTTCTCCGAGGATGCGCACACCCAGGCCTGGGCCGGGGAATGGGTGGCGGTAGACCATGTCGTAGGGCAGGCCGAGCTCGAGGCCGAGGCGGCGCACTTCGTCCTTGAACAGTTCGCGCAGCGGTTCGACCAGCTTGAGGTTCATTTCCTCGGGCAGGCCGCCGACGTTGTGGTGCGACTTGATCACGTGGGCCTTGCCGCTTTTCGCGCCAGCCGACTCGATCACGTCCGGGTAGATGGTGCCCTGGGCGAGGAACTGGATGTTATCCAGTTGGCTGGCCTGGGCATCGAACACGTCGATAAAGGTGCGGCCGATGATCTTGCGCTTCTTCTCCGGGTCGGCTTCGCCGGCCAGGTTGTCGAGGAACTGCGCTTCGGCGTTGGCGCGGATCACCTTGACGCCCATGTTCTCGGCGAACATGGCCATCACCTGCTCGCCTTCGTGCAGGCGCAGCAGGCCGTTATCGACGAACACGCAGGTCAGCTGGTCGCCAATGGCCTTGTGCAGCAGCGCCGCGACCACCGAGGAGTCCACGCCGCCAGACAGGCCGAGCAGCACGTTGGCGTCACCAACCTGGGCGCGCACCTGGGCGATGGCGTCTTCGGCAATCTTCGACGGCGTCCACAGGGCTTCACACTCGCAGATGTCGAGGATGAAGCGCGACAGGATGCGACCGCCCTGTTTGGTGTGGGTCACTTCCGGGTGGAACTGCACGCCGTAATAGCGACGCTCGTCGTTGAACATGCCGGCAATCGGGCAGCTCGGGGTGCTGGCCAGGACGTGGAAGTCGGCCGGCATCTTGGTGACTTTGTCACCGTGACTCATCCACACGTCGAGGCCGAACAGGCCATCGGCGTCTACGTGGTCCTCGATACCGTCGAGCAGACGGCTCTTGCCGACCACATCAACACGGGCATAGCCGAATTCACGCAGATCGGAACCCTCAACCTTGCCACCCAACTGCTCGGCCATGGTCTGCATGCCGTAGCAGATACCGAAGACGGGCACGCCCAGGTCGAATACCGCTTGCGGGCAGCGCGGGCTATTGGCTTCGTGCACCGACTCAGGACCACCGGCGAGGATGACGCCTTTGGGGGCGAATTCGCGGATCGCTTCGTCGTCCATGTCGAACGGATGCAGTTCGCAGTACACGCCAATCTCACGCACGCGGCGAGCAATCAGCTGGGTGTACTGGGAACCAAAGTCGAGGATCAGGATACGGTGGGCGTGAATGTCGAGGGCCATGACTAATTCTCGTCAGTGGTAAGCAGAAACAACGCGGGGCTGTCGATAACAGCCCCGCTTAGTGATGTTGCCGAAGCATCAACCTACGCGGTAGTTCGGTGCTTCCTTGGTGATCTGCACATCATGCACATGGGACTCGGCCATGCCGGCGCCGGTGATGCGCACGAACTCAGGCTTGGTGCGCATCTCTTCGATGGTTGCGCAGCCGGTGTAACCCATGGAGGCGCGCAGGCCGCCAGTCAGCTGATGAACGATGGAGCCCATGGCGCCCTTGTAGGCCACACGGCCTTCAATGCCTTCGGGGACCAGCTTCTCGGCACCGGCGGAGGAGTCCTGGAAGTAACGATCCGAGGAACCCTGGGCCTGGGACATGGCGCCCAGCGAACCCATGCCGCGGTAAGCCTTGTAGGAACGGCCCTGGAACAGCTCGATTTCGCCCGGTGCTTCTTCAGTGCCGGCGAGCATGGAGCCGATCATCACGGCAGAGGCGCCAGCCACGATGGCCTTGGACAGGTCACCGGAGAAGCGGATACCGCCGTCGGCGATCAGCGGGATACCGGTGCCTTCCAGCGCGGCAGCAACGTTGGCCACGGCGGAAATTTGCGGCACGCCGACACCGGCGACGATGCGCGTGGTGCAGATCGAGCCTGGGCCAATACCGACCTTGACGGCGTCAGCGCCAGCCTCAGCCAAGGCCAGGGCGGCAGCGCCGGTGGCGATATTGCCGCCGATGACCTGTACCTCAGGGAAGTTCTGCTTGACCCAGCGCACACGGTCGATCACGCCCTTGGAGTGGCCGTGCGCGGTGTCGACGATGATCACGTCAACCCCGGCATTGACCAGCGCGGTGACGCGGTCAGCAGTATCAGCGCCCGTGCCAACCGCTGCACCGACACGCAGACGACCCTGGTCGTCCTTGCTGGCCAGCGGGTAGGCCTTGGCTTTTTCGATGTCCTTGACGGTCATCATGCCCTTGAGGTGGAAGGCGTCGTCGACGATCAGCACTTTCTCGATGCGGTGCTTGTGCAGCAACTCGCGAACGGCTTCCTTGGCGGCGCCTTCCTTGACGGTGACCAGACGCTCTTTGGGCGTCATCACTTCACGCACCGTGGCGTCCAGGCGATTCTCGAAACGCACGTCGCGGGAGGTAACGATACCGACCAGGTCACCGTTGCTCAGCACCGGCACGCCGGAGATATTGTGCAGGCGGGTCAGCTCGAACAGGTCGCGTACGGTGGCGTCTGCCTCGATCGTGATCGGGTCCTTGACCACGCCGGCCTCGAACTTCTTGACCTTGCGCACTTCAACCGCTTGCTGCTCGACGGTCATGTTCTTGTGGATGATGCCGATGCCGCCTTCCTGGGCCATGGCGATCGCCAAGCGCGCTTCGGTGACGGTGTCCATTGCAGCGGACAACAGCGGAATATTGAGCTCGATACCACGGGTCAGACGCGTCTTGAGGCTGACATCCTTCGGCAGAACTTCGGAATAACCTGGAATAAGTAGAACGTCGTCGAAGGTAAGAGCTTCTTGACTGATACGCAGCATGGCGGGGGCTCCCGAGCGGGAAATTGGAAGCGCGCCATTATACCCAGCGCAGGCGCTTCACTCAATGCAAAGAATGCCCTATTGCGGGGCAATTAGCCGCACGACGCAAACATGGAAACGGCTGGCGGAACGCGAATACAATAATGATTCTCATAAACGCCCGCACTCGAGATGCAAATGCCCGCCACCTTATTCCCGCGCGCCCCCTACCTGCTGTGCCCTGCCCTACTCCTTGCGGCGCTCCCTGCCGGCTCTGCGCTCGCGGCCTCGGCTGCGGAAAACCTGCAACTGCCCAGCGTCGAAGTCGTCGCGCCGCGCAGCACCGACGAAGGCTACAAAGCCTCGAACGCCAGCACAGCAAGCAAATCCGACACCCCGCTCAAGGAAGAGGCCCAGTCAGTGCAAGTGGTCACGCCGCAGACCATCGAGGATTACCAGGTCAAATCCCTGGACGATGCGATGAAGTTTGTCAGTGGCGTCAGCCAGAGCAATACCCTCGGCGGCACCAAGGATGCCTTCATCAAGCGGGGTTTCGGCACCAACTCCGATGGTTCGATCCTGCGTGACGGCATCCGCTCGAACCTGTCGCGTAACTTCGGCGCCACCAGCGAACGAGTCGAAGTGCTCAAGGGCCCGGCAGCGCTGCTCTACGGTGCGATGGACCCAGGCGGGCTGATCAACGTCATCAGCAAACTGCCGCAGTACCAACAGCGCACCGTAATTGGCGGCTCGACCTATAGCGAAGGCGGCGGTTCGTTGTCGCTGGATACCACCGGCCCGCTTGGCGATACAGGCCTGGCCTATCGACTGATCGCTGAGCGCCAGAACGAAGACTACTGGCGCAACTATGGTAGCGACGAACAGGTGTTGGTCGCCCCGTCGCTGACCTGGACTGGCGAGCGCGCCAGCCTGACCCTGGCCTACGAATACAACGACTACTCCGCCCCCTTCGATCGCGGCACAGTATTTATCGGCGGCCATCCGGCTAGCGTTGATTACGACAAGCGCTTGGATGAGCGCTGGGCAGAAACCCGCGGCATCGCCGAAAGCGCCCGCGCCGTATTCGAGTATCAACTGGACGATGATTGGAAAACCCGCCTGACCTACGGCTGGAACAATGACCGCTATGGGCTTTCCATTGCCCAACCGGTATCGCTAAACGCTGCCACTGGCAACTTCCGCCGCGTCGGCAACGGCGCCCATTACGACGACGAAACCCGTTACGGCAGCCTCGACCTGATCGGCCAGCAGATGCTCTTTGGCCAGCGCCACGAGCTGCTGCTCGGCGTCGATCATGAACTGAACGACCAATACCGCGGCAAGACCTACCGCAACACCACTGGTATGCGCAGCGATATCGATATTTACGACCCGGTATATGGAGAGTTGGACGAACCCAGCGTGATCAGTGCGACACAAAGCAACCGGCGCAACGAGCTGACCTCGACCTCGATGTATTTCAAGGACAACTGGCACCTTGATGACCGCTGGATTCTGGTACTCGGCGGCCGTTATCAGCACTACGACCAGTACATTGCCCAGGGTCTGGGCAGCAGTCGCGAGACCCTGTACGACCGCAATGACCAAACCCTGATTCCCTTCACCGGCCTGGTCTACAAGGCTAGCGAGGCCTTGTCGCTATATGGCAATTACAGCCGTTCCTTCGTGCCCAATACCAGTGTCACCGACAGCGGCCAGACCTTTGACCCTGAAGAGGGCCGCAGCTATGAAGTGGGTGCCAAATACGACCTTCGCCCAGGCTTGAGCCTCAACCTGGCGCTGTTCGATATCGTTAAGGAGAACGTGGTGGTCGGCTCCGGCGACAACACAGAAGCCGCCGGCAAGGTCGGCTCACGCGGCGTGGAAGTGGATCTGAGCGGCAGGATCGCCGAGCGCTGGGAGCTGATCGCCACCTACGCCTACACCCACACTGAAATCCTTGATGATCCGGCCAATGAGGACAATCGCCTGGCCCAGGCGCCGCGCCACACCGGCAGTCTTTACTTGACGCACCAACTGGCGGCACCCAGCGAACTGGGCACCTGGCGCATCGGCGGCGGTGCTCGCCACGTTGGTGAACGCACGGCCGACAACGCCGACAGTTTCCGCCTGAGCGGCTACACCGTGGCCGACACCTTTGTACGCTGGGAGTACCCGCTATTGGGGCGTAAAACCTCACTGCAGCTCAATGTCGACAACCTGTTCGACAAGCACTACTACCCCTCCACGACCGGTAGCGAGCTCAACGTCAGCGTGGGCGAACCGCGCACCGCACGCCTCTCCGCCAGCGTCGAGTTCTGACTCAAGCAGAGCCGTCAGCCAGCACCAGGCTGACGGCAAAGCCCAAGCGCTCGCCAAACTCCTCAACAAACGCCGGTCGCAGCCCGGCTTCGGCCCAGCCGTTAAAGATAAAGCCCAGGTTGGAAAAGCCGCAGGGCTGCAGAAACAGAAAGCCGTTGATGTCATCCTCATGCCCGCACTCGGGGCAGGTGAAATGATCGGTTTCCCCCGGCCACCATTGCTCCAGGCTGTCGAACAGCGGCACCCCTATCTCGCGCCGGCACTCGGGGCAGCCGGCCTCTTCAAGAAAGCCACGGGTCGGCGTGTAGATGCTGCGTTGAGTGATGATTTCCAGCCCGTTCAGGCGTTCGCCATAGGGTAGCAGTGCCGGCCTTTCAACCACCTGACGCGCACCGGCGGCGATGGCATAGGCCATGCCGTTCGCACCGCTGCCACAGGTGGTGGGCAAGGCCTCGACGATCTCCCGCTTGACCAACCAACGCAGGATCGCCCGTGCCTTCGCTTCATGGGCGGGCACGCTGGAGGCGCGGGGGACAAGGATGCATTGGGTGGTCATGGTGGCTCGCAACAGCAGGAACAAAGCCGACAGTTTAACAGCCCGGGGTAACGCGCTGATTGCCCCGGTAGGCGCGCATTTATTCGCGAAACCATTGCGAATAAAGGCCAGTGCCGTGCCCCCCATCAAATGTCGGTCAATGCTGGATCGCGCGAGAGGGGGAAGGCGGCGCTCTGTTTTAGCCGCGAGGCGTTTAGCGCGCTCAAGGATTATCGCGAATAAATTCGCTCCTACACCATTGTGCGGCGCCTGTGAGGCGTTACGCGATCTGGCCTGTGTAGGAGCGAGGGGGCGCCCAGCCTTTATTCGCGATGATGTCGTCCATATTCGCCAATATCGATTACATACCCCTACACAACCGAGCACGGCTGCGGCCGCCCCCAGTAACGTGCGCGCAGGCTGTCGTAAGCCCAGTTAAAGCCCATGGTGTAGGGCAGAAAGAACAGGATCAGCGCCAGATCCAGCATCAGCGCTTGAAACAGGCTGATCGACAACCACCAGGCGGCCACCGGTACCAGCACCACGATCAGCCCCACCTCGAACAACGACGCATGAACCAAGCGCGCCCACAGCCCGCGCTGAAAGCCGAGGCGGGCCTGGGCGCGGTCGAACAGGGCGTTGAACAACATATTCCAGAGCATGGCGATGCTGGAAAACATCAGCGTCAGGATCCCCAGGTGTGCCAGCGACTTGCCCATCAGCCAGGCCAAGGTCGGCGCACACAACACCACCGCAATAAACTCGAAGGCCAGCGCATGGGCAATGCGCTCGCGCAGGGAGCGCGATGTCGGGCTGTTCGATTTTTGCATAGCGTGCACCTCATGAATAACGATAACGGCGGCTATGATCATCGGTATTATTGCCACGAACAAACCAACTGCCATCGGCGAAACCGATATGAACCTGTCCCCTGAAGCCCTACAAGCCTTCGCCCAGGCTGCCAGTTGCGGCTCGCTCAGCGCGGCGGCGCGGCGTCTGGGCAAAAGCCAGTCGACCATTAGCGAAGCCGTCGCACGGCTGGAGCTCGACCTGGGCGTCGAGCTGTTCCAGCGCGGTCCACGCCGCCTGGCGCTGACCGAGGCCGGCGCCAGCCTGCTGGCCCACGCCGAGGACGTGCTGGCCGCCAGCGACCGCCTGGCGCGCCACGCTGCACGCCTGGCCGGCGGCCAGGAAGCCGGCCTGACCCTGGCGCTGTCCGACGCCTACCAACCCAAGCAATACGAAGCGCGGCTGCTGGAGCTGGACCAGCGCTTCCCCGACCTGCAGTTCGAGAGCGTGATTGCGGAGCACGCCGACGTCATCGACCTGGTCTGCCAGGGCCGCGCCCAGCTCGGTCTGCTCGCCGCCCAGCCCAGTTATCCGCCACACATTGCCCACGCGCGCCTGGCGACCAGCGGCGAGTTCGCCCTGTTCGTCGCGGCCGGTCACCCGCTGGCCGCCCTGCCCGAGGTCACCGAGCAAGACCTGGCACGCTGGCGCCTGTTGCGCTTGAGCAGCGTGACCACCAACGACCCGCCGGCCGACGACCTGCCGAGCAGCGGCGGACGTTGCTGGGCCGCACCGGATTACCTGATGCTGCTGGACATGGCCCGCCTCGGCTTTGGCTGGGCCGAGCTGCCGCGCCAACTGGTCGACAGTTACAGCGCCGGCGCCCTGCATGAGCTGCGCATCAACGGCTGGCCGCGCCGGGTCGCGGTGGATGTGGTCTGGTCGCGCCAGCATGCACTCGGCCCGGTCGCCGCCTGGTTGCTGGAGCGCCTGCTCGCCGACGTCTGAGAAGGTCGCGCTGCCCGCGCGCTCGGCTTATCATGCTGCCCCATGATCAACGATCCCTTTGCACGCCTGAACCTCGACCGCGAGGTACTCAGCGTCAGCCAACTGAACAACCGCGCCCGCCTGCTGCTCGAGGATGTCTTTGCCGGCATCTGGGTCGAGGGTGAGATTTCCAACCTGGCGCGGCCGGCCTCCGGGCACATCTACTTCACCCTCAAGGACGGCCAGGCCCAGGTGCGCTGCGCGCTGTTCCGCCAGAACGCGGCCAAGGTGCGCCAGGCCCTGCGCGATGGCTTGGCGGTCAAGGTGCGCGGCAAGGTGTCGCTGTTCGAGGGCCGTGGCGATTACCAGCTGATTCTCGACACCGTCGAGCCGGCTGGCGATGGCGCCCTGCGCCTGGCCTTCGAGGCGCTGAAGGACAAGCTCGGCGCCGAAGGACTGTTTGCCGCCGAGAGCAAAATAGCCCTGCCCCGCCACCCCACACGCATCGGCATCATCAGCTCGCCCACCGGCGCGGTGATCCGCGACATCATCAGCGTATTCCGCCGCCGCGCGCCGCAGGTCAAGCTGACCCTGATCCCCACCGCCGTGCAGGGCCGCGAGGCCACCGCGCAGATCGTCCGTGCCCTGCAACGGGCAGATGCTCAAGGCTTCGACGCGCTGATCCTGGCCCGTGGCGGCGGCTCTCTGGAAGACCTCTGGTGCTTCAACGAGGAGCCGGTGGCCCGCGCCATCGCCGCCTGCGCCACGCCCGTCGTCAGCGCCGTGGGCCACGAGACCGATGTCTCCATCGCCGACTTCGTCGCCGACGTGCGTGCACCCACGCCGTCGGCTGCTGCCGAACTGCTGGCCCCGGACAGCAGCGAGCTGGTGCAGCGCCTGCACAGCCTTAAACGCCGCCTGCTGCTGACCCTGCAGAGTCGCCTGGCGCGCGAGCAGATGCGCCTGGACGGTTTACGCCGGCGCATCCGCCACCCCAGCGAGCGCCTGCGCCAGCAAGCCCAGCGCCTCGATGACCTGGACATGCGCCTGCAACGCGCCCTGGAGCGCAGGCTTAACCAGCGCCGTGAGCGCCTCGCGCACTTGTCCACCCGCCTTGCCGGCCAGCATCCCGGTCGCCAGTTGGCGCTACTGCGCCAGCGCCTCGACAGCCTGGCCGCGCGCCTGCCCCGCGCCCTGGGCGAAGGGATGAAAGACCGCCACCAACGCTTACAGAGCCTGGCGCAAACCCTCAACGTGGTCAGCCCGCTGGCCACCCTGGGGCGCGGTTACAGCATCCTGCTCGACGAGCGTGGCCGAGCCATTCGCCAGGCCGCCGATACCCGCCCCGGCCAGCGCCTGAAAGCCCGCCTGGGCACAGGCGAACTGGACGTGCGGGTCGAAGACAACCATGTGCAGCCGGCCACCTTGTCGCTGCTCGATTGATCAACATCCACGGTGGATGAACGACGCCTCAGCTACGCGCCCCGATCCACCCGACACAAGGCTACCCATGCGCTGTTTCTCGATTCTGCTGATGCTGTTGCTCACCCTGCCCGCCCATGCCGAGGGCTTTATCAGCCGCCTGCTCAACAAACCCGTACCAGGTGGCGTGGCCGTGGTCGACTTAGGCCCAGGGCCTGCCGCACCGGCTGTGCGTTACCAGGGTAAACCGGTGCTGACCATTCACGAGGACGGCCAACGCTGGATCGCCATCGTCGGCATCCCCCTGAGCGTCAAACCCGGCCGTCAGCAGATCAGCCTCGATGATGGCCGCCAGCTCAGCTTCGAGGTCGGCAGCAAGACCTACGTCGAGCAACGCATCACCATCAAGAACCAGCAGCAGGTCAACCCGAACGCCGCCAACCTCAAACGCATCAAGCGCGAGCTGGCTGAACAAACCCGCGCCTACCAGCAGTTCAGCCCGCGCCAGCCGAGCAACCTGCTGTTCGACAAACCGGTCAACGGCCCGCTGTCCAGCCCGTTCGGCCTGCGTCGCTTCTTCAATGGTGAAGAGCGTAACCCGCACTCCGGGCTGGACTTCGCCGCCAACCGCGGCACGCCGATCAAGGCGCCAGCGGCTGGCAAGGTGATCCTGGTGGGCGATTACTTCTTCAACGGCAAGACGGTGTTTGTCGACCACGGCCAGGGCCTGATCAGCATGTTCTGCCATCTCTCGGAGATCGGCGTAAAGGTCGGCGACGAGTTGCCCCGTGGCGGCGTACTCGGCAAGGTCGGCGCCACCGGCCGGGCGACCGGCCCGCACCTGCACTGGAACGTCAGCCTCAACGACGCCCGCGTCGACCCGGCGATCTTTATCGGCGCCTTCAAACCCTGAGGTGAGCATGCGTATCCGCGCGGCAACCAGCACCCTGCTGCTGATCGATATCCAGACCCGCCTGTTCCCCGCCCTGGAGGACGGCGACGCACTATTGGTCCACAGCCACTGGCTGCTGCAGATCGCCCAGCGCCTGCAGGTGCCGAGCCTGCTGACCGAGCAGTACAGCAAAGGCCTGGGGCCGACCCTGCCCATCCTGCGCGAGGCACACGCCGCAGAGCGCATCGTCGAGAAGCTGCATTTCTCGGCGGTAACCGAAGGCGAGCTGCTACAGCGCAGCGGTGGCGAGCGCGAGCAGTTCGTGGTGTGCGGTGCCGAGGCCCATGTCTGCGTGTTGCAAACGGTACTCGACCTGCTGGCTCTGGGCCGTAGGGTATTCGTCGTGGTCGAGGCCGTCGCCTCACGCCAGGCCAGCGACAAGGCCTTGGCCCTGACGCGCATGCAGCAAGCCGGCGCGGTGCTGGTATCGCGCGAGATGGTCGCCTTCGAGTGGCTGGACAAGGCCGGTGATGAGCGCTTTCGCGAGATCAGCCAGGGCTTTCTGCGCTGAGCATCCTCTGCCGTTCACAGTGTTCTGCTAAGGCTATACGTGCCTGGCAGATATCTGGCGGGGCCGCAGGTGCGCACGGCGCACCCTACGAAGTCAGATCCCTCGACATCTGATCGCAACGCACGACTGGAACATAACCTTTGCTAAGGTACGCGCCGCCAACCCGGATGGGCGGCATCGGTAAAGAACACCCGAGGAGTTTATGAAAGAGCATTACGCCGCGGCCCTGGCATGGGTCGAACGCTACCCCGAGCTGCACAGCCTGATCAGCCTGTGCCTGTTGCTGCTGGCAGCCTGGATGGCCAACTGGGTGGTCAAACGCATCCTGATTCGCGGCCTGTACCGTGCTTTAGCCGCCACAGCCATCGGCCAGGACCAATCGCTGGCCGACTCCAATATCATCGCGCGCCTGGCCAACGTGGTGCCGGCCATCGTGCTGTCGAGCGGCATCGCTCTGGTCCCAGAGTTACCTGCGGCCCTGGTCACCGTCACCCAGAACGTCTGCAGCGCCTTTATCGTGCTGACCCTGGCACTGGCCATCAGCGGCGTGCTGAGTTTGATCAGCGCGCTTTACCAGCGTCGCCCCGACGCGCACCTCAAACCGATCAAGGGCTACGTGCAGGTGGTGAAGATCCTGGTCTTCGCCATTGCCACCATCCTGATGATCGCCACGCTGATCGATCGCTCGCCGCTGATCCTGCTGTCCGGCCTCGGCGCCATGGCCGCGGTACTGATGCTGATCTTCCAGGACACCCTGCTGTCGCTGGTGGCCAGTGTGCAGATTTCCTCCAGCGACATGGTGCGCGTCGGCGACTGGATCGAGATGCCGCAGCTTAATGCCGACGGCGATGTGATCGACATCGCCCTGCACACAGTCAAGGTGCAAAACTTCGACAAGACCATCACCACCATCCCGACCAAGCGCCTGATCAGCGACCCATTCAAGAACTGGCGCGGCATGCAGGAATCTGGCGGGCGGCGCATTAAACGCAGCCTGTACCTGGATCAAACCAGCGTGCGTTTCCTCAGCCCGGACGAAATCGCCCGCCTGCAGCGCTTCCTGTTGCTCGGTCAGTACCTGAGCAGCAAGCAGAGCGAGCTGCTGAGCTGGAACGCCGAGCTGGCCGATGCTGCCCAGGAGCCGGCCAACACGCGCCGGGTGACCAACCTCGGCACCTTCCGCGCCTATGTCGAGCACTACCTGCGCCAGCATCCCGGGATCAACCAGAGCATGACGCAACTGGTGCGCCAGCTGCAGCCCACGGCGGATGGCCTGCCGCTGGAGCTGTATTGCTTTACCAATACGGTGGCCTGGGTGCCTTACGAGAGCTACCAGTCGGACATTTTCGACCACCTGCTGGCGATCCTGCCGGAGTTTGGCCTGCGGGTGTTCCAACACCCCAGCGGCGCTGATATGCGAGAGCTGCGCCCGACTCCAGCACGTTGAGCGACACGGTAAGGGGCGCCGCAAGACGCCCCTCAAAAACGCACCAAAACAGCAATAAAAATTCACTGAATCGCATAAATTGGCGGTAATCACCATTTTTTTACGAATGCTTGCCAGCTTTACCCCGCCTGAGTAGGGTTGACGCCATGACGACTTCGCAAACCCTCATCCTGCTACGGCAACACGCCAACCTGTGCCTGGTTGCCCAGCGACTGCGTGGCTGAACGCACGTCCTCGCCACCGTTTTCTTCTCCGTTTTCGTTCGGCCCCGCCGCCCCAAGGATTTTCCCATGAGCATGCTCAAAGACCCTTCGCAGAAGTACCGCCCGTTTACCCAGATTCAGATTCCAGACCGCACCTGGCCGGACAAGATCATCGACAAGGCGCCGATCTGGCTGTCCACCGACCTGCGCGACGGTAACCAGTCGCTGATCGAGCCGATGGATGCCGAGAAGAAGATGCGCTTCTTCAAGTGCCTGCTGGCCGTGGGTTTGAAGGAAATCGAAGTGGGCTTCCCGTCCGCCTCGCAGACCGACTTCGACTTCGTCCGCGAACTGATCGAAGGCGGCCATATCCCTGACGACGTGACCATCCAGGTGCTGACCCAGGCCCGTGACGACCTTATCGAACGCACCTTCGAGTCGCTGAAAGGCGCGAAGAAGGCCATCGTTCACTACTACAACGCCTGCGCGCCGAGCTTTCGCAAGATCGTCTTCAATCAGGACAAAGCCGGCGTCAAAGCCATTGCCGTGGCGGCCGGCACCACCATCAAACGCCTGGCCGATGCTGCGCCGGAAACCCAATGGGGCTTCGAGTATTCGCCGGAAGTATTCAGCAGCACCGAGATCGATTTCGCCGTCGAGGTGTGCAACGCGGTGATCGGCGTGTTCCAGCCGACCCCGGCGAACAAGTTGATTCTCAACCTGCCGGCGACCATCGAATGCGCCACGCCGAACAACTACGCCGACCAGATCGAGTGGTTCGGCCGCCATGTCGACAAGCGCGACAGCGTGCTGATCAGCGTGCACACCCATAACGACCGTGGCACTGGCGTGGCCGCCTCCGAGCTGGCCGTGATGGCCGGCGCCGATCGCGTCGAAGGTTGCCTGTTCGGCAACGGCGAGCGCACCGGCAACGTCTGCCTGGTAACCCTGGCACTGAACCTCTACACCCAGGGCGTCAATCCGGAACTGGACTTCTCCGACATCGACGCCGTGCGCAAGGTGGTCGAAGACTGCAACCAGATCCCGGTGCACCCACGTCACCCTTATGTCGGCGATTTGGTCCACACCGCGTTCTCCGGCTCGCACCAGGACGCCATCCGCAAGGGCTTCGCCCAGCGTCAGGACGGTACCCTCTGGGAAGTGCCCTACCTGCCAATCGACCCGGCCGACATTGGCCGCGATTACGAGGCGGTGATCCGCGTCAACAGCCAGTCGGGCAAAGGTGGCATTACCTTCCTGCTGGAGCAGGAATATGGCATCAACCTGCCGCGCCGCATGCAGATCGAGTTCAGCCAGGTGGTGCAGAAGGAAACCGACCGCCTTGGTCTGGAAATGACTGCCGCACAGATCTACAAGCTGCTCGAGAGCGAGTACCTGCAAGCCACCGCGCCCTACGCCCTGAAAGGCCACCGCCTGCAGGAAGAGAACGGCACTACGGCGGTCGATGTGCAAGTCAGCGAAGCCGGTGAAAGCCACCACTGGCGCGGCATCGGCAAAGGCCCGCTGGAAGCCCTGGTGGCCGGCCTGCCGGTCGCGGTAGAGATCATGGACTACTCCGAGCACGCCATCGGCGCGGGCACCAATGCCAAGGCAGCGGCCTATATCGAGCTGCGTGTCGACGGCGGACGCGCCCTGCACGGCGTGGGTATCGACGAGAACATCACCACCGCGAGCTTCCGTGCGCTGTTCAGCGCCCTGAACCGCGCCCTCAAGCAGAGTGACGCACAGGCTGCCTGAGGGTATCCATCGCGTTGATCAAACCCGCCTCACAGCGGGTTTTTTCTGGCCGATATTCTGTAGGAGATGCCCCGTCGTCGAGACGCCGTGCTGTCGCGCAGCGAACTGGATGCGCGCGGGGCTCGCTGTTGTGGGCAGGGCCGCGCGGCCGCTCTGCTTTAACCGCAAAGTTTTGGCTATGCCGCGAAGAGTTCGCGGCTGAAGCCCCTCCCACAGATAGCGTAATAATTCATAAAATCAATGACATAAAGGTTGTTTGATGAGAGCGAAGGGGGCGCCTAGCCTTTATTCGCGAAATTCGCCGCACAATCGCGAATGAAAGCGCCCCACCCCTGCGCGCCTAAATAAGCCAAGCGACGCATCAATAAAGCATTTTCTGCGTCAGATTCAGCCCTGTTGCTGCCAGTGGCTGCGACCCCAGGTGCACATGGCTTCCAGCACGGGTTTGAGTGTCGCGCCATGGTCTGTCACCCGGTACTCGACCCGTGGTGGGACTTCGGCAAACACCTTGCGACTGATAACCCCGGCACGTTCCAGCTCGCGCAACTGCTGGGTCAGCATCTTTTCGGTGATATCCGGCACACGCCGCTTGAGCTCGGAAAACCGCAGCGCGCCAGAAAGCAGGTGGTAGACCAGTACGGACTTCCACTTACCCCCAATGACTTCGAGCGTGACCTCGACCGGGGTGTTGTAGACCTTGTCCCCCGCCACCAAACGTTTGTCTTCAGTAGGCTGGAGGGTGATTTCGCTCATTATCGTATTACCTCAGGGTAAGTGACGTTCAGATTCGTACGTACTTGTTGTTTACGAAGCCACCTCCATAATGACCGCCATGGCCTATTTCGGCCAGTGCATCCTTGTCTGGAGGCTTCATGTCTACCGATCATTTGCTTGCTCCGCTGCCCCTCGGCCCACTCACGCTGCCCAACCGCGTGGTCATGGCACCCCTGACCCGCCAGCGCAGCCAACAGCCGGGCAACCTGCCCTACGCCCTGAATGCCAGCTATTACGCACAACGCGCCAGCGCCGGATTACTGATCAGCGAAGCCACCCAGGTTTGCCCCCAGGGCCAGGGCTACGCCTGGACGCCTGGCATTCATAGCGAGGCGCAGGTCGCCGGCTGGCGTCAGGTTACCGAAGCGGTGCATGGCGCCGGTGGGCGCATCTACCTGCAACTCTGGCACGTCGGGCGGATCTCCCACCCGCTGCTGCAGCCCGGTGGCGCCGACCCGGTCGCGCCCTCGGCAATCCAGGCCAATGCCGAATGCTACGTGCAGGAAGCCGATGGCAGCCACCACAAGGCACCTACGGCCAAGCCTCGCGCCCTGGACCTGGCAGAGTTGCCCGAAGTGGTTAGCGCCTACGCGGAGGGCGCACGCAATGCTATGCGCGCGGGTTTTGACGGAGTCGAGGTGCACGCAGCCAATGGCTACCTGCTGGACCAATTTCTCTGTTCCAACAGCAACCAACGTGACGATGCCTACGGCGGCAGCGCCGCAAACCGCGCGCGCCTGGTACTGGAAGTAGTCGATGCAGTGGTCACGAGCGTCGGTGACAGCCGTCGCGTTGGCATTCGTATCTCGCCCATGGGCACCTTCGGCGACATGCACGACGCCAACCCGCAAGAGACCTTCAGCTACCTGGTCGGGCAGTTGAACAGCCGCAACCTCGCCTACCTGCACGTCAACCGGCCGGACTGGCTGGGTGGCAGTTTCGAGGGCTTCGATCAGTTGCTGCGCAGCCTGCGCGCGCTGTATACCGGCACCTTGATTCTGGCCGGTGGCCAAAGCGCAGAAAGCGGTGAGCAGGCGATTGCCGAAGGTCTGGCCGATCTGGTGGCCTACGGTCGTCCGTACATCGCCAACCCCGACCTGGTCGAGCGTTTCGCCCAAGGCGCGGCGCTGAATACGCCAGATGCCGCGACCTTCTACGGCGGCGGTGCCGAAGGCTATACCGACTACCCAACCCTCGGCTAAGCGCTCATCCAGCGACCCGGCACAGGCCGTTACGCGGGGTCGCTGGATGTACTCGCCAGGGAGAACGCATCGGCATCCTGATACGCCGGAAAACGTTCCCGGTAGGCCGCCAGCGCGGCGGCCTGCAGGCGTACGCGGAACACCCCATCGGCCGCACCCGGCTCAAGCAGCGCCTCGCCCTGAAAGTCCAGCACCTGGCTGTCGCCGCTGTAGGCGTGGCCCTTGCCGTCTTCGCCGACACGGTTCACCGCTGCCACGTAGCAGAGGTTTTCGATGGCCCGCGCCGGCAGCAGGCGGTTCCAGTGATTGCGTCGTGCCGCGGGCCAGTTGGCGGTGTACAGCAGCAGGTCGGTGGTCTGCGCATCACGGCTCCACACCGGGAAGCGCAGGTCGTAGCAGATCAACGGCCGCACCCGCCAACCCTTCACCTCCAGCAGCACCTGCTGATCGCCCGCACTGTAATACTCGTGCTCGCCGGCCATACGGAACAGATGACGCTTGTCGTAATGCGCCATGGAGCCATCCGGGCGCGCCCAGAGCAGACGATTGCGGTAGCTGCCATCGGCAGCCTGGATGATCAGGCTGCCAGTGACCACCGCCTGCAGCGCCTGGGCCTGTTCGCGCAACCACTGACTGGTCGGCCCCTCCTCTGGCTCGGCCAGGGCGGCCGAGTCCATGGAAAAACCGGTGCTGAACATTTCCGGCAGAACGATCAGGTCGGCGCCACGAACCTGCGCCAGTAGCCCTTGAAAACGCTCGCGGTTGGCAGCAGGTGCCTGCCAGGCCAGGGTGGTCTGCACCAGGGCAATGTCGAGATCGGCTTTAGCGTTCATAACAACTCCGTAGGGCGAATCGGGTTAAATCGCGCACAGCTTCTCGGCGGCCTGGCGCAGCGTGTCTTCACGCTTGGCGAAACAGAAGCGGATCAGGCGCAGATTGGCCGGCGGCTGTTGATAGAACACCGACACCGGAATGCTTGCCACGCAATGCTCGCGGGTCAGCCACTGCGCCATGGCAACATCGTCCAGGTCATCGCGAATTGCCGAGTAGTCGGCGAGCTGGAAGTAGGTACCGGCCGTAGGTGTGAACTGCAGGTGCGAGCCGGCCAGCTGCTGGCAAAACAGGTCGCGCTTGGCCTGGTAGAACGCCGGCAGCTGATTGACGTGCTCGGGGTACGCGGCCATGTAATCGGCCAGTGCCCATTGCAGCGGGGTGACGCAGCAGAAGCTGACGTACTGGTGCACCTTACGCAGCTCGGCGGTCAGCGCTGGTGGCGCGACCACATAACCGGTTTTCCAGCCGGTAACGTGGTAGGTCTTGCCGAACGAGCTGACCACAAAGGCCCGCGCGTACAGTTCCTCATGGGCAAGCACACTGGCGTGCTGAGCCCCATCGAAAACCAGGTGCTCGTAGACCTCGTCGCTGAGCAGATAGATGTCCCGCCCACGAATCAGCGCGGCGAGGCGATCCAGGTCGTCACGGCTGAACAGTGCGCCGCTGGGGTTATGCGGGCTGTTGATGACGATCAGACGAGTGCGTGGGCTGATGGCATCGCTCAGGCGCTGCCAGTCGATGGCAAAGTCCGGCAAGGCCAGCGGCACATGCACACAATGCCCGCCAGCCAGCACCGTCGCAGGCTCGTAGCTGTCGTAACAGGGGTCGAAGACGATCACCTCGTCACCCGGGCGGATCAGCGCATGAATCGCACAGAAAATACCCTGGGTCGCGCCGGGCGTGATGGTGATTTCCAGATCGGCGCTGAGCATGCGCCCATAGCTGCGCGCGATCTTCGCCGCGACCTGCTCACGCAGGGCAGGCAGCCCGGCCATGGGCGCGTACTGGTTATGCCCGGCCGCTACGTGCTGCGCCAAGGCATCGCGCAGCGCCTGCGGCCCGTCGAAATCCGGGAAACCCTGGGACAGATTCAGCGCACCGGTTTCGGCAGCCAGCTGCGACATGCGGGTGAAAATAGTGGTGCCTACGGTGGGGAGTTTGCTCTCGAACATAGCGCGGGGTCTGGCCATCTGGCGAAGGATCAGGCAGCGACGCGTTGCGTCACCAGCGGGCGCCGAAGCATTCGCGGCAGGAGGCCGTAGAACGGGGCGAACACGCAGAATAGCCCATCGCCAAGATGCACAAAAGGCACCCGAAGGTGCCTTTTCATGCCGCCAGAACGCGCTTATCGCTTGTCTTTGCGCTTCTTCTCGGCCTTCTTGTGGTGGCTCATCAGGCGGCGCTTCTTGTTCACCTGACGATCGGTGAGGGTGTTCTTGTTGCCCTCATACGGGTTCTCACCACCCTTGAACTCGATGCGGATTGGCGTACCGACCAGCTTGAGTACCCGGCGGTAGGTGTTCTCCAGGTAACGAATATAGGACTTGGGCACCGACTCGACCTGGTTACCGTGGATCACGATCAGCGGCGGGTTGGCGCCACCGAGGTGGGCGTAGCGCAGCTTGATGCGACGGTTATTGACCATGGGTGGCGCGTGGTCGCTCACCGCATCTTCGAGAATCTGCGTGAGGCGGTTGGTCGGCCAGCGGGTGATCGCCGACTTGAACGAGGCCTGCACCGACTTGTACAGGTTGCCCACCCCGGTGCCGTGCAGTGCCGAGATAAAGTGAATGTCGGCAAAGTCGACGAAAAACAACCGACGCTGCAGCTCGACCTTCACATAGTCGCGCTCGCTGGGCTCCATGCCATCCCACTTGTTCAGCGCGATCACCAGAGCGCGGCCGCTTTCTAGGACGAAGCCAAGCAGGTTGAGGTCATGGTCAACCACGCCTTCGCGTGCGTCCATGACGAACACCACGACGTTGGAGTCCTGGATCGCCTGCAGGGTTTTTACCACCGAGAACTTTTCCACCGCCTCGAAGATCTTGCCGCGGCGACGCACGCCGGCAGTGTCGATCAGGGTGTACTTCTCTTCATCGCGTTCGAACGGGATGTAGATGCTGTCGCGTGTCGTCCCGGCCTGGTCATAAACGATAACCCGCTCTTCACCGAGCATGCGGTTGACCAGGGTCGACTTGCCGACGTTAGGCCGGCCGATGATCGCCAGCTTGATGCCGTCCTTTTCGCTTGGGCCTGGGATGCGCTTGGCTTCCTGACCTTCGAGAACGATTTCCTCTTCCTCGCCTTCTTCCGGCTCGGTGGCATCCTTGGGGAAGGAACCCAGCACAGCTTCGAGCATCTGGGTGATGCCGCGCCCGTGGGCACCGGCAATGGCCAGGGACTCGCCCATACCCATGCTGGCGAACTCGGCACGCGCCAGATCAGGATCAAGGTTATCGACCTTGTTGATCACCAGGAAGCTGCGCTTGTTACGCCGGCGCAGGTGCTCGCCGATCATCTGATCGGATGCCGACAGGCCGGCACGGGCATCCACCATGAACAGCACAGCATCGGCTTCTTCGATGGCCTGCAGCGACTGCTCGGCCATCTTTGCGTCGATGCCCTCCTCGTCACCGGAAATGCCACCGGTGTCGATGACAATGTAGGTGCGCCCTTGCCACTTGGCCTCACCATATTGGCGATCACGGGTCAGACCGGACAGGTCGCCGACAATCGCGTCGCGGCTTTTGGTCAAGCGGTTAAAGAGGGTGGACTTGCCGACGTTCGGGCGGCCCACCAGGGCAATTACGGGAACCATTAGGCTCTCCACTTCGTTATTTCAATAAATACAAAAGCCGCTGCACGGGCAGCGGCCGGAATTCACACGACCCGCTCGATTAGGCTTTCTTAAGAGGGAAGCCTAGCCGAACGGTCTGCAACGGCTTACTTGATCGTCAGAGCGACCAGCTTGCCACCGTTGCCATAGGCATACAGCCAGTCACCGACCACCAGCGGACGAGCCCGCAGGCCATCGCTGTCGATGCGGATACGGCCGACGAAACGCCCGTCTACCTGGCTAATCAGGTGCAGGTAACCCTCCAGATCGCCAAAGGCCACGTAGCTGGAGAACACTTCTGGCGCCGACAGTTGCCGACGGGCCAGCGCATCGTTGCTCCACAGTGCCGACGCCGAACGCTCGTCGATACCTTCAACGGTACCGCTGGCCATATTGACGTAAACGGTGCCGAAACCCTGGGCCACGCCCACGGAGCTGGAGGCTTCGCGCTGCCACAGCATGCGCCCGCTTTCCAGGTCCAGCGCCGCTACACGGCCCTGATAGCTGACCGCATACAGAGTACCGCCGGACAGCAGCAGACCGCCGTCGATGTCGACCACGCGATCCAGTTCGGAACGGCCTTGCGGGATGGCCACACGCTGTTCCCATACTGGGATGCCGCGCTGCGCATCAAGGGCAATGACCTTGCCAGTCGACAACCCGGCTACGGCCAGACGGTTGGTCAACACCGGGCTACCGGTGCCACGCAGAGTGAGCACGGCCGGGGTGTTCTCGAAGATCCAGCGCTGGCTACCGGTGCTGGCATCCAGGGCGATCAGCCGATCATCCTGGGTTTGTACCAGCACGATATCGCCATTCACAGCTGGCGGCGCCAGCACTTCGCTGGTCACCCGCGCACGCCACTTTTCTTCACCGCTGTAGGCATCCAGGGCGATCACGTCGCCCTTCAGGGTGCCGACCAGTACCAGGCCATAGCCTGCACCGATAGCCCCGGAAACCGGCAGATCGAGCTCTTCTTTCCAGTTGACCTTGCCGGTGATGCGATCCATGGCGACAACCAGGCCTTCCACGTCGGCAGCGAAGATCTGCTCGCCATCGACTGCCGGGACCAGCATGTTGAATGTCTCGCCCTGGCCTTCGCCAATCGAACGACTCCATTCCTTTTGCAGCACCACTTCTTCTTCGAAGTCGGGCAGTTCGGCCGGGGGCAGTTCCTTCTTGCTGTTGCTGCTGCAACCCACGACCAGAACGGCCAGGGCCAACAGTGCCGCATTCTTCCAACGCATCACGTCACGCATCCCCTTTCGCCAGGTCGTCGATCTTCATTTGCAGGGCGCCTACCGCAGCGTCTTCCGACAACGCAGCCTTGGCCTTTTCATACGCAGCATGGGCGTCATCGGTACGACCGCTCTGTACCAGCAGGTCACCTTTGAGTTCTTCACGGCTGGCCAGGAACGCCTTTTCAGTATCGCCGTCGAGCAGCGCGAGTGCTTCGTCGGCTTTGTCCTGGGCAGCCAGAACACGGGCCAGACGCTGACGCGCCAGCTCACCGAGGTTGGCATCGGCAGGCTTGTCGACGATCGCGCGCAGCTCGCTGGCGGCATCGTCCAGCTTGCCGGACTCGACCGCGACCTTGGCCACGAACAGGCTGCCGTACTGGGCGTACTGGGTGCCGCCGAAATCGTTCTTCAACTGGTTGGCAAACTCCACCACTTTAGCCGTATCGGCCTGGCCACTGGGTGCCAGGGCCGCTTCCAGCAACTGCTGGTAAACGATCGACGCGCCTTCGGCCTGGTTGCTCTGGTATTTCTGCCAGCCCTGCCAGCCGAATACGACCACCAGCGCCAACACCACGCCGATCAACAGCGGCATGCCGTTACGCTGCCACCAGTCCTTGATTACCGCCAGGTCTTCATCATCGGTACGCGAAACCACCCCAATACTCCTATTCGCTAAGTCGCTTAAGCCTGCGTGGTGCAGGATGCCAGATGATCGGCCAATGCCGACCAGGCGATGCTTTGTTGTTCTCCCTGGCCCCGTAGCGGCTTGCAACCTACCACTTGCTGGGCCAGTTCGTCTTCACCCAGTACCAGGGCGTAGAGCGCGCCGCTCTTGTCCGCCTTCTTCAACTGGCTCTTGAAACTTCCGGCACCGGCGTTGACCTGCAGGCGCAAGGCCGGCAAGGCGTCACGCAGACGCTCGGCCAACGCCAGGGCAGCCAGCTCGGCTGGCTCGCCCAGAGCGCACAGGTAAACATCGACCTGACGGGCAATTTCTGCCGGCACTTTACCCAAGGTTTCGATCAACAGCACGAGGCGTTCGATACCCATGGCAAAACCGACCCCTGCGGTGGGCTTGCCACCCATCTGTTCGACCAGGCCGTCGTAGCGCCCGCCGGCACACACGGTGCCCTGGGAACCGAGCTCGGTGGTGACCCACTCGAACACGGTCTTGCTGTAGTAATCCAGGCCACGGACCAGTTTGGGGTTGATCACATAAGGCACACCGGCCGCGTCCAGACGCGCCTTCAGGCCTTCGAAATGCACCCGCGACTCGTCATCCAGGTAATCCGCAAGCTTAGGTGCATTGACCAGCAACGCCTGGGTTTGCGGTGCTTTGCTGTCGAGTACCCGCAGCGGATTCGTGCCCATACGACGCTGGCTGTCTTCGTCGAGCTGATCCGCATGAGCGGTGAGGAATTCGACCAGCGCATCGCGATACACCGCACGGGCGGCACTGGTGCCCAGGCTGTTGAGCTCCAGAGTCACCGCATCACGAATGCCGAGCATCGCCCACAGGCGCCAGGTCAGCACGATCAGTTCGGCATCGATGTCCGGGCCGTCGATATTGAAGACTTCCACACCAATCTGGTGGAACTGGCGATAACGCCCCTTCTGCGGACGCTCGTGACGGAACATCGGGCCGATGTACCAGAGTTTCTGGGTCTGCCCGCCGCCGCTCAGACCGTGCTCGAGCACCGCCCGCACACAGGCGGCGGTGCCCTCAGGACGCAGGGTCAGGGAATCGCCATTGCGGTCTTCGAAGGTGTACATCTCCTTCTCGACGATATCGGTGACCTCGCCGATCGAGCGCTTGAACAGCTCGGTGAACTCGACGATGGGCATGCGCATCTGGCGGTAGCCGTAACCGTCGAGCAGACCGGCAACGCGACCCTCAAAGTAGCGCCACAGCGGCGTCTGCTCGGGGAGGATGTCATTCATGCCACGGATGGCTTGCAGGGGCTTGCTCAATTCATTTCCTTAGCGCTACAGATGCGCGTCAGCCGCGTACGATCACGGCGGCGTCGGCAGCGACCTTCTCGGCGGCCTTCTCGCGGATCAGCTTTTCCAGCTCATCGACCAGATTGTGGTTGTTCAATTTTTGTGCGGGCTTGCCGTCGATATAGATCAGATTGTTTGGCGAACCACCGGTGAGGCCAATATGCGCCTCCTTGGCTTCACCCGGCCCGTTGACCACACAACCGATCACGGCGACATCGAGCGGCACCAGCAGGTCTTCGACCCGCTGTTCCAGCTCGTTCATGGTCTTGACCACATCGAAGTTCTGCCGCGAGCAGCTCGGGCAGGCGATGAAGTTGATCCCGCGCGAGCGCAGACGCAGCGACTTGAGAATGTCGAAGCCAACCTTGATCTCCTCGACCGGATCGGCCGCCAGGGAGATGCGGATGGTATCGCCAATGCCATCAGCCAGCAGCATACCCAGGCCCACGGCGGACTTCACCGTACCGGAGCGCAGACCACCGGCCTCGGTGATACCCAGGTGCAGGGGCTGTTCGATCTGCTTGGCCAGCAGGCGGTAGGCAGCGACCGCCATAAACACATCCGAGGCCTTTACGCTGACCTTGAAGTCAGGGAAGTTCAGGCGGTCCAGGTGCTCGACATGGCGCAAGGCCGACTCCACCAGCGCCTCAGGGGTGGGTTCGCCGTACTTCTTCTGCAGGTCCTTTTCCAGGGAGCCGGCGTTCACCCCAATACGAATCGGGATGCCTTTGTCACGCGCCGCCTCGACCACCGCCCTGACCCGGTCTTCGCGACCGATATTGCCGGGGTTGATACGCAGGCAGTCGACACCCAGTTCAGCCACGCGCAGGGCGATCTGGTAATCGAAGTGAATGTCGGCAACCAGCGGCACACTGACCTGCTGTTTGATCCGTCCAAACGCCTCGGCGGCGTCCATGTCGGGAACCGAAATACGCACGATATCGGCGCCGGCATCCTGCAGACGGCGCACCTGGGCCACGGTCGCGGCCACATCATTGGTGTCGGTGTTGGTCATGCTCTGCACGGCGATGGGAGCATCCCCACCCACCGGCACTGAGCCGACCCAGATCTTGCGCGACACGCGACGCGTGATCGGCGATTCGCAATGCATGGCTTACAACCCCAATTTCAGGCGTGCGGTTTCGCCCGAGACGAACGGCGACACGTCGACGGACGTGCCGTTGTAGCTGACCTGTGCACCACGGGCATAGCCCAGGCGCAATTCCAGCGGCGCCTTGCCGACCACGTCCAGGCTGTCGCCCTTACGCTTGAGCGCGCCAAACAGCATTTTGCCATCAGCATCGGTGACCTGGGTCCAGCAATCGGCGGTGAACACAATGCTCACCCGGCCCTGACCGGCTGCAACAGCCGCTGGGGCTTCGCCAGCGGGCGCAACAGGTGCGGCTTCAGCCGTCGGCGCAGGCACCGTTGCGGGTGCTTCGCTGCCCGCTGCAGCGGGCGCATCACCCGTGGCGGCAGGCGCATCACCGGTGGCTTCCTCGGCAGAGGGCGCCATCGGCAGGCTCAACTCGGCATTGTCCTGAGCAGCAATCACGGCCTGATCTTCGGGCTCATCAAGCGGGTGAATCTGGGTTGTGCCATCGGCACTGTCGACCACGATATGGCCGCTGCCTACCGCGGCGCTCTCGACCTGCCAGCTGCCCTGCTGCTGCCACCAATAGAAGCCAAGCGCGGCCAGGCCGGCCAGCAGCAGGAAACTCACCACGCGCAGGATGTGCTGCGAATAGCGGGCGGGCTCCTCGATGCGACCCAGGCTGTGCACATTGGCGCCTACCGAATCGGTACCGGTGAATTGGTCGAACTCGATCACCAGACGTTCCTGATCGAGCCCCAGCAGTTTGCCGTACGCGCGGACATAGCCACGGGCAAAGGTAACGCCGGGCAGCTTGTCGAACGCACCGGCCTCGATCTGTAACAGGCGCTGGCCCGTCAGGTTCAGGCGTGTGGCTACATCCTCGACGCTCCAGCCCCTCTGTTCACGGGCCTCACGCAGGGTGTCGCCCGGATTGATCCGTGCGCTGGCGACTACTTCGGGTTGCTGCGCTTTCATCGTTGCTCCGACAAATATTGCTGATACTCCGGCGTACCGGGATAAAGACGTCTCAACTGCAGCCCCAGGCTGGCAGCGCGATCACGATCCTCGAAGATCGTCGCCAGACGCGTACCCAGCAACAGGCTGGCCGGGGTCTGCTCGCTCAAGCTGCTGAAGGCATCGTAATAGCGCTTGGCGTCCACATAGTTTTTATCTTCGTAGGCCATCACGGCCAACTCAAACTGAGCCCGAGGCTGACGGCTGTTAAGACGCAGCGAACGCTGGAAATAGGTTCTCGCCTCTTCACGCTGCTTGAGCATCATGGCGGTCATGCCGAGGTTCTCGAAAATCCGCGAGCGCTCGGGGTAAAGCGTGTCCTGGGCGGCCTGCTGATAGCGCTCGTAAGCTTCCTTGTAGCGCTTCTGTTCGAACAGAAAGCTGCCGTAGTTGTTCAACAGACGCGGGTCGTCACGGCGCTGGGACAGGGCCTTGAGAAAATGCTCGTCGGCCAGTTTGGGTTCCATTTCAATCTGGAACACCAGCGCCAGCGCTGCGTGAGCATCGGCACTCGTGGGATCAAGCTCCAGCGCACTCTTGAGGGGGACCTTGGCACGCTCGCTGGAGCCTTGCTGGATGTAACCGATACCGAGCTGGATGTAGGCATCTCGTGCCTCGTTGCGACCTTTTTCGGTTCTCATCGGATCGACATCACCCGTCGATACGCAGCCTGCCAGCAGGCTGGCGGCTAACAAGAACAGCGCTGGGCGCACACTCATGGAAATCCTCCCTAGGTTCGATTGGCAGCAGAAAGCGGCGTCTCAGCCTCACTGTTCAACTGGCGTACGGCAATGTAGCGCTCGCTGCGACGCGTGCGGTCCATGACCTGCCCGACCAGTTGACCACAGGCAGCGTCAATATCCTCGCCGCGGGTGGTGCGTACGGTGACATTGTGCCCGGCTTTGTGCAGCAGGTCCTGAAAACGGCGTATGGCATTGTTACTCGGCCGTTCATAACCCGAGTGCGGGAAGGGATTGAAGGGGATCAGATTGATCTTGCACGGCATATCGGCCAGCAGAGCAATCATCTCCTCGGCGTGCTCGACCTTGTCGTTGACATCTTTGAGCAGGGTGTACTCGATGGTCAGCACACGCTTCTCGCCCAACCGCGCGACATAGCGTTTGCAGGCAGCCAGGAGCATTTCCAGCGGGTACTTCTTGTTGATCGGCACCAACTGATTGCGCAGCGCATCATTGGGCGCGTGCAGCGACAGCGCCAGGGAAACATCGATGACCTCACCCAGCTTGTCGATCATCGGCACCACGCCCGAGGTGGACAGCGTCACCTTGCGCTTGGAGATGCCATAACCGAGGTCATCCATCATGATCTTCATGGCGGCGACCACGTTATCGAAATTCAGCAGCGGCTCGCCCATGCCCATCATCACCACATTGGTGACAGCACGGTCGATCTTCGCCGGAACACTGCCGAAGGATTTGCAGGCAATCCACACCTGACCGATGATCTCGGCGGCGGTCAGATCGCTGTTGAAACCTTGCTTGCCGGTGGAGCAGAAACTGCAGTCCAGGGCACAGCCAGCCTGTGAGGACACACACAGGGTACCGCGCGAGCCCTGGGGAATGTACACCGTCTCGACGCAGCTGCCCGACGCCACACGCACTACCCACTTGCGCGTGCCATCGGTAGAAATATCTTCGCTGACCACTTCCGGGCCGCGAATTTCGGCAGAGGCCTCGAGCTTTTCGCGCAAGGCCTTGCCGACATTGGTCATGGCGGCGAAATCATCGACGCCAAAGTGATGGATCCACTTCATGACCTGACCGGCACGGAAACGCTTTTCCCCGATACTGTCGAAGAATTGCTCCATCTCTGCCTGGGTCAAGCCCAGAAGATTGATCTTGCCGGTCGTTGTGGTCATGGTTTCACCCTCACTCCATTCGCCTTAGCGAATGCGCGCGCAAACTTCGGTGGATGCGAAGAAGTAAGCGATTTCGCGAGCAGCGGAAGCTTCGGAGTCGGAACCGTGAACGGCGTTCTCGTCGATGGATACGGCGAAATCGGCGCGGATAGTACCGGCAGCGGCTTCTTTCGGGTTGGTAGCGCCCATCAGCTCACGGTTCTTGGCAATAGCCTCTTCACCTTCCAGAACCTGGACGATAACCGGACCGGAGGTCATGAATGCCACCAGGTCTTTGAAGAAGCCACGCTCGCTGTGCTCAGCGTAGAAGCCAGCGGCTTCGCGCTCGGACAGCTGCACCATTTTCGAAGCAACGACGCGCAGGCCGGCTTTCTCGAAACGGGTAACGATTTCGCCGATTACGTTCTTGGCAACAGCGTCGGGCTTGATGATGGAGAAGGTACGTTGAACAGCCATGTGAAACTCCAGAAACGATTGAGTAAAGCGAAAAATTAAACCCGCGAATTATACGCGGGTTCCGGTTAAATGCGTAGCGCGGTGCCTAGGGTCTGTACCCGCTTCGTCGCGAGCCGCGTTGCTGCGCAAAATCTCGCCAGGCTAGGCGGAGGACGCCGGTAATGGTTGTTCCCTTGCCAAGTCCTCCAACAACGCATGGCGAGATTTTACGCGCAACCCGCAGGGCCGGGCCCGTTTTAGCGCGATGCTGCGTTTCTCGATGACTCATTTAGCACGCTAAACTTCGCATCTCGTGCCTTGCCTCGCGCTAAAACTGGCTCCGGCGCGGCCGCGAACGAAACGGGAACAAACCCTACACGTCAGTCGGCCTCTTCGATCCAGGCAGCCTGGATCGCTTCGAGCACCTTCTCCCCCGCACGCTGCGGGTCATCGGCAAACTCGGGCAGCGCCACGACCCAGCGATGCAAGTCGACGAAATTGATGTAGCGCGGGTCAACCTCCGGCTGGCTTTCGGCCAGTTGGATGGCAATTTCCAGCACATCGGTCCATTTCAGGCTCATAACAACTCCCGGATCAGTGCGGCGCTTCGGCGGCGTGGTTCAGCGAATACTTGGGAATCTCGACTGTCAGGTCCTCGCTACCAATAATCGCCTGGCACGACAGGCGCGACTGCGACTCCAGCCCCCAAGCCTTGTCGAGCATGTCCTCTTCCAGCTCGTCCGCTTCATTCAGCGACTCGAAGCCTTCGCGGATCACGCAGTGGCAGGTGGTGCAGGCACAGACACCGCCGCAGGCGCTTTCGATCTCGATGTGGTGCTCATGGGCCACGTCGAGAATCGACGTACCCGGCTCAACATCAACGACCAAACCCTCCGGACACAACACCGCGTGGGGCAGGAAAATGATCTGCGGCATGCTTATTCCTCAATCTCGTTAAGACTACGGCCCGCCAGGGCGGCTTTGACCGTAGCGTCCAGGCGCCGCGCCGCGAAGGCGTCGGTGACCTGGGTCAGGCGCTTGGTCTGCTGTTCGATGGCCAGGCCATCGCTGCCAGCCATCAGTTCGCGCAATTGCTCCATCTGCGCCGCGATGGCCAGGCGCTCTTCATCATCGAGCAGGCGCTGACCATCAGCTTCCAGGGCGGCCTCGACCGCCTCGAGCAGGCGCTGGGCATCGACCTGCTGCTCGCGCAGCACGCGCTGCACCTTGTCATCGCTGGCGTTCTGGAAGGAGTCCTGCAACATGCGGGCGATCTCGCCATCAGTCAGTCCGTAGGACGGCTTGACCTGAATGCTTGATTCGACGCCCGAAGCCAGCTCGCGGGCCGAGACACTGAGCAGGCCGTCCGCATCGACCTGAAAGGTCACACGGATCTTCGCCGCACCGGCGACCATCGGCGGAATGCCGCGCAGCTCGAAGCGCGCCAAAGAACGGCAATCGCTGATCAGCTCGCGCTCGCCCTGCAGCACATGAATCATCATGGCCGACTGGCCGTCTTTGTAGGTGGTGAACTCCTGGGCGCGCGCCACCGGGATCGTGGTGTTACGCGGAATCACCTTCTCCATCAGCCCGCCCATGGTTTCCAGGCCAAGCGATAACGGAATCACATCGAGCAGCAACAGCTCTTCGCCATCGGCGCGCTTGTTACCTGCCAGGGCATCCGCCTGGATCGCGGCACCAATAGCCACCACTTGATCCGGGTCGATATCGGTCAGCGGCTCACGCCCGAACAGCTCGGCCACCGCCTGACGCACACGCGGCACACGGGTGGAGCCGCCGACCATGACCACCGCTTCGACCTCATCAAGCTCGATACCTGCATCGCGGGTAGCACGCCGACAAGCCTTGAGGCTGCGCGCCAGCATCGGCTCGATCAGCGCATCGAACTGGGCACGGCTCAGCGCACCCTGCCACTCGCCATAGACGAGCTGCGCGACGCCCGCACTACTGAGCTGTTCCTTGGCATCGCAGGCAGCCTGCAACAGGCGGCGCTGCTCACCCGGATCGAGATCGGCAGACAAACCCGCCTGCTCGACGATCCAGCCGGCGATCGCGTGATCGAAATCATCACCACCCAGGGCGCTATCGCCACCGGTGGCCAGTACCTCGAACACGCCACCAGTGAGACGCAGAATGGAAATATCGAAGGTCCCACCACCCAGGTCATAGATCGCCACCACGCCTTCGGCGTGCTGATCGAGGCCATAAGCGACCGCTGCTGCAGTGGGTTCGTTAAGCAGGCGCAGAACAGTCAGCCCGGCCAGACGCGCAGCGTCTTTAGTGGCCTGGCGCTGGGAGTCGTCGAAATACGCGGGCACCGTGATCACCGCACCAACCAGCTCGCCACCGAGCGCCGTCTCGGCACGCTGGCGCAGCACCTTGAGAATATCGGCCGACACTTCCACCGGGCTTTTCGGACCCTGGGCGGTGGCGATAAACGGCATGTGCGACTCGCCCTCGACAAATCGATAAGGCAGCTGATCACCCAATTGCTTGACGTCCGCCAGGCCACGCCCCATCAGACGCTTGACCGACAGCACGGTATTCAGCGGATCGCGTGAGGCCTCAGCCTTGGCCAGCGCACCCACTTCAATGTGGTCGACGTGATAGCGCACGGCGGACGGCAGGATGACCTGCCCCTGCTCATCGGCAATAGGCTCACAGAGGCCACTGCGCATGGCAGCAACCAGCGAATTGGTGGTGCCCAGGTCGATCCCCACGGCCAGACGGCGCTGGTGTGGCTGGGGGCTCTGGCCGGGTTCAGCGATCTGCAGTAAGGCCATGGTCATCAGTGCTTATAGGCTGGCGGGCATGCTTCACGGGCACACCGGCATTAATCGTCGAGGCGCTCTTCGAGCTGACGCACCTCGTGGGACAACTTGTCGAGAAACTGCATGCGGCGCATCAGGCGTTCGGCCTGCTCACGCTGTGCTGGCTCATCCCAACACTCGGCAAACTCGTCACCCAACACCTGCTCGGCGCTTTTCAGGCGCCGCTTGAACACGGCTACGCCCGCCAGATCCGCACTGTCCTGCAGGTCTTCGAGCTCTTCGCGCCACTGCATCTGCTGCAGCAGGAACTCAGGGTCCTGCACCGTCACCTCAAGCGGCAACTCCGGCCCGCGCAGGGTCAGCAGGTAGCGCGCGCGCTGCGGCGCACTCTTTAGCGTGCTGTACGCCTGATTGAGCGAAGCCGACTGTTCGAGCGCCAGGCGCTGCTCGCGCTCGGAGGCATCGGCAAAGCGATCCGGATGAATGGCACGCGCCAGCTCGCGATAACGCACGGCAAGCTGATCGAGGTCCAGACGGAAGCTCGGCTGCAAATCAAACAGGGCGAAATGACAGGGACTGCCCACTAGCGTCTACCCCAATACTCAGATATTGAAGCTTTCGCCGCAGCCACATTCGCCACGCACGTTGGGGTTGTTGAACTTGAAGCCTTCGTTCAAGCCTTCCTTGACGAAGTCCAGCTCGGTACCGTCAAGGTACAGCAGGCTCTTGGGATCGATGATCACCTTGACCCCGTGGCTCTCGAACACCTGGTCTTCACTGGCGGTCTCGTCGACGAACTCCAGTACATAGGCCAGGCCCGAACAGCCCGTGGTACGCACGCCAAGGCGAATACCCTCGCCCTTGCCGCGCCCATCGAGCGAACGCCGCACGTGCTGGGCGGCCGCTTCAGTCATGCTGATCGCCATCGAAACCTCCTTTAAACCAAACCTTTCTTCTGCTTGTAATCGCGCACGGCCGCCTTGATGGCGTCCTCGGCGAGCACCGAGCAGTGAATTTTCACCGGCGGCAATGCCAGTTCTTCGGCGAGCTGAGTGTTCTTGATGGTCTCCGCCTCATCCAGCGTCTTGCCCTTCATCCACTCAGTGGCCAGGGAGCTGGAGGCGATGGCCGAACCACAGCCATAGGTCTTGAACTTGGCGTCTTCAATCACGCCCTGCTCGTTGACCTTGATCTGCAGACGCATCACGTCGCCACAGGCCGGCGCGCCGACCATACCGGTCCCGACATTCGGGTCCTCGGCATCCATCTTGCCGACGTTGCGCGGGTTTTCGTAGTGGTCGATGACCTTTTCACTGTAAGCCATGTTGGTATTCCTTCCTCATCAGAGAGTCGCTCTTGCTCGGCGACTACTTAGTGCGCCGCCCACTCGATCTTGGAGATGTCGACGCCGTCTTTGTACATATCCCAAAGCGGCGACAACTCGCGCAGCTTGGTGACTGCCTCGCACACTTTCTGCGCGGCATAATCGACTTCTTCATCAGTGGTGAAGCGGCCGAAGGTAAAGCGGATAGAACTGTGTGCCAGCTCGTCATTGCGGCCCAGGGCACGCAGCACGTAGGACGGCTCCAGCGAAGCCGAGGTACAGGCCGAGCCGGAGGAAACCGCGAGGTCCTTGAGCGCCATGATCAGCGACTCGCCCTCAACGTAGTTGAAGCTCAGGTTGAGGTTGTGCGGCACACGGGCAGTCATGCTGCCGTTGACGTACAGCTCTTCCAGGCCATCAACTTGCTTAAAGAAGCGATCGCGCAGCGCCAGAATACGCAGGTTTTCCTGGGCCATTTCTTCCTTGGCGATACGGAATGCCTCACCCATGCCGACGCACTGGTGGGTGGCCAGGGTGCCGGAGCGCATGCCACGCTCGTGACCGCCACCGTGGGTCTGCGCTTCCAGACGCACGCGCGGCTTGCGGCGCACGTAGAGCGCGCCAACGCCTTTGGGGCCGTAGGTCTTGTGTGCGGAGAAGGACATCAGGTCGACCTTGAGCTTGTCCAGGTCGATCTCCACCTTGCCGGTCGACTGGGCCGCATCGACATGTAGGAAGACGCCGCGCGAACGGGTCAACTCACCGATTGCGCCAATGTCATTGATGGTGCCGACCTCGTTATTCACGTGCATCAGCGACACCAGAATGGTGTCTTCGCGCAGCGCCGCCTCGACCATGGCAGGGGTAACCAGGCCATCTTCGCCCGGCTCGATATAGGTCACTTCAAACCCCTCACGCTCGAGTTGGCGGGTGGTGTCCAACACCGCCTTGTGCTCGATCTTCGAGGTAATGATGTGCTTACCCTTGTTGCTGTAGAAGTGCGCAATGCCCTTGATCGCCAGGTTGTTCGACTCGGTCGCACCCGAGGTCCAAACAATCTCACGGGGGTCGGCATTGACCAGCTCGGCGACCTGGCGACGAGCGTTCTCAACCGCTTCCTCGGCCTTCCAGCCAAAGACGTGGGAGCGCGACGCCGGGTTACCGAAGTTGCCGTCAACCAGCAGGCAGTCGCTCATCTTTTGCGCCACGCGCGGGTCGACCGGCGTGGTCGCAGAGTAATCAAGGTAAATAGGCAATTTCATCAGTTCTCTCCTATCAGGTCGGGCCACGGCAGGCCTGCCTCTGCCATCAATCGACGACAGACGCTTGTATCTTGTCCAGCTGCGGCGTCCTGCCGTTGCAACGGCGCTGATCCTGGCGCTGGGCGACTTCTTGTACTTCGCGGCGAGTGACCAGGTCGGCCAGACTGATGCCACTGAGAAATTCATGAATCTGCTGACTGAGGTCACACCACAGGTGATGAGTCAGGCAGGTGTCGCCCGCATGGCAATCACCCTGCCCCTGACAGCGCGTGGCATCGACCGACTCGTTGACCGCGTCGATCACCTCGGCCACCTGAATACCCTGCATGGCCCGCGACAGCTGATAACCGCCACCCGGACCCCGCACACTGGAAACCAGATTGCCGCGGCGCAGCTTGGCGAACAACTGTTCCAGATACGAAAGGGAAATGCCCTGACGCTCAGAAATATCGGCGAGGGAAACCGGCCCATGCTGCGCGTGCAACGCCAGATCCAACATGGCGGTGACGGCGTATCGGCCTTTAGTAGTCAGTCGCATCGGAGGGTTACCACGGAATTACAATGTGACGCGAGTATGCAATTCCCGAGTATTTAAGTCAACTATAAGCCCGATAGTTTTAGTCGGGTTTAGCAGCTTTGAAGGGCGCATAGGATAGCAAATCACCGCGCCCCTTGCATTAGGCGCGCGGCGCCTCACCGGGGTCACGGCAGACCCCGGCAAAGTCTTCGTCACGCAGGGCCGGCAGGTCCTTTGCGCAATAATCGCTGCCCAACCCTTGCAAAGCCTTGCACATGCCCTCCAGACGCCCATCGACGGCATGCAGATGATCGAGCAACTGGCCAATCGCCCGCGCCACCGGGTCCGGCATGTCCTGGCCAACGCCGTAAGCGTCGAACCCCAGTTTGCTGGCCATGGCCTGACGCCGCTCGGCCTGCTCGTCATTCAGCGGCACGATAATGCGTGCCGGAATACCGACCGCCGTAGCGCCCGCCGGCACAGCCTTGGTCACCACGGCATTGGAACCAATCTTCGCACCAGCACCCACCGTGAAAGGCCCCAGCACCTTGGCACCAGCCCCGACCACCACACCATCCTCCAGCGTCGGGTGGCGTTTGCCCGCATCCCAGCTCGTGCCACCCAGGGTTACCCCCTGATAGAGCGTCACGTCATTGCCGATCTCGGCGGTTTCGCCGATGACGATGCCCATGCCATGGTCGATAAAAAAGCGCCGCCCGATACGCGCGCCTGGGTGAATCTCGATACCGGTCATCCAGCGTGCAAAGTTCGACACCACCCGCGCCAGCCACTTCCACTCCCGCCGCCACAACGCGTGCGCTGCCCGGTGCAGCCAGACGGCATGCAGACCGGGATAGCAGGTCACCACCTCGAGCGTGTTGCGCGCTGCCGGGTCACGATGAAATACACTTCGCACGTCTTCACGCATTTGCTCAAACATCGCCCTGCCCCCGCTTGTGATGCTTGCCCTGCGCCGCCTTCAAGGTTTCCGTCAGCACGCCACGCAGGATATTCATTTCCAGCTTACTGATGCCTGCACGGCCATACAGGCGCCGTAGCCGACTCATCAGATGACGCGGCTTGGCCGGGTCGAGAAAGCCGATCTCAACCAGCGTGGCCTCCAGGTGCGCGTAGTAGGATTCCAGTTCGTCCGCCGTAGCCGGCTGGGTATTGAGCTCGGTCGTACCCTCTACCTTGGCCATCTTGCTCGGCAAACCTTCGGCCGCCAGCCAGGCCATGCGCACTTCATAACAAAGCACCTGGACCGCCGCTGCCAGATTCAGCGAACTGAACGTCGGGTCGGACGGGATATGCACATGGTACTGACAGCGCTGCAGCTCTTCATTGGTCAGCCCCGCATACTCACGACCGAAGACCATCGCGACCTCACCACCGATTGCCGCCTGCTCACAGGCAGCGTTACCGCACTCGCGCGGGTCGAGCATCGGCCAGGGAATACGGCGATCCCGCGCACTGGTGCCAACGACCAGGTTGCAGCCGACCAAGGCCTCCTCCAGCGTCGCCACCACCTGCGCAGAATCAAGGATATCGGTGGCGCCAGAAGCGCGCGCATTGGCCTCCTCACTCGGGAAGTCGATTGGATCGACCAGGACCAGGCGCGACAGCCCCATATTCTTCATGGCGCGCGCAGCTCCACCGATATTGCCGGGATGACTGGTGTTGACCAGAACCACTCGAATGTTCTGCAGCAAAACAGGCGCTCACATGTCTGGCGAAGGGGCGTCAAATCTTACAGAAGCACCGGGACCAATGCCATGCAACGCGCAGACACCTCTTCATCTGCCGAGGGTCTGTTGCCGCTTCGTTCGCAGCCGCGCCGGAGCCAGTTTTAGCGCGAGGCAAGGCACGAGATGCGAAGTTTAGCCGGCTAAATGAGCCATCGAGAAACGCAGCATCGCGCTAAAACTGGCCCGGCCCTTCGGGTTGCGCGCCAAATCTCGCCATGCGTTGTTGGAGGACTTGGCAAGGGAACAACCATTACCTGCGCCCGCCGCCTAGCCTGGCGAGATTTTGCGCGGCAACGCGGCTCGCGACGAAACGGCAACAGACCCTATTTTTTCTGCTAACATGGCCGGCTTTCTTTAACGACCCAGGTGAACATCCATGCAGCCCATGCTGAATATCGCGCTGCGCGCAGCCCGTAGCGCCGGTGAAATGATCTTCCGCTCGATCGAACGCTTGGACGTCATCTCGGTCGACGAGAAAGATGCCAAAGACTACGTGACTGAAATCGACCGCTCGGCCGAGCAGTTGATCATTCAGGCGCTGCGCAAGGCCTACCCGACCCACGGTTTTCTGGGCGAGGAAGGCGGCCTGATCCCCGGCAGCGGCGAAGGCGCCGACTATCTGTGGATCATCGACCCGCTGGATGGCACCACCAACTTCGTACGCGGTGTACCGCACTTCGCCGTCAGCCTGGCGTGCAAGTACCGTGGTCGCCTGGAGCATGCTGTGGTCATCGACCCGGTGCGCCAGGAAGAATTCACCGCCAGCCGCGGTCGTGGCGCCGCCCTCAATGGCCGCCGCCTGCGCGTCAGCCCGCGCAAGAGCCTGGAAGGCGCCCTGCTGGGTACCGGCTTCCCGTTCCGCGACAGCCAACTGGACAATCTGGACAACTACCTGAATATGTTCCGCAGCCTGGTTGGCCAGACCGCCGGCGTGCGCCGCGCCGGCGCTGCGAGCCTGGACCTGGCTTATGTCGCTGCCGGGCGCTTCGATGCGTTCTGGGAGTTCGGCCTGTCGGAGTGGGACATGGCTGCAGGTGCACTACTGATTCAGGAAGCAGGCGGCCTGGTCAGCGACTTCAGCGGCGGCCACGAATTCCTCGAGAAAGGCCAGATCGTTGCCGGCAACACCAAGTGCTTCAAAGCCGTACTCACAGCGATCCAGCCGCACCTGTCGGCTTCGCTCAAGCGCTAAGCTTAAACGGCAGCAAAAAACCGGCGCTAAGCCGGTTTTTTTACGCCCACGAAAAAGGCGCCCATCAGGCGCCTTGTTCGTAGGGTTAACGCTTACTGCGTGGCCAGTACCAGCTTGCCGTCTTCGACCGGGATGCGACTACCCGGGTCTTTGTCCATGCGCACCTGACCAACCTTGCCGTCGAGTTCGTACTTCACGTTATAGCCCACCAGCTTTTCACTGGTATCGGTCACCGTGTTGCAGCGCGTCTCTGTGGTGGTGTAGGTGTCACCAGCCTGCATGTTGCCTTGCACCTGATTGCCGGCGTAACCACCACCGACTGCACCCGCAACCGTTGCGATCTTCTTGCCAGTACCGCCACCCACCTGATTACCCAGCAAGCCGCCAACCACTGCACCGATGGCGGTGCCGGCGATGCGATGCTGATCCTGTACGGGCTTCTGACGCGTGACCGCTACGTCTTTGCACTCCTCACGCGGCGTACGAATGGTTTCGTTGATCGGTTCTACCGCCAGGACCTCAGCGTAATCCGGACCACCCACCAAGCTGTAAGTGGCAACAGCACCACCGGCGGTTACACCGACAGCACCCAACACCGCACCCACCAACAAAGACTTGTTCATAGCTAACTCCTGACTCTCTTTTATCGGCTTCTCGCCTTATACCCAGCCTTGGACAGGGTTAAGGCGAGGCAAGTTCAGCCCCACGAGAAATTGTCTGAACCTGCACAACCAAAGAGACTCAAGGCCGCTCGTCGACCTCCTCGGTCGCCACCGGCGGAATCAGGTCGTCGACGCTGAGGTTCAGCCAGATCAGTACCACGTTGGCGATATACACCGACGAATAAGTACCGGCGAACACACCGATGAACAGCGCAAAGGAGAAGCCGAACAGGTTATCGCCTGCGAACATCAGCAGCGCGCCAATTGCCAACAAGGTGGAGATCGAGGTCGCCAGGGTGCGCAGCAGGGTTTGCGTGGTCGAGATGTTGATGTTCTCGATCAGCGTTGCCTTGCGCAGCACGCGGAAGTTCTCCCGCACCCGGTCGAAGACCACGATGGTGTCGTTCAGCGAGTAGCCGATGATCGCCAGCAGCGCAGCCAGCACCGTCAGGTCGAAGGTAATCTGGAACAACGCCAGCACACCCAGCGTGACGATAACGTCATGCACCAGGGAGACGATGGCACCCAGCGCGAATTTCCACTGAAAGCGGAAAGCCAGGTACAGCATGATGCCGCCCAGCGCCAGCAGCATGCCGAGGCCGCCCTGGTCACGCAGTTCCTCACCAACCTGCGGGCCGACGAACTCGACCTTCTTGACCACGAGCTGATCACCGCCTTTCTGCAACACAGCCGCAACCTTGTTGCCCAGCTCAGGGTCGTCACCCTGCATGCGCACCACGATATCGGTGGTCGCACCAAAGCTCTGCACCACGGCGTCGCCGAAGCCACCGGCGGCCAGTTGCTCACGCACCTTGCCCAGATCAGCAGGCTGCTCATAGCCCAGTTCGATCTGCGTACCGCCAGTAAAGTCGAGGCCAAAATTCAGGCCCTTGAACGCGACGGCACCAATGGCCACCAGCGTCAGGACCACGGTCATGGCGAACGCAAGGTTGCGCACGCCCATGAAGTTGATCGTACGATTCATGTCAGCCCCTTAAATCCACAACTTCTTGAAGTCACGGCCGCCGTAGATCAGGTTGACCATGGCACGTGTCACCAGAATCGCGGTGAACATTGATGTCAGGATGCCCAGCGACAGTGTCACGGCAAAGCCCTTGACCGGCCCGGTGCCCATGGCGAACAGAATGCCGCCGACCAGCAGGGTGGTCAGGTTGGCGTCGATAATCGCCGAGAACGCCCGATCAAAGCCCTCATGGATCGCGCGCTGCACCGACAGGCCATTGGCAATCTCCTCACGAATCCGCGAGAAGATCAGCACGTTGGCGTCCACCGCCATACCCATGGTCAGCACGATACCGGCAATACCCGGCAGGGTGAGGGTCGCACTCAGCAGCGACATCAACGCCAGCAACATGACCATGTTCAGCGCCAGCGCCACCGTTGCCAGCACACCGAAGAAACGGTAGATGGCAATGATAAACAGCGACACGAACAGCATGCCCCACAGCGAAGCACTGACACCCTTGGTGATGTTGTCAGCGCCCAGGCTCGGGCCGATGGTACGTTCTTCAGCGAAGTACATCGGCGCCGCCAGGCCACCAGCCCGCAGCAGCAGAGCCAGCTCACTCGACTCGCCCGGGCCATTCAGGCCGGTAATGCGGAACTGGCTACCAAGCGGTGACTGGATGGTTGCCAGGCTGATGATGCGCTTCTCTTCGGTGAACACCGGCACCGCCACTTCCTGCTCGACGCCATCGACCAGCTCACGCGTGTAACGCGTGCTTGGTTTCTGCTCGATAAAGATCACCGCCATGCTGCGCCCGACGTTATTGCGGGTGGCGCGGTTCATCAGGTCGCCGCCATGGCCATCGAGACGAATGTTGACCTGCGGCCGGCCATTCTCATCGAAACTGGCCTGGGCATCGGTCACCTGGTCACCAGTGATGATCAGCTCACGCTCAAGCTGTGCCGGCGGGCGACCCTCTTCGCGAAACTCGAAAGCCTCGGTCGAGGCACGCGAAGCATCCGGGCCTGCGGCCAGACGGAACTCCAGGTTGGCGGTCTTGCCGAGGATACGCTTGGCTTCAGCGGTATCCTGCACACCCGGCAGTTCGACGACGATACGGTTGGCACCCTGGCGCTGGACCAGCGGCTCGGCCACGCCCAGCTCGTTGACCCGGTTGCGTACTGTGGTGAGGTTCTGGCGGATCGAATATTCGCGAATTTCTGCCAGCTTGGCCTGGGTCAGAGCCAGACGCAGGACCTGCTGACCACCACGCTCGGCAGCGGTCATTTCGAAATCGGTGAAGTCCTTGCGGATCAGGCTCTGCGCCTTCTCCAGGCTATCGGCGTCGGCAAAGCCGAGCTGAATCGCGCCATTGAGTTCAGGCAGGCTGCGGTAGCGCACACGCTCCTTGCGCAGCAGGCTCTTGACCTCGCCTTCGTACACCTTGCGACGGGCTTCGAGGGCTTTCTCCATGTCGACTTCCAGCAGGAAGTGCACACCACCGGAGAGGTCCAGACCCAGCTTCATCGGGCTGGCGCCAATGCTGCGCAACCAGTCCGGCGTGGTCTGCGCCAGGTTCAGCGCGACAACGTAATCGTCGCCCAAAGCTTTGCGGACCACATCTTTGGCCGGCAACTGGTCTTCGGCATTGGTCAGGCGCAACAGGCCACCGCGGCCCGCTTCAGCCACTTCCTGACCTTTGACCTCGATACCGGCTTCGCTCAGCGCACGGCTCGCACGCGCCAGATCGGCCTGCTCGATCAGCTTGGCGCTGCTGGTGCCGCTGATCTGGATCGCCGGGTCATCCGGGTAGAGGTTAGGCGCTGAATAAATGAAGCCGATCGCCAGCACAGCCAGGATCAGCAGGTATTTCCAGAATGGGAATCTATTGAGCATGACGCCGCCCGTTATGACGCGGGGCGCCTGAAGCGCCCCGTCGAATGGTGAAAGTGTGCTGCTTAGATAGCCTTGAGCGTGCCTTTAGGCAGGGTCGCCGCGATGGCTACTTTCTGGATCTTCAGCTCGACGGTGTCGGACACTTCGATCACAACGAAGTCATCAGTTACCTTGTTGACCTTGCCGGCGATACCGCCGCTGGTCACCACTTCGTCGCCCTTTTGCAGGCTGCCGAGCAGGTTCTTGTGCTCTTTGGCGCGTTTGGCCTGGGGACGCCAGATCATCAGGTAGAAGATGACCAGGAAGCCGAGCAGGAATACCCACTCAAAACCGGAACCAGCAGGACCGGCCGGAACAGCGCCGTCAGCGTATGCAGCAGGGATCAAAAAGTTCATGTAGCACTCCTAATAAAAGGGGGATCAGAAAGAGGTGTCATCAGTCCAGCGGCGGCACTGGCAGGCCCCGCCGGGCGTAGAAGGCGTCGACAAAGGCGGCCAATGTACCCTGTTGAATAGCCTCGCGCAAACCAGCCATCAGGCGCTGATAGTGGCGTAAGTTGTGGATTGTATTGAGCATACTGCCCAACATTTCACCGCACTTGTCGAGGTGATGAAGATACGCCCGCGAGAAGTGTTTACAGGTGTAACAGTCGCAGGTCGAATCCAGGGGTGAGTCGTCATGGCGATGGAAGGCGTTGCGGATCTTCAGCACGCCGGTCTCCACGAATAGATGACCGTTGCGCGCATTGCGGGTCGGCATCACGCAGTCGAACATGTCCACGCCGCGGCGCACACCTTCGACCAGGTCTTCCGGCTTGCCTACGCCCATCAGGTAGCGCGGCTTATCGGCCGGCAACTCGGCGGGCAGATAATCCAGCACCTTGATCATTTCATCTTTGGGCTCGCCGACCGACAGGCCGCCAATGGCATACCCATCGAAACCGATCTGCTCCAGCCCATCCAGAGAGACTTTGCGCAGCTCTTCATACATGCCGCCCTGAACGATGCCGAACAGCGCCGCCGTGCTGTCGCCATGGGCCTCCTTGGAGCGCTTGGCCCAGCGCAGGGACAGCTCCATGGAGCGCTTGGCCACATCGAACTCGGCCGGATAGGGCGTGCATTCGTCGAAGATCATCACGATGTCCGAGCCCAGGTCGCGCTGCACCTGCATCGACTCTTCCGGCCCCATGAAGACCTTGGCGCCATCCACCGGCGAGGCGAAGTACACGCCCTCCTCCTTGATCTTGCGCATGGCGCCCAGGCTGAACACCTGGAAGCCACCGGAGTCGGTGAGGATCGGCCCCTGCCACTGCATGAAATCGTGCAGATCACCATGCTTCTTGATGACCTCAGTGCCCGGACGCAGCCACAGGTGAAAGGTATTGCCGAGGATGATCTGCGCGCCCGTCGCCTCGATGTCGCGCGGCAGCATGCCCTTGACCGTGCCATAGGTGCCCACCGGCATAAAGGCCGGGGTCTCGACCACACCCCGCGGGAAGGTCACACGCCCACGGCGCGCCTTGCCGTCGGTGGCCAACAACTCGAAAGACATGCGGCAGGTGCGCGTCATAGAACATCCTCGGGACCGCGGGGCGCGGGGTTGCGGGTGATAAACATGGCATCGCCATAACTGAAGAAGCGATAACCCTCGGCCACGGCCGCCTGGTAGGCCGCCATGGTTTCGGGGTACCCGGCGAACGCCGACACCAGCATCAGCAGGGTCGACTCCGGCAAGTGGAAATTGGTGACCAGGGCATCGACCACATGCAGCGGACGTCCCGGATAGATAAAGATATCGGTGTCGCCACTGAACACCTGCAGCTCACCGCTGCGCGCCGCACTCTCCAGCGAACGCACGCTGGTGGTGCCCACGGCGATCACCCGGCCACCACGTGCGCGGCAAGCTGCAACGGCATCGACCACGGTTTGATCGACCTCGAGCCACTCGCTGTGCATGTGATGGTCTTCGATGCGCTCGACGCGCACCGGCTGAAAAGTGCCGGCCCCCACATGCAGGGTCACGAAGGCCGTGGCCACGCCCATCTCGGCGATGGATGCGAGCAGCGCCTGATCGAAATGCAACCCGGCGGTGGGCGCGGCGACCGCACCGGCGCGCTCGGCGTACACCGTCTGATAACGCTCGCGGTCAGCGCTGTCATCGGCCCGGTCTATATAAGGAGGCAGCGGCATATGGCCGACACGCTCAAGCAGCGGCAGAACCTCTTCGCTGAAGCGCAGCTCGAACAGTGCATCATGCCGGGCGACCATCTCGGCCTCGCCACCGCCATCGATAAGAATCATCGAACCCGGCTTGGGCGACTTGCTCGCGCGAACATGGGCGAGTACGCGATGGCTATCGAGCACTCGCTCAACCAGAACTTCCAGCTTGCCGCCGCTGGCCTTCTGCCCAAACAGCCGCGCCGGAATCACCCGGGTGTTGTTGAATACCATCAGATCGCCCGGACGCAGGTACTCCAGCAGATCGCTGAACTGGCGGTGGGCGAGCGTGCCCGTAGGCCCGTCGAGCACCAGCAGGCGGCTGGCGCGCCGCTCGGCCAGCGGGTAACGGGCGATAAGAGCGTCAGGCAGCTCGAAGTGAAAATCGGCAACACGCATGATGGCTATAAGGGGTCATTCAGCAAGGGCGCAAGAGCTTACCGGAAATGCTGCACGCTGACCACGCAAGTGCATTGACCAACCTCAATACCATCCCTATACTGCGCCGCCATTGTGCCCCGGTGGCGGAACCGGTAGACGCGGCGGATTCAAAATCCGTTTTCGAAAGAAGTGGGAGTTCGAGTCTCCCCCGGGGCACCATTCTTATCAGCCAGGCTGGCATCCACGCCAGCGGCTAGCAGACAATCCTCGAGTTGTCGCAAACCTCTCCGAAACAGCCCATATCAGCCATGCTAGAGCGCGGCCTGGCAGGGGTTGGCATTTGCCTTTGAGTTGGCGTAGAGTTCGGCCAACTGTGTTTGCATGGGTCGCCGTGAATCGTGACCTGGTGCAGTAGATCTTCAGATCCGCTACATCCCGCTCGACTTCTATTACTCCTTGCAACCAGTTTCAGCCCTCCGTTATTCGGATGGAGGCTGTCATTAACTCAAGTTCCAAGGAAATTCAGACATGTCGAATCGTCAGAGCGGTACCGTCAAGTGGTTTAACGACGAAAAAGGTTTTGGTTTTATCACGCCTGAAAGCGGTCCGGATCTGTTCGTGCACTTCCGCGCGATCCAAGGCAACGGCTTCAAGAGCCTGAAAGAAGGCCAGAAAGTCAGCTTTATCGCGGTGCAAGGGCAAAAAGGCATGCAGGCTGACGAAGTGCAAATCCAGGAGTAATCCTGCCGCACTGAAAACCCCTGATGGTGACATCAGGGGTTTTTTTATGCCCCGACCCGGCTACCCTGTGAGCCCGCCGCAACTGCCATACGAGCCTGACCATGTCCAACCACCTGCTGAGCCCGCAGGGCGACTATCCCGCCGCCGGCCTGATCCGCCGCCTTGCTGCCCTGTTCTATGACTTTTTACTCTGTGTGGCCCTTGTCATGGTCGTCACCCTGATCTACCAACAGGGCGTGCTGCGCCTGATTTATGGTGGCGAGACGCTAATGGCCATGTCCCAGGCCGGCCAACTGGACCGTGATCCGATCCTGGCTAGCCTGGTATTGCTCAGCCTGTTCGCCTTCTTCGCCAAGTTCTGGACCCATAATGGCCAGACCCTCGGCATGCAGGCCTGGGGCCTGCGCGTGCAGAACGCCGACGGTCGCGCGATCGACCTCTGGCAGGCGCTACTGCGCTTCGTCGTGGCGATCGGCTCCTGGCTAATCGTGGGCCTCGGCTTTCTCTGGATCCTCTGGGATAAGCAGAACCGCAGTTGGCACGACATCTACTCCGACAGCCGCATCGTGCAACTGCCAAAGAACGCGCACAAGAAATAGCAGGCATGAAACCAATTGGCGGCCGCAACCCTCTTGGGATTTTGTAGCGAATGGGACGCTCAGCCTTTATTCACGACGGTGTCGTGGATTTCGCGAATAAATTCCTACACTGGACGCAATAGCTAACAGCATTGGCTGCTGCAGCCGCATGCAGGTCATACGCCGCCCCGGCGCGAAGCTTTTGGTCTCTCTGCTATATCGCTGAATGGGCGCTATTCGCCGCGAGGGCGACTCCGACGAGAAGCTGCGACACCATGTAACAGGCCAAGACGTAGGCATGAAAAAGCCGGCAAACGCCGGCTTTTCAATGCTGCTGCCGCGCCCTACCCCGCTCGACGCAGCAACCAGGCACCCGCCAGAGCGCAGATGGCGGCAGGGATCAACACGGCCAGCAGCGGCGGAAAGCCAAACACCAGGCTCGACGGCCCGAGCAGGTCCTGGCTGATCTTGAACACGAAGCCCACCAGCACCCCGGTAAACACCCGCTGCCCAAGGGTCACCGAACGCAGCGGGCCGAAGATGAAGGAAATCGCCATCACCACCAGGGCTGCAGTGACCACCGGCTGCAGGATCTTGGTCCAGAATGCCAGCCAGTACTGCCCGTTGTTCAACCCCTGCTCGCTCAGGTACTGGATGTAACGCCACAGTCCGGTAATCGACAGCGCCTCAGGCTCCAGCACCACGGTGCCGAGTAACTGCGGCTCAAGCTCGATATCCCAGCGCTCGGTCGGCAACTTGACCACCTCACTGCTGCGTTCGCCAAAACGTGTGGTGGCGACATCTTCGAGCTGCCAGTGGTCACCCTGAAACTGCGCGCGCCGGGCGAAGCTGGCCGACTGCATGCGCCGCTCCTCGTCGAACTGATAGCGCGTCACCCCAAACAGCACGCCATCCGGCTGCACGGCGTTGATGTGCACGAACTCCTGCCCCTGGCGGTGCCACAGACCACGCTTTGCGCTTTGCGCTTCGCCGCTGCCCTGGGCCATGGAGCGATTCGCCTGGGCAACGTTCTCGCTCCAGGGAGCCAGATACTCACCAATCAGCACCCCGACCAGCATCAGCACCAGCATCGGCCTCATCACCGCCCAAACGATGCGCGAGATGGATACCCCCGCCGCGCGCATGATGGTCAGTTCACTGTTGCTCGCCAGGGTGCCGAGGCCGATCAGGCAGCCAATCAGCGCAGCCATGGGCAGCATTTCGTAGAGCCGCCGCGGCAGCGTCAGCAGCACATACCAGGCGGCGTCGAGCAGCCCATAGCTGCCCTCCACATCCCCAAGCTCATCAATGAATGCAAACAGCAGGGCCAGGCCGACGATCACGCCGAGCACACCGAGAATGGCGAAGAACACCTGCGTACCGATATAACGATCCAACTTAACCACGGGCCATCTCCTGTCCCACACGGCGACTCGCCCACTTCAGGCGCAAGGGTTCCCAATACAGCAGCAACAGGCCAATCGCCAGGAAGATGCCATGCACCCACCAGAGCCCCAGGGTCGGCGGGATGCGGCCTTTATCCAGGGCGCCGCGGGCAGCGATCAACAGGGCCAGGTAAGCCATGTACAGCAAAATGGCCGGCAGCAATTTTAGGAAGCGGCCCTGGCGCGGATTGACTCGCGACAGCGGCACCGCCATCAGCGTCACGATAAACACCAGCAGCGGCAACGACAGACGCCACTGCAACTCGGATTGATGGCGCAGGTTATCGCTGCCGATCAGCTGGGACGTTGGAATCGCCTCGCGCTCGCTGATGTCAGCGTTAACCGAAGGCTTGGGTAGCAACACGCCATAGGTGTCGTATTGGATAGAGCGGTAATCGGCCTGACCGGGGTTGCCGTCATAGCGGTAACCGTTTTCCAGAATCAGATAACGGCTGCCGTCGGCTTGAATCTCCTGACGCCCGCGCTCGGCCACCAGTACGCTGATGCCACGCTCCTTGTCGCCGGCCCGCGACAGGCGCTTGTCGGAAATGAAGATACCGCCCAGTTCGCTGCGGTCTTCGCTAAGCGACTGGGTATAGGTGACACGCGAGCCGTCCTTCATTGACTGGAAACGCCCAGGCACTAGGGTATCGAACTCAGTCAGGGCGTCCTGCTCGTTGAGGATCCGCGCGACCTGGGCAACGCCCTGGGGCGCCAGCCCCATGCTCAGCCAGGCGACCAGCAAGGCCACGATCAGCGCGGGCGACAGGCTGTAAAGCATCAGCCGTTGCTGGCTCATGCCGGTGGCCGAGAGCACGGTCATTTCGCTGTCCAGATAGAGCCGGCCGTACGCCAAGAGGATGCCGAGAAACAGCCCCAGTGGCAGGATCAGTTGCAAGAAGCCGGGCATGCGAAAGCCCATGATCAGAAACAGCACACCCGGATCGAGTACGCCCTGGGCAGCCTGCGCCAGGTATTTGATGAAACGACCACTCATGATGATCACCAACAACACGGCGGTCACCGCGCTGAGGGTCCACAGCACTTCTCGGGACAAATAACGGAAGACGATCAAACCAGACACTCCAGGGTTGTCAGGCTCAGGCGGCTATGCTCAAACTAGCCGCACTGCTTGCCGGTTCGCACAACGGACGAACCATTGAAAAAATAACCGCCATTATCCTGCAATACCGACTCGTTGTCTTGGGAACCATACGCATGGAATTTATTGTCAAAAGCGCACGTCCAGAAACACTGAAAACTGCCACCCTGGTTATCCCCGTCGCCGAAGGTGGCGCATTGGGTGTTACTGCCCAGGCCATCGACGCCGCCAGTGGTGGCGCACTCAGTGCTCTGCTCAAGCGCGGTGACCTGGCCGGCAAGCTCGGCCAGACCCTGCTGGCCCACAACCTGCCGGGCCTCAAGGCGGAGCGGGTACTGCTGGTTGGCCACGGCAAAGAAGCCGAACTCTCTGACCGTCAATTGCGCAAATTGCTCAACGCTACCCACGGCGCCCTGAAAAATCTCAGTGGCAAGGACGCCAGCCTGGCCCTGACCGACATAAAGGTCAAAGGCCGCGACGCCCACGGTATCGCCCGTCTGCTGGTAGAAACCCTGGCCGATGGCACTTACCAGTTCGACCGTTTCAAGAGCCAGAAAGCCGAAGCCAGCCCGCTGAAGAAAGTCACCCTGCTGACCGACAAGGCCAATCAGGCAGCTGTTGAACAGGCTACCCAACAGGCCGTTGCCATTGCTGCCGGCATGGCCCTGACCAAAGACCTCGGCAACCTGCCGCCCAACCTCTGCCACCCCAGCTTTCTCGCCGAGCAAGCCAAGGACCTGGCCAAGGCCTACAAGGGCCTCAAGGTTGAAATCCTCGATGAGAAGAAACTCCAGGCCCTCGGCGCTGGCGCCTTCCTTGCCGTCGGCCAGGGCAGCGAGCAACCGCCACGGCTGATCGTGCTCAACTACCAGGGCGGCAAAAAGGGCGAGCAGCCGTATGCCCTGGTGGGCAAAGGCATCACCTTCGACACCGGCGGCATCAGCATCAAGCCCGCTGCCGGCATGGACGAAATGAAGTACGACATGTGCGGCGCGGCCAGCGTGTTCGGCACCCTCAAAGCCGTGCTGGAGCTGCAACTGCCGATCAACCTGGTGTGCCTGCTGGCCTGCGCCGAGAACATGCCCAGCGGTCGCGCCACCCGTCCTGGCGACATCGTCACCACCATGAGTGGGCAGACCGTGGAGATTCTCAACACCGACGCCGAAGGCCGCCTGGTGCTGTGCGACACCCTGACCTACGCCGAACGCTTCAAGCCCAAGGCGGTGATCGATATCGCCACCCTCACCGGCGCCTGCATCGTCGCCCTGGGCAGCAATGCTTCGGGTTTGATGGGCAACAATGACGAGCTGGTGCAGCAGTTGCTCAGCGCCGGCCAGCACGCCGACGACCGCGCCTGGCAACTGCCGCTGTTCGATGAGTACCAGGAGCAGCTCGACAGCCCGTTCGCCGACATCGCCAATATCGGCGGGCCAAAAGCCGGTACCATCACCGCCGGCTGCTTCCTCTCGCGCTTCGCCAAGGCCTATAACTGGGCGCACCTGGACATCGCCGGTACGGCATGGATCAGCGGCGGCAAGGAAAAAGGCGCAACCGGCCGCCCGGTGCCGATGCTGACCCAATACCTGATCGACCGCAGCAACGCCTGACAGCGAGCTACAAGCGGCGCACGGACCTGAAAACCCGCGCGTCGCTTTTGCGCTTTTACTTGCGGCCTGAAGCTTGCGGCCTGCAGCTTTAAGCCTGAGACTTCTCCGCCATGTCCCGAATCGAATTTTACGTGTTGCCCTCCGCAACCTCTGCCGAGCGCCTGCGCGCCGCGTGTCAGTTGGCGATGAAAGCCTGGCGCGCCGGGCTGCCGGTGTTTTTGCGTGGCGAAGATGCCGCACAATGCAACGAACTGGATGCCCTGTTGTGGGCCTTCAAAGCCGAGGCTTTCGTGCCCCACGCCCTGCACCAGGACGACCCCAGTGCACCGGTGGTGATTGGCCTGGACCAGCCACCCGAAGTGGGCCAGGGCGTGCTGATCAACCTTAGCGACCAGCTGTCGGCGCATATCGCGCAGTTCAGTCGGGTCATCGAGATCGTCAACCAGGCCCCCGAACGACTGGCCGCGTGCCGCGAGAATTTCCGCCGTTACCGCCAACAAGGCTATGACCCCCAACGAGTTGAACTCTGAAAGAACCATGGACACCCCCAAACCTGCACACCCGCCCGTCCAGTTGCTGAACGACCTGGAGTCGATCCGCGAACTGCTCGGCGAGCAAAACGACGAACCGCCACTGCTGCTCGATAGCCTCGACCCGGACAGCATCCCGCTGCTCTCGGATATCGTCACGCCCGCGATTCCAGCCACCGTGGCGAGCGAACCCGCGCCGGCCAACCTGACCGAAAGCCTGCGCAACACGGTGCAACGCAGCATCAGTCGCGACAGCGAACTCAACCGCCTGGACAGCGAATTACGCGCCGCCGCGCAGTTGATCCTGCAGGACGTGATCGACGACTTCGTGCCGCAGATCGAAGCAGAACTCAAACGCCGCCTGGACGCCCGCCTCAGCCGCCTGCTGCCACCGCGTAAACCCTAACAACCGCGATACGTCTCGGTGGCAGTGCGTAGGGTGGATCACGCGTTATCGATCCACCGTTCTGCAGGATTGAAGGCAGACGCCTCGCCCCGAGACGCCGCGATACAAAAACCCCCAAGCTATGCCGCCGATCAAAGCGGCGCTTATAGCGGGCGGCGCAAGGCGCTATACTTGGCGGCTTTTCCGTCTAGCCGTCATAAGGGTCCCGCCGCGCATGGACAAGACCTACCAGCCGCACGCCATTGAAACCGCCCTGTACCAGAACTGGGAGGCGAATAACTATTTCGCTCCGCAGGGTGCAGGCGAGCCCTACACCATCATGATCCCGCCGCCGAACGTCACCGGCAGCCTGCACATGGGCCATGGTTTCAACAACTCGATCATGGATGCGCTGATCCGTTTCCGCCGCATGCAGGGCCGCAACACCCTGTGGCAGCCGGGCACCGACCACGCCGGTATCGCCACCCAGATGGTGGTTGAGCGCCAACTGGCCGCCGACGGCATTGGTCGTCACGACCTGGGCCGTGAGAAATTCCTGGAGAAAGTCTGGGAGTGGAAGGAACAGTCCGGCGGCACCATCACCCGGCAGATCCGTCGCCTGGGCAGCTCGGTGGACTGGTCGCGCGAGCGTTTCACCATGGACGACGGCCTGTCCGAGTCGGTGAAAGAAGCCTTCGTGCGCCTGCACAAAGACGGCCTGATCTACCGCGGCAAGCGCCTGGTCAACTGGGACACCAAGTTCCACACCGCCATCTCTGACCTCGAAGTGGAAAGCCACGACGAGAAAGGCAGCCTGTGGAACCTGCGCTACCCGCTGGCCGACGGCAACAAAACCGCCGACGGCAAGGATTACCTGATCGTTGCCACCACGCGCCCGGAAACCATGCTTGGCGACAGCGCCGTCGCGGTAAACCCGAGTGACGAGCGCTATCAAGCGCTGATCGGCACCTTCGTCGAACTGCCGCTGGTTGGCCGCCGTATCCCGATCATCGCCGACGATTACTGCGACCCTGAATTCGGCACCGGCTGCGTGAAAATCACCCCGGCTCACGATTTCAACGACTATGAAGTCGGTAAGCGCCACAACCTGCCGCTGCTGAATATCTTCGACAAAAACGCCGCCGTGCTTGCGCAGGTCCAGGCGTTCAATGTCGATGGCAGCGTCAACAGCCAGATCGACTGCAGCCTGCCGGCCGAATACGCCGGCCTGGATCGTTTCGAGGCGCGCAAGCAGATCGTTGCCGCCTTCGAGGCCGCTGGCCTCTTGGAAAGCATCGACGCCCACGCCCTGAAAGTACCGAAAGGCGACCGCTCCGGCACCATCATCGAGCCGTGGCTGACCGACCAGTGGTACGTCAGCACCAAGCCGCTGGCCGAAAAAGCCATCGCCGTGGTCGAAAGTGGTGAAATCCAGTTCGTGCCCAAGCAGTACGAAAACATGTACTTCAGCTGGATGCGTGACATTCAGGACTGGTGCATCAGCCGTCAGCTCTGGTGGGGCCACCGCATCCCGGCCTGGTACGACGATGCCGGCAATGTATATGTTGGTCGCGACGAGGCGGAAGTACGCGCTGAAAACAACCTTGGTGACGCCAACCTGCGCCAGGATGAAGACGTTCTCGACACCTGGTTCAGCTCCGGCCTGTGGACCTTCTCCACCCTCGGCTGGCCGCAACAGACTGAAGAACTGAAGACCTTCCACCCCACCGACGTGCTGGTGACTGGCTTCGATATCATCTTCTTCTGGGTCGCCCGGATGATCATGCTGTCGACCCACCTGACCGGGCAGATCCCGTTCAAGACCGTGTACGTGCACGGCCTGGTGCGCGATGGCCAGGGTCAGAAGATGTCCAAGTCCAAGGGCAACGTGCTTGACCCGCTGGATATCGTCGATGGCATCAGCCTGGATGAGCTGCTGGAGAAACGCACCAGCGGCATGATGCAGCCCAAGCTCGCCGAGAAGATCGCCAAGCAGACCCGCACCGAGTTCCCCGAAGGCATCGCCGCCTACGGCACCGACGCCCTGCGCTTTACCAACCTGGCGCTGGCCTCCACCGGTCGTGACATCAAGTTCGACATGGGCCGCGTCGAGGGTTACCGCAACTTCTGTAACAAGATCTGGAACGCCGCCAACTTCGTGCTGGAAAACACCGACGGCCAGGACACTGGCGTCAACGGTGAGCCGGTCGAGTTGTCCTCGGTGGACCGCTGGATCATCTCCGCCCTGCAGCGCACTGAGGCCGACGTCACCCGTCACCTCGATGCCTTCCGCTTCGACCTGGCCGCGCAGACGCTGTACGAGTTCATCTGGGACGAGTACTGCGCCTGGTACCTGGAGCTGGTCAAGCCGGTGCTGTGGGACGAGAGCGCACCGATCGAGCGTCAGCGCGGCACCCGCCGCACGCTGATTCGCGTGCTGGAAGTGGCGCTGCGCCTGGCCCACCCGTTTATGCCGTTTATCACCGAAGAAATCTGGCAGCGCATCAAGGCCCAGGCTGGCGTCAGCGGCGACACCATCATGCTGCAGGCCTGGCCGGTGGCGAATGAGAGCCGCATCGACGCTGCTGCTGAAGGCGATATCGAGTGGGTCAAGCAGTTGATGCTCGGTCTGCGGCAGATCCGTGGCGAGATGAAAATCTCCATGGCCAAGCGCATCGATATCATCCTGCAGAACGCCAGCGCAGAAGACCTGCGCCGCCTGGCCGACAACGCGCCGCTGCTCAACAAGCTGGCCAAGCTGGAGTCGGTACGGGTGCTGGAAGCGGGCGAAGAAGCGCCGATGTCCGCCACCACGCTGGTTGGCGATATGCAGGTGCTGGTGCCGATGGCCGGGCTGATCGACAAGGACGCCGAACTGGCGCGCCTGGACAAGGAGATCGCCCGCCTCTCCGGTGAAGTGCAGCGCGTCGGCGGCAAGCTGAGCAACGAAGGCTTTGTCGCCAAGGCACCGGCCGAAGTACTCGATAAAGAGCGCGCCAAGCTGGCCGAGGCCGAACAGGCCCTGAGCAAGATGGTCGAGCAGCGCGGCAAGATCGCCGCCCTCTGACGGCCTGTGCGTCACCGAAAACCGCGCCCTCAACGGCGCGGTTTTTTTTGGCCCTGCCCTTCTCGCCTGAAAAGCTCGCCGCTAAAGCGCCTCCCACAAGAATCGCGCTGCCCACACCACCGTGGGAGGGGCTTTAGCCGCGACAGAACCGCCCCTAACCGGCGCACTTTTTTGCCCGTTTTTTCAGCAGCTGAACAAACCAGCCACGCCTTCCCCGCCTGAAAAGCTCGCCGCTAAAGCGCCTCCCACAACAGTCGCGCTACCCACACCCGTGGGAGGGGCTTTAGCCGCGACAGAGCCGCGCCTTAGCCGGCGCGGACTTTTTTGCCTGTTTCAGCAGCTGAACAAACCAGCCACGCCTTCCCCGCCTGAAAAGCTCGCCGCTAAAGCGCCTCCCACAACAGTCGCGCTACCCACACCCGTGGGAGGGGCTTTAGCCGCGACAGAGCCGCGCCTTAGCCGGCGCGGACTTTTTTGCCTGTTTTTTCAGCAGCTGAACGAACCTGCCACGCCTTCCCAGCTTGAAAAGCTCGCCGCTAAAGCGCCTCCCACAAGAGTCGCGCTGCCCACACACCCGTAGGAGGGGCTTTAGCCGCGACAGAACCGCGCCCTTACCGGCGCGATTTTTGGCTGTTTTTCAGCAACTGAGCGAATCAGCCACGCTTTCCCTGCCTGAAAATCTCGCCGCTAAAGCGCCTCCTACAAGAGTCGCGCTGCCCACACCACCGTGGGAGGGGCTTTAGCCGCGACAGCACCGCCAGCCGGCGCAACGGCGCGGCACCTGGTCGCAGTCCTCGCCAAGATCATGCAAGCCCAGTCAAACCGCAGCCTGGCGCGTGCAAGGCGCACCGGCCTAACGCAACCCGCATAGCGGCCCTCTGCCATTTCTTCGCCAATTCAGGCATCGTCTGCGCGCGTTATGCGTCACTGGCACTTCCAACTCAAACAAAGCCCTGCAAACGGACCCCGAACATGTATGCGTTGATGGCGTTGATTTTCGTCCTTGGTTACCTGTGTATTGCCCTCGAACACCCGCTCAAGATCGACAAGGCCGCCTCGGCGCTGCTGACGGCAGTATTCTGCTGGACGGTACTGATCCTCGGCGCCGATGTGATCCTGCCGCTGATCGGCAGCGGCACGGCTGGCGCCTTCGACAACGGCCACCACGTCACCGAGGAGCTGCGTCATCACCTCGGGGAAATTTCCGAAATTCTGTTCTTCCTGATGGGCGCCATGACCATCGTCGAGCTGATCGACGCCCACGAAGGCTTCAAGGTGATCACCGACCGTATCCGCACCAACAAGCGGGTCACCCTGTTGTGGGTGGTGGCGCTGATCACCTTCTTCCTCTCGGCCGCCCTGGACAACCTGACCACCACCATCGTCATGGTTTCGCTGCTGCGCAAACTGGTGGCCGATCAGAAGGAGCGCTGGTTCTACGCCGGCATCGTGGTGATCGCCGCCAACGCCGGCGGCGCCTGGTCGCCGATTGGCGACGTGACCACCACCATGCTGTGGATCGGTAATCAGGTCACCGTCAGCGGCATCGTCGGCAGCCTGTTCCTGCCCAGCCTGGTCTGTCTGCTCGCGCCGCTGCTGTGGCTGAGCTTCAGCATGAAGGGCGAAATCCAGCGGCCGCAGGTGCGTGAATCGGAAGAAGAGCGCCGTGACCCGACCACCCCCTTCGAGCGCAATCTGGTGTTTATCCTCGGCATCGGCGCGTTGGTATTCGTACCGGTGTTCAAGACGGTCACCCACTTGCCGCCCTATATGGGCATTCTGCTGGGCCTGGGCGTGCTCTGGGTGGTCACCGAGGTGATCCACCGCGGCAAGAACGACGAAGACAAGCACCCACTGTCGGTGGTCGGCGTACTGCGCCGCATCGACACCACCAGCGTGCTGTTCTTCCTCGGCATCCTGTTGGCGGTATCCAGCCTGGCCACCGCCGGCCACCTGACCCAGGTCGCCACCCTGCTGCGCGAAAGCCTGGGCAACGTCTATGCGATCAACATCGCCATCGGCCTGTTGTCATCGGTGGTCGATAACGTGCCGCTGGTTGCTGGCGCCATGAAGATGTACCCGCTGGTCACCCCCGAGGCGCTGAACCTGGCTGGGGCCGACACGGCCTGGCTGAGCAACTTTCAGGTCGACGGCACCTTCTGGGAACTGCTGGCCTACTGCGCCGGCACCGGCGGCAGCTGCCTGATCATCGGCTCGGCCGCAGGCGTGGCGGCCATGGGCATGGAGAAGATCAACTTTATCTGGTACCTGAAGAAGATCAGCCTGCTGGCATTCATTGGCTATATTGCCGGTGCGGCGACCTATATCGGCATCGCCACCCTTGGCTGATGCAACGGGCCCGGCAGCCAACGCCGGGCCATTTACGCAAGGAACGAGCATGGACGTCAGCAAGACCAAAACCAGCTTCTACCGGCGCCTCTACGTGGCCTGGCTGATCGACAGTGGCAGTGCCGTCAGCGTCGCCGCGCTAATGGAGGCCACCGGCATGCCAAGGCGCACCGCCCAGGACACCCTGGCTGCCCTCGCCGACCTGGATATCGACTGCGCCTTCGTGCAACACCCCGGCGAGCGCAACAACGCCGGCTATTACATGATCCGCAGCTGGGGCGCCATCGACCGCCACTGGATCACCGCGCACCTGCCGCAGATCCGCGCGACGCTTGGCTATCCCTGACCTTGCCCATAGCGCGATACCTTCCCGGGTGTCGCTGCGCTCGACCCAGGCTACCTCTCCTCTGGCCACCCCACGCCCGTAGCCTGGGTTGAGCAACGCGATACCCGGGATGATTTCTGCCCAGACGCATCGCCCCCCTGCAAAGCGCTCCCAGCTATGGGAACATGGGCACTTTCCCGACGACGATCAGCCCCCCGCATGTCCACACCTCGCCATCGCCCGCAGCAAAAGCGCGGCGCACCCAGCAGCGCAAAAGCCGAAAAGGGCCAATTGCACCCGCGCAACCGCCACCAGGGTCGCTACGACTTTCCCGCATTGATCAAGGCCAGCCCGGAGCTGGCGGCCTTTGTGATCATTAACCCCTATGGCAACGAGAGCATCGACTTCGCCAACCCGGCGGCGGTCAAGGTGTTCAACCGCGCGCTGCTCAAGCAGTTCTATGGCATCAATCATTGGGATATTCCGGCGGGCTACCTGTGCCCGCCGATCCCCGGCCGCGCCGATTACCTGCATTACCTGGCCGACCTGCTGGCCGCCAGTAATGCTGGGGAAGTTCCCCGTGGCGCCAAGGTGCGGGCGCTAGACATTGGCGTCGGCGCCAACTGCATCTACCCGCTGCTGGGCAATCGTGAATACGCCTGGCAGTTTCTCGGTTCGGATATCGCCGAAAGCGCCATCGCCGCCGCAAAGACCATTGTCCAGGCCAACCCAGGCCTCAGTGATGCCATCGAGCTGCGCCTGCAAGCGGACAGCGCCCATATCTTCCAGGGCCTGCTGCACAGCGATGAGCGCTTCGACCTGACCCTGTGCAACCCGCCCTTCCACGCCAGCGCGCAAGAGGCCAGCAGCGGCAGCACGCGCAAATGGCGCAACCTCGGCAAGCTCGACCCGAAACGTAAACTGCCGGTGCTGAACTTTGGCGGCCAGGCAGCAGAATTATGGTGCCAGGGCGGCGAGGCGGCCTTCGTCAGCCGTTTGATCGAAGAAAGCGCCACCGTCGGCCAGCAGGTGCTGTGGTTCAGCAGCCTGATCTCCAAGGTCGGCAACCTGCCAGGGGTCTACAACGCGCTGAAAAAAGCCGGCGCCTTGCAAGTCGAAACCGTGGAAATGGCCCAGGGCCAGAAGCAGAGCCGCTTTGTCGCCTGGACCTTCCAGACGCCCGAGCAGCAACAACACTGGCGGCAGACGCGCTGGCAATAATCCCTACTAGGGCACCTCTAAAAACGTAGGCGAGGCAGTCAGCGCAATACCGAAGGCGGCCCCACCTAGGCGGCCCCACAAAACAGGCGAAAAACGGACTGGGCTCGCATGCGAGTTTACGAGCTGTAAATGAGTATTTGATTCGCTTCGCTCACCCCTTCGGGGCCGTGCTAAAGCACGTTCAGCCTTAAGGCTGTGAGCCTGTTTTTAACGCAGCGATGACCACGCACGTCTGCATGGATGCAGGAGGTAGAGCGACGCAGGAAGCCAAAGCCGAGGTAGTTTTTGGAGGTGCCCTACCAGGGCAGCCAGCCACCCAGCACTAACCACCCCCCAGCCAGGCTCATGCTCAGCAGCGTCACCGGCACGCCGCTGCGGGCGAAATCGACGAAGCCCAAACGCACACCCTGGCGCCGGGCGCTTTCGGCAACGATCAGGTTGACCACGCTGCCGATCAGCAGCAGGTTGCCAGCCAAGGTCGACATCACCGCCAGGCCCACCAGCAGGGACGGCGACATCTCCGGCAGCACGCCGAGCAAGAGCATCACAAAGGGCACGTTGCCGATCAGGTTGCCGGCCACCAGCGAAGCCGCAGCGAGCGACAGCACGCCCTGGGGCAGCAACCCGCGATCCGCCAACTGCGCGGCGATGCCAGCCACGGGCGGCAAGGCCATGGCCGCACCGGTGACCACGAACAGCCCGGCGAACAGCAGCAACAGGTTCCAGTCCACCGCCTGCACGTAATCGCGGCTGGCGACGCGGCGCGAGACCATCAACAGCACGGCAATCATCAGCGCCGACCATTCCCGCGGCAGATCGCTGGCAAATAGCCCCAGCAGCACCAGGGTGGCCACGGCCGGTTTGAGGTAACTGCGCGCGCCATAGACCTGGGCGGGTTGTGCCGCCTCGGTCGTCACCGAGTGCGCCGTACCCCAGCGGTGACGCCATTGCCAAAGGATCACCAGGTAGGTGATCAGCAACGCGCCTATGGCCGGGACCGCGGCGATGGCGGTGTAGCCCCAGAAATCCAGACCGCCAGCCTGGCCGATGAGGATGTTCTGCGGGTTACCGATCAGGCTCGCTGCCGAGCCGGCATTACAGGCCAGCGCCAACGCCAGCAGAAACGGCCGTGGATCGAGCCCGCGCGCCAGCAGGCTGTGGCACAGCAACGGAGTCAGGGCGAAGGCGACGATGTCATTGACCAGCACCGCCGAGAGCACCCCGCCCAGCACGACCACTGCCGCCAACAAGCGCGCCGGCTGCGTCGCATAGGACTCCAGCCGGCCATTGAGCCAGGCGTACACGCCCGAGAACTCGAACTGCGCCGAGACCAGCATCAGCGCCAGTAACAGCAGCAAAGCCCCGGCATCCAGATGGCTGGCCGCCTCAGCCGGGGTCTGCGCGCCGATAAACAGCAACAGCACGGCGGCCGCGCCAGCGATCCAGCTGCGGTCCATGCGCAGCCCACGCACACCGCCAGCGGCCATGCCCAGGTAGGTCAACACGAACACGCCCAGTACCACCCATGACATGCTCGTCATGCCACCTTCCTCTTCGCCATCACCCCGCAACAGCGGCGCACTCTAGCAGCCTGTTCAATGCAAGTCGCGGATGACCCGGCTTAGCCCTCGGACAAGCTGGCAGTAAGCGGTGCGTGCAGCAGATCGGCCAGAGGTAGCGCCACGGCCAGTCGGCTGAGGTTCCAGTAGTGGCCCTCCAGGGTGCGATTGACCAACAAGGTGGCGGGGGCTGGTTGCAGGCTGCCGAGGGCGGCCAGCACATCCGGAAGCAACGCCTGAATCTGCTGGTGCAGCGGCGTCGCGGCAAAATCCCAGTGCACACCGCGCTGCAACAGCGGGCCGAGCAAACCGTGCAATTGGCGGTACAACCCGTAGGGAATCGCCGAGCGCGGCTGGCGCGTGCCGAGGGCCTGAAAAGCTTGCTCCAGGCGTTCACCATCACGCGCCTGCAGCGCCAGGTAGGTGCGCGCATAGGCCGTGCGCAATGCTGGCGACAGCGCCTGGACGCAGCCGAAATCATAGACCACCAACTCGCCCTCGGCGGTGTAAGCGAAGTTGCCGGGGTGCGGGTCGGCGTGCAATTGGCCCAGTTCAAAAGCCTGGGCGCTGAGCCAGGCCACCAGGGTGCTGGCCAGGCGCTCGCGGATCGCCAACGGCGCCTGGCCGACCTCGGCGAACGGCAGGCCGGGCTCCTCGCTCAGGGCCAGCACGCCGGGGCGGCACAGGTCTTCCAGCGGCATCGGTAAGCGCAGCCCCGGCCAGGCTGCGAAGTGCGCGCGGTACTGCTGCAGACGGCGCATTTCGGCCGGGTAATCCAGCTCGGCCTCGATCACCCGCTGCAGTTCCTGATACACCGCCTCAAGCTGCGCCGCCGGAGCACGAAACAGCCGGCCTAACGGCAGCAGGCGGCGTACCTGGCGCAGGTCCGCCGCGCAGATCTCGGCAATCCCCGGGTACTGCACCTTGAGCACCAATGCCCGGCCATCCAGCGCCACCGCGCGGTGCACCTGGCCGAGCGAGGCCGCCGCAAAGGGCTGCTCGTCGATATGCTGGAAGAACTGCGCCAAATCGGCGCCATACACCTGCTGCAGATGCGCGCGCAGGGCACTGAAAGGCAAGGCCGGAACGCGGTTCTGCAGCGCGCCGAGCGCCTCGGCCACCGGCGCCGGCAAGACGCCCTGCCACTGCGAGGCCATCTGCCCGAGCTTGAGCACTGGCCCCTTCATCTGCCCGAGCACCTCACTGAGCAGGTCGCCCACCGGCTGCCAGTCGATCCCTGAGCGCCCAGGTCGCAAGCGCTGCCCCAACAAGCTGCCGCCAATCCGTGTGGCGGTGCCGGCGAGAGTCAGAAAGCGCCCCAGGGCTGAGGCGGAAGGCGGTGAAACGGGAGGCTTGGCCATAACGAACGCACTCGTGAAGATCGACCCCGATGATGCGCCCGTCGTCTGCCGGCACCAAGCCCTGACTGCACAAGTGTTGCGTCGACCCTGTCGCGGCTAAAGCGGAACGCCGCCCGGCCCCTCCCACAATGGCGCTTACGCTGATCGTTCCCACGTCGAGACGTCGAACCGTCTCGACGTGGGCATGCAGCCAAAGACACTCCGCGTCTCAAGACGGCGGACGCAGAGCGCTCCAAGAGGGGTTACCACGCAGAGCGGGGGAACCATCGAATGAAAAACATTACGCGCAAGGCGGGCTTTTAACGCTTAGGAGCAGGCGCGCGTCAGGCGCTGGGACCGCTCAGACGGCGCAACGAGTCGGCCAGCCGCTTGACCCGTTCACCGGTTTCGCTAACCAACTTTTGAATCTGATGCGCAGACTCGGCCGAGCGAGTCGCCAAGCTGCGCACTTCATCGGCCACCACCGCAAAACCGCGCCCTGCCTCCCCTGCGCGCGCCGCCTCGATGGCTGCATTAAGCGCCAGTAAATTGGTTTGCGACGAGATGTTGTTGATCACGCTGATAATCTCGCTGATCTTGTCGCTGGACGTGATCACCTGAGTCATTTCCTGGTCGGTGACACGCGCCGCTTCGATCTTTGAACTGATATCCACGCCATAAGTGACGATGTTGCGAACGCGGCCCTCGGAATCGGTGATCGGGCACAGCGTGCAGTTGAACCAGCAGGGATTGTTCTGCGAATCGAAAATCGTGAATTCGCCGACCACCTGCTCGCCCTTGACCACCCGCGCGAAAATTTCCTCGCCCACTACCTCGCGAAGATTGCGCGCTTTGGCTAACAGCTCTTCCTCGTTGCGGTGATGCAAGTGCTTGATGATGAAGGTGTTGGCGCTGGTCAATCGGCCACCCAAGGACCATTCGGCCACCGCGTTGTTAACGCCGATGGCCTCGAAACGCTTGGTGAACTCAAGTGAGCGCTCCTTGGTTTCGGTGATATTCGCCTGAATCGAAATGAAGTTGGTCAGCTGACGCTGTGCATTGAAAACCGGATTGATCGCCAGGGAAATCCAGTAGGGATTCTTATTACGGTCATAGTTGAGAATTTCGTTGTAGAACGGCTCACGGTTGTGAATCTTCTGCCGGATCAGCTCGACAGTCTCCTTGCTGGTATGAGGTCCCTGCAAAAGATGGCCCGGTTTCTTGCCGCGCACCTCTTCAAACGTATAACCGCTGAGGGCCGTGAAGCCACGGTTGACGAACACCACCAATCCCTCGGCATCAGTGATGACAATGGAGTTATCGGTCTCGTTGGTGACCAGCGACATCAGTTCGAATTCATGGCGCTGACGAACCTGGTCACTGATGTCCGAAGCGAACTTGACGATCTTCATCAGCTTGCCGTCGGCGGAAAAAATCGGGTTGTAAGTGGCTTGTAGCCATACCATTTTCCCTTGTTTACCCACCCGCAGAAATTCACCCGCCTGGAACGTACCGGCGCGCAAACACTCCCAAAATTGCTTGTATTCCAAAGAATCGTTGTATTCCGGGCGGACGAACAGGCGGTGATGCTTACCCTGAACCTCAGCCAGGGAATAACCGACAACTTTAAGGAAATTGTCGTTGGCCGTGAGGATGATGCCCTGTGGATCGAACTCGATCACCGCTTGCGAACGGCCGATCGCCTGGATTTGACCTTCGCTGTCGGCGGTGCGGTTTTTCTGCTCGGTGATGTCGGTGGCGAACTTGATGATCCGCGTCACCTTGCCGCCACGCCCGACAACTGGTGTGTAGGACGCATGAACCCAGACATCCTTGCCGCTTTTGGTGATGCGCTTGAACTCGGCAATCTGAGCCTTGCCATCACGCAGCGATTGCCAGAAGCGCTCGTACTCTGCCGATGTGCGTTCACCGTCTTCCACGAACAAACGATGATGTTTGCCCTTTATCTCATCGAGGCCGTAGCCCATAAGCCCAAGAAAAATTGAGTTCGCAGTCAGGATGGTACCGTCTGTATTGAATTCTATAACCGCTTGCGACTTATCGATCGCAGTGATTACAGCTCCTTGATCGGAAAATAAATTAAACAGTGCCATGGCCTGCCTCGATGAAGATCGATTCTGAAATACGCGTCGCATCACGCTAAGAATTAGCGGACACCTGAAACGGTTTCTTCAATAGATAAAAACTATAATATTGTTTGATATTGCGGTTGAATAACCTTTCAATCTGTATAGCATCAAAATAACATCAATTGCTATCCGGCTTTCTGGGTATTGACGCCAAATTCAGGATCCAGGCGGCTGTATCCCAAACCAACGCCTTTGTGCACTTTCAATTGCACCGGAATGCGCTCCTTGAGTGCTTCAACATGGCTGATCACGCCGATCATCTTGCCGCTGGCGTTGAGGTTATCCAGGGCGTCGAGGGCGATTTCCAGGGTTTCGCCGTCCAGGGTGCCGAAGCCCTCGTCGAGAAACAGCGAGTCGATGCGTGTATTGTGGCTGACCAAGTCGGACAACGCCAACGCCAGGGCCAGGCTGACCAGAAAGCTCTCACCGCCCGACAGCGTGCGGCAATCGCGGGCGACATCGGCCTGCCAGGTGTCGATCACCTCCAGTTCCAGCTCGCCGCTGTGGCGGCGCGCCAACTGGTAGCGACCATGCAGACGGGCGAGTTGCTGGTTGGCCAGATACACCAGATGGTCGAGGGTCAGGCCCTGGGCGAACTTGCGGAACTTGGCGCCGTCGGCCGAGCCGATCAGCCCGTTGAGCTGCTGCCACAGGCCGTACTCGCGGGCCTTGCTTTCGATCTCGGCGAACAGCGCCTGCTGGCTACCGCGCCGCGCGTCGTCGGCCTGCAACTGCGCGCGCAGCTCGCCCTGGCGTTGGCTCAGGCTGCGCAGCTGGCCGGCCAGGGCTTGCAACTGCTCATCCAGCGCCGGCACATCCAGCTCGGTTTGCGGTGCGCTGCTGAGTGCGTCCAACTGCGTCTGGGCCGCCACCTGCAAAGCGCTCGCCTCGGTCAGTGCCCGCTCCAGCTCGGCTTTGCGCGCCAGCAGGCGCTGGCGCTCGTCGTCGCTCAATAGCGCTGCCTGAAACGCCGACAGATCGATAAACGGGCTGGCCTGCAGCGCCTGGGACCAGGCCTCGGCGCACTCGGTCAAACGTGTGCGCAGCTGATCGAGCAGCGCGATCTGGCTTTGCTCGCGGCCGCGCAGGGCATCGCCCTCGCGCTGCGCCGCGGCCAAGCTGGCCGCCGCCGTCTCCAGCGCCTGCTCAGGGAGTGTCTGCTTATCCGGCTCGTTGCGCGCCGGCTCACCGCTGGCCTGCCAACGCGTCAGCCACTGCGCCGCCTGCACCTCGGCATCGGCCAGTAGCCGCTGGGCCTCGCGCGCTTGCTCGTGCAGCGCTTGCTGTTGCGCCTGAGCCTGCTGCCAATCGCGCCAGGCGGCCTCCTGCTCGGCCAGCCAGGCGGCGCCATCGGCCGGCAATTCACTGGCAAAACCTGCCAGGCTGGCCAGCAACGCCTGGGCCTGACGGTCGTCCTCAGCCTGAGTGTGTTGCAAGCGCTGGGTCAGCTCGGCGTGCTGCTTGCGGGCATTGTCCAGGTCGCGAGCCAGCAGCGCCTGACGCTGTTCGACGGCGCTCAGTTCACGTTCGGCGCTTTCCCGCGCCTGACGCAAACGCTGCAGCTGGCCCTGCCCGGCCTCGACGGCAGTCAGGCGGCTCTGCAGGCTTGCCAGGGTCTGCTCATGGCTCTGCTGCACGGCCTGTAGCGCGGCGCCATCGGCCAGGCTCAGGCCCTGTTCGGTCTGTTGTTGCTGCCAGTCGGCGTCGAGCTGCTGGCCCTGTTCGCGGTACTGCTCGGCTTGCTGCTGCGCCTGGCTGATCTGCGTGGCCAGGCGGGTCAACTCATCGCGCAGACTGGCGCCCTGGGCTTCCAGGACCTCCAGCTCGCCGCGTGCCTGCGCCAGGGCCTGCTGCGTGGCGGAGACATTCAGCGCCTGGTATTGGCTGATCGCCGGGTGCTCATGGGAGCCGCACAGCGGGCAGGCCTCATCGGCCTGCAACTGCGCGCGATAGGTCTCCAGGGCCTGGATGCGCTGCTCCTGCTCCAGGAGTTTTTCCTTGTCGCTGACCTGCTGTTTGAGCGCCTTGTAACGCTCGCGAAGCTGGTTGATCTCGTCACTCTTGCGCCCGTGCAACTGCTGCAACTGGGCAAGTTGCGGCTGCAGTTCGGCGGCCTGCGCGGCCAGCTTCTCACGCGCCAGGGCCAGGTGCTCGAGGCGGTTCAGCACCCGGCTGCGCTGCTGCAACTGCTGCCAGCTGGCCCGTAGCCCGGCTTCACCCGCCTCGCCCAGCAGGGTTTGCAGCACAGCCTGTTGCTGGGTCTCGGCCTGCTGCGCGGCCTGCAGGTGTGCGTGCGCTGTGCTCAACTGCGCCGCCTGCTCATCGCCCTGGCGCTGCAAGCTGGCGATCTGCTGCGCCTCCTGGGCAAGACGCGCGTCCAGCGCCTGTTGCTCGGCCTGCATCTGCGCACGCTGAGCGAACTGCGCGCGCCAGCCGCCCAGCAGTTCGCCAAGATGCGCTCGCTGGGGCTGGGCGCTTAACTGCGCCTGCAGTTCACGCTGCTTCGTCTCCACCTGCGTCCAGACCAACTGGCGTTGCTGCTGCAACTGCGCGGCGTAGCGACTGGCCTGCCACAGGCTGCTGACCTGCTGTTCGCTGCTCTGCGTAAGCTGGTGCTGCAACGCTGCCAGAGCCGTCTCGCCCTGCTGCAGATCCGCCTGGGCCTGCTGCCAGGCCTGGTGCAGCGGCTGCAAGCGGGCGGCCGGCTCGCTGGCGGCCAGGCGCTGTAACTCATCAGCAGCGCCGGTTTGCGCCTGCTGCGCCTGAGCCAGACGCGCACTGGCCTGTTGCTGCTGGTGCTCGGCCTGCTGCAACGCCTCACGCCAGCGCCGCTGGCTTTGCAGGGCTTGCTGATGCTGCAGCAGCGGTTGTTCTTCGCCTTGCAGCTGCTCGGCCTCGGCCTGTAACGCGGTGCGTTGCGCCTCATCGAGCAGCTCCATGGCCTCGGCGCGGCCCCTGAGCAGGCGCAGGTCCTGCTCCGCAGCCTTGGCCCGTTCGTACACCTGCTGGGAGATGCGCCCGTAGACCTCGGTGCCGGTCAGCTCCTCCAGCAGCTCGGCGCGCTGGTTGGCGCTGGCCTCGAGGAAGGCGGCAAAACCGCCCTGGGCCAGCAGCATGGATTTGGTGAAGCGCTCGAAATCCAGGCCGGTCAGCTCGGCGGTCAGGGTTTCCTTCTCGCGGATCTTGTCGGTCAGGATCTCGCCATCGAGCCGCGCCAGTTCAACCTTCGGTGCCTGCAACGCGCCGTCCACCTTGTCCCGCGCCCGGCGCTGGCTCCAGAACGCCCGGTAGCCCTGCCCCTTCACCTCGAACTCGACCTCGGCCAGGCAATCGGCAGTGTGCCGGGTCATCAGCTCGTTGCCGCCGGCCGACAGCGTGCTCATGCGCGGTGTGCGGTGGTACAGCGCCAGGCAGATGGCATCGAGCAAGGTGGTCTTGCCGGCGCCGGTCGGCCCGGTGATGGCGAACAGGCCGCTGCTGGCGAACGGCTCGGCGGCAAAGTCGACTTTCCATTCACCCTTGAGGGAGTTGAGGTTCTTGAGGCGCAGGCTGAGGATTTTCATGCACGGGTCGCAGGCCGTTGGGGTGGGCCATTCTGGCATTCTCGGGCGCGCGCTGCAGACTTGTGTCGGCGCACGCCCTGACTCAGGCGAGCAGCAGCCTGGTGCTGCGCATGGCCGTCTCCAGCGAGCGCCCGGTACGCTGCAGCTTGTTCAGCAAGCTGGCGCCCAACCAGAGCTGGTAGAGGGTTTCCGCCAGGTGGCGGGCATCACCCTCTGCGGCCAAGCTGCTTTCACGCTGCCCCTGCTCGATACAGGCGGTGATGCGCGACACGATCTGCTCGGCGCCATCGCGCAGGGTCAGGCGCATCGACTCCGACAGGTCGGCCACCTCGGCGCTCAGCTTCACCACCAGACACTCATCACCCTGCCCCGGCGCCACGCAGCGCGCCTGCCAGCCTTGCCAGTAATCCATCAGCCGTTCGTAGGCGCTCAGCCCTGGCAACGCCAGGCGCCGGTCCATATCAGCCAGGTAGGCGACGAAGTAGTGCTCCAGCACGGCCTGGCCATACTGCTCCTTGGATTTGAAGTAGTGATAGAACGAGCCCTTGGGCACACCGGCGGCTTGCAGGATTTCGCTGAGACCAACACCGGTAAAGCCTTTATCAGCCATCAGGCGGTGGCCGGTATCGAGCAGGTGTTGGCGGGTATTGTCGTAGGTCGCTTTCATGGGCGGAACATAGCAAACAATAGACCAGTCGTATATTTCTCATGCACCGCAAAGGCGTCATAAACGCTGAGGTGCAGGCAGAGGGAAAAAATACTAGACGACTGGTCTATTATTGCCTAACCTTTCCTCACATTCTCCGCAGGCAACCACAGCAAGGCCATTCGCCTAACGCTGGCCTGCCAACCCAAGAGGGTTCTATGAAAATTTTGATGGTTCTGACTTCCCACGACCAACTCGGCGACACCGGTAAGAAAACCGGCTTCTGGCTCGAAGAGTTCGCCGCGCCCTACTACGCCTTCAAGGATGCCGGCGCCCAGGTCACTCTGGTATCGCCGGCCGGTGGACAACCGCCGCTCGACCCGAAGAGCGATGAGCCCGACGCACAAACCGCTGAAACCGAGCGCTTTCGCAACGACCCCGCCGCGCAGCAGGCGCTGGCCAATACCGGCCTGCTGGCCGAGGTAAGCGCTGACGATTTCGACGCGGTGTTCTACCCCGGCGGCCACGGCCCACTCTGGGACCTGGCCACCGATATCCACTCGATTTCCTTGATCGAAGCCTTCGCCCGCAGCGGCAAACCCCAGGGTTTTGTCTGTCATGCGCCAGGCGTACTGCTCAAGGTGCGTGATAACGACGGCAAACCGTTGATCGCAGCGCGCAACGTGACCGGCTTCAGCAACGCGGAGGAGGCAGCAGTCGGCCTTACCGAGGTGGTGCCGTTCTTGATCGAGGATGAGTTCCAGCGCCTGGGCGCACACTACAGCAAGACCGCAGACTGGCAGGTGCATGTGCTTACCGATGGCAAGCTTGTCACCGGGCAGAACCCGGCCAGCTCGGCAGCGGCGGCGAAAGCGCTGCTGGCCCTGCTGGGCTGATCCGCGCAGCCACCCAGCAAAAATCGGCGGTGCATACAGTTGGTAGCCTGGGTTGAGCTCCGCGATACCCGGGAATCGATGCCCCGGGTGTCGCTTCGCTCTACCCAGGCTACGCGGTGAGGCATGGCCTGAGTTTTGGCTACGTCCCAATTGGTTGTTACGCCCCTGTAGGAGCGAAGGGGGCGCCTAGCCTTTATTCGCGAAATTCTCGAAAGCATCGCCAATAAAAGTTAGGTGCCCCTTCTCT
>NZ_FOFP01000004.1:0-106691 GCF_900110925.1 Pseudomonas cuatrocienegasensis | reverse complement strand
GTGCACACAGCCGGTAGCCTGGGTTGAGCTCCGCGATACCCGGGTATGGATGCCCCAGGTGTCGCTTCGCTCGACCCAGGCTACGCGGTGAGGCACAGCTTTAATTTTTACCCAACAAATAGTCGACCGGTCTAATTTAACCTTCAAACATTTACCCACACAGGCAGTCCCCATGGAAAATAGCAGCTTCTTCACCCCCGTCACCCTCGGCCGCCATACGCTCAAGAACCGAATCATGCTGCCCCCGCTCACCCGCCAGCGCAGCAGCCAGCCCGGCAACGTGGCCAACGAGCTGATGGCCGAGTACTACCAGCAGCGCGCTGGCGCCGGCTTGCTGGTAACCGAGGGCACGCAAATCGAGCCGCGCGGCCAGGGTTATGCCTGGACACCGGGCATCCATACGGCCGAGCAGATTGCCGGCTGGCGCAAGGTGACCGAGGCCGTGCACGCCAAGGACGGGGTGATCTTCGCCCAGCTCTGGCACGTGGGCCGTGTGTCCCACACCGCGCTGCAACCCGACGGCGCTGCACCGGTTTCGGCCTCGGCGATTGCCACCGACCGCGTCAGCGTATTTATCGAAACCGGACCAGGCACCGGCGAGCTGGTGCCGCCCTCCGCACCTCGCGCCTTGAGCACCGCCGAGGTTGAGGAGCTGGTGCAGCTATATATCCAGGCCGCGCGCAATGCCATGGAGGCGGGCTTCGACGGTGTCGAACTGCATTGCGCCAACGGCTACTTGGTCAACCAGTTTATCTCCGCGCACAGCAACCACCGCGACGACCAGTACGGCGGCTCGTTGCACAACCGCCTGCGTTTTCTGCGCGAGATCGTCGCCGGCGTGGCCGAGTGCATCGGCAAAGAAAAAGTCGGTGTGCGTTTCGCCCCGCTGTTCACCAGCACCGATGAAGCGCGCACCTACCTGGGCCTGGTCGAAGAAGACCCGCACGCCACCTATATCGAAGCGATCAAGGTGCTGGAGAATGCCGGCATCGCCTACCTGTCCATCGCCGAAGCCGACTGGGACAACGCACCGCCCATGCCCGAAGCCTTCCGCCGTGATGTGCGTGCCACCTTTAGCGGGGCAATCATCTATGCCGGGCGCTACACCGCGCAAAGCGGCGCGCAACTGCTGGACTCTGGCATGGCCGACCTGGTTGCCTTTGGTCGCCCGTTTATCGCCAACCCGGACCTGCCGGCGCGCATCGCCAATGACTGGCCGCTGAACCCACTGAACCCCGCCACCATGTATGGCGGCAATGCTGAAGGCTACGTGGATTACCCGCTGTATAGCGCGTAAGCCCCAGTAACCTAGCCACCCTGCCCCACACTGCCAACAGCAGCGCGGGGCAACTTCTACGGCGCACGCCCTTAGCTAAGCGCAGCCCGGTGCAGATGAAAATGCCCACTGCCCGGTTTGAAGCGCACCGCCATCACCATCAGCCCCAGCGTCACCACGGCCATGGCCAACCAACTCAGGCGCAGGTCATCGGCGTACAGCCGCAACAGGCCGGCAAGCAAGGGCGCGCAGGCGGCGATCAGGTAACCGCCGCCCTGCACGAAGGCCAGCAAATCACCGGTCTGCCGTGGGTCGTCGAGGTGATCCTGGGCGACCACCAGTGACAGCGGGAACAACGCCCCGATACCCACGCCCAGCAACAAGCAGCTCAGCCCAGCTAACGCCAGAGGTGCCCACAGCAGACACAGCAGGCCCGCCAGCAAGGCGCTGAGTACCACCGCCAGCAATACCCGCCGATCGGTAAAACGCGGCAACAGGCTGGAGACCAGCAACCCGGCGACAACCTCGCACAGGGTCAGGGCCGCCAGCAGCAGACCGCTGGCCTGAGCGCTCCAGCCCAGGGCCGTGTAGTACGGCGGCAGCCAGGCCAGCACCAGGGTGTAGCCCCCGGTACCCAGGCCGAAAAACGTTATCAACAACCAGGCACGCGGTGAACGCCACAGGTTCAGTCTGCTGCCCGCAGCCTGCGGCGGTACGAGGTCGATCGGCGCGGTGCGCCACCACAAACCGGCGGCAGCGAATGCCGGCCATGCCCACACAGACAGCGCCAGCGGCCAGCTCAGCCAGGCCGCAAACCAGGGCGTGAGGGCCGCACTCAGGGCCGCGCCGGCCATGATTGCGCAACTGTAAAAACCGATCAGGCGACCACTGTCAGCTGCATAGCGCGCCTTGATCAGCCCCGGCAACAACGCCTGGACAAAGGCAATGCCGGCGCCAGCCAGCAAAGCGCTGGCGATCAGCGACAGGCTATCGGGCATCAGCCCGCGCCAACCACAGGCCAGGGCAATCAGCAGCAGGCCGCAGAAGATCCCGGCCCGCTCGCCCAGACGCCGGCTCAACTGGCCGCCCGCCAGTGCCCCCAGGCCCATGACCACCACCGGCAGGCTGGTCAGTAAACTGGCGCCGAGATGACCAAGGCCGCTGTCGGCCTGGATACGGTCAAGCAGCGGGCCGATGGCCGCCAGGACCGGACGCAAGTTCAGACCCAGCAGCACAATCGCCAGCAGCAACAGCGTCTCGCGCTTCATGGTCGCGACTCCTGGGCGCCACGCCAGGCCACCAGCAGCACCCCGCCGACAATGCACAGCGCGGCCAACAGCATCCACAGGCTGCCGCGCTCATCCAGCAAGGTGATGGCTATGGCGGCGCCAAGAATCGCCGCCACCGAGCCGATCTGGCTGAGAAATACCGCCCCGGCCAGCTTCTGCAGGACGAAGTACAGGGCGTAAAGGATGGCGAACAGCGCCGTCTGCAGCAGCAACAGGGTCAAGGCCCACGCACTGCCGAAGGTCGGCCGCAGCTCCATGCCGAACAACCCCAGTGGCACAATCAACAAGGCGCCGCCGAGCAGCATGCCCGGCGCCAGTGACAGCGGGCTGGCACCCGGCGGCCAGCAGAGCGAACGGTAGATATTGCCCACAGCGAGGAACAGCGGCACGCACAAGGTGATCAGCACCCAGGCCAACGGGCTGTCGCCGCTGTGCAGTTTATCCAGGGCCAGCAGCAGGCTGCCGCCCAGGCCGATGCAGATGCCCAGCAGGCGCACGCGGCTCATCGCCTCCATGCGTAAGGCCAGCGCCAGCAGGTAGGTGATCAGCGGCGGGAAAGCCAAACACATCGACGCGAAGCCGGCGCCGACATGGGGAATGGCGCTGAACAACAGCGCATTGGGCAACGCGATGCTCAGCAGACCCGAGGCCAGGTAGTAACGCTGCAAACGCGGCGCCAGCCCCGGCATATTGTCACGCAGGCGGGTCAGCAACAGAAGCAGCAGGCTGGCACCGAGCAGACTCCACAACAGGAAGGCCAGCGGCGACCAGCCGGCGCCGACGGCCAGCTTCACCAGGTTGCTGGTCAGCCCCATCAGCGCACCGATAATCAGCAAGAGCGTTAACGCCAACACCGGGCGGCGGTTTAATGAGGGCATGGGCTGTCTCCATACTGGGGATACGTTACGATGGCGACATTCTTTTGGAAAAGTATCTTGATAGCAAGATAAATTGAGGGCGATATGCAAGACCGCGCAACACTGGCCGCACAACAGTGGCAACAGCACCGTCCCGACCTGGACGGGTTCGCCATGGCGGTGATTGGCCGCCTGAGTGAACTGACACAGGTCCTCAGCCGTGATCACCTGTTGCCGTTCTTCACCGCGCATGGCCTGCAGGCAGGCGAATTCGACCTGCTCGCCACCCTGCGCCGCGCAGGCGAACCCTACGCCCTGATGCCCACGGCGTTGTACGAGAGCGCGATGATTTCATCCGGCGGCATGACCAGCCGCATCGACCGCCTGGAAAAGGTCGGCCTGATCGAACGTCGCAAACACCCCAGCGACCGCCGCGGCGTATTGGTCGCCCTGACGCCTGCCGGCTTCGAGCTGATCGACGGCATGCTCGCCGCCCACGTCGCCAACCTGCAGCGCGTCCTCGGCGGCCTCAGCGCAGCCGAGCAACACCAGTTGCACGCGCTGGCTGGCAAGTTGCTCGCAGGCTTGTAAGGGTGGAGCCGTAGGGTGCGGCGTGCGCACCGCCGCTGGCTGAACACGCGGCGCACCCTACTCGGCGATTCGTGCCGCTCGTCCCTATGCAACATCCAAGGGACATAGCCCATAACAAGCCGTGAAGGCATGCGTAGCGACACCTTCGCGCAATCGTCCACCTAAGATGGCTTACTGCGTGCGCACCACCCGCCACACCGTGTTGGACAAATCGTCCGCCACGATCAGCGCACCACGCGGGTCGACCGTCACCCCCACCGGGCGGCCACGGGTCTTGCCGTCGGCAGAGCGAAAGCCAGTGACGAAGTCCACCGGCGGGCCGGAGGGACGGCCATTGCTGAACGGCACGAAGCTGACCTTGTAACCCACCGGATTCTTGCGGTTCCAGCTGCCGTGCTCACCGACGAATACGCCCTCGGCGAACTGCTCGCCCATGGCCGCCGTGGAGAAGTCCAGGCCAAGCGCCGCGACATGGGCGCCCAGGCTGTAGTCCGGCTTGATCGCCGCGGCGACCTTCTCCGGGTTTTGCGGTTTCACTCGGGTGTCGACGTTCTGCCCCCAGTAACTGTAGGGCCAGCCATAGAAGCCCCCCTCCTGCACCGAGGTCAGGTAATCGGGCACCAGGTCCTCGCCCAGCTCGTCTCGCTCGTTGACAACCGTCCACAACTGACCGCTGCCGGGCTGAATCGCCAGCGCTGTAGGGTTGCGCAACCCCGTGGCATAGGGCTTATGGGCGCCGGTTTCGGCATCGATTTGCCAGACCAGGGCACGGTCGACCTCGGCCTCCATGCCGCGCTCGGTGATGTTGCTGTTGGAGCCGATGCCGACATACAGGTAGCGCCCGTCCGGGCTGACGGTCAGCGCCTTGGTCCAGTGGTGGTTGATCTCTGACGGCAGGTCGGTGACCTTGGTCGGCTCGCCGCTGGCCTCGGTCTGGCCCTCGGTGTAATCAAAGCGCACCAGCGCATCCTGATTGGCCACGTACAACTTTCCATCGGCCAGGGCCAGGCCGTAGGGCGCGTTGAGGTTGTCGGCGAACACGGTTTTCAGCTCGTAGGTGCCGTCGCCGTCGGCATCGCGCAACAGGGTCAGACGATTGCCGCTGTCGACCGAGGTATTGCCCTGGGCCTTGATATACCCGGCAATCACATCCTTGGGCTTGAGCTTCGCCGCATTACCGCCGCGCCCTTCCGCCACCAGGATGTCGCCATTGGGCAGGACCAACGTCTGCCGCGGGATCTGCAAGTCGGTGGCAATCGCGGTGATGGTGAAATTCTCCGGCACGGTCGGCAGCTCATCGCCCCAGTCCGCCGGCTCGGCGATCTTCATGCTGGGCAACAGGCCACGCTCAGGTTCAGGCAATTTGGGGTCAGCACCCAACAGTTGGGCGCGATCAGGCTCGTCGCCGCCACAACCACTCAACAGCACTGCCAGGCTCAGGGCAGTCAATGCGCTAACAGACTTCATACTTCACCTCCATTGCGCAGGTTGCTCAGGCCAAGGCCGGTCGCCACCACCGCCAGCACGGCAACCACCACCGACAGCGCAAGGCCAACCGGCATCACCGCCCAGGCGTCCTTGGCATGCTCCAGAGCATTAAGAAAACCCAACGCCCAAGTCGCCAACAGCAACAAAAAGTAGGTCAGCGGCCGGCCGCGTTTCTGCCCGGCGCGCAGCAGATTGACCAACGCAAACAACAGCGCCAAACCACAAAACACCAGCCCACCGGCAATCAGCCAGGAGGCAAAGTTACTCCACTGAATCTGGTAGGTGCGAAAGTAGGCAAAGTCGCTCAATAGCGCGCCAAGAAACAGCGGCACCGTACCGGCCAGTAACACCGCGTGTAGTGGATTGGGGGTACTGCGGTAGTGATAGTGCGTAGTGGCAGTCATGACAACTCCTGATCGCTGGGCGCCCCTGGCCGCTGCGCGCGCACCATGCGCGCCGCTTCGCCAGGCTCGCGCTGACGGGTCATAGGAGGGGATTGCCGGAGGTGACCGATAGTTCAGGTTAATGCGCAGCGGCAAAGATGAGGGCGCGTAGATGACCAGAGAGCCCACCAAACGTTGACCAACCTGTAGGAGCGAATTCATTCGCGATAACTCACGACACCACCCGCCCTCCAGCTCAGCAACCCATCGCGTTCACAAACGCCACACCGCATACGACCGGCCTCAGAGCCGGTCACGCAGCACGGTTCAAAACCAAGGGGTTATTCGGGCAAAGCATCAAGCCCGCCTGACGTCGGGAGTAGTCAGAGAGGTGTGATGGTTTTCATGTGGTTGTGGTGAGCAGCAGCACTGTCGGAACAGGCGAGTCCTGCAGCGGAATAAGGTCGATAACAATCATGATCTGCGTGATCGATTGAACGCTTGGCCCCCGCTGCGCGAACTACAGAATGGCCAGGGCCAAGCGCCCATCACAGGCCGGATATACGCATGCAACCGCGCTGACGACAGGTGCAGAAGAAAAGCTTTGCTCACTACTTGTGGGGAGAGTCCATATACAATTGTTAGAGGCTACTCTTGTGCTGAGAAGTGCTTTTTAGCAAGCTCTTTAGCCAGTTGCAAACCTTCTTCTGTTAAGTAAACAGACTCAGATTTGCCTTTGGGGTCAGTGATATAGCCTTTTTCAAATAGTTCGTCCATGACGCTGAATTCAATTCTCTTCCATACCCTGCCGTTCTCAAACTCAAACACTCCAAGCAGTGCTAGAACAACTTCTGAAATTTTCTGGTCTTCGTATTTCATGGTTGTTGGCCTCGATGTATGTGAGTAGCCTCTAACGTTTTCTTAAGGGGGCGGGCTTTAGCCCGTCCCAGTGAGCGAAGCGAACGGCTTGAATCACTAGTTAGGGATCGTTCGCTTAAGCCCAAAGTAAAAACCTAGCATTACTGCCGCTGCAACCGAAATGAACGGAAGTAGATAGATAAGGTTAGATAGCATGCTTGCTGGTGCTTCTGGTGCGTAATTTACTACTTCTGTTGTTGAAAATATTAGCGCGCATGTAAAGAATGCAATTGATATTGCTTTTATGGTAGCGTTTGCTGGGTATGCCTTCGCTGTGAATAGAGAGACAGCTAGCGCGGGAGCGCCCCAGACAATTAGGCTAAACCCTAGTGATGAGGCCATATTGATGTAATCTCTCAAGCTTGGAAGAAATAGCACAGTAAGTAAGTTGTTGAGTAAAAATACAGTTATCGATGCGATGATCGAGTATGTGAGTGTTCGGATTGTACCCATGGGCTCCCTAACGTTTGGTTAAGGGGCGGGCTTTAGCCCGCCCCAGTGAGCGAAGCGAACGGTTTGAACCAATTGTTATGCATTTACACACGGTTTATGCCTTTATTTTTGGTCATGTAAATGATTGTGCAAGTGGCAGCTGCTAGGAATAAATAAGGTTCTATTAGTGACGAGAAATTTAGAATTTGCTGGTTGAATTCTGTTGGATTGCACTGGCCATTAGGGCATTGCATTGGAATGAACGCCATTATTGAGAATTTTGTGAGTTTTATAATGGCGCAGAGCATGAATAGCGCGAATGATAAAAAGGCAATAGCTGAGCGTTGCCTGATTGCAAATATCAACGATGCAATACCAAGCAAAGAAAATCCTGCTGCAAGGATTAACAGCTCAGGTGCAAGCATTGTCATTGTGGTGGTGTATTCATTCATATGCATAACGTTTGGTTAAGGGGCGGGCTTTAGCCCGTCCCAGTGAGCGAAGCGAACGATTTGAACCAATTGTTAGGGTTTACTGCTCAGGGTTAGTGCCCCAGCCATCAAACTCGCAGTCATGTTTGAAGCCCAAAGAGCACATGTAAGCTGTCCATTCATTGATTTTATCGCTCGTTGCTTGGACTGGAGTGCTCCAGCCTGTAATGAGATAAATTCCGGGGGCGTCTTCGAGTTGGCGGAATTCTGATGTATAGCCAAGGCTTACTAGAGGTTCGGAAAGTGATAAAGCCTTATTCTGTTCATTGGTGTAATAGAAATATTCGAGTTTCAGGCTTTGCGAGCTAGATACTCCATACTCATATAGCTGTTCGAGCGTCTGCGGTGACATGGAAAGCTGCAATTCCAAATTTTCTTTGTGTTGCTGATCAGAGATAAAGGTACTTGTGCTGGTCATGGTTTCCGTTTTCCCTAACGTTTGGTTAAGGGGCGGGTTTAGCCCGTCCCAGCGAGCGGAGCGAGCGATTTGAACCAGTTGTTATGCATTGAGCAACTCGGAGTCAAACCATACGTCTTCAAAATTATTGCCGTCGATAAGAAAGCGGTAGCCGGCAGGTAGATCAAGGTAGCCTGCCACCTCTGGAAGATAGCTGTCGATGTGCTCTATATGCAACGGAGAAAAGAAATCGTCAGCGTCAGGCAGCTCGGTGCCACACCAGATGTACCAGCCGTTAGTACCATTTTCTGGTTTATGCCTTAGCCCGTTAATGGGTAACTGCCCTATGGTACTTAATGCGATTCCAAGTTTTGACCCGCTCTCTGGTTTCTGAGGGGTAACATTCTTCCATTCGCAGATGTTCTGTTCCTTCAGGATTTTCACGGTGTTACTCCGAAGGTGCATAACGTTTGGTTAAGGGGCGGGCTTTAGCCCGTCCCAGCGAGCGAAGCGAGTGATTTGAACCACTTGTTAGATTTTTGGGAATGCTACGCCGTTTTCAATAAAATTTTTCATTGAATTGACCCCGCCTTCTTTGAGCCCAGCATCCTGCATTGCTGCATACCATGTGATCAAGGCCTTTTTCATGGCATTGAAGTCGTTTTTCGAAGCTTTGCCGACATGTTCAATCCATAACTCAATTTCTTTTGTAGTAACTTCCCTCTTGCCTGCAAGGAGTTTTGCTGTTTGAACAAGTGATTTGGAGAGCTCTTCGTTGACGACAATACTAGGTATTGACCAGTTTTTATTCCCTAGGCAATCCGTATAAAAACCTAATTGCTTTAGCTGATCAAGGATGAAGGGATGCTCTGCTCCTTCATCGAAGAGAGGGCGAAGGTCTTCTAGTTTCCTTGCCCCTTTTATTGCAAGCTCAGGAAGTAACCACTGGGCATTCTTGCTGGTATGAGAGCGATAGTTTTTCCAACTTGCTTTGATTTCTTCTGCGGTACTGGCCGTTGAGAGTTGGCGTAGGATTGAAACCTTTCCGGACTCCTCAATCGATAGGGCTGCGAGCGATGCCGCAGTTGGAAAGCTTCCTGTCTCCAGCAGCTTCTGAGCATCGTTAGCTAAACGCATGGCGTTTGCGTTGGCTGCGTTCATGCCGGCTGCAATTTCTGATGCAGATAATTTGCCTTTATACGAATCAAGTTTCTTCTGGGTTGGCATAAAAATCTAACTATAAATAGACACCAACTGGTGTATAACTCCCCGAACGGGCGTGGTGTATAACATTCCTGCCCTCCCTCACTACCTCTGTCTAGGCCGCAGGTTACAGGCCATCTGTGGGGTGTTTGGCATGTTATACACCAACCCGACAGCATGCTGGCAACTGGCAATTACACCGTAGCCTGGATTAGCCATAGGCGTAATCCGGGTTCCGCGGGCGGTTTACTGGGATGAATCAGGCTGCGTACTTCGCCTCAGCCTAAATCCTGTCCAACCCCTCCAGCACTTCCCGATAAAGCCCTTGCAAGCGCTGAGTGTCGGCATCGTCCAGCTGTTCGAGTTGCAGGCGGCGGGTGAAGACGTCTTCGGCGGTCAGTTCATCCAGGGTTTCGCGGGCGCTGCTGGCGAGGTTGGCGGCGCTGGTGCCGCGCTCTCGGCGGATGCGCAGCACTTCAACGGGCAGCCCTTCGCAGAGCGTGTTGATATGGCTTTGCAGGTCGTTGAGGTAGTCGTCGGTGCTGACCTGGATTTCCAGCCACACGGGCCGTTCAGGTGTGCCCAGGCTGGCTTGGGTGGCGATGCTCGCGGCCAGCTCCTTGAGCGAGCCGCGCAGGCTGGCCAGGGGTTGAAAGCAGGGCACGGCCAGCGGTGTGACGGACTGCAGCGTGCTGGCGGCAAACTCCAGCAGCAGCACTTCTTTTTGCTGTTTGGCCTCGTCGAAGCTCAGGGCGATGGGTGAGCCGCTGTAGCGGATGTGCTCCAGCCCCGCGACTTTCTGCGGCCGGTGGATATGCCCCAGGGCGATGTAGGCAGCTGGCGGAAAGGCATTGGTGGGGAAGGCTTCGAGGCTGCCGACGTAGATTTCCCGTACCGAGTCGCTGGCACTGGCGCCGACGGTGGTCAGATGCCCCGTGGCGATAATCGGCAGCTCGGCGCCCAACTCGGCGCGTTTGGCGACCGCCAGGGCATACAAATTCTGGTAGTGCTTCTGAATAGCCTGCTGCAAAGACAGCTGCTTATCCTGGGCGCTCTGCCCGGCCTGGCTGAGCAACACATCGCGCGGACGAATAAAGGGGATGCCGCAAAGAATCGCCCCCGGCGCGCCATCACGCGTATGCAGCACCAGCAGTTGCTCCTCAAGCTGCTCACACACACCGGGAATCACGCGGGTGCCGAGCTGCGCCAGCAGCGTTTTGCTTTCACCGAGCATGGCCACCGAATCATGGTTGCCACCCAGCACCACCAGTGCACAGCCGCTGGCGCGCAGCTCGACGATAAAGCGGTTGTACTGCTCACGGGCATAACTGGGCGGCGCGCCGGTGTCGAAAATATCACCGGCGATCAGCACGGCATCGATCGCCTGCTCGCGCACCTGCTCGATCAGCCAGGTACAAAAGGCTTGGTGCTCGGCCTGGCGAGTCTTGCCCATAAAGTGCTGGCCGAGGTGCCAGTCGGAGGTGTGCAGAATGCGTATGGGCTGAGTCAAAACTGCCAATCCTTGACCACCATATGGGTCTTCACCTTCTGCATGCCGGGGAAGTTCTCGATCTCACCGCGCACTTCGCTGAAACGCAGCATTGATGGCGCTTCGATATACACCAGCATGTCAGTCTCGCCGCTGATTCCGCTGCAACGGCGTACTTCCGGGAATACCTGCATTAACTCGACGTAGTGCTCGCAACGCCCACCGCTATAGAACAGCTCCAGATAGACCTTGATCGCCGCTTCGCCCGGCATTGCGACGTGAGCATGATAGCCACTGATCACACCAGCCTCTTCCAGCTGACGAATCCGTTCACTGACCGCCGAACGCGACAGATTAACCTCGCGCGCAATCTGGCTGACAGGTAAGCGCGCATCGGCACGCAACAGGGCGAGTATCTGCTGATCAAACTTGTCCACGGGGCTTTCTCGACAATAAGGATCTGCTCAGAGGCTAGCTAGCGATAAACGGTGGCAAAGAAGCCGAGGAAGCGCAGTTTACGTGTTGTAAATGAGCATTCCGAGGCAGTTTTCAACGCCGTTTAGCCGAAGCGCTGCAGCCTGCGAGTAGATCCGAGGTAATTCGACGGCTAATACCGTCACTTTGCTGGGTAACGCCGACGCTTCAACAGCAGTGCTTTACAGGGCTGCGCCTTACCATAGTCGGCAAATCACCAGAGCATACAACATGAGTCGTCTGAACCAGGAACTGGGCCTGCTGCAAGGGATTGGCCTGCTGAGTACCTCACTGCTTGGCACCGGAATTTTCGTCATCCCAGCACTAGCAGCAACTGCAGCGGGCGAGGCTTCGTTATGGGCCTGGATGTTACTGATCACCCTGGTACTGCCGGTGGCGTTTACCTTTGCCCAACTGGGCCGCCACTTCCCCCATGCCGGTGGCGCACCGCACCTGATTGGCCGTGCCTTTGGCTCACGTATGGAGCGCATCAGTGCATGGCTATTCCTCGCCGTGCTGCCGGTGGGTTTGCCGGCAGCGCTGAGTATCGCCAGCGGCTTCTGGCAGGCGCTGTTCACCCTCAGCCACGGACAAGCTCTGATTATTCAACTGGCCACCCTGGCGGCGATCCTGTTACTTGGCCAACGCCCGGCCAAGGCTTCTGGCTTGATCCAGGGCGCTATCGCCGTGGCGATTATCGGCACCATCGCGCTGATCTGGTGGTTTGGCGATCTACCCAGCAGCAAACAGCCGTTATTGCCCACAATCAGCGGCTCCTGGCACCTGCTGCCGGCGGCGCTGGGGGTGATGTTCTGGTGCTTTGTCGGCATCGAGGCCTTTACCCATATGGGCGAAGAATTCAAACACCCGAAACGTGATTTTCCCCTCGCCCTGCTGCTCGGCGTGTTGCTCGCTGGGCTGGTGTATTGGGCCTGTTCGCTGGCGGTGTTGAGCTTTCATGCCTACGGCGATGTGCAGACCGATGCCGCGTCCCTGCCGCGTATGCTCGACCAACTGTTCGGCGCCAAGGCCCTTTGGCTCAGTGCGCTGATCGGCTACTTGGCCTGCTTTGCTTCGATGAATGTCTATTTACAGGGCTTTGCGAGGTTGATCTGGAGCCTGGCCGATGAAGGCAAATTGCCGCGCCCGCTGGCCCAGCGCAACCATCACGGTGTGCCGGCTCGCGCCTTGTTGCTGGTCGTGATTATCTGCGCCCTGTGCGCTAGCTTGGCAGCGGTGATGCAACTGTCGGTGGACCAACTCATCCGTTACGCCAATGGCAACTTTGTGCTGATTTATCTGTTCAGCATGGCCGCTGGTTGGGTGCTGTTAAAAGGGATGTGGCGGTGGGTGGCGGCGTTTAGCGCGCTGCTCTGTGCCCTGGTGATGATCGCCCTGGGTAACGACGCCTGGTACGCCGTGGGCCTGCTGCTGGCCTTGGCGGCGCTGGACTATATTCGCAGCCGTCGCGCGCAGACTTCACCCTATTCGGCGCATTAACCGAAGGCAAAAAACCTGGCGCCCCAACCACGGGCACCAGGTTTTTTTTCGGCTAGAGCCGGTTAAGTTTGATGTTATCCAGGTACAGCGATTGGTCTGGGCGAGTACCAAGCAGCAGCAGTTCCATGCGTCGATAAGTACCGGTCGGCACCTGGAAGCTCTGCTGCAACTTGCTCCAAACGCCGCCCTTGGTATTCACCATACCTAGTGACAGCGTACGCGCATTGCCGGACGTGTCTTCAAGGTAGAGGTAGGCATACGACAGCGCAGCGACGCTGGCAGTACGGCTTACCATCACGTCAGCGCTAAAGCGATACGACAAGCCTGGCTGCACCTTGCCGGCTAGCAACAGGCTAGCGCCAGTGCCATTGGCCTTACGCGCGTAAACCTCCAGCGACTTACCGGTCTTCGCCAGCGCGGTGAGCCGATTGCTGCCGTAGAAGCCGCTCCATTCCCCGATCGCGCTGTCGAACGTCCAACTGAATGCCGCTGGCGTAACCGGCGTGATCGCGGTGGTGGGCGTCACTTCGCTGAGCTGGACTTCATCCAGTAGCACACCCAAACGGTTGATGCTTAATAGGCCCAGGTAGGTGTTACGGATGACGCTGGGTGGCGGCTGGTAGATAAAGGTCATGTCGATGGGCGTGAACTCGCTGCTGGTCACCGACTTGATCACGCCGTTGGCGTTGCTGTAGCTGATACCGGCGTTTCCCTCATGGACCATGCCCAGGTACAGGTTGCCGCGCACGTTGGTGCCCTTGAGCATGACCTTGGCTTTCAAGCGGTAGGTGGCGCCAACATTGAGCGCGCCGACAGAGGTGGCGAGCATATCGTCGCGGCCAGCCGGCAGGGCGAATTGCAACGCGTCATCACGGCAGTTTTTGCCGACGTTCAGTTGGCTCAGCTTGGCCACATTAAGCAGGGTTTTCCATCCATCCAAGGTGCGGAACTCACCATTAGCTACCAGGCTTTTGAGTGCAGGTTTATCGCACCAAGCCGTAACCGGCGGCTTTACGGGCGGGGTTGGTGTGGTTGGTTTAGTGGGCGTGGTCGGTTTACTGGTGGGGTTGACCGTTTCGGGCACTTTAGTCGGACGCAGTGCGGCGATCTGTGCGGCCATGTCGTTTAGCGCACGAGCGGCGTCAGCAGAGCTGGCACGGCCACACGCCTGGTTGGCACAGGTACTGTCGACCAGGGCTGGGCTGGAAAACAACGGCGCCTGCACCGACGCATTAAACACCTGGGGGTAGGCCATGATGGTCGCGAAACGACCCTGCACACCGTAGCCGCGGCCCCATTCATAGGTACCTTGGTGAATGCCGCGGGCCAGGTAGGTGTAGTAACCCTCGGTTTGGTCCTGCTCGTACGAGTGACGCAGCCCCAGATTGTGACCGATCTCGTGAGCCATGGTGCTCAGGCTGCAATCCACGCCGGTGATGCCGTAGGCACTGGCCCAGGCGCCATTCAGGAACGTACCGCCGTTCTTCGGCCCGGAGAGCACGTAGCCAATGCCGCACACACCATAGCCCTGGCCCACTTGGGTACGGCTGATCAGTTGCACCACGTCGGCGCCGTAGGTTTCACGCAGTTGCTGTACCCGTGGGTCGGCGGCGAACGCAGACAAATCTTTGCCGGATATGGTCGGGTAGCTGGCCCAGCTCAGCAGTTGCCGGTTGACCAAACGCAGACGCAGATTGACGTTGCTCTTTTTGAACGCGTTGTTGGCAAATTCGATGTAGCTGGCGATGCGCGCGTCAATGTCACGCCCATTAGGCAGGGCTTGCGCCTCTTTGGTGTAGAGCACCAGCAGATCGACGGTGCGCGGTTCGGTGGCAGCTTGAGTCAACGGGGCCAGCAAGAGCATGGCCAGGCAGACGAATAGTTTTTGCATGGTTTCTAATCCTGTAGCGCTCAGCCGCGGGTTGGCGGTGGCAGCGGCTGCAACGGCGTGGATTCAGGTGTAACAAGGGCGTCCGGGGTGGCACGCATCAGCAGCTCGTTCTGGTCGGTCATCAGCGTGCTGCCGGTGGCGTTGTCCACCACAAACGACAGGGTCTTATCGCGGGTCGCCAGGGTGATATGGGTCTCCAATTGCCCGCGCACGACGATCAGCGAGTCTTCCGGCTGCCCCCCTTGCACCGACCCGATCCAAACTGCGGCACCGGTGTTGTGGGTCTCGTCCAACGTGGCGCGTAGCGGTTTTTTACGACCAGGCACGGCCAGTTGCAGGGTCTTGCCGACGGCCAGAGAGCCCAGGGCGGAAACCGGCATATGGGTGCGGTACAGGGTCATTTCGTCTTGCTGCTCGGGCACCAGCGAACGGCTGTCCCAAAGCTCAATCACGTCGTCAGCCGGTGCAGCTGCTTGTACCGTTACGTCTTTGCGTGGCGTGCTCGCGACCATACCCGCTGCGGCAACCAACGGTTTGGAGGGCAGCAAACCAGTGGCCGGCGCTGGAGCAGCCAGGGCTGGAGGTAACGGACCAGAAGGAAGAACAGCGACGTTGGCCGGTGAAGGCTCGTGCAGTAAAAATGCAAGCGTGGCACCTGAGGCAAGCAGGGCTACCGCTACATAGAGCAGGGTTCGGGGCATAGGCCACCTTCCTACGTTCAACCCGCTACAGCCGGGTTAGAGCGAAACCACGGAAGAGCATCCCTGACAGACCGCGGAACAGATTAAACCGTCATGGGGCAACGGTCGGTTGTTATTCGTTTTATTGACGCCAGAATATTGATATCACAATGCCTTCATTGCCCATAAAGACGAATTCGCTATAGGGAAACCCTGAAAAACGCGTTCCAGAAGCTTATAAAGCTGTCTGACGCTTCGTTTCCGCTCTAAATCGGGTGCCGAGTACAACCCCGCACGACGCAGGTGCACAGGGGCAACAGGCGAAAAAGGCGCCGGACGGTTAATCTTTAAGCACTCAGAGCACGGCCAAGGAACTGCACCGCGAAGAACCCTGCGCGGCCTAAAGATCAGGTTGTTGACCGACCTGAGGATCGTGTCCGTAGTAGCCGCCTTGATCGCTGCCCTCTTCTACTTTGTCGCCCCACCACCGCCCATGCATGCCCGCTTGGCCACCGGCAGCGCTGGTAGTGGCTCCACTTGTTCAAGCAACCTGGCACAGAAGGCCTGATGTTCGGCCTGGCGCGTCTTACCCATAAAGTGCTGGCCCAGGTGCCAATCGGAAGTGTGGAGAATGCGCATACGGGGGGGGCACTCGTCGGTTCAGGCGCCGACCTTGTTTTGTCCGCCGCTGGCAGGCAAACCCGCGCGCGGTAGCCTGCCCGCTCATTTAGCTGCGTTAGACTGCCGATGAAATTCTGCCCAGGAGGTGCAATGCCCAGCCCAGCCAACGCCCATATCGACCTGTTGATCAGTGACTGCGACGGCGTGTTGATCGACAGCGAAATCATCGCCGAACGTGTGCTGCATGAGGCGCTGATCCTGCGCTTTCCCAAGGATGAGGTGCTGCAGGTGCTGGCCGGCACCTTCGGCTTGCAGGGGCGCGATATTCTCGCGCGGGTTGAGCGGCACTTTGACGTGCAGTTGCCCGAGGCCTTTCGCGCCGAGTTGCAGGCGCGTACCGAGGCGCTGTTGCGTGACGAGGTGGCGGTGATCCCCGGCGCGCGGGAGGCACTGATGGCCATCGAGCTGCCTCTGGCGGTGGCGTCCAACAGTCATCTTGCGGCGGTGGAGCGCGCGTTGCGCCGCTGCGCGCTGACGGAGCGGGTCAACCGAGGGCTATTCACCGCCGAGCAGGTGGCGCGGCCCAAACCGGCGCCGGATGTGTATCTGCTGGCAGCGCAAAGCGCGGGCGTCGAGCCTGCGCGCTGCCTGGTGATCGAGGACAGCACCACGGGCGCCACGGCAGCGCTGACCGCAGGCATGCGTGTGTTGGGCTTTCTCGGTGCCAGCCATATTCCGCCCGAGCATGGCGAGGTGCTGCGACAGCTTGGCGTTGAGCAGGTGTTCGATGACATGCGTGCGCTACCTGAGCTGGTCGCCCGCCTGTGCAACACACCGCCGCCCTACCGTCAGGGTTAACAGGCCGTTGATAAACGACCTGCCAAGTGCCTCGCGTTGTGCGTTCTATTCGCCCCATCGCAGCCATTAGGATGCCTGCATGCCCCGCGTACTCATATGAGTGCCAGCCTGGCGACCGGCACCCAGAGCAGCGCCTACTGCCAGTTTGCCGAGAGGCTGAAAGACGAGCTGGCCAAGATCGACGTGCCGCTGTCCTAATCCAACGAGTGGTACGAGCTGCACATGCACCTGCGCTATGTGATCGAACGGCTGCGCACGCTGCAGCAACGGCGACAGTAAAAACTCATCGCGGCTAAAGCCTCTCCCACGGGTATCACGAACGCCCGTGGGAGGGGCTTTAGCCGCGACCTGCTTCATGATCTCCAGCGCTTTTCACGGATAGATCCACGCCCAGCCCCGGAATCCATCACCCGCTTCGGGTAAACTGCGCCCCTGTTTGACTTGCCCCCGAGACCGCCATGCCGATCCGCCACTGCATCGTCCACCTGATCGACAAGAAGCCCGACGGCACGCCTGCCGTGCTGCACGCCCGTGATACCGAACTGGCGGCGTCGCAGGCCATCGAGAACATGCTTGCCGACCTCAACGAGAGCTATAACGCCAAGCAGGGCAAGGCCTGGGGGTTTTTCCATGAGGAATCCGGGGCGTACCCGTTTAGTGGCTGGTTGAAGCACTACCTGGACGAAGGTCAGGACTTCGCCACCTTTAGCCGTAAGGCCGTGGAGCAGCTGCAGAAGCTGATGGAAGAATCCAACCTGTCCACCGGCGGCCATGTGCTGTTCGCCCATTACCAGCAAGGCATGACCGATTACCTGGCCATCGCCCTGCTGCACCATAGCGACGGCGTGGCGGTGAACGATGCGCTGGACGTGACTCCGGCCAAGCACCTGGACCTCGGCCAGCTGCACCTGGCCGCACGGATCAACATCTCCGAGTGGCGCAACAACGCCACCTCCAAGCAGTACATCTCCTTTATCAAAGGCAAGAATGGCAAGAAGGTCTCGGAGTACTTCCGCGACTTTATCGGCTGCCAGGAAGGCGTCGACGGCCCGGGCGAAACCCGCACCCTGCTCAAGGCGTTCAGCGATTTCGTGGAGAGCGAGGACCTGCCGGAGGAGTCGGCCCGCGAGAAGACCAAGACCCTGGTCGATTACGCCAGCAGCCAGGCAAAAATGGGCGAACCCATGGGCCTGGAAGAACTTTCAGGGCTGATAGACGAAGAACGCCCACGGGCCTTCTACGAGCATATCCGCAACAAGGATTACGGCCTGTCGCCGGAAATCCCCGCGGATAAGCGCACCCTCAACCAGTTCCGCCGCTTCACCGGCCGCGCCGAGGGTCTGTCGATCAGCTTCGAGGCACACCTGCTGGGCTCGAAGGTCGAATACGACGAGGCGTCAGACACCCTGACCATTCGCAACCTGCCAACCCAGCTGACCGATCAGCTCAAACGCCGCAAGGACTGAGTACGCCAAGGGCTTTGATCGTCCCCACGTCGAACCGCCCCCGTGGGCATGCAGCCAGAGACGCTCCGCGTCTCGCTACAACGGACGCAGAGCGTAAGGCTAGGTCGCGTAGGAGGGGCTTTAGCCGCGATGCTTTCAGCGCTTTCAAGATTTATCGCGAATAAAGACTAGGCGCCCCCTTCGCTCCTACTCAAGCGGCATCGCCGCCGTAAGCGCCTCAGTGCGTGCGCTGCGGACGGCCCACGCCATCGCTGTCATGTCGCCACTGTCGGGGGCTGACGCCGAACCAGCGGCGAAAGGCGCGCGAGAAGGCGCTGACTTCTGAATAGCCGAGCAACGGCGCCAGGTTGGAAATGGGCAGCTGGTGCTGGCGCAGATAATGGGTTGCCAGCTCGCAGCGCAACTTGTCCACCACTGTGGAGAAGTTCAGTCCCTCCTCGCGCAGCCTGCGCTGTAGGGACCAGCTGCTCATGCCCAGTTGCTCGGCGGCCTGTTCCAGCACCGGCTCGCCCAGCAGCAGTTGCTGGCGAATCTGCTCACGCACCTCATCGACCACGCCACGCTCGCCGCGACCGCTCAGGCTGCTGAGCTGGCTGAGGGAGTCCTGCATGACCAGCAGCAACACCGGATCGCTCTGCGGCATGGCGCGATTCAGGCCGCGTTTGGGGATCACCAGCGAGTTGAACGGTTGCTCGAAATACACCGGTGCATCGAAGAGTTTGCAGTGGTCCTGCCAGTGCTCCGGGCGCGGGGGCTCGAAGTGCACGGCGCGCGGCGCCCATTGGTGGCCCAGTACATGACGGACCAGATTAAGCACCATGCCCAGGGTCAACTCGGCGTCCTGACGGCGGCAGAGGATGGCGCCATGGCGCACCTGATAATCGAAGCGGTAGCACTCGCCCTCGTCCACCAGGCGAATCAGGCTGTTGCGCTGATGCAGGGGAAAGGCCCGCGCGAAGTTGATCAGCGCCTGCTCGACGGTCGCTGAGCACAGCCCGATATAACCGAGCAGGCCCAACGCCTGGGGCTTGAACTGCTGCCCGTAATACAGGCCGAAATTGTCGCAGCCGGACTGGCGCGACGCTTCCTCAAGCACCTGGCAATAATTGGGCAGCGCCAGGCTCAGGGTTGGGTGGCGCAGCGATTCCGGGTCGATACCGGACACCCCGAGAACACGGTCCGGGTCACCGCCATGCTTTTCAATAAAACTGCACAGGCCACTGGCCGCGGCGGCCAACACACCGGTATTGGATTGCCCGCCGGCCAGGGATGACAGACCGCCCGAGGCATTGGGCGGTGCGATAACGAAGCTCATGGGTGCCCCCTTCGTAACAATCCATGACACGAAGCAAGAAGCACGCCGCCCTATCTTGCGCCATAAGCAGGCCCATGCACCGCCTTGGCCCGCGATGCCCGTTTTGTGAGAGCCCTAAAACGAGTCATTCGGAAACACTCGCACCGAAACAGCGCGCTATTCGACCCATCGCCGCGCGGCGATAGCCAGGTGCGAAATTTGACTTTGCAGGACAGCCCACCTCGCCCAGCGTCAAGTCGGCCAGATGAATTCGGCTCATGCTTCGGCTGAGTCCCGTGCCTATACCGGCTCACCCTACAACTACAAAAACTGTCGCTGGGAGAATTCGTATGATCTATGCCAAACCAGGTACCGCAGGCGCTGTCGTCACCCTCAAGCCGCGCTATGGCAACTACATCAACGGTGAGTTCGTCGCCCCAGTGGGTGGCCAGTACTTCACCAACACCAGCCCGGTGGATGCCTCGGTGATCGGCGAATTCCCGCGTTCCGATGCCGCGGATATCGACCTCGCCCTCGACGCCGCCCACGCGGCCGCCGATGCCTGGGGCAAGACCAGCGTGCAGAACCGCGCCATGGTGCTGCTGAAAATCGCCGACCGTATCGAAGCCAACCTCGAACTGCTGGCCGTGGCCGAAACCTGGGACAACGGCAAGGCCGTGCGCGAAACCCTCAACGCCGACGTGCCCCTGGCCGCTGACCACTTCCGTTACTACGCCGGCTGCATCCGCGCCCAGGAAGGCAGCGCCGCCGAGATCGACGAACACACCGCCGCCTATCACTTCCACGAGCCGTTGGGTGTGGTCGGGCAGATCATCCCGTGGAACTTCCCACTGCTGATGGCCGCCTGGAAACTCGCCCCAGCCCTGGCCGCCGGCAACTGCATCGTGCTCAAGCCCGCCGAGCAGACCCCGCTGTCGATCACCGTGCTGATGGAGCTGATTGGCGACTTGCTGCCGCCGGGCGTGCTCAACGTGGTGCAAGGCTACGGCCGCGAAGCCGGTGAGGCCCTGGCCACCAGCAAGCGCATTGCCAAGATTGCCTTTACCGGCTCCACCCCGGTGGGCTCGCACATTCTCAAGTGCGCTGCCGAGAACATCATTCCGTCGACCGTGGAGCTGGGCGGCAAATCGCCGAACATCTTCTTCGAAGACATCATGAACGCCGAGCCGGAGTTTATCGAAAAAGCCGCCGAAGGCCTGGTGCTGGCGTTCTTCAACCAGGGCGAGGTGTGCACCTGCCCGTCGCGGGCGCTGGTGCAGGAGTCGATCTACGACGCCTTCATGGTCGAGGTGATGAAGAAGATCAAGGTGATCAAGCGCGGCAACCCGCTGGACACCGAAACCATGGTCGGCGCCCAGGCCTCCGAGCAGCAGTACGACAAGATCCTCAGCTACCTGGAAATCGCCCAGCAGGAAGGCGCCGAGCTGCTCACCGGCGGCGCGGCCGAGCGCCTGCAAGGCGACCTGGCCAGCGGTTATTACATCCAGCCGACCCTGCTCAAGGGCAACAACAAGATGCGCGTGTTCCAGGAAGAGATCTTTGGCCCGGTGGTCGGCATCACCACCTTCAAGGACGAAGCCGAAGCCCTGGCGATTGCCAACGACACCGAGTTCGGCCTCGGCGCCGGCCTGTGGACCCGCGACATCAACCGCGCCTACCGCATGGGCCGGGCGATCAAGGCCGGTCGCGTGTGGACCAACTGTTACCACCTGTACCCGGCGCACGCTGCCTTTGGCGGCTACAAAAAGTCCGGGGTCGGGCGTGAGACCCACAAGATGATGCTCGACCACTATCAGCAGACCAAGAATCTGCTGATCAGCTACGACATCAACCCGCTGGGCTTCTTCTGATCTGCCATCGATAGCCACCCCCTTAACGCAGCGCCTCACTGCACCGCAGTGGGGCGTGAAGGAGACTTGAATGTCCAAAGAGACACTGACCACACCCGCCCAGGCCGGTGTGGCAACTGAGACGGTCAACGCCGAGTACTTTGCCAACCGGCAACTCAAGCAAGGCGCAGCCGGCTGGATTCTGCTGATAGGCCTCGGCGTGGCCTATGTGATTTCCGGCGACTACGCCGGCTGGAACTTCGGCCTGGCGCAAGGCGGCTGGGGCGGCATGTTTATCGCCACGCTGCTGATGGCGACCATGTACCTGTGCATGTGCTTCTCCCTGGCCGAACTGTCCTCGATGATCCCCACCGCCGGCGGTGGCTACGGCTTCACCCGCACGGCCTTCGGCCCCTGGGGCGGTTTCCTCACCGGCACGGCGATTCTGATCGAATACGCCATCGCGCCGGCGGCCATCGCCTGTTTTATCGGTGCCTATTGCGAGTCGCTGTTCGGTATCGGTGGCTGGATCATCTACCTGGTGTTCTATGTGGTGTTTATCGGCATCCATATTCTCGGCGCCGGTGAAGCGCTGAAGCTGATGTTCGCCATCACGGCCGTCGCAGCCATTGCCCTGGGCGTCTATATCGTCGCCATGGCGCCGCATTTCCAGGTCGCCAATCTGTTCGACATCCCCGCCAGCGAGGCCACGGGCGCCAGCGCCTTCCTGCCGTTCGGCTACCTCGGCATCTGGGCCGCGCTGCCCTACGCCATCTGGTTCTTCCTCGCGGTTGAAGGCGTACCGCTGGCCGCCGAAGAAAGCAAAGACCCACAGCGCGACCTGCCACGCGGCCTGATCGGCGCCATGCTGGTGCTGCTGGCGTTCGCCGGGCTGATCCTGCTGGTCGGTCCTGGTGCAGCCGGTGCGCAATCGCTGGTCGCATCCGGTAACCCGCTGGTGGAATCGCTGGTCAAGGTTTACGGCGGCTCTACCTGGATGAGCCAGTTCGTCAACCTGGTGGGCTTGGCAGGCTTGATTGCCAGCTTCTTCTCGATCATCTACGCCTACTCGCGGCAGATCTTCGCCCTGTCGCGCGCCGGCTACCTGCCCCGCAGCCTGTCACTGACCAACCGCAACAAGGCGCCGGTTATGGCATTAATCGTGCCTGGCATTATCGGCTTTGGTTTGTCACTGAGTGGCCAGGGTGACCTGCTGATTCTGGTGGCGGTATTCGGTGCAACGCTGTCTTATGTGTTGATGATGGCTGCGCACATCACCCTGCGCGTGCGTCGTCCGGACATGCCGCGCCCCTATCGCACCCCTGGTGGTGTAGCAACTTCGAGCGTGGCCCTGGTACTGGCGGCGGTAGCACTGGTGGCGGGCTTTTTGGTCGACCCACGGGTGGTGATCGGTGCAGCCATCATCTATGCGCTGTTCATTGCCTACTTCGCCCTGTACAGCCGTCACCACCTGGTCTCGGGCACACCTGAGGAAGAGTTCGCTGCGATCCAGGCCGCCGAGCGTTCGCTGCGCTGATTTGCCCCAAGCGGCCACCCCGGTGGTGGCCGCCACAGGAGAATGACTGATGGCTCAATTTGCCCACACCATCGCTGGCCAGACCTGGCGCTTCGACAGCCTGCGCGAGCTGATGGCCAAGGCCACACCGGCGCGCTCAGGTGACTTTCTGGCGGGCGTGGCGGCCAGCAGCGATGCCGAACGCGCCGCCGCGCAGATGGCCCTGGCCGATGTGCCGCTCAAGCACTTCTTGCAGGAGGTGGTGATTCCCTACGAGCAGGATGAAGTCACCCGTCTGATCATCGACAGCCATGATGCCGCCGCCTTCGCTCCGGTCAGCCACCTGACCGTCGGTGGGCTGCGCGACTGGTTGCTCGGCGAGGCAGCCGATGAAACCAGCCTGCGCCACCTGGCGCCCGGGCTGACGCCGGAAATGGCCGCGGCGGTGTCGAAGATCATGCGCATTCAGGACCTGGTCCTGGTGGCGCAGAAAATCCGTGTGGTCACCCGCTTTCGCAACACCCAAGGCCTGCGCGGGCGCATGTCCACGCGGCTGCAACCCAACCACCCGACCGACGACCCGGCCGGCATCGCCGCGAGCATTCTCGATGGCCTGCTGTATGGCAACGGCGATGCCATGATCGGCATCAACCCGGCCACCGACAGCATGGGTTCGATCACCGCCTTGCTGGAGATGCTTGATGCGATCATCCAGCGCTACGAGATCCCCACCCAATCCTGCGTGCTGACCCACGTCACCAGTTCCATCGCTGCCATCGAGCGCGGTGCGCCGCTGGACCTGGTGTTCCAGTCGATTGCCGGCACAGAGGCGGCCAACGCCAGTTTCGGCGTTAGCCTGAAGATTTTGCAGGAAGGCTACGAAGCCGGCCTGAGCCTCAAGCGCGGCACCCAGGGCAACAACCTGATGTATTTCGAGACCGGCCAGGGCAGCGCGCTGTCGGCCAATGCCCACCATGGCGTCGACCAGCAAACCTGCGAAACCCGCGCCTACGGCGTAGCCCGCCACTTCAACCCGTTTCTGGTCAACACCGTGGTCGGCTTTATCGGCCCGGAGTACCTGTACAACGGCAAGCAGATCATCCGCGCCGGCCTGGAGGATCACTTCTGCGGCAAGCTGCTCGGTGTGCCCATGGGCTGCGACATCTGCTACACCAACCATGCCGAAGCCGATCAGGACGACATGGACACCCTGCTGACGCTGCTCGGCACCGCCGGCATCAACTTCATCATGGGCATTCCCGGCTCCGACGACGTGATGCTCAACTACCAGACCACCTCCTTCCACGACGCACTCTACGCGCGCCAGGTGCTCGGCCTGCGCACCGCGCCGGAGTTCGAGGGCTGGTTGCAACGCATGAACATCCTGCACCAGCAAGGCGGCCAACTGCGCCTGGGCGATGAGCTGCCCGCAGCGTTCCGCCAGGCCCTGGCTCACCTCAACTGACCCGCTCACGTTTGCGTAACGAGGCTCCCATGTCCGAACGGCCACCCGCCACCGAGAACCCCTGGCAGCAGCTGCGCCAGTTGACCCCCGCGCGCATCGCCCTGGGCCGCGCCGGCACCAGCCTGCCGACCCGTGCGCAGCTGGATTTTCAGTTTGCCCATGCCCAGGCCCGTGATGCGGTGCACCTGCCCTTCGACGCCAAGCCCCTGAGCGACGCCCTGCAACAACGCGGCCTCGACACCCTGCACCTGCGCAGCGCAGCCGAAGATCGCCACACCTATCTACAGCGCCCGGATCTGGGCCGCCGCCTGCACGCCGACTCTGGCGCCCAGCTCGATACCTACGCGGCGCAACATGGCACCGGCAAGGACCTGGCCATCGTCATCGCCGACGGTTTGTCGTCGCTCGCCGTACACCGCCACAGCCTGCCGTTTCTCGAACGCCTGCTCGAACAGGTGACCGCCGAAGGCTGGAGCCTGGCGCCGATTTCATTGGTGGAACAAGGCCGCGTCGCCGTGGCAGACGAGGTCGGCGAGCGCCTGGGCGCGAAGATGACGGTGATTCTGATCGGCGAACGCCCCGGCCTCAGCTCACCCGACAGCCTGGGCCTGTACTTCACCTACGCGCCGCGCGTTGGGCTAAACGACGCCTACCGCAACTGCATCTCCAACGTGCGTCTGGAAGGCCTGAGCTACGGCATGGCGACCTTTCGCCTGATGTACCTGATGCGCGAAGCCTGCCGCCGCCAGCTCTCGGGCGTGGATCTGAAGGATGAAGCCGAAACCCCTACGCTCGAAGGCGGGCAAACCGGCAACTTCCTGCTGCCGGATCAGCGTTAACGCTGGCGGTAGTAGGGTGGACGACGCCTCACCCGTCCACCAAGCGGCGAAAACGATGGTGGATGAAAAGAGCGTCATTCACCCTACTGCTGTCGCGGCTGAAGCCCCTCCCAGGGTTATACAGTCTGTGGGAGGGGCTTTAGCCGCGAGCTTGATAGCGTAGCGATTAACGCGCTTCGATACGAAAGCCCATACGCGGGAAATGCACATGCACGGTGCCGGCTCGCGGGTCTTCGCGGCGCAGGATCAGCGACTCGGTGCCGGCGAACAGCAGCTCACCCTCCACCGCATCCACGCCGTAATCGACAGCGGAAATCGCCACCGCCTGACCGGCGCTGAAACCGTTCGGGTCGCTGAAGGCTTCCTCCGGCAGCGCCGCGGGGGTCGCCTCGCGGGCCACGCTGACCGCGTCTTCGCCGCTCATTTCACTCGCCGAGCCATGGCCAAACCCCAGCACTCGGGCCAGCCAGGCGGCAACGTCCGGGTAGTCATCAACCAGCGGCGCGGTCACCGGCGTGCCGCGCAGAAACCACAGCGGGTGGGCCATGGCGAAGTCGGCCAGCGACGGCTCACCGAACAGGTAGTCACCGCTCTGGGTCGCCAATTGCTGCTGCAAACGCGCCATCAGCGCAGGCCACTGGTGACGCGCGATCTCAGCCGGCAGACGAGTGGCCAGGCCACCGTTGAACAGCGTCGAGCGGTCGGCGATAAAGCTTTTGAGAAATTCCGGCGGTGCCTTGCCAAAGCGCGCGGCGATAGACTCTGGCTGGAACACCAGGCTCACCGCGTGCAGAAACACCACCGAATCGGCCCACTGGGCGAAACTGGCGACATTGAAAGCCTGGCCTTCGGGGAACAGCGTTGGGGTGGCCTTTTCGGCTTCCAGGCGACGGGCGATCAGCGCGGTGTCGCAATAGATATCGGCGCCCACTTGCAGCACTGGGGTCTTGCGGTAGCCACCGGTCAGCGCGGTGAGGTCTGGCTTGGGCATGATCGGCGGGATGGTCACCGAGCGCCACGACAGCTGCTTGAAGCCCAACAGCAGACGCGCCTTTTCGGCAAACGGCGAGGTGGGGTAATGGTGCAGGATCAACTCATGCATGGTGGGCTCCGCAGCAAGGAAAACACCAGCTTACCTGGCTCCCCCACACGCGCCCACCGGCTCAGCCTGATAGCAGCGTATCACTGGCCGGAATAAGCGCTTCTTTGGCGGGTTTGCCCAGGCGCTTGATCGCCCGCTCACGGCGCAACGCCTCGCCTTTGCCGGCACAGGCTTCGACATACACCAGGGCCATGGCCGGGCTGGAATAGAAAAAGCGCGCGCCCTTGCCCCGCTGATGTTGGAGGAAGCGCCGCTGCGGGTCATCACTGATCCCGCAATACAGTGCGCCGTTCTGCGCGCGCACCAGGTAGACGAACCAGGGTTTCTCGGCACTCACCTCGGCGGCGAGTGAGACGGCATCGGCAGCGGGCAGTGCTGTCGCGCTTAGCGGCTCAGGCGAGCCATTCACGCGCAGTGCGCCACACGCAGATACCGACGAAGTAGGCCGAAGCGGCCAGCCAGAGCACCGTCAGAGCCAGCGATTGTTGTGGGAACTGCACAATCAGCGCCGCGCAGGCGAGCATCCAGACCATGGTCACGCCGATATTCAGCGGCATCAGCTCCTTGACCCGGAACGGGTGCAGGAACTTCATACGGGTCAGGGTCAGGGCGGACAACAGCAGGATGGTGCCGAAGGTCAGCCAGGGGCCGAAGTCGAGCAGATAGAAGTACACAACCACCACGTTCCAGGCAGCGGGGAAGCCGACGAAGTAGTTGTCCTTGCTCTTCATGTTGACGTTGCAGAAGCAGAACAGCGAGGACAGCAGAATCAAGCCAACCGACAGCAGCAGGGTGTATTCAGGCAGCGGGATAAAGCGGTAAACGAAGATCGCCGGGATAAATACGTAGGTGAGGTAATCGATCACCAGATCCAGGGTCGAGCCATCGAAGTGCGGCAGCACACCCTTGACGTCATAACGCCGCGCCAGGGTGCCATCCAGGCCATCGACCAGCAGCGCCATGCCCAGCCACAGCAGACACTGCTTGGGGTTGCCATCGATCACGGCGAGCAACGCGAGCAGGCCGAGGATCACGCCACTGGCGGTGACGGCGTGGACGCCCCAGGCACGGGCCTTGTTCATGGTCAGTATCATTTGGGTCACAGCTTGCTCTCGGCGGCGGGCGGTCGGACGAACGGGTTTCATCCGATCTGCATTAATAGGTTCTGACCCACAAGCCTATCACTGCGTTCCGTCTTGCGCCTCCCCGAGTCGACTATCTGCAGCCAAGTCTCATCGGCTGTCACGGTAATAGGCCAACGAAGCTGCCGCCTGACGCTGAATGGCAGCGCGCACCAACGGCGTCCAGCCGAGCAGCAGGCCCTTCAACCCAAGCGCCTGACGAGACCAGCGCCACAGATCGAAATGATCACGGTGGGTGACGATCAGCCCATCGCGGAAGGTGAAGTGCGCATCAATGACATTGATCACCGGCCGACCGGTCTTGCTGAACAGGTAGCTTGCAGTCCAGCTCGCTCGGCCCTGCCGATCGTCGGCTTCGATCCCTTCAAATTGCAGGGAGAAGTCCTGGGCGCGGCTGCTCAGCATGCGCCACATGTCCGCAATTTCAGCACCGCGCAGGGCGGGAAAGGCCGGGTCACTGAACACCGCATCAGGTGCGTAACAGGCGGCCATGGTGTCAGCATCGAGGCGCTGAAAAGCCTGATAAAAGCGCGTAAGGGTTTCGGCGTTGGCATGGGCCATAGGGGTCATTCCACTGAGTTAACGCGTTCAGTATCGGCGCCACCTTGCCTGTGCGCCAGCTGGCGATAACGACAACTTTGTGTCCATAATCGCCACTCACCTTTAACGACATCGCTATGCCAACCGTTGCCTTGCTGCTCTGCCCCGACACCCTATGCTCAAGCCTGAGCATGGCCATGGACGCCTTCACCCTGGCTAACCGCCTGGCCGGTCGCCGAGTGTTCGAGGTGCTGCGCGTGAGCCAGGATGGCCGGCCACTGCAGCTTGGCTTTGCCCATATCCAGGTCGATGGCGATCTACGCCTGGCCGAGCGCGCCGATCTACTGCTACTGCCGGCGACCGGCAGCGATCTGCAGGCGACCCAGACGCGCAATGCCGCCCTGCTCCCCTGGCTGGCCCAGCGCCCTGCCCGACAGGCACTTGGCAGCCTGTGCAGCGCCGCCTTTCTGCTCGGCGCCGCCGGTGTACTGGATGGCCGACGGGCCACCACGCACTGGGCGCTGGCCGATGCGTTTCGCCAACGCATACCGCGAGCACATCTGCAGATTGATGCGCTGTATTGCGAGGACGGTCCCATCTTCACCTCCGGCGGCGCCCACGCCGGTATGGACCTGTGCCTGCACCTGATCGCCCACTTTGCCAGCGAAGAGCTGGCCGACCGAGTCGCGGCAACCCTGGTGCTGGACCGCGAACGCGGCAGCCAGACACGTTTCGCCCCGCTGCTACCGGCACACCCGGAACCAGCCCCTGGCATGGCGGCGGTGCTGGGCTGGCTGCAACAGCACCTGCACCAACCGCTCGACCTCAAGCACCTGGCCCAACAGGCCCATTGCTCACCACGTACCCTGCTGCGGCGCTTTCGTGAAACAACCGGCATGCCGCCCAACACCTACCTGCATCACGCGCGCATCGAGCGGGCCCGCCAGGCGCTGCGTGACCCAAGCCGATCATTGGAGCAGATTGCCGAGCAGCTCGGTTACGCCGACCGCGCAACCTTCGCCAAACGCTTCAAGCAGGTCTGCGGCGAAACGCCCGGCGCCTTTCGCCGCCGTCTGCGCAATAGGTAGGGTGTGCCGCGCGCACCAATAATTGCCGGTGCGCGCAGCGCACCCTACGGCGTCCAACTGCAACCCAACGAAAAACGCCGCGATCCCATTAGGGGGCGCGGCGTTTTCGTACAGCCTTTGCGCTATGCGAACAAGCGGATCAATGAATGATCTGGCTGAGGAACAGCTTGGTGCGCTCGTTCTGCGGATTGCTGAAGAAGGCATTAGGCTCGTTCTGTTCGACGATCTCACCTTTGTCCATGAAGATCACCCGGTTTGCCACGGTGCGGGCAAAGCCCATCTCGTGGGTCACGCAGAGCATGGTCATGCCGTCTTCGGCCAGGCCGATCATGGTATCCAGTACTTCCTTGACCATTTCCGGGTCGAGGGCCGAGGTCGGTTCGTCGAACAGCATCACCTTGGGCTTCATGCACAGTGCGCGAGCAATCGCTACACGCTGTTGCTGGCCGCCGGAAAGCTGACCGGGGTACTTGTTGGCCTGCTCCGGGATGCGCACACGCTCAAGGAAGTGCATGGCAATTTCTTCGGCCTTGCGCTTGGGCATCTTGCGCACCCACATCGGCGCCAGGGTGCAGTTCTGCAGCACGGTCAGGTGCGGGAACAGGTTGAAGTGCTGGAACACCATGCCCACTTCACGGCGCACGGCCTCGATCTGCTTGAGGTCGTGGGTCAGCTCGGTGCCATCGACCACGATACGCCCCTGCTGGTGTTCTTCCAGGCGATTGAGGCAACGAATGGTGGTCGACTTGCCGGAACCGGACGGGCCGCACAGGACGATGCGCTCGCCCTGCTTGACGTCCAGGTTGATGTCCTTGAGCACATGGAACTGGCCGTACCATTTGTGCACGCCCTGCATCTGGATCATGCCGTCGGTGACCGCGGGTTGTTTGATTGCTTCACTCATGAGGTCGCTCCTAACGCTTGTGGCCAGTGTCCAGCTTGCGCTCCAGGTGTACGGAGTAGCGGGACATACCGAAACAGAAAATCCAGAAAACCAACGCGGCGAACACATAGCCTTCAGTGGCCATGCCCAGCCAGGCGGGGTCGGTGGTGGCTTGTTTGATGCTGTTGAGCAGGTCGAACAGACCGATGATGATCACCAGGCTGGTGTCCTTGAACAACGAAATGAAGGTGTTGACGATGCCCGGAATGACCAGCTTCATGGCCTGCGGCAAAATCACCAGGCCCATCATCCGCCAGTAGCCCAGGCCCATGGCGGCAGCCGCCTCGTACTGACCCTTGGGGATCGCTTGCAGGCCACCGCGGACCACTTCGGCGATGTAGGCCGACTGGAACAGGATCACCCCGATCAGCGCGCGCATCAGCTTGTCGAAGCTCATGCCTTCGGGCAGGAACAGCGGCAGCATCACCGAAGACATGAACAGCACGGTGATCAGCGGTACGCCGCGCCAGAACTCGATGAAGGTTACGCAGATCACGCGGATCGCCGGCATGTCCGAACGCCGCCCGAGGGCCAGCAACACCCCCAGCGGCAAAGCACCGGCAATACCGACGGCAGCGATCACCAGGGTCAGCATCAGGCCGCCCCAACGGCTGGTCGGCACCACTTCCAGGCCGAAGCTGCCGCCGTGCAGCAGCCAATAGGCCACAACCGGGTAGACCACCAAAAATGCCAGGCCATACAGGCCTTTGCGCACCATCTGCGGGATGAACAGCGGCGCAGCGCCGATGATCGCCAGCCACAGGGTCAGGTCGACACGCCAGCGCAACTCGCTCGGGTAGAAGCCGTACATGAACTGGCCAAAGCGCTGCTGAATAAACACCCAGCACGCGCCGCCACTGGTGCAGTCGGCACGGGTCTCACCCACCCAGTCAGCGTTAATAAACGCCCACTGGATCAGCGGCGGCAGAATCAGCCACACCAGGTAAGCCGCGAACAGCGTCAGCAGGCTATTGAACCAGCTGGAAAACAGGTTGGCGCGCAGCCAACCGACCACACCAACGCTGAGCGCGGGTGGCGGTAGATCAGGTTTGAACGTATGGGTCTGCATGGCTGCTCCTTACCGCTCGATCAGCGCAATGCGCTTGTTGTACCAGTTCATCAACATGGAAATGCTGATGCTGATGGCCAGGTAGACGCTCATGGTGATGGCAATCACCTCGATGGCTTGCCCGGTCTGGTTGAGTACCGTACCGGCGAACAGCGAAACCATGTCCGGGTAACCGATACCGGCGGCCAGGGACGAGTTCTTCGCCAGGTTCAGGTATTGGCTGGTCAGCGGCGGGATGATCACGCGCATGGCCTGCGGGATGATCACCAGACGCAGGGTCTTGCCACCCGGCAGGCCGAGAGAGCGCGCAGCTTCGGTCTGGCCGTGGTTGACGGCCTGAATACCCGAACGCACGTTTTCAGCGATAAAGGCAGCGGTATAGATGGTCAGCGCCAGGGTCAGGGCCATCAGCTCCGGGATCAGCACCCAGCCGCCGCGGAAGTTGAACCCCGTCAGCTCAGGAACGCTCCAGCTCACCGGGTTACCGGCGATCAGCACGGCCAGGGCCGGCAGCACGATCAGCAGCGGGATAACGCCAAGGGAGATCGGGAACAGCTTACCGGTCGCCTCGAAGCGCGCTCTCGACCAGCGGGCGAACAGGATCGAGCCGATAATCGCTACCACAACAGCGCCCAGAAAGACCGAGAAGGCATCGGTCGGTACGGGTGCCGGCATGTACAGGCCACGGCTGTTGAGGAAGAAGCTCTCGAGCACCGCGTGGCTCTGACGCGGCCCTGGCAGGGTCAGCATCACCGCGAAGTACCAGAACAGGATCTGCAGCAGCGGCGGAATGTTGCGGAAGATCTCGATGTACACGGTGGCCAGCTTGCGCACCAGCCAGTTCGGTGACAGCCGCGCCACCCCCAGCAGGAAGCCCAGCAAGGTCGCCAGCACGATACCGATAACCGACACCAGCAGGGTATTGAGCAAACCCACCAGGAACACACGCCCGTAGGAGTCGCTTTCGGTGTAGTCGATCAGGTGCTGGGCAATGCCGAAACCGGCACTGTTATTAAGAAAGGAGAAACCCGAGGTGATGCCGCGTTTCTCAAGGTTGGTCTGGGTGTTGTCGAACAGAAACCAGCCGAGCGCCACGATGGCGATGACGGCAATTATCTGAAAGACCCAGGCACGCACCTTCGGATCGGTCCAGACCGAGCCGCCGGGACGCGAGGTGTTTGCAGTGGTTTGCATAGGAGCCCTCTTTGAACACTCATGCCCGCTCGCGCGGGCATGAGGTTCACTTCATCAGAACACGAGTGATGCCTCAGGACGAGGCATCAGCACAGACGGTCAGCGCACTGGCGGTGCGTATTGCAGACCACCTTTGTTCCACAGGGCGTTGAGGCCACGTTCGATTTTCAGCTCGCTACCAGAACCGACGTTGCGGTCGAAGCTTTCGCCGTAGTTACCCACTTGCTTGACGATATGCACTGCCCAGTCCTTCGGCAGTTTCAGGTCCTTGCCGAACTCGCCTTCAGCACCGAGCAGACGAGCGATGTCCGGGTTCTTGGTCGACTTGGCCATTTCTTCGACGTTAGCCGAGGTGATGCCCAGCTCTTCAGCGTTGACCATGGCGAACAGGGTCCAGCGCACGATGTCGAACCACTCTTCGTCACCCTGGCGCACGACCGGGCCCAGTGGCTCCTTGGAGATGACTTCCGGCAGCACGACGTAGTCGTCCGGGTTGGCCAGCTTGATACGCTGTGCGTACAGCTGCGACTGGTCAGAGGTCAGCACGTCGCAACGGCCGGCTTCAACCGATTTGGCCGATTCGTCGGAGGTATCGTAAGTGATGGGGGTGTACTTCAGGCCGTTGGCACGGAAGTAGTCGGAGAGGTTCAGTTCGGTGGTGGTACCGGCCTGGATGCAGACGGTTGCGCCATCCAGTTCCTTGGCGCTGGATACGCCCAGCTTCTTGTTCACCAGGAAGCCCTGGCCGTCGTAGTAGTTGGTGCCGGTGAAGTTCAGGCCCAGGGCCGCATCACGCGAGCTGGTCCAGGTGGTGTTGCGCGACAGGATGTCGACTTCGCCGGACTGCAGCGCGGTGAAGCGCTCTTTAGCGGTCAGCGGGCTGTATTTGACCTTGGTCGCGTCGCCGAAAACGGCCGCTGCCACGGCACGGCATACATCGACGTCGAGGCCCATGTAGTTGCCTTTTTCATCGGCGTAGGAGAAGCCAGGCAGACCATCACTGATCCCGCACTGTACAAAGCCTTTCTTCTGTACCGCGTCCAGCGTAGCGCCCGCTTGCGCGAAGCCGCTTACACCGAGAACGGTTGCGGTTGTGAGAATTGCCAGGGTGGATTTCACCATCTTCATCAAAAACCTCCAGTTGCTTTTGTTGTGTTGGAGTCTCAGCTCGCCACCGTGCCCTCGTGGGGCGAGTCACACACGCAGGCAGCAACGTGGGTGACCGGGGTCGAACCTCGGCGAGAGTCTAGTTGCCGAATTCTGTGTCGGCTATAGCCTCTCTGCCCGCCCATTGGTCGAATGGGCCTGAGACGGTTAGCAATTTGCCAATTACCAGGCCGAGGCCTGGCAAACCTGTTGGAAAACCCCATCAAATTGGCTTCCCGTCTGCTCCGAGCCCGACTCGGCATAAGTGTTACCTTATCGGGACTACGACATCAGTCAGGTAGGTCATAGCAAAGGCCATACCATCGCACCTGCCGCTAGCACCATACGGGCAGGTCAAGAGCAAAACTTGTAGCCTTGCGACATCTTCTTCACAGATTGACCATGACATTTTTTGCGCAGCGCACCAAATAAGAGCGCGCGCACCAAGCAGGAGCCCCTCATGAGCGAACCCTTGATTCTTCAGCCCACACTGCCCGCCGATGCGTGCGTCATCTGGTTGCACGGCCTCGGCGCTGACCGTTATGACTTCCTGCCGGTTGCCGAAGCGCTGCAGGCCATCTTGCCGAGCACCCGCTTCGTACTGCCTCAGGCACCGACGCAAGCGGTCACCATCAATGGCGGCTGGGCCATGCCAAGCTGGTACGACATTCTCGCCATGAGCCCGGCTCGGGCGATCAACCAGGATCAGCTCGAGACCTCGGCGCAGCAGGTCATGGACCTGATCGAAGCGCAGCGAGACAGCGGCATAGATCCATCACGCATCATCCTGGCGGGTTTCTCCCAAGGCGGTGCGGTGGTGCTGCACACCGCTTTCCTGCGCTGGAACGGCCCTCTCGGTGGTGTTCTGGCGCTCTCTACCTATGGCCCAACATTCGATCCCGCGCTGACGCTTGAGCCGGCGCGCCGGACAATCCCGGTCTATTGCCTGCACGGCAGCCAAGACGATGTAGTGCTACCCGCCATGGGCCGCGCCGCCTACGACTGGCTGAGCCAGCGCGGCGTAAGCGTGGAATGGCAGGATTACCCAATGGCCCACGAGGTACTGCCAGCGGAAATCGGCGATATCGCCACCTGGCTGCAGGCACGCCTGAGCTGACCCGCCCATCGGCGCGCCACTGCCCCAGGCGCGCCCGACCACACCCAGCGCACAGCCTGAACCCCTCGTCTGGCGGGCTTGTGACGCCGCGCACAAGACTGAGCAAGACCGCCTGTCGGCAGAGCTTTTACAATTCATTGCCAGTCCTAGAGCGCAGGAATACTGTCATCTCTGGTTTCGCCCACCGACAGGGAGCGTTAGCGATGCCCATACTTTGCAGCGAACAATGGTTCGACCCGTCACGATGAGAAGCGCATCCTGGCAAGCCGACCTGCAGCAGCTGCGCGAGCTGCGGTTGTTCAATAATTTCGCCACCAGCAGCATTGCCCAGCTGCTTAAGGAATTTCGCGCCTGCGATCTACAGGCTGGGGAAGTCCTGCTGTCACCGTTCAACCGCAACCAGTACCTCTATCTGCTGCTCAAGGGGCAGTTCAAGGTGTACCTGGGGTCGCTCGACAACCCACCGGTGAGCACCCTGGAAGTGGGCGATTGCGCTGGCGAAATCAGCTTTATCGATAACGAGCACCCCTCTGCCTATGTCGTGGCCACGGTCCCGAGCCAGGTGCTGCGCCTGCACCGCGAGTCGCTGATCAACCTGTTCCATCAGTCACCGCAAATGATGCAGAACCTACTGGCCCTGCTCTGCGAGCGGGTACGCCAGGGCAATCGGCTGATCCAGAGCAGTGAGCAACATGCCAATGTCGATACGCTTACGGGCGCCTTCAACCGACGCTGGCTGGAACACGCCTACGAGCGCGAAAGCACACGCTGCTCTTTCAATGCCAGCCCGATGGGCCTGCTGATGCTGGATGTCGATCACTTCAAAGCCTACAACGACCAACACGGACACCTGGCTGGGGACTATGCCCTGTGCCTGGTCGCCCACACCCTGCGCAAACAACTGCGCCCCCAGGACAGCCTGGTGCGCTTCGGTGGCGAGGAATTCGTGATCATGCTGCCGGGGGTCGACGAAGAGCAGTCGCGGGCCATTGGCGAACGCCTGCGCCAGTCACTCGAGCAGGTCAGCTCCTTCTATTCACCTGTGGGCATGCTGCCAGGTGTCACCATGTCGATCGGCCTGGCGCTGATGGCACCCAAGGACAGCCTGCAAAGCCTGATCGCCCGCGCCGATGCCGCGCTCTACCGGGCCAAGCAACAGGGCCGCAACTGCGTCTGCTAGCGGTCAAAGGCGCCCTCTGGGTGCATCTATCAAGATAACTTTATCGATGCTGGTCACCCGCGGCCGCGGCACTTCGCCGCGCCGCGTTCTTGCTTTACACTGGCCGTCGTTCACTCCTTAGCCAATTGACGAGATGACCGTGCTCAAAGCACTCAAAAAAATGTTCGGCAAAGCCGAGGGCGAGCAGCCCAGCCCAGTCAGCCAGCCTGCTACACCCATTGCGCCCCCTACACCCGATGCCAGCCGCACCGCACCTGCAGTGCCGCCCCGACCCGCTGCGGAAGCGGCCAACGCGCCTGTCGAGGCCAGTACGCCACCGCGTAACCAGGACAAGCCACGTCGCCCACGCGCCAGCAAGCCTGTCGACACCTGGACCCTGGATGACTTCAAGGTCGAGCCAGCCGAAGGCAAGACCCGCTTCCACGACTTCAAGTTGGCGCCGTCCCTGATGCACGCCATCCACGACCTGGGCTTTCCGTACTGCACGCCGATCCAGGCGCAGGTATTGGGCCACACCCTCAAGGGCCAGGACGCCATCGGCCGCGCACAGACCGGCACCGGCAAGACCGCTGCATTCCTGATCTCGATCATCAGCCAGCTGCTGCAGACCCCTCCACCCCGGGAACGCTACATGGGCGAACCGCGCGCCCTGATCATCGCGCCGACCCGCGAGCTGGTGGTACAGATTGCCAAGGACGCCGCCGACCTGACCAAATACACCGGCCTCAACGTCATGCAGTTTGTCGGTGGCATGGACTTCGACAAACAGCTCAAGCTGCTCGAGTCGCGCTACTGCGACATCCTCGTGGCCACCCCCGGCCGTCTGCTGGACTTCAACCAGCGCGGCGAGGTGCACCTGGATATGGTCGAGGTGATGGTGCTGGACGAAGCCGACCGTATGCTCGACATGGGCTTTATCCCCCAGGTCCGCCAGATCATCCGCCAGACCCCACCCAAGAGCGAACGCCAGACCCTGCTGTTCTCCGCGACCTTTACCGAAGACGTGATGAACCTGGCCAAGCAATGGACCACGGACCCGGCGATCGTCGAGATCGAGCCTGAGAACGTCGCCAGCGAAACCGTTGAGCAGCATGTCTATGCCGTGGCCGGCAGCGACAAGTACAAGCTGCTCTATAACCTGATCGCACAAAATGACTGGACCCGGGTCATGGTCTTCGCCAACCGCAAGGACGAAGTGCGGCGTATCGAAGAGAAGCTCACCCGTGACGGCATCAGCGCGGCGCAGATGTCCGGCGACGTGCCCCAGCACAAGCGCATCAAGGTGCTCGAAGGCTTTCGCGAAGGCCAGATTCGCGTTCTGGTCGCCACCGATGTGGCCGGCCGTGGCATCCATGTCGACGCCATCAGTCACGTGATCAACTTCACCCTGCCGGAAGACCCGGACGACTACGTGCACCGCATTGGTCGCACCGGCCGTGCCGGCACCAGTGGTACCTCGATCAGCTTCGCGGGCGAGGACGATGCCTACGCCCTGCCGGGTATCGAAGCCCTGGTCGGTCGCAAGATCGCTTGCGAAATGCCACCTGACTCCCTGCTCAAGCCCGTTCCCCGCAAGCACTGAGCCCACCGCTCGCCCGGCACCAGCCGGGCGCAGCGGTATCCTGCGCCCATCACCGACATGTATTGACCATGATCAATCACTGATCCGTCCTGGCGACTAGACTGAAGGCACAATAAGCCATCAGTGCGAGGAGCTGGCCATGGACGAAGTGCACATCATGATCGCCTTACTGGTCAGCGGGTTCATCCTGCTGGCCATCGGCTTCAGTCAGCGCGAACACGACTGGAGTCTGTGGCTGACCAGCCTGGGCCTGGTGTCGATGTTCGCCCCGCTTATGTTTCGCCTCTACCTGGGCTTTAGCTAAATCCGTCGGCGTGGCGCCGGCTCCAGGCAACGCTGCATCACCAGCGGCGGGCGGCATCCTGATCACTGGCCCGCCCCTCGACCCAGCGCGGGCCGTCGGCGGTGTCTTCTTTTTTCCAGAAGGGGGCGCGGGTCTTCAGGTAATCCATAACGAAATTGCAGGCATCGAAAGCGGCCTGACGGTGCGCACTGCTGACACCGACGAAGACGATTGGCTCGCCAGGCTCCAGACGGCCAATCCGGTGAATAACGCCAATACCCAGCAAAGGCCAGCGCTGCTGTGCTTGCTCGACGATCTTGCCCAAGGCCTTTTCCGTCATGCCAGGAAAATGCTCGAGAAACATCCCGCCGACCTCGCGTCCTTCATTGAAGTCCCGCACATACCCGACAAAACTGACCACCGCGCCCACGCCCAGGTTGGCGGCGTGCAGGGCGTTCAACTCGACGCCAGGGTCGAAGGGTTGGGACTGGACGCGAATGCTCATGTAGATGCTCGTATGGAATATAGATAAAAAGCTTTATCGCGAAGCTACATGGCCCTGCAACTGCCCACCTGTATGTAGCCCATTCAGCCGCCGGTTACGGTGGGGAAAAACGCCACCTCGTCACCCGGTTGCAGCGGCTCGGCCAGGCTGCACAGCTCCTGATTACGCGCGCACATCAGGTTTTGCTCAGCCAGTACCTCCCAGACGCCACCACGGCCCAGCAGATGCTGGCGCAGCTCATCGAGGCTGGCGAATTCGTCACTGACCTGCTCGCCATCCAGGCCCAGCACTTCACGGTAGCGGGCGAAATACTGCACGCGAATCATGCCGACACCTGCGCAACGAAATGGCCACTCTTACCGCCCACTTTCTCCAGCAGGCGCACGCTTTCGATGACCATGCCGCGGTCGACGGCCTTGCACATGTCGTACAGGGTCAGGGCCGCAACGCTGGCCGCGGTCAACGCTTCCATCTCCACCCCGGTCTGGCCGCTGAGCTTGCAGCGGGCGGTGATGTGCACGACGTCCTCGCCTTCGGCCTGCAACTCGACTTTGACGCTGGTAAGCATCAGCGGGTGGCACAGGGGAATCAGGTCGCTGGTCTTCTTCGCTGCCTGAATGCCCGCGATACGCGCCACAGCGAAGACGTCGCCCTTGGGGTGGCCGCCGGCAACGATCATGCTGAGGGTGGCGGGAAGCATGCGCACACGCGCTTCGGCGGTGGCCTCGCGCACAGTCGACGCCTTGTCACTGACGTCGACCATGTTGGCACGGCCTTGAGAATCGAGATGGGTCAGCACGGGCGGACTCCTGATGGGAATCCGCCGATTGTAAACCCAAGGACAGGCCTTGGCAGCTGCAAGCAGCCCTGGGGTACTACATATGGGTTTCCGCGTATTCCGCCAGGATCGAGCGCGGTACGCCCTGCAAGGTGATGTGCACGCCGTGGGGGAAGTCCTTGAAGCGTTCAGTCAGGTAGGTCAGCCCCGAACTCGGAGCCGACAGGTAAGGGGTGTCGATCTGCGCCAGGTTGCCCAGGCACACTACCTTGGAGCCAGTGCCGGCACGGGTGATGATGGTCTTCATCTGGTGCGGGGTCAGGTTCTGGCATTCGTCGATCAGGATCAGGCTCTGCTGGAAGCTGCGCCCACGGATGTAATTCAGTGATTTGAACTGCAATGGCACCTTCTGCAGGATGTAATCGACGCTGCCATGGGTATTCTCGTCGTCCATGTGCAGGGCTTCGAGGTTGTCGGTAATCGCACCGAGCCAGGGCTCCATCTTCTCGGCTTCGGTGCCGGGCAAAAAGCCGATCTCCTGATCCAGGCCCTGCACGCTGCGGGTGGCGATGATGCGCCGGTAGCGCTTGGTGACCATGGTCTGCTCGATGGCAGCCGCCAGAGCCAGGATGGTTTTGCCAGAACCGGCAGCGCCGGACAGGTTGACCAGGTGGATGTCCGGGTCGAGCAGCGCATACAGCGCCAACGCCTGGTAGATATCGCGTGGCTTGAGCCCCCAGGCCTCCTGATGCATCAGCGGCTCCTGGTGCAGATCGAGGATAACCAACTCGTCTTCGCGGATCGCCTTGATCCAGCCCACAAAGCCCTGCTCGTCGACGATGAACTCGTTGACGTGCACCGCCGGCAGGTTGTCGGTCAGTTGCACGCGATGCCAGGTCCGCCCACGCTCCTGACGCGTCTCGACCTTGCTCACGCGGTCCCAGAACGCCCCCGTCATGCTGTGGTAGCCCTTGGAAAGCAGCGAAACGTCATCGACCAGTTGGTCGGTATGGTAATCCTCCGAATCCAGGCCACAGCCGCGCGCCTTCAGGCGCATGTTGATGTCCTTGGTCACCAGCACCACGGAGGTGCCCGGGCGACGCGACTTCAGCTCGACCAACTGGTTGATGATCTTGTTGTCGTTGAGGTCTTCGGGCAACCAGGTCACTGGCGCCGCACTCTTGCTCATAAGGATGGAGAGGAAACCGCAGGGGCCGCTTTTATCACGCTGGATCGGCACGCCATGCTCCACTTCCTCCGGAGTCGCCTGACCGAGAATCTTGTCGATCAGGCGGATCGCCTGCCGGCACTCGGCGGCAACGCCCTGCTTGCCCGTCTTGAGCTTGTCCAGCTCCTCCAGCACGGTCATGGGGATGGCGACGTGATGCTCTTGAAAGTTCAGCAACGCATTGGGGTCATGAATCAGGACGTTGGTGTCGAGTGCATACAGGGTCGGGGCGGTGGGCTTGAAGCGTCCGTTGTCATCCATACTCGGTCACCTTCTGCTGGGAGCCAAGCGACAGACCTGAAAGTCTGTGGCGCGGGGCCGCCGAGTCGCACGAGCCAGGCTCGTGAAGATGCAGAAAAGGTGGAGGCCAATGGCCGCCACCTGTCTGCAGGTTTCGGCGGTCTTGTTTGTTTAATACGCCAATTTTCATGACAGGCAAAAGACCTTTTGTTTATTTAGGACTTTATTTGCACCTGCGACAAATAGCCCTTGGCGTCCCCGTCAGGCGCCGTTAGAGTCCGAAGTCCTACCGCTGCACTTGTCCACTCTCGAAAAACCCCGCAACGCTTTTTATCCTGGCAACCGCAGCCGGCGGTGAACCCCTGGCCTGTTTCTTGTACAAACCGTCCAGCCCGGTGAGTCGACACCTTGCTGTCGAGGCGCGGTGCTCGCTACTAGGGTCTGTTCCCGTTTCATTCGCGGGCTTGCGACGAAACGGGAACAGACCCTAACGACCTGCACCCTCACTGATAACTAAACCTAAAAGGACCTTTGCCGTGACACCTACACGCTACAGCCCCGCTCAAATCGCCCTGCACTGGCTTAGTGCACTTCTGGTACTCATCATCATCGCCCTGCCCTACGGCAGTGATTTGTTTGGCCCACTGCTGGGCGGCACAGGCGGAGTATTTACTCTGCACAAGTCGCTCGGCATTACCGTACTGGTGCTGACCGTGCTGCGCCTGCTGGTGCGCGCACGTCAGGGCGCACCCAATCTGCTTGGTGCCCACAGCGCCCTGCAACAGCGCGCGGCCAAGGCCGGCCATGCCCTGCTCTATCTTCTGCTGGTGCTAATGCCGCTGACCGGCATTCTGTTCGGCAAGCGTCCGCTGGACCTGTTCTGGCTGGTGGAAATAGGCCCAGTCGCGGTCAGTGACAGCGTGCGCGAACTGGCCAAGCTCTTTCACGTAACCGCCCAGTATCTGCTGTTCGCCATGATCCTCGGCCATGCCGGCATGGCCCTGTGGCACCACCATGTACACCGCGACGGCGTGCTGCGCGCCATGCTGCCTGGGCGCAACTGAATTCGCTCACAAGCCAGGCCTGAAGCGCCTTTCTGGATTACCCCTGCGGGCTCATTCAGCAAGGCGCTCTGCCCTCACTATTGGGCTGATAGGTGGCCTTGTCTAAGGGGAGCTTCTAGAATCGCCGCCTGACTTTCAGGAGCAGCCTCCATGCTGATGGTGATTTCCCCGGCCAAGACCCTCGACTACGACAGCGCACCGGCCACCACGCGCTACACCCTGCCCGAACACCTGACCCACTCGCACGAGCTGATCGATCAGCTGCGTGACTTCAGCCCGGCACAGATCGCCGAGCTGATGCACCTCTCCGACAAACTTGCGGGACTCAATGCGGCCCGTTTCGGCAGCTGGAGCGAGCCCTTCACACCTGACAATGCCAAGCAGGCCCTGCTGGCCTTCAAAGGTGACGTGTACACCGGCCTCAACGCCGATGACTTCAACGAAGCTGACTTCGACTTTGCCCAGCGCCATCTGCGCATGCTCTCGGGCCTGTATGGCGTGCTGCGCCCGCTGGACCTCATGCAGCCTTATCGCCTCGAGATGGGCACCAAGCTGGCCAATCCGCGCGGCAAGGACTTGTATGCGTTCTGGGGTGAGCATATCAGCGGCTGGCTGAACGCCGCCCTGCAGGCCCAGGGCGATGATGTTCTGCTCAATCTCGCTTCTAACGAATACTTCGCTGCGGTCAAGCGCAAGATATTGAATGCGCGCCTCATCAATACCGAGTTTCGTGATCTGAAAAATGGTCAGTACAAGATCATCAGTTTCTATGCCAAGAAGGCACGCGGGCTAATGGCGCGTTATGTCATCAAAGAAAGACTGCAAGATCCTCAGGGTCTCAAAGACTTCAATCTGGATGGTTACTATTACTCCCAACAAAATTCTGACGCCAATAATTTGGTATTTCTTCGTGAGCAATTGACGGATTAACCACAGTCCGCAGCGGGGTATTTCGACTTGATCAACGCGCGGTTCAATTTAATACCGGCACGACCTGCCAAATAGATCACAAACTTGCAACTTGCAGAACTCGGCCCGCAACGGGCCGAGCCCAGGCTTTAATTGTCCAACAATCTTTATAACCCCCGCGGATAGCCTGCACGTCAGCACTCCCACCTTGCCGCCCGGCACTTCCAGAACTCTGCAAAAGTGCCAGCATTATGCTGGCCATCATGGCACTTTGCATATTTCCAATCGTTACGAAAGGGGACGAACGGTAGGAACTAACCAAAAATCTACACACTCTTACTTCCGCGTAATACTTCCTCACGCTGATGTCTGCGTGATACCAAACTGCCGCCATTTATGGACTTAATTGTTCACGGCAGCGTATTACTCGACACCTGTGTCTGCGAAAGTAAGGAGAGCGTTAAACCGTCATAGACACTGCAAACTTCTCAAGCGCGCGCCCAAGTGGCATTGCTATGCGCGACAACTTCAAGGGCATGTTTCAACTATAAGCCCGCTGGACTTCCTGATGATGGGGAGTCACTTAATCTTGTATGCCTGCTTCATTCACCACGCTGTTTCTTACAGACGTGAATGGACACTCAGTGGTGGCCGTTTATAGCCACTTTTAATTGCGTTAAATGGACGAGGTGATTGTGATGCGTATCAGCATCTTTGGTTTGGGTTATGTGGGTGCCGTCTGCGCCGGTTGTTTGTCGGCGCGTGGCCATGACGTGGTCGGCGTGGATGTCTCGACGACCAAGATCGACCTGATCAACACGGGCAAATCGCCGATTGTCGAACCTGGCCTGGAAGAACTTCTGCAAAAAGGTCTGGACACCGGCCGCCTGCGCGGCACCACCGATGTCGCCGATGCGGTACGCGACACCGAGGTATCGTTCATCTGCGTGGGTACGCCCAGCAAGAAGAACGGCGACCTGGGCCTGGAGTACATCGAAGGCGTGTGCCGTGAAATCGGCGAAGCCATGCGCGACAAGCCGGGCCGTCACACCGTGGTGGTACGCAGCACCGTACTGCCAGGCACCGCTAAAAACGTGGTGATCCCGATCCTCGAAGCCAGCTCCGGGAAGAAGGCCGGCGTCGACTTCGGCGTGGCCGTCAACCCCGAGTTCCTGCGCGAAAGCACCGCCATCAAGGACTACGATTTCCCACCGATGACCGTGATCGGCGAACTCGACAGCGCCTCCGGCGACCTGCTGGAAAGCATCTACAGCGAGCTCGACGCGCCGGTGATCCGCAAGGGCATCGATGTCGCCGAGATGATCAAGTACACCTGCAACGTCTGGCACGCGACCAAGGTCACCTTCGCCAACGAGATCGGCAACATCGCCAAGGCCTGCGGCGTCGATGGCCGTGAGGTGATGGATGTGATCTGCCAGGACCACAAGCTCAACCTGTCCAAGTACTACATGAAGCCCGGCTTCGCCTTCGGTGGCTCCTGCCTGCCCAAGGATGTGCGCGCCCTGTCGTACCGCGCTGGCAGCCTGGATGTCGATGCCCCGCTGATTGGTTCGCTGATGCGCAGCAACAGCATCCAGGTGCAGAACGCCTTCGACATCATCACCAGCTACGACAAGCGCAAAGTTGCCCTGCTCGGTCTGAGCTTCAAGGCCGGCACCGATGACCTGCGCGAAAGCCCGCTGGTGGAGCTGGCAGAAATGCTCATCGGCAAGGGTTACGACCTGAGCATTTACGACCGCAACGTCGAGTATGCCCGTGTCTACGGAGCGAACAAGGAGTACATCGAGTCGAAGATCCCGCACGTCTCCTCGCTGCTCAACAGCGACTTCGACGCCGTGGTACGCGAGGCCGATGTGATCATCCTGGGCAATGGCGATCAGGACTTCGCGCCGCTGGCGCAGCAAGCCCTGGCCGGCAAACACGTGGTCGATCTGGTCGGTTTCATGCCCACCGCCTCGCGCGAGGGCAGTGAAGGCATTTGCTGGTAACGCGAGGGTCTGTTGACGCTTCGGTCGCGGCCGCGCCGGAGCCAGTTTTAGCGCGAGGCAAGGCACGAGATGCGAGGTTTAGTGAACTAAATGAGCCATCGAGAAACGCAGCATCGCGCTAAAACGGGCCCGGCCCTTCGGGTTGCGCGGAAAATCTCGCCATGCGGTGTTGGAGGACTTGGCAAGGGAACACCATTACCGGCGTCCTCCGCCTTGCCTGGCGAGATTTTTCGCGGCAACGCGGCGTGCGACGAAACGTCAACAGACCCTAACTGCCTGCCCCGGTACGCCTGCGCGGCTGCCGGGGCCTAACCCAGAATGCGGATGGACCCTATGCACACGCTGAAGACCGGTCTCAATCAGGCCGCCGGATGGCTGTTTTACCTATCACTGCTGATGCTCCTCGCCCTGGCCTTGCCCAGGAGCGTGTTCGACCCCGAGTCCAGGGATTTCCTCCTGCTCATCGGCCTGGTCGGCATCTGGCGCTATTCCATGGGTGCCCTGCACTTTGTGCGCGGCATGCTGTTTTTGTACGTGGTGTACCCCTATTACCGCCGTAAGGTAAAAAAACTCGGCAAGGACGCCGACCCCTCTCATGTGTTCCTGCTGGTGACCAGCTTTCGCATCGACGCTTTGACCACTGCTCAGGTCTACCGCTCGGTGATCCGCGAGGCCATCGAGTGTGGCTTCCCGACCACCGTGGTGTGCTCGATCGTCGAGCTGTCCGATGAGTTGCTGGTGAAGAACCTGTGGACGCGCATGAACCCGCCCGAGCACGTCAAGTTGGACTTCGTGCGGATTCCCGGTACCGGTAAGCGCGACGGCCTGGCCTATGGCTTTCGCGCCATTTCCCGGCACCTGCCCGATGACCGCGGCGTGGTGGCCGTAGTCGATGGCGACACCGTTCTGGCCGAAGGCGTGGTGAAGAAGACCGTGCCTTGGTTCCAGCTGTTCAGCAACGTCGGCGGCTTGACCACCAACGAGTTCTGCGAGGTGCGCGGCAGCTACATCATGAGCGAGTGGCACAAGCTGCGCTTTGCTCAACGGCACATCAACATGTGCTCGATGGCGCTGTCCAAGCGCGTGCTGACCATGACCGGGCGCATGTCGGTATTCCGCGCCAAGGTGGTCACCGACCCCGAGTTCATCCGCGACGTGGAGAGCGACCACCTGGACCATTGGCGCCTGGGGCGCTTCCAGTTCCTCACCGGCGACGACAAGTCCAGCTGGTACAGCCTGATGCGCCTGGGCTACGACACCTTCTACGTGCCGGATGCGGCGATCAACACGGTCGAGCACCCGCCGGAGAAGAGTTTCATCAAGGCCAGTCGCAAGCTGATGTTCCGCTGGTACGGCAACAACCTGCGGCAGAACTCGCGCGCCCTGCGCCTGGGTATGGGCCGTTTGGGGTTGTTCACCAGCGTGGTGCTGTTCGACCAGCGCGTGTCGATGTGGACATGCCTGCTGGGCCTGGCCGTGGCGATCATCGCCAGCATCAAGTACAGCATCGTCTACCTGCTGATCTACCTGCTGTGGATCGGTACCACACGGTTGCTGCTGACCCTGCTGCTGAGCTTCAGCGGCCACCCGATTGGCCCGGCCTACCCGGCCATCCTCTATTACAACCAGATCGTCGGCGCGCTGGTGAAGATCTACGTGTTCTTCCGCCTCGACCAGCAGTCCTGGACCCGCCAGAACACCAAGCTCGACCGTGGACTGCGCAGCTTCCAGCTGTGGTTCAACAGTTGGTCCTCGCGCGCCATGACCTTTTCTGCTGCCAGCGTGTTTATCGCCACCCTTCTGGTGTTGGTGTGATCGGAACTTTCGAATAGGAAATTTGCAAGCATGAGTACAGCCCAGAACATCAATGTGGTTCATGAATCCGAAGCCCAGCGCCAGCACGCCCGCGTAAAACTACCGGCGGTGCTGCGCTACACGGCGGCCAACCGCGAACGGGTGGAAGCGCGCATCCTCGACATCTCGGCCGGTGGTTTCAGCTTCAGCACCGGCAAAGTGCCGGTCACGGTCGGCGAGCATCACAAAGGCCGCCTGCAGTTTCAGCTCGACAGCCTCGATCTGGGCATCGATGTGGAATTCCAGGTGCAGAGCGTCGACAACGCCCAGGCGCGTATCGGTTGCCAGTTCCACAACCTCAAACCCCGCGAGCAAGCCACCCTGCGCTACCTGATCAGCGCCTACCTGGGCGGTGAGCTGGTCAGCGTCGGCGACCTGCTCAACACCCTGCAGCGCGAGAACTTCACCAAGGCACGCAAACAAGGTGGCGCGGGCAATGGCATGAACGCCCTCGGCCGCCTGCGCGCCGTTAGCTTCAGCCTGGCGGTGTTTCTCGTCGGCCTGGCGGCATTCGGCTTTATCTTCAAGTCGGTGTACGGCCTGTACTTCGTTACCCACGCCAAGTCCGCCCAGGTCAACGTGCCCAGCCTGCAAGTGACCATGCCGCGTGAGGGCACGGTACAAAGCCTGATCGGCCCGGATGCCAGCGTCGACAAAGGCGCCCCACTGGCGTCCTTCTCGGCCTCCATGCTGGAAATGCTCAAAGGCCACCTGAGCGATGAACAGCTCGAGCCGGCCAATATCGAGACGCTGTTCGGCAAGCAGGTCAAAGGCACCCTGACCAGCCCCTGCAACTGCAAGGTTTCGCGCCAACTGGTGGCCGATGGTCAGTTCGCCAGCAAGGGCGATGTGATCTTCGAATTGGTACCCCAGGACACCAAGGCCACCATCCTCGCCAGCTTCCCCTACCGCAAGCTTGAACAAGCACGCCCCGGCACCCGCGCGACCTTCTGGGTGGCCGGTGACGAGCAGGTGCGTCAGGGCACCATTGTCAGCAGCACCCTGCATGACAACGGCCTGGCCAGCGACATCCGCGTGATCATCGAACCGGACCAGCCCCTGCCCAGCTCCCTGGCCAGCCTGCCGGTGGAAGTCACCCTGGATGCCGGCCCGTCGTTCGACTGGATGATCGACAAAGCCGTCGCGGCTGGTTTGTGAGGAGGCTACCGTGCCGATTTTCGACTCCCGCCTAGCCCCGCGTGGCCCTGCCCTGCCCCTGCTAGCGCTTGCGCTGGCAGTCGGCCTGGGCGGCTGCGCCGGTCTGCCGGACCAGCGCCTGGCTGCCGAAGCGCTCAAGCGTGGCGATACCCAGACTGCCGAGCAGCATTACCGCCAGCTTGCCGAGCTGGGCTACGTCAACGCGCAGATTGGCCTGGCCGATCTGCAACTGGCCAATGGCACGCCAGAGGACCTGGCCGCTGCCGAACGCACCTACCGCCAGGCCATGGACAGCTCGCCGCGCGCCAAAGCGCGCCTGGGCAAGCTGCTGGCGCGCAAACCGGGCGCCAGCAGCGAGGAACGCCGTGAGGCGGCCAGCCTGCTCGACCAAGCCTTCACGGCTGGCGAGCCGGGCACCCTGATGCCGCTGACACTGCTCTATCTGCAGTATCCACAGGACTTTCCCGGTATGAACGTGCAGAGCCAAATTGCTACCTGGCGCCAGCAGGGTCACGCCGACGCGGACCTGGCGCAGATCCTCTACTACCGCACCCAGGGCACCTACGACCAGCACCTCGGCGAGATCGAGCAGATCTGTCAGAACATGCTCGCCCAGGCCGATGTCTGCTACGTCGAGCTGGCCACCGTGTACCAGAAACAGGCCGATAGCGAACGCCAGCAGGCTCTGCTGGAGCGCTTGATGAACGGCTACCACAGCGGCGCACTGCCGGCCCAACGGGTCGACGCCGTGGCCCAGGTGCTCGCCGATGCCGAGCTGGGCACGCCCAACGAAGGCAAGGCCCAGGAAATGCTCGAAGCCATCGCACCGAACTACCCGGCGGCCTGGGTCAGCCTGGCGCGCCTGCTCTACGACTACCCGGCACTGGGCGACATCGAGCAGATGATGACCTACCTGGACAACGGCCGCGCCGCCGCCCTGCCCCGCGCCGAACTGCTGCTCGGGCGCCTGTACTATGAAGGCAAGCTGGTGCCGCAAGACCCGCACAAGGCCGAACAGCACCTGCGCAAGGCCGCGCCGAGCGAGCCAAGCGCCAACTACTTCCTCGGGCAGATCTACCTGCGCGGTTACCTGGGCGATATCTACCCGCAGCAGGCCCTGGACCATCTGCTCAGTGCTGCGCGCGCCGGGCAGATCAATGCCGACCAGACCCTGGCGCAGATGTTCTCCCAGGGCAAAGGCATTCAGCCGGACCTGGCGAGCGCTTACGTGTTCAGCCAGCTGGCCCTGGCCAAGGACACTCCGCAGACCACCGAACTGGCCCATGACATCGAACTGCGCCTGCCGGCCACCGACCAGTTGCGTGCGCGCCGCATGCTCAACGAGGAACGCCAGGTGCGCGGCATCACCCTGCAGCAACTCAGCGAAATGCAGGCGCAGACCCCATGAGCAAGGACTTTCGCATGACCCTCAACCGGATCGCCAGCAGCCTCGGCCTTGGCATGAGCGTACTTTGCGCCAGCTCCGCCTGGGCGGCGCAGATGAGTGATGACAGCTTCGGCATCGACTTCAAAATCACCGCGCAATCGGAAGATGACCGCGACCTCGGCACCCGTGGCGGCGGCGACATCACCGGGCTCGGCATCGACGCACGGCCCTGGGTGTATGCCCAGCGCGGCGACTGGAGCGCTTTCGCCATGGGCCAGGCAGTGTCGGCCACTGACATCATCGAAACCGACACCCTGGACAACAACGACCTGGATAGCGAAGACAGCGGCAGCAGCAATGACGGCCGCGTGCCGGACAAGAGCTACCTCGCCCTGCGCGAATTCTGGGTCGACTACGCCGGCCTCACTGCCTACCCCGGCGAGCACCTGCGCCTGGGCCGCCAACGCCTGCGCAGCGACGAAGGCACCTGGCGCGACACCAATATCGAGGCGCTCAACTGGAGCTTCGACACCACCCTGCTGAATGCCCAGGTCGGCGTCGCCCAGCGTTTTTCCGAGTACCGCACCGACCTCGACGAACTGGCCCCTGAAGACGAAGACCGCACCCACCTGTTCGCCGACGTGGCCACCCAGTGGACACCTGGCCACTGGGTCGGCGTCAAGCTGCACCACAGCCGTGACGACGGCCAGCTGCCGCGTGCCGGCGAGCGCGTCGACGAGCTGAGCAAACGCTACACCGGTGACCTGACCTGGCTCGGCCTGCACGCCGACGGCGACTTCTTCAACCCACGTTCGAGCAACCCGCTGAACTACTGGGCCCAGGTCACCTGGCTGACCGGCGACACCGACCAACTGGAGCAGAGCATCGTCGGCGACGAACGCATCGCCAGCGGCTCGCGCAATCAGGACGTCAACGCCTGGGGCCTGGACCTGGGCCTGCGCTACAGCCTCGACGAACGCTGGAAGGTCGGCGGCGCCTATGCCCGCGGCAGCGGCGGCGGTGATGACGATAGCTCCAAGCAGTTCATGCAGACCGGGCTGGAGAGCAACCGCTCAAGCTTCACCGGCGTGCAGTCGCGCATGCATCGCTTCGGCGAGGCCTTCCGCGGCGAGCTGTCCAACCTGCAAGTGGCCAGCGCCTTCAGCTCGATGACCTTCGGCGAGGACTACGACGCCAGCCTGGTCTACCACCGCTTCTGGCGCGTGGATGACAACCAGGACATCGGCGACAGCGGGATCATCGCGCCGCTGCAAGACGGCGAAGCCGATATCGGCCAGGAACTCGACCTGGTGGTCACCCGCTACTTCAAACAGGGCCTGCTACCGGCCGCAGTCAGCGAACAGCTCGACGAGCGCTCGGCGCTGGTGCGCTTTCGCGGCGGCGTGTTCAAGCCCGGCGATGCCTATGGCAGCGAGGCTGACTCGTTGATGCACCGGGCCTTTGTCGACTTTATCTGGCGCTTCTGAGGGCACCGCAATGACGCATCAGCCACAGACAGTCAAACGCAAGATCGGCCTGGCCCTGCTCGGCAGCGGCCTGCTTCTCGGCGCGCTGCAATTCGCCGCGCCCTGGGTTCAGGCCGCGGAAGAAACCGACGCGGCCCAGCGCCTCAAGGAAACCAGCAACTACACCGTGACCAGTGCACCGGTCGAACCGCTGCACCTGCCCACGCCCACCCTGCCCGACCTTAGCGGCTACACCCTGGAGGCGGTGAACGCGAAGATCGAACGCAACGTCAAAGGCCGTGTGGTGGTTCGCCGCATGCTCCAGCAGGACGCCCTGAAGGACTTTATCGGCGGTGACGAGCGCCTGCGTGAATGGGTGACGCGCCAGGGCGGCATGCCCCACGCGATCTTTATCGAAGACGGCTACGTAACCCCGGCCGACCTTGCCCGCGCCCTGCCGGATAACCAGTTCAGCGAAGTCGAGCCGGGCGTCTACCTGGCCCGCCTGCCGATCGTCGTGGCCCAGGGTGCAACCCTGCATGTCGACCCGCAAACCACTGATCTGCGCCTGTCCCAGGAGCGCGGCGCGTTTCTGGTCAACGACGGCAAGCTGTTTATCACCAGCACCCGGCTGACCGCCTGGCGCGAAACCGACAATGCCCCGGCGACGTTCCGCGAAGGCAAGGAGTTCCGTCCGTTTCTGGTGTCCTGGGGTGGCAGCGAGCTGTATATCGCCAGCAGCGTGGTCACCAGCCTCGGCTACGACAACAGCAAGAGCTACGGCGTCTCCATCACCCAGTACACCCCCGGCATGCATGAGCGCCTGCAGCGCGCCGAGCCTACCGGCTGGCTGATCGACTCGGAGTTCGTCGACCACTGGTACGGCTTCTACTGCTACGAAGCGCAGAACGTGGTGATCAAGGGCAACACCTACCGCGACAACATCGTCTACGGCATCGACCCCCACGACCGTTCCCACGGCCTGATCATCGCCGAGAACACCGTGCACGGGACCAAGCAGAAGCACGGCATCATCATCTCCCGTGAGGTCGACGACAGCTGGATCATCAACAACAAGAGCTACGACAACAAGCTCTCGGGCATCGTCATCGACCGTAATAGCGTGCGCAACCTGATCGCCTACAACGAGGTGTATCAGAACCACTCCGACGGCATCACCCTCTACGAGAGCTCCCACAACCTGCTGTGGGGCAACCAGGTGCTGAACAACAAGCGCCACGGTATCCGCGTGCGCAACAGCGTCGACATCAAGCTCTACGAAAACGTCTCGGCGGCCAACGGCTTGACCGGTGTCTACGGCCACATCAAGGACCTCTCCGACACCGACCGTAACTTCGACCTGGACCCCTTCGACGCGAAGATTTCGATGATCGTGGTTGGCGGCACCCTTGCGGCCAACGGCTCCAGCCCACTGTCCATCGACTCGCCGCTGTCGGTCGAGCTGTACCGCGTACAGCTACTGGCACCGAGCAAAAGCACCGGCATCAGCTTCGCCGGCATCCTCGGGGAAAAGCAGGAAGAGATCCTCGACCTGATGGTGCGCCGCGATCTCGCCGTGCTCATCGACCCCGTCGAAAGCCAGGCCGAACTTCAGGATTGAGGACGCAGTGATCATGACCCCACGCCATTTCAAACTCCGCCACCTGGCCCTGGCCTGCAGCCTGCTCGGCCTGTCCAGCATGGCCCAGGCCGAGCTGCCTGGCCCGCAGTACCAGGTGCAGCGCGTCGGCCCTCTGTGCCCGATTGCCCAGGACCCGGCCCAGTACAACACCAAGTACCTGAGTTTTTTCACCGCTTTGGTGCAAGGTAAGGGTGACTGGCTGTTCCGCAGCCGTTACGACCTGCGCACCGACTTCGGCACCAGCGCCTACGGCTACCAGCAGTTCAAGAAGCTGCGCGATGCACTCAAGCGCAAAGGCGTCGAGCTGATGGTCGTCTACCAACCGACCCGCGGCCTGGTCAACCGCGAGCACCTGACCGATGAGGAAAAGGCCCGCTTCAACTTCGACCTGGCCAAGGCCAACTACATAAAATCCATCGAAGGCTTCCGCAAGGCTGGGATCTGGACCCCGGACCTTTCACCGCTGTTCGATGAGCGCGATGTGGAAACGCCCTACTACTTCCAGGCCGACCACCACTGGACCCCAGCCGGCGCCGAGCGCACGGCGCGTCTGGTGGCCGAGACCCTGAAGGATGTGCCTGGCTTCGCCGACATCGAGAAGAAAGAGTTCGCCAGCACCGTCACTGGCCTGCTGCCCAAGGCCGGTACCCTGCACAAGACCGCCGCGCAATTCTGCGGCACCACCTACGCCACCCAGTATGTCGATCGCTACGAGACCGAGCCGGTTGGCGAGGCCAGTGCCGACAGCCTGTTCGGCGATGAGGCCAACCCGCAGATCGCCCTGGTCGGCACCAGTAACAGTGGCCCGGCTTATAACTTCGCCGGCTTCCTGCAGCAGTACAGCGGCGCCGACGTGCTCAACCTGGCGGTTCCCGGTGGCGGCTTCGACAGCGCCCTGCTGCAGTACATGAGCAGCCAGGAATTCCATGACAACCCGCCGAAAATCCTTATCTGGGAATTCGCCACCCACTACGACCTGGCGCAAGCGAGCTTCTACCGCCAGGCCGTTCCGCTGGTGGATAACGGCTGCGTCGGCCAACCGGCCGCGATGACAAACAAGGTCACGCTCAAGCCCGGCGCCAACGAGATTCTGGTCAACGGCGATACCGCACCGCTGCGCGACCTGCCGGGGCGCGACTACCAGATCGACCTGACCTTCAGCGACCCGACGGTGCACGAGGCCCAGGCGGTGCTCTGGTACCTCAACGGCCGCCGGGAGCAGTTCAAACTCGAACAGAGCGACCGCGTCGACACCGGCGGGCGCTATGTCTTCGAGCTGCGCAATGACCCTGACTGGGCCGACCTCAACCTGCTCGCCCTGGAAATTCAGGGGCCGGACAACATGCCCGCCAACCTGAGCGTAGAAGCCACTCTGTGCAAGCGCCCTGGCGCTAAAGCCCAGGTCGCGGCACACGCACAGTGAGGCAAGGAGAGACCATGCAAGGCGTCAACCCGACCACTCGCCCTCGTTACGCCAGCCTCAGTCGCTGGCTGTGGCTGCCCTGCGTGCTCGGTGCCGGCCTGCTCGCACAGACCGCCCTGGCCGCGCCGCTGGTACCGCCCAGCGGCTACTACGCCGCTGTCGAGCAACGCGACAAGCCTTCGCGCAGCTGTGATGCGCCGCCCAAGCCGTACACCGCCAAGCTGGACTTTCGCAGCAAGTACGAAGGCTCGGACAGCGCCCGCGCAACCCTCAACAAGTCCTCGGAAAAAGCCTTCCGCGAGAGCACCGCAGACATCACCAAGCTGGAGCGCGGGGTCAACCGACAGATCCTCAACTACATGCGTGGCGGCGACCGTCAGCAACTCGAGTGCGCACTGAACTGGATGAGCACCTGGGCCCAGGCCGATGCCCTGATGAGCCCGGAGTACAACCACACCGGCAAATCGATCCGCAAATGGGCGCTGGGCACATTGTCTTCGGGCTACCTGCGGCTGAAGTTCTCCGAGTCTCGGCCGCTGGCGCCCTATGCCGAGCAGAGCAAGTTGATCGAAGACTGGTTCGTGCGCATGGCCGAACAGACGGTGCACGACTGGAGCGATCTGCCGCTGCGCAAGATCAACAACCACAGTTACTGGGCCGCCTGGTCGGTCATGGCCACCGCGGTGGCCAGCGACCGTCGCGACCTGTTCGACTGGGCCGTGGAGCAGTTCCGCGTGGGCGCCAACCAGGTCGACGAGCAGGGTTTCCTGCCCAACGAGCTCAAGCGTCGTCAGCGCGCCCTGGCCTACCACAACTACAGCCTGCCGCCGCTGGTGATGGTCGCCGCCTTCGCCCAGGCCAACGGTGTCGACCTGCGCGGCGAGAACCATGGCGCCCTCAAGCGCCTGGCCGAGCGAGTGCTGGACGATATGGAAAAGCCCGATGACTTCAACAAGCGCACCGGGCAAAAGCAGGACATGGAAGAGCTGCACAAGCACTTCAAGTTCGCCTGGCTGGCGCCCTACTGCACGCTCTATGACTGCACGCCGCTGACCCGTGAGCGCGAGCAAAAGATGGGGCCGTTCCAGACCTTCCGTCTGGGTGGCGACGTGAGCCAGGTGTTCAACCCCAAAAAGGCTGACGACAGCTGATAGCAACGCCCGTCTGCATGCTTGAGCGGAGTCGGTCAGCAGCCACTCCACTGTATTGAAAACGCCCCCCGCCAGCGGGGGGAATGGGGGGCTTATCCCCCGTGTGACTCACCGGAGATCCAGGATGGTCTTTTCATCCAATGTGTTCCTGTTCCTGTTCCTGCCGATCTTTCTCGGCCTGTACTACCTGAGCAGTAACCGCTACCGCAACCTGCTGATCCTGATCGGCAGCTACTTGTTCTACGCCTGGTGGCGGGTGGACTTCCTCCTGCTTTTCGTCGCCGTGACCCTGTGGAACTACATCTTCGGCTTACGTATCGACCGCGCCGGAATCGGCAGCAAAGCCGCACAGCGCTGGGTGCTGTGGGGCGTGGTCGGCAACCTGGCGACCCTGGCCTACTTCAAGTACGCCAACTTCGGCATGGCCAATATCAACGCAGCCCTGGAAGCCGCCGGCTTCGAGCCGTTCCTGTTGACCCACGTGATCCTGCCGATTGGGATTTCCTTCTACATTTTCCAATCCATCAGCTACCTGATCGACGTCTACCGCGGCGACACCAAGCCCACGGAAAACCTGATCAACTTCGCGGCGTTTATTGCCCTGTTCCCGCAACTGATTGCCGGGCCGGTGCTGCGCTACAAGGATCTGGCCGACCAGTTCACCGACCGCACCCACAGCGTCGACAAGTTCAGCGAAGGCGCCACGCGCTTTATGCAGGGCTTTGTGAAAAAGGTCTTTATCGCCGACAGCCTGGCGCCATTGGTCGACCACTGCTTCGCCCTGGAAAACCCCAGCACCGGTGATGCCTGGCTGGGCATGATCGCCTACACCGCGCAGCTGTATTTCGACTTCTCCGGCTACAGCGACATGGCCATCGGTTTGGGGCTGATGATGGGTTTCCGCTTTATGGAAAACTTCAACCAGCCCTACATCAGCCAGTCGATCACCGAGTTCTGGCGGCGCTGGCACATCAGCCTCTCCACCTGGCTGCGCGACTACCTGTACGTGCCCCTGGGCGGTAACCGTAAAGGTACCTTCAACACCTACCGCAACCTGTTTCTGACCATGCTGCTGGGCGGTTTCTGGCACGGCGCCAACTGGACCTTTCTGATCTGGGGCGCCTGGCACGGTGCCTGGCTGGCCATCGAGCGCGCACTGGGGGTCAACGCTGCGCCCAAGGTCATCAACCCGCTGAAATGGGCTTTCACCTTCTTCCTGGTGATGCTCGGCTGGGTGATCTTCCGCGCGGAAAACCTCGACGTGGCCTGGCGCATGTACGCCGCCCTGTTCAGCTTCAACGGCTGGGCCTTGAGCGAGCTCAACGCCGCGCAGGTTACCGACCTGCAGATCGCCACCCTGGTACTGGCCTATGCGGTACTGGCGTTCTGCGGCCTGCGCCAGTTCTACCGGCACAACCGCCAGAGTAACGACAGCCGCGCCGACGGCCCGGCCACCGCGCAGCCGCGCATGGTCAAGGCCGTACCGGGTGACGACGCTGGCCTGGTGGTCGCCGGCGGCGCCGTACAGGTTCAGGCACCGAGCTGGAGCGCTGCCATACCGCGCTATGCCGTGCGTGCGCTACTGCTGGTGCTGTTCTGCGCCTCGGTGCTGAAGCTCTCGGCACAAAGCTTCAGCCCTTTCCTCTACTTCCAGTTCTGAGTGAGGCGACCATGACCCGTCAGCTACGCAAACTCTATATCGCCCTGTTCCTGGGTGTGCTCGGCCTGCTGTTTATCTGGTCGCTGCGCAGCTTCGCCAGCTACCAGTTGCCGCCCACCATCAGCGTGCTCGATGGCGGCCTGGCCAAGACCTTCGAGCAGCACTACGACAAGCAGTTTCCGGTCAAGGACATCGGCACCAACGTCTGGGCCGCCCTGGACTACCTGCTGTTCGGTGAAGGCCGGCCGGGCGTCGTGGTCGGTGAGCGCGACTGGCTCTACACCGACGAGGAATTCAACCCGGTGGCCGGCGGCGAGCAGCACCAGCGCGACAACCTGGCGATCATCCGCGGGGTACGCGACGAGCTGGCCCGGCATGACGTGCAGTTGGTGCTGGCCATCGTCCCGGCCAAACGCCGCCTCTATCCCGAGTTCGTCGGCGAGCACGCTGTCAGCAGCCAACACCAGGCGCTGTATGAGCAGTTCCACCAGGCCGTGCGCCAGGCCGGGCTGAATGCGCCGGACTTGCTTGCCCGCTTGCAGCCGGCCAAGGATGACGGGGCGCTGTTCCTGCGTACCGACACCCACTGGACCCCCCAGGGCGCTGACCTGGTCGCCCGTGCCCTGGCCGATGCGGTGCAGGCCAGCGTGCGCCTCAACGGTGAAGCCCAGACTTACGTGACCCAACCCCGCGCCGAGCAGCGCTACAAGGGCGACCTCACCAGCTTCCTGCCCATGGACCCGCTGTTCAGCACGCTGATGCCCGAGCAGGACCGCCTGCAACGCCGCGATACCCACCCGGCCGAAGGCGTCACCGATAACCCGGAAAGTGCCGACGCGCTGTTCGCCGATAACCAAATCCCGGTGGCCCTGGTGGGCACCAGTTACAGCGCCAACCCCAACTGGAACTTCGAGGGTGCCCTGCGCGAACACCTGCAGCGCGACCTGGCCAATTACGCCGAAGACGGCCAAGGGCCAATCGTGCCGATGCTCAAGTACCTGAACAGCGATGCCCTAGAACAAGGCGCACCGCAGGTGGTGATCTGGGAGTTCCCCGAGCGCTACCTGCCGATGGCTCCTGACCTCAGCGGCTTCGATGCCGACTGGGTCGCCACCCTAAAGGCGACCCCGGCAACGCAACGTTTGGCCAACAACCCCTGACGAACAAAGCCGAGCGGCACGCCGCTCACCCAACAACGGCTTAGCAGCCTTGAACCACCCAATGGAGGAACACCATGACCCGACACACCCAACGCAGCTGGATGTCCTGCGCCGTCGCCCTTTCCCTGGGCCTTGCCAGCCTGCCCAGCCTGGCCGGCGAAGGTGGCCTGTACGCCCCGAATGCGCCCAAGGGCTCAGCCTTCGTGCGCGCCTACAACGCGGGCAACAGCGAGCTCGATGTCAGCGTCGGCAACACCGCGCTGAACGACATCGCGCCCCTGGGTTCCAGTGATTTCAGCTACCTGCCCGCCGGCAGCTACAGCGCCCAGGTGGGCAACACCACCCTGCCAGTGACCCTGGAAGCCGACCATTACTACACCCTGGTCAACCAGGCCGGCAGCGCGCCGAAACTGGTGCCCGAGGCGCCCTTCAACAACAAGCAGAAAGCCCTGCTACGCGTGCAGAACCTGTCCGACAGCCCGCTCAGCCTGAAAACCGCCGACGGCAAGGCCGCCGTGGTCGAGGCCGTGGCACCGAACGGCAGCGGCGAGCGCGAGGTCAACCCGGTCAAGATCAGCCTGGCGTTGTTCGATGGCGACCGCAAGATCAGTGACCTCAAGCCCGTGACCCTGGCCCGCGGCGAAGTCGTGGCGCTCTACATCACCGGCAGCGGCGAGCAGCGTTCGCCGGTCTGGGTCAAGCGCCCGGCACGTACAGATTGATACCCGTTTTTTTGTCTAAACGATGTCCGCACGAGCACAAGAACAGCGCCCCCACGCAGGGACGCAATGGAGAGGTTCCCCCTGCCCAACCGGCAGGGCAGCAGGGGCTTCCCGCATCCGCGGGGAGCCCAACCGAATGCATTGAACGCGTCAGGAGAATCGACATGATCCCAGTAATTCTTTCCGGTGGCAGCGGCTCGCGACTCTGGCCTCTTTCGCGCAAGCAATACCCCAAGCAGTTCCTCGCCCTGACCGGCACCGACACGCTGTTCCAGCAGACCCTCAAACGCCTGGCGTTCGATGGCATCCAGCCGCCTATCCTGGTGTGCAACAAGGAGCACCGTTTTATCGTCCAGGAACAGCTGCAGGCGCAGAACCTGGCGTCCCAAGCCCTGCTGCTCGAACCCTTCGGCCGCAACACCGCCCCGGCGGTGGCCATGGCCGCGATGAAGCTGGTAGGCCAGGGCCGCGACGAGCTGATGCTGGTGCTGCCCGCCGACCACGTGATCGAAGACCAGCCGGCCTTCCAGAAAGCTCTGAACCTGGCGCGTGAAACCGCCGAGAAAGGCGAGATGGTGCTGTTCGGCATCCCCGCTACCCGCCCGGAAACCGGCTATGGCTACATCAAGTCGGTGGCCGATGACGCCCTGCCTGAGGGCGTTATCCGCGTGCAGCGGTTCGTTGAAAAGCCTGATGAAGCCCGCGCCCGCGAGTTCGTCGCCAGTGGCGACTACTTCTGGAACAGTGGCATGTTCCTGTTCCGCGCCAGCCGTTACCTGGAAGAGCTGCAGCGCCACGAGCCGGATATCTACGACACCTGCCTGCTGGCCCTGGAACGCAGCGAAACCGATGGCGACACCGTCAACATCGATGTGGCCACCTTCGAATGCTGCCCGGACAACTCCATCGACTATGCCGTGATGGAGCGCACCAACCGGGCCTGCGTAGTACCGCTGAACGCCGGCTGGAACGACGTCGGCAGTTGGTCGTCGATCTGGGACGTGCATGCCAAGGATGCCAACGGCAACGTCACCAAAGGCGACGTCACCGTGCACGACAGCCGCAACTGCCTGGTGCATGGCAACGGCAAACTGGTCTCGGTGATTGGCCTGGACGACATCGTGGTGGTGGAAACCAAAGACGCCATGATGATTGCCCACAAGGACCGCGTGCAGGACGTCAAAACCGTGGTCAACCAACTCGACGCCCAGGGCCGCAGCGAAACCCAGAACCACTGCGAGGTCTACCGTCCGTGGGGCTCCTACGACTCGGTGGACACCGGCGGACGCTTCCAGGTCAAGCGCATCACCGTCAAGCCCGGCGCGCAGCTGTCGCTGCAGATGCACCATCACCGTGCCGAACACTGGATCGTGGTCTCCGGTACGGCTGAGGTCACCTGCGACGACAAGACCTTCCTGCTCACCGAAAACCAGTCGACCTACATCCCCATGACCTCCGTGCACCGCCTGAGTAACCCAGGCAAGATTCCGCTGGAGATCATCGAGGTGCAGTCCGGCGGTTACCTCGGTGAAGACGACATCGAACGTTTCGAGGACGTTTACGGGCGTACCGATAACGTCGAAGTCGTGCAGATCGCAGCACGTTGAAACACTCGCCCGCCCCTTGCCGGGCGGGCCTCTACTGCCTCTCAGGCACTGTCGGCCATATGGTCGGCAGACCCCAGGGCACAGCTTGTGTAGGATGAACCCATCCCTCTACACAGGAGCTGCCCATGCTGTACGGCGCAATACTGGTACTGAGCTGGCTGATCCTGCTGATCCGCTATCCCAGCAAAGCCCTGCCCATCACCCTGGCCGCCCTGGTTGGCCTGGGCCTGGTCGCCAGTTGGGTGCTTTGGCAGGAAAGCCGCGAGAACCGTCACCTGGCCCACCTCGAACTGCGCCTCAACTACGCGCCCACGGACTGCCCCGCTGACCGTCCGCTGTCCGTCGAACTGAAAAACGGCAGCAGCGCCGCACTGCTCGAACTGCACTGGCAGGTCGCCGCCTACCGTCCCGGCGACACCATCAATCTGGCTGAACGCCTCTACGAATCCCCACGTTACAGCGGCCCCGGCGAACTCTTGCCCGGCTCCAGCTGGCAATCCTGCCAGCCCCTGCCAACCCTGCGCAGCGGTTACCGCGCCGAGACCCTGCAGTTCCGGGCCGAGCGTGTGCAAGGCAGTTTTAGCCGCTAGCGCCGATGCCAGATATCGACGAGGTGTGTGGGAGGAGCCTTAGCCGCGACGCTTTAAGAGTCAATCACGCCTAAAGCGGGATGCCGCCCGCCCCTCCCACAAAACGCGATAGATTAGTCGTGTTGCACTACCAGCCCGCCCACAAGGAACCTAACCCATGACCCAGCCTGTCGCCCTGATCACCGGATGCTCCAGCGGCATTGGCCGTGCCCTGGCCACTGAGTTTCAGCAGGCGGGTTACCGCGTCTGGGCAACGGCACGCAAGGCCGAAGACCTGGCTGCACTTGAAGCAGCCGGTTTTACTGCCATAGCCCTGGACGTCAACAATCCGGCCGAACTGGCCCAGTTGGTCGCGCGCCTGGACGAAGCCGAAAGTGGCCTCGACGTACTGATCAACAACGCTGGCTACGGCGCCATGGGACCGCTGCTCGACGGCGGTGCCGAAGCCATGCGCCGGCAGTTCGAGACCAACGTATTCGCCCTCGTCGGCGTCACCCGCGCCTGCTTCGCCCATCTGCGCCGCAACAAAGGCCTGGTGGTGAATATTGGCAGTGTCTCCAGCGTTCTGGTCACCCCCTTCGCCGGCGCCTACTGCGCATCCAAGGCCGCCGTGCATGCCCTCTCGGACGCCCTGCGCATGGAACTGGCGCCCTTCGCCATCGACGTGATGGAAGTGCAGCCCGGCGCCATTGCCTCCAGCTTCGGCGCCAACGCCAGCCGCGAGGCCGAGCAGTTGCTCGACGAAGGCTCGCCCTGGTGGCCGATCCGCGAAGGTATCCGCGCCCGTGCCCGCGCCTCCCAGGACAACCCCACTCCAGCCAGCCACTTCGCCCGCAACCTGCTCGCCGCCGTACAAAGCAACAAACCGCCGCGCCTGCTGCGCATTGGTAACGGCAGCCGCGCCCTGCCGCTGCTGGCGATGCTGCCCAAGGCCCTGCTCGAACGCGTTCTGAAAAAGCGCTTCGGCTTAGACCGCACCCTGTGAGCAAAGCATGATCCGCCTGGCGCTGAGCGGCATCGCTGCCGTCGTGATACTCAACTTGCTGCTGCGCACCTTCGTGCGCCTGGGCGGGCCGCTGACCACCCTAGTGATCGCCGCCGCAGTCGCCGCCGGCATGGCCCTGTGGTTCAACTGGCGACAGGCGCGCCGCCCTGAACCGAGCGAAGGCTGGCAACTGGTCGTCCTCTATGGCGGCGGCCTTGGCCTGCTCTACTTAGGCCTGCTCGGCATGATGCTGATCAAGGACGACCCCAGCCCAATGGGCCTGCTGATCCTCGCCGTGCACTACGCCTGCTATCCGCTGTGCGCCTGGCTGGCAGTCGTCAAACGGCGTTAAAGCGCATCGCAGCTACTGCTGGAGCAATGGCAACGGCTCAGGCATACGCCCCGAGGTGAGGCCAAGCGCCTCGGCCACCTCGCGCTGCTTGGTGTAGGCCGGCGCCTCGATTGACTGGTAATCGCGGATATAGCGCGCGGCGAACTGCGCCACGCCCCATTGCTGGTACTGCTCGACATGGGTCAGCTCGTGCACCCAGAGCACCAGGTTGTCTTCGGCGTCAGCGGCATGGCGGAAGATCACCACATCCACCAAGGTCACCGCACTGACATCCGGGTTCTGTAATACCGCGTTAGCCGCATTCAACTCCTCGGCACCGCCAACGCGATAACGCGCGGCATTCAGCACATGGGCCGGGTAGAACGGTTCAAGCTGCACCCGAATATGCAACGGCATTGGCTGCACACCTCGCGCCACCGCCACCTCACGCGCACGCAACAACCACTGCTGCAAGGCCACGGCCGCCGCCTGGCTAACCTGCTCGGCCATGACCTCGGTCTCTGGCGTACCCGGCGCGCAGAAACACACCAGCACGCAAATCGGCTGCTGCCCAGCCGGGCACACCGGCGCGGCTAGCGCTAACGCATTGCACAGAGCACCGAATACCATGCCAAACCACCACTTTCGCAATGCCTACTCCTCACTGACTCAGCCTTATAGCCGAGACGTCAGTGTAAAGTGCTGACTGAGCGGTCGCACTGGGCTTAGGTACAGGATAGACAACCCGCGAACGGCAAAAAAGACAACGCCCGCCTTGCATTCGGCTCAGCTTCCTCAAGACTGAACGGGCCACTTCGGGAGTTTCGATGAGCGTCCTGTCCACGTTTTTCCAGCATCTGCTGCAGCTCTGGCAGGCGCGCGATCTTGCCTTGATCGGTCAGCGCCGCGAGCGACGCATGCGTTTGTTGGCGAGCTTGGTGATGATCGTGATGGGTGTGTTCTGGGCCTGCGTATTCAGCCTGCGCGGTGCCTGGAGCATCGTACTGATGGACGTGCTGCTGATTGCCTGCGGCCTTGGCGTGTTGCTGCTGACCCTGCGCAACTATGCGCGCCAGGCCAACCTGCTGCTGTTCGGTACCGTGATCGTGATCATCGTTGGCATGACCCTGCTCCTGGACCCACCCAACGCCGTTGCGCCCCGCGCGACCCACCTGTACCTGCTGCCAGTCGCCGTGGCGGCGCTGATGGCTTTTCGCGATGAGCCCATGTGGCTGCGCTATGGCGCGGCACTGCTGTGTCTGCTGCTGTTTACCGGCCTGGCCTCCTCGACCTGGGCACCGACCTACGCTTACAGCTTGCCGGATGATGTCCGGGTGGTCGGCTCCTGGGTGCAAGGTATTGCCGCAATGGCGATGCTCTTTACCCTGCTGCATATTCTGCAAAGCGATGCCGCCGAGCGCTCGGCACTGGACAGCGACTTGCGCGCGGCCCTGCGCGAGGAGCAGTTTGTGCTGTATTACCAGGCGCAGCTGAACAGCCACGACCAGGTGACCGGCGCCGAGGTGCTGATCCGCTGGCAACACCCTCAACGCGGCCTTATCCCTCCTGGCGAATTCATCGCCCACGCGGAAAAAACCGGGCTGATTATCCCGATTGGCCAGTGGGTGCTGGCGCAAACCTGCGCCCAGCTGCAAGCCTGGAAGGTGGACCCGCGTTACGGCAACCTGGGTCTGGCGGTGAACATCAGTCAGAAGCAGCTGCGCCGGCCAGAGTTCGTTAGCGGCGTCCTGACGTTGATCGGGTCCTACGGGATCGACGCCCAGCATCTGGAACTGGAGCTGACCGAAACCCTGATCGTGCAGGACATGGACGACCTGATCCGCAAGATGACCGCCCTCGTCGACCAGGGCGTACGCTTCTCGCTGGATGACTTCGGCACGGGATTCTCATCCCTGAGCCACCTCAAACGCCTGCCCCTGAGCACCCTGAAGATCGACCGCTCATTTATCTGCGATCTGCCGAGCGATGCCAACAGCACAGCCATCGTGCGCACGGTCATCGCCCTTGGCCATAGCCTGGGTATGAACGTGATTGCCGAAGGCGTGGAAACCGAGGCGCAGCGCCAGTTTCTCGCCAGCAATGGCTGCCAGGCATACCAGGGTTACCTGTTTAGCAAACCAGTGCCGCTGGCAGCCTTTATGGCCTATGTAAAACAGCGCAACGGTTGAGCAGCAGGTTTAACCCGACTGATTGCCGCAACCCCCTGCGGCTGTGCCAGAATCGGCTGCTTTACCTGGTGTCACGGCATCGGGGTCGATAGATCACGCCCAGCAGGTTGCCCGCTTGATGACCGAGGACCGTCCTCACCTACACACTCTCGAGGTGCCCGAACAGCACCTGCGTGGCCTCGCGCCCCAGGCTCTGCTGACGCTCGGCAGCCACGTACGCGTGCACTTCGATGCGCGCAAAGGGCGCATGCACGAGCAGACCCAACACCGCGCCGCCCTGGCGTTCACCTACCTGGGCCACCCGGCCTTTGGCCGGGCCAACAAAGACCTGCTGGTGCGCCAGCCCGGCGCCGCCACCTTGCGCATTGAACGTGATGCCAACGGCGAAGCGCGCCTGCGTCAGCGCCTGGTAGACGCCGGCCTGCAAGTGGCCCTGCGCCAGAGCGAAGCCCTGGCCAATCACCCTGGTGAACACTTCGAGCTGCCCGGCGAGGTGGCCTGGCTGCAGTTCGTCCAGCATGTGGTCCCGCAGCTACGCCGCGACGGCTGGCATATTCAGATGCACCCGGAGTTCCAGTACAACCTGGCGCAGATCGACGACTGGTACGCCGAGGTCGAGGAAACCCGCGAACACGACTGGTTCGATCTGGAGCTGGGTATCGAGGTCGACGGCCAGCGCATCAGCCTGCTACCGATTCTGCTGCAAGCAATCCGTCGCACCCCTGGCCTGCTCAGCGGCGAAACCCTGGCCAAGCGTGCGGACGACGAACTGCTGCTGGTCAGCCTGCCGCACAGCACGCAGCGCGCCGCCCTGCCCTACGCGCGCCTCAAGCCACTGCTCGGCACCCTGGGCGAGCTGTTCTTTCGCGAACCCGGCGAGAACAGCGAACGCCTGCGCCTGCCACGGGCCGATGCTGCACGCCTGGGCGCCCTGCAGCAGGGGCCAACGCTGAGTTGGCAAGGCGGCGAGCGCCTGCGCGGTTTCGCCCAGCGCCTGCAGGCCCGCCAGTTGGCCCCGATCAGCGCGCCCGCCGGCCTTCACGCCGAGCTGCGCCCTTATCAGCTGCACGGCGTAGCCTGGATGCAGACCCTGGGCGAGCTGGAAGTCGGCGGCATCCTGGCGGACGACATGGGCCTGGGCAAAACCCTGCAGACCCTGGCCTACCTGCTCGCCGAAAAACAGGCCGGGCGCCTGCAGCAGCCGGCGCTGATCATCATGCCCACCAGCCTGATCCCCAACTGGCAGGACGAAGCGGCACGCTTCACCCCGCAACTGCGCGTCCTGGCCCTGCACGGCGCCAAGCGCCGCGAACTGTTCAAGCAGATCGCCGAGCACGACGTGCTGCTCACCACCTACGCCCTGCTGCCCCGCGACCTCAAGACCCTAGGCGCATACCAGTACCCGCTGCTGATTTTGGACGAGGCGCAAAACATCAAGAACCCGCGCAGCAAGGCAGCGTTGGCCGCCGGCCAACTGCACGCGCGTCAGCGCCTGTGCCTGACCGGTACGCCGCTGGAAAACCACCTGGGCGAGCTGTGGTCGCTGTTCAACTTCCTCATGCCCGGCTGGCTGGGCGACAGCAAAGCCTTCACCCAGGACTACCGTCTGCCCATCGAGCGCCAGGGCAATGCCCAGCGCCTGGCGCACCTGCATGGACGTATTCGCCCGTTCGTGCTGCGCCGGCGCAAGGAGGAGGTGGCCAGCGAGTTACCGCCCAAGACCGAGATCACCCACTGGGTCGAGCTCAGCCCGCTGCAGCGCGACCGCTACGAAACCCTGCGCCTGGCCATGGACAAAAAGGTGCGTGCAGAAATCGCCCGCCAGGGCATGGCGCGGAGCCAGATCGTCATCCTTGAAGCCCTGCTGCGTCTGCGCCAGGCCTGCTGCGATTTGCGCCTGCTCGACGGCAACGCCAGCGGCTTGACGGCTGCCGACTCGGGCAAGCTCAGCGCACTGCTGGCCATGCTCGAAGAGCTGGTCGGCGAAGGTCGGCGGGTGCTGGTGTTTTCCCAGTTCACCTCGCTGCTCGAACTGATCGAGCCGGAGCTGGAGGCCCGGCAGATCGCCTACACCCGCCTCACCGGCAGCACCCAGGACCGCCGCACACCGGTGCAGCAGTTCCAGGCCGGCGCCTACCCGGTGTTTCTGATCAGCCTCAAGGCCGGCGGTGCGGGCCTGAACCTGACCGCTGCCGACACGGTGATCCATGTCGACCCCTGGTGGAACCCGGCCGCCGAAGCCCAGGCCAGCGACCGCGCCTACCGCATCGGCCAGGACAAACCGGTGTTCGTCTACAAACTGATCACCCGCGGCAGCGTCGAGGAGAAGATCCAGCAGCTGCAACAGGGCAAAGCCAACCTGGCGCGCGGCGTGCTGGAGGGCGGCAGCCAGGCGCAGTGGCAGCTCAGCGAAGACGATCTACAGGCGCTGTTCGCGCCGCTCGAAGGCCCCTGAGCCGACGCGCCGCTCGTAGGTTCAGTCGTCGCTTTGGGTATCGTCGCGCTCGGCGGCATCATCGGCCGAGTTGCGCTTGTGCCGCCGCCCGCTGTCGGCCTGCACCGAGGGGTAGCGCGCCGAGGCATAGCGCACCACCAGAATCGCCAGGGCCAGCAATAGAATCGCCCCCGACACCATGACCACCCCCACATCCGGGCGGTGATGATGGGAAATATCGGAAATCAGCAACCGCGTCAGCGCGGTGATCGCCACATAGATCATGAAGCGGATCGGCATGTGGTTGGTCTTGAAGTAGATCCCCACCATCGCTGCCAACTCGAGGTAGATGAACAGCAGCAGAATGTCATCGACCGTGATCTGTCCCTTGTCGAGCATGCCGATAAAGGCCATCAAGCCGCCCCAGGCGGTAATTGCACCAATGGCAAACAGGGCAAGGTAATGGAACGCCTCCATCAGCAGATTGCCCAGGGACTCGGCGAGCCCGTGCATGCGCTCGCGGGCGCGTTCGGCAGCAGTGTGTTTCACGTTCAGGTGACTCCATGAGTTGGCGCTAGAAGGCGCGCCAGAAAGGTGCCCGCATCATGCAGGAAAAAGGCCAGCGCAAAGGATAGGGGGCGGAACGTGACAAAGACACCTTGCCCAGACGTGTCAGTCTGTCGCAGTCAGTCAGTAGCAGTCAGTAGCGGGGCCGATGCCGCGCTGGATGCTGGCGGCCAGACAAAGCAGTGTTTACCAGCTGCCTTGGCGCGGTACATGGCAGTATCGGCAGCAGCCAGCAAACGCCGACCGTCCTCGCCATGCCGAGGAAATTGCGCCATACCGATGCTGACGCTTACCCGCAGGGCGGGCATCTCATCGAACACCGGCGCATCCAGTGCCGCGATCATGCGGGTGGCTAGAGACTCCAGGGCCGCGGGCTCGCCCTCGGCAATCACCGCGAACTCGTCGCCCCCCAACCGCGCCAGCACCTCGCCCTCGCGCACCAACGCGCGCCAACGCTGGGCAGTGGCTTTAAGCACCTGATCGCCCATGCTATGGCCGTAGGCATCATTGATCGGCTTGAAGCCGTCGAGGTCCAGGTACATCAGCGTCACCTGTCGATCTGCCCGCCGCGCCAGGGCGAGCGCCTGGTCGAGCTGGTCATTGAAGGCACGCCGGTTAGGCAATTGGGTCAGTGCATCGTGCTGCGACTCATACTCCAGTCGCGCAAGCAGCTCGTCACGATCACGCAGGTCGCGCCGCAACTCGCGATAAACCAAGCCCAGCAGCGCAAGCATCAACAACGCGACTGTTCCGCCCCCCCAGAAGGCAATATGCGTACGGGTATTACTGCTCGCACGCAGTGCTTCCAACTCCTGGCTAACCCCCTCTTCGAGCGCTTTGATACGCCAGCGCAATTCGCGCATATACAGACGCCCTTCATTATCACGCACGCGCTGCCGAGCACTTTGTGCACCAAGCATCTGATACTGATCGATGGTTTCGCGAAGCTCGGCCATCCTCAGCCTGACCAGCCGTTCAGTCACCATCAAGTCGGTGTCGTAGGCTTGCAGCGCTGGGGATTCACGCAGCTGACTGAATTGCTTTTCCAGACGCTGCACCGCCCTGTCATAGGGTTCCAAGTAGTCCGGGTCGCCCGTCAACAGATAACCACGCTGACCGGTTTCGGCATCCTTGAGCAGCGACAGGGTATTGGCCAGGTTGTACAGCGACGCATGCAGGGCCTCGGCTCGCTGCCCGTCGAGCCGATCAACACGGCTGCCCCAGATGGCACCCGCCACGACGAACAGGCTCAGGTAAGCAATGGCGATCAATGCCAGGAGTTTGCGCTCGGCACGGCCTGCGGATAATAGAATGATGCACCTCGCAAAGTCGCGGTTAAGCGGTTGCCTGCATGGATACCGGAGAGCCGATACGGACTCACCCCACGCTGAGGATAGCTATAAGCCATTACCCTCGCCAGAATAATTGTACAAGTCATGTACACATTCCATACAGCCTTGCCAGGTGCTGTCTCGCCCAATCCAAAACACCTCCTTACCTGTGAATCATGTTTACTGCACAGGAGCGCCCGCTCATCTACCCTGCAGGGCGGCTGGTCAAAACGCGCGCAGTTGTTTATGCTCGCAAGCTGTATATGCAACCAGTACTATAAACCCAGAGCATGAAGGCATAGAGGTGATGAATGGCCGTCGAAGTGGTGTACCGCAGCAGCCGAGATTTGGAGCGTTTATTCATGGATAAAGCCGAAGCGGATCGTCATGACAAGATGCTCGAGCTGGCCGAGTTGCTGACTGATGTTCTGCACAAGGCCGTCCCCTCGCTGAGCGAGCAACAGGGTGAAGAGCTGGGTATCTATATGGCTCGCCACCGTGAAGTGTTCGCCAAAGCCTTCAAGAACCAGCCTGATGCGCTCGGTGAACTGAGCACGACCGCCGCCGAGTAAGCCAGGGGCTTTGCACAAGCGACTGGACGGCAAGACCACCTCCGGCTACAAACAGCCTGTGCACAAAGCATACAGCTGATCGTACCGGGGGTGCCCATGAGTCCACGCCAGTTCTGCCTCGCTTGCCTGGAGCGTCAGCCGCCTGCCTTGTTCGAAGCAGCCCTGTGGGTCGCTGCCGAGCACGATGCCAGCCTGCAGCCGGATCAGGTTCTGCGTGACCTGAACAGCCTGCAGCAACGCATTGGCGCAAGCCTGCCGAACTTGCCGGCAAATGAGCTGGCCCAGGCGTTACTACGACGCCTCGGTGAGTTGGACTTTCATGAGGACGACGACAGCCCGCTGCGCCCGCATAGCGCCCTGCTGCATCAGGTGTTGCTGCGCCGCCGGGGCCAGCCCCTGTCGCTGGCGCTGATTGCCCTGGAGCTGGCACGACGCCTGGACATCCCGTTGTTGGGCGTGAACTTTCCTGGGCATTTTCTACTGCGTGTCCCCGGTGCCGATCACCTGCTCGACCCCTGTGGCGGAAGGCGTCTGTACCCACGCGACTGCCGCGAGCTGCTCAGCCGTAGCCAGGGTGCGGACACCGTTCTGCAAGCCGGCCACATGCAAACCTGCAGCGCCCAGGACATGCTGGTGCGCCTGTCACGCAACCTGCGCCAACTGCATCGCCTGGCCGGTGATTACCTGGCCGCCCTCAAGGATGCCGAACGGGTGCTGCAACTTGCCCCGCCCAGCATGGCCGACCACCTGGCAAGAGCCGAGCTGTACCAGTACCTGGACTGTCCGCAGGCCGAACGCTTCGATGTGCAGCATGCCCTATTGCTGTGCGACGACCCCGCACAACGCATGCTGCTGGGCGAGCGCTTGCGCCAATTACAGGCGCCTCGGGCGGTGCATTGAGAAGGCTATGTCCTCGTTTTGTGTTGCACGACGTCGCTGCTTCTCGTAGGAGCCGCGCCTCGCGGCGAATAGCAGCCATTGAACGGTATAGCGAATAGTCCAAAAGCTTCGCGCCGGGGCGGCGCTCCTACTGGAGTTGCGTTATGACCTGCATTCGACTGCCACAGCCAATGGGGACACACCCTTAAGACAGCCATAAACCCGGTTAGGGCAACGTGCACTCCCCAGGTGTCGCTGCGCTCGACCCAGGCTACCGAGCGCGCCTGTATAACTCAGATTGGCGCAGCAATGATCACTATCAAGAAAGCAGCCCCCTGGCCTTGGCCTGGGCCACCGCCTGGGTTCGCCGGGACACGCCCAGCTTGCCGTTGATGCGCCGTGCGTGGGTCTTGACCGTGTGCAGGGAAATAAACAGCTGCTCGGCAATCTCCAGGTTGGAACAACCTTGGGCAATCAGGCGCAACACTGCCAGTTCGCGGCCGCTGAGCAGCGCTTCGACAGGCTCTGGTTCTTTGTGCGCTGGTTCCTCGTCACAGGCAAACCACAGCCAGCGCAGGTTCAGCCGGGCACGCAGCGCTTCGGCTTGCTGCCTGGCCTGGCTGGCGGCGAGCGGGTCGCCGGCAGCCGCGCAGGCCTGGGCATAAGCCAGGCCCAGTTCGCAGCTCAGGGCCTGGCGACCCTGCAGCTGGCTGTGCTGCAGTAAAACCGCAAGGCGCTCGCGGACGTCCTCACCGGCCTGCAAGTCGAGACTGGCGAGCAGCGCCTGCAAGCGCGGGATCAGTTCAGGAAAGTGGCTGGGCGGCAGGACCGCACCGTCGCGTTGGTGATAACTAAGCACTCGGGTAACGGCCACCCGAGCACGCTCGGGATGGCCCTGGCGGCACCAGAGTCGGCTACTGGCTAGCAACAGTGGTCCGCGGTAGAGGGTTTCTGCAACATGCTGGCACTGCATCAACCGTTCGGCCTGAGCCAGCAGGCTGAATGCGCCGGCCAAGTCCTGCTGCCGCGCGGCCAGTTCGGCCAGCCCCAGGTAACCGTAGAACGCGCCCGGATCACCGAAACGCAGGGCATCCTGCAAACCGCTGTGCAGCAGTTGCGCCGCCTCCTCGGCCTGCCCCAGGCGCAACGCGAGACGCCCGAGGCGCAGGTGAATACGCCCCCACACCGGTGTCTGCCGAACGCTGTGTGGATCGAGCTGCGCCAGCTGACGCTGGAGTAATGCCTGGGCACGGGAAAACTCGCCACGCCCTTCGAGCAACAGGGCGTGGTCCAGCTCAAGCAGCACCTCGAACACCGCACTGCCGCTCAGGCGCGCCTGCTTGAGCGCCGCGTGGCAAAGGCGCTGGGCCTCTTCCAGCGCACCCTCGCCAATCGCCATCTGGGTCAACGCCGCACGGCACAGCAGCGCTTGTGCCCAGGCCCCCGCCGGCAGCCCCTCAAGCGCCTGACCAATGTGCAGGCGTGCCGGCTCGGCGCAACAGCGTCCAGCGGCTACCAGGCCCCGCAACGCTTGCCACTGGGCGAACAGCTCGCGGGTGCGCTCGGCATCCGGACGCGGCTGAAAACGCGCCACCTGCTCGGCGCAGGCCAGCGCTTCGTCAAGACGACCGACCAGCAGCAGCGCCCAACTATTCAGCAGAATCAACCGCGGGGTGCTGAGTAGCAGGCTTTCGGGCAACTCGCTGCGCCAACGCAGGATCAGGTTCAACGCCTGGCCCTGGAGCAATTGCTCTTCGGTAAAGCGTTCGAGAAAACTGGCAGCCACCTCCGGCTGCCCACCATGCAACGCATGTTCGACCGCGGCACGCACATCGCCGGCAGCCGCAAACCACTGGCTGGCATGCACGTGCAGGCTGTTGCACGGCTGCGCCTTGCCGCGCTGCTGCAAAACCTGAGCAAGGGGCGCAAACAGGGTGAACCAATCGCCCGTGTCGTCGAGAGCGTCGATAAACAGCCCCCGCGCCCGCAGCGCCTGCAGCCAGGCGGCGCCTTCACCTACACCAAGCAGGTGATCACACAAGGCTGCGTTGAAGCGCGGTAACTGCGCCAGTTGTATCAGTACCTGCTGCAACTCGTCCGGCAAGCCATGCAGCACCTCGTGCTCGACATAGTCGCAAAGCAAAGCGCCATGCTCATCGGCCAGCGGCTGCGACCCTTCGCGCTCACCCTGCCCGGCCAACAGGCGCAGGCGTAATGCCGCAGGCCAGCCCTGGGTCATGCCGTGCAACGCATCCGCCAGGCCTGCCTGGGCGGGTCCCAGCCACTGGGTAACTTCTTCGGCACTGAACGCCAACTCGTCAGCACCGACCTCGAAGAGTTCACCTTCGAGCAGCAAGCGCGGCAGGTTGCACGCCGGGCGCCGCCGACTGCCCAACCACCAGACCAGGCTCGCCGAGGCAGCCGCGATCAACCGATCCAGGCAGGCATCGAGCTGTTCATCGGGGTCACGGGCATAGTCGTTGAGCAGTAGCCACAACGGCCGTTGTTCCTGCGCCAAGTAATCGAGCAAGCCGCGCTCGCCAATCCCTGCTGGGTAACCAAGCACACGGCCAAGCGCCTCGCAGAAGGCCTCACTGCCTGGCGCCAGGCCGGCACAGTTGAGCCACAACGGGGTGATGCCGGATGGACAGGATCGCGCGCAATCGGCCAGCAGCACCGACTTGCCGAACCCAGCAGGCGCGACCAGCAGACGCAGCCGGCAGTCCTGTTGCAACAGGCGCTGCTGCAAGGCCTGGCGACTGATATGGCCGGGGGGCTGGCGTGGCGGAGTCTGCTTGCTGCAAGGCGACGCCGCAAACGGTGAAGGAGGCGCGTAGGCGGTCATGACAGCTCGTGATTGTTGTTATGCGAGACTGCGACTGAGGCTAGCCCCCTTCGCGCGGCACGCACAGCTCCATCAGTCGGCCTGATGCCCAACAATAAAAAAAGGCCCGAGCGGGCCTTTTACGTAATCGCCCAGGGCGCCGGACTGACGCCTGCCGCTCACCCGTCGCGGGTGTACGGCAGGCCGCGTTCAGCGGTGACTCAGCGCACGCCAGAGCTACGCAGTGCCGCCGGGGTGTAGTCGGCGGCCGAGGCCTTGAAACCAAAGGTGTAGGCCGACTTTTCTTCGTTCTTCATGCCCAGCGCCAGGTAGCGGCCAGCCACCAGGTCGTACAACGCTTCGAGGGTGTAGCCCGGCACCTGATGGTTGAAGTAGTTCTGTGCATGCCCTTCCGCCACGCGCCACAGCTGGCCACGGCCGTCGTAGTGGTCAACCAGGGCGATCTGCCAGGTGTCCTCGTCGACGTACATATGACGCTTGGCGTAGATGTGGCGCTCGCCGGACTTCAGCGTGGCGACCACTTCCCAGACGCGGTGCAGCTCATAGCGGGTCAGGTCCTGGTTGATATGCCCAGCCTTGATCACATCGTCGTATTTCAGCGACGGGGAATCGAGCTTGTAGCTGTTGTAAGGGATGTACATCTCCTTCTTGCCCACCAGTTGCCAGTCGTAACGGTCAGGCGCACCAGAGAACATATCGAAGTTGTCCGCAGTACGCATGCCATCGGCGGCAGTGCCGGGGCCGTCGTAGGCGACTTGCGGTGCGCGGCGTACACGGCGCTGGCCGGCGTTATAGATCCACGCCAGGCGCGGCTCCTTGACCTGGTCGATGGTCTCGTGCACCAGCAGCACGTTACCGGCCAGACGCGACGGCGCGGTCACCTGCTGCTTGAAGTACAGCAGGACATTGGCGCCTTTTGCCGGATCAAGGTCGGGCATGTCAGCCGGGAAGGCCACCTCATCTTCGAACTTGACCAGGCTGTAGGAGCCATTGGTCTGGGGCGTGGCCTGGGTCACTACGCGACGGGTGTTACCACCGCGGTAACGGGTGATGTGGTTCCACACCACCTCCACCCCGGTCTTGGGAATCGGAAACGCGTAGTAGCGACTGTCGCCGAAATTCTGCAAACCGTTGCCACCATCGACCGGTGTGGTCTTCAGCGCACTGGTACGCGCGGCGGTATAGATCGCCTCGGGCACCGCCGCCGTGCGATGGGTCTTGTACACCGGAATCTTGTAGGTCTCGGGGTAACGCTTGAACATCGCCAACTGCCCGGCTGACAGCTTGTCCTGATACTGCGCAGCATTGGCCGCGGTGATGGTGAACAGCGGCTGCTCGTTGGCGAACGGATCGGCAAGGAAGCCTTTGCCATCCACCGCCGCCGCAGTGGTCGACAGACCGCCAGCCCAGGCCGGAATGCTGCCATCGGCATTTCCGGCTTTTTCCGCGCCCAGCGGAGTGAGGGTCGTGCCCAGTTGCGCGGCTTCCTGTTCGGAGACTGCAGCCCACACACTGCCTGCGAGCAAGGTCAGGGCCAGGGCACCGGTTTGCAGGATTCTTGTTGTTTTCATCGTTTACGGATCCTTAGCGCAAGGTTGATCAGAAGTTCACACCGAAACTCAGGGCAACGAAGTCACGGTCAGTGGTTGTGTTGTAGTCGCCGCCGAAGAAGTCGGTGTAGCTGAGGCTGGCGTTGTAGGTGTTTTTGTAGTCGGCGTTAATGCCGATGCTGATGGCCTTGTTGCCTTCACTGAAGTTCGGGCCGTAACCGTCCACGTCATGGGACCAGGCCACGTTCGGGCTCAGGTTGATGCCGGCAAAGACGTTGCTGTAGTCGAGGTTGGCACGGGCGCGATAGCCCCAGGAGCTGGTGGTATAGAACCCATCACCCTGACACTCGTCGGGGTTAGGCGCGTTGAATAACGCACACACCCCAGGCGCACTGTATTCACCCGGCCCATAGATAGGGTCGCGGCCGAACCGCAGTTCGCCAATGTCATCGCTGATGCCGGCGATATGGTTGTAGCCCACCTCACCTACCAGGGTCAGGCGACTGGCACCGAGCACGCGATCAATAAACTGCACTGCCGACAGCTGAGCCTGGGTCACCGCGCGGCGGTCATAACCGTGCAGGTCTGCGCCCGCCTCGTTCTGCGCATGGCCACTCTCGAAGATCGGGCTGACCGGCAGCCCGAGAGCGCCGAACGACAGGTCGGTGGAGTTGATCTGCAGCGGCATGTTCGGTCGGTAGCTGACTTCACCCGAGAGCGCGGTGCCGCCCAGGTTGGTCTGGAAACTCAGGCCGTACAGACGGATGTCTTCGGGGTATTCGACAAAGTAGCGCGCGTTCGGCGCGCCAGGAGTGACTTGAGCACTCGGTGCGGTGGTGCGAATGGTGCTGAATACCGGGCCACGGCTGTGGTAGTTCATCGCATAGACGCCGAACTCGGTGTCGTTCAGCGATTCGGCAAACCACCGCAAGGCGATGCCGTACTGGCCACTGTCACGGGCATCACGGTCAGGCGCGCGAGGGATATAAAGGTTAGACGCCTGGCTGTTGTTCGATACGCCCGGCGGCAGGTCAGGTCCGAAAACAGCCAGACGGTCTTCGCAGCCATCAGCCAGTACATCAGCGGTGGAGAAGAAGGTGCCGCAGTTGTCCACCACGGTCTGGTCCCACTCCAGCTGGTAAAACGCTTCCATACTCAGGGTGTCGGTCAGGCTCTGGGCCACATAGAGCATGTTGACCGGAATCAGCCCTTCCTTGACCTCAGCCCCAGGGCGGCGAAACGCTGCAACGTCGACCGGGTTGATGGAGTTAATGGAGTTACCAATAAAGGTACTCTCGCCCCAGCTGACCACCTGCTTGCCGACACGCACGCTACCGGGCAAGTCGCCCAGGTTGTAGTTGTGGTAGATAAAGGCATCGAGAATCTGCGCGCCCGAAGACTGCGCCGCGGTCTTGCGGTTGCTGTCGTCGATATCATAAAACTCGCGCCCTTCGTCCTTGGTCTCGAAGTCATACCAGTATTTGCCGCGAATAAAGATGCCGGTGTCACCGTACTTCAGTTCGAGGTCGTGAATACCTTTGAAAATTTTCGAGAAGGTCTTGCCCTTCTCGAAATTCAGCCGGCCGTCATCGGAGGTCCGCGAAGACGCCTGGCCACCGCTGGCGGTGGAGATGAAATCGCGATCCGCATCGCGCACCGCCCAGTTGGCGCCAACCGACAAAGCAGAATCGAACTGCCCCTCCACCTCGCCGATATTGAAAGAAATCGCCTGCGCCGGGGCGACACAGCCCAGCGCCACGGCAACAGCCAGAGCGCGGGGCTGGAAGATGGCATGTGTTGTTTTTGTTGTCATGCGGCTCTCCTGAAAAACGTGGTTAGGTGTTGAGCCGTCACGCTAACCAGTCGCCCACTGGTGGTTAAGCGCCCAAAAGAGGGATTTGCCGGGTCAGCCAAAAGAGTGAATGCCCGGGTCAGCGGGCGTTCTGCCGGCGCTGGACAGACATGCCTGATAAGTCCTTATGGGCGGCCTGAATAGTCCGCAGCGACAAGGGTCGCCCTGCAAGGCCAAACCTGCGTATCGTTTTCGATACGCCGTATTGAAAGCGACACGTAGCGTATTAGCCGCGACATCCCTTGCTGCGCCAGGCTGAGGATAAATCGGCAACTCTCCGTATCGTTTTCGATACAAGGCTATTGCCATGACCAACCAGAATAATTAATAAGTAATTGATTTATAAGAAATTTATCTGAATGGCACCGCACTTGCTAAGGGTTTGTTTATCTCTCATGCCTGGCATGAGCTCTTTCAGTCACCCGTCAGCGGCACGGGTGAGTCCGACACCGAGGAATCCCCATGAGCGAATTGCGTTTTACCGTCGAGCACGAATGGCTGCGTCAGGATGCCGATGGCCTGGTTACCGTAGGCATCACCGCTTACGCGCAGGATGCCCTGGGTGACGTGGTGTTCGTGCAACTGCCAGAGCTGCAGACCTACGCTCAGGGCGACGAAGTCGCAGTGCTGGAATCGGTAAAAGCTGCCAGCAACATCACCATGCCCCTGGACGGTGAAGTGGTCGAAACCAACGCTGCCCTTGAAGGCGCACCGGAGCAGGTCAACGCAGACCCGCTGGGCCAGGGCTGGTTCTTCCGCTTCCGCCCTGCCGATGCCAGCGCCCTCGATGGCCTGCTCGACCAGGCCGCCTACGAGCGCCTGCTCAACGCCAATGCTGACGCCTGAGGAGATGACGATGAGCGAGCTGACCACCCTGAATGAATTTATCGCCCGCCATATCGGCCCGCGCGAGACCGACACTGCGGCCATGCTGCAGACCCTGGGCTACGACTCGATTGACGCCCTGACCGCCGACGTCATCCCCGAGAGCATCAAGGGCAGCAGCGTGCTGGGTGACCAGCCGGGCCTGTCGGAAGCCGACGCCCTGGCCAAGATCAAGGCCATCGCCAGCAAGAACCAGCAATTCAAGACTTACATCGGCCAGGGTTATTACGGCACCCATACGCCAAGCCCTATCCTGCGCAACCTGCTGGAAAACCCGGCCTGGTACACCGCCTACACCCCGTACCAGCCGGAAATTTCCCAGGGCCGCCTGGAGTCGTTGCTGAACTTCCAGACCCTGATCATCGACCTCACCGGCCTGTCGATCGCCAACGCCTCGCTGCTCGACGAAGCCACCGCCGCCGCCGAAGCCATGACCTTCTGCAAGCGCCTGTCGAAGAACAAGGCCAGCAACGCCTTCTTCGCCTCACAACACTGCCACCCGCAAACCCTCGACGTGCTGCGCACCCGTGCCGAGCCCCTGGGTATTGAAGTCGTGGTGGGCGACGAAGCGGCGATCAGCGACGCCAGCGCCTACTTCGGCGCCCTGCTGCAGTACCCGGCAAGCAATGGCGATATCTTCGATTACCGCGAGCTGATCGAGCGCTTTCACGCTGCCAACGCCCTGGTCGCCGTCGCCGCCGACCTGCTGGCCCTGACCCTGCTGACCCCGCCCGGCGAATTCGGCGCCGACGTCGCCCTGGGCAGCGCCCAGCGTTTCGGCGTGCCCCTGGGTTTCGGTGGCCCGCATGCCGCCTACTTCGCCACCCGCGATGCGTTCAAGCGCGATATGCCGGGCCGCCTGGTCGGCATGTCGGTCGACCGTTTCGGCAAGCCGGCCCTGCGCCTGGCCATGCAGACCCGCGAGCAGCATATCCGCCGCGAGAAGGCCACCAGCAACATCTGCACCGCCCAGGTGCTGCTGGCCAATATCGCCAGCATGTACGCGGTCTACCACGGCCCCAAAGGCCTGACCCGGATCGCCCAGCGCACCCACCAACTGACCGCGATTCTTGCCCAGGGCCTGAGCAAACTCGGCCTGAGCGTGGAGCAAGCGCACTTCTTCGACACCCTCACCGTCGCCAGCGGCGCACGTACTGCACACCTGCACCAGCAGGCCCGTGAGATGGGCATCAACCTGCGCGAGATCGACAGCCAGAGTCTCGGTCTGTCGCTGGATGAAACCACCGACCAGGCTGCCATCGAACGCCTGTGGGAAGTCTTCGCCGAGCCGGGCAATAGCCTGCCGGACTTCGCCGAGCTGGCCGCCAGCGTCGCCTCGCGCCTGCCCCAGGGCCTGCTGCGGCAGACGCCAATCCTGCAGCACCCGGTGTTCAACCGTTACCACTCGGAAACCGAGCTGATGCGCTACCTGCGCAAGCTCGCCGACAAGGACCTGGCCCTGGACCGCAGCATGATCCCGCTGGGTTCGTGCACCATGAAGCTCAACGCCGCCAGCGAAATGATCCCGGTGACCTGGGCCGAATTCGGCAACCTGCACCCCTTCGCCCCGGCCGAGCAGAGCCAGGGCTACCAGCAGCTGACCGACGAGTTGGAGGCCATGCTCTGCGCCGCCACCGGTTACGACGGCATCTCCCTGCAGCCCAACGCCGGCTCCCAGGGCGAGTACGCCGGCCTGCTGGCGATTCGTGCCTACCACCTCAGCCGTGGCGATGATCAGCGCGACATCTGCCTGATCCCGCAGTCGGCCCACGGCACCAACCCGGCCACCGCCAGCATGGTCGGCATGCGCGTGGTGGTGACCGCCTGTGATGCACGGGGCAACGTCGACATTGCCGACTTGCGCGCCAAGGCCGAGGAGCACAAGGACCGCCTCGCCGCGCTGATGATCACCTACCCGTCTACCCACGGTGTGTTCGAGGAAGGCATCCGCGAGATCTGCCAGATCATTCATGACAACGGCGGCCAGGTGTACATCGACGGCGCCAATATGAATGCCATGGTCGGCCTCTGCGCCCCAGGCCAGTTCGGCGGCGACGTCTCGCACCTGAACCTGCACAAGACCTTCTGCATCCCCCACGGCGGTGGCGGCCCAGGCGTCGGCCCGATTGGCGTGAAAGAGCACCTGATTCCCTTCCTGCCCGGCCACGGCCAGATGGCCCGCAAGGAAGGCGCCGTCAGCGCTGCGCCGTTCGGCAGCGCCAGCATCCTGCCGATCACCTGGATGTACATCAGCATGATGGGCGGCGAAGGCCTCAAGCGCGCCTCGCAGATGGCGATTCTTAACGCCAACTACATCGCCCGGCGCCTGGAAGAACACTACCCGGTGCTCTACACCGGTGAAGGCGGCCTGGTGGCCCACGAGTGCATTCTCGACATCCGCCCGATCAAGGACAGCAGCGGCATCAGCGTCGACGACGTGGCCAAGCGCCTGATCGATTTCGGCTTCCACGCACCGACCATGTCCTTCCCGGTAGCCGGCACGCTGATGATCGAGCCGACCGAAAGCGAATCCAAGGAAGAGCTGGACCGCTTCTGCGACGCCATGATCGCCATTCGCGAAGAAATTCGCGCCGTCGAAGCCGGCCACCTGGACGCCAACGACAACCCGCTGAAAAACGCCCCGCACACCGCCCTGGAACTGGTCGGCGAGTGGACTCACCCGTACAGCCGCGAACAGGCCGTGTACCCCACCGCGACCCTGATCGATGGTAAGTACTGGCCACCGGTCGGCCGCGTGGACAACGTCTTCGGCGACCGCAACCTGGTCTGCGCCTGCCCGTCCATCGAGGCTTATCAGGACGCCTAAAGCGGCTGAGCGCCACGCGCTGCGGCGCGTGGCGCCCAACGGACTTATGTAGGAGCGAAGGGGGCGCCTAGCCTTTATTCGCGATGACGTTGTGATGGCGTTGAGGATTTCTCAATAGCATCACGATTTTCGCGAATAAGTTCGCTCTGCAGGCACGTTTTGCCCAGCGGAGTACAGCATGTCACTCAGCGTTTTCGATCTATTCAAAATCGGTATCGGGCCGTCCAGCTCGCACACCGTCGGCCCCATGCGCGCCGCTGCCCGGTTTGCCGAGGGGCTGCGCGACGATGGCCTGCTCGACCAGACCCATAGCGTCAAAGCCGAGTTGTACGGCTCCCTCGGCGCCACCGGCAAGGGCCACGGCAGCGACACTGCGGTGCTCCTGGGCCTGGAAGGCGCGCAACCGGACACCGTGGAGATCGCCAGCGTGGCGCCACGCCTGGCCACCATCCGCCAGCAGGGCGAACTGAATCTGCTGGGGACACGCACGATCCGCTTTATCGAAAAGGAACACCTGGCGCTGATTCGCAAGCCGCTGGAGTTCCACCCCAACGGCATGATCTTCCGCGCCTTCGACGCCTCGGGTTTGCAGATTCGCGAGCGCGCCTTTTATTCAGTGGGCGGTGGTTTTGTGGTCGATGAGCAAGCGGCTGGCACTGATCGCATCGTCGAAGACCGCACGCCCCTGCAATACCCCTTCACCACCGGCAAGCAACTGCTGGCCCACTGCGCCGAGCACCAGCTGTCGATCAGCCAGGTGATGCTGGCCAACGAAAGCGCCTGGCGCAGCGAAGCCGAGACCCGCGCCGGCCTGCTGCACATCTGGCAGGTGATGCAGGACTGCGTCAGCGCCGGCTGCCAGAACGAGGGCATCATGCCCGGCGGGCTCAAGGTCAAACGCCGCGCCGCCGCCCTGCACCGGCAGCTGTGCAAAAACCCGGAAGCGGGCCTGCGTGACGCCTTGAGCGTACTCGACTGGGTCAACCTCTACGCCTTGGCAGTAAATGAAGAAAACGCCAGCGGCGGGCGCGTGGTGACCGCGCCCACCAATGGCGCCGCCGGCATCATCCCGGCCGTGCTGCACTACTACAGCCGCTTTATCCCCAGCGCCAACGACGACGGCGTGGTGCGCTTTCTGCTCACGGCCGCTGCGATCGGCATTCTGTACAAGGAAAATGCCTCGATTTCCGGCGCCGAAGTCGGCTGCCAGGGTGAAGTCGGCGTGGCCTGCTCGATGGCCGCCGGTGCGCTCTGTGAGGTGCTCGGCGGCAACGTCAATCAGGTGGAAAACGCCGCCGAAATCGGCATGGAACACAACCTCGGTCTGACCTGCGACCCGGTCGGCGGGCTGGTTCAGGTGCCGTGCATCGAACGCAACGCCATGGGCTCGGTGAAGGCGATCAATGCCGCACGCATGGCCCTGCGCGGCGACGGCCAGCACTTTATCTCCCTGGACAAGGTCATCCGCACCATGCGCCAGACCGGCGCCGACATGAAGAGCAAGTACAAGGAAACCTCACGCGGCGGCCTGGCGGTGAATATCGTCGAGTGCTGAAAGCCTACTGTGTGTGCGGTCATCCAGGCTGTGCGCACCATCGCTGCTAAACCGGTGCGCGCGGCGCACCCTACAGGAAACCCTCATGACTACTGAAACCCTGGCGAAAACTCCGCTGCACGCCCTGCACCTGGAACTCGGCGCGCGCATGGTGCCCTTTGCGGGCTACGACATGCCGGTGCAATACCCGCTCGGTGTGATGAAAGAGCACCTGCACACCCGCGACGCCGCCGGCCTGTTCGATGTCTCGCACATGGGCCAGATCCTGCTGCGCGGCAGCGACGCTGCCGCGGCCCTGGAAACCCTGGTGCCGGTCGACATCCTCGACCTGCCGGTCGGCCTGCAGCGCTATGCCCTGTTCACCGACGAAAACGGCGGCATCCTCGATGACCTGATGGTCGCCAACCTGGGCAACGACACCCTGTACCTGGTGGTCAACGCCGCCTGCAAGGACCAGGACCTGGCCCATCTGCGCCAGCACATCGGCGCACGTTGCGAGATCGAGGCACTGTTCGAGGCCCGCGCCCTGCTCGCCCTGCAAGGCCCAAAGGCGGTCGAGGTGCTCAAGCGACTGGCGCCGGAAGTCGGCGCCATGACCTTTATGCAGGTCGGCGTGATCCGCCTGCTGGGCGTTGACTGCTTCGTCAGCCGCTCGGGCTACACCGGTGAAGACGGCTTCGAGATTTCCGTGCCGGCTGAACATGCCGAAACCCTGGCGCGCAGCCTGCTGGCCGAACCGGAAGTCGAGGCCATCGGCCTCGGTGCGCGCGACTCCCTGCGCCTGGAAGCCGGCCTGTGCCTGTATGGCCATGACATGAGCACCAGCACCACACCGATCGAGGCCAGCCTGCTGTGGGCCATGTCCAAACCACGCCGCGCCGATGGCGTACGGGCCGGCGGCTTTCCTGGCGCTGCGCGAATCTTCGCCCAGCAGCAGGAAGGTGTTGCCAGCAAGCGCGTCGGTCTGTTGCCGCAGGAGCGCGTGCCGGTACGTGAAGGCGCAGACATCGTCGATGCCGACGGCGCTGTGATCGGTCGCGTCAGCAGCGGCGGCTTCGGCCCGACCCTCGCCGCGCCGGTGGCCATGGGTTATCTGCAGAGCAGCCATGTCGCCCTGGATAGCGAGGTATGGGCCATGGTGCGCGGCAAGCGCGTGGCCATGAAAGTCGCCAAGACCCCGTTTGTGCCGCAGCGCTACTACCGCGGCTGAAGCCGTCGTCCTGAACCACCGTCGTGCACACAAGCGGCGGTGGACTGGGTCGTCAGGGATGAGGTGGCGTACAGGACGGTGGATCGATAAAGCGTGATCCACCCTACACGCTACGCTCAGCTCAAATACCGACTTCCTGCCAGCTGCGGCGGTTGCTGAACACCTCGCGCTGCATGTCGCGCACATCCACCGAAATCGCCTGCACCGTCGGCAGGCGCGCGAGCAATGCGCCGACCACACTCATCGACACCTGCTTCTTCTGCAGCGCCGTGCGGCCATCGAGCAGAGAGGCGGTGACGTGGACGAAATCCGCCTGTTCGCCGGCCACCCGGTAGTGCTCATACAGTTGCACGCGCACCTTGACCTCGGCCGGTAAGCAGATGCCCGTCGCGACAATGCTGTCATGCACCTTCTGCATCAACTCGGCGGGTTCGATCAACGCGAGTACCGCGTTCGAGGCTTCGATCAAGCAATGCGGCATAGGGCGGCTCCGGCTTATTTGTCATACGTTATCGCACAACAACACCTTCCCGCCAATCACTGAACCGCGCGCAGCATCAGCCTTCAGTAGCCGACTATTCCTAGCAAGCCCTTGCAATGCAATAGCTGCAGCTCGACTTTAGTCGCGTAGCCTGTTGACAAGCATCTGCCGGGCTGTGAATAATCCGCCCAAGTTGTATGACAACATATGACACAAATAACAATAACAAGCAGGGCCTCATCATGACCCCATCTGTCGCTCGCCGTGCAGCACCCGCACGGTCACGCTATATCGACCACCCACCGCAGGCTGGACGATTACGTAGCCCCCTATTCGCCAACGGCCAGGCCTGACCCACCGGGTCTGCCAGCCCGAAGCACCGACGTACCTGCACGACAGATACGCCAGCCGCCCCGAAGGGGCACACCACCAGCCAGCCCAGCGATGTTGCCTTTAACGGCAGTCGGGTGGCGCTCGTATAAAAAAACAGGAGCACAACAACAATGAAAGCTACGCACAAAGCCCTTTCGCTCACCCTGCTGGGCGCAACCAGCCTGGCCCTGTTCCTGCCCGCGAGCAGCCAGGCCGCCGGCTTCGTCGAAGACGCCAAAGTCACCCTGGGCCTGCGCAACTACTACTTCAACCGTAACTTCATCAACCAGACCCAGAGCGGACAGGGCCAGGCTTCAGGTTGGACCCAGAGCTTCATTCTCGACGCCCGTTCCGGCTACACCCAAGGCACCGTCGGATTCGGCCTCGATGTGCTGGGCCTGTACTCGGTGAAACTCGACGGTGGCCGTGGCACCACGGGTAGCCAGTTGACGCCCGTGCATAACGACGGCCGCCAGGCTGACGACTTCGGCCGCACCGCCGTCGCCGCAAAAGCCAAGCTGTCCAAGACCGAACTGAAAGTCGGTGAATGGTTCGCCGTACTGCCGATCCTGCGTGCCGACGATGGTCGTTCGCTGCCGCAGACTTTCCAGGGCGCACAGCTCACCTCCAACGAGATCGACGGCCTGACCCTGTACGGCGGCCAGTTCTGGAAAAACAGCCAGCGCAACGACGCCAGCCGTGAAGAAATGACTTACAACGCCGGCGGGACCCTAGGCATCGTCGAAGGTGATGACTTCAACTTCGCCGGTGGCGAATTCAAGTTCAACGGCAACAACACCATGGTCGGCGCCTGGCATGCTCGCCTGGAGAACGTCTACCAGCAGAGCTACCTGCAACTGACCCACAGCCAACCGGTCGGTGACTGGGTGCTGGGCGCCAACCTCGGCTACGTCACGGGTAAGGATGAAGGCTCAGCCAAAGCCGGCAACCTGGACAACAAGGTCTACCAGGGCAGCTTCTCGGCCAAGACCGGCAACAACACCTTCACCGTGGCCTACCAGCGCCTCAGCGGCGACACCAAGTTCATGCGCATCGACGGCGCCAGCGGCGGCACCCTGGTCAACGACGGTTTCACCAACAGCTACGACAACCCGGAAGAGCGTTCCTGGCAGCTGCGTCATGACTACAACTTCGCCGGCATGGGCATCCCGGGCCTGACGCTGATGAACCGCTACGTCAGCGGCGACAACATCCACACCGGCGGGCGCACTGACGCCGAAGAATGGGGCCGTGAATCCGAGCTGGCCTACACCCTGCAGGAAGGCAGCCTGAAAAACCTCAGCATCCGCTGGCGCAACTCCGATGTGCGTCGTGACGTCGGCGCGGACCTGCAAGAGAACCGCCTGATCATCAACTACCCGCTGTCGATTCTGTAAGGCTGCACCGCTGCATAGCTGCACCTGATTGACTCCATGTGTTACGGCACTTCGGCCCGTCCTTGCGACGGGCCTTTTTTTGCCTGCAACGGTAGGGTGCGCCGTGCGCACCAGGTCTCTAACGCCCCCACTCCAGCAGTTTGCGCACACCCACTCAGGTTTCAACACCCTCGCTGGACTCGGCACGCGGTGCCTCGGCGTCGCGCTCTGGCTGGTCTTCAGCCGCTTCACCCTTGGGCTTGCCCAACAGCTCATTGGCCGACTGCTGCACCTGATCGACCTGCTCGTTAAACGCGTTGACGGTGTCGCTGACCGCCTCACGCGCCAACTCTTGTACGGCCTGTTCGGCTTTTTCCGTAAGCTTTTGCGCCGACTCTTCTGCGGCCTCGCAACCAGCCAGGGTCAGCCCGATCAAAGCAACCAGGCCCCAAGCGGAAATCAATGATGTATTCATCGGTCATCTCCAACGCTGAACAGAGCCCCGGCACGCCGGGGCAAAAAAGGGTTAATGGCGATTCGCTTCACTGTCCACCAGCGGCGGGTCGTTGCGGGTTTTCCACAGCGACAGCAGCACACCGCCGAGCAGCAGACCAAGGGTGACGCTCAAGGAGATCACCGGCGGAGTCTTGCCGATAATGCCGACCAGGAAGATCTTGCAGCCGATAAATACCAGGACCAGGGCCAGGGCGTACTTGAGGTAAGCGAAGCGGTGGATCATCGCCGCCAGGGCGAAATACAGCGCACGCAGACCCAGGATCGCGAAGATGTTCGAGGTGTAGACAATGAACGGGTCCTGGGTGATGGCGAAGATCGCCGGCACACTGTCCACCGCGAACACCAGGTCAGCACACTCGATCAGCACCAGCGCCAGGAACAGCGGCGTAGCCCAGACCACAGACTTGCCAGTGGCATCGGGCTGGCGCACGAAGAAGCGGCCTTCATGCAGACGGTCGGTGACACGCATGTGCCGACGCACGAACTTCACCAGCTTGTTTTCGGCCAGGTCCGGGTGGTCATCGACCTTGCTGAACAGCATCTTTATGCCGGTCAGCAGCAGGAAGGCGCCGAACAGGTAGAGGATCCAGCTGAACTCGGCGATCAACGCCGCGCCCAGACCGATCATGATCGCGCGCAGCACGATCACCCCGAGGATGCCCCAGAACAGCACCTCGTGCTGGTACTTACGCGGGATGGCCAGGAAGCTGAAGATCATTGCCATCAGAAACACGTTGTCCATGGACAACGACTTCTCGATCAGAAAGCCGGTGTAGAAATCCATACCGTCGGTGGCGCCCTTGACCTGCCAGACCCACAGGCCGAATAGCAGACCGGCAGTGATATAGCCGGCGGATAGCAAGAGGCTTTCCTTGACCCCAATTTCGCGGTGCTCACGGTGAAGCACCCCGAGGTCGAAGACCAGCAGGCTAACAACAATGGTGATAAAGACCAGCCACAGCCAGGTGGCGGTGCCGAGGAACTCGGCCATGAAGAACGGTTCTAGGGTGCTCATAAGCCCCTCCTAAGTCGAAGTTATACAAACTGCAACTCCGACATGGCAGCTGGGTAGCTGTCAGAGGGGCCCGGCGTCGCGGCGCTAATCTAACAGGCGCCAAACGCTGCTCAAGCGTCTACTGATTGCAAAGTGTTTCAGCTTGATAGGTCGAACAACGAGGGGCAGGCGCTGCCTTGCAAACCATTTGGCCAGGTAATCTTCGCCCCGAGGCGGGACTCCTACAGGCTGCACGGGCAGGCCAGACTCGCCGCGGTGAAGGGGCTGTAGGAGCGAATTTATTCGCGATCGCGCAGCGACTTCATCGGCAAAAGTGCAGCTAAATTCGCGCATAGCTGAATATTTCGCAGGTATTTTAATGAAGCCGTAACGAGCACAAGCGCCCTTCGTACTCCTAGGGTCTGTTGACGTTTCGTCGCAAGCCGCGTTGCCGCGAAAAATCTCGCCAGGCTAGGCGGAGGACGCAGGGAATGGTTGTTCCCTTGCCAAGTCCTCCAACACCGCATGGCGAGATTTTGCGCGCAACCCGCTGGGCCGGGCCAGTTTTAGCGCGATGCTGCGTTTCTCGATGGCTCATTTAGCTCACTAAACTTCGCATCTCGTGCCTTGCCTCGCGCTAAAACGGGCTCCGGCGCGGCCGCGAACGAAACGTCAACAGACCCTAGAGAAACCAACGGTACTCCCGCGCGCTGACCTCCTGCATAAAGGCCAGATGGTCCTGGCGCTTGTTCTCGCAATAGACCATCACGAACTCACTGCCCAGCCCCTGGTTGACCACCGGGTGGTCGCGCATGGCGCTGACCGCGCTGAGCATGTCTTGAGGAAAATCGATGCCGCTCTGGCGATTCTCGTTAAGCGGCGCAATCGGCTCCTTACCGGCATCCAGGCCATGTTCCATACTGGTGAGGATCGCCGCCAGCACCAGGTACGGGTTGGCGTCGGCGCCGGCCAGACGGTGTTCGATGCGCAGGTTCTTGCCGTCTGACTCAGGAATGCGGATACAGGCATCGCGGTCTTCATAGCCCCAACTGGCGCGGCTGGCGGCATTGACCATGGCGCCGTAGCGGCGGAAGGCGTTGTGGTTGGCGGCGAAGATCGGCATGCAGTGCGGCAGCAGCTCCAGGCAGCCAGCCACCGCATGGCGCAGCGGGCGTTGCGCGTCGGCCGCCAGCAGGTTGTTGCCGGCCGCGTCGTACAGGCTGACATGCACATGCATGCCGCTGCCCGGCGCCTGCAGGTAGGGTTTGCTCATAAAGCTGGCGCGCTGGCCGTGCTTGAGCGCCACGCCACGGGTGCTGCGGCAGAACAAGGCGGCCCAGTCGGCGGCGCGTAGGCCGTCGTCGCAATGGCCAAAGTTGATCTCGAACTGGCCGGGGCCGAGTTCGGCGGTGATCACATTGGCGTCCACGCCCTGCTCATTGGCGGCGTCGACAATCTCGTGCAGCACATCGGCAAAGCGCGACAGGCGCTCGATGTGCATATTCGGCTGGTCGTCTTCGTCACCGCACAGCGGGTCGCGGGGGAACTGCGGCAGGCCGTCCTGCAGCTTGCGATCAAACAGGTAGAACTCCAGCTCGAACGCCACCACCGGGCGGATGCCGCGTGCTTCCAGGCGCTTGAGCACGCGAGCGAGCACTTCGCGCGGCTCGAATTCGATCGGTGCTTCGGTGCCGTCGGAGCTGATCAGCATCTGCCCCAGGGGCTGGCTTTCCCAGCGCACCGGCTTGAGCGTGCCGGGGATAAGGCGGCGCGGCGCATCCGGGTCGCCGTCGTTGAAGCAATAATCACCAATCGGGTGCAGGCCGCCCTGTACACCGAGCAACACGCAGTTCTGCGGGATTTTCAGCGGGCCGCCCGCGGCAACTTTTTCCAGCATGTCGATGGGGTAGCGCTTGCCGTAGAAATGCCCGGGGATGTCCAGGCTGATCAGGTCGACATAGCGCACCTCGGGGTGGGCGCTGCGGAAGGCGCGGACTTCGCTGAGCAGGTCGGGGAATGCTGTTGTTAGCGTCATGGCGGTTATCTGCGCGGGTTAGTTAAACACCCAGAGCACTCGTGTCGGGGAGTCGGAAAGGTTGGCGTAGCGAAACTGCGCGTGGGGCGGCAGCTGAAAACTGTCATTGGCACCGAGGGTGACTGGCTCGGCGGCGTCGCCGTACCAAATCGTCAGTTCGCCCTCGAGGACAAAACCGCCTTGTTCGGAGCTGTCGTTCAAATGCCCCTCGCCGCTGGTGGCGCCAGGGTCCAAACGGCTTTCGAGCATGGAGAAGCCGCCCGACATGGTCGGCGAGGCCAGTACGTCGGTGATGCCGCCGGCGTAATACAGCGTGCGGCGCTCGCCGGGACGGGTGACCCAGGGCACGGCGCGCGGCTTGCTCAGGTTGTAGAAATAGGTGGTCGGCACCCCGAGGGTTTCGCTGATGGCGGTAAGGTCTGCCACAGTCGGACGCGACAGACCGCGCTCGACCTGGGAGAGAAAGCCCACCGAACGATCGATGCGCGCGGCCAGCTCACCCAGGGTGAGGTTCTTGTGCTTGCGCAGGTCGCGAATCAGGATCGCCAGACCTTCGACTTCTTCCTGCATATCCATCCGGTGTTCCTTGCTATGGCTGGGCGCTTGTAGGGTGGATGACGCTTTTTTCATCCACCGGGGTCTGTGGTTGGCCACCCCGTGGAAAACGCTGCGCGGTTTTCCACCCTACAAGAGCAGCTTGCTCATCATCAAATCACATCGCGCAATCGATACCACGCCTTGCCCACCGCCTCGATCGGCGCAGCGAGTAGATCGCCGCCGGGGAAGCGCGGGTTGCTCAGGCCCTGGTACAGCTCAAGCAGGTCGGCATCACCGAGGATCGCATCGCTGACCGCGCGGGCAGCAGCCAGGGTCGGCAGAATGCCGTGGCCGGAGAAGCCCTGCAGCCAGTACTTCTGCCCACTGCGGCCGACGTCCGGGGTGCGGTGCATGGTGCAGTCGATATGCCCGCCCCAGCCGTAGTCGATTTGCACGCCGCGCAGTTGCGGGAACACCCGCTCCAGATAAGGCCGGGTGGCAGCTGGTACATCCTTGGGGATGCCGCCGAGGTAGGTGCAGCCACCGCCGAACAGCAGGCGATTGTCCGGGGTGACGCGGAAGTAGTCCGGCACGAACTGGTTGTCGATGGCGCAGGTGCCACGCGGCAACAGCGAGCGCGCCAGCGCCGGGTCCAGTGGCGCGGTGGCGACCTGGTAGGAGCCGACCGGCAGCAGGCGCTTCGACAGTTGCGCATCGAGCTTGTCGATATAGGCGTTGCAGGCCAGCACCAGCAGGTCGCTGCGCACCTCGCCGTGTTCAGTGCGCGCCACATAGCCTTCAGCCGTTTCGTGGTATTCGAGCGCCTTGCTCTGCTCGAAGATCTTGCCGCCGGCTTTCTCGATGGCATCGGCCAGCCCCTGGGCCAGTTTCAGCGGGTTGAGGTGGGCGGCGCCACTGTCATGCAGGGCGGCCAGGTAGCGTGGGCTGGCGATCCACTCGGGCAATTGCTCCTTGGGGATAAAGCGCAGCTGCGTGTAGCCGTACTTCTGCTCGGCTTCTTCCAGACTGTCCTGCAACTGGCGCACGCGGCGCGGCAGCACGGCGGTGTAGATCGCGCCGGTGCGGTAGTCGATATCGAAGCTGTGCCGCTCGGGCAGCTCGCGCATTTCTTCGGCGGCCCAGACCATGCTGTCCCACAGACGGCGCGCGCGTTCCAGGCCCAGGGCCTTTTCGAACGGCGGCATATCGCAAGACCAGCCCGGCAGCGCCTGCCCACCATTGCGCCCGGAGGCGGCCCAGGCCAGGCGACTGGCTTCCAGCAGCACCACTTTCTTGCCTGCCAACGCCAGGCGCAGCGCCGTGTGCAGGCCGCTGAAGCCACCGCCGACAATCAGCACCTCACACTGCAATGCCTCCTGCAGGCGCGGCCGCAACGGGATCGGACCTGGATAGGCGCCGGCGTAGTAGGTGCCGATATGCTGGGCGGATTGCTTGAACATGACGCGCCTCATGAAATTAAATACTTATAATTTCATGAAAATATACGCGCTAAATTTCACTTGGCAAGCCCGAGACTGCCAACAATAAAAAAGGCCGACCCTTTACAGGGCCGGCCTTTAGGCGATGCAGCGGGTGATTTACTTCGGCAATACGACCGAGTCGATCACGTGGATCACACCGTTGCTGGTCTCGATATCGGCACTGATGACCTTGGCCCCGTCGACGGTGACACCGTTGCTGGTGTCGAGCATCAGCTCACCACCTTGTACAGTTTTCAGGCTGGTCTTACCCGCCAGGTCAGCCGCCATCAGCTTGCCCGGAACAACATGGTAAGTGAGTACGGCGGTGAGTTTTTCCTTGTCTGCCAGCAGGGCATCCAGGTCGGCCTTGGGCACCTTGGCGAAGGCTGCGTCGTTAGGGGCAAACACGGTGAACGGCCCTTCACCTTTCAGCGTTTCCGCCAGACCTGCCGCAGTGACAGCGGTTACCAGGGTGTTGAATTGACCCGCAGCGACGGCGGTGTCGACGATATCTTTCTTGCCACCGTGCTCATGGGCCAGGGCTGGCATCGCAGCGAATGCGACGGCTGCGGTCGCCAGCATGAGGGTGCGCTTGAGGCGTTGAGTGGTGGTGCTGATTTGAGCAAACATAGAATCTCCTGATACAGGGTTATTTGTTTTGCATAACCTTTGTACAACAATTTTCCCGCAAAAACCGGCTTCGACATGATTTGCAAACCTTGAGTGGCCATGGTCTGCCTGCGCACGTGGCCCATGACCCCCCTTCCCAGGCCGACTAACCCAGCATGGCTGCATCACGGCGGCGCAACTTGCTTGGCTAAATAAGGTCTGGTGTTGCATCTCGCACTACGCTCATTGTTACTTGCACAAGGAAACCACCATGACCCCTACCCTGCGCACCCGCGCCTCCCTGTCTTCCCTGTTAGTGGCCATGCTGGTACTCGGCGGCTGCGCCAGCCAGGACACTGCACCCTCTGGCGATGCTGAACCGCCTGCGCAGACGCAACAGCAGCCACCGGCAGACGCCCTCAGCACCCTGCGCAGCCAGGCCAACCGCGGTGACGTGGACAGCCAGTTCCAGCTAGGCAGCGCCTACTTCATCGGTAACACACCGGCCGCCCAGGCACCGCCCGGCACGCCACCACCACCCCAGGACAACCCAACCCGCGATCTCAAGCAGGCCGAGTACTGGTGGAAGCAGGCCGCCGACCGTGGCCACGCCATGGCCGCAGTGAGCCTCGCGTACCTCTACACAGGCCGCGATAACCCGGACTTTGCCAATCAGCAGGACATGCTCAAGTACCTCAACCAGTCGGCCGCCGGCGGTAACCCGATGGCCCAGCACATCCTCGGCAATCTCTACCTGCGCGGCGCCCAGGGCGTACCCCAGGACACAGCCCAGGCCCGCCGCCTGTTCGACAGCGCCTGCAAGGCCCCCTACCCGGCAAGCTGCGAAGTGCTTGAGCGCCTGCCGTAAATAGAAGCCCGTGAGAGGGGCTTTAGCCGCGACGAAACGAAAGGCTATGTCCCAATTGACTGTTGCAGTCGCCTGCAGACCGTAGGAGCGCCGCCCCCGGCGCGAAGCTTGTGGGCTATCTGATAGACCGCTGAATGGCTGCTATTCGCCGCGAGGCGCGGCTCCTACGAGAAGCAGCGGCGCCGTGCAACACCGAACTGAGACATAGCCAACCGAAATGCTCTTCCAACAAAAAACCCGGTGCGCTTGTGGCGAACCGGGGTGGGATGCAGCGGGTGACACTCTTAGGGAAGACGCCGCCAGGCTTGTGGCCATAGGCGACGTATAGGCGGTCGGCGGGCAGCCGCGCCGCGTATTCAGCGGGCGCCGCTCACAGTGGCGTGAGCAAGGCACCCTGTTCGACAAACGCCTGCAGATTGGCGAGCAGCAACTGCTCCATATCCAGGCGGGTTTCTTCGGTGGCGCTGCCGATATGCGGCACCAGCACCACGCTGTCCAAGCCGCGCAGGGCCCCAGGCACGTCGGGCTCGGCGGCAAACACGTCCAACCCGGCACCGCCCAGGCGGCCTTCGGTCAGTGCCGTGATCAGCGCATCCTGATCGACCACCGAGCCGCGCGCGACATTGATCAGGCAACCGCTTGGCCCGAGGGCTTCCAGCACGCCCTGATTGATCAGATGGTGGGTAGACGCGCCGCCCGGGCAGGTCAGCACAAGAAAATCCGCCCAGCGCGCCAAATCGAGCAGATTAGCCTCGTAACCCAGGGGGCTACCGGCGACGGGCCGGCGATTGTGATAACGCACCGGCATGGCGAAACCGGCCGCACGCTGGGCCACCGCCTCACCGATTCGGCCCAGGCCGACGATGCCCAGGCGTTTGCCGCTGACCTTGCGGCCCAGGCCGGTCCAGGGCGTATCCGACCAGCGCCCGGCGCGCACAAAGCGTTCCGTCTCGCTGATGCGCCGCGCGCAGTCGATGATCAAGCCCATGGCCAGGTCAGCCACACAGTCGTTGAGCACATCGGGGGTGGTGCTGACCGGGATGCCCCGCGCCCGCGCCGCCTCCACGGCAATCGCGTCGTAGCCCACACCAAAGCTGCAGATCGCCTGTAAGTTAGGCAGCAGCACCAGTTGCTCGGCCGAGCAGCCGAAACGCGCCGAGGTCACCACCACCTCAAATGCGCCGCCCTGCTCGCGCAGAAAGGCCTCAGGGTCGGCCTGTTGCCACAGGCAGGTCACCGCGTAATCGGCGGCCAGGGCAGTGTTGAAGCGTTCGGTCAAAGGGCCGATCTGAAGGACGGATGTCATGCAGTCTCCTTGCAGGGTGCCGGCAGCGCCGGCGCGAAAATAGGTCAGAGCACCTTGCCGGGGTTCATCAACCCTTGAGGGTCCAGCGCCTGTTTGATCGTGCGCATCAACTCGCGTTCCAGTGGGTCCTTGTAGTGCTCGGCGGCCTCGCGTTTGGCCTGGCCGAGGCCATGCTCAGCGCTGATGCTGCCGGCACAGCGCGCGGTGGCGTCGTAGATGATCTGCATCAGTGCCGCCTGCTGATCCTTGAAATCGGCATCGGCATAGCCGGGTGGCTTGCTCAGGTTGTAATGCAGGTTGCCGTCGCCGACATGCCCGTAGGCCACGATGCGCACGCCGGGCAGGTACGCCAGCAGGGCCTGGTCGGTGGTCTCGATAAACGCCGGGATGCAGCTTACCGGCACGCTGATATCGTGCTTGAGGCTCGGCCCTTCATGGTTCTGCGCCTCGGAAATACCCTCGCGCAACGCCCAGAGTGCGGCAACCTGGGCCTCGCTGCTGGCGATCACCGCATCCACTACCAGGCCCTCTTCAAAGGCTTCGCCCAAGCCGCTTTCGAGCAGGGCATCGAGGCCGGCATCGACCTGGGTGTCGCTGAGTTCGATCAGCACGTACCAGGGATGCACCTGCGCAAAGGGATCGTTGCAGCCCGGCACATGGCGCACGACAAAGTCGAGGCTTTGCCGCGACATCAGCTCGAAGCCGGTCAGGCGGTCGCCGCACAGCTGGCGCATGCGCCCGATCAGGCTGATGGCGGCGGCCACATCCGCCAGGGCGACCCAGGCGGTGTTGCAGCTGCGCGGCGCCGGGTAGAGCTTGAGCACCGCGGCGGTGATGATCCCCAGGGTGCCTTCGGCGCCGATAAACAGCTGCTTGAGGTCGTAGCCGGTGTTGTCCTTGCGCAAGCCGCGCAGGCCATGCCAGATGCGCCCATCGGGCAGCACCACTTCCAGGCCGAGGGTCAGCTCGCGCATGTTGCCGTAGCGCAGCACGGCGGTGCCGCCGGCGTTGGTCGCCAGGTTGCCGCCGACCGTGCAACTGCCCTCGGCACCGAGCGACAGGGGGAACAGCCGGCCCACCTCGGCGGCAGCCTCCTGCAGGCGCTGGAGAATCACCCCGGCCTCGACCGTGATGGTTTCGTTGCCCGTGTCCACCTCGCGGATGGCGGTCATGCGCGTCAGCGACAGCACCACTTGCTCGCCCGAGTCATCGGGTATCGAGCCGCCACACAAGCCGGTGTTGCCGCCCTGGGGCACCAGCGCCACGCCTGCCTCGGCGCACAGGCGCACCACCGCCGCCACCTCCTCGGTGCTGGCCGGGCGCAGCACCAGCGCGGCACAGCCACGGTAGGCGTTGCGCCAGTCGCTGAGGTAGGTCTGCATGCGCTCGGCATCGCGGATCAGGCCGGCGTCGCCAACCACCGCGTGCAGGGCCTGCACCAGGGCGGCGGAAAGTCCGCTCATCTCAGGTCACCGGGGCCGGGTTGAACAGGGTCAGGTCGTTGTGCAGGCGGTGCTTCTCGGCCCAGGTCTGTTGCTTGCCGCTGGCGACATCCAGGTACAGCTGGAAGATGTGCCAGCCCATTTCGTCCAGGGTCATGCGCCCGCTGGTGATCTGCCCGGCGTCGACGTCGATCAGGTCCGGCCAACGTTCGGCCAGCTGGGTGCGGGTGGCGACCTTGATCACTGGCACCATGGCCAGGCCGTAGGGCGTGCCGCGACCGGTGGTGAAGATATGCAGGTTCATCCCGGCGGCGATCTGCAGGGTGCCGCAGATAAAGTCGCTGGCCGGCGTGGCGCAGAACCACAGGCCTTTGCCACGCACCCGCTCACCCGGCGAGACCACCCCGGCGATGGTGCTGGAGCCGGACTTGGCAATCGAACCCATGGCCTTTTCGACAATATTGTTCAGCCCGCCCTTCTTGTTGCCCGGCGTGGTGTTGGCGCTGCGGTCGGCCATGCCGCGCTGCAAGTAGCGGTCATACCAGTCCATCTCGCGGATCAGCGCATCGGCGACCTCGACCGAAGCCGCTCGCGGGGTCAGCAGGTGGATACCGTCGCGCACCTCGGTGTTCTCCGAGAACATCACCGTGGCACCGGCGCGCACCAGCAGGTCGGCAGCCACGCCCAGGGCCGGGTTGGCGGTGATGCCGGAAAACGCATCGCTGCCGCCACACTGCATGCCAACGGACAATTCAGACGCCGGCACCGTCTCGCGGCGACGCTCATTCAGCACCTGCAACCGCGCCTCGATCATCTGCATGATCTGCTCGACCATGCCGGCAAAGCCGTTGCTGGAATCCTGCAGGCGGAACAGCCAGTCCTCCTCGTCCATGCCATTGGTCAACTGGTCGCCATCCATCAACTGGCTGGCCTGCAGCTTCTCGCAGCCAAGGCTGATCACCAGTGCCTGGCCGCCGAGGTTGGGGTTGCGGCTGATGTTGTACAGCGTGCGGATCGGCACCACCGCATCCGGCGCATTGATCGCCACGCCGCAGCCATAGCTGTGCGACAGCGCGACCACGTCATCGACATAGGGGTACTTGGGCAGCAGCTCCTTGCGCACCCGCTCGACGCAGTGATCGAGCACGCCGACCACGCACTGCACGGTGGTGGTCACGCCAAGAATATTGCGCGTGCCGACCGTGCCATCCGGGTTGCGGAAGCCCTCGAAGGTGTAGCCGCTCAGCGGTTCGACCGGCGCAGCGGCCAGGGTCGCCTTGGGCAGGTTGTCCAGGGCCGGCGCCTCGGGCATACGCAGTTGCGCCTCGGTCACCCAGCGCCCGGCGGCGATGGGCTCCAGGGCATAACCGATAACCTCGCCGTAGCGCACCACGTCGCCGCCCACGGCAATGTCCTGCAACGCCACTTTATGGCTCTGCGGAATACCTTCGACCGCCTCCAGGCCATCGGCAAAACGACCGCCCTTGGCCACGCCCTGCTCATTGACCACCACGCCAACGTTGTCGGCCGGGTGCAGGCGGATGTAGCGCGGCGAATCCTGATGGGGAATCAACTGCATGGACATGTACTCCTGTTATTTTATTTCGCGCTGGACGCAGCCACGGTGCTGCCAGCCGCCGGAACTGGCGGCTCGTCCAGCTCGATTCTGTTGATACGACCGACGATCACCAGGTAACTGATCACCGCCAGCAAGGCGTTGGCGCCGACATACAGCAGCGCCGCATCGAACGAGCCGGTCAGGCTGACCAGGTAGCCCACCACGATAGGCGTGGTGATCGCGGCCAGGTTGCCGAAGGTATTGAACAGCCCGCCGGACAAGCCAACGATCTGCCGGGGCGAGGTGTCGGCCACCAGAGTCCAGCCAAGCGAACCAAAGCCTTTGCCGAAGAACGCCAGGGCCATCAGGCCGATCACTGCCGCATCACTGTCGGCATAGATGCACAGCACGATGCTGCTCGCCAGCAACATGCCGACGACGATGGGCAGCTTGCGCGCCAGGGTCAGGGAACAGCCGCGGCGCAGCAGCGCATCCGAGACCAGGCCGCCGAGCACCCCGCCAACGAAACCGCTGATCGCCGGCAGCGAGGCGGCAAAACCGGCGGAGAGAATGGTCATGCCCCGCGCCTGCACCAGGTACACCGGAAACCAGGTGAGGAAGAAATAGGTAATCGCATTGTTGCAGTACTGGCCGAGGTACAGGCCGATCAGCGTGCGCTGAGTCAGCAGCAGTTTTAAATAGCGCCACTGCGAGCCGCCCGCCCCGGCCGCTCGCGGGGCCATGTCGAGCAGCGCACCACCGGCTTCGATATGGGCGAACTCCGCTTCGCCCAGGCGTGGATGCTCGCGCGGGCCATGCATCACCTTGAGCCATACACCGCATAGCAGAAGACCCAGGCCGCCAAGGACGAAAAACACATACTGCCAGCCCATGTCCTGCACCACCCAGCCCATCAGCGGGGCGAACACGGCGGTGGCGGCATACTGCGCCGAGGCCGACATGGCCGTGGCGGTGCCACGCTCGCGGGTCGGGAACCAGGCCGCGATAATCCGCGCATTACCGGGAAAACAGGGCGCGCCGGCAAAGCCCACCGCCAGGCGCAGCACAAATAAACTGACCACCGCCCAAGCCAACGGCAACGCACCGACAAAACCCTGCGCCAGGGTGAACAGCGACCAGCAGAACAGCGTGATCAGGTAGACGCGCTTGGCGCCAAAGCGGTCGAACAGCCAGCCACCGGGAATCTGCCCGATCACATAGGCCCAGCCGAACGCCGAAAAGATATAGCCGAGCAGCACCGCATCGATGCCCAGGTCCGTCTGCAACGCCGCCCCAGCAATCGACAGGCTGGAGCGGTCGGCGAAGGTGACCGTGGTGACCAGGAACAGCATCAGCAGGATGGAGAAACGCACCCGGCCAGGTTTGACTGCTTGCATGGGGCGAGCTCGACAAGAATTCGAATAAGACGGGTCTACTGCCCTCTGGCAGCAGACCCGTCGGCCTGCCGGTCTAGCGCACCAGACAGGGCCGCTTGTTATCGAACTGCCAGCCGGAGATCAGGTACTGCATGGCCACGGCATCGTTGCGCGCGCCCAGGCCCATGCCCTTGTACAACTCGTGGGCCTTGGCCAGGGCATCCCAGTCCAGCTCCACACCCAGACCCGGCGCCTTCGGCACCTGCACCAGTCCGCCTTCGATCTGCAGCGGGTTGTGGGTCAGGTACTGGCCGTCCTGCCAGATCCAGTGGGTGTCGATGGCGGTGACCTTGCCCGGCGCGGCGGCGGCCACGTGGGTGAACATGGCCAGGGAAATGTCGAAGTGGTTGTTGGAATGCGAGCCCCAGGTCAGGCCCCACTCGTTGCACATCTGCGCCACCCGCACCGAACCCTGCATGGTCCAGAAGTGCGGGTCGGCCAACGGAATGTCCACCGACTGCAACTGGATGCAGTGGCCCATCTGCCGCCAGTCGGTGGCGATCATATTGGTCGCGGTCGGCAGCCCGGTGGCGCGGCGGAACTCGGCCATCACCTCGCGGCCGGAGTAGCCGTTTTCCGCACCGCAGGGGTCTTCGGCATAAGCCAGCACGCCGTGCAGGTCACGGCACAGGTGCACCGCTTCGGCCAGGGACCAGCCGCCGTTCGGGTCGAGGGTCACGCGCGCGTCGGGGAAGCGTGCGGCCAGGGCACGAATCGCCTCGACTTCCTCGGCGCCGCGCAACACGCCGCCTTTCAGTTTGAAGTCGTTGAAGCCATAGCGCGCATGGGCGGCTTCGGCCTGGCGGACGATGGTTTCCGGGCTCAGCGCCTCTTGGTTACGGGTGCGGAACCAGGCGTCGTCGGCGTCACGCTCATCGCGGTAGCCGAGGTCGGTCTTGCCCTTGTCGGCGATAAAGAACAGGTAGCCGAGCATCTCTACGGCATCGCGCTGCTGGCCTTCACCGAGCAGTGCGGCGACGGGCACGCCGAGGTGCTGGCCGAGCAGATCGAGCAGCGCGGCTTCCACAGCGGTAACGGCGTGAATGGCGATGCGCAGGTCGAAGGTTTGCAGACCACGGCCACCGGAATCACGGTCGGCGAAGGCCTGGCGTACCTGATTGAGCAAGCCGTTGTAGTTGCCGATGGACTGGCCGACCAGCAGCGCGCGGGCGTCCTCAAGGGTCTGGCGAATGGCTTCGCCACCCGGTACTTCGCCAACGCCGATATGCCCGGCGTTGTCTTTGAGAATCAGGATATTGCGGGTAAAGAATGGGCCGTGGGCACCACTCAGGTTGAGCAGCATGCTGTCGTGACCGGCAACCGGAACGACCTGCAGCTCGGTGATGATCGGGGCACCTGCAACGGCGCCGGCAGTGTTCTGTGTACTCATGACCGTTCCCTTATTGTTGTTAGCGGGTGTAGGTGTGGCGAAGACTATGTGGGAGGGGCCGGGCGGCGAACCGCTTTAGCCGCGAAAACCGTTCGCAAACTGTCGCGGCTAAAGCCCCTCCCACAGCCTCCCATCCACCTGCAGTACTCATCCGATATAGGTTGTTTTCACCGTGGTATAGAACTCCTGGGCGTACTTGCCCTGCTCGCGGCTGCCATAGGACGAGCCTTTGCGACCACCGAACGGCACGTGGTAATCCACCCCGGCAGTGGGCAGGTTGACCATGACCATCCCGGCCTGGGCATGCCGCTTGAAATGGTTGGCATATTTCAGCGAGGTGGTGCAGATGCCCGCCGACAGGCCGAACTCGGTGTCGTTGGCCATGGCCAGGGCTTCTTCGTAGTTGGCGACCTTCACGATATTGGCCACCGGACCGAAGATTTCCTCGCGGTTGATGCGCATCTCGGCGGTGCTGTCGGCAAACAGGGTCGGCGCCAGGTAGTAGCCGTCCTTCGCGCAGCGTACCCGTTCGCCACCGCAGACCAGGCGAGCGCCTTCCTGCTTGCCGATCTCGATGTAACGCAGGTCCTGATCCAGCTGGGCCTGGGACACCACCGGGCCGACATCCACGCCTTTTTCCAAAGCATTGCCGACGGTGATCGACTTCATCCGCTCGGCCATGGCCGCGACGAACTGGTCATAGATGCCGGCCGTCACGATCAAACGGCTGGAAGCCGTGCAGCGCTGACCGCTGGAGTAGAACGCACTCTGCACCGACAACTCGACCGCGGTCTTGAGGTCGGCATCGTCGAGGATCACCTGCGGATTTTTGCCGCCCATCTCCAGCTGTACCTTGGCACCGCGTGCCACACAGTTGGCGGCGATGGTACGGCCTACGCCCACCGAGCCGGTGAAGCTGACGCCGTCGACCTGCGCGTGCTGCACCAGGGTCTCCCCCGCCACCCGACCGTTGCCCATCACCAGGTTGAACACCCCCGCCGGAAAACCCGCCCGGGAGATGATCTCGGCAATCGCCCAGGCGCAACCCGGCACCAGATCGGCCGGTTTGAGCACCACGCAGTTGCCGTAGGCCAGGGCTGGGGCAACCTTCCAGGCAGGAATCGCAATGGGGAAGTTCCACGGGGTAATCAGGCCGATCACGCCCAGAGGCTCGCGGGTGATTTCGACCGATACGCCAGGGCGTACCGAGGCCAGCACCTCGCCAGACTGGCGCAAACACTCGCCGCCGAAGAACTTGAAGATATTGCCGGCGCGGGTCACTTCGCCGATGGCTTCGGGCAGGGTCTTGCCCTCCTCCCGGGCCAGCAGCACACCAAGCTCTTCGCGACGCGCGAGGATCTCGCTGCCGACCTTGTCCAGGGCATCACTGCGCGCCTGAATGCCCGCCGTCGACCACGCCGGGAACGCGGCACGCGCAGCGCTGACCGCCTGGCTGACCTGCTCGGCATCGGCCTGGGCATATTCGCCAACCACATCGGACAGGTCCGACGGATTGAGGTTGCTCAAATAGGTCGCACCTGCAACCCACTGGCCGTTGATGTAGTTGTCATAACGCGGGGGATTGGCCACACATTACCTCCACTGTGCGCAAGGTGCCGAGACGGGCCCCGAGCGGCCTGCCGGGCTGAACGCGATGTGCCGCGTGCAACCCGATAGGTGCGGTGCTTATTGAGCGCCCTGGGCCTTGATCAGCGCCGCGAGCTGCTCGTATTCCTCGGGCAGCAGGTCGGTCAGCGGCGCACGTACGGGGCCGGCGTCGTAACCGGAGATTTTTGCGCCGGCCTTGACGATGCTCACGGCATAACCGGAACGCTTGTTGCGGATGTCCAGGTACGGCAGGAAGAAGTCATCGATGATCTTGCCGACGGTTTCGTGGTCATCACGGGCGATGGCCTTGTAGAAGTCCATGGCAGTTTTCGGGATGAAGTTGAACACCGCCGAGGAGTACACCGGTACGCCCAGGGCCTTGTAGGCCGCCGCGTAGACTTCAGCGGTCGGCAGGCCGCCGAGGTAGCTGAAGCGATCGCCCAGACGGCGACGGATCGACACCATCAGCTCGATATCGCCCAGGCCATCCTTGTAGCCGATCAGGTTCGGGCAACGCTCGGCCAGTTGCTCCAGCAGCGGGGCGTTGAGACGGCAGACGTTGCGGTTGTACACCACCACACCGATCTTCACCGACTTGCACACTTGCTCAACGTGCAGGGCAACACCTTCCTGGCTCGCTTCGGTCAGGTAGTGCGGCAGCAGCAGCAGGCCCTTGGCGCCCAGGCGCTCGGCTTCCTGCGCCATCTCGATGGCCTGACGGGTCGGGCCGCCAACACCGGCGAGGATCGGCACGCTGCCGGCGCAGGTGTCGACAGCGGTCTTGATGATCGCCGAATACTCTTTACCGGTCAGGGAGAAAAACTCGCCTGTGCCGCCAGCAGCGAACAGCGCCGAGGCACCGTAAGGGGCCAGCCATTCCAGGCGGCGCGCATAGGTATCGGCACGGAAATCACCGGCAGCATCGAAATCGGTCACGGGGAAAGACAGTAGACCGGAAGAGAGGATGGACTTCAGTTCTTGTGGATTCATTATTCGAACACCCTGTAAAGCGAGTTGTTGTAGTGGGAATCGGCAGCCGCAGCTGTAGAGATACGTTATCGTACAACAATAAAAAAAACATCCCCCTTTTGCATGACGGCATGTTTTCGCTCATCTCCCCGCCTTTCCTGGCACCCCGTCGTGCATCCGCCAGACACCGGCGAAATAACCGGCCTAGAGCGGAATATAAGGCATCCAGCAGCTGCCGCGCGAGCCCAGGGATAGCGCCAGCGGCCACGCATGCCGTCTACCAGTGCGCGTTGACAAAGGCGTGACAGCGCTGGTAAAAACCTCAGCAAGTCATACGACAACCTATGACATACCAATAAAAACAAAACAGAGCTTTGCCCCATGCCTGCGATCTCCTGCGCATCCATGGCCCCACGAGCCGCCGCTCAGCAGGCCACCCAGACCGTCTCCGTCAGCGGCCCCGCGCCCGTTCGCCAGGTTGCCCACGCCGCTACACCCGCCCCTCTCCATTCACTGCCGCGCACTGCGCCCTGACCCAAGGCGACTGTCATGCCCCACGCCATCACCCCGACCGTCACCGCCATGCAAGTCATCCCCGTGGCCGGCCGCGACAGCATGCTGCTCAACCTGTGCGGCGCCCACGCACCCTATTTCACCCGTAACCTGGTACTGCTCAGCGACAGCGCCGGACGCACCGGGTGCGGTGAAGTACCGGGCGGCGAAGGCATCCGTCAGGCACTGGAACGCTGCCGCGAACTGGTCATCGGCCAACCGATTGGCCGCTATAACCGTACCCTCAATCGCTTGCGCCAGGCCATCGCCGGCCCGGCCAAAGGACCGCAGACCACCCAGCACAAGGTGACCTCGGAAGCCGAAGCGCGGGTGCTCAAGCAGCCTCACGAAATCAACCTGCGCCTGGACAACGTCATCACCGCTGTGGAGGCCGCCCTGCTCGACCTGCTTGGCCAGCACCTCGATGTGCCGGTGGCCGACCTACTCGGCAGCGGCCAGCAGCGCGACCAGGTGCCGATGCTCGCCTACCTCTTCTATATAGGCGATCGCCAGCGCACCGACCTGCCCTACCTGGCCGGCCAGGGCGCAGCCGACGACTGGTATCACCTGCGCCACCAGGCCGCGATGACGCCCGAGGCCATCGCCCGTCTGGCAGAAGCGGCCCATGCGCGCTACGGCTTCAAGGATTTCAAACTCAAGGGCGGCGTGATGCGCGGCGAAGATGAAATGGCCGCCGTGCGCGCGATCAAGACACGCTTCCCCGATGCCCGCGTCACCCTCGACCCCAACGGCGCCTGGTCGCTGGCCGAGGCCATCGCCCTGTGCAGCGGCCAAGGTGATGTGCTGGCCTACGCCGAAGACCCCTGCGGCCCGGAAAACGGCTACTCGGGCCGCGAAGTGATGGCCGAGTTCAAGCGCGCCACCGGCATCCCCACCGCCACCAACATGGTTGCCACCGACTGGCGGCAGATGGGCCACTCGCTGCGCCTGGAAGCCGTCGACATCCCGCTGGCCGACCCGCACTTCTGGACCATGCAGGGCGCCGTGCGCCTTGGCCAGGTGTGCGAAGAGTTCGGTCTGACCTGGGGCTCGCACTCCAACAACCATTTCGACATTTCCCTGGCCATGTTCACCCACGCGGCCGCCGCCGTACCGGGGCGCATCACCGCCATCGACACTCACTGGATCTGGCAGGAAGGCGAAGAACGCCTGACCCGCGAGCCTCTGCAGATCGTCGGTGGCCAGGTCCAGGTGCCCGACAAACCGGGCCTGGGCATCGAGCCGGACATGGACCGCATCATGGCCGCCCACGAGTTGTACAAACAGGTCGCCAGCGGCGCCCGCGACGACGCCATGGCCATGCAGTACCTGGTACCTGGCTGGCAATACGATCCCAAGCAGCCGAGCCTCGGCCGTTAAACCCACTGACTACACCCCGCACCTCACAGGCTTCACCAAAACCGGAGACCTACAATGAAAAAAACACTCTGCGCATCCATGCTCTCTGCTGTCATGACCTTCACTGCCAGCCACACCTTTGCCGCTGACAGCGTCAATTGGCCGACTCGCCCGGTGCAGGTCGTGGTCATCGCCAACCCCGGCGGTGACACCGACTTCAACGCGCGCATGATGGCCAAGCACTTCACCCAGATCACCGGCAAGAACATGGTGGTCACCAACGTCGCCGGCGGTGGCGGCACCCTGGCTGCCGAGCAGGTAAAAGGCGCGGCGGCGGACGGCAATACCATCCTGTTCACCCACACCGGCCAGTTGATCGTCAACGAAGTGGCCGGTCTGTCGGATGACAGCTATGACGCCTTCGATATTTCCTGCATCGCAGGCGTGGACAAAGGCGCCGTGTTCGTCGCCGGCGAGAGCGCCGGGGTGAAAACCCTGCAAGAGCTGATCGACAAGGCCAAAGCCAACCCCAACAGCGTCAGCTACGGCACCGAGATGGGCAGCTTCTCGCATATCCAGGGGCTGATGTTCGAACAGCTGGCCGGCGTGAAACTGAAGATGGTCGATGCCGGCACCGTGTCGGAGAAGGTCGTCGCTCTGCTTGGCAATCGTATCGACCTGGGCGCCATCAGCTACGGCTCGGTACAGGACTACGTCACCGGCGGCCAGATGTTCGCCCTTGGCCAACCCAACAGCGAGCGTAACGCCCTGCTCGGTGAGATCCCGACGTTCAAAGAGCAAGGCGTCGACTTCACCATCGACAAGCCCTATGTCGTGGCGTTCCCGAAAGGCACCGACCCGGCAATCGTGGCCAAGATGGCCGACATCATGAAGCAGATCACCGAGAAGCCTGAGTACGCCGATGAGCTGAAGAAAACCTTCAAGCAGCCAGTCGCCTACTTCGGTACCGAAGAGGCCAAGGCTGTACTGGCCAAGACCCGTGACGACTTCATGCAGTTCAAGGACGTCCTGCGTCAGTCCAAGTAAGCCATGGCGCCGGCCCGCTCGCGCTGGCCGGCGCCCCTATTCGAGGTGTTCTGATGGCTACCTGCAATAAAAAGGAACTGCTGATCGGCGTTGTCATGCTCGGCGTTGCGCTCGGCTACCTGTTGATGACCCTGCAGCTGCCGGGCCACAGCGGCATCGACGCCGCCTTCGTGCCCACCCTGCTGTCCGCGATGCTCTGCCTGCTCGGCGCCCTGCAACTGTTCAGCGCTTTCACCAGTGTCCCAGCCAACGTGGCACCCAGCGACAGTGAAAGTGACGCCGCACCTGCCGAGCGCAGCGACGTGGCCACGGTGATCAAAACCCTGACCCTGATCGTCGGCTATGTCGCCCTGCTCAACCCGGTCGGTTTTCCGATCATGACCGCGGTCTACCTGTACCTGCAGTTCGTCGTGCTCACCCCGCTCGACACCCGCTGCAACCACCTGCTCTACGCCCTGATCGCCGTGGTCACCTCGGCCCTCATCTACCTGCTGTTCCGCGAGGCCTTCGATCTGATGCTGCCTTCCGGGCTGCTGCCGTTCTAAGGAGGATCGACCATGCTCGACTTACTGCAGCAAGGCTTCGGCGCTGTCTTCTCACTGAACATTCTGTTGCTGATGGCCATCGGCGTGGCCGTGGGCATCGTCTTCGGCGCCGTGCCTGGCCTGTCGGCCACCATGGCCGTGGCCCTGTGCCTGCCGCTGACCTTCACCATGGGCCCACAAGCCGGCCTGTCACTGCTGGTCTCACTGTTTATCGGCGCCACCTCCGGGGGGCTGATCTCGGCGATCCTGTTGAAAATCCCCGGCACGCCCTCATCCATCGCCACGGTGTTCGATGGCGGCCCGCTGATGGAGCAGGGTCATGGCGTCAAGGCGCTGGGCGTCGGCATTGTGTTCTCGTTCCTCGGCACCCTGTTCAGCATTGCTGCACTGATGCTGATTGCCCCGCAACTGGCCAAGATAGCCCTGCGCTTCGGCCCCCATGAATACTTCGCCATCGCCGTGTTCTCCCTGACCCTGATCGCCACCCTCTCGGCCGGCTCCATGGTCAAAGGCCTGTTCGCCGGCGCCCTGGGCTTCGCCGTTTCAACCGTCGGCATTGCGCCAGTGGAAGCGGTCCGCCGCTTCACCTTCGGCGTCGCCGAACTGAATGGCGGCTTCGCCATGCTCACGGTAATGATCGGCATGTTCGCCGTGGCCGAAATCATCCGCGTAGCCGAAACCGGTCGCCGTGCCCAACAGGGCAAGGCCAAATCGGTGAGCATGAAAAACATCAAAGGCTTCGGCTTCTCGCTCAAGGAGTTTCGCGAACAACTGCCCAACGCCGGACGCTCCGGGCTGATCGGCCTGGGTATCGGCATCCTGCCGGGCATCGGTGCGGGTACCTCCAACCTGGTGGCCTACATCATCGCCAAAAAGCGCGCCAAAGACCCCGAGTCCTACGGCAAGGGCAACATCGGTGGCGTGGTCGCCAGTGAAACCGCCAACAACGCCGGTATCGGCGGCGCCATGCTGCCGTTGATGACCCTGGGCATCCCCGGCGATACCGTGACCGCGATCCTGCTCGGCGGCTTCCTGATCCACGGCATCCAGCCCGGTCCGTTGCTGTTCATCAGCCAGGGACCGCTGGTGTACACCATCTTCGCTGCGCTGATCGTCGCCACCTTCATGATGCTGTTTATGGAGTTCTACGGCCTGCGCCTGTTTATCAAGCTGCTCGACGTGCCTAAGCACATCCTCCTGCCGATCATCCTGGTGCTCTGCGTGGTCGGTGCCTTCGGTTTGTCCAGCCGCCTGTTCGACGTCTGGTCGATCCTGCTGTTCGGCCTGCTCGGCTTCGCCTTCGTCAAGGCGGGCATGCCAGCGGCGCCATTCATCATCGGCTTTATCCTCGGGCCGATGGCGGAGACCAACCTGCGCCGTGGCCTGATGCTCTCGGATGGCAACTTCCTGGCCTTCCTGGCCAACCCGATTGCCGCCACCTTCCTCGGCCTGGCCCTGGCCTTTGTGCTGTGGCAGGTCTACAGCGCCCTGCGCCCGCAAAAAAGCTCAATCAACGAAATCCTGCGCACCTGATCGTCACCCTCTGGCCCTCTCCTTGAGGGGGCCAGCCCCACAACACCTGCTGACTAACCCACCTGTAGGAGCTAAGGGGGCGCCTAGCCTTTATTCGCGATAAAGCCCTCATCAACAACCGACTGTAGTGGTCAACTAATCCCGGACACCTCGATAGGTCGTTCCGACGCCATCGTTTGTTCGTAAACGGTCGGTGGCAGATATCCCAGTTTCGAATGCAGTCGCTCGTTATTGTAAAACCCAACGATATATTCAGTGATGTCGCGTGTCGCTTCGGCATGGTTGGCATAATCGCGCCGCCATACCCGCTCCATTTTCAAGCTCAGGAAGAAGCGCTCCATCACTGAGTTATCCCAGCAGTTACCTTTACGACTCATGCTCTGCTGCATATCGTTTCTGGCCAACAGTGCTCTATAGCTCGCGCTGGCGTATTGGCTGCCGCGATCCGAGTGAGCGAT
>NZ_FOFP01000001.1 GCF_900110925.1 Pseudomonas cuatrocienegasensis | reverse complement strand
AGGGTAGCCAGTACGGCAGCAGAAGCTTCCGCCAGCGACTGTGGCGCTATCGGTTCAAACAGAGCATGAGCCGCCGCGGAAACTGCCACGACAACGCGCCAATGGAACGGTTGTTTCGCAGCTTGAAAACAGAATGGGTGCCGAGTGTGGGTTACATGAGCGCTGCGCTCGCACAGCAAGATATCGGACGGTTTTTAATGCAACGGTACAACTGGCAACGGCCACATCAATTCAATGGCGGACTCCCGCCTGCCGTGGCGGAAGAAAAACTTAACGCAGTGTCCGGGATTAGTTGACCACTACAGATCGGACATGCCCAGAGAACGGGCTGCCGCAGCCAGAGTCAGGCCGGTTTCGACCAGGCGCACGGCCTCCTGCTTGAACTCTAGGGTGTACTTAACGCGGTCTGTTTTAGGCTTAGTCATTACGTATCCTTGCGGCTAATAGGACGCCTGGCAAGGGATACGTTTTTCAGGGGCAAGGTCAAACTTCATCAGCGCACCGTTAGGGCTCGATCAGGCGGCGATGGTGCGTACCTCGATCCTGCCAAGAGAAAAGCGAGACCAGCAGGCAGGCAGGGCGATCAAGTACAACCCGCTCCAGTCCGACCTCGTTAGCGGTTTCGTTGGGGGCGTAGCCGAACAAGTCCCAGCGGCCAACGTGGCAGCACATGGAGTCCAGGCTGCCTACTCCGCGATAAACCTGATGGGAGATCAACCCCGAGCCAACAAGCAGGGCCACATGACGGGGCTGTGGAATGCCCTGCGCCAATTCGTACCAAATGACCCGCTAAGTCAAAACCTGATGCAGCGGCTTGCTGAGGACCAGGGCGTGGACCGGGCTCGTTAAAAACCCTCACTTATAGGGGGGGTCCCTAAGGATACTTCTTAAAGTTCCTCTTCCTGCTTTCTCTTGGTGGCTCAGTGAGATGGTCGGTTCCTTCGTGGGCTGATCATCTTCATTGACCACTCCCCTCACCCATCGCTGGGTACTCCATCAACACAGTCTTTCCGATTGCTCCTCGTGCCGACTGCCCCAGTCCCATTGTCGTGGGTCTGTGTGCTGGCCGTTGGGAGAGAACTCGGGGATCAATCGAAAGGAAAAACGACATTATGAATATTGACATCAAGCACAAGCACGCCGGACACCTGATCACTATCGAAGGGCACCCATTCAAGGCCAACAATGCGGGAATGTGGAGCCTCACAGAAATCTGGCAGACCCTGAAGCTCCCGAAGGCGAAAGCTCCGGGTCGGTGGCGCGGCAAAGAGAAGGATCGACTATCCCAAAGCCAAAATTTGGATGTGCGAAACCTGGGTAATGCTGGTCATAGAGCACTGGCCACAAAGCGCGCCGCTATCGAGTATGCCGCCTGGGTGTCACCAGAATTCAAGGATATGGTCTTCGATGCCTTCGAGGCTATTCTGGAGATGCCAGAGGTCGCCCAGGCAGTCACCGACAAAATGCGCCAGCTTGGTTATGACCACAGCGCGGCACTCCTTGAACGCGAAAAGGATAATCGAGCCCCTGCCCTCAGAGCCATGAACAGAGGGCGCAGCTTGAGCCCAGCACAGAAGGAGCGCCAGCGGATGAACAATAGGGTCTGCGCTGAAGCTAACAGGCTGCGCAAGGCTGGTCATGACTGGCATTAACTGCCCACGAGCCCAGCCTTGTGCCGGAAGCTATGCCGACAAGTGGATGGCGCCTTTCAGAAGATCAAAGAATCTTCTATAAATCCTTGAGCGATTCAACCTTGGGGGTTTTATGTGGCTTTGCGAAGGATCGAAACTTGACTGGACTGCCATCGGAGCACTTGCTACCGCCATCGCAGTGTTCATTACATTGGGTATATGAGCCTACGATAAATTTCAAAGACGGGGAGAACGTGGGGCAAGCGCCAAGCTGTTAGCTCAGATCATGACTACTCCCGTAGGTGCTGCTCAGGTGGAAATTGCCAGGCTAAGGTGTACGGTCGTTCCACCCGAAGGGGATCAATCGTACTTAATTAGCCTGCTGAACTCCGAAGGAACAAGAAAGGACTTTGCCTCAAAGGCTTCTTTGGTCACCTTTGATTTGCCCTCTCAATACCTGGACAGGCCAGACCTATTTTCGGAGCCCACCAACAACCGACTTGCCTATGCCCTATCCCAAGTCAATCGCCTGAAAACCTTGAGCGGCCTGCTGGGAGGTCTTTCAGACTCTACCCCAGAGAAAGACATACACGATCACGCCATGGCTGTGCTCAAGCAAATCCAAGAAGCTGAAAGCGCTATTACAGCAGCATTTCAAGTTCTACTAAGGGTAGGTAAGTCTGCTGTCTGATTGTTAGCTCTACCTACCTTTTGCCAGCGCGAGACCTCACGTGTCGAGCATGTCCCAGTCGTCACCCAGAACCCATCGAAGCGCAGAAAGCTTCCCATTGAGCATGCCCCACTCAAAGTCCGTCCAAGGCCCCGTGTCCTCATACTTGTCCTCAACCGCCTTCGCCGCAGCTAACGCCCCACGCCAGAGCCCTTCGTGTATCTCGTCGTAAGCCGGCCGCCCAGCCACGTCCGGGATTAGCTTTATTTCTCCCATTTCAATGCGGTTGGCCCGGTTGCAGTGTCGGTTGTACCAGACCTTATCCGTCAGTTCGTCCAGGGCGTCGAGAATTTCCAGTAGCCCGCGAGTCTCTTCCTCCCAGCCATACCCTGTCTCAAAATCCACCTCTCCGGGATCAGCGAGGTCGAGCAACGCCGCGTTAGGAGTGATGAAGAACTGAGACCTGTCGTCATCAAATATTCCCGCAAAATCAGTGTGGGGCTTGCGGTGATCGCTGTCGGAAAAGTCATGGTGATTTACCGTCACGAACCGAAAAGACTCATAATCGCCCACAGCTGACTTCCGGAACTCGTCAAATAACTCCAACAAGACCGCGTCAGCCACACTGTTTTTGTCCTTGTGGAACGGAGCAATTTTAGCGATAGCTCGCTGAGCCGCCTTGAGCATTGCTGTGTCTGAGGTTGGGACTACGATGGCTTTGGCAAAGAGAGCCTCTACGCGCGCGCTGGTCATATGGTTGGCTTCGGATAGGATCGGCAGCCTGTGGTTCACATCATCAATCACGGCAATTGCTTGCTGCTTACCCTCTCCCCCGAAGGAGACCAAAATCTCCTTTACGAGCTTACACTCCTGAGATAGGCGCTTCCGGGTCTGGTCCGCCACGCGATCTTTGTTCCGCTCGAACTCTTCTTGAACAAGAGCGGGTAGCAGTACGGCCACAACTCCCTGTTCCACGAGATATTCGATGGCAGCAAGCGTCCGCATCTCACTTTTCTTTGAAGCCAACTCCAGCCACACGCAGGTGTCGAGCATTAAGATGTGCATAGGGCTCCAACTCTGGTTGTATGTGATGCAGCAGTGCCACACGGGAAGTGCATTTTTACATCGTCTGCGGAGTGAAAAGCGATGATCGAGCAAAGCTGCAGCGCCGAGCAATTGGCAGCGCTGAAAGCGATCCTGAAAGACCAATCGAAGCTGTTGACACTGAGCCTCTATGTCACCACCCAGGGGACCTTGATGTACGAGGAGGAGCATTTGAGCTGCGCTATAGGCGCCGCCAAGCTGCGGACATCCCAAAACATTGCCATGTGTGCAGGCCAGTCAATCCAAACGGTTCTGAAATGCTCTGAGTGGCGCGGAATCCCAGTACGAGACCTCTACCCTATCGCCCGAAGCGCTGTTGAATCCTTCATAAATGCAGCCTTTCTGCTCGCCGAGAGCGACCATGTTGCAGAGCGTGCATCGCGCTATGTCAGTTATGCCCGGTGGAAACACACCAACAGAAGCGTTGGTAGCGGGGATTTCTCCCTTCAACTCTCTGCTCAGGACTCAGACAGCAACACGGTAAGTCCTGAACTCCCAGAGTTTGAAGGACGGGGTAATGGTGTTTGGACCAAGCTGGATGTACCAAGCCGCATTCGTGTCGTTGGCCAACTGGCGGGCAGTAAAGCAGGAAGTCGTCTGCTTGCCGCCTATGCACTCATCTATTCAACCTCATCGGAAATCATTCACGGGTCTCCGTACGGGGTGGACTATTTCTACCAAGCCTATCTGCCCGATGAAGCAACTGTTGATGACTTTAGCGATGCAACAGGTAAGCAGCTTGTGGATATCCTTTGCGCCGTTAGCCACGCGATTGCAGGCTACCTTTCTGCCTTCTTTGCTACACAGAAGATGCACAAGCCTTACGCAGCAGAACAAGAGTTGTTTAACAGGCTGCTGGCAACTGATGGTGTCGAACCACAAAGCATCGTGCCCATTCCAAGCACCTCAGTAAAAAATGGGCCAAAAATCTGAGCCCCCTTCTCAATAAGAAACCCTGCCTGTTTACCCCCATGCCCACCCTCAACGACACGCCCAGAACACCCGTCCCAGAGGCCTTGAGTGTTAGAAAGATGTTCAACGTCTGTTAGAAAATCCAGTTGACGAACTCAGGGAGACACCCGCTAAGATGTCTCCTCCTGACCTCATTAGGACTGCATCAGAGCAATGGTTTGAGTGCCGGCCAAACGTTATCAAGTAACACGGGCTGAGCATCAAGGGCAGGATGGATACCATCGTCCTGCATCATGGAAGGCACGCCGCCTATGCCCTCCAGCACAAAAGGCACCAAGGCAGAGTCGGTCTCTTCGGCGACTGTCTTGAAGGTCTGGGCAAAGGCGGTGATATAGCGCTCGCCATAGTTCGGCGGCAGCAACATGCCGAGCAACAGCACCTTAGCCCCTGCCTCTTGTGACTGGCGAACCATGGACGCAAGATTCTGTTGCAATTGCGCCGGGGGTAAACCACGCAGTCCGTCGTTGCCTCCCAGCTCGATAATCACCACCTCCGGGCTATGACTGCGAAGCAGTGCCGGCAGCCTGGCGGCCCCGCCAGCACTGGTGTCGCCGCTAATCGAGGCGTTCACCACCGGGTGCTCGAAACCCTGTTCATCCAGGCGTTTTTCCAGCAAAGCGACCCAGCCTTGGCGGGTATCCAGGCCAAAAGCGGCGCTGATACTATCGCCCACCACCAGTATGCTGCCCGCCAGCGCGGTTTGCCCCCAGATCAACAGGCCGAAGGCCGCACTCATCAACCCTGCACGCATTGGATTCTCCATGAGCTCTAGCATTCTTAAGGCCCAGAACCTTAGCAAAGTGGTTCCGAGCACGGAAGGCGAGTTGGCCATCCTGCACGATCTTTCACTCGATCTGGCCCGCGGCGACAGCCTGGCCATCGTCGGCGCTTCCGGGTCGGGCAAATCTACCTTGCTGGGCCTGCTCGCCGGCCTCGATCTGCCGAGTTCGGGCAGCGTCACCCTTGCCGGGCATGATCTCAGCAGCCTGGATGAAGACCGCCGCGCCAAGGTGCGCGCCGAACACGTAGGGTTCGTGTTCCAGTCGTTCCAGTTGCTCGACAGCCTCAATGCCCTGGAAAACGTCATGCTGCCGCTGGAGCTGGAAGGTCGCAGCGATGCCCGCAGCGTTGCCCGTGGCCTGCTCGAACGCGTCGGCCTGGGTCAGCGCCTCGGCCATTACCCACGGCAGTTGTCGGGCGGTGAGCAACAGCGGGTGGCCATCGCCCGTGCCTTCGCTGCCGAGCCGGACGTGCTGTTCGCCGATGAACCGACTGGCAACCTCGACAGTCACACCGGCGAGCGCATCAGTGATCTGCTGTTCGAGCTGAACAGCGAACGCGGCGCCACCTTGGTATTGGTGACCCACGACGAACGCCTGGCCCATCGCTGCCGCCGGCTGATCCGTCTTGAAGGCGGCCATCTGGTCGATCAGGTGGAACCCTGATGACCCAGTTGCCCTTTACCCGACTGCTGGCCCTGGCCGCGCGCCAACTGCTGCGTGATGCGCGCGCCGGCGAATTGCGGGTGCTGTTCTTCGCCTTGATCGTCGCGGTCGCCTCGAGCACCGCCATCGGCTATTTCGGCGCACGCCTGAACGACGGTATGAGCATGCGCGCGACCGAGTTCCTCGGTGCCGACCTGGTACTGCGTGGCAGCTCCCCGGCCCGTGCCGAGCAGGTGCAAGCCGGTCGGGATCAGGGGCTCGACCACGCTGAGCTGGTTGAATTTTCCAGTGTCATCGCCGGCGAACAAGGCATTCAGTTGGCCAGCATCAAGGCCGCCGATAATGGCTATCCGTTGCGTGGCCAGCTCAAGAGCGCCGGCGAGCTGTATGGCGAGGAAGCCGTCAGCACGGGCCCGGCGCCGGGCGAAGCCTGGGCCGAGGCACGACTGTTCGCCGCCCTGGAGTTGCAGGTGGGCGACTGGATCGAGGTAGGCAGCAAACGCCTGCACCTGACCCGCGTGCTGACCTATCTGCCGGATGAGGCCGGGGACTTCTACAGCCTCACCCCCCATGTACTGATGCACCTGGATGACCTGGAGGCCACCGGGGTCATCCAGCCCGGCAGCCGCGTGCGCTACCGGGAAATGTGGCGCGGCACGCCGGAAGCTCTGGCAGCCTATCGCCAGGCCGTGACGCCTGGCCTCGAGCCACACCAACGAATGGAAGACGCGCGCGACGGTAACCGTCAGGTTGGCGGCGCCCTCGATCGTGCCGAACGCTACCTGAACCTCGCCAGCCTCGCCGCTGTGCTATTGGCGGGCGTTGCCGTGGCGCTGTCGGCTGCACGCTTTGCCGCTCGGCGTTTCGATGCCAGCGCCCTGCTGCGCTGCCTCGGCCTGTCCCGCAACCAGGCGCTGGGACTATTCAGCCTGCAACTGGCGTTGCTAGGCCTGGCGGCCAGCAGCCTGGGTGCCCTGATCGGCTGGCTGGCCCAGCTTGCGCTGTTCCAGGCCTTGCATGGTCTGCTGCCCGCGCAAATTCCTCCTGGCGGTATCGGCCCAGCCCTGGCTGGCATGGCCACCGGCCTGGTAGCCCTGGCGGGTTTCGCCCTGCCACCGCTGGCCGCACTGGGCCGGGTGCCGCCACTGCGTGTACTGCGCCGTGACCTGCTGCCGGTGCCGGCCAGCTCCTGGCTCGTCTATGGCACTGCCTTGCTCGCACTTGGCCTGATCATGTGGCGCCTGAGCCTGGATCTGCCGCTGACCCTGGCGCTGCTCGGCGGCGGCCTGCTGACCGCGATAATCCTTGGCGGCCTGTTACTGCTGGGGCTGCAAAGCCTGCGCCGCCTGCTGGCCCGTGCGCCCCTGCCCTGGCGCCTGGGCCTGGGCCAGTTGCTGCGCCACCCCCTGGCTGCCGCGGGGCAATCCCTGGCATTTGGCCTGATCCTCCTGGCCATGGCGCTGATCGCCTTGTTGCGTGGCGAATTGCTCGACACCTGGCAAGACCAGTTGCCGGAACGCGCACCCAACCACTTCGCCCTGAACATCTTGCCGGACGACAAGGACGCCTTCGCCGCGCGCCTGGCCGAGCTGTCACCGGAACCTGCGCCCCTTTACCCAGTAGTACCAGGACGCTTGACCCAGGTGAATGGAGAGCCCGTCAACCAGCACGTCAGCAAAGACTCGCAAGGTGATCGCGCGATTCGCCGCGACCTGAGCCTGACCTGGGCTGCGGAACTGCCGACCAGCAATAACCTGGTCGCGGGCACCTGGTGGACAGGCGACAACGGCGATCAGACACCCGGCGTGTCGGTTGAGTCCGAGCTGGCCGAGAGCCTGCAACTCAACCTGGGCGACCGCCTTACCTTTATGATCGGCGGCGCCGAACGCGAAGTGGTCGTGCGCAACCTGCGCGAAGTGGACTGGAACAGCTTCCAGCCCAACTTCTACATGATCTTCCAGCCAGGCACCCTGCAGGATCTGCCGGTCACCTACCTCACCAGCTTCTACCTGCCGCCCCAGCAGGAGCGTGAGCTGGTAAGCCTGTCGCGGGCCTTCCCCTCGGCGACCCTGCTGCAGGTCGAAGCGCTGCTGGCGCAACTGCGCAGCATCCTTGCCCAGGTCACCCTGGCCATCGAGTTCGTCCTGCTGTTCGTCCTCGCTGCTGGCTTGACCGTACTGTTCGCCGGGCTGCAAGCGACCCTCGACGAACGTATTCGCCAAGGCGCCCTGCTGCGTGCTCTAGGTGCCGAACGGCGCCTGCTGATCAAGGCCCGGCGTGCCGAGTTCGGTTTGTTGGGCGGTGCCAGCGGTGTCTTGGCGGCACTGGGCTGCGAGCTGATCAGCTATTTGCTGTACCGCTACGCCTTCCAGCTCGACTGGCAACCGCACCCCTGGCTGCTGGTTCTGCCGCTGATCGGTGCGCTGCTGGTGGGGGGCGCCGGCATCATCGGCACCCGCCGAGCACTCAATGCCAGCCCGCTGACGGTACTGCGCGAGGGCTGATAGACTCGCGCCCTTTTCAGCAGGCGGAAGATCGATGAGCCGTTACCGTCCCCCGCGCAGCGCCGGCACGCCCTTGATCACCCCAGAGGGCGAGGCTCGGCTGCGCGCCGAATTACATGAGTTGTGGCATGTGCGCCGGCCCCAGGTCACCCAATCGGTCAGTGAGGCCGCAGCCCAGGGCGATCGCTCGGAAAACGCCGAATACACCTATGGCAAGAAGATGCTGCGCGAGATCGACAGCCGCGTGCGTTTTCTGACCAAGCGCCTGGAAAGCCTCAAGGTCGTCAGCGCCCGCCCCAGCGATGCCAGCAAGGTCTACTTCGGCGCCTGGGTCACCCTGGAAGACGAACAGGGCGAACAAGCCCGTTACCGGATCGTCGGCCCGGACGAGCTCGATCTCAAACAAGGCCTGATCAGTATCGACTCGCCCCTGGCTCGGGCGCTGGTGGGCAAGCAGCTGGATGCCGAGGTACGCGTGCAAACGCCGACTGGTGAGGCCTGCTGGTACGTCGTCGCAATCGACTATCTTTAGGGTCTGTTGCTCAGCGGCGAGTAATCAGGCCTTGGCGCGCCACCCTGACCAGGTCGCGCACACAACTGTCGAGTTGTTCAGCGCTGGGCGCTTGCAGCACAGCCATGTCAAAACTGTCGCTGGCAAAACGGGCCAGCGAGTCATCATCGCGGACGAACTGGATCAGAAAAGCGCGTGGGCAGTGGCGTGGCCAGCCATCGAGGTAGCGCAGCAGTGTCGGCTGGTGGCCGCCGCCGAGCAGCACTTTAGGGTTCGTGCGGCCTAAGCCTGAAGTAAGCGGCGCCAGACGAAACAGGGGTTGGGGGTGGGTCATGCTGATGTCTCCGCCTCAGAAATCCCGCTGGGCTGCGGTGAGAGGCGACACCGAACCAGCGCTTTAGCGGTATTTCGAAGCGCCTTTGGCTGCTTCTCAGGGTGCTGCTTCAGCAGTCACCCGGCGCCCCGCAAGTAGCTGTTTAAATCGGCGCAGAACGGCATCCTAGAGAAGCGCCGGGCGCGCTGTCAACACAGCCTGTAAAGCAGGCAGCACAAGGCCCTGCACGGACGCCAGAGGCGGTCAGAAGTAGCGCACCAAGAGCTCGCATGTTTCCCTCGGTAACGCTGGCAATAACGACTCGATCAGCGACGATCGCTGCAACCAGCCGTAAGAGCTGATAGTAGAGCGGTTCGGCTGAAAAACGTCAAAATGGCACGCTTCCTGCCGATACATGGCCACCACAGGGAAGGTGTGCCGATCGCATGGATCGCAGTGACTCAGCACAACTACCGAGAGCAACTATGCCCAATAATAATAAGACCCTGCTCGCCCTCTGTCTTGCCGGAGGCCTGCTCGCCACCACGCCAGCCAAGGCATTCTGGTTCGGCTCATCCGGTTATACCCAGACGCGTTACCCGATTGTCCTGACCCACGGCATGATGGGCTGGGACAGCATGCTCGGCATCGACTACTGGTATGGCATTCCTTCAGCGCTGCGGCGTGACGGCGCCAGCGTTTACATAACCGAAGTCAGTCAGCTCAATACCTCCGAAACGCGCGGAGAAGAGTTATTGGAGCAGGTCGAAGAAATCGTCGCGATCAGCGGCAAAGGCAAGGTCAACCTGATCGGCCATAGCCATGGGGGGCCGACCATTCGTTATGTAGCTGCAGTCAGCCCGCAGTTGGTTGCCTCGGCGACCAGCGTTGCAGGGCCGCACAAGGGCTCGGACCTCGCAGACTTTATCCGCCAGGTCCCCCCAGGCTCTGCCGGAGAAACCCTGCTGGCCAGTATCGTCAACAGCCTGGGCGGCGTGATCAACTTCCTTTCCGGCAGTGCCAGCACCTCACCCCAAAACTCTCTTGGTGCGCTGGAGTCACTCAACAGCGAGGGAGCGGCGGTCTTCAACGCCAAGTATCCGCAAGGCCTACCCACCAGTGCCTGCGGCGAAGGTGCCTACAGTGTCGCTGGGGTGCGTTACTACTCCTGGAGTGGCACCAGTCCGGTGACCAACCTGCTCGACCCCAGCGACGCAATGTTTGCTCTGACTGCGCTGACGTTTAACGGTGAAGACAGTGACGGCATGGTTGGGCGCTGCAGCTCTCACCTGGGCAAGGTCATCCGCGATAACTATCGGATGAATCACCTCGATGTGGTCAACCAGGCGTTCGGCCTGACCAGCCTGTTCGAGACCGATCCGTTGACGGTGTTTCGCCAGCACGCCAATCGCCTGAAAAACGACGGTCTTTAATAAACTCAGGGGCTACGGCCCCTGCACCTCTGGTACCTCTGCGATGCCGTTGAAGACGTTGCTGATCGCCCTGCCGCTGCTGTTTGTTGCCTGCCTGCTGCTGTTGCTCAGCCAGTCTCCTGGCCCGCCCGAACTGCCTGCGCTGGCCTCTCCAGCAGCGGTCCAGCCTGCCCCCACAAGCACAGCAAATGGTGTGCCCGCGCCAGCACCGTTACCGGTTGCAGTGCCCGCTTTACCCCCATCATTCAATGGCACGGCAGTCGATGGCCAGTTGCGCGTCGATGAGCAGGGCCATCTGCTGATAACCGAGGAGACACGGCGGCTGTTCGACTACTTCCTGGCCGCTCTGGGCGAAAATTCGCTGCGCCAGAGTGTGGCGCGCCTACAGGCCTATATCACGGCACAACTCGGCGAGCCGGCGCGCGCAGAGGCCTTGGCCTTGCTCGACACTTACCTGGCTTACAAGCGTGAACTGGTGCTGCTCGAACAGTCTCTCCCCGCCATGGCGAATATGGATGCCCTGCGCGCCCGTGAAGAGGCTGTACAAGCACTGCGCGTGCAACTGTTCAGCCCCGAAGCCCATGAAGCGTTCTTTGCTCGTGAGGAAGCTTACAACCGCTTTACCCTGCAGCGCCTGGCGATTATTCGCGACCCCACGCTGGATCCCGCCGCCAAGGCCGCCGCGGTCGACGCCCTACGAGCCGGCCTGGGCGAGCAGGCCGAGGACACCATCCTGCCGCAATTGCAGCAGGATCTGCGTCAGCAAACGGCCACACTCAAGGCCGCGGGCGCTCCGGCCAGTGCCGTCCGCCAGTTGCGCCAACAGATGGTCGGCAGTGAAGCCACAACACGTCTCGAAGCGCTCGACAGCCAGCGCCAGGACTGGCAGCGCCGCGTCGGCGATTACCTAGCGGCAAAGCAGGCCATCGAGGCCAATACCGACATGCCCGCTGCACAGCAACGCCAGGCAATCCGCGAGCTGGCGGACAGCCGCTTCGATGAGCGCGAGCGACTGCGTTTGGAAGCCGCCGCCGAACTCGCGGCCGCCCGTGCGCAACGCAGCCCCTGAACACAAAAGGCCCGCACGCGGCGGGCCTTGGACTGCACCTTGACTTATGCCAGACGCTTGTCCACGGACAGTTTGCCAGCCCCTTCAAAGGCAATCGCGACACTGGCGGCGAGCAGGGCCAGAGCAAACTCGTAACCGTTGTTGCTCATGAAGAAGCCGTTAGCCAAGTGCACGGTAACAATGGCCACAAGCATGGTCACCGCCAGGACTGCAGCGGCAGGCCGCGCCAGCAGGCCGATGATCAGCGCCAGGCCGCCAAAGAACTCGGCGCTACCAGCGGCCAGAGCCATCAGGTAGCCCGGCGCCAGGCCGATACTTTCCATCCACTGGGCCACGCCTTCTAGGCCGTAACCACCGAACCAGCCAAACAACTTCTGCGAGCCATGGGCTACGAAGGTCAGGCCAACGATGATGCGCAGTACGGTAATGCCGTAGCCGGCGTGGGTGGCGGTAAGGGATTTGATCAGTGCATTCATGGGTGCAGTCCTAGGTGTGTGAGGAGATGGCCGTAGAGTAAATTAATTTACTGATATTTATAGCGGCATTTTCCGCTAAATTTGATCGAATAATTAAATTACTTGCGCGTGTTAAAGCTAAGGGACTGCGCCTCCAACCCATAGCGCTCGCGGTCATATGCCAGGTAATACTTATTGACCGCATTAACATAGCTCACCACGCCCATGCCCACCTGCTCCATGGCGATGCGCTCGACCTGAAAGAACCACTGATTGGGGTTGAGTCCCCGTCGCCGCGCTTCGGCGCGCATGCTCTGCACACGCTGCGGGCCCATGTTGTAACCGGCCAGGACGAAAGCCATCCGCTCACGCTCATTGAGTTGCGGGCTGTTGAAGAAGTTGCGGCGGATCATGGCCAGGTACTTGGCGCTGGCCTGAACATTGTTTTCCAGCACGCCAATGTTACTCACCCCTACGCTGCGTGCAGCCGCCGGGGTGATCTGCATCAGACCGGTCGCGCCGCCAGCACCCCGGGCAGCCGGGTTGAGCGTGGACTCCTTGAATGCCACCGCTGCCAGAGCCAGCCAGTCGAAATCGTGCAGCTGCGCATAACGCTGTAGCACCGGACGGACCTTTTCCAGGCGCTGGCGCTCTGCCCGTCCGAGCGGCGAGTGGACTTTGTACAGACGTCGGTAAACTCGCTGGAACGCCGCATCCTGATCACTCGGCGCGCGATAACCAGCCAGGAATCGGTCAATCGCCGAGCCCAGCATGGGGGTATCGCGGCGCAGGTACCAGCGCATGTCGCCCTTGCGGGTCAGCACCAGCGCAGGCTCCAGGCGCAAGCGCGGCATGACCTTGGCCCAGCGCTCGGCAATCGGCTGCTCGACTGCAGTCATGCTGAAAATCCCGGCCTGAACCATTTCCAGCACATCCTCGATGGCCAGTGTCGGGTCGACCCACTCGATGATGATTGGCGCCAGTTTGCGCAGCTGCAGCTCCTGGTTGATCAGCCGAATGGCCTCCCCAGCCACGCTACCGGTAGGCAGTGCCAGGCTGCGCCCGGCCATCTGTTCGAAGCGCTGGTAGCGCCGATCCCCCTTACGCCCCACGATAATCACCGGCACATTACGGCGGATCGCCGCGCTGGCACTGATATGACTGCCACGGGTATCGAGCAATTCGCCCGGCGCAACCAGGTCACCCTCGCCGCGCTGCAAGGCGCCGACCAGTTGATCCTTGGCCTTGGGGATCAGCTTCAGGCGCACACGACGTCCTTCGCCTGCATCACGGTTGAGGTACTGCTCGAATGCCCGCAGACGGTGGTATTCGACGCCAATGCTCTGACCCTTGATCTCCCCCGAACTGTTGCGACTCTGGTTGACCAGTACGCGTAACTCGCCGCTGCCACGGATACTCGCCAGGTCACGCGCGGCTGCTGGACGAGCAACTTCCGGCGGCCCAGCCAGCCGCGCAACCGCCGACATCGGCAGCAGCAAGGCGAGGCACAGGACGAGAAGCGGACGCAGCATCAGGGCTCCGGAGCTCGGTCAGCGCAGCGAGCGCATGACCAATCGACTAAACGTAGGGGCGAGCCGCAGGCTGCCCGAGGGCGGCGAAGGGTGTCACAGCACGCACCGGGATGCCAGCCAAAGCTTTCATAGCACATTACAAAGTACCCACAACCCCTTGTAATACAAGCGTTTATAGTTTGAATAGAAAGCTTTGTTATGCTGCACCCCCTGATAGGTAGGTAGCACCATGCAACTCATCGACATCGGCGTCAATCTGACCCACCCCAGCTTCGCCGAACAACGTGAAGCACTGCTCGAACGCGCTTATGCCGCCGGCGTCGGCCAATTGGTGCTGACCGGTACCAGCCTGAGCGAGAGCGAACAGGCCATACAGCTGTGCGAAACGCTCGATACCAGCCGTGAACGGCTGTTCTGCACCGCCGGGGTGCACCCCCATGACGCCGACCAGTGGCGACCCGAGAGCGCTGTACAACTGGCTGAGCTACTGCGCCAGGCACCCGTGCGCGCGGTGGGCGAATGCGGTCTGGATTTCAATCGCGACTTTTCCCTGCGCAGTAACCAGGAGCGTGCCCTGGCCGATCAGCTGGCGTTGGCCTGTGAACAGCGCTTGCCGGTGTTTCTCCATGAACGTGATGCCAACCAGCGCCTGCTGGAGATTCTGCGCGACTACCGTGACCATTTACCTGCTGCGGTGGTGCACTGTTTCACCGGGGAGAAACAGGCGCTGTTCAGTTACCTGGACCTGGACCTGCACATCGGCATTACCGGCTGGATCTGCGATGAACGCCGCGGTACGCACCTGCACCCACTGGTGCGCGAAATCCCCCGTGGCCGCTTGATGCTCGAGAGCGATGCGCCCTTCCTGTTACCACGCAGCCTTCGCCCTAAGCCGAAGAACGGGCGCAACGAGCCGGCGTTCCTGCCGCAAGTGCTGCGCGAGGTGGCATTGCACCGCGGGGAAAGCGAAGCCTGTCTGGCTGAGCACACCAGCGCCTGCGCACGGGCGTTTTTCTCACTGCCAGTGCTGACGTCAGAACAACCCTGAGCGGGCAGACAGCTTTAAGCTATACCGGCCATAGCCAGGACCAATTCGCCGGTTGCCCAGGATGCGGCCTAGACTGAGTTATGCCTTGGAGGAACCCAGCATGACCAGCAAACACCTTAGTGATCTTGCCAACCAGCTGCGCGACTATGCGCGCAGTCATAGCCACCCAACCAATCTGTTGATTCACCTGCTGACGGTGCCGCTGTTTATCGTCGCCAGTGCGGTGCTACTCAATGGCCTGCTGCAATTGAGTTTTGTCGCGCTCGTGACCGGGATTATCGGTCTGGTCGCAGCAGTGATTCTGCAGCGTGCCGGGCACCGCTTTGAAACCGACACGCCTGAGACGATGCCCGACATCAAGCAATTGCTGCGCGAACAGTTCGTCACCTTTCCGCAGTTCGTCCTCAACGGTGGCTGGTTGCGGGCCTGGCGCGCCAGTCGGCATAGGCAATGAGCGGGGGATCAGCCGAAGACCGTGACGGTTTGCCGGCTGATTGCAACCAGCTCGCCGCCCGGCGTCCACAGCGCCGCCGCTACATGGCCATAGCCATCGCGGGCATGCTCGATGGTCGCGCGGTACATGCACCAGTCATCGGTATTAAGGCTGGCCAGGGGTTGTACGAACTCGATGGTCCAGGTCAGTGAACTGCCCGGTGCCGGCGCCCGCAAATACGGCAGTACCGCTGGCGGCCAGGCGTCAACCAAGGCCAACAGATGGGCTTCGTCCAGCGGCTGTAATTGTGGCTCATCACGCAAACGTACCCAGCCCCCCATCTCGCGGGACTCAGTGGCACTGAATGGCAGACCGCCAATCGCCCAGCGCATGGCCAGGTAACGAGTGAACTCTGGAGTGACCTTGGCGATGTACGGCATTTCCTGACAGCTCTGCACATCCTTCAGTACAGGGGCAGGCTCTGCCGCCACTTGAACGGCCGAGGTGCGCGATGCGCCGAAGCTGCCCTGCACCAGGGTCACGGTCTGGCCATTCTGAACAGCACGACCAAGCACCTGGCTGACCGCCTTGCCTTCACGCAGCAGTTCGGCGCTAAAAGCAACCGGTACGTCCGGCTCGACCGGGCCGACAAAGGTGATAGCCAGCGAACGCACCGGGCGCCCCTCGGCCACAGCAGCGCGCATCACATCGAATACCAGGGCAGCCACCAAGCCACCAAAACTGGCGCGCCCCTGGCCCCATACCGGCGGTATCACCACCTGGTCAGGGTTAGCACGTACCGCGGCCAGCAATTCAGAAAACGTCATACTCACCTCAATTAGACAATCTGCTGCCGATGGTAGGGGATTGCCTGGTCATCGGGTAAGTCGCCATGGCGGCATATTGGCCAATCAGGGTGATTGAGCGGTGCATGCCCGTTTATTGCGTGCGCTTATCGGCCACTCGCAGGCGCCAGGGCAAGGCGCGGCGCAACAGGCGTAGCTGGCGCCATAGCTGGGCATCCGCAATGGCCTCGCCGGCGTAACGCCGTGCTTCGTAGAGGTCGGCAAACGCTTCAATGGCTGCTGCCTGAGCCGGCAGCAGGCCGGCTGCCCGCGCGGCATAGGCTCGCGCACCCTCCCCGGCCTGCCAATGCACACCCTGCCGAGCCAGCAGCCGGGCGAACTGGCGAAACAGTCGCTGCTGGGGATCACGCTCGCGCTGCCAGGGCTTGAACAGCCAGAGCGCCAGCGCACCGAGCAGCAGCCCACCGCCGCCGACCAGCACCAGTGCCAGCAAACGACCGTCCAGCTGACCAAACCAACGCTGCAGCAACTCCAGTTGCTGGGTGCCCTGATACCCCAGAACCCAACGCTGCCAGCCATAGTTGAGGTTGTCCCAGCCCAAGCGCAGCTGGTTGAGCCAAGCGAACTGACGGTAGCGCAGTGGCGAGAAAGGCGAATCCTCAAGAAAACTCTGCTCATCCGAGAGGGCCTGTTCGAGGCCTTGCTCGATGCGCTCCGGGGCCACCTGGAACGTCGGGTCGACCCGGGTCCAGCCGATCTGCGGACGCCAATACTCGACCCAGGCATGGGCGTCGAACTGGCGCACCTGCAGGTAATTGCCCGCCGGGTTGAATTCACCACCCTGGTAACCGGCCACCACCCGCGCCGGAATGCCGGCAGCGCGCAACACGAAGGTCATGGCGCCGGCGTAATGGGCACAGAAACCGCTGCGGGTATCGAAGAGAAAGCCGTCGATGCTGTCACGCCCAAGCCTGGGTGGGCGCAGGGTGTAGCTGAAGGGTTGCTGGTTGAAATGACGCAACAGCGCCTGCACCAGTTGCTCGCTGTGCGGATGTTCGCGCTTGAGCTGTGCGGCCCATTCACGCGTGCGCGGGTCGCCGTCTGCCGGCAACTGCAGGGTCACGGCACGCCGCGCGGCATCCAGCTGCGGCTCGCGCACGGCCTGGGGCCAGGACTCCACCCCATACAGCAGCGAGCGGTCCACCGGGCGATTGCGCTGCAAGCGAAAATCCGCCATCAGCCGCGTGCTGTCCAGGCTGGTCCGCGCCACATCCAGACTGAATAACCACGGCTGACCACTGGGCTGCATCACCACGCTGTAGCGCAGCGACTCACCCGCGGCTTGCCATTGCGCGGTCTGAGGCGACTGCGCCAGACTGGATTGCGACCAGCGCCGGCCATCGAAACGCTCAAGCGTCAGGGCGCGCCAGTACAGCTCGGACCGCGCAGGCACCTCACCCTCGAACTGCGCACGAAACGCCAGCGCCCCGGAACGGCTGAGGTCGGCGATATCCGCCGGTGCCATGCTGTCGGCCAGACCGGTAACGCCTTTGTCGTTCGGCCCCGGCAGCGACCATAACGGGCCAAAGCGCGGAAAGAAGATAAACAGCAGCACCATCAACGGCACCGCCTGCAATACCAGGCTGCCGGCCAGACGCGCCGTAGGCCAGGGGCGCTGAGCAATGGCGCTTTGCTGCAGGCCGATCAGCGCCGCCAGCAGCGCGGTCACCGGCAGCAGGCTGAACAGCGCCACCAGGATGCTGTCATCGAACAGGTAGCCGGTGACCACCACGAAGAACCCGAGAAAGATCAGCACCAGAGCATCGCGACGGCTGCGCATCTCCAGCAATTTGAGCAAAAACGCCGCCACCAGCAGCACTACCCCGGCATCCAGGCCGACCAGGCTGCCGCGAGAGAAGTACACCCCAAGGCCGGCGGCAATCATCAGGCCGCCCTTGGCCCAGGCGGTCGGGAAGGCTGCGCGCATGCGGAATATCTGCACCCGCCAGCCTGCGCAGCCCAGCCAGAGCGCCAGGATCCATAGGGGCAAATGAGCCAGCAGCGGCAGGATCACCAGCGCCTGGGCCACCAGCAGCCAGGTCAGGCTGATGCGTGGAATCGTCGGCAGCGCACTCATGGCGGGCTACCGTACAGTGCCAGGGCCTGCAGGCAGGCGTCACGGTGAGCGTCGCCGCTCGCCGCTGCGCGGTACAGGCCGGGCAGCCTGAGCGCGAACGACTGCTGACGTTCCGAGAGCATCAACACCCAATGGCACAGGCGCGACAGGCGAGTTTCTATATCCCCGTCCAGGGCCTCGAAGTCCAGGTCCAGCTCAAGCCCGCTGTAGCTGGCGAAGTCCTTGACCTGCAGGCCTTGCCCACGGGAATAGGCCTTCCAGTCCAGACGTCGGCGCGAATCACCCGGCTGGTAGGCCTTGAGCCCCTGAAAATCATCGGCGCCCTGACCATGCGCCAGGCGCCCCTGCTCAGGCGACTGCTGGTCGGCACCCGCGTGCAGCGGCAGCTCACCGGGCAGCGGTCGCGGATAGACCAGCAACGGCTGGTCTAGGTCCACCCAGCTCCAGGCCACCAGCACACCAAGGGGGAAGCGGCTTTCGACCCGCAGACGCCCAGGGCGCAACCAACCACGGCGGGTTGTCGGCGCGTTCAGCTCGCAGGTGACACTGCCCTGCTCGGCGATATCCACGGACTGCAGGTCAGCCGGCAGCCAGCCCAGGGCGATGGCCTGATGCGCGCGGCCGCTGCTCTCCAGGCGCACCCGCCAGCGGCCGGCCTCGCCCACGAATACCGGTGTCGTGCCTCCAGCCTTGAGAGTCAGCCCCGCCAGGTTGCGGTAGGTGTGCAGGATGGCTACCACGAATACCGAGGCCAACAGAAAGGTCAGGCCATAGGCCAGGCTGTTCTGGTAGTTGATACCCGCCAGCAGCATCAGGCCCAGGGCGATCATGAAGGCACCGCCCACTCGACTGGGCACGATAAAGATCCGCCGCTGGGTCAGACGTACGCTGCCGGAGGCCGGAATCCGTCGTGCCAGCCAGCGGTCCCAGTGCGGGCGCCAGCGACGGTTCAAAGCGCCGGCACCTCACGCAACAGCCACTGCACCAGCGCACTGCCGCCATGACCGGCGGGGTCAGCCTGGTCACGCAGGCGGTGGCCGACCACCGCCGGCAAGACCGCCTGCACATCCTCGGGAATCACATAGTCCCGCTCGGCCAGAAAGGCCCAGGCGCGGGCTGCGGCGAGCAAGGCCAGGCTGCCACGCGGCGACAGGCCCCAGGCGAACTGCGGCTGGGTACGGGTGGCGTCGACCAGGCGCAGCACATAATCGATCAGCGCATCGCTGGCCCGCACTTGGGGAATCTCGGCCTGGATCAGCCCAAGCTCGCGGTGATCGAGAATCGGCTCCAGGCGTGGCAACAGGCTGCGTCGCGAATCGCCGAGCAGCAGTGCACGCTCTGCAGCCTTGCCGGGATAACCGAGCGACAGGCGCATAAGGAAACGGTCGAGCTGCGACTCCGGCAGCGCGAAGGTGCCACCCTGGCTAACCGGGTTCTGCGTGGCGATAACGAAGAACGGCTCCGGCAGCGGCCGGGTTGCGCCCTCGATGGTCACCTGCCCCTCTTCCATGGCCTCGAGCAGCGCACTCTGGCTCTTGGGGGTAGCCCGGTTGATTTCATCTGCAAGCACCAGCTCGGCGAAGATCGGCCCGGGGTGAAAGACAAACTGCCCGCTGTCCTTGTCGAACACCGAGGTGCCGAGGATATCGCCGGGCAACAGGTCAGAGGTGAACTGAATACGCTGAAAGCTCAGGCCCAACACCCTGGCCAGGGCGTGGCTGAGGGTGGTCTTGCCCATCCCGGGCAGGTCCTCGATCAGCAAATGCCCGCGGGCCAATAAACAGGCCATGGCCAGGCGAACCTGCGGCTCTTTGCCTAAAAGGATCTGATTGACCGCGCTAAGGCAGGCGTCCAGTTTTGTGCGCATCGTTTCACTCCCTTGCAGTTGCCGCGATGCTACTGGGCTGGCAGCTGCGGGCAAAGCGCGCTGTAACCTTTGCTCATGAAAACCTGCAGTGGCGCACAGCGTTCACCATTACTGCGCAGCAAACGTCAACAGACCCTAGTGGCTGTTGCAGCCGCCTGCAGGTCATAACGCAGCTTCCGTAGGCGCTCCGTTGTGGCCGCGACTCCAGGTCAATCGCGGCTAAAGCCCCTCCCACAGAGATCGCCGGACGCGACGCTACACACGAAACTGCGCCGCCATATTCTGCAACTCATGGCCCAGTTCGGCGAGCTCGCGGCTGGCCGTTGCCGACTGGTCCATGGCCGTGGCGGACTGTTCGGTGGCATCGCGAATTGCGCTGATGCTGCGACTGACCTGCTCCGCCGCGACGCCCTGCTGCTCGGCTGCTGCGGCGATCTGCTGGTTCATCTCGACTATCTGGGTCACCGAGCCGGCGATTTCTGTCAGCGCTAACCCCGTCTGTTGCGCATCCTGCACCGTGTGCTCGACCAGACCGGCGCTCTGGCGCATATCACTCACCGCACGCTGAGTCCCGGCGCGCAGCGTGGCGATCAGGCTTTCGATTTCCGCCGTGGATTGCTGCGTACGCCTGGCCAGCGCACGGACCTCATCGGCGACCACGGCAAAACCGCGCCCCTGCTCCCCGGCCCTGGCAGCTTCGATAGCCGCATTCAGAGCCAGCAGATTGGTCTGTTCGGCGACACTTTTGATGACTTCCAGGACCGAGTCGATGCGCTGGGTGTCCTGGCTCAGCCGCTCGATGCTCTGGGTGGTGGCGCCCATCGCCTCGGCCAACTGGTCGATGCGCTGCAAGGTCGCTTGCACCTGCCCGACGCCTTGACCAACGCGCTGCTCCGCCTGGGTGGTGGCCATGGCTGCCACCTCGGCATTGCGTGCGACACCCTGCACCGTGACCGTCATCTCATGCATCGCCGCCGCCACCTGGTCGGTCTCGGCTTTTTGCCCATTGACGCCTGCCTGGGTCTGTTCCGTGGCCAGGGATAAGCCCTGAGCAGCCGTCGAGATACGCGTGACGCCGCCTTGCAGGTGGCCGAGCATATTGCGCAGGTTGCTCGACATAGCCTGCATCGCCCGCAGCAACTGGCCGATCTCATCGTCGCGCTGCACCTCGATCTCGGCGCTCAGGTCGCCGGCGGCAATGCGCTGTGCCTGGCCGATCACCGCCTTGAGCGGCCGGACAATCACCAGGGTAATCACCAGGGTGGCGAACAGCCCGAGGAGTATCGCCAGGCCGGTGGCAGCGCCGATCAGCCAGGCACTGCTGCTCAGTTGTGCCTGCAGCGCGCCTTGTTGTGCCGCATAGGCCTGGTCGACCTGCGCCATCATTTGCTCGGCCTGCTGCACAAGGTTGTTGTACTCATCCTTTTGCGCCTGCAGATCACGGGTGTACCCGCCCAGGCGCTCGTTGAAGGATTTGATATTGCCCATCACCTCGACCAGCACCGCCGCGTAACCGGGATCGCTCATCGCCTCGCGCAAGCTGTCTGCCAACGCCTGGGCTTGCTGGGCCTCGGCGATTTCGCTCTGGACCGGTTCGCCACTGCGCCGGCTCTGCTCAAGGCGCACCCGGGCCTGATCGAGGGCTTGCAAGAGCAACTGGTGTACCTGGCCAAGCTGGCCGGACTGGCCGATGGCCGTGCGTCCCTCCTGCTCCTGGCCACTTTTGAGCAGGTAGATGCCATCATCGGCCAGGCCTTCGCGCAGCAGGTCCAGGCTATTGGCAGCGCTGACGACCAGCCAGGTGGCCGCCTCGAGCGACAGCAGCATGTTGTCGCCAAGCGACACATAGCGGTCAAAGCCTTCACGGTACTGCGTCATGCCACTTGCCAACCCAGCCAGGCCTTGCTGTTCGCCCACAGGCATGCTGGCCAGCAACGCCGCGCTGGCCGCGCTGATCTGCTCGGACTGCTCGTGCAAGTGCTGAATCTGTTGGGGGTCTGCGCTGAGCGCATAGGATTGCTCGCTGCTGCGCATTTGCATGACCTGGCTGTTGAGCGCGCTCATGCGCTCCAGCAGCAGGGAGCGCGCGGCGACATCGCGCAGAGCCAGATACCCCGTCGCGGCAACGACCAGCGTCAGTGCCAGGACCACGGCAAAGCCCAGTGCCAGCTTGCTCGCAGTCGCCAGACTGGCCAGGCGACGCTGCACAATACGCCCCATAACGCCTCCCATTTGGTTGTATCGGCAAGGTTGCACAGTGCGCGTCACCGCAGTGGGCAACGGCTCCAGCTGGCACCGCAAGCGAAGAAAGACGGTGTTGCAGAGGCGCAACATAGAGGCAGACGGCCAGCAGCGACAAGCGACTGGCAGGAAAGATGGTGCTGATAGCTAAATGAGGGTCGTTTTTGATGCGAGAGACCGCCCCAACAGACCCTTGATCGTTGCCACGTCGAGACGTCGAACCGTCCGCGCGGGCATGCAGCCAGAGACGCTCCGCGTCTCGCTAAAACGGACGCAGAGCGTGGGAACCATCGATGCGAGAGACAGCCCCTAGCTCGGCCGTTGCAACTCGAAGGTATCGCGAGTGCGGGTGTAGGCCATACCGCCCAGACGGCCGACCACATCCAGCAATGCAGGGTCGATCCGCCCCTTGTCGTTGAGCACCGCGTCGTCGATATGCGCCAGCAGTACCTCGGCGAAGATCAGGTGGCAGTTGGCGGCCTCACGCGGGAACGGCTGGATCTCCAGCACCTTGCATTCAAAAGCTACCGGTGCGCCCTGCACCCGCGGCGGCGCGACCAGGCTTGCCGGCAGACTGGCGATTGCACACTGCTCGAACTCGCTAATGCCATGGGGCAACACGGCGGCCGACGCATTCATCGCCTCGGCCTGGGCCACGGTGACCAGGTGAATCACCAGCTCACCGGTCGCCTGGGCATTGCGCAAGGTGTCCTTGAGCGTGCCATCGTCACGGCTGCCGACGTTGATCATCAGCGTCGGCGGATCATCACTGATCACCTGGAAGAAGCTGAACGGCGCCAGATTGCTCACGCCGTCCGGCGACAGGCTGGAGACCCAGGCGATCGGCCGTGGGGTCACGGTAGACGCCAACCAGCGGTAGCGTTCCAGCGGCGTCAGGGTGGAAAAGTCGAGTTGCATTGCGGCTCCAGGGTTAGCGGCCAGCGCGAGATTCGCGAATGTAGAAACGAGCGCGCTCGGCCTTGCTGGTACAGCCTTCATACGCCTCGAACTGCTGCTGGGTCTTGCCTGCAGTGAGCAGAGACAGCGCCTTGGAATAACTCACGGTCCCGGCAAAACCTTCGGCCTTGGCCAGGTCCAGCTCACGCCAGGCAGCATCCAGTTGGCTGGCGCAGCTGTCGCGGTAGGCAGTCTTGCCGGCGCAACCGGCCAGGGCCAGCAGTATCAGGGGCAGGCAGATCCAGGTTTTCATGGCAGTAATCCTCAGAAAATCGGTTATTCGGCGAGATACGACGGTTAAAACGCAAAAAAGTGCCCGATCTACCAAACAGCTTATAGGTCTCAATCCGCTTGCTGCAGCGCGCGTTCGCGCAGGAAGGCCACGACTTCGGCTTGTGGGCCGACGAATTCAATACGCCCTGCTTTGCTTTCCCGCTGGAAGGTATACATCGGATCGTAGTACTCCGTCAGCAAGGCTTCGATCCAGGCCCGGTGCAAGGCCACATCAGCCGTCGCGGCTTGCTCGACCAAGGCCTGATCCATGATCGCCGCCAGGCGCTGATGGCGCTCGCCGCCTAGGCGTTTGAGGATGTTATCCAGGCTCTGACGCAAACGCTCGGCGAACGCCTTGAAGCCGTCTTCAACGCCTTGCAGGGCAATAAAATCGGCGCACAGGTCAATCACGTAATCCTTGAGAATGCGCTCCACCCGCCCGGCCAGGCTGTCTTCCAGCCAGACCATGGGGAAGGCCTGCATCTGCGTGTACAGCGGCAGCGGCAGGGAGCAGCGGCCGATCATGCGGCCTTCGTCTTCCAGCACGAATTGCTGCATGCCGGCTGCGCGCTTGCGCAGGATGTCCACCGCCAGGGCGTTCTCGAAATCGATCTGCGCCGGCTGCAGCGTGGCTCGCTTGCCGAAGCTCGAACCACGATGATTGGCGTGGCCTTCCAGGTCGACAGCGTTGTCCAACTGGGCAATCACCTCGGTCTTGCCGGTGCCCGTCATGCCGCCCACCACCACAAAGGCGCACTGGGCCATGGCCTGCTCGGTGGTCTCCAGGAGAAAGGTGCGCATGGCCTTGTAGCCGCCAATTACCCGCGGATAGACGATGCCTGCCTCGCTCTTGAGCCATTGCTGGACGATCTGCGAGCGCAGGCCGCCGCGGAAGCAGTACAGGTAGCCCTCGGGATGAGCCTGGGCAAATGCGGCCCAGGCCTCGATGCGCGCCGCTTTGCTTGCGCCGCTGACCAACTGGTGCCCCAGCTCGATGGCCGCCTGCTGGCCTTGCTGCTTGTAGCAGGTGCCGACGCGCTGGCGCTCGAGATCGTCCATCAGCGGCAGATTGACCACCCCAGGGAACGCGCCCTTGGCGAACTCGACCGGGGCGCGGGCGTCCATCATCGGTGTGGCAGTGAGAAACAGGGCGCGGTAATCGTCGCTGTTGTCGCGCATCAAAACACCTCGACCGCGTAACGCTGTCGCTCGACGAGGTGGCCGATAGGCTGCAGGTCCAGCCCCAGCTCACGGGCCGCAGCGAGAAACTCACCCTCGCCTTCGGCGGTAACCGCCACCAGCAGCCCGCCACTGGTCTGCGGATCACACAGCAACAGTTTATGCAGCTCGGGCATGGGCGCGATTTTCTCGCCGTAGCTGTCGAAATTGCGCTGGGTGCCGCCCGGAATGCAGCCCTGCTCCAGGTAATACTCGGCACTGCCCAGGCGCGGCACGGCGGCGAACTCGACGCGGGCGGTCAGGCCGCTGCCCTCAGCCATTTCGACCAGGTGGCCGAGCAGGCCAAAGCCAGTGACATCGGTCATCGCCGTAACCCCGGCCAGCTTGCCAAAGCGGCTGCCGGGTTTGTTCAGGGTACACATCCAGTCACGGGCCAGGCCCACGTCCTCGCTGCGCAACTTGGCCTTCTTCTCGGCCGTGGTGAGAATGCCGATGCCCAGCGGCTTGGTCAGGTACAGCGCACAACCGACGCTGGCGGTGTCGTTACGTTTCATATGGCGCTTGTCCACCAGGCCGGTCACCGCGAGACCGAAGATCGGCTCCGGCGCATCGATGGAGTGGCCGCCGGCCAGAGGAATGCCAGCCTCGTCGCAGATGGCGCGGCCGCCGCGGATCACCTCACGGGCGATTTCCGGGGCCAGCACATTCACCGGCCAGCCGAGAATGGCGATCGCCATCAGCGGGTCGCCGCCCATGGCGTAGATATCGCTGATCGCGTTGGTCGCGGCGATGCGGCCGAAGTCGTAGGGGTCATCAACAATCGGCATGAAAAAGTCGGTGGTCGAGACCACGCCGCGCTCTTCGTCGATGGCATACACCGCCGCGTCATCGCGTGAGGCATTGCCGACCCACAATTTAGGGTCGAGGTTCTGTGCGCCGCTGCCGGCAAGGATGATGTCCAACACTTTCGGGGAAATCTTGCAGCCGCAGCCAGCACCGTGGCTGTACTGGGTCAAACGAACGGGCGCGCTCATGGTGGCTCACTTGTCTGGGCGATAGGCAATAGCCGGCAATTCTAGCAAATGCCGCCTTGGCGACGGGCGCGGGTGCACGGTATGTTGCTCAATCAGCAACGCAGGCCACCCAGAGGGACGATCTATGAGTAAACGAGTGGCATTGGTACTGGGCTCGGGCGGCGCCCGCGGCTATGCGCATATCGGCGTGATCGAGGAGCTGGAGGCCCGTGGTTATGAGATCGCCTGCATTGCCGGCTGCTCCATGGGCGCCGTAGTCGGCGGCATCTATGCGGCCGGCAAGCTCGGCGCCTATCGCGACTGGACGCAAAGCCTGGATTATCTGGACGTGCTGCGTCTGCTCGATGTGAGCTTTCGCCTGGGCGCAATTCGCGGGGAAAAAGTCTTCGGGCGGATCCGCGAGATCGTCGGCGAGGTGAACATCGAAGACCTGCGCATCCCCTTCACCGCCGTGGCCACCGACCTGACCAACCAGCAGGAAATCTGGTTTCAGGAAGGCTGTCTGCACCAGGCCATGCGCGCCTCGGCGGCCATTCCGAGCCTGTTCACCCCGGTGATTCAGGGCAAACGCATGCTGGTCGATGGCGGGCTGCTCAACCCGCTGCCAATCGTGCCGGTGGTGTCCAGCCATTGCGACCTGATCATCGCGGTCAACCTCAACTCGAGCCACCAGCAGCATTACCAATTGCCCGTGATCCAGCGCCCACCCGCGCTCAAGGGCCGTTTCGACCTGTTGATGAACTCCCTGGGTGCGCGCTTATCCTCACTCAAGCGCAAGCCCGGCGAAGATGACGCCCTGCTGTTACTTGAAGACCACAACCAGCGGCTGCAAGCCGAGGCCATCAACCCCTGGCAGCAGCAGGTCAAGGCCAGCCACACCAAAGCCGCCACGCCCAAGTCTGCCAGCGGTTCACGCGTCGCCGACCTCAGCGGTCCTGCCTCATTGCTGGAGCTGATCAACCAAAGCATTGAGGTGATGCAAAACTCCCTGGCCCAGTACAAGATCGCCGGTTACCCGCCGGACATCCTGATCAACGTGCCCAAGCGTGTATGCCGCTTCTTCGAGTTTTACAAAGCGCCGGAGCTGATCATGCTCGGCCGGCAGATTGCCAGCGATACGCTGGACAAGTACGAGCGCGGGGAACGCTAGGCCGACTCGCGCAGGCGATAGCCAACACCGGCTTCGGTGACAATAAACCGCGGGGCAGCCGGGTCGTCACCCAGTTTGTGCCGCAGGTGGCCGACCACCACGCGCAGGTAGTGGCTGTCTTCGGCATGGCTGGGGCCCCAGATATCGCGTAGCAACTGCTGCTGGGTCACCACCCGGCCCAGGTGGCGCGCCAGCAAGGCCAGCACGGCGTACTCCTTGCGCGTCAGGGCTATTTCCTGCCCTGCCAGGCTGACCCGGCGATAGGCAAAGTCCACGCTCAAGTCGCCACTGTCGACCCGCGCTTCGCGCTGCGGCTCGCCCTCACCGGCCTGGCGCAGCAACACGCGCACCCGGGCGAGAAATTCCTGGATGCCAAAGGGTTTGGTCACGTAATCGTTGGCACCGCCATCAAGCGCCAAGACCTTCTCGCCCTCGCTGGCGCGTACCGATAGCACCAGCACCGGCACGCTCGACCATTCGCGCAGTTCACGCAGTACCTCCTGGCCGTCGAGGTCCGGCAGGCCCAGGTCGAGCACCACCAGGTCCGGCTGCACCAGGGCGGCCTGCTCCAAGCCCTCACGGCCATTTGCCGCCTCGACCACCCGGTAACCCTGAGCGCTCAGGCTGATGCGCAGAAACTTGCGAATCTGCGGCTCGTCGTCGATCACCAGCAGCGTGGAGGCGTTGCTATTCATGCCTGCTCATCCTCCATCTGCGGCTGGGGCGGCAACGGCAAATGCAGCGTGAGTGTCGCGCCCTTGCCGTCCAACCCTTCGCCTACCGTCACCCGCCCGCCATGGGCGCCCACCATGCCCTGGCAGATCGCCAGGCCCAGCCCCGTGCCCTGCCCGCCGCGATCACCACGGGCGGCGGTGTAGAACATGTCGAAGATCTTCTCGCGCTCGTGCTCGGGAATACCCGGCCCCTGATCACTGACCGCAAACGACAGCCCATCGTCTTCCACCATGCTCACCCGCAACCGCCCCTGGGCCGGCGAAAAGCGCGCGGCGTTTTCCAGCACGTTGACCAGCGCCTGCTCGATCAGCGCGGCATGCACGTACAGCAGCGGCAACTCGGCGGGAATGCTGACCTCCACCTGCAGGCCCGCCAGCACCGGGCGCAAGCGCTGCAGGGCGCTGGCGACAATATCACCCGGCGCCACCCAGTCGCGCGCCAGCTTCAGGCCGCCGTGGCCCAGACGAGTCATGTCGAGCAGGTTCTGGATGTAGCGGTCAAGGCGCTCGGCTTCATCACGGGTGCCTTCAAGCAGTTCACGGCGGTCGGCCAGCGGAATCTGCTCACCCAAGGCCAGCAGGCTGTCGATCGAGCCGCGCATGGCGGTCAGCGGTGTGCGCAGGTCATGGGACACCGACGCGAGCAAGGCGCTGCGCAGCTCCTCGGTCTGCCCATGCAGGCGCGCGGCCTCCAGCTCTTCGGCCAGTTGCGCACGAGCCAGGGCCTGGGCCAGGGGTTGCGCGAGAGCGCTGATCAGGCGGCGCTGGGCCGGCGACAGGGCCGCGCCAGATTGCGGGCGAATGCCCAGGAGCGACAGCGGGCCTTCCTCGGCCGAGAGCGGGCACCACCACCAGCGCCCCGAAGGCAGCGTGTCGGTGCCCAGCCCGGCTGTTTGATCGTGCTGCCAGGCCCACAGCGCCGCAGCGCGCTCCGGTTCGCTGAGCAGCGCTGCCTCGCCGGCTTCGACCTGCCAGGTGCCATCGGCTTCGGCCACTTGCAGGCGCACCTCAAGCTCCGGCCAATGAGCGAACTGCTGCATGGCGGCGGCCATTACCGCCTGGCGATCCGTGGCGGCGGTGAGCTTGCGCGACAGATCGAGCAGTGCGGTGGTTTCCGCCTGGGCTTGGCGCATGCTCTCCAACTGGTTGCGCTGGCGGCTGGCGAGGTTGCCGGTCAGCGCCGCCATCAACAGGAAGAACAGCAGCGTCAGCACGTCTTCCTGACGTTGCACCGTCAGGGTGAAGGTGGGCGAAATAAACAGAAAGTTATAGGCCAGAAACGACAGCCCCGCGCACACCAGCGCCGGCGTCAGGCTGCTGCGCACCGCCACCAGCAATACCGCGCTGAGAAAGATCAGGGAGATATTCGGCAGTTCGAGGAACTGCGACAGCGCCCAGGCCACAGCCGTCGCCACCAAGGTCGCCAGGCTGGCAAACAGCAGATCGCGCCAGGCCAGTGGCCGGCGTCTGACCGGTGCCGCCGGCAATGCATCGACTTCGGTATCGAGCACGCTGACTTCCAGGCCCTGCCCCTTGGCCAAGAGTCGCTCGGCCAGGCCGCGCCCCCACCACTGCCGGCGTAAACGCCGCCGGCTGCGGGCCACCAGCAGCAGGTTGGCGCGCCGCTCGCGAGCATGCCCGACCAGGGTGTCGGCGACCGAGACCCCGCGCAGCACCACCACTTCGCCCCCCAAGCGTTCGGCCAGTTGCTGGGCGCCTTGCAGATACGCCAGACGGCTTTCGTCACGTTCGCCGCCAGTGTCGACATAGACCACCGACCAGGGCAGATGGCGGCGCTCGGCCACCCGGCTGGCGTGGCGCACCAGCCGCTCGGCCTGGGCATCCCCATCAATGCCGACCAGCAAGCGGCCACGCAGCGCAGGCGCCTGCTGGCCCTGCTGGCGATAGCGCCGGCTGAGATCGGCATCGACCCGCGCGGCAGCGGTCTGCATCGCCAGCTCACGCAACGCGGTGAGGTTGGTCTGGCTGAAGAAGGCATCGATGGCCGCCCGCGCCTGCTCCGGCACATACACCTTGCCTTCGCGCAGGCGCTCAAGCAGCTCGCGCGGCGGCAGGTCGATCAGCAGGATTTCGTCGGCTTCCTGCAGCACCCAGTCGGGCAGGGTTTCGCGCACCTGCACACCGGTGATGTCACGCACCTGGTCATTCAGCGCTTCGAGGTGCTGCACATTGACCGTGGTGTAGACATCGATACCGGCTTCCAGCAGCTCCTGCACGTCCTGCCAGCGCTTGCTGTGGCGACTGCCGGGCGCGTTGCTGTGGGCCAGTTCATCGACCAGCAACAGCTTGGGCGGTTTAGCCAGAATGCCGTCCAGATCCATTTCGTTCAGCAGCACACCGCGGTACTCCACGCGCAGCAGCGGCTGTTGCGGCAAACCGGTGAGCATCGCCTCGGTTTCGGCACGTCCGTGGGTTTCCACTACGCCTGCGCGCAGGTCGACGCCCTGGCGCAGCTGCGCCTGCGCCGCCTGCAGCATGGCGTAGGTCTTGCCCACGCCCGGTGCGGCGCCGAGAAACACCTTGAGCCGACCGCGCCCCCCTTTTGGCATGTCATCGAGCAGGGCATCGGCGCGGGCGGTGTCATTCATGCAGATCACTCAGATGGGACGAGGGACGGATTGTCGGCCAGCGCCAGGTTAAGCGCCAGTACGTTGACCACAGCGGGGCCGACTAACGGCGCTTGCACATGCTGCTCGATCAACTGCTCCAGGCGGCTCGCCGGCAGGCCCCGCGCGGCGGCAATGCGCGCCACCTGGTAGCGCGCGGCAGCCGGTGACAGATGCGGATCGAGGCCACTGGCCGAGGTGGTCACCAGCTCCATGGGCACGGCGCCCTGCCCTTCGGCCTGCCAGCGCTGGGCGTCCGCGGCGATGCGTGCGGCCAGCGCCGGGTTGCTCGGTGCCAGGTTGCTTGCGCCACTGGGTACGCTGGCGTAATCAGCTGCCGATGGGCGCGCCTGGAACCATTCGGCGCCCGCCACCGGCTGGGCCAGCAAGGCACTGCCGCGCACCGCGCCCTGGGCGTTGTGCAACAGGCTGCCATTGGCCTGCGCTGGCAAGGCCAGTTGCGCCACGGCGGTGACGGCCAAGGGGTACAGCACGCCGGTGATCAGGGTCATAAAGGCCAGCACACTGACGGCTGGACGGAGTTGCTTGAACATGACGAATCTCCAGGTTGCAGGGTTGCTCAAACGAGGCCGACGGCCACCAGCAGCAGGTCAATCAACTTGATGCCGATAAAGGGCGCCACCAGGCCACCCAGGCCGAAGATCAGCAAGTTGCGGCGCAGCAGGCTGGCGGCATCGGCAGCCTTGACCCGCACGCCGCGCAGGGCCAGGGGAATCAGCGCGACGATGATCAGCGCGTTGAACACGATGGCCGAGAGAATTGCGCTCTGCGGGCTGTGCAGGTGCATCAGGTTGAGGGCACCGAGCTGCGGGTAAATCCCGGTAAACAGCGCCGGCAGGATGGCGAAGTACTTGGCCACGTCGTTGGCCACCGAGAAGGTGGTCAGCGCGCCACGGGTTACCAGCAGCTCCTTGCCGACCTGCACCACATCGAGCAGCTTGGTCGGGTCGGAGTCCAGATCGACCAGGTTGGCCGCCTCGCGCGCGGCCTGGGTACCGTCGTTCATCGCCAGACCGACATCCGCCTGGGCCAGCGCCGGGGCGTCGTTGGCGCCATCGCCGCACATGGCCACCAGCTTGCCGTCGGCCTGCTCAGCGCGGATGCGCTGCAGCTTCTTCTCCGGTGTGGCTTCGGCAATCAGGTCATCGACGCCCGCTTCGGCGGCAATCGCGGCGGCGGTCAGCGGGTTGTCGCCGGTGACCATCACGGTGCGAATACCCAGGGTGCGCAGCTCGGCAAACCGTTCGCGGATGCCCGGTTTGACCACGTCCTTGAGGTGAATCGCGCCGAGCAGACGCCCATCACCGGCCACCAGCAACGGCGTACCGCCGCTCTGGGCAATTTGCTCGACTTCGCGAGCCAGCACCGCTGGCATGGCGCTGCGTTCGATCTCCAGGTAACGCAATACCGCATCCACGGCGCCCTTGCGGTAACTGTGGCCCTGGTAGTCGGCACCGGAGAGGCGCGTCTCGGCGCTGAAGGCAATCGTGGTCATCGCACTGCGCTCAGGCTCATGCGCCAGGCCCAGCGCACGCAGGTACTCGACGATGGACTTGCCTTCAGCGGTATCGTCCGCCAGTGACGCCAGCAGCGCGGCCTCACCCAGCACCTCGGTGCTGACACCGGGGGCCTTGGCCATCGCGCTGCAGCGCCGGTTGCCGAAGGTGATGGTGCCGGTCTTGTCGAGCAACAGCACATGCACGTCACCCGCCGCCTCCACCGCGCGGCCGGATTTGGCGATGACGTTGAGGCGCACCAGACGGTCCATACCGGCGATGCCGATGGCCGACAGCAGCCCACCGATGGTGGTCGGAATCAGCGTCACCAGCAGCGCGACCAGGTACACCAGCGGTAGCTCGCCGCCGGCGTAGCGGGCAAATGGCTGCAGGGTAGCCACCACCAGCAGGAAGATCAGGGTCAGGCCGATCAGCAGGATATCCAGCGCCACTTCATTGGGCGTCTTCTGCCGTTTCGCGCCTTCGACCAGGGCGATCATGCGGTCCAGGGTCGATTCGCCTGGACCGGCGGTGATCCTCACCAGCAACCAGTCGGACACCACCCGGGTGTTGCCGGTCACGGCCGAACGGTCGCCACCGGACTCGCGGATCACCGGCGCGGACTCACCGGTAATGGCGGCCTCGTTGACCGCGGCGATGCCTTCGATCACCTCGCCGTCACCGGGAATCAGCTCGCCGGCCTCGACCCGCACAATATCGCCCCGGCGCAGGCTGCTGGCCGCCACGGTCTCGAACTGCTGGCCGTTCTGCCGGCGCGCATCGAGCCCCTGGCTGCCCGCCTTGAGGCTGTCGGCGCGAGCCTTGCCGCGGCCTTCGGCAAGCGCCTCGGCGAAGTTGGCAAACAGCACGGTAAACCACAGCCACAGGGCAATCTGCACGGCCAGGCCGGTGGATACCTGTGGGTCGGGCACAAAGCACAGTACGGTGGTGACCACGGCGGTCAGCTCCACCACCAGCATCACTGGCGAGCGCAGCAACTGGCGCGGGTCGAGCTTGACGAAAGCCTGGCGCAACGCCGGCTGCCACAAGGCGGCCATCGCGGTTTTCGGGTGTTGCGCGGCGCTGTTGGGCGCCGATTCGGTACGCGCATTCATCATGGTTATCCCTTAAAGGCCCTGAAACAGGGTCAGGTGCTCGGCAATCGGGCCCAGGGCCAGTGCCGGCAGGAAGGTCAGGCCGCCGACCAGCAAAATGGTCAGGGTCAGCAGGGTGACGAACAACGGGCCGTGGGTCGGGAAGCTGTTACTGCCCACGGGGGCGCGGGTCTTGGCCGCCAGGCTGCCGGCAATCGCCAGAATCGGCAGGATGTAGCCAAAGCGCCCCAGCAGCATCGCCAGGCCGAGCATCAGGTTGTGATACGGCGTGCCCGCCGCGAAGCCGGCGAACGCCGAGCCGTTGTTCGCCGTGCCCGAGGTGTAGGCGTAGAGCAGTTGACTAAAACCATGGGCACCGGGGTTGCTCACCGACGCCGCCGGCCCCGGCAGGCTGGCCGCCAGGGAGCCGAACACCAGCACGCCCACCGGCATCACCAGCAAGGTCGCGACCAGCAGGCGCACTTCGCGCGCTTCGAGTTTTTTGCCGAGGTATTCCGGGCTGCGACCAATCATCAAGCCGGCGAGAAACACCGCGATCAGCACGAACAGCAGCATGCCGTAGAGCCCCGCGCCGACGCCGCCAAAAATCACCTCGCCGAGCATCATGTTGAACAGCGGCACCATCGCGCCCAGGGGGCTGAAGCTGTCGTGCATGGCATTCACCGAGCCGTTGGACGCCGCCGTGGTCGCTGTGGCCCAGAGCGCCGAGGCCGTGGTGCCAAAGCGGCTTTCCTTGCCTTCCAGCGACGCGCCTTGCTCGATAGGCAACGCGGCCAGTGCCGGGTTGGGCTGGTATTCGGCATACAGGGTGCCGGCCAGGCCGATGCTGAACAGGATCAGCATGCAGGCCAGCAGCGCACGGCTCTGGCGCAGGTCCTTGACGTAATGACCGAAGGTGAACAGCAGCGCCGCCGGAATCAGCAGGATCGCCGCCATCTCGAACAGGTTGCTCCAGGCCGTGGGGTTCTCGAACGGGTGCGCCGAGTTGACGCCGAAAAAGCCGCCGCCGTTGGTGCCCAGTTGCTTGATGGCAATCTGGCTGGCTGCCGGCCCCAGGGGGACGACCTGGTCGGTGCCGCCCAGGGTGTGCGCCGTGACATAGGCCTGGAAGGTCTGTGGCACGCCCTGCCACACCAGGAACAGCGCCAACAGCAGGCACAAGGGCAACAAGCCGTAGAGCGTGCCACGGGTCAGGTCGACCCAGAAGTTGCCGACGCTGTTGCTGGAACGCCGCGCGATCCCGCGGCAGAACACCACCAGCACTGCCAGGCCGACCGCCGGGCTGACGAAGTTCTGCACACCCAGGCCGAGCATCTGGCTGAAGTAGCTCAGCTGCGCTTCACCGCTGTAGGCCTGCCAGTTGGTGTTGGTGGCAAAGCTCACGGCGGTATTGAATGCCAATGTCCACTCCAGCCCCGACAACTGTTGCGGGTTGAGCGGCAGACTGCCTTGCAGCATCAGGATGCTGAACAGCGTCAGCAGGCTGACCAGGGTAAAGGCCAGCAGTGCCAGGGCGTAGGTTTGCCAGTCGTGCTCGCGCTCATCGTCAACCCCGGCAACCCGGTAGCAAAGGCGCTCGACTGGCTGCAGCACGGGGCTCAGCCAGGTTTTCTCGCCCTCCATCACGCGGTACAGGTAGCGCCCGAGAAACGGCGCGGGGATCAGCACCAGGGCGAAGAACGCCAGGATCAGCAGGAAATCATTACTGTGCATACGCCCTCCTACGCCTTATCGGCGCGCAGCAGCGCAACCAGCAGATAAATGAAAAGCCCTGCGGCCAGCCCCAGGGACACCCCGTCGAGAATGCTCATGTGTTTGCTCCTTGATGCGGTGGTTACCGCCTGGAGCAAATTGTCCGCAGCAAGGGCGTAAAGGTGCGAGTTGCGGCCAGGCGCCTGGGCATAAAGAAAGTGTAAAAAGTGCAGCCGCGCTGGTTTGTATCAGCGCCGATACAGTGCCGACATGTTGTCGATACGCATGCTGGGCACCATGCACGCTGCGCAGCGCCTGGACATGCCGCAGAAGTGGCACTCGCGACTAAACAGGAACAGGCCCTAGAATGCAGCCCGATCACCTCGCCATGGAGCCCGCCCAGTGGACGCCTTTACTGCACCAGAAGCGCTGCCACGGCCAATCCGTGCCCTGCTCGTGGATGACAACCGCGAACTGCGCGAACTACTGAGTGGTTATCTGACCCGCTTCAACATCAGTAGCGAAGCAGTCGGTGATGGCAGCGGCATGCGCAGGGCCCTGGCGCAGAGCCCGTTCGATGTGGTCATCCTCGATTTGATGCTCCCCGGCGAAGACGGCCTGAGCCTATGTCGCGAATTGCGCAGCCGCTCGGACATCCCGATCCTGATGCTCACCGCACGCTGCGAACCGACCGACCGCATCATCGGCCTGGAGCTGGGCGCCGACGATTACATGGCCAAACCCTTCGAACCACGCGAGCTGGTGGCACGCATCCAGAGCATCTTGCGCCGCGTACGTGATGATCGTGACCCGGCACGCCGCGAGCCTCAGCCGACCTCGCGCACCTGCGTACGCTTCGATAACTGGAGCCTGCACAGTGTATTGCGCCAGTTGCAGGCTCCCGATGGCCTGGTCGTGCCGTTGTCGAATGCCGAGTTCCGCTTGCTCTGGGTCTTTCTCGAACGGCCTCGCCGTGTCCTCAGCCGTGAGCAGTTGCTGGATGCCGCGCGTGGCCGCTCCATCGAGGTCTTCGATCGCAGCATTGACCTGCTGGTCTCACGCTTGCGGCAGAAACTCGGCGACGATCCCAAGGCCCCGCAGCTGATCAAGACCGTACGCGGTGAAGGTTACCTGTTCGACGCCACCGAGATCGCCTGATGCGCCGTATGGACAGCCTTTTTGCCCGCCTGTTTGGCGTCTTTCTGCTGGCTATCCTGCTGGCCCATGCGTTGGCATTTGCCTGGTTTCATTTTTATGGCCATCCGCCGCCTCCACCGCCACCCGAACACCTGCGAGCGCTGGACATGCCCAGGCCACCGCCTTTTGCGGGGCCGCTGGTGGCGCTGATCTTTCAGATACTGGCCCTGAGCGTGGCGGCCTGGTTCGCTGCACGGCTGCTCAGCCGCCCCATTCAACGGCTTTCGGAGGCAGCCGAGCGCCTTAGCGAAGACCTCGACAGCCCGCCCCTGACCGAGACCGGCCCTCGCGAAACGCGCCAGGCAGCCCACGCCTTCAACCTGATGCAGACGCGCGTGCGCCAACAGGTGCAGCAGCGTGCACGCATGCTCGCTGCGGTATCCCACGACCTGCGGACCCCGCTGGCACGCCTGAAATTGCGCCTTGAACAGATCCCCAACGCGATGCTCCGCGCTCGCATGACCCAGGATCTCGACGAAATGATCGGCATGCTCGACGCAACGCTCAGGTACCTGCACCAGCAGCGCAGCAGCGAACCCCTGCAGTGGCTCGACCTGCAAGCACTGGTCGAGTCGCTGGTCGAGGATGCCCAGGATCGCGGCGCGGATGTCTCCGTCATGGGCCATTGCGCGCCCTTGCAGGTACAGCCGTTGGCCCTGCGCTCATGCTTGAGCAATCTGCTGGAAAATGCGCTGCGCTATGCCGGGCATGCCGAAATCACCCTGCATGACGACGCTGAAGTGGTTGAGGTTCGCGTATGCGACCACGGTCGCGGCATCCCCGAGGAGCAGCGCGAAGCCGTTTTCGAAGCGTTCTTTCGCCTTGAAGGCTCACGCAACCGCAATTCCGGCGGTGTGGGCCTGGGCCTGACCATCGCCCGCGAAGCAGCCCGGCGCCAGGGCGGCGATATCCTGCTGGAAGAAACACCAGGCGGTGGCCTGACCGCCATCCTGCGACTGCACCGCCGCTGACAGATTGTATGCAAGCCGATACCAAGACCACACACCCCGCACACATGGCTGCGCGACCCTGCCATCACCGGAATCCCGTCCGGTACGCCCATGACAGGAGATACGCCCATGATCAGTGGTGTCAGCAGTTACTCAAGCTATAGCTACAGCTCGACCCTCGCCACGGCCTCAAGTGCCGGCAGCTGCAGCGGCAACGCAACCAAGGTGCAGGAAAAGCTCTTCAGCCTACTCGACAGCAATGGCGATGGGAGTGTCGCCAAAGACGAACTGAGCAGCGCACTCAGCGCCGCCAAGGAATCTGACAGCAGCCTGACCATCGACATCGATGCCTTGCTCAGTGAGCTGGACGGCAATGCTGACGGCAGTCTGAATCTTGACGAAGTGGCAGCGCTCGCTCCACCACCTCCACCGCCCGGCGGCCCGAGCACCCAGGACATGTTCGCGCAGCTGGATGCCAACCAGGACGGTACGGTCGACCAGGACGAGCTCAATGCCCTGACCGGCAGCACCGACAGCACCGACAGCAGTGAATTGTTGAATGAGCTGGACAGCGATGGCGATGGTGGTCTGAACCTGGAAGAACTTGCCGCTCTTGCGCCCCCGCCACCGCCTGGGCAAGCCTTCGGCGATCTGGAGGCTCTGCTGTCGCAAGACGCGAGCGCTAACAACGAAGCCCTTACCAGCCTGATCGAATCGCTCAGCCAAAGCACGTCGTCGAGCACCCAGGACGCCGATTCTGGCCTCGTTGCAAAGCTGCTGGCTCAGTACCAGAACAGCGCCAGCTACAGCTCGCGCATCGGCAGCCAGCTGAACCTGTCCGCCTGAGCGTCTGCACGGTCAACCTTTAACAGGGTTGGCCGTACTGGTCTGCTCAGTGCGGCTTCACTTCCGACGACTCACTGACCGCCTGGGCAGCAGATGGCTTTCCCGCCACCCAATCACTGAGCAGGCTGTAAGCCACTGCGAGCAACGTGGGGCCGAGAAACAAGCCCATGAAGCCAAAGGCCAGAATGCCGCCAAATACCCCCAGCAGCACCACCACCAGCGGCAGGTTGCCACCCCGGCTGATCAGGTAGGGTTTGAGAATATTGTCCACGCCGCTGATGATGAAAAAGCCCCAGACCCCGAGAAACACCGCCATGCCGATCTCGCCCTGCCAGACCAGCCAGGCGACCGCAGGGCCCCAGACCAGTGGCGGGATCATGATCAGGCTGAAACCGAAGGTCAGCAGGCCCAAGCCCAGCGCACCCGGCACACCGGCGATAGTAAAACCGATCCAGGCCAGGATGGCTTGCGCCGCCGCAGTGCCGATCACACCGTTGACCACCCGCTGCACAGTACCGGCAACCAGATCCAGATAGTGCTCGGCACGCTCGCCGATCAGGCGCTCCAGCAGGCTCTTGGCAAACGCTGCCAGGCGGGCGCCATCGCGGTAGAAGAAAAACACCAGAATCAGGCTCAGGGCCAGCTCCAGCATGCCGCCACCGATCTGCGCGCTGCGGGCGAGCAACCAGTTGCCCAGTTGCCCCAGGTACGGCCGCACACTGTCAAAGAACGCCGCGCCCTGCTGGTCGATGGTCTGCCAGATGCCGAGCAGGCGCTCGCCAACCAGCGGAATACCGACCAGCCAGCTCGGCGCCGGCGGCAGGCCTTCAACCTGGAAACCTTTGATCAAGGTCGTGATATCACGGATATGGTCAGCCAGATTGAACCCCAGCATAACCAGCGGCACCGCTACCAACCCGGTCCAACCCAGGGTCAGCAGGCCCGCAGCGAGGGACTGGCGGCCGCGCAGCAAACGCGTGAGATGGCGCATCAGCGGCCAACTGGCAAAGGACAGCACCGCGGCCCAGAACAGCGCCGACCAGAACGGCGCCAACACCCACAGGCTGGCGCCCAGCAACCCGAGCAGCAGGATCTGCACCAGCAAACGATCGTTATTGAGCAATGCACAGGCTCCACGGCAGGAAAACACCGGAGCGCGATCCCGCTCGAGCCGCACGCTACAGCGCACATAGGTTCAAGCGGGCTTCCAAGCCCCGATTCAGCGCGCAAGCATGCCTGGGTCGCATTGGCCAGAGCAAGCAGAGCAGCGCCCAGGCATCGCAGCGCAGAGGGTTTTAGCGCAGGACCTCGATACGCAGCCCCTCGCTTGCTACATCACCTAGCTCCAGGCGTGCGCTCCTGACACGCTGGGCGACCAACGCCTCGCGCCAGACCTCGGCGTGGGCGCCACCCAGGCTGACCCGCAAGGTGCTGTCCTGGTTCAGGCTGCGCGCCAACAGTGGCAACCACTCCTCGTCTGGCGCCTGTAGCTCGGGAAGCTGCAGCGCCCCGCTGCTCTTGAGCTGGCGTAACAACGTGGCCGGCGTGGGCAGCACCGCCTGCAGCGGGCTGCTGGCTTCGAGTAGCTCGGCATGCAGGTAGGCACGGCGGTTACCGCGCGTGATGCTGTAGAGCGCCAGCAGACTGTCCGCATGGGGCTCGGCCAGACGTGCCAACAGATACGTCTGCTGGTCGTCCGAACCATACAGAATCGACTGGTTGAACACGGCATTGGCCCACAGGCTGCTGGCTCCGCATTCGCGGCCCTGGCACCAGTAGAGCAGTTTGGCGTTCTGTGCCTGCAAGGCTTCACGAGCACTGGTGAACACCTCGTTGGCGCTATGGGTGCCCGGCAGTTCATAGGTCACAGCCGTCAGCGCGCCCTGGGCCTGCACCTCGCGCTCATAGCGCAGCCGACCACTGATGCGGCGGATGGCACCTTGGGGGTAGATCGCCTCCTGCTCAGCGGCTTCCTTGAACACCACGATCTCACTGCCGGGAAACCGCGGCAGCATTGGCAAATCACGACTGCCCGGCACATCCGCCAGAGCCACCGCACTACCCAGCAAACTGGTTGCCAGCAATACACCTCGGATAGCGGCGCTCATCGGGTCAACATCGACTGGGCAGTTTTCACCGCCTTGTCGCCATCGCTTTCACGCACGGGTACCAGCAGGCCACGCTGTACCGCAGGACGTGCGTCCAGCGCGGCCATCCAGCGTTGCAGCTTGCTCAGCCCTTCAACCGAGACACCGGACCATTCGTGAATGCGGACCCAGGGGTAGGTCGCAATGTCGGCGATGCTGTAGTCGCCAGCGAGGAACTCGGCTTCGCCCAGGCGTGTGTCGAGCACCTGGTAGAGGCGCCGGGTTTCATTCTGGTAACGGTCGATGGCGCCCTGCAGCTTCTCCGGAAAATAGCGGAAGAACACATTGGCCTGGCCCTGCATCGGGCCGACGCCGCCCATCTGGAACATCAACCACTGCATGACGGTGGAACGGCCATTGCGGTCCTGCGGGATAAGCTGGCCAGTCAGTTCGGCCAGATACAGCAGAATGGCGCCGGACTCGAAAACGGCAAAATCCCCATTGTTACGGTCGACGATGGCGGGAATCCGGCCATTGGGGTTGATCTTGAGGAACGCGGGGGTTTTCTGTTCCTGCTTGTCGAAGCTCAGGGCGTGCACGGTGTAAGGCAGTTGCAGCTCTTCCAGGGCAATGGACACCTTGTGTCCGTTTGGGGTGGCGGCAGTGTAAAGGTCGATCATGCGATTCTCCGTTGCAATGCCTGGCACCTTTCCCCACTTGCCTTTGGCAAGTCAAGGCGCGAGCAGGAAAGCTTTGAAACAGTCTGCTACCAGTTCCGCGCCCGGCTCGTCATCCAGATGCAGATGATGGCCACCAGGGCGGGTCATCACCTCGATCGGGCTGCCTTCCAGCAAGCGAGTCAATTCTGCCTGGTTGGCCAGCATGCCCTGCTCGGCCAGTACCAGGCGAGTTGGGCAACTTAGCCGACGGACAAAAGCCTCGGCGTGGGCACGGGTCAGGCGCAACGGCGACGGCAGCGTCAAGCGACTGTCTGTGCGCCAGGTGTAGCCGCCTGGCACCGGCATCAGGCCGCGCTGGGCGAGGTATTCGGCCGCCTCACGACTTACCGCGCCAACGCCGCGCATGCGTGCCTCCACAGCCCGCTCGAATTGGCCATAGACCGGTTTGCGCTTGGCCGCCAGGGCCATCTGCGCGAGCAGCGCTTCACCAAGCTTTTGCGGCGCACCCTCGGCTTCGCCGGTGTAGGGCATTACCCCGTCGATCAGCGCGAGGCGCTCGATCCGCTCGGGCAAGGCGCCAGCCAACAACACCGAAACGATGGCGCCCATGGAGTGCCCGAGCAGGGAAAACCGCGCCCAGCCAAATTGCTCGGCGACCTGCAGTACATCGTGCACGTAGTCCCAGATCGCGTAGCTGGCACCGGCCGGCCGGTGGTCGGAGTGGCCATGCCCGGCCAGGTCCAGCGCGACTATGCGCACACCTTCAAGCTTGGGGGCCAGGCGCGCGAAGCTGGCGGCGTTATCCAGCCAGCCATGCAGTGCAAGGACCGGGCGACCGTCCTCGGGTCCGTACAGATGGGCTGCCAGTTCGATATGCGGCAAGCGCAGGCGGACTTCCTCGAATGCCAGGCTCATGCTCGCGCCTCCTCAATGGGCCGATCCCAGCGTTGCAACGTGCGGATCAGCAAATCAGCGGTGGCCTGCGGCCGTTCCAGGGGAAACATATGCCCACCCGGCAGGGTCAGGGTTTCGCCGCGCCCCATATAGCGCACCAACCGGGCATGATGGGGCAACACCACGCGGCTATGCCGCCCACGCACCATCGCCAGCGGCACCCGCAGCTGCTGCGGACGGCCAGGCGCGGCGTGGGGCACACTGCGGTAGATACCAATCTCGGTCGCCGGATCGAATGCCAACCGCAGCTGGCCTCCCTGCTGCTGCAGGCCATGCTGTACGTAGGCATCAAGGCATTCAGGGTCGAAACGCTGGAACAGCGGCTTGCGGGCGAAGTAATCACGGGCTTCGGCCTGGTCGACAAAGGCTTCACGGCGACCCAGGGTGCGCCCGGCTGGGGTGATCCGATCAATCAAGCCAAAACGTTTAGCCGCGCGGATGACCCATTGATCGAGCCGGGTCAGAATCGGCGAATCGAGCATCACCACGCCCCGGTAGCAACTCGGCTCACGCAGCGCAGCGTGGTAGTGCAACAACCCGCCGAGTGAGTGGCCGACACCCCAGACCGGCTCAGGCAAGGCACGCAGGTGATGCAACAGTTCATCAACCAGGTTGCTCCAGTTGTCATTCACCGGAAAACGCGGGTCATGGCCATGCTGTACCAGGTGCTGAACCTGGTAATGCGGCGCCAGGGCGGCGAACAGCTTGCCGTAGGTGGCAGACGGAAAGCCGTTGGCATGGGCAAAGAAAATCGTTTGGGACATGACAGGCTCAGTACGCGGTAACAGTGCCCGGATTGTCGACCACCGCCCTGTCCCAGGCAACGACTGTAACGGCCAGTGATGACGGCGCTATGGCCAGGCTCGGGGTGCCAGATGAGGCCTCAGCGACCCGGTGGCTGCTCGCCCAGCGGCACGATGGCCATGGTCAGCCGCGAGATGCAGCTTGCCTTGCCATCCTCCCCCGTCAGGCGAATGTCCCAGACATGGGTGGTACGCCCCAGGTGGACCGGCCGCGCGACGGCCGTGACCCGACCGCTGCGCAGCCCGCGCAGGTGATTGGCGTTCACCTCCAGGCCCACGCAGTAGTAACGCGCCGTATCTATGCACAGATAGCTGGCGGTGGAACCCAGGGTTTCCGCCAGCACCACAGACGCCCCACCGTGCAACAGACCATACGGCTGATGAGTGCGCGCATCGACAACCATACTGGCACTGATCGAAGCCTCATCGAAGGCCTCGAAGCGGATATCCAGCTGCTCGCCAATGGTGTTTTTCAAGGTGCCATTGAGCTGGTCAAGATCAGGCACTTGCCGCCATAGGCTCATCTCGTTTACAGGCTTCATGGGCGAGTCGTCTCATGCCAGAGCACCGCTTCGCCGCGCGCGACCCAGCCGGCGAAATGCTCGCCATAGGCGCCCTCCACGACAGTACGCTTGATTTTCAGGGTGGGGGTGAGAAAGCCATTGTCAACCGCCCAGACATCTCCAACCAGGATCAGCCCAGTGAGCCGTTCGTGTTTGTCGAGCTCTGCATTGACAGCGCTGAGCAGCGTCTTGAGGCTGCTCTCCAGCTCAGCTCGCCGCCCTGCCTCTGCCTCGCTGCGCCCGACCTCGGAAAGCACGCAAAGCGCCAGCGGCTGGGCCAGGCCATCGCCGATCACACAGACCTGCTCGATCCGCGGGTGCACCGCCAGACGGTTCTCGATGGGTGCAGGCGCCACATACTTGCCCTTGCTGGTCTTGAAGATTTCCTTGATCCGCCCGGTCAGGCGCAGGTTACCCTCGGCGTCCTGCTCGCCCTTGTCGCCGGTACGCAGGTAGCCGTCTTCCGTCAGAGTTTCAGCGGTCTTCAGCGGGTCCTTGTAGTAGCCGCGCATGGTCGCTCCGCTGCGCACCTGCACCTCACCATCCTCGGCGATGCGTACCTCGACACCCGGGCTGTTCTGGCCAATCCAGCCCAGTTTGAATTTGCCCGGCCGGCAGACATGGGAGTAACCGCAGTTCTCGGTCATGCCGTAGACCTCGAGCACATCCAGGCCCAGGCGCTTGTACCAATTGAGCAGCGCCTCAGGTACCGGTGCGGCGCCGGACAGCGCATAGCGCACAGCATCCAGGCCCAGGCCGGCGAGGACCTTGCGGCCGACGAAGCGCCCCAGCAGCGGGATGCGCAAGAGGCGCTCGAGTTTTTCGGCCGGCATCTTGCTGTACACGCCCATCTGGAACTTGGTCCAGATTCGCGGCACCCCGAAGATCACCGTCGGTCTAGCTCGCTTGAGGTCTTCGAGGAAGGTTTCCAGGCTCTCGGCGAAGAACACGGTCTGGCCGCCATACAGCGACGCCATCTCGACGAACATGCGCTCGGCGACGTGGCACAACGGCAGATAGGACAACACCCGATCCTGCTCGCTTACGCCGAATAGCTCAGTGGCATGGCTGGCGGCGAAGCCGAAATTGGCGAAGGGGTGCATCACACCCTTGGGTGTTCCGGTAGTCCCGGAGGTGTAGATGATGGTCGCCAACTGCTCGCCTGCAGGGCTGGGCCTGTCCTCGATCGGCGCCATGGCCTGCAGTTCGTCCCACAGATAACTGAAGGTACCCGCTGGGCGCAGGGGCAGGCCGATGGTCGGGATCGACTCGGGCACACCGGGCGCCATCGCCGGCCAGTCATCGAGCTTGCCGATAAATACCCGCTCGACCTCGGCATGCTCGAGCACCTGGCGTACCGAGTCGGCGGTGAGATTGGGGTACAACGGCACCGATACATGCCCCGCCATCCAGATCGCCAGGTCGCTGATGATCCAGTGTGCGCAGTTCTTCGAGATGATCGCGATGCGGCTGCCTGGCGGCAGTTGCTGATGGCGCAGCCAGTTGGCGGCGCGGCGGGCCTGGTCACCGACCTCGGCCCAGCTCAGCTGCAGAAGCTGCCCACCGGGCAGGGGTTGAACCATGTAGGTTTTAGTAGGGTGACGGGTTTCACGCGCAAAAAACATATCCAGCGGCAGTTCGTAAGCGTCGGCCACGGGGGTTCCTCCTTTATTGTTTTTGTGGAGCCAACCAAGCAATTGCTTGGTTGACTATTCCACGCACAACAACGGGTCGCAAGAGGAGAAATGTTTCGGTGTGTAGTCGCGTTAATCCAGCGCGGGATGCTGCAGGCTGTGCATCGTCATGCAGCCAGCCGCCAACAGGTCGCCGTCGAGTGCGGCGAGGCTGGCTGTATACATCGGCACGGGCTGCTGCCTGTGCCCGTCGACCAACAGCCCGGCCAATGCGCCCACCAAAGGCTGGTGGGTCACAAGCAGCACGCTGCCCTGATCGAAGCGGTCAAGCTGCAGCAGTACTTCACGCAATTCACTGTCCGGGGTCAGCCAGGGCACCGTATGCCAGGCGCCGCGAAAGCCGATAGCATCGCGCACCAATTGCGCAGTCTGCTGCGCGCGCACATAGGGGCTGACCAACAGGGTTTGCGGTGGCTGCTCACGCAGGTGCTCGGCCGCGCGCAACGCCTGCGCACGGCCATGGGCCGTCAGCGGGCGTTCGGCGTCTGTGCGGGCCTGGGGTTCAGCTTCGCCATGGCGTAACAGCCACAGCCTCATCACCCAGCCCTCACAGCTTGGGCTCTTCATCCCGCACGGGATGAGGCGCTGGGGGGATGCTATGGGCCACCTCGCCGTCCGGCGTGCGCGGTGTTGGCCAATCCTGGAATGGCCAGGGTTTCTCATCGCTGTTGAAGGTGCCAAAGCGGCCAATTTGCGCCAGGTACTGGCTAAGGCTGTCACCAAAGCCAAGCAAGCTTGCGTTGGGAGCGCTGTAAATGATCCGGTAGCCCAGCTGCAGCAGGACTACGCCGGCCAGGACCAACTCAGCCAGTTGCCAGACCAGCGCAAACAGCACCATCCAGAGAATACGCAGCACGATGGATTCGCGCTCCAGCGTCTTGTGGGGATCAGTCATGGGCAAGCTCCTGCAAGACCGGTTCAGAAACCGGTGGGTGAGATGAAGTCGACATCGGTTTTTGGCTCTGCGCTCATCAGTGCCGCGATCACCTGATCCAGCGTGCGACCGCCAAACAGAATGGCATACAGACCGCTGACCAGCGGCATATAAATGCCCATCTCCTCGGACTTGGCTTTGAGTACGCGGATGGTATTGACGCCCTCGGCCACTTCACCGAGGCGCGCCACGGCATCGTCCAACGAAAGCCCCTCGCCGAGGGCAAAACCCACTTGATAGTTACGGCTCTTGGGTGACGAGCAGGTGACAATCAGGTCGCCTACGCCTGCCAGGCCAAGGAAGGTCATCGGGTTAGCACCCAGTTGCACGGCAAAACGGGTCATTTCTGCCAGGGCGCGGGTGATCAGCATGCTCCGAGTGTTCTCGCCCATGCCCAAAGCTGCAGCCATCCCCGCGATGATCGCGTAGACGTTCTTCAAAGCCCCACCCAGCTCGACGCCAAAGCGATCGGCACTGGCGTACACCCGGAACGTCGGTCCATGCAGTACGGCCTGAACCTGCAGGCACAGGGCTTCGTCTTCGCTGGCCACCACGGTGGCAGTCAGTGCGCCGGCAGCCACCTCCTTGGCCAGGTTAGGGCCGGATAACACACCAATACGCGCCTGGGGCGCTATTTCCTCAAGGATCTGGCTCATCAGCTTGAAGCTCTGCGCCTCGATCCCCTTGGTCGTGCTCACCAGCAACTTGCCCGCCAGCTCTGCGCTGTGCGGCTGCAAGACTTGACGCAAGGCGCTGGATGGCAGGGCGACAAAGATCAACTGGCAGGCGTTCAGCACAGCACCCAGGTCAGTCAGCGGTTCGACAGCAGAGTGAATGTCGACACCTTTGAGGTAGCGCGGATTCTGCCGTGTGGTACGGATGGCCTCGGCCTGGATAGGATCACGCATCCAGTGCAAGACACGCTGATCGTTATTGGCCAGCAGGTTGGCGATCACGGTGCCGAAGCTGCCGCCGCCCAACACGGCAATAGGGAGCTGCTCAGTCATAGGAAATCCGTTTGGAGCCATACGCGATGGCGAAATTGGGCATTATACGGGGCCATAGTAGGGTCTGTGGTCGTTTCGTCGCGAGCCGCGTTGCCGCGAAAAATCTCGCCAGGCTAGGCGGAGGACGCAGGTAATGGTTGTTCCCTTGCCAAGTCCTCCAACAACGCATGGCGAGATTTTGCGCGCAACCCGTAGGGCCGGGCCCGTTTTAGCGCGATGCTGCGTTTCTCGATGGCTCATTTAGCCGGCTAAACTTCGCATCTCGTGCCTTGCCTCGCGCTAAAACTGGCTCCGGCGCGGCCGCGAACGAAGCGACAACAGACCCTAGCCTACCAGCACTGTGCGACCGTGCAGGCTTGCGGCGGCGTGCACATTTGCGGCAATTACCCCCCGGCCCCGCTGCCAAAGCCAGGCTGCTCGGTTAACATGCCTCTCTTCAAACGCGAACAAGGCCGTTGCGTGATCAACCACTTATCCGCCGCCCGCAGCCCGCTACCCGCTTCACTCATCAGTGCGCACATGCCCTACGGTGACTGCGTATGAAGTGGGGTCGCAGCTGGAACATCCATACCCGCACCCAGTTGATCAGCGTCGGCCCGGCCCTGCTCATGACGCTGCTGCTCACCGGCTTTTTCACGTTTGTGCGGCTGCAGGACCTGCATCAGGAACTCAATGACAACGGCCAACTGATCGCCAGCCAGCTGGCGCCGGCCAGCGAGTACGGCGTGATTACCGGCAACCTGAAGGTGCTCGACAGCCTGCTGCAGGCGACACTCAAGACCCCTCATGTGCGCTTTCTCGAAGTACGGGATCGTAACGACGAGATTCTGGTTTATGTCGAGCAAGCAAAAACCCTGCAAAGTGGCGCCGATGTAGCGGTCTACCACGCCCCCATCCACCTGCTGCAGGTCGAGTCCGCGCAGGCAGGTCGTGCTGATAACGTCTATCTGGGGCGAGTCGTCGTCGGCATGTCGACCGAAGCCCTGAATGCACGCCAACAACGCATCCTGCTGAAAGCCACGGGCCTGGCCTTATTGGCCCTGCTGCTGACCTTCCTGCTGGCACGCCGCCTTGCCCGCCACCTCTCGCAGCCACTGAGTGCCATGAGCGATGCTGTAGTGGCTATTGAGGGCGGCAACTACCGCACTCGCCTGCCCGAGCTCGGCGACAGCGAACTGGGCGCGCTGGCACGCCACATCAACAGCCTGGCCAATGGCCTGGCGCACGCCAGCCAGCAACAGCAGCATGCCATGTCCCTGCTGATCAAGGCCCGCGAAGAGTCGGAACAGGCCAACCGCGCCAAGTCGGACTTTCTGGCCATGATGAGTCATGAGCTGCGCACGCCCATGAACGGCGTACTGGGCATGCTGCAATTGCTCGAAACCACCGAAATGACTCAGGAGCAGGCCGAGTACGCCGCCCTGGCCAGCGAATCCACCGAGCACCTACTCAAGGTCATCAACGATATTCTCGACTTCTCGCGTATAGAGCGAGGGGCGCTGGAGCTCGAACGTATTGCCTTCAACCTGGCCGAGCTGGTCCAGAGTTCGGCGCTGGTCTTCCAGCACAGTGCTCAGCAGCGTGCACTAAGCCTGGAGGTGGACCTGCAGCCGGGCCTGGAACTGGTCGAGGTACAGGGCGATCCGACACGTATCCGGCAAATACTGGTAAACCTGATTGGTAACGCCCTGAAGTTCACCGAAACCGGCGGTATTCGCCTGGAAACCCGCTGGCAGGCACTGGATGAGGACGTACTCTGGTTTACCTGCGCGGTCCGCGACAGCGGCATCGGTATCAGCCCTGAACGCCTGGAACACATGTTCGATGCCTTCCAGCAGGCCGACAACTCGATCTCCCGGCGCTATGGCGGCACCGGCCTCGGCCTGCCGATCGCCCGCACCCTGGCCGAACGCATGGGCGGCACCCTGGTTGCGGAAAGCGAAGAAGGCCGTGGCTCGATCTTTACCCTAGAAATACCCCTGCCCTTCAGCCGTCAGCCCAAAGCAACTGCGCTCAACAGCTGCGACGAAGGCAAAAACGGTCAGGGTCAGCATGTGTTGCTGGTGGAAGACAACCCGGTCAATCAGACCGTTATCGAAGCCATGCTGCGCAGCCTCGGCTACCAGGTCAGCCTGGTTGGGGACGGCGCCCAGGCCGTGCACCTCGTCAGCCAGCAACCGTTCGATGCGGTACTCATGGACTGCCGCTTGCCGGTTATGGACGGTTATCAGGCCACCCGACAAATCCGTCAGCAGCCGGGCTGGGCGCAGACGCCGATCATTGCCTTAACCGCCAACGCCCTGCAGGGTGACCGTGAAGCGTGCCTTGACGCTGGAATGAACGATTACCTGGCTAAACCCTTCAAACGCGTAGACCTGCAACGCGTGCTGCAGCGCTGGTTGCCGCCTCGACCATCGACGGGTGGTCAAGCGCAGTGAAATGCGGCAGGCTTGACGGTTATAAGCCAGTAGGCGGTGTGGTGTGACAGTGCGCCAAGAGCGGAGTACAACTGTACTCACGCCGCTGTGACTTTCATTACAACGCAACAGTCTATGACTAGGCTGCTGGCATGCGCACTCGGTTGCGCTGCCGGCCAGGACGATTGCCCAGCCGTGGTGCGTGGGATTATTGAGGAGCTCGCATGACCAAACAAAACGCCTTCACCCAGGAAGATCTGTTGCGCTGCAGCCGCGGCGAACTGTTCGGCCCGGGTAACGCGCAACTGCCCGCACCGAACATGCTGATGATCGATCGCATCACTCATATCAGCGATGTCGGCGGCAAGTACGGCAAAGGTGAAATCGTCGCCGAGCTCGATATCAACCCGGACCTGTGGTTCTTCGCCTGCCATTTTGAAGGCGACCCGGTCATGCCTGGCTGCCTGGGCCTGGATGCCATGTGGCAACTGGTCGGCTTCTTTCTGGGCTGGCAAGGCAACCCGGGCCGCGGCCGCGCCCTGGGTTCGGGTGACGTGAAGTTCTTTGGCCAGGTCCTGCCGACCGCCAAGAAGGTCACCTACAACATTCAGATCAAGCGCACCATCACCCGCTCGCTGATTCTGGCCATTGCCGATGGCACGGTCAGCGTCGACGGCCGCGAGATCTACAGCGCCGAAGGCCTGCGGGTCGGCCTGTTCACCTCTACCGACAGTTTCTAAAGGACTCTCTCCATGCGTCGCGTCGTGATTACCGGTCTGGGCATCGTTTCCTGCCTGGGCAATGACAAAGAAACCGTGTCCGCCAACCTGCGTGCTGGCCGTCCCGGTATCCGCTTCAACCCGGAATACGCCGAGATGGGCCTGCGCAGCCATGTGTCAGGCTCCGTCGACCTGGATCTGGAAGCCCTGATCGACCGCAAGCTGTTCCGCTTCATGGGCGACGCTGCGGCTTACGCCTACCTGGCGATGGAACAGGCGATCAAGGATTCCGGCCTGAGCGAAGAGCAGGTTTCCAACCCGCGTACCGGCCTGATCGCCGGCTCGGGTGGTGCCTCCACGGTCAACCAGATGGAAGCCATCGACACCCTGCGCGAAAAAGGCGTCAAGCGCATCGGCCCATACCGCGTGACCCGCACCATGGGCAGCACCGTATCGGCCTGCCTGGCGACCCCTTTCAAAATCAAGGGCGTCAACTTCTCCATCTCCTCGGCTTGCGCCACCAGCGCTCATTGCATCGGCCAGGCCATGGAGCAGATCCAGCTGGGCAAGCAGGATGTGGTCTTCGCCGGCGGCGGTGAAGAGGAGCACTGGAGCCAGAGCTGCCTGTTCGATGCCATGGGCGCCCTGTCCACCGAATACAACGCCACGCCCGAGAAAGCCTCGCGCGCCTACGACGCCAAGCGTGACGGTTTCGTCATCGCTGGCGGTGGCGGCATGGTGGTGGTCGAAGAGCTGGAGCACGCCCTGGCTCGCGGCGCCAAGATCTACGCCGAAATCGTTGGCTATGGCGCCACCTCCGATGGCTACGACATGGTCGCCCCGAGTGGCGAAGGCGCGATCCGCTGCATGCAGCAAGCGCTGTCCACCGTCGACACGCCAATCGACTACCTGAACACCCACGGCACCTCGACGCCGGTTGGCGACGTAGCGGAGATTCGTGGCGTACGTGCGGTATTCGGCGACAAGGCGCCGCCGATCAGCTCGACCAAGAGCCTGTCCGGCCATAGCCTGGGCGCCGCCGGGGTACATGAAGCGATCTACTGCCTGCTGATGATGCAAGGTAACTTCATCACCGCCTCGGCCAACATCGACGAATTGGACCCGGAAGTGGCTGACCTGCCGATCCTGCGTGAAACCCGCGAGAACGCCAAGCTGGACACCGTCATGTCCAACAGCTTCGGCTTCGGCGGCACCAACGCCACACTGGTACTCAAGCGCTACCAGGCCTGAGTATCACTGCATTGAAAACGGCGCCTCAGGGCGCCGTTTTCATATCTGCGAAGTGCAGCTAGACCTTAAAACGAGCAATCAAGCCATTGAGGTCGATGGCCAGACGCGACAGCTCCTGGCTAGCCGCACTGGTCTGGTTCGCCCCCGCCGAGCTCTGCAGCGACAGATCACGGATATTCACCAAGTTGCGGTCCACTTCCCGCGCCACCTGGGCCTGCTCTTCGGAGGCACTGGCAATCACCAGGTTGCGCTCATTGATCTCGGAAATCGCCAGGGCAATTTGATCCAGCGCCTCGCCCGCCGCCTTCGCCACATCCAAGGTGGTGCGGGCTCGTGAATTGCTGTTCTGCATCGCGCTAACGGCATGATCGGTGCCCTGCTGGATACCGCCGATCATTTGCTCGATTTCCTGGGTCGATTGTTGCGTGCGATGGGCCAGCGCCCGTACCTCGTCCGCCACCACGGCAAACCCGCGCCCGGCATCGCCCGCCCGCGCTGCCTCAATTGCCGCGTTGAGCGCCAGCAAGTTGGTCTGCTCGGCAATCGAACGAATCACGTCCAGTACCTTGCTGATGCCACGCACCTTGTCAGCCAGCAGCTCGACCTGCCCCGCCGTATCGGTAACGTCGTCAGCCAGGTGACTGATCGAGTCTACCGTCTGGCGAACCTGCTCGCGGCCATGCTGGGTGGTGCGATCCGAAGTGCGCGAAGCTTCGGACGTGTTGACTGCATTGCGCGCCACCTCTTCCACGGCCGTGGTCATTTCATTGACCGCAGTGGCCGCCTGCTCGATCTCGTTGTTCTGCTGGTGCAGGCCACGGGTTGAGTCCTCGGTAACGGCATGCAGCTCTTCCGAGGCCGACGCCAGTTGGTTGGAGGAGTCCGCAATGCTCTGGATGGTGGCGCGCAGGCTCTGCTGCATACCCTTCAGGGCACTCAACAGACGTGCAGGCTCATCACTGCCCTGCACAACGATAGACTGAGTCAGGTCGCCACTGGCAACCGTCTCGGCTACGTGCAAGGCCTCGCTCAGCGGGCTGACGATGCTGCGCGTAAGCAGCATGGCCAGCAGAACAGTCGCGATAGCCGCCGCAACCATGGCAACGATTACCCAGAGACGGGCCGTGCTGAAAATTTCAGCCGACTGCTCGGCCGACTGACTGGCCAACTCGCGGTTGTAGGTATTGATTTCGTTCAACACCGCAGCCAACTGATCAGCATGCTTGGCGTAGTCACCATTGATCACCGCCCGCGCTTCATCCAAACGATTTTGCTTGGAGAGCTCAACAATATTTGCCTGCCCTGCCAGGTACTGACGCTCGAGCTGCTGATAGCGCCCATACTGCTCGCGGTCTTCGTCACTGCTCAGTAATGCCTCGTAGTCACTGTTGGCCTTGGCCAGTGCCGTACGTAGCTCTTGCGAGCGATTTTCACTGACGCTTACCACCTCGGGCTCACGGTTGAGCAGTAAACGCAAGGTGATGGCGCGCAAACGCATTACCGTCAGGCCCATTTCGCCTGCGCTCAGAATACTGGGCAAAACGTCGTCATCGACCTTCTCCGCTTCGGCCCGGATATTGGTCATCTGCGCCAGCGAGAAAGCGCCTAACAAAATGACCATCAGGGCCACTATGGCGAAGCCGAGGCCGGCTCTGGGTGCGATATTCAGGTTTCTCAGGGTCATCTTGTTTCATCCTTGGCTACTATTTGACGGGTATTGAGGCGGCGAAAATGCTGGACGAGCGAAGAGGCACGACCCAAGGCCTGCTTATCGGACGTTGTTGGACAAATCTTGATAGATTGGTCTGATAAATAACCCTAGCTGTAGTCCGTAGTAGTGCAAGTGCCCGGTAAAGCGCACAAAAAAAGGCGCCCGCAGGCGCCTTGATCTGAAGCTATGTCGTGAAACCAAAATCGAGAACAGGTTTTTAGTCTATGCCAAGGCGCAGCCCATGAGCCCTGCGTTCACCGCGCCACCTGCCGAGCAGTACATATTTCATATCGCTTAGCGCACGATGAAGCGTTGTTAAACAATTTTCCGATCGCTCTGGAAAACCATCAGATGCCACTCACCGGGTACGACCTCATGGGCTCGCTGCACTCCAACGCCATGGTTTCCTGGGCGGTGTTAGCGACCAGCGCCTGGGTCACCACAAACTTGTCATGGCGCACGCCTGCGGGGGCCAGAAACAGCAGGGTCAAGGGCGTTTCGCCCGCTGCATTGCCCCTGAGGCTGTAACGCATGCCGACTTTGCTGCCGAGGCGTGCCGGCACCTCGGTGACGCGCTCAATCGGCTGGTTACGCTGGGTCAATACGCGCTCGCCGGGCGTGAAATCCTTTTAGGTGCTGACAAACAATCCGTACTCGACCTCGCCATCGAGCGTCACTTGAGACTGGACCAAGCTACTGCCGAGCATCAGGGCAACCAGCGGTGCACTGTTTTTGTTGAACATGTCCATGACAAGCCAATCACAGCTGCCTCAGGGTGCTGTGCGGGTCTTGAGCTCGGCCTGCACGGTACGCGGTAGTACAGCGAGAAAGTTGTCCCGAGCTACCTGCTTCGCCACTTTTTCCGGTAGGGCGTCGAGGAATGGCGCAAAGCCATGCATGTACTCACCCATGCTGTCGAAGCGACCGACCACATCGGAGCCGAGCATAAAGCGCGCCGGGTAGCTGCTGACGAGGTGGACCCAGGCAGGATCAGGTTTGCCGTCAGCATCCAGCAAATAAGGCCGCAGCATGGTCCAGGACAAATCGATATACAGGTTGGGATAGGTTTCCAGCATGCGCTCGAGGTTCGATAGCAGGAAGTCGAGTTTTTCCTGGTGTCGATGAATCTCCATGCTGGTACCGGCATGGGCCCAGATAAAGCGCACATGCGGGTGGTTGCGCAACGGGTCTTCGATCTCCTGCAGATACAGCGGATTACGCTCGCGCTTGGAGGTGATATTGGAATGCACCATCACCGGCAGGTCGTACTCGGCCGCCAGGTGATAGACCCGCGCCAACGCCTCATTGTTGGCACGCGGGGCATCGCCATGAATCAACGCAGTCAAGTCATCATGGCGGGTAAATACTTCGCCAATGCCCTGCCAGAGACCAGGATCGAGTTCGAGCATGCGCCGGATATGCGCATCGGCATTCTTGTCGTTCGGGTTAAAACCCGACAGGAACGGATGAAAGCGATGCCGCTGTTCGGCGGGCACCTGTTTATAGGCGTGGGCAATCAGGGTATCGGTGGCGCTGTACCAATAGGCATTGGCGTCGTCCCCGGCGTAGTAGCGGGGACGCTTGGGTTCGTTCTCGTCCCACTTCTTGGCCACGGGAATTCCAGAGAACATCACATGGTCGACACCGGCCGCATCCATGCGCTTGAGCAGCACATCCATCCCGGCACTTTCCTGGAAGAAATCGACGTAGTGCAGGTGCGCATCGCTATACCGGTAGTCTCGCGCCTGCGCTTGCAGCACGCATAGCCCGATTGCTGCAGCCATCACCAAACCAGGTACACGCACAGGCACTACTCCAAGAGAACGAATGAGCAGCATAGACCGCTCGTCGCCAAACGAGTTCGAGCGTTTTTGGTGCGCCCTGCCGGCGCCAGTGCCAATCGGCCTGGCAGCGCGAGCATGTCATAGGCTAGGCTGCTGACCGACACCACCCGCTAAGGTAATGCCATGATCAGCATCCGCCATGAAAGCGGCTTCGTACACCGCATCGACATCGGGCCACACCAGCTGCGCTGCGACATGCCTACGGCTCAAGGCAGCAGCGAGTCTGTAGCGCCCGATCCCCATGACTTTTTTGATACCGCCCTGGGCGCCTGCAAAGCCCTTACTCTTGCGCTTTATGCACAACAGAAAGGCCTGCCGCTGGAGCATGTGGACGTCGATGTGCAGCGCGACACGCAACAGGAGCGGCAAGGCACCTACCGCCTGGATGTCAGCCTGACCTTGCACGGCCCCCTGGATGAGGCGCAGCGCCAGGCATTATTGCGGATCGCCGATAAATGCCCGATCCACAACCTGATGACCAAGGCCGACATCCAGATCAACACCCAACTGGCCACGGTGCAAGCATGAGTGATCTGCTGCTGGTGCAGGCGCGTACCGAAGACCTGCTCGGGCAACCGATCCGCCGTCCACTGCCTTCGGCGCGCTGTCGCAGCGTAGGGCCGTTCGTGTTTTTCGATCACATGCTCGAACACCACTACCCGCCGAACGATGGGCTGGATATTGCCGCGCACCCGCATATCGGCCTGGCGACCCTGACCTATTTGTTCAGCGGTGAGCTGCAGCACCGCGATAGCCTGGGCTCGGACCAACGGGTCGAAGCGGGCGATGTCAGCTGGATGTGTGCCGGCGCCGCAGTCGCCCATGTCGAGCGCACTCCACCAGCGTCGCGAGCCGAGGGGTCACGGCTGCATGGCCTGCAAGTCTGGCTGGCGCTACCCGTGGAGGATGAGCAGGGACCGGCCAGTTATAGCCACCACCCGGCACACAGCCTGCCCGAGTCCGATGCCCTGGGGGTGCACATTCGCCTGATCGCAGGCAACGGTTTCTGTTTGCAGTCGCCCGTAGCGGTGCGTTCGCCGACCCTGTACGCCGAGATCCGTCTGGCGACCGCCGCCCATCTACTGGTGCCGACCGAACACCCTGAGCGCGCCCTGTACGTCATTTCAGGCGAGCTGCAAGTCGATGGCCAGCCCGTCCCGCCTGGCCAGCTCGCCGTGTTACCAGCGGAGCGCGAGGTACTGCTGGAGGCGTGCAGCGAAACCCACCTGGTACTTATCGGCGGCACACCGCTTGGGCCGCGGCGGATAAACTGGAACTTTGTCGCCAGCGACCCCGCCCTGATCGACCGTGCACGCACCCGCTGGGCCGCCGGCGACTGGCCCGAAGTACCAGGGGAAACGCGGCGTATCGAGATGCCTGGCTGACCCTAAATAGTTCGACGGCAGGCATCCAGACGGCCTCCGCTCGGGTATAACCTCTGCCCACACGACTTCACCGAGTTTGAAGCCAACAGGAAAGCGGCATGGCGGACACGACGTTCGATTACGAAACCACCTTGGAAGCCTGCGCACGCCGTGACGAGCGCGCCTTCCAGGCGCTATACAACCAGGAGGCCGGGCAGATGCTGGGACTAGCGATTACCCTACTCGGGCGACGCGATCAGGCAGAAGATTGTGTCCACGACGCCTTCGTGCTGATCTGGCGCAATGCCGCGCGCTTCCAGCGCACACTGGGCAGTGGCCGCGCCTGGATTCACAGCATCCTGCGCTACCGCGCCCTCAACCAACTGCGCAGCCGTGGCCGCACCGTGGAGCTGGACGACGACTTTATCGAACGCGCCGCGGACGACAGCCTCCAGGCGGCCGATCTGCTCGAACAACAATCCGAGCAGCGCCAGCTGCGGCGCTGCCTGCAAGGCATCGAGCGTAATCGCCGCCACCCTATTCTGCTGGCGTTTTATCGTGGCCTGACCCATGACCAGATAGCCGCGCGACTTGCCACCCCGCTGGGCACCATCAAAGGTCGCATCCGCGCTGGCCTGCGCGCATTGCAGGAGTGTTTGCACCCATGATCGCGCAACAACCTGCCGAACGCCGTGCCCTGATCGGCGAGTACGTACTCGGTTTGCTTGATGATGAGCAAGCCGCCGAGGTCCGCGCCCTGATCGAGCAGGATGAAGAGGCCGCCCGCATGGCCCTGGACTGGGAGCGTCACCTGCTCGAGCTGACCGACCAGCTACCGGCGCAAGCGCCCTCCGCCCAATTGTGGCCGCGAATCCAGGCCAGCCTGGGTATTGCGCGCACACCCGACCATAGCGCCTGGGGTCAATGGTGGAACAATTTGCTCACCTGGCGCCTGACCAGTGCGGCCCTGGCGATGGCGTTGGTCGCCGCGCTGGCCCCTGGCCTCTGGCAGGGCGAGACGGCCACGGGCTATACCGTGGTCCTGCAACCCCCAGGTGAAACAGCGCAGCCGGGATGGGTGGTGCATATCGCAGGAGACGGCGCGTTGCGTCTGGAACCGCTGATGCAGGATGAAATTCCAGCGGACCGCTCCGTGCAGTTCTGGACACTGGTCGACCCGGCCATTGGCCCGCGCTCGCTTGGCCTTATCGAGCCGGGCAAGCCGACTGTGATCAGCGCCGAGCAGATCGGCGAGGTCCAACCGGGACAGCTGTTTGAACTGACCCTGGAGCCTGCCGGCGGCTCACCATCCAGTCGCCCGACCGGCAAGGTGCTCTACATCGGCCGCGCGGTGGTCGCCTCCGTTAACTGACACCCTGGGCGGCGCCGCAATGGCGCCGCCCTTAATCGGCAAAGCCTCTTCAGTAAAAAAATTTATCCTGCCGACATCCAACGCCCGACTGCCGGGTATAGCTATCAGGTGTTTCGTCGAGGCACCCGCGGTGAGTTCCTTGTTGGACTACCGCCTGATGCTGAAATGTTCCATGAGAGGATGCTTATGAACCGGTTCAACGCACGCCTGACCCTGACCCTTTCCACCGTTGCCCTGAGCTTGGCAGCCGGCTCGGTCAACGCCGCGCCCCTGCTCGCCCTGGGTAGCGATGGGCAGCTGTTCAAGATCGACAGCAGCAGCCTGAAAGTCACTGGCAAAATGGCTGCACAAAGCCCCGTGGCACTGCGTGGTTTCGACATCCGCCCGGTCAATGGTCAGCTTTATGCTCTGGGCAGCGACAACCAGCTGTACACCCTGGATCTCGCCAGTGGCGCCGCGAAGATGGCAGCCAAACTGAATAACAGCCTGCCGGGCGCTGGCCAGGCCGTAGTCGACTTCAACCCGGTTGCAGACCGTCTGCGCCTGCTCGGCCCAGACGGCACCAGCTTTCGCGTCAATGTAGAGACCGGTGAAGTGGCAGTAGATGGCAAGGTCGCCTACGCCACAGATGGCCCTTACGCAGGTAAGACTGCCAAGGTTATGGCGGGTGCCTACAGCAACTCGTACGCGGGTACCAAGGCCACTGCGCTGTACAACGTTGACCTGGCGACTGGCAGCCTGATGTTGCAGAACCCACCGAATGATGGTGTACAGCAGGAAGTGGGCGCGATTGCCAAGGGCCTGAGCGCAACAGCGTTCGACATCGTCAGCGACGGTAAAGGCGGTAACACCGCTTACCTGCTGACCGGCAAGACACTGCATACCATCGACCTGGCCAGTGGCAAGCCGACCACGCTCGGCGATGTGACCGAGCTGCCTGAGGGCATCATCGATATCGCCGTACTGCCGCAGTAAACCTGAAACGCCCTGGGGCTCAGCAGGCGTTGAACACCCAGGGCGTCATCGCGTGTATCGAGTTACTCCGGTCCGCCAACGCGAACCTGTAACACTCATGGGGCATGCCTTGCTGGCATACCCCTTGGTTGTTTAAGGCGCTTGAAAAACTTCGTCGAGCAACGCATTCATGGCTTCGAATGAGCGCTTGGCCACCACTGGATGGTACTCATTGCGTCCCGGCACCTTGGCATAGGGGTCCGTGAACGAGTGCACTGCACCGCCATAACTCACCAGTTGCCAATCGACCTTGGCCGCCTTCATCTCTGCCACGAAACCGTCGACCTGAGTCTGCGGCACAGCCGGGTCATCGGCACCATGCAGTACCAGAACCGGTGCTTTGATATTAGAGGCGTCTGCCGGGTTGGGGGTGTCCAGGTTGCCGTGGAATGCGACGAAGGCCTTGAGGTCAGCACCTGAGCGAGCCAGTTCAAGGACCGCGCCACCGCCAAAGCAGAAGCCAATGGCCGCCATCTGACTGGCATTGAGCAACGACGCGCCTTGCGCCTTGAACACATCAACCGCTGCCTGCGTACGCTTGCGCATCAAGGGCCGGTCACCGCGCACTGCTGTGGCTGCAGCGCGCGCCTCATCGGGGTTGCTAGGGCGCACAGCCTTGCCGTACAGGTCGGCCATGAAGACCACGTACTTATCGCTTGCAGCCCGTGCCGCTTTCTCTGCCGATTTGTCAGTGACGCCCAACCAATTGGGCACCATGACCAGGCCTGGGCGCGGCTCAGTGACCGCGTCGTCGTAAACCAACAGGCCCTCGAAGGCCTCGCCGTCGATCTCGTAAGGGACCGGTTTAACCACCACGGCCGCCTCGGCCAGGCCGATCATGCCGGCGCAGAGCAGCGGCAACAGGGTCTTCTTCTGCATGGGTGCGTTCCTTGGAAGCGAAGGTGAACGTCAACCATAGACCGTCACACCGCTAACACCAAGGTCGGCGCCCTGCCCTTTTTCAACCAAAGATGTCATACGACTCAAGCGTGCTCGGCCCAGCGCGCCTTGATCTCGAGAATGGCCGGCAACTGCTCGATAAACAGCTCAACCAGTTGCGGATCAAAATGCCGGCCGCTTTCTTCGCGCAACAAGGCCACTGCATCCTCGATCGACCAGGCCGCCTTGTAGGGGCGCACGCTGGTCAGCGCATCGAACACATCGGCAATCGCCACGATACGCCCCTCGATGGGAATCGCCTCCCCGCGCAGCCCATTGGGGTAACCACTGCCATCCCACTTTTCATGGTGCGTCAAGGCAATGATCTGGGCTGTCTTGAGCAGGCCGCTGGCGTGTTCACCGATGATCCGCGCACCTATCTCGACATGCCCACGCATGATCGTCCACTCCTCACTGTCGAGCTTGCCGGGCTTGCGCAACACCGCGTCGGGGATACCGATCTTGCCGACATCATGCATGGGCGCGGCATTCAGCAGTTCATCGGCAGCGGCCTCGCTAAAGCCTGCCGCCCGCGCCAGTACCCGGGCAAAGTGGCTCATGCGGATCACATGCAGGCCCGTCTCGTTGTCCTTGTACTCGGCCGCCATACCCAGACGCTGGACAATCTGCAGGCGCGTACGCTTGAGCTCGTCCAGGCGCACCAGCGACAGGTGCGTACGTACCCGCGCCCGGACGATCGCAGGGCTGACCGGTTTGGTGATGTAATCCACCGCGCCCACCTCAAAACCGCGCGCCTCATCGTCGATATCAGCAAGGGCCGTGACAAAAATCACCGGAATATCCTGCAAGGCAGGTTCGGCCTTGATCCGGGCGCACACCTCGTAACCGGTCATGCCAGGCATCATAACGTCCAGCAGGATCAGCTCGGGCTGCTCACGGGCAGCCATTTCCAGAGCTTTCTGCCCATCCTTGGCGAACAACAGACGGTAGTCGTCCTGCAGAATATGACGCAGCACCTGCAGGTTGGTCGCCTCGTCATCGACCAGCAACAGCTGCGGTCGGGTGTCGGTGGAAGTCATCATGGTGACGGTATGTCCTCATCGTGCATCTGTCGCAACAGGTCATCCAACCCAGCAAGGGCCCGGTCAAAATCAAAATCGTCGAGGGCGTGGCGAACGCGCTCACGTGCCTTGCTGAACGTCTCATCCTGCGCCGGGCTCTGAATTAACAGTGCCAGAGCCTGATCATCCAGCCCGCCACGCACCACCGCCAGACGCAGACGCTGGATAGCCGCCAGCAAGTCCGCAGCCGCAGGTCCCGGGGCTTCGTCCTCATAAGGTGCCAACGGCAGCACTGGCACCGCAGCGGCTACGGCCTGAAACGCCCTTGAGAGCTCTTGCAGGAGTGCCTGCACGCGAGGTTTTTCAGTCTGACCGAGGGCATATTCCAGGGCTTCGCCCAGGCGTGCCAAGTGTGTCAGGGCCAAATTGGCAGCAGTGCCTCGCAGGCGATGAACCAGGCTACGCGCAACCTCCCATTCACCCGCGGCGACCAATACATGCAATTGCTTGACCTCCGCACCCTGCTCATCGAGAAAGCGCTGGATGGCAGCGGCCATTCGCACCGGCCCGCCCCACAGCTGCGCGCCTCGCCCCCAATCGAACAAAGCATCGGCAGGCTGATGCTGAACCACCGACACGTCTGCATGCTGATCAAGCTGACCAGTGAGGCGCGCCATTTCCCCGAGCAATGCATCGAGCACCAGTGGTTTGCTGGCAAAGCCATTCATTCCAGCATCCAGAGCGGCCTGGCGATCGTGGTCAAGCACACTGGCTGTCAACGCGATAATCGGTATGGCGTCGCGTCGGTGTATCGCCTCATGGGCGCGAATCCGCCGGGTGGCTTCCAGCCCGTCGACCTGAGGCATTTGCACATCCATCAGGATCAGGTCGTAGTGACCAGAGGCAAAGGCATCGACAGCAGCCTGCCCATCGACGACGCCGGTCACTTGGTGTCCCAGCTGTTGCAATGTCAGCTGCAGCAGCTCCAGATTCTGCTCCACATCATCGGCCGCCAGAATATTCAACGCGCGCAACTGCGGCATCACCTGACGCGGCTGTGGCGCCAACTGCTTACCCGCCCGCAACGGCAGCTCAATAGAAAAACGGCTACCCACACCCAGCGTGCTCTCAACCCGCAGCCGGCCGCCCATAAGCTCCACCAGTTGCCGAGAAATGGTCGTACCCAAGCCCGTGCCGCCGAAACGCCGACTCATGGACGCATCCGCCTGGGCAAACGGCTCGAAAATCTTTTCCAGACGATCTGCAGCGATACCGATACCGGTATCTTCGACCGTAATACGCATGGCATCCGGTTCGCCCTGAACCCGTACGCAGACCTCACCGGCATGCGTGAATTTGACCGCATTGCCAAGCAGATTGGTCAGGACCTGCTGTAGACGCAGCGCATCGCCGCAGAAAAACTCCTCGACCTGAGTCGGGTACTCAAGCAACAGCTTCAGCCCCTTGTTCTCGGCGTTCAATCGCTGGGCCGTACAGACCTGCCCGCATAACTCACGCAGTGAAAAATCCCGTACTTCCAACTCGACCGCGCCGCGATCCAGCTTGGCCGTATCGAGGATGTCGTTGAGCAGCCCGAGCAGCGAGCGTGATGAGTGCTGTACGGTTTGCAGGTGTCGACGCTGCGTATCGGATAACGGTGTATTGATCAACAGCTCGGTGAAACCAATGATGGCGTTCATTGGCGTGCGGATTTCGTGACTCATGTTCGCCAGGAAACTGCTGCGCGCCGCGGCAGCGGCCTCGGCACGATCACGGGCGACACGCATCTCCTGCTCCATCAGGCGCCGTGGGGTCAGGTCGGAGGCCAGCTTGACGACCTTGAACGGCTTGCCATCCGTATCCAGGATCGGGTTGTAACTGGCTTGAATCCAGAACTGCTTATCGCCCTGCCCAATCCGCAAAAACTCACCCGCCTTGAACATGCCCGCCCGCAAGTCATCCCAAAAGGCAATGTAGTCATCGCTTGCTGCATAGTGCGGGTCGCAGAATTCTCGGTGATGGACGCCGACGATCTGTTCGAGTGGATAGCCGAGAATCGCCAAAGCATTCTCGTTAGCCGTCAGGAGATACCCCTGCAGGTCGAACTCGACCATGGCCATGGCCCTGCTGAACGCATTCACCTTGCCTTCGTATTCGGCGTTGCGCAGCTTGGTTTCGGTCTGCTCAAGCAATACACCGTCGATCCAGCGCGGCACGCCCGCCTCATCGCACACGGTGCTGCCACTTTCCCAGATCCAATGCTCGCGGCCCTGGCGATCAAGCAAACGGTACTCAACGGTGTAATTGCGCCCTTGCTTGATGGCTGCCTGCACCTGTTCGACGGTCGGCTGGTAATCGTCTGGGTGGTACAGCGCCGCAATTGACTGACGTCGGCTGGTGAAGTCTTCCGCGCTCCAGCCGGTCAGGGCCTGCACCGCGTCGCTGATGAAGATCATGCTCCAGTCGTCATCGAGCAGGCAGCGAAAAGAGACGCCGGGGATATTACTGATCAACGAACGGTACTGCTGTTCGCTTTCGCGGATGGAGCGCTCCATCTGCTTGCGCTCGGTGATATCGGTGACGAACACCACAAACAGCGGGCGTTGCTTATTCTGGGTGATGCCGATGCTGATACGCACCGGCTGCTCCTGACCATCGCGGCCCTTGCACGTCAGCTCCAGCTCGCTGCTGGGTAAGCGCCTTAGCCCGCTTTGCACATAGTCACGCAGATGTCCGCCGAGCATCTGCGCGTGCTCCGGGCTGAGCAACTGGTCCATTGACTGACCGATCAGTTGCTTGGGGTGCCAACCAAACAACCGCGTCACGGCGCGGTTTGCCGAGCAAATGGTACCGCTATGGTCAATGGTCAGAATGGCATCGAACGCCGTGTCGAAAATCGAGCGCAGGTGCTGCTCGCTGGCCTGCAGCTGCAGGCTCAGGCGGCGGTACCGCAGGAGTGCGTTGGTCGCCACGACAAACACCGCCAGAGTCACGGTGATCAAGGTAATGGCGGTCGCAATGTAGCCACTGTCCATGATGCTCATCGGCACCGGCGACTCGGCCACCCCGACAAAGCGCGCAGCCGCCATGCCGACATAGTGCATACCGCTGATCGCCAGCCCCATCACCAGGGCGCTGATACCCAGCGCCCAACGTGCCGGCAGTCGATTTTGCAGACCGAAGCGCACCCACAGGGCGAGAATGGCCAAGCCCACCGCCACGACAATCGACAGCGCGAACATCCAGGGGTCGTAACGCAGCAAAGGCGTCATCTGCATGGCGGCCATACCGCTGTAGTGCATGGCACCAATGCCAGCACCCACCAATACGCCACCGACACACAGTTGTCTGCCACTGAGGTCACGCCTGGCCAGCAGGCTCAGGGCCACCCAGGATGCGCCAAGGCTGGGCAGCATCGACCACAAGGTCACGCCCAGATCGAAACGCACCGTGGCGCAGAGCTCGAATGCCAACATACCGAGAAAGTGCATGGCCCAGATGCCAGCCCCCAGCGCCAGGGAGACGGTCAGGATGATCGCCTGGCGGGCAAATAGACTGCTGGTATCACGGGCTTCACCGGCCAGTTGGAGGGCCATGCCCGATGTGAACACGGCAATACACAGGGACAGGATCACCAACACCGGGTCGTGACTGCTGAGCACGAGAACGCTGGGATCAGCGTCCGAGAGAAACATCTGATGAAGAAATGACATACCACCCCAAGCAGGACTGCACTGGCATGGTCCATGCCCTAGCGAAATGCCACCATCTCAAACGAGTGGTGCGGGCTTGTCAATCAAGGCCAAGGCCTGATGCCGCACAAAAAAGCCCGCCGAAGCGGGCTTTTCGACCAACGGGGCTTAGGCGGAGAGTTCCACCAACAGCTTGTTCAGGCGCTGCACGTAGGCAGCCGGATCTCTCAGGCTATCGCCGGCAGCCAGGGCGGCTTGATCGAAGAGGATGTGGCTGAGGTCGGCGAAACGGTCTTCGTCTGGCTCTGCATCCAGCTTCTCGATCAACGGGTGGCTAGGGTTGAACTCAAAGATCGGCTTGCTATCCGGCACCTTCTGCCCGCTGGCTTCGAGGATCTGGCGCATCTGCAAACCAAGGTCCTGTTCGCCGATGGCCAGGATGGCCGGCGAGTCGGTCAGGCGATGAGACACCCGCACCTCGGCAACCTGTTCACCCAGTGCACCTTTCAGGCGCTCGACCAGGCCTTCTTTAGCCTTGGCGACTTCTTCCTGAGCCTTCTTGTCTTCTTCCGAATCCAGCTTGCCGAGGTCCAGATCGCCACGGGCCACGTCGACGAACTGCTTGCCATCGAACTCGGTCAGGTAGCTCATCAGCCACTCGTCGATGCGGTCGGTGAGCAGCAGCACTTCGATGCCTTTCTTGCGGAAGACCTCCAGGTGCGGGCTGTTCTTGACCTGGGCGAAGGACTCGCCAGTGAGGTAGTAAACCTTGTCCTGGCCTTCGCTCATGCGCGCGACGTACTCGCCCAGACCGACGCTTTGCTCGCCGTCTTCAGTACGCGTGGAAGCGAAACGCAGCAGACCGGCGATCTTCTCCTTGTTGGCGAAATCTTCCGCCGGACCTTCCTTGAGCACCTGGCCGAAGTTCTTCCAGAAGCCCTTGTACTGCTCGGGTTCGTTCTTCGCCAGTTTCTCCAGCATGTCCAGCACACGCTTGGTCAGCGCCGATTTCATCGAATCGATAATCGGGTCTTTCTGCAGGATTTCGCGAGAAACGTTCAACGACAGGTCATTGGAGTCGACCACGCCTTTGATAAAGCGCAGGTACAGCGGCAGGAAGGACTCGGCCTGATCCATGACGAAGACGCGCTGTACGTAGAGTTTCAGACCGCGCGGCGCTTCGCGCTGATACAGGTCGAACGGCGCACGGGCCGGCACGTAGAGCAGCGAGCTGTATTCCAGCTTGCCTTCAACCTTGTTGTGGCTCCAGCTCAGCGGGTTCTCGAAATCATGACCGATGTGTTTGTAGAACTCCTGGTATTCCTCGTCCTTGATCTCGGTACGCGGGCGGGTCCACAGGGCGCTGGCACGGTTGACGGTTTCCCACTCGGTTTCTGCAGGCGCGTCTTCGCCCTGCTGCTCTTTCGGCAACTCGATCGGCAGGGCGATATGGTCGGAGTACTTCTTGATGATGTTGCGCAGGCGCCAGCCATCGGCGAACTCGTCTTCGGCCGCTTTCAGGTGCAGAACGATGCGCGTGCCGCGCTCAGGCTTGTCGATGGTGGCGACTTCAAACTCACCCTCGCCCTTGCTCGACCAGTGCACGCCTTCGCTGGCCGGGCTACCTGCACGGCGGCTGAAGACCTCGACCTGGTCGGCAACGATAAACGCGGAGTAGAAACCCACACCGAACTGACCGATCAGGTGCGAGTCCTTCTTCTGGTCGCCGGTCAGGTGTTTCATGAAGTCGGCGGTGCCGGACTTGGCGATGGTGCCCAGGTGGGTAATCGCGTCTTCACGGCTCATGCCGATGCCATTATCTTCGAGGGTGACGGTCTTGGCGTCCTTGTCGAAGCTGATGCGAATTTTCAGATCGGCACCGCCTTCGAGCAGCTCAGGCTTGGCCAGGGCTTCGAAACGCAGCTTGTCGCTGGCATCCGAGGCGTTGGAAATCAGCTCACGCAGAAAGATTTCTTTGTTTGAATACAGCGAATGGATCATCAGGTGCAGCAGTTGCTTCACCTCGGTCTGGAAGCCCAGGGTTTCTTTTTGAGTTTCCACACTCATGCTCTCTTACTCCACTTTGTTGACGAAGCCGCAACGCGGCAGGTGTCACCAAGGTGGGGGCTGAGTAGCATTTTTCAAGTCCAGCGGGCTTCACTCACGGCTCAAGCAGCACCAACTGGCTGATTTCCTCGGGGCGCAGGGCGTAACTCACTTCGCCCGGCCCTTCCCTTTCTGGGCGTAGAACAATCCGGCCTTCACTGTCGATACCCTGGAAGCGGCCCTCGGCTTGGCCGCCGCGGACAGTTTGCGCGCGCATGGCCAGGTTCTGGTAGTGATCGGGGCGGCGCAGCAGGCCGTCGAGGTCGAAGCGTAAGCGCCGATCAACCGGGCGCGCGATCCGCTTGGGCGCGGGCGCTTGCGGCACAACTGCAACGGCAGCGCTTGCGGATTGCTCGACGTCCGGCAACGCCGGGTAGCTGTCGCCAACCACTGCCCAGCCACGGCCGTTGCGCTTGCTTAGCGCTAGCGCCAGTACTTGTGACTGACCATTGATCACGGCAGAGATCTCAAGCGGTAGAGGATCGGCAGCCAAGCTGACCGTATGCAAAGGCTCAAGGCGTACCTGACGCGTGGTGAAGCGGCGCTGCAGATAATCGCGTACCACATAGGCCAGGGTATCCATCGAGTCGACCTGCAGGTCGACCTGCCCATCCTGATAGCGTAAACCGTCGCGATAGACCTCGATCTGCCCACTCAAGGTGGTGCGCAATGGGGGCGGCAAGACCAGGTGAAAATCGCCCTGCAGCCGGTTAGGCTCCACGGCACGCAGATCCAGATGCAGGGTATAGCCATGGCTAAGCCGGCGCGCCTCGGGCAACTCCTGCTCGGGCAAAAGCCAGCTGATTTCCACTTCGGGCAAGGTGCCGCTATCGGTGGGCAGTACATCCACGCGGATGCTGCCCTCCTGGGGCTGACGCGGCAAGCGAATGATCACCTCGCGGCTGGCAAAGAAATCCTGGCCCTCGCGCAGGCTCAATACGCCATCGATCAATTCGCCCTGCTGCGGCATGAAGGGTTGCCCGTGTAGTTCACCGCTCAACTGGATCGCCAGGTCTGGCGTCTGCTGGGCCTGCGGCTGCAACCATTGCAAGCTGAGAATTGCGGCCAGACGCTGCGCATCGTGACTGGCCAGCAGGGTCAGACCAACGATCAACGGAATGAACCCCAGCGCGAGCAGAGCAACAGCCTGACGCGCATTGCGCCAATGACGCACCACATAGACCAGGGTCAGTGGCGGAATCAGGCTGCCCCACCCCCACAACAAACTGGTGGCGAAGGCACGCATCACCAACCAGACCAGCCCCGCCAGGATCAGCAACAATCCCCCGAGGATCAGCAACGCATCCATTTCCTGTCCTTACTGCTTACAGACGAGCCATTGCGCCCGCACCTCAGGCTTCATCGACCTTGAAGTGGGCACGTGCCGTGGCAATGGGCTCGGTCTGATTGGTTTGCCAGGCGGTGATCGCGACATTGGCGACACGGCGACCCTGTCGCCACACCTGACACTGGGCGTAGGTGTCACGATAATGACCCGCACGCAGGTAATCTATCGAGAAGTCGATGATTTTCGGAAAATGTGGGCTGCCCATGAACATCAGCAGGTGCAACAACGCGGCCTGCTCCATGAAGCCTGCAATCACCCCACCGTGTATGGCCGGAAGCATCGGGTTGCCTATGGTGTCGCGGTTGGCCGGCAAACGCAGCACCATGTCGTCGCCAAGGCGCAAGCATTCGATACCCAGCAGCCGAGCGTAGGGAATCAAATCAATCAGCTGGCTGTAATCGTTGCGTGCGTGGGCATCGCGCACCAGCTCGTCGAGCGAGGGCGTAGTCATGCCTTACTCTCCCGTGGCCGCTGTACAGGAGCAACCTTGCCCATGCGCATAAATGCCCCGACAACATGGGCGATGGGTTGCTCAGGATCATCCTGATAGGCATAACCGCGGGTAAAGATCACATGGGGTGTGACGCGGTAACACTCCGCGAAGCCGAACACATCCTTGTGCGGTTCGGCCGGGTGCATGTAGTCGATGCGCAAGTCGAGCGTCGGACAGATCTCGAAATCTTCCAGCACGCAAATGGTGGAAATCCCGCAGGTGGTGTCCATCAAGGTGGTGATGGCCCCGCCGTGGATTACGCCCGTATCCGGGTTGCCGATAATCTGCTGACTGTAGGGCAGGCGAAGGGTCAACCCTGCAGGACCGGCGTGCTGCACTTGCATACCCAGTACCTGGCAATGGCGCAACGCGCTCAGAAAGCGCTGGGCACGCTGATGTAAAGGGGAGTCACTCATGCTCAGGTTCGCCAAAACAGAAATTCCAGGCCGGCATCATACCTGGCAGACACAAATACCCTGAACTTACGCCAGCCCGAGCGCCTCGAAAAAGTCGTGGACACACTAATTCCAAGGAGATTATCCATGACTAAAAATGCCGCTTATGCCCTACTGCTCGCCGCCACGCTTGGCCTGGCCGCCTGCGACAACGCTGCTGAAAACAGCGCGCAAGACGCTCAGGAATCCCGCGAGGAAGCCCAGGAGTCGATGAACGACGCCGAGGAATCCATGAACGACGCGGCTGAAGCGCAAAATGACGCGACCGCCGAGGAAGCCGAAGCTGCCGAACAGCGTGCCGAAGAAAGCCGCGACGCTGCACCTGCTGCGCAGCAGCCGGTCTCGCCACCACCAACCAATCAGCAGTAATCCACTCAGGCAGCGTGCGACCAGCAGGCTGCCTTACCCACTCCCCCATCCTTGCCCTGAATAGCCAAGGAACTTCGGACGTTGCACGCCCTCCAAGGGCAGCGAGCATGAACATTGCCCGTACCCGTATCTTATGGAGAAACAACCGTGCAAAAACCGCTGACCTACGCCCTGCTGTTCGCCCTCACTCTGGGCCTGGCCGCTTGCGAAAAAACCCCGGAAGACAAGATGGAGTCCGCCAAGGAGTCCGTTTCCGAAGCGATGGAATCGCTGGGTGATGCGGCTGAAGATACCGGTGACGCGATCAAGCAAAAATCCAATGAAGTGACCGGTAACGAGCCGACCACTGGCGAGAAAATAGAAGCCGCCGCTGAAGACGCTGGCGAAGCGATTCAAGATGCAGGCGACGAAGCTAAAGATGCAATTGACGGCAACTGATCGCCGCTCAACGAGTACGCTGCAAATAGAAAGGCCCGCTGATGCGGGCCTTTCTGCGTTCAGGCGCTGACTATTAGCCAGCGTACCGCCGGGCTGAGCATCAACAGCAAACAGCACAGCAGGCTAAGGATCCAGACCAGCGAACGCTGCCAGTGCAGGTTCTGCCAGTAGAACACCAGGTACAGAACCCGGGCGATGACGAACAGCACGGCCAGCGCATCGACCCAGCCGCCATACATCTGAGTGACATGAGCCATCAGTACACCGGCGGCGAACAACGGGAAAATCTCCAGGGTATTGAGGTGCGCAGCGAGTGCCCTCGCCCCCAGACCGGTCAGTTTCGCCTGCTGAGCACGAGGGTGCTGATTGTCATAACCGCCGGCTTCGGCGTTCATGGCTTTGGCCACGGGAATCTTGGCCACATAGATCAGCAGCGCCGTGATGAACAGACACCAGAATGGGATGCTCATTCGCTTTTCTCCTTGGCAGGCTCTGCCGTGGGTGTAGGGGTATAGACCATGACATCCAGCACGTCGGAATGGAACTCGCGACGATGCAGTACCAGAACCACGCCTGTGGTCACGGCTATGAAAAACCAGGGACTGATAAACCAGGCGAGCGTGGCCATACCGAAATAGTAGGCGCGCAGACCGTAGTTGAACTGGTTGGCCGCCATCGAGATGACCCGTGCGGTGCGCTCGGCAAACGCCTTGCGCTCCTGCTCGGTAACGTGGCGCTCGCCCACCATCGGCGCTGAACCAACCAATACCGCAGCAAAGTTGTACTGGCGCATGCACCAACTAAATGTGAAGAAGGCATAAACGAACACCACCCCAAGACACAGCAACTTGGCCTCGGACATTTCTCGGCTGACCGCCTGCACGAACGGCAGATCGGCGAGCAGCGACACCGCACGGTCGGACGCACCGAGCACGGTGAGAATACCCGCCAGAATAATCAGCGTGCTGGACGCGAAGAAGGAGGCATTACGCTCAAGGTTGCCGATCACATTGGCATCGGCAATGCGGTTATCACGCAGGAGCATCCGCCGCATCCAGTCTTCTCGATAGAGGTGCAAGACACTGGCCAGACAGGGCGTAGTACGGCCCTTGTGCTGGGCGTAGCGGGTATAGCCGACCCAGCAGATCACAAACCAGGTCACGGCAATCAAATGTGGCAGGTAGGCTGAATCGAGCGGCATGGAAACTCCTTGTTGGCCAGTGCTCGATTATAGCCAGCCAGGCGCCCTGCCCGGCCAGAAAAAGCTGCTTTCTGCACACCGCCCACACAACAAGAGCAGTGCTGCGCCAATGGGCTTGACGCCCCCGCCCACCTGGGCAGCACGTCACTGGCTCAGGCGACAGCTGCGGGCGTACGCCCCACTAGCCGATCAGCCACACAGGCGACCACCAGGGTCAGCAGTACCGGCAACAGCCAACCCAGGCTCTGCTCGGCCAACGGCAGCTTGCTGAACAGCGTCGGTACCAGGTTGGAGAAGCCAGCCGCAGCAAAACCATCCACGACGCCAAATACCAGGGTCACAGCCATCACCGGGACAAACACACGGCGCGGCGACAGCCACAGGCGATCGCACAGGCTCAGGGCTACCAGAACGATAGCCAGGGGATACAAGCCAACCAGCACCGGCACCGAGACGCTGATCAACTGCGTCAGCCCCTGATTGGCGACCAGCAAACTGAATACCCCCAGAGCCACCACCACGACGCGATAGGACACCGGCAGCAGGCCGCTGAAAAATTCGCCACAGGCCGTCAGCAGGCCCACCGCCGTGGTCAGGCACGCCAGGGTGATCACCACGGCCAAAAGCAGGCTACCGGTGGTGCCGAAGGTGTGCTGCACATAGGCGCTGAGGATCTGCACACCATTTTGCGCCTCACCGGCGATGCCCTGACTGGTCGCGCCCAGGTAGAACAGCGCCAGGTAAACCAGGGACAACCCGGTGGCGGCGATCACCCCGGCGATCACCGAATAGCGAGTGATCAGCGCTTGCTCGGTCACCCCGCGGTCGCGGATCGCCGTGGCGATCACGATGCCGAAAACCAGCGCCCCCAAGGTGTCCATGGTCAGGTAGCCCTGCAGAAAGCCCTGCACGAAAGGCGCCTGCTGGTAATCGACAGCAACTGCGCCGACCTCGCCGGCCGGGCTTAACAGCGCAGCACCACCCAGCACCAACAGCGCGGCCAGCAGCACCGGGGTGATGAACTTGCCGATGCGGTCGACCAGACGCCCCGGGTTGAGCGACAGCAGAATTACCGCGGCGAAGTACGCCAGGGTATAGAGCCCCAGGGACAGGCCGGTGTTACCGGTAAAAGGTGCGATGCCCATCTCGAAGGACACCACAGCGGTACGCGGCGTCGCGAACAGCGGGCCAATCGCCAGGTACACTGCCACAGCCAGCAGCAGGCCCGCCGTCTTGCCTAGAGGCGCAGTCAGCAGCGCCATGCCACCGCCGACACGGGCCAGGGCCACGATGGTCAGCAGGGGTAGACCAACGCCGGTGAGCAGAAAGCCCAGGGCAGCGGTGCCCATATGTTCCCCGGCCGCCATACCGGCGCTCGGGGGGAAAATGATGTTGCCTGCGCCCAGAAACAGGGCAAAGGTCATAAAGCCAAGGGCTAGGAGATCCGAGCCTTTCAAACGAGTCATAGAAGGGAATACCACTGGCAGAAAGTTATGAGTTCCGAGGGTTTCCCGAAGGATTGGGGAAACGTCGCCCAGCCGGTGAGCTGAAGCCCTGATGCGCGGCCAGCCACTTTTGGTGGCATCCCACGCGGCAGCGCGCCTGACGCATTCGCGGTAGCAACTGCTGCTATGACGGTCGAACAACCTGCAATCGCCTGAGCGACAGTTGTCAGCCGTAAATGCAAGAGGCCACCCGAGGGTGGCCTCTCTGGCAAGCGAGAACGCTTAAGCGTTCTTCACTTCCCAACCGGTCAGCTCGGCGAGTGCCTTACCGATGTCGGCCAGGGAACGCACGGTTTTCACACCCGCGTCCTGCAGCGCAGCGAACTTCTCGTCCGCAGTGCCTTTACCGCCGGAGATGATGGCGCCAGCATGGCCCATACGCTTGCCCGCCGGAGCGGTCACACCAGCGATGTAGGACACCACCGGCTTGGTCACGTTGGCCTTGATGTAGGCAGCCGCTTCTTCTTCGGCCGAACCACCGATCTCACCGATCATGACGATCGCTTCGGTCTGCGGGTCTTCCTGGAACAACTTCAGGATGTCGATGAAGTTGGAGCCCGGAATCGGGTCACCGCCGATGCCGACGCAGGTGGACTGACCGAAACCGGCGTCAGTGGTCTGCTTGACGGCTTCGTAAGTCAGGGTGCCGGAACGCGACACGATGCCTACTTTGCCTGGCAGGTGGATGTGGCCTGGCATGATGCCGATCTTGCACTCGCCCGGGGTGATAACACCTGGGCAGTTCGGGCCGATCAGGGTGATGCCCAGCTCGTCGCACTTGACCTTGGCGTCCAGCATGTCCAGGGTCGGGATGCCTTCGGTGATGCAGACGATCAGCTTGATACCGCCGAATGCCGCTTCCAGGATCGAGTCTTTGCAGAACGGAGCCGGAACGTAGATCACCGAAGCAGTGGCGCCAGTGGCTTCCACAGCTTCCTTGACGGTGTTGAACACCGGCAGGTTCAGGTGAGTGGTGCCGCCTTTACCGGGGGTCACGCCGCCAACCATCTTGGTGCCGTAGGCAATGGCTTGTTCGGAGTGGAAGGTACCCTGGGAGCCGGTGAAGCCCTGGCAGATAACCTTGGTGTCTTTATTGATCAGGACGCTCATTATTTGCCCTCCGCAGCTTTGACGACTTGCTGAGCAGCGTCGGTCAGGCTGGTTGCCGCGATGATGTTCAGGCCGCTTTCTGCCAGGACTTTAGCGCCCAGCTCAGCGTTGTTGCCTTCCAGACGGACGACAACCGGGATTTTCACGCCGACTTCTTTTACGGCGCCGATGATGCCTTCGGCAATCATGTCGCAACGTACGATGCCGCCGAAGATGTTCACCAGAACGGCAGCAACGTTGCTGTCGGACAGGATGATCTTGAAGGCTTCGGTCACGCGCTCTTTGGTTGCGCCGCCACCTACGTCGAGGAAGTTGGCTGGCTTGCCACCGTGCAGGTTGACGATGTCCATGGTACCCATGGCCAGGCCAGCACCGTTGACCATGCAGCCGATGTTGCCTTCCAGCGCTACGTAGTTCAGTTCGAACTTGGCAGCGTGGGCTTCACGCGGATCGTCCTGGGACGGATCGTGGAAGGTTTTCAGCTTCGGCTGGCGATACATCGCGTTAGCGTCGATGTTGATCTTGGCATCCAGGCAGTGCAGGTCGCCGTCAGCCTTGATAACCAGCGGGTTGACTTCCAGCAGGGCCAGGTCGTGGTCTTTGAACAGCTTGGCCAGACCCACGAAGATCTTCGCGAACTGAGCAACTTGCTTGCCTTCCAGACCCAGCTGGAATGCCAGCTCACGGCCCTGGAACGGCTGCGCGCCAACCAGCGGATCGATGGTCGCCTTGAGGATCTTCTCAGGGGTGTCGTGAGCCACTTTCTCGATGTCCACGCCACCTTCAGTGGACGCCATGAACACGATGCGACGGCTGGAGCGGTCAACAACGGCGCCCAGGTACAGTTCCTTGGCGATGTCGGTGCAGGACTCAACCAGGATCTTGGTGACCGGCTGGCCATTGGCGTCAGTCTGGTAAGTCACCAGGCGCTTGCCCAGCCAGTTGGCAGCGAATGCCTTGGCGTCTTCTTTACTCTTGACCAGCTTCACGCCGCCCGCTTTACCGCGGCCGCCAGCGTGGACCTGAGCCTTGACGACCCACTCGGTGCCACCGATTTTGTCGCAGGCTGCTGCGGCTTCTTCCGGAGTGTCTACCGCGAAGCCTTTGGATACGGGCAGGCCGTATTCAGCGAACAGCTGCTTACCCTGATACTCGTGGAGATTCATGCTTGTCTACCGTCTTCGTTTAGGTATTGCGCATTCGGCGCTGCACAAAAGTGCCGCGCCACCTGTGATTGCTTCGTGAGCAATCCGCCGAACATTCCGCACAGCATGCGGGCCGCCCGACGTGGTTCTTGAGCCCGCCCCAGCGATAGCCGGGGCGAACCTTACGACTGCTTAGCGCTTCTTGCGGTTGGCGATGTGGATGGCGCCGCCATTCACCGCCAGTGCAGCTTCGTGCAGGGCTTCGGAAAGTGTCGGGTGCGAGAAGACCATCATGCCCAGGTCTTCGGCGCTGGTACCGAACTCCATGCCGATTGCGCCTTGCTGTACCAGCTCGGCCGCGCTTGGACCAATCACGTGTACACCCAGAACGCGGTCGGTGTTGGCATCAGCGATTACCTTGACCATACCGCCAGTGTCGTTGGCAGCCATGGCACGGCCGCTGGCCGCGAACGGGAAGGTGCCGACGTTGACTGCAACGCCTTCAGCCTTGAGTTGCTGCTCGGTCTTGCCGACCCACGCGATTTCCGGATGGGTATAGATGACTGACGGAATCAGGTCGTAGTTCATCTGGGCCTTGTGGCCAGCGATGCGCTCGGCAACCATCACGCCCTCTTCCGAGGCCTTGTGGGCCAGCATCGCGCCGCGCACCACGTCACCCACGGCATACACACCCGGCACGCTGGTGGCGCACTGGTCGTCGACGTAGATGAAACCACGCTCGTCCAGGGTCACGCCGCTGTCGGCTGCCAGCAGGTCGGTGGTCACCGGACGACGGCCAACCGCGACGATCAGCTTGTCGAAGGTCATCTTCTGTTCGCCATCGGCGTCGGTGAAGCTGACAGTCACCTGCTTCTTCTTCACTTCGGATGCGGTCAGACGAGCGCCCAGACGAATTTTCAGACCCTGCTTGGTGAAGGTCTTCATGGCTTCCTTGGCGATCTGCTCGTCCGCCGCCGGCAGGAACTTGTCCTGAGCTTCGATCACAGTGACTTCAGCGCCCAGACGGGCCCATACCGAGCCCAGCTCCAGGCCAATCACGCCAGCGCCGATCACGCCGAGGGACTTGGGTACGCTCTGGAATTCCAGGGCGCCGGTGGAGTCGACGATCACGTCCTGGTCAACCGGAGCAGGCGGAATGTCGATTGGCTTGGAGCCGGAAGCGATGATCACGTTCTCGGCTTGAACCAGCTGAGTCTTGCCGTCCAGGCCAGTAACTTCGATCTGCTTGCCAGCCAGCAGCTTGCCGTGACCTTCGAGCAGGGTCACACCGTTGGCCTTGAACAGGGTGCTCACGCCGCCGGTCAGGTTCTTCACGATGTTCGACTTGCGCGCCACCATGGCCGGCACGTCAATGCTCACGCCTTTGGCTTCGATACCGTGAATGGCGAAGCCTTCTTTGGCTTCGTAGTATTTCCAGGAGCTGTCCAGCAGCGCCTTGGACGGGATGCAACCAACGTTCAGGCAGGTACCGCCCAGGGCGACCTTGCCTTCCTTGTCCTGGTACTTCTCGATGCAAGCAGTCTTGAGGCCAAGCTGAGCGGCCTTGATGGCAGCTACATAACCGCCAGGACCGGCACCGATGACAACCACGTCGAATTTCTGGGTCATAACTTTCTCCTAAGCCTTAAGCGTCAAGCGGCAAGCCGCAGGTCAAAGCAGCGCAACGCGCCGTTTGAGACGTGCAGCTTGCCGCTGATTTTTAGATATCCAGCAGCAGACGAGCCGGATCTTCCAGCAGGTTCTTGATGGTCACCAGGAAGCTCACGGCTTCCTTGCCATCGATCAGACGGTGATCGTAGGACAGTGCCAGGTACATCATCGGGCGAATCACGACCTGGCCATTGATGGCCATCGGACGTTGAAGGATGTTGTGCATGCCCAGGATCGCAGCCTGCGGCGGGTTGACGATCGGGGTCGACATCATCGAACCGAAGGTACCACCGTTGGTGATGGTGAAGGTGCCGCCGGTCATTTCTTCGATCGACAGTTTGCCGTCACGGGCTTTCTTACCGAAGTTGGCGATGCCGCCTTCGATCTCGGCCAGGCTCATCAGCTCGGCGTTGCGCAGCACCGGAACCACCAGACCGCGGTCACTGGATACGGCAACACCGATATCGGAGTAGCCGTGATAGACAATGTCGGAACCGTCGATCGAGGCGTTGACTGCCGGGAAACGCTTCAGCGCTTCGGTAGCGGCCTTGACGAAGAACGACATGAAGCCCAGGCGTACGCCGTTGTGGCTCTTCTCGAACAGGTCTTTGTACTTCGAGCGCAGCGCCATGACTTCGGTCATGTCGACTTCGTTGAAGGTGGTCAGCATGGCCATGGTCGACTGGGCTTCGACCAGACGCTCGGCAACCTTGGCCCGCAGGCGGGTCATCGGCACACGCTTCTCGACGCGATCACCTGCGGCGAAAACCGGTGCAGCAGCGGGGGCAGCCGCTGGCTTGGCAACTGCTGCCGGGGCGTTCTTCTTGGCTTCGACGGCTGCGACCACGTCTTCCTTGGTCACACGACCACCCTTGCCAGTGCCGGCAATGCTATTCGGATCGATGCCGTTTTCTTCGGCGAGCTTGCGCGCGGCCGGCGACAGGATCTGATCATCAGCAGCAGCTGCGGAAGCAGCCGGCGCGGCTGCCGGAGCAGCGGCCTGGGCCGCAGCAGGTGCAGCAGCGGCAGCACCGCCCTCGCCCAACATGCCCAGCAGTTCGTTGGAAAGAACGGTGTCGCCTTCGTTCTTGATGATTTCGGCCAGCACGCCGTCGGCCTCAGCCAGCACTTCGATCACAACCTTGTCGGTTTCGATGTCGACGATCAGCTCATCACGCTTGACTGCGTCGCCCGGCTTCTTGTGCCAGGTGGCAACGGTGCCGTCGGCAACCGATTCCGGGAAGGTAGGGGCTTTGATCTCGATAGCCATTTTCAGTAATTCCTTAAATTCGGTTTCTTCTATGGGGCGGTCTCACGCGACCGCCCGCTGCGCGAAGGCGTTAAATGGTGAAAGCCGTTTGCAGCAGTTTGTCCTGCTGCTCGGCGTGCATCGACGCATAACCACAGGCCGGTGCTGCCGAAGCATCACGACCGGCGTACTCCAGAACCAGCGACTTCTTGTGAGCAGTGGCGACACGACGCATGTGATGCTGGCTGCAGTACCACGCGCCCTGGTTCATCGGCTCTTCCTGACACCAAACGATGTGCTTGACGTTCTTGTAAGGTGCGAGCACCTCGGCCAGATCGTCTTCCGGGAACGGATACAGCTGCTCGATACGTACGATCGCGATATCTTCACGAGATTCCGCGCGACGCTTTTCCAGCAGGTCGTAATAGACCTTGCCGCTGCACAGCACGATGCGCTCTACCTTCTTCGGGTCGATCGCGTCGACTTCCGGGATGACCGTCTGGAACGAGCCTTCGGAAAGGTCTTCCAGGGTCGAGATCGCCAATTTGTGGCGCAGCAGCGACTTCGGCGTCAATACGACCAACGGCTTGCGCAGCGGGCGAATGACCTGACGACGCAACAGGTGGTAGATCTGCGCCGGCGTGGTCGGTACCGCTACCTGAATGTTGTGCTCGGCGCACAGCTGCAGGTAACGCTCCAGACGTGCCGACGAGTGCTCCGGGCCCTGCCCTTCATAGCCGTGCGGCAGCAGCATGGTCAGGCCACACAGACGGCCCCACTTGTGCTCGCCACTGGAAATGAACTGGTCGAACACCACCTGGGCACCGTTGGCGAAATCGCCGAACTGCGCTTCCCAGATCACCAGTGCATTGGGCATGGTGGTGGCGTAGCCGTATTCGAACGCCAGTACGGCCTCTTCCGAGAGGAAGGAGTCATACAGGTCAAAACGTGGCTGACCTTCGTACAGGTTTTTCAGCGGCAGATAGGTCTGCGCGTCCTTCTGGTTGTGCAGCGCCGCATGGCGGTGCGAGAAGGTGCCACGACCGACGTCCTGACCGGTAATCCGTACCGGGTGCCCTTCGAGCAGCAAGGTAGCGTAAGCCATGGTCTCGGCGTAGCCCCAGTTGATCGGCAGCGCACCGGCGCCCATCTTCTGGCGGTCTTCGAGAATCTTCGCGACCTGGCGCTGCACCACAAAGCCTTCCGGAATTTCCAACAGCTTGTTGGAGAGTTCCTGCAGGGTCTTGAGCTCGAAGCGCGTGTCGTGACGCGCGGTCCAGGTGTGCCCCAGGTACGGACGCCAGTCGACGAACAGTTCCTTGTTGGGCTCCTTGACCAGGCTCTTGACCACGTGCTGGCCATTGTCCAGCGCAGTACGGTACTCGTCGATCTTGGCCTGCACCTCGTCAGCCGACAGGCTGGCAACACCGACAAGCGCGTCAGCATAGAGCTCACGGGTGGTGCGTTGCTTGGCGATCTGCTGGTACATCAGCGGTTGGGTACCGCTTGGCTCGTCGGCCTCGTTGTGACCACGACGGCGGTAGCAAACCAGGTCGATCACCACGTCACGCTTGAACTGCATGCGGTAATCGATGGCCATCTGAGTCACGAACAGCACGGCTTCCGGATCATCACCATTAACATGGAGAATCGGCGCCTGAATCATTTTCGCCACGTCGGTGGCATATTCAGTGGAGCGCGAGTCTTCAGCACGGCTGGTGGTGAAACCAACCTGGTTGTTGATCACGATATGGATCGTGCCACCCGTCTTGTAAGCACGGGTCTGCGACATCTGGAAGGTTTCCATCACCACACCCTGGCCGGCAAAGGCAGCGTCGCCGTGCAGGGAGATGGGCAGTACCTTGTCGCCGCTGGCATCGTTGCGGCGATCCTGACGAGCGCGGACCGAACCCTCAACTACCGGCGAAACAATTTCCAGGTGCGACGGGTTGAACGCCAGGGCCAGGTGAACTTCGCCGCCGGTGGTCATCACGTTGGAGGAGAAGCCCTGGTGATATTTCACGTCACCGGACGACAGACCTTCGACTTTCTTGCCTTCAAACTCGTCGAACAGATCGCGCGGGTTCTTGCCGAAGGTGTTGACCAGTACGTTGAGGCGGCCACGGTGGGCCATGCCGATCACGATTTCCTTGGTACCGTAGGAACCCGAGCGCTGGATGATTTCGTCCAGCAGCGGGATCAGGCTCTCGCCACCTTCCAAACCGAAGCGCTTGGTGCCCGGGTACTTGGTGCCCAGGTATTTTTCCAGGCCCTCGGCAGCAGTCAGACGCTCAAGCAGGTGGCTTTGCACCTCGGCCGAGAACTGCGGGCGACCACGTACGCTTTCCAGACGCTGCTGGAACCAGCTGCGCTGTTCGGAATCGACGATGTGAGTGAACTCGGAGCCGATGGTGCGGCAATATGTCTGCTGCAACGCATCGCGAATTTCACGCAAAGTAGCCTCTTCCTTGCCAATCGCCAGACCACCCGTACGGAAGGTGGTGTCCAGATCAGCATCGGTGAGGCCGTAGTGATTGATGGCCAGATCGGCCGGCACCGGACGCTGCCACAGACCCAACGGGTCGAGCTTGGCAGCCTGGTGGCCACGCATGCGGTAGGCCTGAATCAGACGCAGCACTTCAACCTGCTTCTTTTCGTGCTCGCTGCTCACGCTGCCGGCAGAAACCGGTTGGGCGCGACGCTGGTTCTTGGCAAGCAAAACGAAATGATCACGGATCGTCGAATGCGATACGTCGGTAGCAGCGCTGCCGTCAGCAGGCAGCTTCTGGAAGTAAGTGCGCCATTCTTCTGGCACAGCGTTGGGATCGTGCAGGTAAAGCTCATAGAGCTCTTCCACATATGCAGCGTTACCACCGGATAGGTGGGCACTGTTCCACATGCGCTGCATCACACTTTCTTGCATGCTTGGTCACCCTCGGTAAGGGGACACCACCGGCGTAGACTCGGCGTGCGCTTTAGCAGTCATAAAGCAGCGACTTGCTGAAGCCACCACGAGTTCCGCAGATAGTCCGGGTACCAGCCCGGATGCCCCTGCTGGTCGTTATTTTTCAAATTAAGCCGTGGCTTTGTGGGCTACGACTTTGGCTATAAACCACAGCGCTGGTCAGGACCAGCGCTGTGGGTGCAACGGTTCAAGCAATTACTGTCTCAGGTACCGCTCTGCAGCAGCATGTTACGTACATGACCGATGGCCTTTGTCGGATTAAGACCCTTGGGGCATACGTTCACGCAGTTCATGATGCCGCGGCAACGGAACACACTGAACGGATCATCCAGCGACGCCAGACGCTCGTTGGTCTTGGTGTCACGGCTGTCGGCCAGGAACCGGTAGGCCTGCAGCAGTGCTGCCGGGCCCAGGAACTTGTCCGGGTTCCACCAGAACGACGGGCAGCTGGTGGAGCAGCATGCGCACAGGATGCACTCGTACAGACCGTCCAGCTTCTCGCGGTCTTCAGGCGACTGCAGACGCTCGATGGCCGGAGCCGGGGTATCGTTCTGCAGGAACGGCTGCACCTTCTCGTATTGCTTGTAGAAGATGCTCATGTCGACCACCAGGTCACGAATGACTGGCAGACCGGGCAGCGGGCGAATCACCAGCTTGTTGTTCTTCACGGTCGCCGACAGCGGCGTGATGCAGGCCAGACCATTCTTACCGTTGATGTTCATGCCGTCGGAGCCACAGACTCCTTCGCGGCAGGAGCGACGGTAGGAAAAGGTCACATCCTGTTCCTTGATCAGCGCCAGCACGTCAAGAACCATGATGTCCTTGCCACCGGTGTCGACCTGGAAATCCTGCATGAACGGAGCAGCATCCTGCTCCGGGTTGTAGCGATAGACACTGACTTGCAACATATCAGGCACCCTTAATAAGTCCGAACCATGGGTTCAAACGTCGGAACTGTCTTCGGCGAGAAGTTGACCGCACGCTTGCCAACGCGCTTCTCACCCGCGAAATACATGGAATGGCACAGCCAGTTCTCATCATCTCGCTCTTCGAAATCTTCACGGGCGTGAGCGCCGCGCGATTCCTTCCGGCCTTCAGCGGCGATGGCAGTTGCTTCGGCCACTTCCAGCAGGTTCTGCAGTTCCAACGCTTCGATACGCGCAGTGTTAAACGCCTGGCTCTTGTCCGCGATCTTGACAGTCGCGATCCGCTCACGCAGGTCGACCAGTTGTTCGATACCTTTCTGCATGTACTCACCGGTGCGGAACACACCGAAGTAGTTCTGCATGCAGGTTTGCAGCTCTTTACGCAGCGGCGCCACGTCTTCGCCGGTGGTGCGCTGGTTAACGCCCGCCAGACGAGCAAGCGATTGCTCCAGATCGGTTGCCGAGGCACCACGGTACTCGACGCCTTCTTTCAGGGCCTTTTCCAGGTGCAGACCAGCAGCGCGACCAAACACCACAAGGTCGAGCAGCGAGTTACCGCCCAGACGGTTGGCACCGTGCACCGATACGCAGGCGACTTCGCCTACAGCGAACAGACCGTCGATGATCTTGTCCTTGCCGTTGGCATCCTGGGTGATGGCCTGACCGTGGATGTTGGTCGGCACGCCGCCCATCATGTAGTGGCAGGTCGGCACAACCGGGATCGGCGCTACAACCGGATCGACGTGGGCGAAGGTCTTGGACAGCTCACAGATACCTGGCAGGCGGCTGTGCAGCACTTCCTCACCCAGGTGGTCGAGCTTGAGCATCACGTGATCGCCATCCGGACCACAGCCGTTGCCGGCGATGATTTCCTTGACCATGGAGCGCGCAACCACGTCGCGGCCAGCCAGGTCTTTGGCGTTCGGCGCATAGCGCTCCATGAAACGCTCGCCATGCTTGTTGATCAGGTAGCCACCTTCACCACGGCAACCTTCGGTCACCAGGGTGCCGGCACCGGCGATGCCAGTCGGGTGGAACTGCCACATTTCGATGTCCTGCACCGGTACGCCAGCACGCAGGGCCATGCCCACGCCGTCGCCAGTGTTGATCAGGGCATTGGTGGTGGAGGCATAGATACGCCCAGCACCGCCAGTGGCCAGCACGGTGGCCTTGGAGCGGATATAAACGGTTTCGCCGGTTTCGATGCAGATGGCGATCACGCCGACAATGGCGCCGTCCTGGTTCTTCACCAGATCGACCGCATACCACTCATTGAGGAACGAGGTACCGTTCTTCAGGTTGGCCTGGTACAGGGTGTGCAGCAGTGCGTGACCGGTACGGTCAGCTGCAGCGCAGGTGCGTGCAGCCTGACCACCCTTACCGAAGTCTTTCGACTGACCACCGAAAGGACGCTGATAGATGCGGCCCTGCTCGGTACGGGAGAATGGCAGACCCATGTGTTCGAGCTCGAACACAGCTTCCGGACCAACGGAGCACATATATTCAATCGCGTCCTGGTCACCGATATAGTCGGAGCCCTTGACGGTGTCGTACATGTGCCAGCGCCAATCGTCGTTCGGATCGGCCGAAGCGATGGCGCAGGTGATGCCACCCTGGGCCGACACAGTGTGCGAGCGCGTCGGGAAAACCTTGGTCACCACGGCGGTTTTGTGGCCGCCCTGAGACAGTTGCAGTGCGGCACGCATGCCGGCGCCGCCGCCGCCAATGATGATGGCGTCGTAAGAGAGTGTACGGATGCTAGTCATGAATCAGTTACCCCAAAAAATCTGCACACCCCAGACGAAAAACGTAAACATGGCTATGCCACACGCCGCCTGAAACAGAAAACGCACCACAGTCGCCCACTTACCCAGCGCCATTGGCGTCAGGTAGTCGGTGGAAATTGTCCACATACCGACCCAGGCGTGAGCGCTAAGCGCCACCAGTGTCAGCAGACTGAAAATGCGCATCGCATTATTGGAGAACAACGCCTGCCATTCGGTATAACCCATACCCGGGTTGCACACGATATAACCCAGCAGAAACACCACATAGGCTGCGAGAACGACCGCAGACACACGCTGCGCCATCCAGTCATAGAGGCCCGAACGCGAAAAATTCGTGACGTTGGTTACCATACCCATACCCCCACCAATGCGATCAGGATCGCCGAAACGACGATAACGATTTTCGAGCCCAGCTTGCCGCCTTCCAGCGTCTCACCGATACCCATATCCATGATCAAGTGGCGTACTCCGGCCACCAAGTGATACAGCAGAGCGGACAGCAATCCCCAGATCACGAACTTGGCCAGCGGGCTGGTCAAGCACTCTTTCACCTCGGCAAAATCTTCTGCGGACGTCAGCGACTTGTCGAGCCCGAACAGCAGCACGGCAATGCCGAAGAACAGAATAATTCCAGAAACCCGGTGAAGGAATGACGTAACGCCAGTAATAGGAAGCTTGATAGTCCTAAGGTCGAGGTTTACAGGTCGTTGGCTATTCACGGCTTTTTTATCACACTGAGAGCCCCTAACTATCAGGGCAAAGTTGTCGGGAAGTGCACTGGTCAGGTACCCATCACCCAAGGAGTGACAACCACCTGAATCGGGCGCAAAGCCCTTGGTGGTCGGGCGCAGAGTATAGACAGTTAGGTCGCTAATGACAACGCAAACCCCCCTACCTAAATGCTGATTGCAGAGCGCTCGATAATCACGTAAATGGGTGCTTTTTAGAGCCTAAAATAGCGCCCAAACCCTTCTGCCAGCTGGGTTTTCGCAAATTGACATTCGCATTTATCTCACTATAGTGGTGCGGGCCCTGCGTGGGGGGCTGTCAGATGATTCCAAGCATAACTAGGAGGCCAAACATGGCTGACAAAAAAGCGCAGTTGATCATCGAGGGCAACGCCCCCGTAGACCTGCCTATTTTAACCGGCACCGTTGGTCCCGATGTCATCGACGTACGCGGCCTGACCGCTACCGGGCGCTTCACCTTCGACCCCGGCTTCATGTCCACGGCTTCGTGCGAGTCGAAGATTACCTATATCGATGGCGACCAGGGCATTCTGCTGCACCGTGGCTACCCGATCGAGCAACTGGCCGAACAGTCCGACTACCTCGAGACCTGCTACCTGCTACTCAATGGCGAACTGCCGAATGCCGACCAGAAAGCGGCTTTCGTCAGCACCATCAAGAACCACACCATGGTTCACGAGCAGCTCAAGACTTTCTTCAACGGCTTCCGCCGCGATGCCCACCCGATGGCCATCATGTGCGGCGTGGTAGGCGCGCTTTCCGCCTTTTATCACGACTCGCTGGACATCAAGAACCCGCATCACCGCGAAGTCTCGGCCATGCGCCTGATCGCCAAGATGCCGACCATCGCTGCCATGACCTATAAGTACTCCATGGGTCAGCCGATGATGTATCCGCGCAACGACTTGAATTACGCGGAAAACTTCCTGCACATGATGTTCAACACCCCGTGCGAGATCAAACCGATCAGCCCGGTACTGGCCAAGGCCATGGACAAGATCTTTATCCTCCATGCCGACCATGAGCAGAACGCATCGACCTCCACCGTTCGTCTGGCAGGCTCCTCGGGTGCCAACCCGTTTGCCTGTATCGCAGCCGGCATCGCTGCGCTCTGGGGCCCGGCCCACGGCGGCGCCAACGAAGCTGTACTGGCAATGCTGGACGAGATCGGCAGCGTGGATAACATCGACGCTTATATTGCCAAGGCCAAGGACAAGGACGATCCGTTCAAGCTGATGGGCTTCGGTCACCGGGTCTACAAGAACCGCGACCCGCGCGCCACCGTGATGAAGCAGACCTGCGACGAAGTGCTGGCCGAGCTGGGTATCACCAACGACCCGCAGCTGGAACTGGCCATGCGCCTGGAAGAGATTGCCCTGACCGATCAGTACTTTATCGAGCGCTCGCTGTACCCGAACGTCGATTTCTATTCGGGTATCATCCTCAAGGCGATCGGTATTCCGACCAGCATGTTCACCGTGATCTTCGCCCTGGCGCGTACCGTCGGCTGGATCTCGCACTGGAAGGAAATGCTCTCCGGCCCCTACAAGATTGGCCGTCCGCGCCAGCTGTATACCGGCCCTGTGCAGCGCGACATCAAGAAGTAAGTCGCCGCACTTCGAAAAGGCTGCCTCAGGGCAGCCTTTTTCGTTTCTGCAGCATCACAGGCTATTCAGGCCGTTTGCTGCTCAAGCCATCCAATAAACCTGATCGCCTCATCTCGACTACTGCCACACGCCTCAGCATCTGCGGCGAATGAGGCACAAACGGCTGGGCGCTCCGGCAAACCGAACAAAAGACAGTAATAGCGCTCATCCAGATGAATGCACCGCATGCCCGCAGGTTTGCCTTGGGGCATCCCCGGAATGGGTGAACTGATCGAAGGGGCGATGCAACAGGCACCGCAACCGGCACGACACATCATGATGGCTCAGGGCCTCGCCTGCAGTGTGGAGGGCGCGCATTCTAGCGTGCCGCTGTAAATTTGACAGACCCTATGCCAAGGCAAGTACAAGACGAAAACAGCTACCTACCCCAGGAGTACTGCGCACCTGCAGTTGCGCACCCAGTATGTCCACTGCCAGTTGATGGGTGATGTGCAGCCCTAAGCCCGTGCCGCCACGACCGCGACGCGTGGTGAAGAATGGATCGAATATGTGGGCAAGCACGCCCTCCTCCATTCCACAGCCGTCGTCTTCGACTTCGATTACGCAATGGTGGGCAGCCTCGTCACGACTGAGCCGAACGCTGATCACACCTTGCTCACGCCCCTCAAAGGCATGGACCAGGGCATTCTCGATCAGATTCTGTAACACCTGACTGATTGGCCCTGGGTAACTGTCCAGCCAGAGCTGATCCGGAGCGTGCACGCAGACCTGATAATCGCCCTGACGTAGCCGTGGCGCCAGAATGACCAGCACCTCCTGTACCAGCGCAACCAAATCAAACTGGCGCCGCTCAGTGCTGGCACGATCACTGGCCAGGCGCTTGAATGCCTGGGTCAGCAGCGCCATGCGTGCCAGGTTATCAATGACGATGCCAAGACCTGCTTCGCTGCGGCCAAGAAAATGCCCAATATCGTCGACCTGCCCGGCCTTGCGTGCCCGCTGCACCGCTGCCTGCAGGGTCGAGGCCGTGACACTGGCCGCACCGATCGGGGTATTCAGCTCATGCGCTACGCCGGCGACCAAGGTACCGAGCGATGACAGTTTTTCCGCCTGCAACAGGGCGCCCTTTGTCCGCTGCAACTGCTCAACCGTTTCGCGCAACGCCTCATTGCTGCGTAGCAGCGCACGCTGACTGCCCAGTAAGTCCTGCTGAACACAGTCATGCTGATACTCGGAGCGCCCAAGCCTAATCACCACAAAAGCACCGAGCGCCAACATACCTAGACACAGTGCCATTACCTGCCATAAAACCTGACCCTCCAGCGTACGCACCAAGGGGGCAGGGACGTGCGCCACCAGCATCCACTGCCCTTCCCGGCTATCCAGGCGCGATTGGTCGTAGGGGTCAAAACGGCTGTATGCCCAAAGGCCGTCCGCGTCACTGAAAACGCCACTGGGTTCTTGCTGCATGCTCAGCCAGCTTGAACGGTTGCGATTGGCCAAGGTGGCATCGGCACGCCCACGCATCAGCCCCCAGGCATCTTGCGGGTCAGGCGCGAGCATCCAATAACCTTCATGATCGACCAGACTGAGGCTACCCGCATAATCAGCGGCCACCTCGCCAAGTCGCTTGAGCAAGCCTGCCCCCAGGTAATTCAATACCAGCACGCCGCGCCGCCCTCCCTGCTGATCGAACAGCGGACTCGCCACACGCAAGGTCGGCTTGAGCGGCTGCTGCAAGACGCCAAACACCTGCTGCAAATCGAAGCGCGAAAGGTAGCGGCCGCCAGCCGGTAAGCTCATGGCCTCCACGAAGTAATAGGCATCCGCCATATTCTGTAGATGCCCCTCAGGCCGCAGCCGGGCACCATCCTCAGTCATATCGACCCGGACGCGCTCATTGCCTTGTTCGTCCAGCCAGCGAATCTGGTCATACCCGCCTGTGCTGGCAGAGAACTCCAGAAACAACTTGCCCAGCGCCTGCCGATTCGAGGCACCAGGGTTCTCCAGTGCCCGCGCCAGCACAGGCTGCTGAATGAGGAACTGCTGATGGCCCAAGAGATTCGCCAACTGCCGATTGAGAATGCCCAACCCCTCGCTGAGAACGTACTGCTGCTCGCGTAACAAAGGTGCCAGCCGCGCATCCAACAAACGCTCGTACAGAAGCACGGTCAACAGCAATATCAACAGCATCCAGGGTAGAAACAGCAACATCAGGTTGCGCCGCACCGGGCGACTGTCCAACCAGTCACGCCGTTGCATCATGCCGTCGCCTGCCCCCGTTCGGCCAACCAGTTCAACAGCTGATCGCAGGGCATTGGCTTGCCGAACAGATAGCCCTGAGCCTCATGGCAACCATGCTGGCGAACCCAATCGGCCTGCAGCGGTGTTTCCACACCCTCGGCAATGACCTGCATACCCACGCGCGCAGCAATCTGGATGACCGCCTCGGCAATCAGTTGATGGTCGGCTACGGCGCCGATCTCCATGATGAAGCTACGGTCAATTTTCAGCCGATCGGCAGGTAGCAGACGCAGGTAACTGAGCGAAGAAAACCCCGTACCAAAATCATCGATGGCTACGCTCACCCCTCTTTCCCGCAGCGCACGGAGCTGAGAACAGACGCTGTCAAAATTGCGCATGGCCACCGACTCGGTGATTTCCACCTCCACCTGCTGAGCACGCACCTCGGCGGCGCGCAGATGAGCATCGAAACGCTCGACAAAATCGGGCTGCAGCAATTGCGCAGCCGAGACATTGACAGCCACCCGAACTCCACCGTACCCCGCATCAGCCAGGCGCTTGGCGGCCTGCAGAGACAGGCGCAGCAGCAAATCACCCAACGGCAGGATATAACCCGTCGTTTCGGCCAACGGAATGAACTGCAGCGGCGGAACAGACTGACCATCAGCCTGACGCCAGCGCGCCAACGCCTCGACGCCAATCACCGCGCCGCTGTTCAGATCGAGCTGGGGCTGCAGCTCAATACTGATGCGCCCGGCTTCGACCGCATCACGCAGCGCCAGCAGCATCCGGTAGGATTCAGCGTGAGTACGCTGCAGGCCTGGATCATGAATCACATGCTGGTCGTAGCCCGCAGACTTGGCCTGCTTTAGCGTCAACAGCGCACTCTGCAGAACAATATGCGCGCTGCCAACAAAATCAGCGAGGCGCAACGTGACACTGCTCAAGCTGTGCACCTGCCCCAACTCATAAGGCCGCCCCTGGCGCCGAAACAACGCGACCAGCGCGGCGGCCCTGACCTCCTGCTGAGGCCCCAGAATGGCGAACAGATCGTCACGCACCCGCGCCACAAGCACTTGAGAGGCAAATGCATCACGCAAGCGACGCGCGACCAGGCCAAGGATGAAATCGCCATAGCCGGTGCCAAAAGCGGTATTGGCTCCGGAAAAATTATCGATATCGATCAACACCAGCACCTGCTCGCTACGCAGTTGCTCATCCTGCAGGGTGAGGTCAAGCATGCGCAGCAGTGCGTTGCGGTTCGGAATTTTCAGCAACTCATCCTGGTAGGCCATTTCCTCCAACCGCCGAAACAGGGTGACGTTGTACAACCCACGACTGATGCTGGCGCTGAATACGCGCAACAACTCGAGGTCGGTGTCATCCAGAACGCATGCGGTCTCCAGATAGCACGCGTAGTCGGCCCCCGCCTGGAGCCGTGGCAGGTAAAGCACCAAGCCACGCGAGCGCCGCACCACGGCCTCAAGGTCGAAGGCGGAGCGCACGGCATTCACCACCTCGGGTTCATCCAGACTGTCCAGTGAAGTATCGCGGGCGTGCTGGAAACGGCCAGTAGCACTGATCACCCGGCCTTGCAGAGGGCCGCCCGGTGCAGCCATATCCTCACGCATGCAGATCAGCCCTTCGGCAGGCTGATCAAGCAGAAGACCGATTTCGCCCAGCACCTTACCTGCAAGTTCATGCTGGCTTTTCGAGCAAAACAGCGCATTGCTTGATTCAACGATCATCTGCAACCCGCGGCGCGCCTTGGTCACGCTGCGCAATTGGGCAAAGCTACGCAAGCCTGCAGTCAGCACGGTCAACAAGCGATCCGCCGTGAGCTCGCTTTTGCTCCAGTAATCGTTGATGTCGTATTCGTGCATGACCTCCTGAACCGGCGCCATACCGGGCTCGCCCGTCAACAGGACGATATGCGCCTCGCTGTTGCCAATCACCTCGCGCAAGGTTCGGACCAGGCGCAGACCGGCATCATCGGTTTCCATCACCACATCCAGTAGCACCAAGGCTATATCCGGGCGGCGCGCAAGCACCGCCGAAGCCTCGCGATAGCTGAAAGCCTGTAGCAACTCGATCCGCCCGCCAAGCACCTGCAACTCTTCCAGCGCGAAGGCGGTGGCCCGCTGAAAATCGGCATCATCATCAACTGCCAGCACACACCAGGTCAGCGCGGGCTGTGCAACCGGGCTCTCGCCTTCCAACCAGAGTATTCGTTCATCCATGAGAGCCGCCTTACCTGTCGCTCTGCCGTATGGAAACACCTGCCTAAACCAGGTGCATAAGCAGTATAGACAGCGTAAAAAAACAAGGCGGACAACCCTGTTTGGCGGACTAAATGAGCCATCGAGAAACGCCGTGCTGCGCTAAGACAGGCTCCGGCGCCGCTGCGCGCGAAACGACAACAGAGCCTAGCGCGCCTTCAGGCGGGTAAGCAGGCTGGAAGTATCCCAGCGCCCGCCGCCCATGCGCTGAACGTCGGCATAGAACTGATCTACCAGCGCAGCCATGGGTAATTGAGCGCCGTTTTGACGGGCCTCCTGAAGAACAATCGACAGATCCTTGCGCATCCAGTCAACCGCAAAACCGAAATCGAACTCTCCGGCCAGCATGGTCTTGTGGCGGTTCTCCATCTGCCAGGACTGCGCAGCGCCTTTGCTGATCACATCGATCACCGCCTGGCCATCAAGCTCGGCACATTGAGCAAAGTGCAACGCTTCGGCCAGGCCCTGGACCACCCCGGCGATGCAAATCTGGTTGACCATCTTGGTCAGCTGACCACTGCCAACCGGCCCCATCAGACGGGCCATGCGTGCGTATGCCCCGATAACCGGTTCGGCCAGCGCATAACTCGCTGCGTCACCGCCGAGCATGATGGTCAGCACGCCATTCTGCGCACCCGCCTGACCACCGGAAACTGGCGCATCAAGAAAGCCCACACCGCGCTCAGCGGCACAGGCGGCCAATTCGCGGGCGACATCAGCAGACGCCGTGGTGTGGTCGACCAACACGGCACCTGTCTGCATACCTGCCAAAGCGCCATCGGCACCGAGCACCACCGTGCGCAAATCATCGTCATTACCGACGCATATCATCACCAGCTCGGCGCCCTGGGCGGCTTCACGCGGGGTTGCCGCATAATCGCCTGCGTACTCCTCGACCCACTGCTGCGCCTTGCTTTCGGTACGGTTATAGACCCGGACCTGATGACCGGCACGGGCCAGGTGTCCCGCCATCGGATACCCCATCACGCCCAAGCCGATAAATGCTACCTGTGCCATACACACCTCCGAATGTCAGGGTCGACAGACTAGGGGCTGTTGCCGTTTCGTCGCAAGCGGCATGATCTCTGCACCCGTAGCCCAGCATGCTCAACAGCGCTTTGCCTGATCCGCAAAGACTTACATACTGCCCCAGTGCAAAGGAGAGCCTATGGGACACTGGCTGGTAATCGATTTGGAAGCGACCACCGAAGACGGCGGCTGGCCGTTGACGGACATGGAGATCATCGAGATAGGCGCCTGCCTGGTGACCGCCGATGGCCGTGAGGTGGACCATTTCCAGCGTTTCGTGAAACCGCTGCGGCGCCCGCACCTGACCGCATTTTGCCGAGAACTGACCCACATCAGTCAGGCCAATATCGACAGCGCCGCTGCACTTACGACTGTCTGGCCACAATTTGAACAGTGGCTGGGGGTTCACGCACCGCGCCTGGTGGGCTGGAGCAGTTGGGGCGACTACGACCTCCAGCAACTGACACAGGACTGGCAGCGCCACCAATTGACCAGCCTGCTCGGCGAGCGCCCACACCTCAACCTCAAGCAAGCCTTCGCCACCGCGCGCCAGTTAGCTAAACCTGTGGGCTTGCACAGCGCCTTGCAGCTGGCCGGCCTGAGTTTTCAGGGCCAGCAGCACCGTGCTCTGAACGATGCACGCAATACAGCGCGGTTACTGCCGCTGGTATTGCCTCGGGTCTGTTGACGTTTCGTTCGCGGCCGCGCCGGAGCCAGTTTTAGCGCGAGGCAAGGCACGAGATGCGAAGTTTAGTGGGCTAAATGAGTCATCGAGAAACACAGCATCGCGCTAAAACGGGCCCGGCCCTGCGGGTTGCGCGGAAAATTTCGCCATGCGGTGTTGGAGGACTTGGCAAGGGAACAACCATTACCTGCGTCCTCCGCCTAGCGGAACGCCGCCCGGCCTGGCGAGATTTTTCGCAGCAACGCGGCTCGCGACGAAACGTCAACAGACCCTAGCTAAATGCAGATGACGACCGAGTGGGGCTTGGGCATACTTGCCCGTCTTTTTCAGCCCCTTAGCGAGGACTTGCAGATGTTCAAGGTCAACGAATACTTCGACGGCACCGTCAAATCCATCGCCTTCACCATGGCTGAAGGCCCGGCGACCCTGGGCGTCATGGCGCCCGGCGAATACGAGTTCGGAACCAGTCAGCTGGAAGTCATGCACGTGGTTGCAGGCGCCCTGACGGTCAAACTGCCGGGCAGCGAAAACTGGGATACCTACAGTGCTGGCAGCCAGTTCACCGTACCGGCCAACAGCAAGTTCCAGCTCAAGGTTGCCAGCGATACGGCCTATCTCTGCGAATACCGCTGAGTTTGCCCGCCCCAGAAAGCCGGCCGACAGGCCGGCTTTTTCGTTAAGGACGTAAATAGATCGGATTCCTTGCATGCCCAGCGTTCGCTCTGCCTCCATCCTTTTGCCCATTGCCCTGCTGCTGGTGGCCATGACCTCCATCCAGAGCGGCGCAGCCCTGGCCAAAGGGCTGTTCCCCCTGATTGGGCCGGAGGGCACGACTGCACTGCGCCTGGTGCTGGCAGCGCTGATCCTGGCGCTGGTAATGCGCCCTTGGCGAGCGCGATTGACCGGGGCCTCGTGCCGTTCACTGCTGGCCTATGGTTCGGCATTGGGCGGCATGAACCTGCTGTTCTACATGTCGCTCAAGACAGTACCACTGGGCATCGCCGTGGCCCTGGAGTTCACCGGCCCTCTGGCCCTGGCCCTGTTCGCCTCACGCCGGCTGATCGACTTCGTGTGGATTGTGCTGGCGGTGTTTGGTCTCTGGTTGCTGCTGCCCAGCGATGTCCACAGCACGCCACTGGACCCCATGGGCATGCTGCTGGCGTTGTCGGCGGGCTTGTGTTGGGCGCTGTACATCATCTTCGGACAAAAGGCGGGCGCCGAACACGGCGGCCATACCGTCGCCCTGGGCACCCTGGTCGCCGCCCTGCTGGTAGCGCCCATCGGGCTGTGGCAGGCCGGTACAGCGCTGTTCTCAGTGGATTTGCTGCCAGTGGCGGTGGCCGTCGCCATACTGTCCTCGGCCCTGCCCTACAGCCTGGAAATGATCGCCCTGACCCGCCTGCCCGCGCGCACTTTCAGCGTGCTGATGAGCATGGAGCCGGCCATCGCCGCGCTGTCGGGCCTGCTGTTTCTCAGTGAGCGCCTGTCATTCAATCAATGGCTGGCCATTGCCGCCATTATCGCCGCCTCGAGCGGCGCGGCAGCGACCCTGCGCGGCAAGGCCCAGCCCATCGTCCATGACTAGTCCGCAGCAAACTGCAACGCAGCCAATCGCGCGTACAGCGGACTGCTGATCAGCAGCTCGGCATGTCGCCCGATGGCCACCAGACGCCCCTGGTCGATCACCGCAATCCGATCGGCGCGCTTCACCGTAGCCAGGCGATGGGCGATCACCAGGGTGGTGCGGCCGGCCATCAACGAGGGCAGCGCCTGCTGGATCAGGTGCTCGCTTTCCGCATCCAGGGCGCTGGTCGCCTCGTCGAGCAGCAGCACCGGGGTATCGGCCAGTAGCGCACGGGCAATCGCTAGGCGTTGGCGCTGCCCGCCGGAAAGGCCGAGGCCACCATCACCCAGGTGAGTCTGGTAGCCCTGGGGCATGGCGACGATAAAGTCATGGGCGTGTGCCGCCCGCGCCGCAGCCTCCACCTCGGCCTGGCTGGCGCTGGGCCGGCCATAGCGAATGTTGTCTTCCACCGAGCCGAAGAACAGCGCGGGGTTTTGCGAAACCCAGGCAAACGCCCGGCGCAAGTCATGGGGATCGAGCTGCCGGATCGGCTCGCCGTCGAGCAGGATGCGCCCCTGCTGCGGGTCATAAAAGCGCAGCAACAACTCGAACAGCGTCGACTTGCCCGCCCCCGAGGGCCCAACCAGCGCCAGGGTTTCTCCCGGCTCAATCTGCAGATCAATCTGTGTCAACGCGGGCTGCCCGGGCCGCGAGGGGTAGGCAAAGCCGACCTGCTCGAAGGCAATGGCGCCGCGCACTGGATGCACCAGGCGGCGCAGATCATCCGCCGGGGCGGTGATCACACTGCGCGCCTGCAACAACTCGGCAATCCGCTCGGCGGCGCCAGCGGCACGTTGCAACTCGCCAATCACCTCGCTCAGGGTGCCGAAGGATGAGCCGACGATCAGGCTGTAGAAGACAAAAGCGGCCAGCTCACCACCGGATATACGCCCGGCGATCACGTCCATGCCACCCACCCAGAGCATCACCCCAACGGCACCCAGCACCAGGACAATCACCACGGTGATCAGCCAGGCGCGCTGGGCAATACGCTTGCGCGCAGTGTCGAATGCCGCCTCGGCGGACAGGGCAAAGCGCCGCACGTCTTCCGCCTGATGGTTGTACGCCTGCACGGTGCGGATCTGCCCAAGCGCTTCGCCAACATAGCTGCCGACATCCGCGACCCGGTCCTGACTCTGCCGCGACAGCGCGCGCACGCGCCGACCGAACAGCAGAATCGGCGCGACCACCAGGGGCAACGCGGCCAGCACGATGCCGCTGAGCTTGGGGTTGGTCACCATCAGCAGCACGCTGCCGCCGACCAGCATGATCAGGTTGCGCAGAGCCATCGACAACGACGAGCCGATCACCGACTGCAACAGCGTGGTATCGGCGGTCAGGCGCGATTGAATTTCCGAGCTGCGGTTATCTTCATAGAAGCCTGGATGCAGTTCGACCAGGTGATCGAAAACGCGCCGGCGAATATCGGCAACAAAGCGCTCACCCAGCCAGGACACCAGGTAAAAACGCGCGAAGGTGCCCAGCGCCAGGGCCAACACCAAGACGAAAAACAGCCCGATCGACTGGCGCAGCGCCGCTGGCGACTGGGTAGCCAGGCCCTGATCGACCAACAGCTTGATGCCCTGGCCCATGGACAGCGTGATCGCCGCGGTAAACAGCAGCGCCAGCAATGCGCCGAGCACACGCAAACGATACGGCGCGATAAAGCGCCAAGCCAGGCGCAAGGCACCACGCTGGCGGGAGGAAAGGATCGAAGACATGCTGTCTCGCTGCGGCGTTAGGAATCGGAAGATGTCGGCGCTTCGGCCAGCCAGGCCACAGCACAGAGTGCCAGTGCGGCCAGGTTGGTGGATAACGGATTGAACGCCTGAACCAACAGATGGGGGCTCAGCAGCAGTACATCAAGGAGCAGCAGAATCAATACCACACCTGCCAGCAACAATGGCCAGCGCCGGCTGCGCACGCCAACCAGCAACAGACCCTGCGCCGATCAGTCATGCAAAAAGCGCTCGGCGTGATCAGCGGTCGGCAGTAGACACTGCGAATGACGACCGAATAGCTGATAACGGTTCAGCGCAATGCGGTCGTAGCACCAGTCGCGCAGTGGCCTGGGGATAAAACGTAGCAAGGCCAGCATGCGCCAGGGCCCAGGCAGTTGCGCGAGGATGCGCAGTAGCGCATCAGATCGCACCAGCAGCTGACCGTCGTCGATCAATGCCATCGTATCGAAGCGCTCGGTGGGCAACCCTGCCCAGACCAACAGCGCCTGCCCCTGGGGCGACTGCACCGACGCAAGGCGGAAATGGCGGCGATTATCGTGACGGATCAAGAACCGCGCCCAGCCATTGCACAGCTTGCAAACGCCGTCGAACAGCACTACGGACTCGCCCGCGCGTAGGCCGGGTGGCAGATGTTGCTCGGTCATGTCTGGTTCCCTGCCTGCTGACTGGCATAGCGGTAATGGCCGATCACCCGGTAGACGAAGAGGATGTCCTCCTCTTGAGTACCCCGACCGATATTGTGCAGCACCAGCGGCACGCCCGAGGCGCTATGCCGGTCGCTAAGAATGCCGATATGGGTCAGGCCGCCGCCCAGGTCCCAGGCGACGATATCGCCAGCACGATAAGCGCCCGCCTCCCGCGCAATGGGCAGCGCCCAGCCTTGGCGTGTGAACCAGGTCATCAGGTTGGGAACCCGGCGGTGGTCGATATTGGTGTCGGGACGGCTTAGCCCCCAGTTCTTCGGGTAAGCAGCGAAATTACCGCGCATATCGCGGTGTACCGCCTCCTGCAGATCCAGCCCCTGCTGGCGCAGGGCGCGGATCACCACATCGGTGCACACCCCAGTTGCCAGTGGCACGTCACCAGCGGGATAGGCCAGGCGACGATAAGCCGGATCGTAGCCGAGGGTTACCCCCACCTGCTCGCGCGCCGCCAGCACCAGCTTGTCCGGCTCGATGGCCTGCGCGGCAAACGCCAGCAAGCCACCGAGCAACACCCAGATCATCCGCATCGCGACCTCCTATCGGCTCAGGGGATACAGCAGCTCTTCCTTATAGCCAGTCCACACCCGCACTGCATCGGGGAAGGCGTCGTCCAGCACTATCTCGCCGCTGTCCACCAGCAATGGCCGTCCCTCCAGGGTGCTCAGCTTGCGTTTGGTGGCCACCACCCGCAGACGCTCCAGGCCGATAGAGCGCAGTACACGCGGGCTGATCTGCTGATTACCACGGCCGATGATATGGCCCTGGCCGCCAATAGCCGTGACCAGCAGGTAACTCGGCGTGCCCGCGACCAGGGCGAACAGCTCAGCCTCACTGACGTCATGGGCAATCACCCGGCCATCCTCGACCACGTCGACGCCGAGCAGTGTGGTTTCCAGCCCCAGATTCTGCGCCAGGCCATGCAGGGTCGAGCCAGGGCCGAACACGTAGCGCACACCCGGCTGCCAATCCGCTTCCAGCCAGGCAGCGAGATCGGCCAGCACCAGTTCTTCGGACTCCACACCTCCTTGCTTGACCTGCTGCAGGTAGCCGCCTTCTTGCGGCACCGTCAGCTCACCGAACCAGCGCGAGGCGACCCGGCCGTCGCGCAGGGCCGCTTCATCCAGGTCGCGCACCTCACCGCTGGCCAGGCGCACCAGCCCACCCTCGACCAGCCGCCGGGTAAGCTCGCCAGCGGCACGCGGGCTGATGGCGTAGACCCCCGACTGGATCTTCACCCCGGCCGGAATGCCCAGCACCGGCTGACCTTCGCTTACCGCTTCGGCCACATCGCGGGCAGTGCCGTCACCGCCCGCGAACAGCAGCAACGCCACCCCGGCCTCCTGCAAACGCTGCACCGCCAGGCGCGTATCGCTGGCGTGGCTGACCGCACCTGCAGAGATGCCCAGCACCTCATGGGCAAAGCCCATTTCAGTCAGCAACTCCGCGCCCATGGCACCGGCGAAGGTGCGGAACAGCAAACGCTCACGCAGTGGCAGCAAGACCTCCAGCGCCGTGCGCGTACGCTCCGCCGCACGTGGCTCGACACCCGCTGCCAGCGCCGCCTCGGCCATACCGTCACTGCCCTTGAAACCGGCAGGGCCACCCACACCAGCCAGCGGGTTGACGATCAAGCCAATGTGAAACAACGGCATAAGCACCTCATTCGAAATCATCAGCCGTTCTTTTCAAGTCCCGGCTTTTTTTGGCACAGTGGCAAACCAATGCCCACCAGTACGCAGCCACCAGGCGGCTTATACGGGCATACGACATAGCAAAAAACGTCCCCCGCAGAGGATTAGCCCATGACCCCGTCCACTCCACCCACTGATAACTGGACCTCGCCCCTGCCCCCGGATGCCCCACTGGGCGGCGCGATCATCGACGAGCAGGGCCGCGAAATCCCTATCACCGAAGACATGGTGCAACGCGCCTGCAGTGAACTGGAGCAGGACGCGCCCGCAGCCGACTGACAGGCCGTCAATCAGCAATAGTGCACCGAGCGCCGAGAGCTTCAACCAGCGCCTGCAGCTTTGGCGACTGCCCCGCGAGTACCATATTCAGCCCGTCGGTCTCGCGGCGCATCGGGTAGTGCTTGCGCAAACGGTCGAATGCCGCACGCCGCTGCGCGTCATCCCCAACCAGGCTGCGACGAAAATCCGCATCGTCGCGCCGTGGGTCATACACCGCACGACACAGGGTGCTCAGCGCCCAGGCCGGATCAGCATCACCGCTGAGGCCGATCTCGCCGAGCCAGGGCGCAGGTAGCTCCGGCAACACCGGCGCAGGCTCGCCCAGCACCTCACAGTAAGCCTGCAGAATCTGCAATGTGCCGCGCAGCTTGCCGTCCAGGCTGTAGCCGGCAATATGCGGGGTCGCCAGTCGGCAGCGCGCGGCCAACTCAGGATCGGCCAGTGGCTCGCCCTCCCAGACATCCAGCACCGCACGCAGGTCGCTGCGCGCTTGCAGGGTGGCGCAGAGTGCCGGGTTATCGACTACCGCACCGCGGCTGGCATTGATCAGCCAGGCGCCTGGCCGCAGCCTTGCCAGTTGTTCGGCACCCAGCAGATGCCAGGTCGGCCAGGCGCCTTCACGGGTAAGTGGGGTGTGCAGGCTGATCACATCGCAGCTCGTCAGAATTTCCTCCAGCGCGACAAACGCCCCACCCTCAGCCGCCTGACGCGGCGGGTCACAGACCTTGACCGTCCAGCCCAGGCCTCGCAATACCTTGGCCAGGCGACTGCCGACCTGCCCGGCGCCGACAATCCCGTAAGTCCGTTCAGCCAGGTCGAGTCCTTCGTCTTCGGCCAAGACCAGCAAGCTGCCCAGCACATAGTCGACCACCCCCCGGGCGTTGCAGCCCGGCGCACTGGCCCAGGCGATGCCAGCCTGCTCCAGGTAGGCCAGATCCAGATGGTCCGTGCCGATGGTGCAGGTACCGACAAAGCGTACCTGGCTGCCTTCGAGTAGCGCCCGGTCAACCTGCGTCACCGAGCGCACCAGCAACACCTCGGCATCGCCCAGGGCGGCTCGGTCGATGGTACGACCGGGGTGCCGGCTGATACGGCCGAAGCGTGCGAAGCAGGCCTCGAGCAGGGGAATGTTTTCATCGGCGACAATGTGCATGGCAGGCTCCGTAATCCGGGCGATGATTCTAGGGTCTGTTCCCGTTTCGTCGCTAGCCGCGTTGCCGCGAAAAATTTCGCCAGGCCGGGCGGCGCTCCGCTAGGCGGAGGACGCAGGGAATGGACTCGCCGTCCACGTCGTTCCCTTGCCAAGTCCTCCAACAACGCATGGCGAGATTTTGCGCACAACCCATAGGGCCGGGCCCGTTTTAGCGCGATGCTGCGTTTCTCGATGGCTCATTTAGCCCACTACAAAAACGCCAGGAGCGTTTTTGCGCGTAGCCCCGAAGGGGTGAAGCACAGGGATGTGCTGAGCAAACCTCGCATCTCGTGCCTTGCCTCGCGCTAAAACTGGCTCCGGCGCGGCCGCGAACGAAACGGGAACAGACCCTAACGCCGCCAGCTGCGCCCATGGCTGCTTTGCATGCGCCGCTTTCCTGACCGGCGCGTCAGGGCGTAGACTTCGCGGTTTTCCGAGAGCACCCGGATGCCAGCCGCACTCCTCACCCGCCCAGCCCGCGTTCGCCAGGAGCTCAGCAGCCTGCTGCGCCTGGCCACGCCGATCATCATCGCCCAACTGGCCCACACCGCCATGGGCTTTGTCGACACCGTCATGGCCGGCCGTGTCAGCGCCCGCGATCTGGCCGCCGTGGCCCTGGGCAACTCGATCTGGGTGCCGGTGTTTCTGCTGATGACCGGCATCCTGCTGGCCACCACACCCAAGGTCGCGCAGCGCTTTGGCGCCGGCCAGCACGCCGAGATTGGCCCGCTGGTGCGCCAGGCACTGTGGCTGGCCCTGGCGGTCGGCATCGCCGCTGCCGCGTTGCTGTGGAATGCGCAGATCGTCCTGCAGGCAATGAATGTCGATCCCAGCCTGATCGAACCAGCCATGGGCTACCTACGGGCAGTGGCCTGTGGCTTCCCCGCGGTGGCGCTATATCACGTACTGCGCTGTTTCAGTGACGGTCTTGGCCATACCCGGCCGAGCATGGTCCTGGGCCTGTGCGGTTTGCTGCTGAACATCCCGCTCAACTACATCTTCATTTACGGCAAGCTCGGCCTGCCGGCCATGGGCGGTGTGGGTTGCGGCTGGGCGACCAGCCTGGTGATGATCTGCATGTTCCTCGGCATGCTCGGCTGGGTGAAATGGGCGCCGTACTATCGCCCCACGGCGCTGTTCAACCGTTTCGAGCGCCCGCAATGGGCGGTGATCCAGCGCCTGCTGGCGATTGGCGTGCCGATTGGCATCGCGGTATTCGCCGAATCGAGCATTTTCGCGGTGATCGCCCTGCTGATCGGCGGGCTGGGCGCATCGGTGGTGGCCGGTCACCAGATCGCCCTGAACTTCAGCTCCATGGTGTTTATGATCCCCTACTCACTGGGTATGGCGGCCACGGTACGGGTCGGCCAGGCCCTGGGCGCCGGCAACTACCGCCAGGCGCGTTTCGCCGCCGGCGTCAGTATGGGCGCGGCCCTGGGTTATGCCTGCCTGTCGGCCAGCCTGATGCTGCTATTGCGTGAACAGATCGCGCAGATCTACACCGCCGACCCGGTGGTGATCGCGCTGGCTTCCGGGTTGATCGTCTACTCGGCGCTGTTCCAGTTTTCCGACGCCATCCAGGTCACCGCCGCCGGCGCCCTACGCGGCTATCAGGACACCCGCATTACCATGCTTCTGACCCTGTTCGCTTACTGGGGCATCGGCCTGCCGGTGGGCTACGCCCTGGGCTTGTCCGACTGGCTCGGCGAACCGAGCGGCCCGAGCGGGTTATGGCAAGGCTTGGTGGTGGGCCTGACCTGTGCTGCCGTGATGCTCGCTATCCGCCTGGCCCGCAGCGCGAAAAAGCGTATTCGTCGCGGGCAGCGCCAGCCCGGCTGAAGGCGTTGACCAACGCCCAGCGTGCCGCAGTAGACTGGCCAACCCGTCACCTGCCTGGGAGCACCATGACCGCACGCCTGCTTATGCTTTGCGCTCTGCTGAGCCTCACCGCCTGCACGCCGAGTGATGATGGTCTGGCCTTGCAGGCCGACTATCTGCAGCGCCTGGGCAATGTTCTGGATAGCCCCAGCGCCGAAGCCTTCGACCTGACGCACGCGGGTATCTACCGCATGCCGCCACGCCGCGAACGCCTGCTTGAGGTGCCCGAGCTGCGTATCGGCTTGCTCGACCTGCTTATCGATGTGCGCCGCTGCGCCGACTTGCAGCAACTGATCAGCCAGCGCAACAGCCTGTTGGGCAAACAGTTGATGGCCAGCAGCCGCCTGGCCTACGAGGGTGACTTGCTGCGCGCCCTGGACAGCTGCATCGCCCGCCTGGATGGCAGTGACGACGCCGACCTGCGTACCCGCTTGAGCGACCTGGCCACGCAGAAGCGCGCGCAACTGCCGGCGGTGTTCTGGAATGCCTTCAATGGCAGCAACGAGGTCGAGCGCTACCTGCGTTTCAGCGCCCAGGCCTTGCCGGCCACCCCAGGGGAAGACGGTGCAGCACTGGACGCTCTGGAACAGCTCGCGGGCCTCGCACAGCGCTTGCCCGAGCAACTGCCGCCGCCAGCCGAGCAGCTTGAGCCGCTGTTCCAGGCCTTGCATGCCAGCGCCCAGGGCGGCGAACTAATCACCAGCCTGGCCAGCCTGCGCCATACCCTCGACCACGGCACGGCGCTGCTGCGCCAGCGCCTGGCCAATCGCCCACTCTGCCCGCAAGGCCTGCCCACCGAGCGCGGGCGCATCCTGCAGAACATCTTTGTGAAGTACTACGCCGGGCACCTGCAGCCCTACCTGAGCCAGGTGCACCAGCGCGGCGAGCGCTGGCAGCGGGCGGTACAACACCTGGCTGCGCAGGATGCACCGGCCGCGACCCATGACTACCTGCTGCGCCTGGCGGGTACCCAGGACTCGTTATGGCAGGCCTTTGTGACGGCCACCGGCGAGCATGTCAGCGCCTGGCAGGACAGCCTGCGCAGTTGCGGCCTGGCACCGGGCCAGGCCGGCTGGCCAGCGCCACAAGGTTGAGCCTCAATCGGCTTTTTTGCGGATCCAGTACAAATAGGTACCGTCCTGCTCAAGCTGCTCAAGCAACTCATGCCCCAGGAACACGCAGAACTTGGGAATATCGCGGCGGGTCGAGGGATCAGTGGCGATGACCTTGAGCAGGCCACCGGCAGGCAAGTCGCGCACGGTGTTGTGCAGCATCATCACCGGCTCCGGGCAGTTGAGCCCGCTGGCGTCGAGGGTGGCATCAAGGGCCGTGTCAGGGTGCAAAGGCATGGCTGGGCTCCAAAAGGGCCGGCTATTTTCACTCAAAGCCCGCGCCCTGGCCAACGGATCAAAAGGCGTTCAGCGTAAACGGCGCAGGTGACAGGTCACCTCTTCGCGGTCGTGGTAAAGCTGTTTGCAGGCGATCGAGACCTTGATCTTGCGCGCGGCAAAGCCATCTTCAAGGCGTTGCAGCAGGCGCCGCACCTCGGCGTAACGCTGCTTCATCGGCAGTTTCAGGTTGACCACCGCTTCGCGGCACAGCCCCTCGCCGATCCAGGTTTCCAGCAACGCCGCACTGCGCGCGGGCTTCTCGACGATGTCGCAGACCATCCAGTCCACCGGCTGCTTGGGCTTCCAGGTGAAACCATCGACCATCAGGTGCTGCACCAGACCGGTGTCCATCAGGCTTTCGGCCATCGGCCCGTTATCGATCGCGGTGACCAGCATGCCGCGCTTGACCAGTTGATAGGTCCAGCCACCTGGCGCGGCGCCCAGGTCGACGCCGGTCATCTCGCCCGACAGGCGCTCGTCCCACTGCTCACGGGGGATAAAGGTGTGCCAGGCTTCCTCCAGCTTGAGGGTCGAACGGCTCGGCGCCTCGCGGGGGAACTTCAGGCGCGGAATCCCCATCGGCCACAGCGCCGAATTACCGGGCGGCGCCACACCCAGGAACACCTCGCGGCCGCTCTTGAAGGTCAGTAGCAAGCGCAGCTTGGTTGGGTCCTCGACCAGCTTGCCGGCCTTACTCAGGGCATTGCGCAGGGGCGCCTCGAACTTTTTGCAGAAGTTCGACAGCTCCTTGCCCTCGTTGGTGTCCAGCACCTCAAGCCATAGGCTGCCGAATACCGGTGAATCCGCCAGATGAGCGAGCAGCACACTGATACGGTCCAGCTCCGGCAGGTCAATAAAGCCGCCCTGAGCCCACTGCCTGGCAAAAATCAATTGGTTGAAGCGCACCCCGCGCATCAGACGCTCGGCTTCACCGTCTTCGCTGCAGACGAACTCGGCACAGGCACTGGCCGGCCGGGCCTTGGCATAGCCAGAAACCTCAAGGCGCGCAGCGTGTTCGCTGATCTCCGCGCACACTTCATTCTCGAATCCGGGACGGCAATGCAGTAACAAGGTATTCATCAGGCTTCTCCTCAAGGCGCGCATCATAACGGCTTCGGGAACCCGGCGTGCTCTTGACCGGTCCAGACCCTAAGGCCATTACCAATAAGCAGGACTAGAATTACTGATCCTGTCGCCCCATCGGCTCGTACCGTGTGAGCCCCAAGGAGAGAACCCATGCCGTCCACCGACAGCCTGAACTGCCGCCGCACCCTTAACGTTGGCGAACGCACCTACACCTATTTCAGCCTGCCCGAGGCGGCAAAAAACCTCGGCGACCTCGACCGCCTGCCCTTCTCGCTGAAAGTGCTGCTGGAAAACCTGCTGCGCTGGGAGGATGGCAAAACGGTGACGCGTCGCGACCTGCAGGCCATTGCCGACTGGTTGCACACGCGCAGCTCGGACCGCGAAATCCAGTACCGCCCTGCTCGCGTACTGATGCAGGACTTTACCGGCGTACCGGCGGTGGTCGACCTGGCCGCCATGCGCGATGCCATGGCCAAGGCCGGCGGCGACCCGCAGAAGATCAATCCACTGTCGCCCGTGGACCTGGTCATCGACCACTCGGTGATGGTCGACAAATTCGCCACGCCAGAGGCATTCGGCGAAAACGTCGAGATCGAAATGCAGCGCAACGGCGAGCGCTACGCTTTCCTGCGCTGGGGCCAACACGCGTTCGATAATTTCAGCGTGGTGCCGCCAGGCACGGGCATCTGCCACCAGGTCAACCTGGAGTACCTGGGCCGCACAGTCTGGACCAAGGACGAAGACGGTGTGACCTACGCCTTCCCCGACACCCTGGTTGGTACCGACTCGCACACCACCATGATCAATGGCCTCGGCGTGCTCGGCTGGGGCGTCGGCGGCATCGAGGCGGAAGCCGCGATGCTCGGCCAACCGGTGTCGATGCTGATTCCCGAGGTGATCGGCTTCAAACTCAGCGGCAAGCTCAAGGAAGGCATCACCGCCACCGACCTGGTGCTCACCGTCACGCAGATGCTGCGCAAAAAGGGCGTGGTCGGCAAATTCGTCGAGTTTTACGGTGATGGCCTGGCCGAGCTGCCCCTGGCAGACCGCGCCACTCTCGCCAATATGGCCCCGGAGTACGGCGCCACCTGTGGTTTCTTCCCGGTCGACGAAATCACCCTGGGTTACCTGCGCCTGTCCGGGCGGCCCGAAGAGGCCGTCAAGCTGGTCGAGTCCTACTGCAAAGCCCAGGGCCTGTGGCGGCATGCCGGCAGCGAGCCGCTATTCACTGACAGCCTGGAGTTGGACATGGGCCAGGTCGAAGCCAGCCTGGCCGGCCCCAAGCGCCCGCAGGACCGGGTCGCCCTGCCTCAGGTCAGCCAGGCATTCGAGGACTTTCTCGGTCTGCAACTCAACCCCACCGCCAAGGAAGAAGGCCGTCTGGAAAGCGAAGGTGGTGGCGGTGTGGCGGTCGGCAATGCGGCACAAAACGACATCCACTATGAGCTGAACGGCCAGCGCCACCCGCTGCGCGACGGCGCCGTGGTGATTGCCGCCATCACCTCCTGCACCAACACCTCCAACCCCAGCGTGATGATGGCCGCTGGCTTGCTGGCGAAAAAGGCCGTGGAAAAGGGACTGCAACGCAAGCCTTGGGTCAAGAGTTCCCTGGCGCCGGGCTCCAAGGTGGTGACCGAGTACTTCGCTGCGGCTGGGCTGACCGAATACCTCGACACGCTCGGCTTCGACCTGGTCGGCTACGGCTGCACCACCTGTATCGGCAACTCCGGGCCGCTGCCCGATCCTATCGAGAAAGCCATTCAACAAGGCGATCTGACGGTGGCGTCGGTACTGTCCGGCAACCGCAATTTCGAAGGCCGCGTGCACCCATTGGTTAAAACCAACTGGCTGGCCTCGCCGCCCCTGGTGGTTGCCTATGCCCTGGCCGGCAGCGTGCGGATGAATATCGCCGAAGAGCCGCTGGGCGAGGACCGCGACGGCAAGCCGGTGTACCTGCGCGATATCTGGCCGAGCCAGCAGGAAATTGCCGAGGCGGTACAGAAAGTCGATACAGCCATGTTCCGCAAGGAATACGCCGCCGTATTCGAGGGGGACGCGCAGTGGCAGGCGATTGGCGTGCCCGAAAGCAATACCTACGCCTGGCAGGCCGACTCTACCTACATCCAGCACCCACCATTTTTCGAGCAAATCGACCAGGCGCCGCCCCATGTTGGCGATATTCATGAAGCGCGCATTCTCGCCCTGCTCGGCGACTCGGTCACCACCGACCACATCTCGCCAGCCGGTAATATCAAAGCCGACAGCCCGGCGGGGCGCTACCTGCGCGAACAGGGTGTAGCCTCCACGGACTTCAATTCCTACGGCTCACGCCGAGGCAATCATCAGGTAATGATGCGCGGCACCTTCGCCAATATCCGCATCCGCAACGAGATGCTCGATGGCCAGGAAGGCGGCAACACCCTGCACGTGCCAAGTGGCGATCAGCTGTCGATCTACGACGCGGCGATGCGCTATCAGGCCGAAGGCACTCCACTGGTGGTCATTGCCGGCAAGGAATACGGCACCGGCTCAAGCCGTGACTGGGCCGCCAAGGGTACCAACCTGCTCGGGGTCAAGGCGGTACTGGCCGAGAGTTTCGAGCGTATCCACCGCTCCAACCTGGTCGGCATGGGCGTGCTGCCGCTGCAGTTCAAGGATGGTCTGGACCGCCGCACGCTCAAACTGACAGGCCGGGAAACCCTGGCCATTACCGGCCTGGATGGTGTGGAACTGCGCCCACTGATGCCGCTCGGGGTGGAGATCACCCGCGAAAACGGCGCACAGGAACATGTCGAAGTCCTGTGCCGCATCGATACGCTCAACGAAGTCGAGTACTTCAAAGCCGGCGGTATTCTTCACTATGTACTGCGACAGATGATCGCCAACTGACCCGCACACCTGTGCATCAGCATGCAGATAAACCACGCAGAGCCAGGGAAGGCACTGAACATGACGGGAATGTGACGTCAATAGAAAAACGTTTACACTCGGCTAAATGGACTCAGCCCTCAACTTCACGGCCTAGCGGCCGATGAAGGGGCCATAACAACGACGGATACCTGCCATGCGTAACAATCAGCCGGTCACTCAGCGCGAGCGAACGTTCCCTACCCAGCAGCGCCTGATTTCCACCACCGACGCCAAGGGGCAGATCACATACTGCAATGATGCCTTCGTCGAGATCAGTGGTTTCTCTCGCGAAGAACTCCTGCATGCACCGCATAACATCGTGCGCCACCCCGACGTGCCGTCGGCGGTGTTCGAGCATATGTGGACGACCCTGAAGGCCGGCAAGCCCTGGATGGGCGTGGTCAAGAACCGCTGCAAGAGTGGTGACCACTATTGGGTCAACGCCTACGTCACGCCCATGCGCGAGAACAACCAGATCACCGGTTACGAGTCGGTCAGGGTCAAACCAACGCCCGAGCAGGTCCGTCGTGCCGAAGCGCTCTATCAGCGCATCAATGCCGGCAAGTCGGCGGTGCCTGCCAGTGATCGCTGGCTGCCGGTCGTGCAGGCCTGGATGCCGTTCATTCTGGTCAGCCAGATCGGCTTTCTGATCGGTCACTGGATGGGCAGCAGCTGGGGTTTCGCCCTCGCCGCAGTGCTGTCGGTACCGCTGGGGTTGGCCGGCATTGCCTGGCAGACCCGTGGTATCAAGCGTCTACTGCGCCTCGCCGAGCAGACCACTTCCGATGCCCTGATCGCGCAGATGTACACCGACAGCCGGGGCGCCGAGGCACGCCTGGAAATGGCCATGCTCAGCCAGGATGCTCGCCTGAAAACCTGTCTCACGCGACTGCAGGATACCGCCGAGCACCTGACTCAGCAGGCTCGCCAAGCCGACACCCTGGCGCACAACAGCAGCGCCGGCCTCGATCGTCAGCGCCAGGAAACCGAGCAGGTGGCCACGGCCGTCAATGAAATGGCTGCCACCACCCTGGAAGTGGCCAGCAATGTGGCCCGTACCGCCATTGCCACCCAGGAAGCCAATCGCCTGACCGGCGAAGGCCGCACCATCACCGCCGAAACCCGCGAGGCTATCCAGCGCCTGTCCGTGTCGGTAGGCGAAACCGGCGAGACCGTCACCCGCCTGGCCCAGGACAGCAATGAAATCGGCGGCGTGGTCGACGTGATCAAGGGTATTGCCGACCAGACCAACCTGCTTGCCCTCAACGCGGCCATCGAGGCGGCCCGCGCAGGGGAAATGGGTCGAGGCTTCGCCGTGGTTGCCGACGAGGTGCGCTCACTGGCCCAGCGTACTGCCGAGTCCACCGGGCAGATTCACCAGTTGATCGCCAAGCTGCAACGCACGGCCGAAGAAGCCGTGCTGACCATGGAAATCGGCCGCAAACAGGCCGATGAAGGCGTCGAGCGTGTGCTCAAGGCCGATCATGCGCTCTCAGGCATCAGTGATGCGGTGGCCAACATTGCCGGCATGGCCGACCAGATCGCCGCTGCGGCAGAGGAGCAAAGCGCCGTAGCCGACGAGATCAACCGCAACATCACCACCATCGCCCAGTTGGCCGACCAGACATCGGAAGAAGCGCGCAGCACGGCAACCCTGAGCAAAGCCCTGACCCGTACCGCGCAAGGGCAATATGCGCTGGTCGAACGCTTTAACAGCTGACCTCGACTGCAGGCCAGCACCTTCCCCAACCCGCCGCCCGGCGGGTTGTTTTTTGGGTTCTTCGCGTAAATTCTGGGAATCGCTTATTGACACCGGACTGGCAAATAAGTGTGCGTTGCCGATGACGTGGCTCTATCCATTAACGCGCTGTCTGGTCTGGCGGGTTTCGCCCCTTACGGGCGAGTCACTTGATTCGCTGCGCTCACCCTTCGGGCCAGCCTGCGGCTGTTACTCCGCTTCGCTCCGTAGCTCTTGCTTGCCCAAGAGAAAGTAACCAAAGAGAAGGGCACCCCACCATCCGGCCCCGGCTGCGCCGGGGTTCCCTCCTTCCATCACCACTCCAGGGGTCCGCCACGAAGGGCCATCCATGGCCCAGCGTGGCTCTCGGCTCGGGCATCCTGCTTCGCTCTACCTCCTGCATCCATGCAGTCGTCGCGACATCCATGTCGCTCACCCCCTTGCGCGGCGATTCCACTCGGCCTCCTGAAGGGGCTTTGGGCGTCGTCTGCACGATCGCGATTCAAGAACCAGAGCAAAAGACAGACGCCGCCGTACTTGATCCTGTGAAAATCCTGCAAGCTCGCGACCGGGTCCCGTCAGGAGGCCGAGTGTAGGTGTTGCGTAGGGGGACGAGCCGCATGGATGCGGCGAGAGGCGTAATGGGCCAGGGATGGCCCATGTACGCCGGCCCCCGGAGCAGCGCCGGAGCGAGGGAAGTTTCGCGCAGCGAAACCCGGATGTCGGGGTGCCCTTCTTTGGCACACCTTTCTTGGGCAAGCAAGAAAGGTGTGGCGCCCGTGAGGGGCGCAACCCAAACGTTCAGTACACGCGGGAATGGGCCATGCCACGCCATTTGCCGGACCACACACAAACTTGCCAGTCCGGTGTCAAGCCCAGCATCCCCACAGAAATGCGAAGATCCTTTTTTGGCTACGCGAGCCCGCTCAAAAACCCACTCACGGCCTGCGCCGCTGCGGCCAGATGCTGCTCATGGTTGAAGCCTGAGCGCTGTAACGGCTTGAGGTCATGGTCGGCGGCGGCCAGCCAATGCAGGGTGATGGCGGGCGCCAGACAATAGCCAGCGACGCGCTCGCGCCCGCCCATGGGGTCGCGTTCGCCCTGCACGATCAGGGTTGGCGTACGCAGGTCCGCCAGGTGTGCGACCCGTGGCTTGTCGACCTTGCCCACGGCATGGAAGGGATACCCCAGGCACACCAGCGCATCGACGCCCAACTCGTCGGCCAGCAGGCTGGCCATGCGCCCGCCCATAGACTTGCCGCCAATAGCCAGCGGTCCATCGACCTGCTCACGCACCTGCCGATAGCACTGGCGCCATTCCTCCAGCAGACGTGCCTGGGGGGCTGGCGGACGCTTGCGGCCATCGGTGCGCCGTGCTGCCATGTAGGCGAACTCAAAACGCACCACGCTGACACCCAGCGCCGCAAGATTCTCCGCTATCTGCGTCATAAACGGGCTGTCCATCGGCGCACCGGCCCCATGGGCCAAAATCAGTGTGGCCACACCCGCCCCCTCTGGCCGCGCCCAAACCCCGGCAGATTCACCGCCTGCGTGCTGGCATTGACCCGGGTCAATACCTTCGCTCCCTGCTTTGCCCATGCTTGCCTCGCTTTAGCAATTCGCCTGCGCGCGTCTGCCACGCCTGCAGGCAGTAGAGGAGCCTGTCGGACTTAACACTGCTCTACTGCGGAAAAGCCGGACTTGGCCATTTTTGCTGCTTTCCCTCGTTAAATAGCTCGCTATTCGCCTCGGTAAAGCAACAAAACTGTCTCAAGCCGGCTTTCCCTCGCAACGAACGGTCAAGTCCGACAGGCTCCTAGAAATGATCGAATCAACCGTGGATGGAAGCCCAGACATGAACACAACAACCAGTGCCGCCTACAACTACAAGGTGGTCCGCCAATTCGCCATCATGACCGTGGTGTGGGGCATCGTCGGGATGGGGCTCGGCGTCTTCATCGCCGCGCAACTGGTCTGGCCGGAGCTCAACTTCGGGCTACCCTGGACCAGTTTTGGCCGACTGCGCCCCTTGCACACCAACGCGGTGATCTTCGCCTTCGGTGGCTGTGCGCTGTTCGCCACCAGCTACTACGCGGTACAACGCACCTCTCAGGCGACCCTGTTCGCCCCAGGCCTGGCTGCCTTCACCTTCTGGGGTTGGCAACTGGTGATCCTGCTGGCGGCGATCAGTCTGCCACTGGGCTACACCAGCTCCAAGGAATATGCCGAGCTGGAATGGCCGATCGACATTCTGATCACCATCGTCTGGGTTAGCTACGCCATCGTGTTCTTCGGCACCGTGATAAAGCGCCGCGTCAGCCACGTGTATGTCGGCAACTGGTTCTTCGGCGCCTTTATCCTCACGGTGGCGCTGCTGCACCTGGTCAATAACCTGGAAATCCCGGTCACCCTGACCAAGTCCTACTCGGTGTACGCCGGTGCCACCGACGCCATGGTGCAATGGTGGTATGGCCACAACGCCGTGGGCTTCTTCCTGACTGCCGGCTTCCTGGGGATGATGTATTACTTCGTGCCGAAGCAGGCTGGGCGCCCGGTGTATTCCTACCGCCTGTCCATCGTGCACTTCTGGGCGCTGATCGCCGTGTACATCTGGGCCGGCCCACACCACCTGCACTACACCGCGCTGCCGGATTGGGCGCAGAGCCTGGGCATGGTGATGTCGCTGGTCCTGCTGGCACCGAGCTGGGGCGGCATGATCAACGGCATGATGACCCTCTCCGGCGCCTGGCATAAGTTGCGCACCGACCCGATCCTGCGCTTCCTCGTGGTGTCCCTGGCGTTCTACGGCATGTCGACTTTCGAAGGTCCGATGATGGCGATCAAGACCGTCAACGCCCTGTCCCACTACACCGACTGGACCATCGGCCACGTCCACGCCGGCGCCCTCGGCTGGGTCGCCATGGTGTCCATCGGTTCGCTGTATCACCTCCTGCCGAAAGTCTATGGCCGTGAACAGATGCACAGCATCGGTCTGATCAACGCCCACTTCTGGCTCGCCACCATTGGCACCGTGCTGTACATCGCCTCGATGTGGGTCAACGGCATTGCCCAGGGCCTGATGTGGCGTGCAGTCAACGAAGACGGCACCCTCACCTACTCCTTCGTTGAAGCCCTGGAAGCCAGCCATCCCGGCTTCGTCGTGCGGGTCATCGGCGGGGCGATCTTCTTCAGCGGCATGCTGCTGATGGCCTGGAACGTCTGGCAGACCATCCGCGCCAGCCAACCGGCTGAGGCCGAGGCTGCTGCTCGTTATTCGCTGGAAGGAGCCCACTGATGAAACACGAATTACTCGAGAAGAACATTGGCCTGATGGCCCTGATGATGGTCCTGGCCGTGAGTATCGGCGGCCTGACGCAGATCGTCCCGCTGTTCTTCCAGGATGTCACCAACGAGCCGGTCAGCGGCCTCAAACCCTATACCGCCCTGCAGCTCGAAGGCCGTGACATCTACATCCGTGAAGGTTGTGTCGGCTGCCACTCGCAGATGATCCGCCCGTTCCGCGCCGAGACCGAGCGTTACGGCCATTACTCGGTCGCTGGGGAAAGCGTCTACGACCACCCGTTTCTCTGGGGCTCGAAACGTACCGGCCCGGACCTGGCGCGGGTTGGCGGCCGCTACTCCAGCGAATGGCACCGTGCGCACCTGTACAACCCGCGCAACGTGGTACCCGAGTCGAAGATGCCCGCCTATCCCTGGTTGGTTGAGGCAACCCTGGATGGCCAGGACACCCCAGCCAAGATGACCGCCCTGCGTCACGTCGGCGTGCCCTACAGCGACGCCGATATCGCCGGCGCCTCCGAGGCCGTGCGCGGCAAGACCGAGATGGATGCGCTGGTCGATTACCTGCAAGTGCTCGGCACTGCCGTTAAGAATCGGAGGTAAGTCATGACACTCGCCCTTACCGATATCGGCCTGCTGCGTGGCCTGGGCACCGCCCTGGTCCTGCTGGCCTTCGTCGCCATGACGCTGTGGGCATACAGCGGCAAGCGCCATACCGCGTTCAGCGAAGCCGCCAACCTGCCGTTCGCCGATGACCCTCAGCCTGCCGCAACAAGGAGCAACACCCCATGAGCACCTTCTGGAGCTGGTACATTTCGCTGTTGACCATCGGCACCTTGTTGGCGCTGTTCTGGCTGATCTTCGCCACCCGCAAGAGCGAAATTCACAAGAACGAAACCGAGCAGACCATGGGTCACTCCTTCGACGGTATCGAGGAGTACGACAACCCACTGCCAAAATGGTGGTTCATGCTGTTTATCGGCACCATCGTCTTCGCTGTCGGTTATCTGCTGCTGTACCCCGGCCTGGGCAACTGGAAGGGCGTATTGCCCGGCTATGACGATGGCTGGACCCAGGTTGCCCAGTGGCAGCGTGAAGTCGAGCAAGCCGACGGGCTTTACGGGCCGATCTTCGCCAAATATGCAGCCATGCCCCTGGAGCAGGTTGCCCAGGACGAGCAAGCCTTGAAAATGGGCGGGCGTATGTTCGCCACCTATTGCTCGGTCTGCCACGGCTCAGATGCCAAAGGGGCGGTTGGTTTCCCCAACTTGACCGACAAGCACTGGCGCTGGGGCGGCGAGGCCGAAACCATCAAGACCAGTATTCTCAACGGCCGCATGGGCGCCATGCCGGCCTGGGGTGCGATCATCGGTGAAGACGGTGTGCGCCAGGTCGCCACTTATGTGCGCGGCACCCTTGCACGCCTGCCTGTGGCCGCGGATGCAGCTGCCGACCAACAGGCCGGGGCGGCACTCTACTCCAGTAACTGCTCGGCTTGCCACGGCGCTAACGGTACCGGCATGGCGGCCATGGGCGCTCCCGACCTGACCCAGCCTGGCGGCTGGATCTACGGCAGCAGCCTGGTGCAGTTGCAGCAGACCATTCGCCACGGCCGCAACGGTCAGATGCCCGCGCAAGAGCAATACCTGGGTAACGACAAGGTTCACCTGCTGGCCGCCTACGTACTCAGCCTGAGCCGCAAAGCGAAAACTCCAGAGCAAGCCAACAGCAACTGATAAAAAGTATCGCCCTCCATTACGGAGGGCGACTGCTCACCTCCCCCCTCCACCGGGTGACGCCAAGTCAGCCGGTGCGATCTCGTGCGACCCAGCGTCGCACCCGTCGGCCAATGGTCCGTCACGGGTGCATTTGCGCTACTCTAGTGCTCAGTCGCCATCAGTCATAAATCCAAGGCGATTCCTATCTTTGCGCGGCGCCAGACAGGCGCATACAGCACTGTGAAAAACCGGTCAGCGGGCGTCCATCGTCGCTGCCCAAAAGCGTTGGAACCCTGATCGCGCCGGCGTGTGGCGTTGCAATGGCTACCTGCTTTCTCCATACTTGCCGCCGATTTTTGTACCCCTAAAAACTCCATTAACCGTGGAACCCAGCATGAGCACAGCAATCAGTCAGACTGCTTATAACTACAAGGTGGTTCGCCAATTCGCCGTGATGACGGTGATTTGGGGCGTCATCGGCATGGGTCTAGGCGTGTTCATCGCCGCACAACTCGTGTGGCCGGAACTCAACCTGGGCATGGAGTGGACGAGCTTCGGTCGTCTGCGCCCCCTGCACACTAACGCGGTGATCTTCGCCTTTGGCGGCTGCGCACTGTTCGCCACGTCTTACTACGTGGTTCAGCGCACTTGTCAGACGCGCCTGATCTCCGATGGTCTGGCTGCCTTCACCTTCTGGGGCTGGCAAGCGGTCATCGTCCTGGCGGTGATCACGCTGCCGATGGGCTACACCAGCTCCAAGGAATACGCTGAGCTCGAGTGGCCAATCGACATTCTCCTGGGTGTTGTCTGGATCGCTTACGTGGCGGTGTTCTTTGGCACCATCGTGCAGCGCAAGACCAAGCACATCTATGTAGGCAACTGGTTCTACGGTGCCTTCATCCTGGTGACATTGCTGCTGCACGTAGTCAACAGCGCTCAGGTTCCGGTCAGCTTCTTCAAGTCGTACTCCATGTACGCCGGCGCGACCGATGCGATGATCCAGTGGTGGTATGGCCACAACGCCGTGGGCTTCTTCCTGACCACAGGCTTCTTGGGGATGATGTACTACTTCGTGCCCAAACAGGCCGAACGTCCGATCTACTCCTACCGCCTGTCCATCGTGCATTTCTGGGCACTGATCACCCTGTACATCTGGGCCGGTCCGCACCACCTGCACTACACCGCACTGCCGGATTGGGCACAGTCCCTCGGTATGGCGATGTCGATCATCCTCCTGGCGCCAAGCTGGGGCGGCATGATCAACGGCATGATGAGCCTCTCCGGCGCCTGGCATAAGCTGCGCACCGACCCAATCCTGCGCTTCCTGGTCGTGTCCCTGGCGTTCTACGGCATGTCGACCTTCGAAGGCCCGATGATGGCGATCAAGACCGTCAACGCCCTGTCGCACTACACCGACTGGACCATCGGCCACGTACATGCCGGCGCTCTTGGCTGGGTTGCGATGATCTCCATCGGCGCGCTCTACCACCTGATCCCCAAAGTGTTTGGTCGTGAGCAGATGCACAGCATCGGCCTGATCAATGCCCACTTCTGGTTGGCGACCATTGGCACCGTGCTGTACATCGCCTCGATGTGGGTCAACGGCATCACCCAGGGTCTGATGTGGCGCGCAGTCAACGAAGACGGCACCCTCACCTACTCTTTCGTTGAAGCCCTCGAAGCCAGCCACCCTGGCTATGTCGTACGGATGATCGGCGGCGCCTTCTTCGTCACCGGCATGCTGTTGATGGCCTACAACACTTACCGCACCGTGCGTGCCGCCAAGGCTTCCGAATATGAAGCCGCTGCACAGATTCCTGCCGGAGTAGCGCACTGATGAAACACGAAATCATCGAGAAGAATATCGGCCTGATGGCGCTGCTGATGGTGATCGCCGTCAGCATCGGCGGTCTGACCCAGATCGTCCCGCTGTTCTTCCAGGACGTCACCAACGAGCCGGTCGAAGGCCTCAAGCCCTACACCGCGCTGGAGCTCGAAGGTCGCGACGTGTACATCGCCAACGGCTGTGTAGGCTGCCACTCGCAGATGATTCGCCCGTTCCGCGCAGAGACCGAGCGTTATGGTCACTACTCGGTTGCCGGTGAAAGCGTCTGGGATCACCCGTTCCTGTGGGGTTCCAAGCGTACCGGTCCGGACCTGGCGCGCGTCGGTGGTCGTTACTCCAACGAATGGCACCGTGCGCACCTGTACAACCCGCGCAACGTGGTGCCTGAGTCGAAGATGCCGGCTTACCCGTGGCTGGTCGAGCACCGCCTGGATGGCAAGGACACCGCCAAGAAGATGGAAGTCATGCGTGGCTACGGTGTGCCGTATACCGATGAAGACATCGCCGGTGCCCGCGACGCAGTCCGTGGCAAGACCGAAATGGACGCGCTGGTCGCGTACCTGCAGGTTCTCGGCACCTCTATCAAGAACAAACGGTAACGCACATGGACATTGGGACCATTCGCGGCATAGGCACCGCCATCGTATTCATCGCCTTTATCGGCGTCGTGCTGTGGGCCTACAGCAGTAGGCGTAAAGACAGCTTCGATGAGGCGGCGAACCTGCCCTTCGCGGATGATCCCAAACCCAAAGAGCGTGACGAGCAATCTTCCAGGAGCAATAACCAATGACCACGTTCTGGAGTTGGTACGTAACAATCCTGTCGCTGGGCACCATCTTCGCCCTGACATGGCTGATTTTCAGCACCCGTCGCGGCCAGCGCCCTGACACCACCGAAGAAACCGTTGGCCACAGCTTCGACGGCATCGAGGAGTACGACAACCCACTGCCCAAGTGGTGGTTCATGCTGTTCGTTGGCACCATCGTGTTTGCCCTCGGCTACCTCGTCCTGTATCCGGGCCTGGGTAACTGGAAAGGCCTGCTGCCGGGCTACGACTACCTCGATACCGAGGCCAAGACTCCGTTCGCCGCAGACGTTCAGGTCGCCGGTGGCGAAGTGCGCAATGCTGGCTGGACTGGTGTGCACCAGTGGGAAAAAGAGATGGCCCGCGCGGATGCCGAGTACGGTCCGATCTTCGCCAAGTACGCAGCCATGCCCATCGAGCAGGTTGCTCAGGATGAGCAAGCGCTGAAAATGGGCGGTCGACTTTTCGCGTCCAACTGCTCGGTTTGCCATGGTTCGGATGCCAAGGGCGCCTACGGCTTCCCTAATCTGACCGACAACGACTGGCTGTGGGGCGGTGAAGCTGAAACCATCAAGACCACCATCCTCGGTGGACGTCAGGCGGCGATGCCAGCCTGGAAAGACATCATCGGCGAAGACGGTATCAAGCATGTTGCCGGCTATGTGCGCAGCTTCTCGGGCCTGAAAAACCCCGAGGACACGGGCATTGACCTGGCCAAGGGCAAGGAAATCTTCGCCACCAACTGCGCCGTGTGCCACGGTCCGGAAGGCAAGGGCCAGCACGCCATGGGCGCGCCGAACCTGACCGATCGTATCTGGCTTTACGGCTCCAGCTTCGCTCAGGTCCAGCAGACCCTGCGCTATGGCCGCAACGGTCAGATGCCAGCCCAGGAAGCTTTCCTCGGCAACGACAAGGTCCACCTGCTGGCGGCCTATGTGTACAGTCTCTCCCAGCAAACGGAAGAGAAGTGAGGCAACGGGCCGAACGAGCGCGACCCAAGGTCGCACCCGTTCGGCCCTAGTCAGGCGTACCATAGTGCAGTAGTGATTTGATCCTGGTCGGCACGTATCGGCCAGGGCACCCACCAACCGCCGTGGTAACCCACTGATGAGCGCACAGATTCCTGTTAAAGACGTCACCCCTGCCCCGGCTAAAGGCGATTCGGTCGACCTCTACGCCAATCGTGAAAAAATCTATACCCGAGCCTTCACCGGCCTGTTTCGCAACCTGCGCATGGCGGGTGGCGCACTCCTCTTCCTGCTTTACTTCGGCACTGTCTGGCTGACCTGGAATGATCGCCAGGCCGTCTGGTGGAACCTGCCTGAGCGAAAATTCCATATCTTTGGCGCTACCTACTGGCCACAGGATTTCGTGCTGCTCTCGGCACTGTTGATCATTGCCGCCTTTGGCCTGTTCTTCATCACGGTCTTTGCTGGCCGCGTCTGGTGTGGCTATACCTGCCCGCAGAGCGTGTTTACCTGGGTATTCATGTGGGCGGAAAAGGTCACCGAAGGTGACCGCAACCAACGCATGAAACTCGATAAATCGCCGATGACCAGCCGCAAGTTCTTGCGCAAGCTGGCCAAGCACGGCATCTGGCTCGGGGTGTCGCTGGTTACCGCGCTGACTTTCGTCGGCTATTTCACGCCCATTCGCGAACTGATAGCAGGATTTTTCACCCTGGAGGTTGGCGGCTGGGCGCTGTTCTGGGTCGGCTTCTTCACCCTGGCGACCTACGGCAACGCTGGCTGGCTGCGAGAACAGGTGTGCATCTACATGTGCCCCTACGCCCGCTTTCAGAGCGTGATGTTCGATCAGGACACGCTGATCGTCTCCTACGACCCACGCCGTGGCGAAGCCCGTGGTCCGCGCAAGAAAGACGCTGACTACAAAGCCCAGGGCCTGGGCGACTGCATCGATTGCAAGATGTGCGTGCAGGTGTGCCCAACCGGCATCGACATCCGTGACGGGCTGCAGATCGAGTGCATTGGCTGCGCCGCCTGCATTGATGCCTGCGACAACATCATGGAAAAAATGGACTACCCCAAGGGCCTGATCAGCTACACCACCGAGCACAACCTGTCGGGCCAGCAGACCCACCTTGTGCGGCCTCGCCTGATCGGCTATGCCGTGGCGCTGGTGGCCATGATGAGTGTGTTCGCCTGGGCAGTGGCCGATCGCTCGCTGGTTCACCTCGACGTCCTAAAAGACCGCGTGCTCTACCGCGAGAACGAGGAAGGCCGGATCGAAAACGTCTACACCTTGAAGATCATGAACAAGGCCCAACACGATGAGGTTTTCGTGATTGAAGCAGATGGCCTCGATGGCCTGGTCTATGAAGGCCGCAAGGAAATCAAGGCGCGAGCCGGGGAAATTCTCTCGCTACCAGTCGAGTTGTCCATCGACCCAGAGAAGCTGCCTTCGAGCACTAACGAAATTCGTTTCCGCATCCGCGCAACGAGCGATGCGACTATTCAATCCGACGCCGACAGCCGTTTTATCGGCCCCAGCGTCCGCTGAACAGTAAGGTAAAACATGTCTGAAGAAGCTCTGATCAAACCCTGGTACAAGCAATTTTGGCCCTGGTTCCTTATCGGTCTGCTGGCCTACTCGGTGGTCCAGGGTCTTACTCTGCTGACCATCGCAACAAAAAACCCGCCCGGCCTGATTTCCGATGACTACTACGACGTCGGCAAAGGCATCAACCAGTCGCTGGAGCGGGAAAACTTTGCCGAACGCCTGCAGCTGCATGCCCAGCTCGAGCTGAATGACGACACCGGCGTTGCCGAACTGCGCCTGCAGGGCAACAGCGGCCCCGCACAACTGGTGCTCAATCTGATCTCGCCGACCCAGCCCGAGCGCGACCGCCGTATCGTCATGCAACCCCAGGGCGAAGGCGTTTACCGCGGCCAGATGCAGGACAGCGTCAGTGGCCGGCGTTTTGTCGAACTGCTCGGCGAGGAAGGCGGCAAACAATGGCGTCTGTTCGAAGAGGAAACCATTGCCGCTGGCACACCGATCAAACTCGGTGACGAGTACTGATCCGCCCCGCCCCTGCCCTTAGGTAATCGACGCCTGTCCATGGCTACTCCCCTCCCTTGCTATCACTGCGGTCTGCCGGTACCCGCCGGCAGCACCTGGCATGCCCAGGTGCTGGGCGAAACGCGCGCGCTCTGCTGTCCGGGCTGTCAGGCGGTGGCCGAAGCGATAGTTGCAGGCGGGCTCGAACACTATTACAAGCACCGTAGCGAAACAGCGGCCAACCCACAGGATCTGCCGCAGATCCTGCCGGACGAACTGGCCCTGTATGACCGCGCCGACGTGCAGCAGCCATTCGTTCAGCAGCAGGGCGAGCTGAGTGAAACCTGCCTGCTGATCGAAGGCATCAGTTGCGCGGCCTGTGGCTGGCTGATTGAAAAGCACCTGCGCGCCACACCCGGGGTGGAAAGCGCCCACCTCAACCTCTCCAACCACCGCCTGCAAGTACGCTGGGCCGACAGTCAGGTACCCTTGAGCAGCCTGCTCACCAGCCTGCGGCGGATTGGCTATGCCGCGCATCCCTGGCAGGCCGATGCCGCTGCTGAACAGTTGACCCAGGAGAATCGCCGCGCCATGCGCCAGCTCGGCGTGGCCGGTTTGCTGTGGATGCAGGTGATGATGGCCTCGATGGCCACCTGGCCAGAATTCAACGTTGACCTGACGCCTGAACTGGACAGCATCCTGCGCTGGACCAGCCTGTTTCTTACCACACCGATTATCTTTTATTGCTGCGGCCAGTTCTTCCGCGGCGCCCTGCGCGACCTACGCACCCGTCACCTGACCATGGACGTTTCAGTATCCCTGGCGATTGGCGGCGCCTATGCGGCCGGTATCTGGTCCACCGTCACCGGCGTGGGTGAGCTGTATTTCGACGCGGCCGGCATGTTCGCCCTGTTCCTGTTGGCGGGTCGTTACCTGGAACGCCGCGCCCGTGAACGTACGGCGGCGGCCACGGCACAACTGGTCAACCTGCTGCCGGCCTCCTGCCTGCGCCTGGCGGCCGACGGCCAGAGCCAGCGCATCCTGCTCAGCGAGCTGCGCACCGGTGAGCACGTGCTGGTGCCGCCCGGGGCCCTGCTGCCGGCGGATGGCCTTATTCTCAGCGGTCAGTCGAGTGTGGATGAATCGGTACTGACCGGCGAATACCTGCCGCAACCGCGCGGCGTGGGCGATACGGTCACCGCTGGCACGCTCAATGTCGAAGGCCCGCTGACGGTAGAGGTGCAGGCGCTGGGTGATGCTACCCGGCTGTCGGCCATCGTGCGCCTGCTCGAACGCGCGCAAAGCGACAAGCCGCGCCTGGCCGAGATCGCCGACCGTGTTTCGCAGTGGTTTCTGTTTATCGTGCTGATTGCCGCTGCGGTGGTCGGCGCCGTGTGGTGGCAGATCGATAGCGAACGGGCCTTCTGGGTGGTTCTCGCGCTTTTGGTCGCCACTTGCCCCTGTGCACTGGCCCTGGCCACGCCCACGGCACTGACCACCGCCACTGGCAGTCTGCACCGCCTCGGCCTGCTGCTGACCCGCGGCCACGTACTCGAAGGCCTCAACCAGATCGACACGCTGATTGTCGACAAGACCGGCACCCTGACCGAAGGCCGCCTGACCCTTAGCGCCATTCATCCGCTGCGCGAACTCGACAGCGACACCTGCCTGGCACTCGCGGCGGCCCTGGAAAATCGCTCCGAACATCCGATTGCCAAAGCCTTCGGCCGCGCCGCACGGGCAGCGGACAAGGTCGACAGTCAACCCGGCCTGGGCCTGCAAGGCAGTGTGGACGGACGCACCCTGCGCATTGGCCAGGCGGCATTCGTCTGCGCCCTGAGCGGCCAAGAAACCCTGCAGATTCCCGGTGAACACGGCCAATGGTTGTTGCTGGGCGATACCCAGGGGCCGCTGGCCTGGCTGGTACTCGACGACCGTCTGCGCGACGATGCGCCGGCCTTGATTGCGGCCTGCCATGCGCGGGGCCTGGACGTGCAGCTGCTGTCTGGCGATAGCTCACCGATGGTCGCCGAAGTGGCCCGCCAGCTCGGCATCAAGCAGGCTTATGGCGGTATGACCCCAGACGACAAGCTCGCCCACCTGCGTAACCTGCATGCTCAGGGCAGGCGGGTGCTGATGCTCGGCGACGGGGTCAACGATGTGCCTGTGCTGGCCGGCGCTGATATCAGCGTGGCCATGGGCAGCGCCACCGACCTGGCCAAGACCAGCGCCGATGCGGTGTTACTGTCCAATCGCCTGGACAGCCTGGTGCAAGCCTTCGCCATGGCGCGCCGTACACGCCGCATCATCATCGAGAACCTGGCCTGGGCCAGTCTGTACAATGGCCTGGTGCTGCCCTTTGCCGCGCTGGGCTGGATCACTCCAATCTGGGCCGCGTTCGGCATGTCGGTCAGCTCTTTGCTGGTAGTGCTCAATGCCCTGCGCCTGACGCGCAACTGACGCGGACTGCCGCCACCTCGTTCGATACCGGAGTCTTCATGTCCGCCATCTACATTCTGATTCCCGTGGCCATCGTGCTGGTCGGCTTTGCCATCTGGCTGTTCTTCTGGGCCGTCGACAGCGGCCAGTACGACGACCTCGACAGCCCAGCGCACAGCATCCTGTTCGACGACGAAGATCCGTTGCACAAGGCCGGCGTGGAGCAGGTCAACCCGGGGCACGACGAGCAGAGCCCTCCCCGTGCTTGAACTGGCGCCGCTTTTGCTCTCAGCGCTGATCCTCGGTGTACTCGGTGGCGGCCATTGCCTGGGCATGTGCGGCGGGCTTATGGGCGCTCTGACCCTGGCCATCCCAGCGGAGCATCGTGGGCGGCGCCTACAACTGCTGCTGGCCTACAACCTGGGGCGTATCTGCAGCTATGCACTGGCGGGGCTTTTGCTTGGACTGGCCGGCTGGGCGCTGGCCAGCAGCCCGGCGGCTCTGGCCCTGCGCGTGGTCGCCGGCCTGCTGATGATCGTCATGGGCCTGTACCTGGCCGGCTGGTGGAGCGGCCTGACCCGTATCGAGGCACTGGGCCGTGGCCTCTGGCGCTTTATCCAGCCACTCACCCGGCGCTTTATGCCGGTCACCAGCCTGCCCCGGGCACTGGTCCTCGGCGGCCTCTGGGGCTGGTTGCCCTGCGGCCTGGTCTACAGCACCCTGCTATGGGCTGCCAGCCAGGGCAACGCCCTGCACAGCGCTGCGCTGATGTTCACCTTTGGCCTGGGCACCCTGCCCGTGCTGATCGCCACCGGGCTTGCTGCCGAACGGCTGACTGCCCTCCTGCGTCGCCGCGGCGTACGCATGGCGGGCGGCATGCTGGTGATTCTGTTTGGCCTGTGGACCCTGCCAGGGCCCCATCAACACTGGCTGATGGGCCACTGAGCCCAAAGCAGTGCGGCAACTTGATGCAGATCAAGGCGTCGCTGCGACAGTTCCCTAGACTCGCGCCAACGCCTTTCCGGGGACAGTCGCCATGCACGACACCATCCAGTGGGACGCCGCCCTGATCAATCGCTACGACCAGGCCGGCCCACGCTACACCTCCTACCCAACCGCCATGCAGTTCCATGGTGAAATCGGCCAGTTTGACCTGCTGCACGCCCTGCGCGACAGCCGCAAAGCTCAGCGGCCGCTGTCGCTGTATGTACACGTGCCGTTCTGCGCGAACATCTGCTACTACTGCGCCTGCAACAAGGTGATCACCAAGGACCGCGGCCGCGCCCAGGCTTACCTGGAGCAACTCAATGCCGAGATGCAACTGATCGGTCATCACCTGGACGGCCAGCAGCGCGTGGAGCAGTTGCACCTGGGCGGCGGTACACCGACCTTCCTCAGCCATACCGAACTGCGACAGTTGATGGCGCACCTGCGCGAGCACTTCCACTTACTGGACGATGACTCCGGCGACTACAGCATCGAGATCGACCCGCGCGAAGCGGACTGGTCGACCATGGGCCTGTTGCGCGAGCTGGGTTTCAACCGGGTCAGCCTCGGCGTGCAGGACCTCGATCCAGCCGTGCAGCGTGCTATCAACCGTCTGCAGAGCCTCGAGGAAACCCGCGCCATCGTCGAGGCGGCGCGCACCCTGCAGTTTCGCTCGGTCAACATCGATTTGATCTATGGCCTGCCGCTGCAAACAGCCGAGAACTTCGCCCGCACGGTTGACCAGGTCATCGCCCTGCAGCCGGATCGCCTGTCGCTGTTCAACTACGCGCACCTGCCAGAGCGCTTTATGCCGCAACGGCGGATCAACACCAGTGATCTACCCACCCCGGCCGTCAAACTCGCCATGCTTCAGGCCAGCATCGAACAACTGACAGCGGCCGGCTATCGCTACATCGGCATGGACCACTTCGCCCTGCCTGACGACGAACTGGCCAGCGCCCAGGAGGACGGCACCCTACAGCGCAATTTCCAGGGCTATACGACCCACGGGCACTGCGACCTGATCGGCCTCGGCGTCTCTGCAATCAGCCAGATTGGTGACCTCTACAGCCAGAACAGCAGTGACCTGAGCAATTACCAACACAGTCTGGGCAACGGTCAACTCGCCACCCAGCGCGGCCTACACTGCACCGGTGAAGACCGTTTGCGTCGGGCGGTGATCCAGCAGTTGATCTGTCACTTCCAGTTGAGCTTCGCCGACATCGAAACGCGCTTTTCCATCGATTTCCGCAAGCACTTTGCAGCTAATTGGCCGGCCTTGCAGCAGATGGCGCGCGACGGGCTGATCGAACTGTCGGACCAGGGTATCACCGTAAAACCAGCCGGGCGCCTGCTAGTTCGGGCCCTGTGCATGGTCTTCGACCAGTACCTGTGCGAGCAGAGCCGCCCACGGTTCTCTCGGGTAATCTGAGAGCTAGGATCTCTTGCTGGGTCACCTCAGGCGCGCGGCTGGATCGGCCCTGTCATATCAGGCCGACAGGGTTGCAATGCTTTGCATTTGCTCGCTGGTCAGGTTCTGCTCGCGCATCTGTTTGATCAATTGCGCGTTGGCACCTGACAAGGCACTGCTGAGCGACGCAATCTCAGTGCGCAACGCATCGGCCTTGACCTGGCGCGCCTCATCATCAAGGCTACCGTCGGTCATTACCGCACGTAACTCAGCCTGGCGCTCAGCCAGTTGCGCCTTCAACTCACGGATACGCTTGAGCAGATCCTTGATGGCATCGGGCAGATTGCTTTCCTCGATATCACTGTTCTTGCGTGCGGCCTCCGAGGCGGCACGCCCCTGCTCCGACAAGGTCACCCGAATGCCATCGCGCAGCTTCTGGGAATCGCTCGGCGCAGGATTATCAAGCGCGGCATCACGGCGCTCAACAGATTGGCCGATACGACCTACGAGTGTGGCGGCTTCAACACGCATGTGCAGTCCCAGGCTCAACGAAGGATGTCAGCGTGGTCATCGGCTGCCCATACATTTTCTTTAGGCGCTGGTCGGCACAATCGCGCTGCGGTAACCTTACGAACTTCGCGTGTTCACCAGGAAGCGCCGCTGATGTCAGGAAGCCTCAAGTTGCACAGCCCCCATCAAGCCCACTGCAAGGATTGCAGCCTTGCGCCTCTGTGCCTGCCGCTGTCGCTCAATCTTGAGGACATGGATGCGCTGGACGAAATCGTCAAGCGTGGTCGGCCATTGAAGAAAGGCGAATTCCTTTTCCGCCAGGGTGACACCTTCGACTCCGTCTTCGCTGTGCGCTCAGGCGCCCTTAAAACCTTTACCTTGAGTGACGGTGGCGCCGAGCAGATCACCGGCTTCCATCTCCCTAGCGAACTGGTAGGCCTGTCGGGCATGGACACCGAGGTTTACCCGGTATCTGCGCAGGCCCTGGAGACCACGTCGGTCTGTGAAATCCCCTTTGAACGCCTCGACGAGCTGTCGGTGCAGCTACCGCAGTTGCGACGTCAGCTGATGCGGGTAATGAGCCGGGAAATCCGTGACGACCAGCAAATGATGCTGCTGCTGTCGAAAAAGACCGCCGACGAGCGTATCGCCACCTTCCTGGTCAACCTCTCCGCGCGCTTCCGCGCCCGCGGCTTTTCCCCCAGCCAATTCCGCCTGGCCATGTCGCGCAACGAAATTGGAAACTATTTGGGCCTTGCGGTGGAAACCGTGTCTCGCGTATTTACCCGCTTCCAGCAGAACAAGCTGCTTGAAGCCGACGGCAAGGAAGTGCACATTCTCGACCCCATCGAGTTGTGCGCCCTGGCGGGCGGCAACCTCGACGGCTGAGAGCGCATAGCGCCTGCTCGGCCTTCCACACTAAGCCGCAGGACCATTGCGCCATGATTTTCGACGAATTCAGTATCAAGACCCTTATCCGCCCGGTGGAAAACTTTCCCAAACCGGGCGTGGTGTTTCGTGACATCACCCCCCTGTTCCAGTCACCACGCGCGCTGCGCATGGTCATCGACAGCTTTATCCAACGCTACGTAGAGGCCGAGTTCAGCCATATCGGCGCCATGGATGCGCGTGGCTTTCTGATCGGCTCGATCATCGCCTATGAGCTGAACAAGCCCCTGGTGTTGTTTCGCAAACAGGGCAAGCTGCCAGCCGACGTGCTCAGCGCAGGCTATGCAACCGAATATGGCGAAGCCTTCCTCGAGGTGCACGCCGACAGCCTGTGCGAAGGCGACCAGGTGCTGCTGTTCGATGACCTGATCGCCACGGGCGGCACCCTGTTGGCCGCGGCACAGCTGGTCAGGCGCATGGGCGCTAATCTGTTCGAGGCCGCCGCAATCATTGACCTGCCGGAACTTGGCGGCTCGCAGAAACTGCAGGATGCCGGCATCCCGACCTTCACCCTGACCGCCTTCAGCCTCGACGACCACTGATCATGACCGCATTCACCACACCCACGCTCCCCGCACCGTGGCGCCAGCGCCTGGGCGCCTACATGGACAGCACAGCCGTCACCCGTAGCGTGATGCTGCTGATCCTGATCAACGCGGCAATTCTTGGCCTGGAAACGTCATCAACGCTAATGGCCACTTGGGGCGGCGTGCTGACCAACCTGGATCGCCTGATACTTGGCCTGTTCATTCTTGAACTAAGCCTGCGCTTCATCGCACGCGGCTGGGCACTGCTACGCGATCCCTGGGCGGTGTTCGACTGCCTGGTGATTGGCATCGCCCTGGTTCCAGCCAGCGGGCCATTCGCCGTACTGCGCGCCCTACGGGTACTGCGGGTACTGCGCCTGATCTCGATCAATCCCAATATGCGCCGGGTGGTTCAGGCCCTGCTCTCCTCCCTGCCGGGCATGGGCAGCATCGCCATGTTGCTGGGGCTGGTGTTCTATGTCGCGGCGGTTATGGCCACCCAGTTGTTCGGCGAAGCCTTTCCGGAGTGGTTCGGTAGCCTGGGAGCCAGTCTCTATACGCTGTTTCAGGTGATGACCCTGGAAAGCTGGTCGATGGGCATCGTCCGCCCGGTGATGGAACAATTCCCTCTGGCGTGGCTGTATTTTCTGCCGTTCATCCTGATTGCCACCTTCATGATGCTCAACCTGTTCATCGCCGTGATCGTCAATGCCATGCAGAGCACTCACGAGCAAGAAGCACGGGAAGCAGCGCCTACGCCCAACGAACAACGCATACTGGATGAACTCAAGGCCCTGCGAAGCGAGCTGGCAGCGTTACGCGAACGCCCTTGAGGCCTTGGCAGCGCAAAGCTTAGCGCGATAACTTGTTGCACATACCCCTGTAGTTCGGAGCCGTTCATGACCACCGAAGCCCCCTGCGCCGATCTGTTGCTCGACAATCAGCTGTGTTTCGCCCTGTACTCCACCTCGTTGCTGATGACCAAGGTCTACAAACCGCTGCTGCAGGCGCTACACCTCACCTACCCGCAATACCTGGCCATGCTGGTGCTCTGGGAAGGCGATGGCATCACCGTAGGTGACATCAGCAACCGCTTGCTGACCGACCCTGGCTCCGTCACCCCGCTGCTCAAGCGCCTGGAAAGCGAAGGCCTGCTCAAACGCACCCGCAGCAGTGCCGATGAACGCGTAGTCGAGTTGTTCCTGACCGAAAAAGGTCGCGCCCTGCATGCACAAGCCAGGAGCATTCCAAGCTGCATCCTCACTGCCACCCAGCAATCCTCAGCAGAACTCGGCGAGCTGAAGGCTGAGCTGGTCGCCTTGCGCAGCAGCCTGCAACAGGCCGTTTAAACTCAGGGCGACAGGCCTCTAAGCGGCCTCATCGCCCACTCCGTACCCCTCTTACCCGCTAACTCCCTGCACGGCTCAACGATTTCGCCTACCGTCGCCCTCGAAAACCTCGCCCCGCCCCCAAATTCTCGCTTATGCCTGAACAAGTCAGTACTTATCGCTAAATATTCAAAAATATATCTTGCGCGCTAAATTAATGGGCGATAGAGTTCGCGCCATGAAATTGATTAGCGCGCAAAACATTAGCGCGAAAAACTGACAACAGCAGCTCTCTTCACCACCCCAACTGCACTGGCATTCGCGGAGAGCCTTTATGAAAACCCTGATCAGCATCACCGTTCTTCTTGCTCTTTCTGCTCCTGCTCTGGCTGACGACAGCCAGGCACATGGCAAGGGCCTTTACCCGAACTGGTTGATCAGCCACGACGGCTGATCGCCGCAACACCGCAACGCTTTGCACAACCCAACCCCACTAGCTCCAGAGGATTATCAGCATGTCGATTGAAACCATTGCTTACCGTGCCTACGCAGAAGCCACCGGCGGCCGTGACGGCCGTGCCATCTCTTCCGACGGCATACTCGACGTCGCCCTGACCACCCCGAAAGAACTCGGCGGTGCCGGCGGCCAAGGCACCAACCCAGAGCAACTGTTCGCGGCCGGCTACTCGGCCTGCTTTATCGGTGCGATGAAGTTCGTTGCCGGTCGCGACAAGCTAGCTATGCCGGCGGACGCATCGATTGAAGGTGTGGTGGGCATCGGCGCCATCCCTAACGGCTTTGGCATCGAAGTCGAATTGCGTATCAGCCTGCCCGGCCTGGATCGTGAGCAAGCACAGACCCTGATCGACCGCGCCCACATCGTCTGCCCCTACTCCAACGCGACCCGCGGCAATATCGACGTCACCCTGACGCTGATCGACTAACCCATCACCACTCAACCGGCCGCTGCCCGCCAGCGGCCAGGCCCGGAGGCTGCACATGAACATCAAACAGAGTTTGTCGATCGCCGTTCTCGCCCTTGCCGTCAACAACGCTTTTGCCGCTGGCAGCCCTGGAGTGGAACGCAACACCCAAGACTTCCTTAATGCCCTCGCCGCTGGCGGTGGCAAGCCACTGGAACAGATGACACCAAAAGATGCCCGCGCCGTATTGGTCGGTGCCCAGGCTGGGGTCAAGGTCGATGTATCCGGGATCAAGGTGACCGACAAGACCATCGAGGCCGACGGCCAGACGATCCAGCTCAAAATCGTACGCCCCGCCAACGCGAGCGGCACCCTGCCGGTTTTCATGTTCTTCCACGGTGGCGGCTGGGTGCTGGGCGACTACCCGACCCATGAACGCTTGATCCATGACCTGGTCGTGGGCTCTGGCGCGGCAGCTGTGTATGTCGATTACACGCCTTCACCGGAAGCCAAGTACCCGACCGCGATCAACCAAGCCTACGCCGCGACCCAGTGGGTGGCGCAGAACGGCGCACAGATTGGTGTCGACGGCACGCGCCTGGCGGTAGCCGGCAACAGCGTGGGCGGCAATATGGCGGCAGTCGTCAGCCTGATGGCCAAGGACAAAGGCACCCCGGCGCTCAAGTTCCAGCTGCTGATGTGGCCGGTGACCGACGCCAACTTCAACAATGCGTCCTATAACCAGTTCGCCGACGGCCACTTCCTCAGCAAAAGCCTGATGCAGTGGTTCTGGGACAACTACACCAACGACCCGAAACAACGTACCGAGGTCTATGCCGCGCCCCTGCAGGCACCGGTCGAGCGACTCAAGGGCCTACCGACCGCACTGGTGCAGACCGCCGAGTTCGATGTGCTGCGCGATGAAGGCGAAGCCTATGCACGCAAGCTGGATGCCGCTGGGGTCAAGGTCACCGCCGTGCGCTACAACGGCATGATCCACGACTTCGGCCTGCTCAATGTACTCAGCCCATTGCCCGGCACCCAGAGCGCCCTGCAGCAGGCCGCGAGCGCGCTGAAAGCCAATCTCCAGTAACACCACCCATACAAACGCCTCGCCGCCCCCGCGCCGAGGCGTTTTTACGCTAGCTGTCGGCTCCCCTTTCGTAGTCTGGGTCGAGCGAAGCGACACCCGGAAACAGACGCTTGCTTCACCGCAAGCCGCGTTACTGCGAACGAAACGGCAACAGACCCTAGCACTCCACGCTGGCGAGTAGACAGTGACGGATAGCCTGATCAAATACCTGTTGCAACCGAGGCGCCGCAAAAAAATCATGCAGGGCTGCGTCAGACTGCCAGCGCCCCTGCAACTGCCACACCGCTGGATCTTCCTTTACCTGCGCTACCTCAAAGCCCAGGCACCCGACCATCTGCTGCATGGGTTCCTGCAGTGTATGCAGGCACTGGCCCAACTGCTCAGAGCGCCCACGAACGGCGCGCACCACTGTCGTGTGGGTGACCATCATCGCTACTCCCTCTATCAGTGAAAGTACTTACGGCTGCGCAGCCAAAACCTCGCGCAGCGCCTGAGCGGCATCCAGGGCACGGGGGAAACCGGCGGTGACCGTTGTCAGGTAAATCATTTCCTTGAGTTCGGCTGGCAACACCCCGGCGCGCAATGCGTAACCGGCATGGATTTTCATCTGGGGTAAATTGCCTTGGGCGGCAAACACGGCCACCGTCGCCAATTGCCGCGTGCGCGCATCCAGCTCACTGCGCCCCCAGACCTCACCCAACGCATAGTCGGTAGTGGCGCTGGCCAGAAAAGGAAAATCCTTATGCAGGGCTTGCAACACCGGTTGCCCAGCGCCACCACTCAGCTCGGCTATTACTGCCTCACCTTTACTTCTGCGGCTGTCCTCAGTTGCACGGGCATCCAGGCAAGCTGTCGCAAGAAACACCAGCACTAATGGTGTCAGTAGCCATTTACTGTTCATCCGCACGTCCTCAGTAAGGGCTGGCAGTTGGCCGCACGATCAGCTCGCTGACATCGACATCCGCCGGCTGCTCGACGGCATAGGCAATGGCCCGGGCAATGGCGTCCGGGGTAATAGCGACCTTGCGAAATGCCTTCATCGCCTCACGGCTCTGCGCATCGGAAATGCTTTCGGCCAGCTCCGACTCGACCACACCTGGGGACACCAGGGTCACCCGAATATCGCCACCCACCTCCTGACGCAAGCCTTCGGAAATAGCCCGCACCGCATATTTGGTGGCGCAATACACCGCGCCCGTCGGCACCACGCTGTAGGCACCAATGGACGCGATATTGATGAACTGGCCGCTGCGCTGACGCTGCATCACCGGCAATGCGGCAGCAATACCGTGCAGGACACCGCGAATATTCACGTCGATCATGCGGTTCCACTCATCGACCTTCAGGACATCCAAACGCGACAGCGGCATGATCCCGGCATTGTTGATCAGCACATCGACCCGGCCGTACTGCGCCAGGGCCGCATCGACAAACGCCTGGGTGTCGTCCTGGCTGGTCACATCCAGGCGACGATAATCAGCGTGGCCACCCGCTGCACGGATCTCGTCAACCAATTGCTGCAGACGCTCGGTACGCCGGGCACCGAGCAACAGCCGCGCGCCCTTCTCGGCCAGCAAGCGCGCGCAAGCCTCACCGATGCCACTGCTGGCGCCGGTGATCAGAATGACTTTGTCGTGAATATTCATCAGGGCAAAACCTCTGCGGGTAAGCGGCAAACGCTGCCGCGACACCAACAGATTCCCCCAGATGACGGGAAATGGGTTAGACGATTCCTGGCTAATTATTGCCTAAAGCTGCAAGCAGTCTTATGAAGACTGGGCATGTGCAACGTCGAGGCATTCGTTGGCATTCATTACCAAGTCCAGCAAAAGCAGTGCATTTGCCTATTTGAAGCGAATAGTTGCCTGATCCTGCAAAACCCTGTGCGCCGCCAAGACTTGCCTGAAAAGCCGCGATAGCCTGTAAGCATGCAAAATCCAGGAGCGCTTCTTGAATGACACCCCTCGACAGTGACGTGACCTCGCTCCAGGCAGAACTGGCTGCCTTGATCCAGCGTCAGTGCCCGACCGATGGTCTGCATGCCAGCGCCATAGCCGGCCTTGATCTAGCCTGCACCACCCAACCCAGCCTGCCCACGCCGACCCTTTACCGGCCCTGCCTGTGCATCATTGCCCAGGGCAGAAAAACCGTATGTCTCGGCGATGAGCAGTACATCTACGACCCACTGAACTACCTGGTCGCCTCGGTTACCCTGCCGGTGACAGGCCAGGTGATAGACGCGACACCGGAGCACCCTTATCTAAGCCTGCGCCTGGAGATTGATCCGGCACTGATCACCAGCCTGATTGCCGACATCGGCCCTATCGGCGTGCCCAATCCCAGCCCACGTAGGGCGCTGTATATGGATCGTCTGGGTAGTTCGTTGCTCGACGCCGTGGTGCGCCTGCTTCGCCTTCTGGAAACACCGCGCGATATCGCCATGCTCGCGCCGTTGGCCTTGCGCGAGATTTTTTATCGGCTGCTGCACAGCCCTCAAGGCCACCGTCTACACGCAATCGCTATCGCCGACAGTCAGGGCCAGCGCATCAACCGGGCGATTGAATGGCTGAATCTGCATTTCGACCAACCGCTGCGCATCGAAGACCTTGCCCGCGAGGTCAACCTCAGTACCTCGACCCTGCACCACCGCTTCAAGGCCGTCACCGCGCTCAGTCCTTTGCAGTATCAGAAGCAGCTACGCCTGCAGGAGGCTCGACGCCTGATGCTCTGCGAAGGCCTGGAAGCAGCGGCTGCCAGCTATCGAGTGGGTTACGAAAGCCCGTCGCAATTCAGCCGGGAATACAGTCGTCTATTCGGCGCGCCGCCGCTGCGCGACCTGGCCCGCTTGAGAAGCTCGGCCTAGAACCTGCTGCTTCATGCGTGGCTTGACAGGCCACAAGGGGTTGAAAATGGCCCTCTGAAAGGCAAACGCCTCGCCTCTGATCACGTGCAACAGGGCGCTTCACAAAGGCCTGAATAAGGGCTCAACCGGCAAAAACCACCAGAACCTGCCACTTTCAAGAATATTCCGCAGATTGCCAAAAGCCCTGCAGCCCAGTTAAATCGGGGCCTGAGCCAATTGGGGCAGATAAAAATATGAATAATTAACGTTAAACCCAACACTCTCCGTAAAAACGGCCTATTATGGCTTCGCTGGTTCCTAATCAGCAAAAACGCATAGGTGCTATGAACATACTGGCACCGCACTTCGTATCGATTTAAGAGACACACCATGGCAAATCGCGAAACTGGCACCGTCAAATGGTTCAACGATGAGAAAGGCTTCGGCTTCATTACCCCGACTAACGGCGGCGATGATCTCTTCGTTCACTTTAAAGCCATCCAAAGCGACGGTTTCAAAAGCCTGAAAGAAGGCCAGACTGTTACCTACGTGGCCGCTCGCGGTCAGAAAGGTATGCAAGCTGAAGAGGTACAGGTGGCCTAAGCCCCTGTCCTGTTTCAAAACAAACCCCGCGCTCGCGGGGTTTGTTTTGTCTGCTATTTGTCGCTTACGGCAACCTTATAAGCCCATCTGCTTGCTGATAATCTCGTTCATGATTTCACGCGAGCCACCGCCAATCGACAGAATGCGGTTGTCGCGATAGAGCCGCTCCACCAGGCTTTCACGCATATAACCCATGCCTCCCATGATCTGCACCGCATCGTATGTCAGACGGTCAGCCACATCAGTGGCGAAATTCTTGGCCATGGATATTTCCTTGATCACACTTTTGCCGGCCGCCATCTGCGCCGCCTGGCGATAAGTGAACTCGCGCGACACTTCCAGCTGGGTCGCCATTTCTGCAAGCCGATGCTTGAGCACCTGGAACTTGCCAATGGGCTTACCAAAGGCTTCGCGCTCCCTGGCCCATCTCAAGGCCTCTTCGAGCGCCAGTTGCGCCGTCATATTGGCCATGATCGCCAGCGACAGGCGCTCGCTCTGGAAGTTGGCCATGATCCCGGCAAAACCCATGTTCTCCACGCCGATCAGATTGTCTAGCGGCACGCGGCAGTCATCGAAGAACAGCTCGGCCGTATCCGACGCCCACCAGCCCATTTTTTTCAGTTGCCGGCCGACGCTGAAACCGGGCGTGCCCTTCTCGATCAGCAACAGGCTGACGCCGCCGAAACCTTCGCCGCCCGTACGCACCGCGACCGTGTAGTAGTCCGCTCGCACACCGCTGGTGATAAAGGTCTTGCTACCGCTTACCCGGTAGAACTCACCTTCGCGTACGGCACGCGTCTTGAGATTGGCCACATCCGAACCGCCAGAGGGCTCGGTGACAGCCAGCGCCATGATCTTCTTGCCCGCCAGGACCTGCGGCACCACCTGATCGCGCAACGCAGGCTTGGCCCACTTGAGCACCGGCGGCAAACCGATATCCAGCGAGCCCAGCCCTGCCACCAATCCACCCGAGCCACTGCGCATCAGCTCCTCGCTGGCCGCGACCTTGGCGAACAGATCACCCTCATGACTGCCGCCATACTGTTCGGGATAACCGATACCGAGAATGCCAGCAGCACCGGCCTTGCGATACAGCTCAGGGGGAAACGACTCGGCCTCTTCCCACTCATCGATGTGCGGCAGGATCTCGCGCTCGACAAAGCGTCGCACCGAATCACGCACCAGCTGGTGGGTCTCGTCGAAGTAATCGGGCAAGGCAGGCATGGGCGACTCCATTAGCGGATAGACCCACAAGCTAACCGAGCGCTTGCTTGGTTAGCAAGACAGGAGATCAGCCAGAAAGAACGCCAGATACGCCCAGCACTCACGTACCTGCCACAGCGCTGATTGAGTCAGATGACGATCGGCCGTCGCCCGGCAATCGAATGAGCCAAGGTACCGCCATCGACCAGCTCCAGCTCGCCGCCCAGGGGCATACCATGGGCAATGCGCGAGGCGATCAGGCCCTTGTTGGCCAACAGCTGGGCGATGTAATGCGCGGTGGCTTCACCTTCGACGGTTGGGTTGGTCGCCAGAATAACCTCACTGAACGCACCCGCCTCGATACGTGCGAGCAAATCGGGGATGCCGATAGCCTCGGGACCAAGGCCATCGAGGGGCGACAGGTGCCCCTTGAGCACGAAGTAACGCCCGCGAAAACCGGTGTGCTCGACGGCGTAAACATCCATCGGCCCTTCGACCACACACAGCAGGCTGTCGTCGCGGCGCGGGTCCAGGCATAGATGACACACCTCGTCCTCGCTCAGGCTGCGACACTGGCGACAATGCCCTACCCCTTCCATCGCCTGGGTGAGCGCTTGCGCCAGGCGCAATGCGCCACTGCGATCGCGCTCGAGCATCTGCAGGGCCATGCGCTGCGCAGTCTTCTGGCCAACACCGGGAAGAATACGCAGGGAATCGATCAGTTGACGGATCAGCGGGCTGAAACTCATGGTGTTCCTACAGATTGGTAGCCCGGATGCAATCCGGGGCAACAAGACATACAACACGCCCGGATTGCATCCGGGCTACGCACTCGCTTAATCCAGCTCGTGCGGCATTAATACCACCCGATCAAAGGGGGCGATCAGACGGTATGCAGTACAAGGCGCGAAAGGCCTCGAGCACCGGAGTTTACGTCTGTAAATGAGGATGCTCGGGGCCTTTCGCAACGCAGTAATGCGTGCCGGCTGGGCGTCACATGCTCAGAAGGGCATTTTGAAGCCGGGGGGCAGCTGCATCCCTGCCGTCATCCCGGACATTTTGTCCTGGCTGTTCTGCTCGATCTTGCGTACGGCATCGTTGACTGCAGCAGCGATGAGGTCTTCGAGGATTTCCTTGTCTTCCTGCATCAGGCTGTCATCCAGACTGACGCGCTTGACGTCATGACGACCGGTCATCACCACGCTGACCAGGCCGGCACCGGATTGCCCGGTAACCTCGGCATTGGCCAACTCTTCCTGCATCTTCTGCATTTTTTCCTGCATTTGCTGAGCCTGCTTCATCAGGCCGGCCATTCCACCTTTCATCATGGTGCGAGTTCCTCGTAATCAGGGGTTAACGACGGGATCAAAGGGTTCGATGCTGTCCGCGCGAATCACGGCACCGAATTGCTGAATCATCTGTTGTACCAGCGGATCGCTCTGGATCGAGGTCTCGGCGTCACGCTGGCGGTTGGCTCGGCGGCGTGCTGCCGCCTGCGCCGGGGTTTCCTGCTCAGGAGTGCGCAGCTCGATCTGCAGATCGATCGTGCGCCCCAGGTGTTGGTTCAAGGCGTCGTTGAGGCGGCGCTGCTGGGTCGGGTTGAACAGCGCACTGTGCCCCGGATCGAGGTGCAGCGACCAACGATCACCTTCAACCGCGACCAGGGTGCAATTGGCGCCAATGCTGCCGGTCATGCCCGACAAGCCCAGAGCGGGGAACAGCTCCAACCAGTCGGCCGCCAGGCCTGTAGCGGGCTGCGCAGCCGGGGCCGGTTCCGCTTCCTGCTCAGGCGCGACCGCCTCGAAATCGTAGTCGAGTGCCTCGGCACTCATCTCCACATAATCATAATCGCCGGGTGGCGGCTCATCATCGGCGAACGGGGCCTCCTCGCTCGCCGCAGCTACAACCGGCACTTCGTCAGCCTGGGGGGCGGTTACAGAAGCAGCTGCCACCTCAGGCGCAGACACGACCGGTGCGGCTGGTTCTTCCCAGGGCAGATCAGTCACGGGGGCTGGTGCTGGCGCCTCGACTTCTGGCTCAGGTGTCGCCGGCGCAGCGTGCGCCAGGGGCGCCTCAGCAGCAGGTTCAGCAGCAGCGCTGAGCTCGGCTTCAGGCACAGCGGCAGGTGCGTCCTCTATTACAGCAGGCGAAGGCTCCGGAATGGCAGCAGGCAAGGTCTCTGCCACAGCGGCAACAGGAGCAACCGGCGGGCTCGTTACCGCGCCGGCCACCGGTTTGTCCGTGGGATCAGCAGTGGCCTGGCTGATCCCCAGCGGCTTTAGCACCACCCTCGGTGCATCACCCGTGTCTGCCGGGCGGAACGCCAACATGCGCAGCAGCACCATCTCGAAGCCACTGCGCGGGTCCGGCGCCAGGGGCAGGTCACGGCGGCCGATCAGACCCATCTGGTAGTAGAACTGCACATCTTCGGCGGGCAGCAACTCGGCCAGCCCAAGCACCCGCTCACGATCGCCCTGGCCATTGTCCACAGCATCTGGCAACGCCTGAGCGATGGCTACGCGGTGCAATACGTTGAGTATTTCGGCGAGCACACCGTTCCAGTCCGGGCCCTGCTCGGCCAAGTGGCGAACCGCCTCGATCAGCCCGCGAGCGTCACCCTCAAGCAACGCCTGCAACACACCGTAGACCTGACCGTGATCAAGGGTGCCGAGCATTGCCCGCACGTCCGCCGCCAGTACCTTGCCCTCACCGAAGGCAATCGCCTGATCAGTCAGGCTCATGGCGTCGCGCATCGAACCATCAGCAGCGCGACCCAGCAGCCATAACGCATCATTCTCGAACGGAATGTTCTCGGCAGTCAGGACATGATCCAGGTGCTCGACCACCCGCTCGGGCGGCATGTTCTTCAGCGAGAACTGCAAGCAGCGCGACAGTACCGTGACCGGCAGCTTCTGTGGGTCCGTGGTGGCCAGCAGAAACTTCACATGGGGCGGTGGCTCTTCCAGGGTTTTGAGCAGCGCGTTGAACGAGCTGGTGGAGAGCATGTGCACTTCGTCAATCAGGTAGACCTTGAAGCGCCCGCGGCTCGGCGAGTACTGCACGTTATCGAGCAGTTCCCGGGTGTCCTCGACCTTGGTGCGGCTCGCCGCGTCCACCTCGATCAGGTCGACAAAACGCCCCTCGTCGATCTCCCGGCACACCGAGCAGACGCCACAGGGCGTCGAGCTGATACCGGTCTCACAGTTCAGGCACTTGGCGATAATGCGTGCAATAGTCGTCTTGCCCACACCCCGTGTACCGGTGAACAGGTAGGCATGGTGCAGACGCTGGCTGTCCAGCGCATTGATCAATGCCTTGAGCACATGGGTCTGGCCGACCATTTCGCGGAACGAACGCGGACGCCATTTACGTGCAAGAACCTGATAACTCATTGAAAACCGTCACGAGAGGAAAGCAAAAGTGGGCTAATCCTAGCGGAGCAACGGGCAAATTGCATCCGCAGCCGCCTACGGGAGCCAGACTGATGAATGGGCTGGTTATTATCCGGACTTAAGCGTATGCTGCGCCCCGTTCGTACCACGCTGTAAGTCACCGAGCACCTAGTGCCCTCCTCGCTGGATTCCAAGCCTGCCCGCCCAGATCGATTCGACCTGACCCTGCGGCAACCGCTTCAGACCCCAACCTGCTGACTGATCTGGCCCTGCGCATTTGCGCCGACTCAGGCCCGCCTCCGACGTACCGACCGCGCCCAGGTTTCGCAACCGGAACTTTTGCGTGCAGTCCAGCTCCCATTGAATTAACGCCCTCGAGCTTTTTCGAGTGTTGGAGCTTTATCCGGCGCACTGATGCGCCTGCTTGTTTCAGGAACACAACACAATGACTACTCAACACCAAATCCAGGCTGCCATGCGCACCCTCACCCAAGCCTTTTCGCCATTCGATTGCCACATCATGGCCGCACGCAAAGGCAGCTTCAGCTTCACCATCGTCAACCAGGCAGGCATCGCCCGCCACAGTCAGCGCCTCTACCCCGGCCAGTACAGCGATGAATCGCTGCAGCAGGTCATCGAGCGCGCGCGTCAGTCGCTAACTGCCTGAGCAAAAAGGAACTTTATCCATCCACCGACGTCGAAGGGGATCACCCTTACAGGATGGAGTACGGTCATGGATAACACGAACCAGCAGTTCGTCGAACAGTTGTTCGCCCCGCTACGCGCCACCTTCAGCAAACCTCGCCCGGATGGCAGCATTGTGCTGTCACTGCTCGGCGAGGCCGACACAACCGCTTACAGCCGCGTACTGAGTGTCACCCAGCTCAACGATGCGCAGGCATTTGCCCAGAGCCTGGAAGATATCCGCCTGGAGCTGGCCGTGCGCTCAGGCAGCATACCTGCCGAAATGCGCAAAGCGCTCAAGGAGCAGGACAGCGTACTCAACTACCACGCCGCCTGACGTAGTACGCACAACCTAAGCCTCGCTTTCATGCGGGGCTTTTTTATGCGCGCACGCTTGATCAGCCGCGAGCTGTGACAGGGGATAAGCTGAGATTTTCGATTAGCTACCCGAACGGGCGAAGATGGAGGCGGACCTACCAGCCACACCCCGGCACACAATGTTCCCGCTGTGGCTGCTTCCTTCCGGATCTGACCAGGTTCACGGGTAATCGTTGCGGGGGGACCGGCAGGCCCACCATAACGCAGCTCGCCAAGCAGCGAGTCGCGCCATTGTACCGGCTTGGCCTGAACTTACAACCGCTTCAAGCACTTAGGGTCTGTTAACGTTTCGTTCGCGGCCGCGCCGGAGCCAGTTTTAGCGCGAGGCAAGGCACGAGATGCGAAGTTTAGCCGGCTAAATGAGCCATCGAGAAACGCGGCATCGCGCTAAAACTGGCCCGACCCTTCGGGTGGGGCCGCCTAGGTTGCGCGCAAAATCTCGCCATGCGGTGTTGGAGGACTTGGCAAGGGAACAACCATTACCGGCGTCCTCCGCCTAGCGGAACGCCGCCCGGCCTGGCGAGATTTTTCGCGGCAACGCGGCTTGCGACGAAACGTCAACAGACCCTAACACTCTAAACAGATCTACACACGAAAACGCCCGACTAACTGTGCCAGCCCCGTGGACAACTCTGACAGGTGCTGGCTAGCCCGCGAACTGCGTTCGGAGGTGGACGCCGCCTCGTTGGACAGTTCGCGAATATCGCTGATATTGCGAGCGATCTCCTCGGTCACGCTGCTTTGCTCTTCACAGGCCGTCGCGATCTGGGCAGCCATATCGTTGATCCGCTGCACCGAGTCGCCGGTAACCGCCAGAGCCTGGTCTACCCCGGCCGCCTGCTCGACACTTTCCCGCGCTCGATTGCTGCCCGAGTGAGTCGCCTTGACGGCATTCTGTACACCAACCTGCAGGCGCTGGATCATCTCCTGAATGTCCTTGGTCGATTCCTGGGTGCGCGCTGCCAAGGCCCTGACCTCGTCGGCCACCACGGCAAAACCACGCCCTTGCTCACCGGCTCGCGCCGCCTCGATAGCCGCATTGAGCGCCAGCAGATTGGTCTGCTCGGCAATCCCCTTGATCACCGCCAGCACCGCACCGATATTGGCGGCTTCCTGCTCCAGGGTCTGAATGCTGCTCGATGCACTCTCGACCTCGACGGCCAACTGGCGAATCGAGTGAATGGTGGCACCTACTACCCGCGCACCCTCGCGTGATTGCGTTTCTGCTTGTCGCGCAGCATCCGCAGCACTCTGGGCATTGCGCGCCACCTCATGCACCGCAGCCGTCATTTCGGTGGCCGCGGTACTAACCTGATCCACGGCTGCGTGCTCACTGCTGATCAACTTATCGTTGGCAGCCGCCAAGCCAGCCAGGTTCTGCGCTGAATCGGCGACCTCGTCGGTCACCCGCCCGACTTCCTTGATCAGCGGCTGCAGCTTGTCCAGAAAACGGTTGAACGCCAGGCTCAGCTGCCCTAGCTCATCCCGCGAGCTGACATCCAGACGCACGCGCAGGTCGCCATCGCCATCGGCAATCTGCTCGATGCGGTGCAACAGCAACTGCAGTGGGCGCGTCACCAAAATCGGGAAGCCAATCACCAGCACCAGGCAAAACAGCAGGCCGCCGCCAATGATCAGGCCCTGCTGCCAGCGCAAGGAGTCGCCCAAGGCAATCGCCGAGGCGCCTTCCTGCTGAGCCAAGGCATCCTCCATTTCACCCAGCTTGTCGATGGCATCGCGCATGCCCTCGAACTGCTCCTCGCTGGCGCCGAAGCTCAGCGCACTGGCTGCTGCGGAGTCGCTGTCGCGCAGGGTCAGAACCTGAGACGAGGTCGCCTTCCAGCGCTCGAAGCCGCGATCGAACTGTGCCACCAGTTGCAAGGCTTCGGCCGAAGGTTGCATGGCCGCGAACGCATGTACCCGGTCGTAAGCCTGCTGCAGGTTCTCAGCATGTGACGCCTTGAGTGCAGCAACATGCTCACCCGCATCAGAATCCAGACTGCTGCGCTCTGCCACAAAGGCTTGATAGAGATCCCGGTCGGCATTGAGCAACAGGCTGATCCCTGGCAGAAAACGCTGCGTCAGCAAGGTGCTGGACTCGGCGACCTGGCCGATGCCTCGCATGCCCAGCACCCCCATGCTGACCAGCAATACCGCCAGTAGCAGAATGGGTAAGGCTATCTTCCAACGAAACCCCAGATCAGCGAAGGCGCTCGGCATGACTGCTCTCCAATAATGGCCCGATACCACCAGCGTAGTTCAGGGTCGGCCGCTACGCGTCGCCACTTTTGCATGACTGCCATGCCCTGTTGAATTTCTGCGCGCACTTGCAGTCACAACCTGGCCCAACAGCGCCGCACCCGTACACAGGGTGCGTCAGCGGCAGAATCCCGCTACCCTGCGCGGGCTTTTTCAGCGCCTTTCCCATTACCCAAGGAGCATCCGCATGGCCATGACCAAAGACCAACTGATCAGTGATATCGCCGAAGCCATCGACACCCCGAAAGCGACCGTGCGCGCAGCTCTCGAGCAGCTCAGCGAAATCGTCAGCGATGCGCTGGAGAACGGCGACGAGATTACCCTGCCGGGTATCGGCAAACTGAAAGTCAGCGAGCGCCCGGCCCGCACCGGCCGTAACCCGCAAACCGGTAAAGCCATCGAAATCGCGGCCAAGAAAGTCGTCAAGTACGTACCGGCCAAAGCCCTGAGCGACGCGATCAACTGATTGACCGACGGGGCGTCGCACGACGCTCCGCTCTCCCCGCAACACGTCCCCTCTCGATCCAACTGAACCCCAGCCGTTCTGTCGCCTCAAACGACCACACCCGTCAAACGCAGGTTGGCCATGGCCACTGACCGCGAACTTACCGTCCGCGCACTGCTGTTAGGCATGCTGCTCGGCGCCTTGCTCACGCCCTCGAATATCTATTCCGGCTTGAAGATCGGCTGGTCGTTCAATATGTCGATCATTGCCCTGCTGATCAGCTATGGCATCTGGCAGAGCCTGCTGCGCTGGCGCCTGAGCACAGCCTGGAGCATGCGCGAAAGCAATATCAACCAGACCACCACTTCGGCTGCTGCCTCGATTATCTCCGGCGGCTTGGTGGCGCCTATTCCGGCCTATACCCTGTTGACCGGACAGCAGGTGCCGACGCTGCCGCTGATAGCCTGGGTATTCTCGGTGAGCTTTCTCGGTATCTGGGTGGCCTGGTACCTGCGCCGCAGCATGGTCGAGGACACGCGCCTGCGCTTTCCTGAAGCAGTCGCCACCCTGGAAACCATGCAGCAGGTCTACAACCATGGCCGCGACGCCCTGCAGCGCCTATATGTGCTGGGCGCCGCCGCCGTGCTCGGCGGGCTGGTGAAGTGGGCCGACACCTTTGCCCTGACGATACCGCGCTGGTCGCCATCCGCGAGCCTGGAGCGGCTGACATTCAGCCTCGATCCCTCGCCGCTGCTGATCGGTTTTGGCGGCATTATCGGTATTCGCGTCGGTCTATCCCTGCTGCTCGGCGCGCTGATCGCCTGGGGTGGCTTGGCGCCCTGGCTGATCAGTAGCCGCCTGGTGCCGCTACCCGAAGGGGCCAGCGGCCCGCAGTTCGGCGTACTGGTGGAATGGCTGCTATGGCCGGGGGTGACCCTGCTGGTGTGCGCGACGCTAACCGCACTGGCCATACGCTACTGGTCCAGCCGCCTGACCCAAGCTTCCCCAGCAGACAACGCATGGCAACCCCCGGCGAAGCTGCCACTGGCCATGCTCGCCCTGGCCTCGTTGCTGGTGGTCACGCTGCAGGTGCTGCTGTTCGATATCGACCCGCTGATGGCAGCGCTGAGCGTGCCACTGGCCGTCGCGCTCGCCTGCATGGCGGCCCGAGTGGTCGGCGCCACGGGCATCCCGCCGATTGGCGCCACCGGCCAACTGTCGCAACTGACGTTCGGCCTGATCGCGCCCGGACAGGTCAGCGTCAACCTGATGGCCGCCAACACGGCCGGCGGCGCGGCCGGGCAATGCACGGATCTGCTGAATGATTTTCGAGTCGGCCACGCCATCGGCGCCAACCCCTACAACCAGTTGATCGCCCAGTGCCTGGGCATCTTCGTCGGCAGCATCGTTGGCGTGCTGGTCTACCAGATCCTGATTCCCGATCCGCAGACCATGCTGATCACCGAGCAGTGGCCCGCTCCAGCCGTCGCCACCTGGAAAGCCGTGGCTGAAGTATTGGGCTACGGTCTCGACTCGATCGACAGCAGCATCCGCTGGGCCATGTTGGTTGGCGCTTTGTGCGGCGCGCTGTTTGGCGTACTGGAAGCCAGCCTGCCTGAGCAATCGACATTCGCGCGCCTGCTACCCAGTTCGGCGGCATTCGGTCTGGCCTTTATCATCCCCGCCTCGATCTCGCTGATGATGGCCCTCGGCGCGTTGCTCGCCTGGGTTATCCAGTCACGCTGGAGGAGCCTGGGCGAACGCTTCACCATTGCCGCAGCGGCCGGGCTGGTAGCCGGAGAAAGTATCGTCGGCGTCGGCGCTTCGTTCTGGATGATGTTTGCGGGCGGGTCATGAGCGAGCCGCCACTGCGCCCCCCCCTTTTTTACTCGGCGCTGATACCGTAATCAGCCAAGCGGGCGATAAAGGCCTGCTCATCCAGCACGGGAACATTCAGCTCGGTGGCCTTGGCCAGTTTTGAGCCGGCGCCGGGGCCAGCGACCACACAGGTGGTCTTGGCGGACACCGAACCGGCGACTTTGGCCCCAAGCGCTTCCAGCTTGTCCTTGGCAACATCGCGGCTCATTACCTCCAGGCTGCCGGTGAGCACCCAGGTCTGACCGGCCAGCGGCAGGCCTTCGAGCACTTTCTTTTCAGCGCTCCAATGCATGCCGAAATCGATCAGTTGCTGCTCGATTTCCTTGGCCTTATTGAATCGCCCATCATCGTTAAAGAAATCACGCAGCGCCTGCTTGGCCTTTTCATTAACGCCTTTTAATACCGAGAAACTTAACCAGTCTTTGCACAGCTCAGCTACGTGCTGCACACGCACAGCCTGTTCCGGCTTGCCCTCGCCAGACGCCGCAAGACGCTTGATGGTCTCGTCTGCCACTTTCTTCGCGCCTGTGGCGGCGACCGAGGTAATGTTCAGCTTGTCGAGCAGGCCATCCAGGGTGGTGCTGGCGGCGAACTCGGCGCCTAGCTCGCCCTGGTCCTGCAATTGCAGGCCGCGCTCCAGCAGGTGTTGAATCACCGTCTGGTTATGTTCGTCCTCAAAGAAACTGTGAATCTCGTGGGCGACTTCCAGGCCAACATCCGGCAGGTAGGTCAGCACCTCAGGCAACGCCTGGGTCACGCGCTGCAGCGAGCCCAGGGAACGGGCCAGTACCTTGGCGGTTTCCTCACCCACATCAGGAATACCAAGCGCGTAGATAAAGCGTGCAAGGGTCGGACGTTTGCTGTCGGCGATGGCCTCAAGCAGCTTGCGACTGGAGACTTCGGCAAAGCCTTCGAGGCCGACAATCTGCTCGAACTGCAAGGTATAGAGATCAGCCGGCGAGCCCACCAGGCCTTCATCCACCAATTGCTCGACGCTCTTTTCGCCAAGGCCCTCAATGTCCATGGCGCGCCGCGAAACAAAATGGATGATCGCCTGCTTGAGTTGAGCCGCGCAGGCCAAACGGCCGACACAGCGGTACACCGCGCCCTCGCTGACCGTTTCACGGCCCTTGCTGCGTTTGATCAACTGGGTGCGCTCCACGGCCGAGCCGCACACCGGGCATTGCTGCGGCACATCTACAGGCCGGGCATCGGCAGGTCGACGCTCACTGACCACCTGCATCACCTGCGGAATCACATCGCCGGCCCGGCGGATGATCACCGTATCGCCGATCATCACACCCAGCCGCGCGACTTCATCCATGTTGTGCAGCGTTGCATTGGACACCGTCACACCCGCCACCTTGACCGGTTTGAGCCGTGCCACTGGGGTTACCGCGCCAGTGCGGCCGACCTGGAATTCCACGTCGAGCAGCTCGGTCAGCTCCTCCATCGCGGGAAACTTGTGGGCGATGGCCCAGTGCGGAGTCCGCGCGCGAAAGCCCAGTTGCTGCTGATCCTCAATGTTGTTGACCTTGAACACCACGCCATCGATATCGTAGGCCAGGCCCATGCGCCGCTCGCCAATATCGCGGTAATACGCCAGACAGTCTTCGATGCCCTTGGCCAGCTTCAACTCCTGGCTGATAGGAATGCCCCAGGTTTTCAAGCGTTCGAGCATGCCGACCTGAGTCGCTGCCGGCTCGGCGCTGTGTTGGCCAAGGCCATAGCAACAGAACTCCAGCGGGCGACTGGCAGTGATCTTCGAGTCCAACTGGCGCAAGCTGCCGGCGGCGGCGTTACGCGGATTGGCGAAGGTCTTGCCGCCCACCTCGGCCTGAGAGGCATTGAGTCGCTCGAAGCCGGCGCGGGACATGAATACTTCGCCGCGCACTTCCAGCACATCGGGCCAGCCACTGCCCTGCAATTTAAGCGGCACATTGCGGATGGTGCGCACGTTGACGCTGATGTCCTCCCCGGTGGTGCCATCCCCGCGGGTGGCACCGCGCACCAGCTTGCCATCGCGATACAACAGGCTCACTGCTAAGCCGTCGAGCTTGGGCTCGCAGCTGTATTCGACCTCGACGCCACCGCCAAACAGATCCCCGCCCTGCAGCCCCAGCCCATTGCGCACGCTGCGGTCAAAGGCCCGCAGATCCTCCTCCTCGAACGCATTGCCGAGGCTGAGCATTGGCACCTCATGACGCACTTCACCGAAGGCGCTGAGTGCTTCGCCGCCAACCCGTTGAGTGGGCGAGTCCGGTGTCACCAGCTCGGGATGCTCTGCTTCGAGCGCCTGCAACTCGCGGAACAGGCGATCGTATTCGGCATCGGGGATGCTGGGCTCGTCGAGTACGTAGTAGCGGTAATTGTGCGCATCCAGCTCGGTGCGCAGTTCGAGGATGCGTTGGGCGGCGGCAGTCAGGGTGTCAGTCATGGCAGTGTCTCGGAAACGAAAAGAGCAGCCGCGGCTGCTCTCTTGCTGGAAGGCTGTAGCATCGGCCGACCCGCCGATGAGCAGGTCATGGCGAGGCGCAGGGGCTCAGCGCTTGTTGGTCAACTGGCGGCGCTCGTACTCGACGATGCGCTGGCGATAGTGCTCGATAGTTTGCGCGGTCATCACGCTGCGCTGATCGTCCTTGAGTTCACCATTGAGCTCATGGGCCAGCTTGCGTGCCGCAGCGACCATGACATCGAACGCCTGTTTCGGATGACGCGGCCCCGGCAGACCGAGGAAGAAGCTCACCGCACGGGTGCTGAAACCTTCGATGTCATCCAGGTCGAACGTACCTGGCTTGAGCGCGTTGGCCATGGAAAACAGCACCTCGCCGTTCCCCGCCATACTTTCGTGGCGGTGGAAGATATCCATCTCGCCAAAGCGCAGGCCGCTTTCAAGAATGTTCTGCAGCAGTGCAGGGCCTTTGAAGCCGATTTCGTCGCGGGCGATGACGTTGATCACCAGCACCTCTTCGACCGGCGGCAGCTCCTTGCTCGGCTTGGCTGGCGCGTCCGCGCTCTGCGCCTGATCGACCGGGCTGAGCAGCGTGGGCACGGGCTCATCAAGGCCCAGGTTAAGGTCACCCTGTTGCGGCTCGCCATGGCGTCGGCGGTTCAATTCACGCGCGCTCATGGACGGCAGGTCGTGCTCATCCAACGACGGTTCATGATGCTCACCGCGCTCGATGACACGCGGCGGGCTGAGCAGATCGGGATCGCTGTCATCATCCGGCAAATTGGAGAAAGTCCGATCAAGCCGGAACTTCAACTTGCCTTTACCGCCCCGCATCCGCCGCCAGCCATCGAACAAGATGCCGGCAATCACGATGATACCGATGACGATCAGCCATTCGCGCAGACCGAATTCCATGAAATACCTTGACCCCTAAAAAATTAGATAAGAAAGAGCATCCCGCTCTGTACCAACACTTGATAAACCTGACGCCAACTCCATGTTCTGACAGGCGTTTTCTGCACATTACAAAAGTGGGCGTAAAGCTAGCACGACGAAAGACAACTTTACACCGGCAAACCTCGCTTAAAAAACTGCTCTGCGCTGACAAAGGTACGAGCAAATGCGTCGAACGACCTGGGCCTGCTCAACTTTCGACCATCGCCAGGGCCTCTTCCACATCCACCGCCACCAGGCGCGAACAGCCCGGCTCGTGCATGGTCACGCCCATCAACTGGTCGGCCATTTCCATGGCGATCTTGTTGTGGGTGATGTAAATGAACTGCACTTTCTCGGACATTTCCTTGACCAGTCGCGCATAGCGGCCAACGTTGGCATCGTCCAGCGGTGCATCCACCTCATCGAGCATGCAGAACGGCGCCGGGTTGAGCTGGAATATTGCAAATACCAGGGCCAGCGCTGTCAGGGCCTTCTCGCCACCCGACAACAAATGAATGGTGCTGTTCTTCTTACCTGGTGGGCGCGCCATGATGGTTACCCCGGTATCGAGTAAATCTTCGCCCGTGAGTTCCAAATAGGCGTTGCCGCCACCGAAAACTTTTGGGAACAGCGCCTGCAAACCACCATTGATCTGGTCGAACGTTTCCTTGAAGCGGTTGCGCGTCTCCTTGTCGATCTTGCGGATAACGTTTTCCAAGGTATCCAGCGCCTCGACCAGGTCGGCATTTTGCGCATCCAGGTAGCGCTTGCGCTCGGACTGCTGCTGGTACTCGTCGATCGCCGCCAGGTTGATCGGCCCCAGGCGCTGGATACGCGCACCCAGGCGCTCCAACTCCTCTTCCCAGGCCGTCTCGCTGGCATCGGCCGGCAGGGTCGCCAGCACCCCATGCAGGTCGTAGTTGTCTTCCAGCAGTTGGTCCTGCAGGGCTTTACGCCGCACATTCAGCGACTGCCACTCCAGGCGCTGCTGCTCCAATTGGCCCCGTAACAGTTGAGCCTGCTGCTCGGCCTGGGTACGGCGCTTTTCCGCCTCGCGCAGGTCACGGTCAGCGTCATCCAGGGCCAGGCGCGCCTGCTTGAGTTCTTCCTCCACGCCCATACGGCGTTCGAGCAGCTCTTCGAGTTTGAGGCGCAGCTCTTCCAGCGGCGCTTCGCCCTCCTCCAGATTCAGGCTCAGTTGTTCGCGTTTCTCGTGCAGGCGTTCGGCCTGCAGCTCCAGGCGCTCCAGGGCCTGACGGGTGGAGTCGTGCTGGGCGCGCAGGGAGCCGAGGCGAACCGCCAACTGATGAGCGTGATCCTTGTGCTGGCGAGCTTCCTGGCGGACTCGGTCGAGCTGTTCGCGCAAGGCATCGCGACTGGCCAGCAGGGTTTCGCGCTGCTCGGTGTCCAGGGCCATGGCATCCAGAGCGTCTTGCAGCAGCAGGCGCGACTCACCGAGTTGCTCCTGCTCCAGCTCACGCTGCTCGTTCAATTCGAGCAGTTCGCGGTCCAGGCGCTGGCGGCGCAGCAACAGTTGTTCGACCTTGGCTTCACCGGCCGACAGCTGGGCCTTGAGCTCACCCAGTTCGCGAGCCTGTACGCTCAGTTCGCGGCGCTGCTGCTCGCGCTGCTGCTCCTGCTGCTCCTGGGTCTCGCGCAGCTGTTGCAGGCGTTCGTCGAGCAGCGCCAGGGCAGCCTCGCGCTCTTCACGTTCGAGCTGCAGCTGGTCAATTTCTTGCCCGCGCGCCAACACGCCACCCTGGGCCTCGTTGCCACGGCAGACACGCAGGAAATGCCGGCCGACCCAATAGCCATCCTGACTGATCAGGCTCTCGCCCTCGGCCAAGCTGGCACGGCCTGCCAAGGCCGCTTCCAGGCTGCCGACCGGCTTGACCCGGCCCAGCCAGGGCGCCAAGTCCAGCGCGGACTCGACCTTGTCCAGCAGGCTGCCAGCCACCCGCGCCCCGCCTTTAGCCGGGCTGGCCAGGCGCAGATCGCCCTGGGCCAGGCCGGTGAAATCCAGGTTATTGAAATCATCCAGCAACACCGCTTGCAGGTCGGCGCCCAGTACGGTCTCCACCGCCAGTTCCCAGCCCGCCTCAACACGCAGACCTTCGGCCAGGCGTGGCCGCGCTTGCAGGTGCTGCGCCTGCAGCCAGTCGCCGACGCCGCTGTCGGGGTCGAGGGCGGCTTGCTGCAGGGCTTCCAATGAGGCCAGACGGCCATTCAGGCGTTGCAGCTCGCCCTGGGCCTGCTGCTGAGCCTGGCCGGCCTGCTGCAGCTCGCCGCGAAGTTGCTGCAGGCGCTCGGCCTGCTCGGCTTCGGCGGCATGCAGGTCGTCCAGGCTCAGTTCGCGGGCGGCAATCTGCTCGCTCAGTTCCAGGATGGCAGCGTCCTGCGGGTCAGCCGCCAGCTGTTGCAACTCCTCAGCCAGACGTCGCTGGCGCTCGCCCAGGCGCTCCAGGCTCTGCTCCAGCTGGGCGATGCGCGACTGCTGGACCTCGGCCTGACGACGCGGCTCGGCGCTGCGCTGGTTAAAACCGTCCCACTGTTCTTGCCAGCCCTGCATGGCCTCTTCGCAGGTTTCCAGCACCGCGGCGGATTCTTCTGCCGCAGCGGCGGTCAGCTCCTGCTCGGGTTCGAGCATGGCCAGCTCTTCGCCCAGGGTTGCCAGCAAGGTGCGGTCGTGGCCCAGGTGCGATTCGGTTTCCAGGCGCGCGCGCTCGGCTTCGCGCAGGTCGTCCTGCAACTGGCGCAAGCGCTGCTGGCCGTGCTGGATGCTCTGCTCGACCCGGGCAATGTCACCGCCCACCGAATAGAAGCGCCCCTGGACCAGATTGAAGCGCTCGGAGAGGTCATGATGGCCATCACGCAGCCGCTCGATGCTCGCATCGGCATTGCGCTGCTCGGCCACCAGCGCCTCGAAGCTGACCTCCTGGTTGCCAATGACCGCCTCGCGCTGGCCCACCTGCTCGTTCAGGGCTTGCCAGCGCAGGGCCGTCAATTGCGCCCGCAGTTGGCGCTCCTCGGCTTTGTATTCCTGGTACTTCTCGGCCGCCTGGGCCTGGCGGTGCAGGCGTTCGAGCTGGCGTTCGAGCTCTTCGCGCAGGTCGGTCAGGCGCGCCAGGTTCTCGTGCGTGCGGCGAATACGGTTCTCGGTCTCGCGGCGGCGCTCCTTGTACTTGGAGATGCCGGCCGCTTCCTCGATAAAGTTACGCAGGTCTTCCGGCTTGGCTTCGATCAGTTTGCTGATCATGCCCTGCTCAATGATCGAGTAACTGCGCGGTCCCAGACCGGTGCCGAGGAAGATATCGGTGATGTCGCGGCGCCGACATTTGGTGCCGTTGAGGAAATAGGTGTTCTGGCTGTCGCGGGTCACCCGGCGGCGGATGGAAATCTCGTTGTAGCCCGCGTATTCACCGGTCAGGGTGCCGTCGGAGTTATCGAAAATCAGCTCGATGGACGCCTGGGTCACCGGCTTGCGCGTGTTGGAGCCGTTGAAGATGACGTCGGTCATCGACTCGCCGCGCAGGTTCTTCGCCGAGCTCTCGCCCATCACCCAGCGCACGGCGTCGATGATGTTGGATTTGCCGCAGCCATTAGGCCCGACCACCGCCGCCATATTGCTGGGGAAGCTCACCGTAGTGGGGTCGACAAAGGACTTGAAGCCGGCCAGTTTGATGCTCTTGAGGCGCATATTCAGCCCTGCCCTTCGGCCAGTGCGGCCAATACCAACTGGCAGTTGTGCTCGCCATACGCCAACAGAACCTGTCGCGCACGCTCATGGTCGCGCGCCATCACCGCCAACAGCAGTTGGTTGAACATCTCGAGGAACTGGGCCATTTCACCTTTGCGTTGCTCCAGCGCCAGGTAATAGGTGCGACTGATTGCCGGCTGCAAGTTCTCCACGGTTTCACGCAGGTAGGGGTTATTGGCGAACGGGAACGCCGTGCGCATTACCGCGAAGCTGTGTTCGACGAAGCCGTGAATGTCGCCCTGTTGCTGGCTGTGCAACAGGCGCTGCTGAACCACCAGAAACGGCGCCAAGTCAGCCTCGGTCCGCCAGCCATCGGCCACCGCACGGGCCAGCAAGATGTACAACTCGATGACCAGCGCGTAGAGACTGCGCACATTGTGTGGCGTCAGCTCGGCCACCTGGGCGCCCCGCCGCGGCGGGATGACGACCAAGTGACGTCGCTCGAGTATCAGCAGCGCCTCGCGCACCGAGCCTCGGCTGACGTTCAATGCCTGGGTGACTTTTTGTTCCTGGATGCGCTCGCGCGCCTTGAGTTCGCCACGGATAATACGGTCTGCCAGATGCTGGGCAATTTGCTCGGCGAGGCTGTCCGGGGCCTTGAACGTCATGACTTTCCTTAATCCTGCGAGCGGTGGGCGAAAAGCGGCGTAATGCCCGGATGATGGGTGCCGGAGCGGCGCGCAGTGTAGCACAGGGCATGCTACGGCCAAGGCCCGGCGACCTGCAGTGGCGCACGTTTCAGGGGCTCCGCTGCGCCATCGCGGCGCATCATTGCGCAAGCAAGAGCAGCTAAAGCGCCCGACATTGCCGTGCGATTCCTGGCACGGATTACGCTAGGCGAGATGATGCGGGGCAATAGCTGACCAAAAGGTCAAATATTTATTGACCCAAAAGTCAGAAATACCTAGATTTGCGCCATGGCCGACCCGCCGGGCGCCGCAGCGGCGCATGACCTGTTATGCACATTACGACACTGCCCGGAGGCCGTCCTTGATCCAGTTTCTTCTTAATCGCGAGCTGCGCAGCGAGCACGCCCTGGACCCCAACCTGACGGTGCTCGACTACCTGCGCGAACACCGCGGCAAAACCGGCACCAAGGAAGGCTGCGCCTCCGGCGATTGTGGCGCCTGCACAGTGGTGGTCGGCGAGCTGGAGGGCGAGCGCCTGCGCTATCGCACGCTCAATTCGTGCCTGACCTTCGTCGCCAGCCTGCACGGCAAACAACTGATCAGCGTCGAGGACCTCAAGCACCAGGGCCGCCTGCACAGCGTGCAACAGGCCATGGTCGACTGCCACGGCTCGCAATGCGGCTTCTGCACCCCCGGCTTCGTTATGTCGCTGTTCGCCCTGCAGAAGAATGCCAGCGGCCAGGCGCCCGACAAGGCGCAGACCCTCGAGGCCCTGGCCGGCAACCTGTGCCGCTGCACCGGCTACCGACCGATTCTCGACGCGGCTGCCCAGGCCTGCCAGCAGGCGCAGCCTGACCATTTCGACCAGGCCGAGGCCGCCACGGTCGAGCAGCTCAAGGCCATCGCCCCACGCACCACAGCCAGCCTGGAACACAACGGCAAACACTGCCTGCTGCCGCTGACCATCGGTGAGCTGGCCGAGCTGTACCGGGCCAACCCCGAGGCACGTCTGCTGGCCGGTGGCACCGACCTGGCGCTGGAGGTCACCCAGCAACACCGCAGCCTGCCGGCGATGATCTACGTCGGCCATATCGCGGCGCTGAAACGTATCGAGGTGACGGACGACACCCTAGTGATCGGCGCCGCCGCGCCGCTGACGGATTGCTACACCGCCCTGGCCGACGATTACCCGGACTTCGGCGAGTTGCTGCATCGCTTCGCCTCATTGCAAATCCGCAACCAAGGCACCTTGGGCGGCAATATCGGCAACGCTTCGCCGATTGGCGACGCGCCGCCGCTGCTGATCGCCCTGGGCGCCACACTGGTGCTGCGCCAGGGCAATCGGACGCGCCGCCTGGCCCTGGAAGATTACTTTATCGATTACAAGGTCACCGCCCGCCAGGAGGCCGAGTTTATCGAGGCGATCCATGTGCCGCGCCCGCGCGCTGGCCAGAGTCTGCGGGCCTACAAGGTCTCCAAGCGCCTGGACGATGACATCTCCGCCGTCTGCGCGGCCTTCAACCTGACCCTGGTCGACGGCGTGCTGCGTGAAGCCCGCGTGGCCTTTGGCGGCATGGCCGCCATCGCCAAACGCGCCCGCGCCTGCGAGGCGGTGCTGCAAGGCGCCCCGCTTGGCGCCGAGCTGATTGAGCGCGCCTGCGCCGCCCTGGCCCACGACTTCACCCCGCTCAGCGACTTTCGCGCCAGCCAGGCGTATCGCCTGCTGACGGCGCAGAATCTACTGCGCAAGTGCTTCCTTGAACTGACCGCCCCAGGCGTCGCAACCCGGGTGACCGACTATGTCTAAGCAGCATGCCGCAAAAACCCAGGCAGAACTGGCCGCCCTGTTCAGCGCCGGCATCACCACAGGCGTTGGTCGTAGCGTCAAGCACGAGAGTGCTGACAAACACGTCACCGGCGAGGCCGTCTATGTCGATGACCGCCTGGAGTTTCCCAATCAGCTGCACGTCTATGCCCGCCTGAGCGACCGTGCCCATGCGCGCATCCTGCGCATCGACACCACGCCCTGCTACGCCATCCCTGGTGTGGCCATCGCCATCACCAGCCAGGACGTGCCCGGCGAGCTGGACATCGGCCCGCTGGTCCCCGGCGACCCTCTGCTGGCCGACGGCAAGGTCGAATACGTCGGCCAGGTGGTACTCGCGGTAGCCGCCGACAGCCTGGCCGCTGCGCGTGAAGCGGCCATGGCGGCGATCATCGAATACGAGGACCTGGAGCCGGTGCTGGATGTGGTCGACGCCCTGCGCAAGCGGCACTTCGTGCTCGACAGTCACCAGCAGCGCATTGGCGATGCCCCGGCCGCATTGGCCCAGGCGCCCCACCGCCTGCAAGGCAGCTTGCACATCGGCGGCCAGGAGCACTTCTACCTGGAAACCCAGATCTCCTCGGTAATGCCCACCGAAGACGGCGGCATGATCGTCTACACCTCCACGCAAAACGCCACCGAAGTGCAAAAACTGGTGGCCGAGGTGCTCGGCGTGGCGATGAACAAAGTGGTCATCGACATGCGTCGCATGGGCGGCGGCTTTGGCGGCAAGGAAACCCAGGCGGCCGGCCCGGCTTGCCTGTGCGCGGTGATCGCCTGCCTCACCGGGCGACCGACCAAGATGCGTTTGCCGCGCAACGAAGATATGCAGATGACCGGCAAGCGCCATCCGTTTTATGTCGAGTACGACGTCGGTTTCGATGATGACGGCCTGCTGCACGGCATCCAGATCGAGCTGGCCGGCAACTGTGGCTACTCGCCCGACTTGTCCAACTCCATCGTCGACCGGGCGATGTTCCATGCCGACAACGCCTACTTCCTCGGCAACGCCACCATCAACGGCCACCGCTGCAAGACCAACACCGCGTCCAACACCGCCTACCGCGGCTTTGGCGGCCCACAGGGCATGCTCGCCATCGAGGAGATCATGGACGTGATCGCCCGCCACCTCGGCAAAGACCCACTGGCGGTGCGCACGCTCAACTACTACGGCCAGGACAGCCGCAACGTCACCCATTACCACCAGACCGTCGAACAGAACCTGCTGCCGGAAATGACCGCGGAACTGGCCGCCAGCGCCGAGTACGCCGAACGCCGCGAAGCGATCCGCGCCTTCAATAGCGCCAATCCGGTGTTGAAGAAGGGCCTGGCCATGACCCCGGTGAAATTCGGCATCAGCTTTACCGCCAGCTTTCTTAACCAGGCCGGCGCGCTGATCCACATCTACACCGACGGCAGCATTCACCTCAACCACGGCGGCACCGAAATGGGCCAGGGCCTCAACACCAAGGTCGCCCAGGTGGTTGCCGAGGTGTTCCAGGTTGAGATCGCGCGCATCCAGATCACCGCGACCAACACCGAAAAAGTGCCGAACACCTCGCCCACTGCTGCCAGCAGCGGCGCCGACCTCAACGGCATGGCCGCCAAAAATGCCGCTCTCACGCTCAAGCAGCGCCTGGTGGACTTCCTCGCCGGGCAATATTCCGTGGAGAGCACCGCAATCGAGTTCAGCAACGGCCAGGTGCGCGTGGGCGAGCAATACCTGTCGTTCGAGGAGGTGGTGCAGAAGGCCTATGTGGGCCAGATTTCCCTGTCCTCAACCGGCTTCTACCGCACGCCGAAGATCTTCTACGACCGCGACAAAGCCGCCGGCCACCCGTTCTATTACTTCGCCTACGGCCTGGCCTGCGTCGAGGTGATCGTCGACACCCTGACCGGCGAGTACAAGATGCTGCGCGCCGACATCCTGCATGACGTCGGCGCCTCGCTGAACCCGGCGCTGGACATCGGCCAGGTCGAAGGCGCCTTTATCCAGGGCATGGGCTGGCTGACCACCGAGGAACTGGTATGGAGCGCCAAAGGCAAGCTGCTGACCAGTGGCCCGGCCAGCTACAAGATTCCCGCCGTCGCCGACATGCCCCTGGACTTGCGGGTCAAACTGCTGGAAAACCGTAAAAACCCGGAAGACACCGTGTACCACTCCAAGGCCGTCGGCGAGCCACCGTTTATGCTCGGCATCGCCGCCTGGTGCGCGATCAAGGATGCCGTGGCCAGCCTGGCCAATTACCGTGTACAGCCGCGCATCGACGCACCCGCCACCCCCGAGCGGGTGCTCTGGGGCGTGGAGCAGATGCACGCTCTGAGCAAAGCGCCGACGGAGCACGCATAAGATGACCCTCAGCACTCAAATGCCGCGCCCTGTAGGAGCGAATTTATTCGCGATAGATCGTGAAAGCGCCGCAGTAATCGCGACTAAAGCGCAGCGCTGCCCGCCTCCTTCCATGTGGCATGGGATTGTTCAACGAGGACCACGCCCATGAGCAATACCGGCTGGATCAACGCCCTCGCCGACCTGCAGCAGCAGGGCGAACCCTGCGTGCTGGTGACCATCATCGAGGAGCGTGGCTCAACGCCGCGCAATGCCGGCTCGAAGATGGTCGTCACCCGCGAGCGCATCTTCGAGACCATCGGCGGCGGGCATCTGGAGTTCAAGGCTATGGCCATGGCCCGCGAGATGCTTGAGGCGCGCAGCCAGGCCACCCGCTTGGAGCGCTTCGCCCTCGGCGCCAGCCTCGGCCAATGCTGCGGCGGCGCGGCTGTGCTGCTGTTCGAGCCGATGGGCGAGGCTCAGGCGCAGATCGCCGTGTTCGGCGCCGGCCATGTCGGCCGCGCCTTGGTGCCGCTGCTCGCCGGTCTGCCGTGCAAGGTGCGCTGGATCGACTCGCGCGCTGAGGAATTCCCCGAGGTGATACCCGCCGGCGTTGCCAAGGTGCTCAACGACGAGGTCATCGACCAGGTGGCGGCGATGCCGCCCGGCAGCTATTTCATCGTCATGACCCATAACCACCAACTCGACCTTGAGCTGACCGCCGCCATTCTCAAGCGCGATGATTTCGCCTACTTCGGCCTGATCGGCTCGAAGACTAAACGCGCCAAGTTCGAGCATCGCCTGCGCGAGCGCGGCCTGAGCAGCGACCTGCTGCAACGCATGCGCTGCCCCATGGGCATCGCCGAGGTGAAGGGCAAGCTGCCGGTGGAGATCGCCATTTCCATTGCCGGTGAGGTGATCGCCACCTACAACGCAGGGTTTGGCCAGACTGTGAACAAAGGCGAGTCCAGCGTCGCCAAGCTACTGCCTGCCTCACGCCGCTCCTGAGTCAATGCCCAGTGCGCTGTGCGCACCACTGCCCCACCCCATTTTTCGGTGCGCACGGCGCACCCTACGCATGAGACCCCGCATCATGAGCCACACCACCCAGGCCTATCGCGCCGCCATCCTGCACTGCCTCGCCGACCCGACAGTGGTCGGCATCGAGCAGTCCTACGCCTATTTCGAGGATGGCCTGCTGGTCGTCGAGGATGGCCGCGTGCTCGCGGTTGGCCCGGCCGAGGAATTGCTGCCGCGCTTCAGCGGCATCACGGTCACCGAATACCCAGACGCGCTGATCACCCCCGGCTTTATCGACACCCATATTCACTTCCCCCAGGTCGGCGTGATCGGCTCCTACGGCACCCAGTTGCTGGAGTGGCTGAACACCTACACCTTCCCCGCCGAGGGCCGCTTTGCCGATGCCCAGGTCGCCGCGGAAAACGCCGAAGTGTTTCTCAACGAGCTGCTACGCAACGGCACCACCACCGCACTGGTGTTCGGCAGCGTGCACCCAGAATCGGTAGACGCCTTCTTCGCGGCGGCCCTGGCGCGCAACCTGCGCATGATCGCCGGCAAGGTACTGATGGACCGCAACGCGCCGGAGTATCTGCAGGACACCGCGGAGTCCGGCTATGCCGAGAGCAAGGCACTGATCGAGCGCTGGCATGGCAAGGGCCGCCTGAGCTATGCGGTCACCCCGCGCTTCGCCCCCACCAGCACGTCCGAGCAACTGGCCCTGGCCGGCAAGCTGTTCGGCGAATACCCGGACCTGTACATGCACACCCACCTGTCCGAGAACCTCAAGGAAATCGACTGGGTCAAGGCGCTGTTTCCCGAGCGCAAGAATTACCTGGACGTTTACGACCACCACGGCCTGATCGGCCCGCGCGCGGTGTTCGCCCACGGCGTGCACCTGTGCGATGAGGAATGCGCGCGGCTCGGCGAAACCGGCTCGGCGGTGGCCTTCTGCCCGACCTCCAACCTGTTTATCGGCAGCGGCCTGTTCGATTTGCCGCGTGTGGAAAGCCATGGCGTGCGCGTTGGCCTGGGCACAGATGTCGGCGGCGGCACCAGCTTCTCGCAACTGACCACCCTCAGCGAAGCCTACAAGGTGCTGCAGCTGCGCGGCGAATCGCTGAACCCGTTCAAGTCGCTGTACCTGGCAACTCTCGGCGGCGCCCGGGCGCTGTACCTCGACGACAAGATCGGCAACTTTGTGCCCGGCAAGGAAGCCGACTTCGTGGTGCTCGATTACAGCGCCACGCCGCTGCTGACGTTCCGCCTGAAACAAACCACCACCCTGGCCGAAAAACTTTTCGCCCTGATCACCCTGGGCGACGACCGCGCCATCCGTGAAACCTTCGCTGCCGGGCGTTTGGTCCATAGCCGCGACCAGAGCCACTAGCAGGTAGCCTGGGTCGAGCGCAGCGACACCCGGGGCTTTCGCCCGGGTATCACTCTGCTCAACCCAGGCTACGCGGCAGCAGCGCAGTGGCCCTAAGGATCACACCCCACCCAGCCAGCGCTGCGCGCCGTGAATGAGCTTAACGAGAGGTGCTGCTACGGCTGGACTTCTTGCGGGTTTGCAGCACATGCGAGAAGACCGCATGCAGGTCGTCCGAAGCGCTGTCCTCGTCGAGGTTGAGCTTGCTGTCGATATGATCCATGTGATGCATCATCAGGGTCACCGCCTGCTCGGCGTTGCGCGCCTCGATGGCATCGATCAGCGCGTTGTGTTCATCGTAGGAACAATGGGAGCGGCTGCCGCTTTCGTACTGCGCGATGATCAGCGAAGTCTGCGACACCAGGCTGCGCTGGAAACTCACCAGGGGCGCATTGCGCGCGGCTTCCGCCAGCTTGAGGTGAAATTCGCCAGACAGGCGAATACCAGCACCGCGGTCGCCACGGGCGAAACTGTCGCGCTCATCACTGACCATCTGTCGTAGCTCGGCGAGCTGCTCGGCACTGGCGTGCTGCACGGCCAGTTCGGTGATGGCCTGTTCGACCATGCGCCGTGCGTAAAAAATCTGCCGCGCCTCCTCGACGCTGGGGCTGGCCACGACCGCACCGCGATTCGGTCGCAGTAGCACCACCCCTTCATGCCCCAAGCGTGACAGGGCGCGACGGATGATGGTGCGGCTAACGCCGAAAATCTCCCCCAGCGCCTCCTCGCTCAGCTTGGTGCCTGGCGCCAGGCGCTGTTCGAGAATGGCATCGAAGATATGGGCGTAAACGATATCGTCCTGAGTCCCGCTGCGGGCGCTCTTGCCGGCGCGCGGCTGCTTCTTGAGGGGCTGCAATTGATCGTTCATTGGGGCTCGCGTGACAGGGGATCGGCGGTATCGTGAGGCTATGCCACCGGCCTGACCAGCGAAGCGCACAGGCAGGGCTGATGAGCGATACAGGGCAAAGCGACCAGGTCATTGTACACAAGCGAATGTCCCGGCATAGCGCTATGGCGCGCCCTACCTACTGCTTTTATGGCGTGCCTGCATCGTGCATGGGCGACGCTTCGGCGCATAACCTTTGCTAGGTGACCAGCCACACGTGAGCCAGTTGCGCGTGCTCCACACATCAAATATCGGTCAATGCCAGGCTACTTGGGAGGGGCCGGAAGGCGCTCTACTTTAACCGCGACGCTTTCTGCGCGCTCAAGGGCCATCGCGAATAAATTCGCTCCTACAGGTCAGGTAAATTGAATTTTATGTATACAACTGCATAATCGCAGCGCTGCACGCATTCTTGGCCGCCCCTCACGCCCCCAACCTACAGAGCGCCCCTGATGAACCTTGATACCTGGCTGCTGTTCAGCGGCGCCGCCCTCGTGGTGATCCTGATTCCCGGGCCGCTGTCCCTGCTGATGGTCAGCAACAGCCTCAACTACGGCCTGCGCCGCTCCACGCCGGCGTTCCTTGGCGGGGTCTCGGCCTCGCTGTGCCTGCTCAGTGCTTCGGCGCTGGGCCTGGGCGCTCTGCTGCTGGCCTCGGAGCAGATCTTCAGCCTGCTCAAGCTGCTCGGCGCGCTTTACCTGTTTTACCTGGCCTGGCAAAGCTGGCAGGCCTCGCGCCAGGCGGCAAAACCGACTGCTGGCGAGGCGCCGCTTGCCAACCCCGGCTGGCGCAGCCTGTTCTGGAAAGCCTTCGGCCTGGGCGCGAGCAACCCCAAGGACATCCTGTTTTTCGCCGCATTCTTGCCGCAATTCATCAGCGCCGAGCGCCCACTGCTCAGCCAGTTGCTGGTGATGATCCTGACCTGGGCCGTGCTCGATCTGGGCTGCAAGCTGTTCTATGGCCTTAGCGCCCAAGGCGCCGCGCGCTACCTGCGCTCGGGCAAGGGGCAGGTGTGGTTCAACCGCATCAGCGCTGCCTTGTTCGGTGGCGCGGGGGCGGCTTCGTTGCTAAGCCGCTGAATCGCCAGGCAGGACCTGTTGCCGCCATCCTGTAGGAGCGAACGGGCGGCGCTCCGCTTTATTCGCGAAGCCCGCGACACAGCCGCGGGCAAAGGCTTACCGCCCCTAACTGCCTCGATAGGTGGAGTAGCTATACGGCGAGACCAGCAGCGGCACATGGTAGTGCGCCTGATCGGCGTCAATACCAACGCGCAACACCACTACATCGAGAAACGCCGGCTCCGGCAGCGTCACCCCACGGCGGCGATAATAATCACCCACATGAAACTGCAACTGGTAAACACCACTGACGTAGCTATCACCTTCGAGCAGCGGCGCGTCGCAACGGCCGTCGGCATTGGTCAGTTGCTGGGCAACCAGCACCAGTTCAGTGCCTTCGACGCGGTACAGGTCCACTTTCAGCGCACTGCCAGGGCAACCATGAGCGGCATCCAGCACATGTGTGGTCAATCGTCCCATCGCATTCGGGCGCGGCGATCAGCGGCGGCCCGCCTCCTATCGGTTGATGATTCATTGGGTGCAGGCGCCGGAGCATAGCATGGGCTACGGCGACGGAATAACAGGCTTTGTACACAATGCAACGCCCGGTTTTAGCCCGTATAAACACCTCACTTTGGCGCATCGCAATTACCCAAAAATACACGCCAGGTAAGCTAAGCAACGCCAACACCTGACCAATCAGGCAGGTTTCTTGCTTAGGGTTGTAAGCGTCTTATTAGCGATATTGTGATTTACAGCTCACACATCATTTTGTATACAATCACAATCATCAACTGACCCTATGCAGGACGGCCCGCCTTGACCGCAGACTACCCCCGCGACCTGATCGGTTATGCCAACGCTCCCGCGCACCCACAGTGGCCGGGCAATGCCCGTATCGCCCTGTCCTTCGTCCTCAACTACGAAGAAGGTGGCGAGCGCAACATTCTGCATGGCGACGCCGAATCCGAAGCCTTCCTCTCGGAAATGGTCGCGGCGCAACCGCTCAAGGGTGAGCGCAACATGAGCATGGAGTCGCTCTATGAATACGGCAGCCGCGCCGGTGTCTGGCGCCTGCTGGCGCTGTTCCAGAAACACAACATTCCCTTGACTATCTTCGCCGTGGCCATGGCTGCCCAGCGCCACCCCGAGCTGATCCGCCAGATGGCGGCTGCCGGTCACGAGATCTGCAGCCACGGCTACCGCTGGATCGACTATCAGTACATGGACGAGGCCACCGAGCGCGAGCACATGCAGGCGGCCATTCGCATCCTCACCGAGCTGACCGGTGAGCGGCCGCTGGGCTGGTACACCGGCCGTACCGGACCGAACACCCGGCGCCTGGTCCGCGAGGAAGGCGGCTTTCTGTACGACAGCGACACCTACGACGACGACCTGCCCTACTGGGATCCGGCCAGCACCGCCGAGCGCCCGCACCTGGTGATCCCCTACACCCTGGACACCAACGACATGCGCTTCACCCAGGTGCAGGGTTTCAACACCGGTGATGACTTTTTCAGCTACCTCAAGGACGCCTTCGACGTGCTCTACGCCGAGGGCGCGGCCGGCGCGCCGAAGATGCTCTCCATCGGCATGCACTGCCGCCTGCTGGGTCGCCCGGCACGTATCGCCTCACTGGCGCGTTTTCTCGAGTATGTGCAAAGCCATGAGCAGGTCTGGTGCGCCCGGCGCGTCGATATCGCCCGCCACTGGCACAACACCCATCCGTTTACCCCCGCTTCCAGCGAGCGCCTGTAATGAACCACTTTCAGACCCTGACGCCCAGCACCCTGAGCCGTGACGCCTTTATTCGCGCCTTTGCCGACATCTACGAGCATTCGCCCTGGGTCGCTGAGCAGGCCTTTGACCAGGGCGCTGACCCGCGCCTGGACGAGGTCGAGTTTCTTCATCAGCGCATGGCGGCGATCCTTCTGGCGGCTGAGCATGATGCGCAACTGGCGCTGATCAATGCCCACCCGGACCTCGCCGGCAAAGCCGCCGTGCGTGGCGAACTGACCGCTGCCAGCAGCGCCGAACAAGCCGGCGCCGGTATTCAGGACTGCACCGCTGAAGAGTTCGCCCGCTTCACCGCACTCAACCACGCTTACAAAAGCAAATTCGGCTTCCCCTTTATCAAGGCTGTCAAAGGCAGCAATCGTCAGCAGATTCTCGCCGCCTTCGAGGCGCGCCTGCACAATACGCCGGAGCAGGAGTTCCACACCGCGCTGGCCGAAATCAACCAGATCGCCCTGTTTCGCCTGCAGGCGCTGTAGCTGCGCCGCCCGCCCAACCCTTCACTCCAGAGGCAGACCTACCCATGCACGTTTACGCCGCGCCCTTTGAGAAATACGTCAACCTCGCCGACGCCCGCCTCGGCACCCGCGCCATTTCGGTTACCGATGACTGGTTCGCCGACGTCAACCGCCTGTTCCAGCCGACCCCGGCGGTGTGGAAGGAAGGCGTATTCGACGACAACGGCAAGTGGATGGACGGCTGGGAATCGCGCCGTAAACGCTTCGAGGGCTACGACAGTGCGGTGATCCGCCTGGGCGTTGCCGGCTCGATCAAGGGCGTGGACATCGACACCAGCTTCTTCACCGGCAACTACCCGCCGTCGGCGTCCCTGGAAGCCTGCTTCGTGGCTGACGGCGAGCCAACCGAGGCCACTGTCTGGACCGAAGTGCTGGCGGCCGTCGAGCTGCAGGGCAACAGCCACCACTACCATGCGATCAGCGACAGCCAGGCTTACACCCACCTGCGCTTCAATATCTACCCGGATGGCGGCGTTGCCCGCCTGCGCGTCTACGGTGTGCCGTACCGCGACTGGTCGAGCGTAGCCGCCGACGAGCAGCTCGACCTCGCTGCCGCCCTCAATGGCGGCCGTGCCCTGGCTTGCTCGGACGAGCACTTCGGCCGTATGGGAAACCTGCTCAACCCCGGCCGCGGCGTGAACATGGGCGACGGCTGGGAAACCGCGCGCCGCCGCACGCCGGGTAACGACTGGGTGATCATCGCCCTCGGCCACCCTGGCGAGATCGAACGCATCATCGTCGACACCCTGCATTTCAAAGGCAACTACCCGGACAGCTGCTCTATCCAGGCGGCCTTCGTCAAAGGTGGCACCGACAGCCAGATCGAAACCCAGAGTCTGTTCTGGCGCGAGCTGCTGCCCAGCCAGAAACTGAGCATGCACGCCGAACACGAATACAGAGAAGAAATCCGCGCCCTCGGCCCGATCACCCACGTGCGCCTCAACGTATTCCCCGACGGTGGCGTCAGCCGCCTGCGCCTGTTCGGCAAAGTCGCCCGGTAATCACAACCGCTCTGGAGGAGGGGCTTTAGCCGCGAGCGGTTATCGCTTCGTAACTAAAGCCCTAGTTTTTGCCCCCCTTACAACCACAGAAGATCAACATGCGCACCCTGATCATCGAACCGCTGAGCAAAGCCGCTTTCGCCCCCTTCGGTGAGGTGATCGAGACCGATGACAGCGCGTTCTTCATGATCAACAACGGCTCGACCCAGCGCTATCACCAACTGGCGACGGTGCAGACCAACACACCCGACGACCAGGCGATCATCAGCATCTTCCGCGCCGAAGCGCTGCCGATGCCGCTGACCATTCGCATGCTGGAGCGCCACCCGCAGGGCAGCCAGGCGTTTGTGCCGCTGCTCGGCAACCCCTTTCTGATCGTGGTCGCGCCCCCTGGCGATGTACCTGTATCAGGCTCCGTCCGCGCCTTCCGCAGTAACGGCAGGCAGGGCATCAATTACCATCGCGGCGTCTGGCACCACCCGGTGCTGACGATCGAAAAGCGGGATGACTTCCTGGTGGTTGATCGCAGTGGCCCAGGCCCCAACTGCGATGAGCATTTCTTTGAAGCGCACGAGTACCTGCTACTCGCGCCCCACCCATAAGAAAGGCCCGCCGCGCGACCTGCGCAGCGGGAGGAGGACCCGACCGTGCATGCACACTACCTCGAATGGCTGAACCTGAGCGTTCGCTGGATCCACATGATTACCGGCATCGCCTGGATCGGTGCCTCTTTCTACTTCGTCTGGCTGGAGAACAACCTCAACCGCGCCAACCCGCGCGATGGACTCTCTGGCGACCTCTGGGCGATCCATGGTGGCGGCATCTACCACCTGGAGAAGTACAAACTGGCGCCGCCGGCGATGCCGGAGAACCTGCACTGGTTCAAATGGGAGGCGTACTTCACCTGGCTGTCGGGCGTCGCCCTGCTGATGGTCGTCTACTACCTCAACCCCAGCCTGTACCTGGTCAAACCCGGCAGTGAGCTGGCACCGGCCCTGGCCGTGTGTATCGGCCTGGGCTCCTTGCTGCTCGGCTGGTTGATCTACGACCTGCTCTGCGACTCGCCCCTGGGCCAGCGCCCCGCCCTGCTCGGCGCTGTGCTGTTCGTGCTGATCATCGCCGCCGCCTGGGGCTTCTCGCAGATTTTCAGCGGGCGCGCGGCCTATATCCATGTGGGCGCAATCATCGGCACCCTGATGGTCGGCAACGTGTTCCGCATCATCATGCCGGCCCAGCGCGCCCTGGTAAAAGCCATCAACGAGGGCACCACGCCCGACCCATCGTTGCCGGCCAAGGGCCTGCTGCGCTCGCGGCACAACAACTATTTCACCCTGCCGGTGCTGTTCATCATGATCAGCAACCACTTCCCCAGCACCTACGGCAGCGACTACAACTGGCTGATCCTGGCCGGCATCGCCGTGCTCGCGGTGCTCGTGCGGCACTACTTCAACACCCGACACGCCACCCAGAAATATGCCTGGACCCTCCCCGCCGCCGCACTGGGCATGCTTTGCCTGGCGTTCGTCACCGACCCCAGCCGCAACACCGCCGAACGCCCGGTAGCGCCCCAAACCACTGCCAGTAGCGCGCCGACAGCGCCGGCAAACAGCGACCCTACGCGCATCAGCTTTGCTCAGGTACAGCCCGTAATCGCCGAGCGCTGCATCGTCTGCCACGCCGCCCAACCCAGCAGCCCGATGTTCAGCGCCGCGCCAGCCGGTTTTATGCTCGATACGCCGCAGCTAATCCAGCAACATGCGGCGCAGATCAAGGCACAATCGGTCGACTCGCAGATCATGCCCCTGGGCAACCTGACCCAGATGACGCCAGAAGAGCGAACCCTGATCGGCGCCTGGATCGACCAGGGAGCCAAGCTCGACTAAGACTCCACGGCACCCACGAGGCGTGATTAAATGCGCGCCTTGCCTGCGCACGAGGAGCGCCCATGATCGAAGCCACCTGGATTGCCTTCGCCTTTGTCATGGGCATGGCCGTGCGCAGCATCGGCCTACCGCCGCTGATCGGCTACCTGGCCGCCGGCTTCGCCCTCGCTGCCGCCGGTAGCCGCCTGGGCATCGGCCCGCTGGACAGCCTTATTCTCGATCACCTCGCCCACCTCGGCGTGTTACTGCTGCTGTTTACCGTCGGCCTCAAGCTCAAACCCAGCGCCCTGCTGCGCCCCGAAGTGATCGGCGGCGGCCTGTTGCACTTCGTGCTCTCCAGCCTGCTGTTCCTGCCGGTCATTCTGCTAGTGCTCGACCCGCCCTGGCAGCAGGCGCTGTTGCTGGCCATCGCCCTGTCCTTCTCCAGCACCGTGCTGGCGGCCAAGGTGCTCGAAGGCAAGCGCGAACTGCGCGCCTTCCACGGCCGGGTAGCCATCGGCGTGCTGATCATCCAGGACCTGATCGCCCTGCTGGTCATGAGCCTGGCCAGCGGCAAAGTGCCCTCGGCCTGGGCCTTGCTGGTATTCGCCCTGCCCCTGCTGCGGCCACTGCTGTTCCGCCTGCTCGATGCCAGCGGCCACGAAGAACTGATGGTCCTGCTCGGCCTGCTGCTGGCCCTGGTCATCGGCGGCTACGGCTTCGAGAGCGTCGGCCTGAGCGCCGAACTGGGTGCCCTGGCCTTCGGCGCCATGCTCGCCAAACACCCGCGCGCCGGCGAGCTGGCCAACTCGCTGTGGAGCATCAAGGAAGTCTTTCTGGTGGGTTTCTTCCTGCAGATCGGCATTGGCGGCCTGCCAGATGTCGACACCCTGATTTTCGCTGCGCTGATGGCCCTGCTGCTACCGCTCAAGGGCGCGCTGTTCTTCGGCCTGTTCCTGATCTTTCGCCTGCGCGCGCGCAGCGCCTTCCTCAGCAGCGTCAGCCTGACCAACTACAGCGAGTTCGGCCTGATCGTCGCCAGTGTGCTACTGCCCGCCTACCTGGTGCCGCTGGCCATCACGGTAGCGCTGTCATTTGTTATCTCGGCCCAGCTCAACCGCTTCGCCAACCCGCTCTACGAGCGCCTGGCGCACCGCCTGATCCCCCTGGAACGCAATATCCGCCACCCCGACGAACAACCCGTGTCCCTGGGCGATGCGCAAATTCTCGTGATGGGCATGGGCCGTACCGGCCGCGCCGCCTATGACCACCTCGCCCACCAGGGCTGGAATATGGTCAGCCTCGACTCCGACCCCCAGGTCATCCAGCTCAACGGCGAAGCCGGCCGGCATATCCTGTTTGCCGATGCCGAAGACCCGGTGTTCTGGCAACGCATCGAAATGCCCGCCGTAGAAGCCGTGATCCTGGCCATGAACGACCCCGAAGCTAAGGTTATCTCCACCCGCAAACTGCGCGACAGCGGCTTCGACGGCCTGATCGTCTCCCACGCCATGTACGACGATATCGCCCAACGCATCCAGGACGCCGGCGCCAACCGCACCTACCTGACCATGAGCGAAGCCGGCGCCGGCCTCGCCGAACATGTCGCACGGGATTTGCGGGCGCGGCGGGAGGGGTGAAGCTGGGCGGAAGGCGGTCGAATACATTTGTGTGGCGTGCTGACTGGCACAAGACATTGATTTAGGTGTAATTTTATTTTTCAGCTACAAGGAAGTTGGGGTGTTTTAGAGAACTCCATGCTATTGGATTAATGTTGAATTAGGTTTAATCACTGTCAGTAAAAAATCCAAAAGTAGATATTAGAATAAGTCATGAATAACATAATGGATAAATAATAAAATATAGAGTTGGCTGGAAAAACTTGACCCACCCCCACAAAGCTCAAGAGTGAAATTATCAAAAAATTAAAAGCCTGGCGGCGATTTCCGCTAACAATCAAATCGTTTGCTGCGCTCACTAAGACGGGCTAAATCCCGCCCCTTAACCAAACACTCGGCATCAAAAAAGGAAGACAATATGACACGCACGACAGAACAAGAGACTTTCTGGGAGGGTGACTTTGGAAACGACTATGTCGACCGTAACCAGGGTTCCCAGTTGGTTGCTTCCAAGACAGCGTTTTTCAGCAAGGTCCTCGCCCGGGCTCACTCAGTCAACAGCGTTTTGGAACTCGGCTCCAATATCGGCCTGAACTTGGTGGCGCTGCGCCATTTGCTGCCCGCAGCTCAACTATCTGCCGTAGAGATCAATCAGAAAGCAGCGTCAGAGCTTAAATCCAAGCTCCCCGACGTTAATCTCCATGTGAAATCAATTCTCGAATTCCAGCCGGAGGCGACATGGGACCTTGTGTTCACCAAGGGCGTGTTGATCCACATCAACCCTGACAAGTTGCAGACTGTCTACGAACTGATACACAGAGCGTCTTCTCGTTATGTGCTTGTGTCCGAATACTACAACCCGAAACCGACGGAGATCACCTACCGAGGTCACACAGGAAAGCTTTTCAAGCGGGACTTCGCTGGCGAAATGCTTGATAAATTCCCCGATCTGCACCTGGTCGACTATGGCTTTGTCTATCACCGAGACCCACACTTTCCTCAGGATGACTCGACGTGGTTTCTATTGGAGAAGCGATAGCGAGAGACTGCCGAACAAGGCGCTGCACCGGACGGCAATTCCGCTACATCCCATTGCCGTCGGTGCGCGTTGGCGTTGTGCCTAAACCCAATAAGGCTCTGCATAGGGACTCGCCCACAAGCAGTGAGCACGGTTTCTCTTCTGCATCTGTCGTCAGCGCGGCTGCCTTGGTCTATCCAACTTGAGGTGGGAGCAATCAAACAAGGAAAACAGATGACAGACTTCGACTGGCACAGCGGGCAAATAACGAAGGAAACAGCGGTCACAAGCACCTACCGAAACACTCAAAACGTAAGGCGTTTTTTGGTTGACGCGTGCGGGCCGGACTTCAAGTTTGACCGGGGCTTTATGGCATGGATAAAAGACGGCAAGGCCAAAACAATGGGCGAGGTCGCGCTTGAGTGGCAGCGGCGATACAAAAGCCAATAGGCTGACACTTATAAACCTACCCTAGCATAGGGTTTTGCCAATACATGTGAGGACGCCATGAAAGAAACCGGAAAAATCAACTATCTGGAAATCCCCTCGCGCGACCTTGAAGCGACCAAGCGCTTTTTTATAGCGGCGTTTGGCTGGTCGTTTATTGACTATGGCCCGGCGTATATGGCGATAGCAAACGCGGGGCTGGATGGCGGCTTTTTCAAATCAGACAACGTCGTATCGCCCGACAACGGTAGTGTGTTGGTTGTGCTTTACAGCTCAGAACTGGAAGCGACTGCAGCCAGGGTCACGTCAGCGGGAGGGACGATCACTCAAACTATTTTTTCCTTCCCCGGCGGTCGGCGGTTCCACTTCACGGACCCCACCGGTAACGAATATGCTGTTTGGTCTGAGCCTTTAACGTAACAGCCTCAAAGGGGGTAACTCAAATGAGAGAACTAGAATTAGAAGGCATTCTCGATTTCCTGAGAGGGGCAGAGCAATTAAAAAACACGCTCCGCTCATCTAACACCTCTAACGGCCGGCACGAAAGCACGGCGGAGCACACCTGGCGTCTTTGCCTGATGGTTATGCTGTTTTCAAATCAATATCCAGAAATAGATATTCTTAAACTCATGAAAATATGCATCATCCACGACCTGGGTGAAGCAATCAGCGGTGATATAGCTGCAGTAGATCAAATCGAAGGCGTAAATAAAGGTGTCGAGGAAAGAAAAGATTTAGAGCTGCTACTTCGGCCACTACAAAACGACCTTAAGGAGGAAATTATTACCCTTTGGGATGAGTATGAAAACGCTTCTTCAAAAGAAGCTTTGCTGGCCAAAGCTTTTGACAAGATTGAAACAATTCTACAGCACACCCAAGGTATAAACCCGCCAGACTTCAACTACAAATTCAACCTTTCGTACGGGAAAAAGTATACCGATTACGATGAGTTCACATCGAAACTAAGAGCCTTGATTGATAAAGATACACAGGCACTCGCAGAAGCCAACAACAGCCCTCAGCGCTAAAAACAGCGCGTATGAATAGTCCACAAGCACACGGGAAGGCCAAGACGCAGGGCGATGCGGCACTGAAGTGGCTGCGCCATAAAGCCAAACAGAGGTAGTCAGTGCACTGTTGACTGCCGTCTTGGGACGGTGATGCTCAGCAGGCTGACTGAAATCTGGGCATGACGGAAAGTGCAGCGCCACCTATTAATTAGTTCCCGTGGGAACGCTCCACGCAAGGGACATCAACAGGCTCTTGAGCCAATCGCCCTGAAATTACCGTCGCCATTGAGCACTCAGTCTTTAGCCGGTAACCCTAACGAGGTGTAGCCCGGCCATTGGCGCAACAGGGTGTCGACAAACTGCTCGGCAGCCGGTGATAGCGATGAGCCGTGGCGCCTGACCAAGCCCAGGGTGCGGCTGATAACGGGCTCAACCAGAGGCCGCTGAACCAGGATAGGGTGATCTTCGGCGGGCATTGCCAGGCTGGGCAGTGCTGCCACGCCAAGACCGGCCTCAACCATGCCCAGCGACGTGGACAGGTGCTGCACCTCGTAGAACCAGCTCGGCCGCCAGTCCAGGTGGGCCAGGCCGTGATCGAGCAGTACGCGGTTACCACTGAGCCTCCCCACCCCAATCAGGCGATAATCACTTAGCTCGCGCCAGGCCACCTGATCCTGCTTGGCCAAGGGGTGATCACGCCGACAGGCGAGGACGAAGGGCTCATTAACCAACGGCGTGAAGTCGATTTCAGCGCTTTGCCCACTGAGCATATTGATACCGAAATCGGCCTCCCCGCGGATCACCGCCTCCAGCCCTTCATGGGCACTGAGGTCGAGAATACGGATGCGAATCTTCGGGTACTGCAGGTTGAACTCGCGGATCACCGTTGGCAGAAAGTAGAACGCTGCGGTCGGGATACAGGCCAGCGTCACCTGCCCGGACTGTCGCTCGGCGAGTTCGCGAATACCCAGAATAGAGCGATCGAAGTCGTCCAGCAGGCGGCGCGCCTTGGGCAGAAAGTCCCGCCCCACAGCCGTCAGGCTAACGCGCCGAGTGGTGCGGTCGAGCAACTGCGTGCCCAGCCCCTCTTCGAGCTTTTGCATGCGCCGGGTCAGCGCCGGTTGGGACAGGTGGATGGCGTTGGCGGCCTCATGGAAGTTGCCGAATTCGGCGATTTTCACAAAGGCCCTAAGGTCTTGCAGCTCGTAATTCATGCACGAAACCTATTAATCGATCTGATTTTTATACTTAGCGTATCAGCATAAGCGGGTTTGCGCGGGGTCCGGCTGTCGTCGTGCTTGCTGGCGCCGCATTAATGCTCAAGGCACATTAATAGCTAAAATATATGCAATTTACAGATTAAAAAAACTGCCCCGATAATCTCCCAACGCAACAATAACTATATTTATTGCACCGGAGACATCATGCAAGCCATTCCCTGTGTCCTCATGCGCGGCGGCACGTCCCGAGGGCCGGTGTTCCTGGCCAACCACCTGCCCAGCGACCCGGCGCAACGCGACGAGGTTCTGCTCAAGGTCATGGGGTCAGGCCATGAGCTGGAGATCGATGGCATTGGCGGCGGCAGCCCCCAGACAAGCAAGGTTGCCATCGTCAGCCGCTCACCGCACCCGGATGCCGATGTCGACTACCTGTTCGTCCAGGTGATGGTCGCCCAGCGCCGAGTCGATACTGCGCCGAACTGCGGCAACATGCTCTGCGCAATCGGTCCTTTCGCCATTGAGCATGGCCTGGTTAACGCCACCGCGCCGGCCACGCGGGTGCGTATCCGCAACCTCAACACCAATACCCTGATCGATTCCGACGTGCTGACCCCCAACGGCCGGGTGCGCTATGAGGGTGACACGCAAATCGACGGCGTACCCGGTACGGCTGCCCCGATCCGTCTGACCTTTCTTGATGCCGCCGGCGCCAAAACCGGCAGCCTGCTGCCCAGCGGCCAGGTGCGTGACCTGATCGATGGCGTGGAAGTGACCTGCATCGACATGGCCATGCCCATGGTGCTGATGCATGCAGAGGCGCTTGGCAAAACCGGTTACGAGACAGCCGCCGAGCTGGACGCCGACCTGCAGTTGCTCGCGCGGCTGGAAAGCATTCGCCTGCAGGCCGGCCGCCTGATGGGGCTGGGCGATGTCTCCCAGATGGTCATTCCCAAGCCGGTACTACTGGCCCCGCCACGCCAGGGCGGCAGCCTGAGTACCCGCTACTTCATGCCGCATAACTGCCACCGTTCGCTGGCCGCAACAGGCGCCATCGGCCTGGCCAGTGCCTGCGCCTTGCCGGGCAGCGTGGCCCACCAGATCACCCCGATCAGCGGGGCCGCGCTGGTACGCCTGGAGCACCCGGGCGGCCAGATCGAAGTGTCGCTGGAACCTGACTCGCAGAACCGTCCCGAAAAACTGCGCGCCTCCCTGGTGCGTACAGCCCGGCGCCTGTTCGCCGGGGATGTGTATATCCCGGGCAAGCGCACCGGGAGATAACCGCACCATTTTCATCCACCGCCAGAGCTGACCACAATGACAACAACATACCCTCTGCATTACACCTTGCCCCTTGGCGCCCTCTGCCTACTGCCCTTGTCGATAAACGTTGCCCAGGCCCAAGGTTTTATTGAAGACAGCAAAGCCAGCCTGGAGCTGCGCAACTTTTATCTGAACCGCGATTTTCGCCAATTTCCCGATCCCGCTCAGAACAAACGCGAGGAATGGGCTCAGGGCTTTATCCTCAATCTGGAGTCGGGATTTACTCAGGGCACGCTCGGCTTGGGTGTCGACGCCCTCGGCATGCTCGGCTTGAAGCTTGACTCGTCGAGCGACCGCAGCGGTACTGACCTGCTGCCACGCGACAGCCGCAACCGCGCCGAAGACGACTACAGCAAGCTCGGCGTAACCGGCAAGGCGCGCCTGGGCAAGAGTGTGGCCAAGGTCGGGACCCTGCTGCCGAAAATGCCGTATTTGCAGTACAGCAACAGCCGCCTGCTGCCTCAGACATTCGAAGGCTGGCAGGTGCAAAGCCGCGACATCGAGTCCCTGACACTGACCGGCGGGGAAATCTCCCGGGTGGTCCAGCGCAGCGTTTCCGGTTCGGAAAAACTGGCGTTGAACAACAAGAACGGCCGCTTCGGCGCCAGCCCGGAGAGTGACGGGCTGCGCTTCTTCGGCGGTGACTACGGGCTCGCGCCCGGCCTGGTGGCCAGCTATCACTACGCCGAATTGCAGGATATCTATCGCCAGCACTTCCTCGGCCTGCAACACAGCCTGGCGCTGGGCAGCGGGACGCTGAAAAGCGATCTGCGCTACTTCGATAACCGCGAAGCGGGTCAGGCACGCGTCGGCAACATCGATAACCAGGCGATCAACGCCATGTTCACCTACAGCCAGGCTGGCCACGCCCTGGGCCTGGCCTATCAGCAGATGAAAGGTGATGAGGCCTTCACCTACGTCGATGGGGCCACGCCCTACTTGACCAACTTCCTGCAGATCAACGATTTTGCCGGCCCCGAGGAACGCTCCTGGCAGCTGCGCTATGACTACGACTTCGCCGCCATCGGGCTCAAGGGCCTGACGTTTATGACCCGCTATGTCACCGGTGATCAGGTGCGCCTGAATAACGGCCAATCGGGCAATGAGTGGGAACGCAACACCGACCTGGCCTACGCCTTCAGCGAAGGCACCCTGAAGAACCTCAAGCTGACCTGGCGTAACGCCAGCTACCGCTCGAGCTTCAGCCGTGACCTCGATGAGAACCGCCTGATTCTCAGCTACACCAAGGCACTCTGGTGAGTCGCCGCGCTACCGCACCTCTACAACTCTAAGAAAGGAACGCACCATGAACTCGACTCGACTCAGCACCTGCCTGTCCATCGCCTGCGCCATGCTACTGGCCAGCGCCAGCGCGCTCGGCAAAGAACCCTCGCGCCCGGAATGCATCGCCCCGACCAAACCCGGCGGCGGCTTCGACCTCACCTGCAAACTGGCTCAAGCCGGTCTCAAGGACCACAAACTGCTTGATGCCCCCATGCGCGTTACCTACATGCCCGGCGGCATCGGCGCGGTGGCCTATAACGCCATTGCCGCCAATCGTCGCGGCGAAGCCGGCACCATCGTGGCCTTCTCCGGCGCCTCGCTGCTCAACCTCGCCCTGGGTAAATACGGCCGCTATGACGAGAACGCCGTGCAGTGGCTGACCACCATCGGCACCGACTACGGCACCCTGGCCGTACGCGAAGACTCGCCGTTCAAGAGCCTGGACGATGTCGTTCAAGCGCTGAAAAAAGACCCCAAAAGTGTGTCAGTTGGCGGTGGTGGCAGCATCGGTGGCCAAGGCTGGGTGAAGATCGCCCTGCTAGCCAAAGCCGCCGGGGTCAACCCGCGGGACCTGCGCTACGCCGCATTCGAAGGCGGTGCCGAGCACTATATGGCCCTGATGGGCAAACACGTGGACCTGGTCACCGGCAGCGCCAGCGAGATCCGCGCACAGAAGGCCAACAAGATCCGCACCCTGGCGATTTTCAGTGAAGAGCGCCTGCCAGGTGAACTGGCCGACATCCCCACCGCGCGCGAGCAGGGTTACGAGATCCAGTGGCCGTTGATCCGTGGTTACTTCGTCGGCCCGGACGTCACGCCTGAAGCCGTCGCCTGGTGGCGCGACCGCTTCGCCACCCTGCAAGCCTCGCCGGAATTCCAGCAATACCTTGCTGATCGTGACGTGCTGCCGCTGACTGTGACCGGTGAAGACCTCGACGCGCTGGTCAAGCAGCAAGTCGCGCAGTACCGCGAACTGGGCCGCGAGTTCGGCCTGGTCGAGTAACCCGCCTTTGCTGGGCGAAGCCTGTCCGGGCTTCGCCGCTGGAGCCTCTCATGCATGACCGTCTGTTTGCAGGGTGCACCCTGCTGCTTTGTCTCGCGTTGGTAGTCGTTGGTTGGGCCTATCAGGCCCCTTTCGCTTACGAACCTGTAGGGCCACGTGCCTTTCCGCTGTTGCTGCTGGCGCTGATCGGCTGCGCCGTGTTGTACCAGCTCATTCGTCCCTCGACTGGGCAGCACGCTCAGGCAGAACCAGCCCTTGACCGCCATGTCGGGCGCAAGATTGCACTGTGCGTAGCGGCTCTGCTGCTGTACGCCACGGCCTTTGAATGGCTCGGCTTCATCCCCAGCAGCGTGCTGTTCGCCGTTGCCATGGCACGCCTGTACGGCGCCAGCACCTGGCAAAGCCTGATCGGTGGTGTCGTCATCGCCGTGGGCTTGTACCTGCTGTTCGATTTCGGCCTGGACGTCCCCTTGCCCCTCGGCCCCATTGCCGCGCTGGAGAATTGACATGGATACCCTTCACTACCTGGGCATCGGCTTTGGCGTCGCCCTGACCCCCTACAATTTGCTGACCGCTTTCTGCGGCACATTGATCGGCACGGTGGTCGGCCTGTTACCGGGCCTGGGGCCGGTCAACGGTGTGGCCCTGCTGATCCCCATCGCCTTTGCCCTTGGCCTGCCACCGGAAACGGCCCTGATCCTGCTGGCAGCGGTGTACCTGGGATGTGAATACGGCGGCCGTATCTCCTCCATCCTGCTGAACATTCCTGGCGAAGCCTCGGCGGTCATGACCACCCTGGACGGCTATCCGTTGGCCCGCCAGGGCAAGGCTGGCGTCGCCCTGTCGCTGTCCGCCTGGAGCTCGTTCATCGGCGGCACCATCGCCACTGTTGGCGTCGTGCTATTTGCCCCGCTGCTCGCACAATGGGCGGTTGCCTTTGGCCCGGCCGAGTATTTTGTGCTGATGGTGTTCGCCATTACCTGCCTGGCGGGGATGGCTGACAACAAACCGATGAAGACCGCCATCGCGGCCATGATCGGCCTGTTTCTCTCCTGCGTCGGCATTGATGCCAACAGTGGCGTGTACCGGTTCACGTTCGGCAGCCTGGGCCTGGCCGATGGCATCCAGTTCGTGGTGCTGGTGCTGGGCTTGTTCAGCGTCAGTGAAATTCTGGTATTGCTCGAGCGCACCCACCATGGCCAGAAAGCCGTGAAAGCCTCCGGGCGCATGCTGTTCAACGTGAAGGAAGGCGCTTTTGTCCTGGCGACCAACCTGCGCAGCGGCGTGGTTGGTTTCGTGCTCGGTGTGCTGCCCGGCGCCGGGGCAACCCTGGCCAGTGCGGTGGCCTATATGTCGGAAAAGCGCATGGCGCGTCATGACAACCGCTTCGGTGATGGCGACCTGCGTGGCCTGGCGGCACCGGAAACGGCCAACAGCGCGGCAGCCTGCGGCTCGATGGTACCGATGCTGACCCTCGGCGTACCCGGTTCAGGCACCACCGCCGTGATGCTCGGCGCACTCACGCTCTACAACATCACGCCGGGGCCGATGCTGTTCCAGAACCAGCCCGACATCGTCTGGGGGCTGATCGCCTCGCTGTTCATTGCCAACATCATGCTGATCATCATGAACGTACCGATGGTACGGGTGTTTACTCGCATCCTCTCGGTGCCGACCTGGGCGCTGGTGCCGGCCATTGCGATCATCACCTCGATTGGCGTCTATGCGGTGCACTCCACCACGTTCGACCTGTTCCTGATGATCGGTATCGGCATTTGCGGCTACATCCTGCGCAAGCTCGATTACTCGCTGTCGGCCGTGCTGCTGGGCTTTATCCTCGGCGGCATGATGGAAGAGAACCTGCGCCGCGCCCTGTCGCTGTCTAACGGTGAGCTGGGCATCCTGTGGGGAAGCCCGATCGCGCTGGCCGTATGGGGTCTGGTGGCCGTGATGATCGCCCTGCCTATCTGGAGAGCCTGGCGCACCCGTCAGAGCCGCAACACTGCAGTCGCCGATAGCCGCGCCTAAAACCCGCGCTGCTGGAGACTGAAACGAACCTGCGCGCACGTCGCTAAGCGGCGATGCGCGCAGGGTCAAGGCGCCTGCAACGGGATAACCACCCCAAAGGTGGTGCCGATCTCGGCCTGGGATGACACCTCAACCCGGCCACCGTGGGACTCGACAATTTGCGAGACGATAAACAGCCCTAAACCCAAGCTGGAATAAGGGCCGTTGTCCGTGACCATCTCCGGCGAGTAACGCCCCATCGGGTTGAAGATAAAGGGCAATACGTCTTCGGGAATGGGGTTACCGGCGTTGTGAACGCTAAATCGCAGGATGCCATCCTGGCTGTCCAGGGTGACGGTCACCGGAGCGCTGCCATTGCCGTGTTGGATGGCGTTGCCAATCAGATTGGAGAACACCTGCTCCAGGCGGGCACCGTCAAAGTCGCCTATGGCGCTTCCGCTACAGGTCAGACGAATATCGGCCTCGGGGTTTACCGTGCGTGACTCCTCGACGATGCGCTCACACACCGGCTGGATGTCCATCTGCTCTTTTTTCAGCGGGAGGCCGTGGCCGATCTGCGAGCGGGTGAAGTCCAGCAGGTCGCCGACGATCTGGCTGGCACGCTTGACGCTGGAATAGATACGAGAAGCAATTTTGGTCGGCCGCGCGCCAAGATCATTAGTGCGCAGCAAAACATCGGCACCGAGCAGGATAGCGCCCAATGGGGTGCGCAAATCGTGCCCGAGAATACCCAGGAAGATATTGCGCGAGACCTGTACAGCCTGGGTGTAACTGGAAATGGATTCGGCAAGGGCCTGGTCAATGGCCTCGTTGAAACGGATCATGTCCTCCACTTGCGAGGGCTTACCGGCCTTTTCCTGACGCATCCACTGCTTGATCACGCTTGAGCGTAATGCACGAAATTCTGCGACCAGTTGGTCGATGGTAAACCCCGACATCAGCCGGGTAATGGCATGGGTTTTAGCGGGGGTATGGATATCCGATGGAGCTTCGCCGTGGGCTTTTTCAAGCTGCTCCTCGGCGGACTGCTCGGTACTCAGATCATCGGCAATGGCCCGCAGCATCTGCTCGGCATGATCGCGCAGTGCGACAGAATCAAGCGGCTCACCTGGGGTCGCCAACGTACGCGCAAAATCTTCCCACTCCTGCACGATAGGTTCGATGTTTTCTAGGATAAAACCCGATAACCGCATAACCACTCGAACCTGAAAGATGAACCGTGCAAGGCGCTGGCTCGTGGGCCGAGTTAAACACTAATACCCGCTGAGTGTAAGGCGCTATCAACGTACACCAGCCCTGAGGCGTGGCTCGACAAGACGGGCCTTACACGCATAACCCACGAATCCGGAGACAGGTCACCATGCACATCGTGATACCCGACGACTACCAGCAGGTCATCCGCAGCCTCGCGTGTTTCAACCTGTTGCAGGGCCACCAGGTCAGCCTGTACCACGACATCCAGCACGACCCGGATGTATTGGCCGAGCGCTTTGCCGAGGCCGATGCCTTGGTGCTGACCCGTGAGCGCACGCGCCTGGATGCCGCGCTGCTGGCACGCTTGCCGCGGCTCAAGGTGATCAGCCAGACCGGCAAGGCTGGCCCGCACCTGGACCTGGCCGCCTGCGCGCGTCAGGGCATCGCCGTGCTGGAGGGCCGCGGCTCACCCATTGCCGCCGCGGAGCTGACCTGGGCGCTGATGCTGATGGCGCGCCGGCAACTGCGCCCGGCCATGGACGCGCTCTATGCCGGGCAGTGGCAGGTCAACCTGGGCCAACGCCTGTGCGGCCAGACCCTGGGCATCTGGGGTTACGGCAAGATAGGCCAGCGTCTGGCGCACTACGCCCAGGCCTTCGAGATGCCGGTGCTGGTCTGGGGCAGCGAAACCTCGCGCAGAGCAGCCGAGGCCGACGGCCACCGTGCGGCGGTTTCGCGTGAAGCGTTTTTCAGCGAGGCCGATATCATCAGCCTGCACCTGCGCCTGGCCGAGGGTACACGCCACGCCATTAGCCTGGGCGACTTGCAGCAGATGAAGCCCGACGCGCTTCTGGTCAATACCAGCCGCGCCGAGCTGCTCGCCCCCGGCGCGCTGCTGCAAGCGCTGGAGACTGGCCGCCCAGGCTTCGCCGCGCTGGATGTGTTCGAACAGGAGCCGCTGCTCGATCCAGCTAACCCGCTGCTGCAGCATCCGCGCATTCTCTGCACGCCTCACCTGGGTTATGTCGAACAGCAGGGCTACGAACTGTACTTTGGCGATGCCTTCAGCAATCTGCTGGCATTCGACCAGGGTAAACCCTGCGGTCTGCTCGCCCCACTTCCGCTTGATCCCTCACCAACCGTTGGTTAGCCCCGCTTTTTTGCGTGTTGCAACCTCAAATCGGCTTCTGTAGGAGCGAAGTGGCGCCTAATTGTGCTGCGAATTTCGCGAATAAATTCGCTCCTACAGATAGGCAACAGCCTATTGGGACATAGCCTTTTTCAAGACAGAGCTTGAGCTGGCGATGCGGCCGCGAACGACACAGCCCAAGGCTGCGTAGCCCGTGCATCGCCACGCTCTATTACGGGTCACTGCGCACCATCGACGTGCGGCACCACTTGACTTTCAAGTCAGATTTTGGCGCCTATCACAGCATATTTTGTAGACAATCGCTGCAAATCAGGTATTCAGCGCTATAAAAGTTGTGTACAAAACAGTGCACAAAGTGCGTAGCAGCCTGCACATACTGGAATGCTAAAAGCGGAACAGTCTGTGCATACAACCTCCTCATACCGGCCGCCAGGCCTGACAACAAGATCAAGGAGAGCACCATGCCCAGCGATGATTTTCATATTCACAAGCTCGACCCATCCCTGCACAACGCTGACCTCGCGCCCTTGCCACCGGGCAAGCGCAAGTGGGGTTGGTTTGAAATTTTCAATGTCTGGTCCAACGATATTCAGAGTCTGTTCGGCTACACCCTGGCCGCGACCCTGTTCATTTCCTACGGTCTGAGCGGTTGGGCGGTGCTGGCGGCGATCGTGCTGGCGGGCTTTATCGTCATGGGCCTGGTGCAGCTGACCGGTAAACCCAGCGTCAAGTACGGCATCCCCTTCCCCGTAATGGCGCGCGCCAGCATGGGTGTGCGCGGGGCCAACTTCCCGGCCGTGGTGCGCGGCATCGTGGCGATCTTCTGGTATGGCGTGCAGACCTACTTCGCCTCCACGGCGCTGGCGCTGCTGATCAACTCGCTACTGGGTACCACGGCGACGGATGCCAGCTTCCTCGGCATGACCGCAGTCGGCTGGCTGTCTTACGTGATTGTCTGCGTGTTTCAGGTGGCGCTGTTCATTCGCGGCATCGACTGGATCACCCGTTTCCTCAACTGGGCCGGGCCGCTGGTGTACCTGGTGATGATCGCGCTGATGCTGATCATCTGGTACCAGGCCGGCCCCAGCCTGCTGGGCGAGTTGGGCACCCTGTTCCGCGGCACCGGCGAATACGCCGCCGGCCCGGTCGCCGCCTTTGCCGCCGTGGTTGGCACCATGGTTGCCTACTTTGCCGCCGTGGTGATCAACTATGGCGACTTCGCACGCTTTGTCCGAGATGAGAAGCAGATGACCGTGGGCAACTTCCTTGGCCTGCCGATCAGCCTGGCAATCTTTTCCCTGATTGCCCTGGTGATCACCGCCGGTACCGTGGTGGTGTTCGGTGAGACCCTGACCAACCCGACCGACATCGTCGCCCGGGTCGATAACCTGACCCTGACCATCGTGGCCGCGCTGACCTTCTTCGCCGCGACCGTGGGCATCAACCTGGTCGCCAACTTCATCCCGCCCGCCTACGACATCGCCAACCTGGCGCCGGCGCGCATCAGTGCACGCACCGGTGGGTTTATCACCGCGGCGATTGCCTTCTTCATTGGCGCACTCTGGGTCGCGTTTATCAGCCAGGTTGGCATTGCCGCCTTCGTCGACACCCTAGGCGCGGTGCTGGCGCCGTTGTACGGCATCATCGTCGCCGACTACTACCTGGTGCGCCGTCAGCAGTTGAACGTGCAAGACCTGTTCAGCGCCGAACCGGGTTCGACCTACTACTTCGATGGCGGCTGGAACCGCAAGGCGATGATCGCCTTCGCCGTGGCCTCGGTGTTCTCCGTGGCATCGGTATGGGTGCCGGTGCTGAGCGACCTGTCGGGCTATGCCTGGCTGTTCGGCGCCCTGCTCGGCGCAGTGCTGCACTACCTGCTGATGCGTAAAGAGGTCGTGACCATTGCCCCTGTAGCGCTGGAAACGCAGGGTTAGCTTCAACCGCTTGTAGGAGGGGCTTTAGCCGCGAAGCTTTCAGGGGCTCTGGCTTCGGCGCGGCTAAAGCCCCTCCCACACGGCCCGGAATGCAGCTAACAAAAAAGGGGGAAGGTGCCTGGCACCTTCCCCCTCTTCGTCAATCCGTGCCGACGCCCGCAGGCGCCGGTTGATCAGCTGGCGCGTGCGATGTTACGCAGCGACTTGATCTGATCATGGTTGCGCTGCACACCTTGCAGTTGCTTTTCCACCACAACACGGGCGGTCGGCGGCAGTTCCTTGCTCATGGCTTCTTTGTAGGCCTTGAGCGCTACGTCTTCACCACGCTCACACTCGTTGAGAATGGCTTCGTCGTCTTTGCCAGTGACCATGCTCTTGAGATCAACCCAGCGGCGATGCAGGGCACCGGCTACGCTTGAGCTGGTTTCAGGGTCGCCACCCAGGCCGCGGACCAGGTCCTGCAGCTCACGAGCAGCAGCGGCGCATTCTTGCGCACGCTGGCTGAACAGGGTTTTGAGTTGCGGGTTTTTCACGTCTTCGGCGCACTCATGGAAACCTTTTTCGCCGTCCTTGCTGGTTTCGATCAGGTCGTTAAGTACCGAAATCGCATGCTTGTTATCCATCTCGTCGTTCCTCTCTGCAGTTAACAGGTTGGCGCCGGAACAGGGTTACCGGCCACTCGTGAAAATGGACTGGCAGGGTTTTCCGATGGTTCAGGGTTTTTCCTGCAGCAGACCAGCCAAGCGATTGCCCAAGAGGCTCTGCAGCCCGCATCAGCACTGAGCAGCGACCAGTCGTCGGGCAGCGCTGCGCGCCCCCTCAGAGGTACGCGAAAAGCGCACTCGTTACCTGTTCAGTAGGTGACTCGGGTGTCGGAAATCTCGCGAACGAATCCGCGCTTACAGGCATGCAGCCCCTCATCCGGGCAGCGCTTAGGCACAGGCAAATCGGCCGTTGACCAAAAAGTCAGGTAAGCGCTGCAGGCCGCGACTGGCGCGCTTGAGAGCCGCAAAAGGCCGGTGCTACCATGCGCCCCCGCCAGCCGTCTGCGGCAGCCATCCATGTATCGAGGCTTATGACCAGTATTCGCGAGCGCAACAGGGAATTGATCCTGCGCGCAGCCAGTGAAGAGTTCGCTGACAAGGGCTTCGCTGCCAGCAAAACCAGCGACATCGCGGCCAAGGCCGGCGTACCTAAGCCCAATGTCTATTACTACTTCAAGTCCAAGGAAAACCTCTATCGCGAGGTGCTGGAAAGCATCATTGAACCGCTGCTGGCGGCCTCGGCGCCGTTCAACCAGCCTGGCCAACCCGGCGAGGTGCTGCGTGCCTATATCCGTTCGAAGATTCGCATCTCCCGCGAGCACTCCTATGCCTCCAAGGTGTTCGCCAGCGAGATCATGCACGGTGCGCCGCACCTGAGCCCCGAGCAGGCCGACCAACTCAATGCCCAGGCGCGGCACAACATCGCTTGCATTCAGGGCTGGATCGACCAGGGCCTGATGGCAGCGGTTGACCCGCATCACCTGATGTTCAGCATCTGGGCCGCGACCCAGACCTATGCCGACTTCGACTGGCAGATCGCAACCGTCACCGGCAAGACTGCACTGAGCGACGATGACTACGAAGCCGCGACCCAGACCATCATCCGTCTGGTGATCCATGGCTGCGATATCGACACGCGCCAACCGCAGGTGCCCGGCGCAACCCTGATCGACGGCTGACACCCGATAGCGTCGCCACGACCTGTAGGAGCGAATTTATTCGCGATGCCGTCGCGAATTTCGCGAATCAAGGCTGGGCGCCCCCTTCGCCCCTACGCTACAGGCCAGGCCGGTTGCAGCGATACCGCAACAGCGCCTAGGCTGGCCCTCCACACGCTTACGGACATGACCATGCACGAGGCATCGACCTGGCGCCAACGCCTGTACGTCATCATCTTCCACACCGACACCCCGGCCGGACAGCGCTTCGATAACCTGTTGCTGCTGACGATCCTGGCCAGCCTGGTGGTGGTGATGCTCGACAGCGTCGAGTCGGTCTTCGCCCGTTACGGTGAGTTGCTGACCGCCGTGGAGTGGGCCTTCACCCTGCTGTTCGCAGTCGAATACCTGGTGCGCCTGTACTGCTCGCCGCGCCCGCTCAAGTACGCGTTCAGCTTTTACGGGCTGATCGATTTGCTGGCAGTGTTGCCGGCGTTTCTCGCCCTGCTGTTTCCCGAGGCGCAGTACCTGCTGATCGTGCGAGTGATCCGCATGCTGCGCATCTTCCGCGTGCTCAAGCTCACGCCTTACCTAAGCCAGGCCAACTTCCTGCTGGTGGCGCTGCGCAGCAGTAAGCAGAAGATCGTGGTGTTTTTGCTCAGTATCAGCACCCTGATCGTGGTCTACGGCACGCTGATGTACGTGATCGAAGGGCCGCAGAACGACTTTACCAGCATCCCCAAAAGTATCTATTGGGCCGTGGTGACCCTGACCACCGTGGGCTTTGGCGATATCGTCCCGGTCACGGTGCTGGGCCAGGCGGTGGCGACCCTGGTAATGATCACCGGTTATTCGATCATCGCGGTACCGACCGGCATCTTCACCGCCGAGTTGGCCAGTGCCATGCGCGGCGACCTGCTTAGCCATGCCTGTCCGCGCTGCGCCAAGGACAGCCACGAACCGGCTGCCGCATTCTGCAGCCGCTGCGGCAGCGCGCTGTTCCCGCCCGGCGAGCACGAGGCGGATGCACCCGCGAACAGCCACGAGGCGGCTGCGAAAAAATAACGAACCCTGCCAAGGCGTAGGCAGTCACACCCTGCATACCGGACAGGGAGCGCCCATGCCTTTTCTCAAGTTGCTGCATTTCGCGGCCCTGCTGTGCTGGTGCGGCGCGCTGCTCTATTTGCCGGCGCTGATCGCCGCCGGCACGCGCCGCGGCGAGGCATTGTTCTACCGCGACCATGCCCACCTCACGCGCATGGTCTTCACCCATATCGCCACCCCTGCAGCCCTGCTGGCCATCGGTTCGGGCACAGCGTTGCTGCTGCGCGATTCGATCTACGCACCCTGGCTGATTCTCAAGCTGACCAGCGTGGCCGGCATGGTGCTCTGCCATGCCCTGTGCGGCGTACTGGTGCTGCGCATCGAAAGCCACCCCAGCCGCTCCGTAAGCTGGGTGTGCGCGCTGATTGGCGGGCTGATCGCGCTGCTGATCAGCCTCACCCTGTGGCTGGTACTGGCCAAGCCGTTTGCCTAAGGATTGTTGCCCCTTATGACCCACTCCCCACGTCCTGACCCAGGCCTGCTCTCAGACGTCGACATCGACGCCCACTGCCTGCTCGTAGACCAGGCGACCACCGAGGTAGGCGGCAATGGCGATCAGCCCGGCGGTGAACAGCGACAGGTAGAACGCCCACAGCACCATGCCGTCCTCCGGCCCCTGGTAGCGCAGCACCCAGTTCAGCGAGGCCAGCGAGAGCATCATCACGGCGATGATCGCGTGGCACCAGGCGGTGATCTTCTGGCGAATGCGTTTGACCGTGAGCAAGTCCACCAGCCCGGCCAGGCTGGCCGCCCAGCCGCCGAATGCGCCGACGCCAGCCAGCCACAAACTGGCGCGACTCCAGAACGGGTCATCAGTCCAGAGAAAGGCGAAATCGCTGGCCACCAGAGCCAGCAGAGCGGCCACGGGGAAGTGGATCATCATCGGGTGCAACGGGTGTCCGGCAATCGCGGCGCGACTGACGATGGGCTCGTGAGGGGTGGCCATCCGGGGCTCCTGGGCAGGCTGAAAAACGGCAGAGGTGCCGGCGCAATCCGCCGGGGCACAGTGCAATTGACCGCGCTGGCGCTGGCAGTTCCGTTTATCGCTGCGTGCAGTGGGCCGCAGTCGACCCTCGACCCCGCCGGGCCGATGGCCCGCGAAGTCGCCATCATCTGGTGGGTGATGTGCGGGTTTTCGGCACTGGTGCTGGTGGTCATCAGCGCCCTGTGGATTCACGCCATGCGCCGCCCGCACCGCACCTACAGCCCGGCTCAGGCGAAACGTTGGCATGGCTTCTGGATCATCGGCGGTGGGATTGTGCTGCCCACGGCGAGCGTCGTTTTGCTGCTGATTTTCGGCATTCCCGCAGGCCAGCACATGCTGGTGCTGCCGGTCGAAGGGCAGCAGCCGCTGCGCATCGAAATCACCGGGCACCAGTGGTGGTGGGAGGTGCGCTACCCGGACAGCGGTGTGGTCACCGCCAACCAGTTGCACCTGCCTGCTGGCCAACCTGTGGATCTGACAGTGACCAGCGCCGATGTCATCCACTCGTTCTGGGTGCCGCGCCTGGGCGGCAAGATCGACATGGTCCCCGGCCACCACAACCAGATTCGCCTGCAGGCCGACGAGCCCGGCAAGCACCGCGGCCAGTGTGCGGAGTTCTGCGGCACCCAGCACAGCCGCATGGTGCTGTATGTCGAAGCCCATGCACCGAACGATTTCGCCCGCTGGATCGAAGCGCGTCAGGAGCGGCAGATCGCACCACCACCGGAGCCGGCGGGCTCGCTGTTTGTCGAGCGCTGCGGCATCTGCCACAGCGTCGCCGGCATCAGCCAGGGCCAGCGCGCCCCCGACCTCTCCGACCTCGGTTCGCGGCCCACTCTGGGCAGCGGTGTGCTGGTCAATGACAGTGGCGCCATTCTGCGCTGGCTGCAGGAACACCAACGCCTGAAACCCGGTACGGGGATGCCGTCGACTGACGATGTCGCCCCTGCCGAACTGGAAACCATCGCCCGCTGGCTGGAGGGCCTTGCCCCATGAGCGCACCCGACACCACGCGCCAACCGGCGACCGACCCCGAGCAACTGCGCGATGACTTCAACGCGGTCTGGGGCAACCCGCGCGGCTGGCGGGCGCTGACCATCGTCAACCACACCACCATCGGTCTGCGTTTTATGGTCACCGGCGCGGTGTTCTTTCTGATCGGCGGCCTGCTGGCCATGCTGATCCGCACCCAGCTCGCCCTGCCCGAGCAGGACATCATCGCCCCGGACCTGTACAACCAGCTCTTCACCATGCACGGCACGGTGATGATGTTCCTGTTCGCCGTGCCGATGATGGAAGGCCTGGCGGTCTACCTGATCCCCAAGATGATCGGCGCCCGCGACCTGGTATTCCCCAGGCTCTCGGCACTGGGTTACTACTGCTACCTGTTCGGCGGGATCATCCTCTGTTCGAGCATGCTCTGGGACATCGCGCCCAAGGCCGGCTGGTTCATGTACACGCCGCTGTCCAGCGCCGCCCACACGCCGGGGATGAACTCGGACTTCTGGCTGCTGGGCATCACCTTCGTGGAAATCTCCGCGGTGAGTGCCGGGGTCGAGCTGGTGGTGTCGATCCTGCGCACCCGCGCGCCGGGCATGGCGCTGAACAAAATGCCGATCTACGCCTGGTACATCCTGGTGATGGCGATGATGATCGTGGTCGGCTTTCCGCCATTGATCCTCGGTTCGATCCTCCTGGAGCTGGAGCGCGCCGCCGGCCTGCCGTTCTTCGATGTGGCCCGCGGCGGTGACCCGGTGCTCTGGCAGCACCTGTTCTGGCTGTTCGGCCATCCCGAGGTGTACATCATCTTCCTGCCGGCCGCGGGCATCGTCTCGACCCTGCTGCCGGTGTTCTGCCAGCGCCCGCTGGTGGGCTACCGCTGGGTGGTGCTGGGCATTCTCACCACCGGTTTTATCAGCTTCGGCCTGTGGGTCCACCACATGTTCACCGTGGGCATCCCGCACCTGGCCCAGGCGTTCTTCTCCGCCGCCAGCATGCTGGTGGCGATCCCCACCGGGGTGCAGGTGTTCGCCTGGCTGGCCACGCTCTGGCTCGGGCGGCCGGTGTACCACGTGCCGATGCTCTGGCTGGTGGGCTTTCTGATCATCTTCGTGTGTGGCGGCCTGACCGGGGTGATGCTGGCCCTGGTGCCGTTCGACTGGCAGGTGCACGACACCCATTTCGTGGTCGCGCACATGCACTACGTGCTGGTCGGCGGCATGTTCTTCCCGCTGCTCGCAGGGCTGTACCACTGGTTGCCGCACTTCTCCGGGCGCATGCCCTCGGAGCGCCTGGGCAAGTGGGGCTTTTGGCTGGTGTTTATCGGTTTCAACCTGACCTTTCTGATCATGCACTGGACTGGCCTGATGGGCATGCCGCGGCGCATTTACACCTACGAAACCGGCCTGGGCTGGGACATGCCCAATCTGGTGTCTTCGGTCGGCAGCTTTATCATGGCGGCGGGTATCGCCACCGTGCTGCTGGATATCGTGCTGCACTTTCGCTTTGGCCAACCAGCCCCGGAAAACCCCTGGAATGCCGATACCCTGGAGTGGGCGACCTGCCTGCCACCGAGCGCTTACAACTTTGTCAGCCTGCCAGCGGTCAAGGGTCGCCACCCGCTATGGGACGACCCCGATCTGCCACGCAGCATCGCCGCAGGTGAACACAGCCTGGCGGTGATCGACCATGGCCGCCGGGAAACCTGGGGCACGGACCCGCTGACTGGCAAACCGCGGGAGATCATCCACCTGCCCGGCAACAGTTGGTGGCCGCTGATCGCCTCGCTGTTTATCGGCGTGGTGTGCATCAGCTTGCTGGTCAAGGTCTACCCGCTCGCCGCCGTCGCCAGCATCGCCGCGATCATCGTGCTGCTGCGCTGGAGCTGGGAGAACGGTGCGCACCCACTGGCAGCGCCCGATGCCAAGGTCCAGCCAGGTGATCCGCCGCTGCATTCGCGCACCCAGGACGGCCCTGGGCTGTGGGGCATGGCAGTAACCCTGCTGGCCAATGGCGCGCTCTACCTCGCCCTGCTGTTCGGCTGGTTCTACCTGTGGACGGTCTCGCCGAACTGGCAGGTGCCCGAAACCCAGGTATTCAGCCCCTGGCTGCTGCTCGCCAGTGCCCTGCTGCTGAGCCTGGCCTACGCCTGGCAGCGCCGCGCCTTGCTGCGCTTGCGCCGTGGCGATGACCAGGGCTTGGCCGGACACCTGTGGCTAACCGCTGCCCTGGGCTTGGGCCATGTCGCGCTATTGCTTGCCTGCCTGCTCGGCAGCGAACTGGCACCACGCAGCAGCGCCCACGATGCCGTGGTTACGGTGATGCTGGTCTACAGCCTGCTGCATGGCGCCCTCGCCTGCGTGCTCAGCGCCTTGCAAGCACTGCGCGTGGGCTACGGCTATGTGAGTGCCCGCTCGCCCTACGAGCCGCTGGTGGTCGAACAGTGGTGGGGCTACAGCCTCTGCGTGCTGTGGGTCAGCTTTGTCGCGCTGGTGCTGTTCCCACCCACCTTCGGAGGTGGCTGATGCGCCACTTGCGCTCGCCCTATAACCCGATCCATATCCCCCTGGGCTTTATCATCTGGAGCCTGTGGTTCGTGGCCCTGTATGGCGGCTTGTCGGTGGCCTGCGAAGTGGCCGCGCCGCCTGCCGAAGCAGCCCAGTGGACCTGGCTGAATGCTCTGCTGCTAGCGGGGACGTTGGCGATCGTGGTGCTGCTGGCCGCCCTCACCCACGGGTTCTGGCGTGCCAGCCAGCGCGCCCGGCAGCGCCCCAAGGAGCGCTTCGTCGCCTGGACCGCGGCGGGCGTCAACGCCATCGCCGCGCTTGCCTGTGTGTTTATCGCCCTGCCCATTCTGAGCATGCCGCCATGCCTGTGATCGTTGCCCTGTTCGCGCTGTTCTGCGCGCCCAGCGCATCCGCCCATGGGCTGTTCGACGGCCACCTCGACGAGCGCCTGCCGGTGCTGTTCAGCGCCGTCCTGCTAGGCGCCGCCTGGCTGGCCTATATCGTCGGCGCACGGCGTGTACGGCCCCATGGCTGGGAGGCGGTCTGGATGCACCTGGCCATGCTGCTGGCCGTGCTCGCGGTATTCGGCCCCATCGATGACTGGGCCGAGACCAGTACCAGCCTGCACATGGTCCAGCACATGCTGTTCATGATCGTCATCGCCCCGCTCTGGGCCCTGGCTCGGCCGCTGCCACAGTGGCGCGCCGCCTGCGGGCGCTGGCTGCAGCCGGTGTGGAATGGCGTGCTGCGCAGCGGCCGCTATCCGGTGGCGCTGGCCATGCTGCATGGCGCGATGATCTGGGTCTGGCACACGCCGAGCCTGTACATGCTGGCCCTGGAAAACACCTGGTGGCATGTGGTCGAACATGCCTGCTTCCTGTTCAGCGCCTGGCTGTTCTGGTGGTCGTGCCTGCGCGCCAACCCGCAACAGGTGCCGCACGCCTTGATGGCCATGCTCCTGACCCTGATGCACACCGGTCTGCTCGGCGCCCTGCTGACCTTCGGCCAGGCGCCCTTCTACGGCGAGTCCCGTGACCTGGCCGACCAGCAGTTGGCCGGCCTGCTGATGTGGGTACCCGGCGGTCTGGTCTACCTGGCGGGCGCCGGCTGGATCACCTGGCGCTGGCTGACGCGCATGTGGCGCCGCCAGCATGCCGGCGAGGCTCGCGACCCAAGCGTGGATAACATCGTGTAACAGCGCGTCGGCCACCTTATTGATCGCGCCAGGCACCATACGCCCCCGCAAAAAAATAGCGGCTATGGCCTGTCATCAATGGCCCGCATAACAAGGAAACCAGACTATGACCGATACCGTCCAGCAGTCCCCAGGTGCAGCTCGCGCCGCCTGGATCGGCCTGATCCTCGGCCCGTTGCTTTTGGCGTTCTGCCTGCTCACCGAGCCACCGGGCGAACTGTCCCGCGCGGCCTGGTCGACCCTCGGTCTAACCCTGCTGATGGCCGTGTGGTGGTCCACCGAGGCCATCCCGATTCCGGCCACGGCGCTGCTGCCGATCCTGCTGATTCCACTGCTGGATATCGACAGCCTGCAGCGGGCTACCGCGCCCTATGCCAACCCGACCATTTTTCTGTTCCTCGGCGGCTTCGTCATCGGCCTGGCCATGGAGCGCTGGAACCTGCACCGGCGCATCGCCCTGGGCACATTGCTGGCGGTGGGCAGCCAACCCAGCCGGCAGATCGCCGGCTTCATGATCGCCACCGCGTTTATCAGCATGTGGGTCAGCAACACCGCCACCAGCATCATGATGCTGCCCATCGGCATCTCGGTGATCGGCCTGATCGCCAGCAACGGTGATGACAAGGAGCGGGCGCGCTTCGCCGTGGCCTTGCTGCTCGGCATTGCCTACGCCGCCAGTGTGGGCGGCGTCGCCACGCTGATCGGTACACCACCCAACGCCTTGCTGGCCGCGTTCCTGCGCGATAACTACGACGTGCATATCGGTTTCGGCCAGTGGATGCTGCTGGGCATTCCGGTGGCCCTGAGCATGCTGCTGTTTATCTGGTGGTGGCTGACCCACGGCGGTTTCCGCCTGGCCACTGAGGATACCCAGAGCATGCTGCAGCGCGAGATGGACGCGTTGGGGCCGCTGTCGCCGGGCGAGAAACGCGTCGCAGTGGTCTTCGTACTGGCCGCCCTGGCGTGGATCTTTCAGCCGCTGCTCTCCGACCATGTAGCGGGTGTCAACGACACCAGCATCGCCATCGCCGCTGCCCTGGCACTGTTCCTGATTCCAGTAGACATGGGCAAACGCCTGTTCGTGATGGACTGGGAGCACGCCAATCGCCTGCCTTGGGGCGTGCTGTTGCTGTTCGGCGGCGGCCTGTCGCTGGCCTCGGCCATTGGCGGCTCCGGCCTGGCCGAGTGGATCGCCCAAAGCCTGCAAGGCGTCGGCGCCCTGCCGATGATCCTGATGATCGGCTTGGTGGTGCTGGTGATCATCCTGCTCACCGAAGTCACCTCCAATACCGCCACCGCTGCGGCCTTTTTGCCGTTGCTCGGCGCCCTCGCCGTGTCCCAGGGTCTGCCGGCCGAAAGCCTGGCCATCCCGGCCGCGATTGCCGCCAGTTGTGCCTTTATGCTGCCCGTGGCCACGCCGCCCAACGCCATCGTCTTTGGCAGCGGTCAGGTGGGTATCCAGCAGATGATCCGCGCTGGCTTTGCCATCAACCTGGTCGGCGTGGTGATTGTCACCCTGCTCTGCTACCTGCTGGTGGGGATGATCTGGAGCCATTGAGGGCGAACGGTGACCGGCGTTATATCGCCCCCGGGTTACGGCGCCGTGGGGTCGGTTGCCGGCATGCCATTTGGGCAGGCGCCTAACCCAGGCTACTGCTGTAGGCGCCCCCTTCGCTCCTACACACGCCACCAATAGGGATATAAAAGCGCCCTAACCGCGTTCGGCGGGCGCCGAGGTCAGCTCGAAGGGGCTGTTGCTGCGGCGCTGGTTGCGGTCTTCGCGGGGGGTGGCGCCGAAGAAGTTGCGGTAGGCGCTGGAAAAATGCGGCCCCGAGGAGAAGCCGCAGGACAGGCCGATCTGGATGATCGATTTGCTGGTCTGCATCAGCAGTTGCCGCGCCTTGTTCAGCCGCAGCTCCAGGTAATACTGGCTGGGCACGCGGTTGAGGTATTGCTTGAAAATTCGTTCCAGCTGACGCCGCGAAACGCACACATGCTGGGCGATCTCGTCAGTAGTCAGCGGCTCCTCGATATTGGCCTCCATCAGCAGCACCGCCTGGGTCAGCTTGGGATGGCTGGAGCCCAGGCGATTCTGCAGCGGAATACGCTGGCGCTCGCCGCCTTCGCGAATGCGCTCGACCACCAGTTCCTCACTCACCGCACCGGCCAGTTCGGCGCCGTGATCACGGGCCAGCAAGGCCAGCAGCAAGTCGAGCACCGCCATGCCGCCACAGGCGGTCAGGCGATCGCGGTCCCAGTCGAAAAGGTGGCTGGTGGCGATAACCCGTGGAAAGCGTTCGCTGAAATCATCCTGCCAGCGCCAGTGCACCGAGGCGCGGTAACCATCGAGCAGGCCGAGCTGCGCCAGCGGGTAGACCCCAGCGGCGATACCGCCAATCACACAACCGCTGCGTACCAGTTGCTTGAGTGCACTGGCGAGCGGCACCGCCAGGTTGCCCGGCGGCTCGTCGGCCAACAGAAACAGCCGGTGAAAGCCTTCGAGCTTGCCCGCCCAGGGCTCACCCGGCAGCCGCCAGTCACCCGCAGCTTGCGGCTCGGCCTGGAGGAAGGTCAGCTCGTACAGCACTTCGGGGTGAACGCGCTGGGCAACGCGCAGCGCCTCTTCGGCCAAGGCCAGGGTCAGGGGCTTGGTCGAGGGCCAAAGCAGGAAGCCGATTCGGTGGGCATTCATGGCGGGCAGTTTAGGCTCTGGCGGGCATTTCGATAAGCCCTATTATGGTGCAGGCTGGCCTGCGACACGCCCACGGACCTTGGCGCTGTGCCGAGGCCGCGCGGCTACGACACACTACTTGAGGCTGCCTGCGAGAAACTGCTGCAGACGCTCGGACTGCGGGTTGGCCAGCACCTCGCGCGGGTTACCACGCTCTTCGACCACGCCCTTGTGCAGGAACACCAACTGGTTGGACACCTCGCGGGCAAAGCCCATTTCGTGGGTGACCACCAGCATGGTGCGGCCTTCTTGCGCCAGGTCCTGCATGACCCGCAGCACTTCGCCCACCAGTTCGGGGTCGAGCGCCGACGTCGGCTCGTCGAACAGCATCACCTCCGGCTCCATGGCCAGGGCACGGGCAATCGCCACGCGCTGCTGCTCGCCACCCGACATATGCGCGGGGTAGGCATCCTTGCGGTGCGCCACGCCGACCTTGCCCAGGTAATGCTCGGCCTTGTCACGGGCCTCGGCCTTGCTCATGCCAAGCACGTGCACCGGCGCTTCCATGACGTTCTCTAGGGCGCTCATGTGCGACCACAGGTTGAAGTGCTGGAACACCATGGCCAGGCGCGAGCGCATGCGCTGCAACTGCTTGGGCTCGGCGGCCTTGAGCGCGCCGTCTTTGGTCGGCACCAGCTTGAGCGCTTCGCCATTGAGCAGAATCTGCCCGCTGTGCGGCTGCTCGAGCAGGTTGATGCAGCGCAGAAAGGTGCTTTTGCCCGAGCCGCTGGAACCGATCAGGCTGATCACGTCACCGGCCTTGGCGGCCAGGGAGACGCCCTTGAGCACCTCGTTGGCGCCGTAACGCTTGTGCAGGTCCTGCACTTCAAGTTTGTACATCGCTTCCACTCTCCAGGGGCCACTCATGCTGCATGTGGCCCCGACAAATAAGCTGGCGGGCGCGGCTCAACCGCGCCGAGGCGCCAGGTAAGCCAGCCAGCGGCGCTCGGCATATTTGAACAGCCGCACCAGGATGAACGTCAGCATCAGGTAAAACGCCCCGGCCGTGAGGAAAGCCTCGAACGGCAGGTAGTACTGGGCATTGACGGTACGCGCCGCACCGGTGATGTCGATCAGGGTAACAATCGACGCCAGGCTGGTGGTGTGCAGCATCATGATCACTTCATTGCTGTACTGCGGCAGGGCTCGACGCAACGCCGAGGGCAGCAGGATGCGCCGGTACAGCGTGGCGCGCGACATGCCCATGGCCCTGGCCGCTTCGATCTCGCCAGGGGGCGTGGCCTTGAGGCTGCCGGCGAGAATCTCGGCGCTGTAGGCACTGGTGTTGATGGCGAACGCCAGGCAGGCGCAGAAGGTCGCGTTGGACAGGTACGGCCACAGCACGCTCTCGCGCACCGCCTCGAACTGCGCCAGGCCGTAGTAGATAAGGAACAACTGCACCAGCATCGGCGTGCCGCGGATCACATAGGTGTACAGCCAGGCGGGCGCGTTGACCCAGGGCGAGCGCGACACCCGCATCAGTGCCAGCGGCACGGCCAGGGCCAGGCCAAACGCCAGGGCGATCAGCAGAATCTTCAGGGTGACCAGCACGCCGCCGAAGTACAGCGGCAGGCTGTCGAGTATCACGTTGTAATCGAACATCATCGGCTCATTCCCCTCACAGCTCGGCCGCCTTGCTGCCGACCGAATAGCGCTTCTCGAGGAAGCGCAACGCCAGCAGCGAGACGCTGGTCAGCACCAGGTACAGCGCTGCCACGGCCAGGTAAAAGGTGAAGGGTTCGCGGGTCGCATCGGCGGCGCTCTTGGCCTTGAACATCATGTCCTGCAGCCCCACCAGGGAAATCAGCGCGGTGGCCTTGGTCAGCACCAGCCAATTGTTGGTGAAACCGGGGATAGCAAAGCGGATCATCTGTGGCACCAGAATGCGGAAGAACACCCGCGGCCCGCTCATGCCGTAAGCCATGCCCGCCTCGGCCTGGCCCTTGGGAATGGCCATAAAGGCGCCACGGAAGGTCTCCGACAGGTAGGCACCAAAGATAAAGCCCATGGTGAATACGCCGGCGACGAAGGGATTGATGTCGATGTACTCGTCATGCCCGAGCAGCGGCGCCACGCGGTTCACCAGATCCTGACCGCCATAGAAGATCAGCAGGATCAGCACCAGGTCGGGAATACCACGGATCACCGTGGCATAGGTTTCACCCAGCAGTGCCAGCCATTTGATCGGCGACAGGCGAAAGGCTGCACCCAACAGACCCAGGACGATGGCCACCGCCATCGAGGTCAGCGCCAGGGTCAGGGTCAGCCAGGCACCGTCGAGAATGGTCGAGCCGTAGCCGTGGAGCATGCTCCGGTTACCTCATGCAGGCGTGCGCGACGCCTTGAACAAAACGAAAGATGGCGCACGCCCGCTGCCGGGTGTGCGCCACGTTCAACTGCAGTGATTATTCGCCGTACACGTCGAAATCGAAGTACTTGTCCTGCACGTCCTTGTATGTGCCGTTCGCGCGAATTGCCAGGATGGCGGCGCTGAACTTGTCGGCCAGGGCTTTATCGCCCTTGCGCACGGCAATGCCCTGGCCTTCGCCAAAGTACTTCACGTCGGTGAAGTCGGGGCCGGCGAAGGCAAAGGCTTTACCAGCGTCGGTCTTGAGGAAGCCGTCATCGATGTTCACCGAGTCGGCCAGGGTCGCGTCCAGGCGCCCGGCTTGCAGGTCGAGGAACACCTCGTTCTGCGAACCATAGCGCACCACCTCGGCACCCGCCGGGGCGAAGACATCAGTGGCGTAACGGTCATACACCGACGAGCGCTGCACGCCGATGCGCTTGCCCTTGAGGTCGCTAATCGGGTCGTTGAGAACGGTACCGGCCTTCATCGCCAGCTTGGCCGGAGTGGCGTAGTACTTGCCGGTGAAGTCCACCGCCTTCTTGCGGTCTTCGGTGATCGACATCGACGACAGCACGGCGTCGAACTTGCGCACTTTGAGGGCCGGGATCAGGCCGTCGAACTCTTGCTCGATCCACTGGCACTTGACCTGCATTTCTGCGCACAGCGCATTGCCGATGTCGTAGTCGAAGCCGGTGATGGCGCCATCCGGCGTCTTGAAGGCGAACGGTGGGTAGGCAGCCTCGATGCCGATGCGCAGCGGCTTGGCATCATCGGCCATGGCCAGCGGGGCGAACGCGGACAGCGCCAGGGCGCCGAGAAGCAGGATCTTCTTCATCGTATGACTCCTTGAAATAGGGATGGCTGGCGCGCCATGGTGGGAATACGCGGCCAGCATACATAAAAGGTAGAGAACGTCGGCATCCATGCAGGGTTGCGAACGCAAACGGGGGGCACTGCTGAGTGTGCGGCATTCTAGCGACAGGCTGGATGTCGATATTTCTTTAATGCGACAAGTAGTTACAGAACATCGGGAGCCCCTAGCGGGAGCTATTGACAAGCAGAGAGCAAAGTGCGTCTGCATAAAAGCGGATTAACCCGTAACTTAAGCAAGTTTCGCACCCACCGGCACCAGGCCCGCAAACCAAGGCACCCAGAGGCAGGCGCAGCAATTACCGGCGTCATGACGCACTCATTCGTTCCCCTACGCCCCAGACGCATGCACAGGCGTTACCGCAAGTTTGGCTACGCAGGGTGCGTTCTGCAGGGTGCGCTGGTGCGCACGGCGCATCCTACGGCTCCACCGTTAAGCCCAGCACCTGAACGCAACACAAACTCAGACATCGCCAAACACAACGCCCCGCCCGGTGTTAACCGGACGGGGCGCTCTTCCAGCGGGTTGTTTAAGCAGCCTGCATGCTGCGGTGGGTGTCGATCAGGTGTTGCACCACGCCCGGATCAGCCAGGGTGGAGATATCACCGAGGGAATCGTACTCAGCAGTGGCGATCTTGCGCAGGATGCGCCGCATGATCTTGCCCGAGCGGGTTTTCGGCAGACCTGGGGCCCACTGAATCACGTCCGGCGAGGCAATCGGGCCGATTTCCTTGCGTACCCAGTTCTTCAACTCCTGACGCAGTTGCTCGGACGGCTCTTCACCACCGTTGAGGGTGACATAGACATAAATGCCCTGCCCCTTGATGTCGTGAGGCACGCCCACAACTGCAGCTTCGGCGACTTTCGGGTGCGCGACCATGGCGCTCTCGATTTCGGCGGTGCCCATGCGGTGGCCGGAAACGTTGAGCACGTCGTCGACCCGGCCGGTAATCCAGTAGTAGCCATCCTCGTCACGGCGCGCGCCGTCACCGGTGAAGTACATGCCGCGGAAGGTCTTGAAGTAGGTGTCGACGAAGCGGTCATGGTCGCCGAACAGGGTACGCGCCTGACCCGGCCAGGAGTCGATGATCACCAGGTTGCCTTCGGCGGCGCCGTCGATCAGGTTGCCCAGGTTATCCACCAGGGCTGGCTGCACGCCGAAGAACGGCCGCGTCGCCGAACCGGGCTTGAGCGCCGTGGCGCCCGGCAGCGGGCTGATCAGGATGCCGCCGGTTTCGGTCTGCCACCAGGTGTCGACGATCGGGCAACGCTCCTGGCCAACGGTTTTGTAATACCAGTTCCAGGCTTCCGGGTTGATCGGCTCACCCACCGAGCCGAGCAGGCGCAGACTGGAGCCATCGGCACCCTCTACGGCAGCCGTGCCCTGGGCCATCATGGCGCGGATCGCGGTCGGTGCGGTGTAAAGGATATTGACCTTGTGCTTGTCGACGATCTTCGACACCCGGGTGATATCCGGGTAGTTCGGCACACCCTCGAACAGCAGCGTGGTCGCGCCATTGGCCAGCGGGCCATAGACGATATAGCTGTGGCCAGTAACCCAGCCCACGTCGGCGGTGCACCAGTAGACATCACCCGGCTTGTAGTCGAACACTCGCTCATGGGTCAGCGCGGCATACAGCAGGTAGCCGCCAGTGGTGTGCTGCACGCCCTTCGGTTTGCCGGTGGAGCCGGAGGTGTAGAGGATAAACAGCGCTTCTTCAGCGCCCATTTCTTTCGGTGCGCAGTGGCTCGAGGCCACGGCCATCAGGTCTTCGTACCAGATATCGCGGTGCTGGTTCCACTTGATCGGGCTACCGGTGCGCTTGCACACGATGACCTTCTGGATGCTCGCGGTTTCCGGGTTGGTCAGGGCGTCGTCGACGTTGGCCTTGAGCGGGGTTTTCTTGCCGCCGCGCAAGCCTTCATCGGCGGTGATCACCACCTTGGATTTGCAGTCGATGATGCGACCGGCCAGGGCTTCGGGCGAGAAGCCACCGAACACCACCGAGTGGATCGCGCCGATGCGGGTACAGGCCAGCATGGCCACCACGGCTTCCGGGATCATCGGCATGTAGATGGTCACCACGTCGCCACGGTGCACATCCTGGCCACGCAGGGCATTGGCCAGCTTGCACACTTGCTCGTGCAGTTCGCGGTAGGTGATGTTCTTGTGTTCGGAGGGGTCGTCGCCTTCCCAGATGATCGCCACCTGATCACCGCGCTCTTCCAGGTGACGGTCCAGGCAGTTGTAGGAGACGTTGAGGGTGCCATCGGCGAACCACTTGATGTCCACGTGGTGGTCATCGAAAGAGGTCTGCTTAACCTTGGTAAAAGGCTTGATCCAGTCCAGACGTTGGGCCTGCTCGCGCCAGAAACCATCCGGGTTGATCACCGATTGCTGGTACATGGCCTTGTAGGTGGCCTCATCGGTCAAGGTGGTGGCTGCCACCTCGGGGCGCACGGGGAACAGGGACTCAGCACTCATGTAATTACCTCGACGGCTAGTTGTTTTTTATGCCGTCTTTTGTAGCCCTCCCCCCGCCGTTGAGCCATTCGACCATGGTCTTACCAGACTACAACCATGGTCTTGAGGACCTTTTAAAACTCCCCACGCTATCTCTCTTAGCATCATTCATTGATGCCCTGCTGTTACTTGTAGCTGGAACTCCATCTGTTCGTCGGACAGGTTGAATAACTGCTGCAATACCAAGCAGGCGCGTCATGAGTTCGTCAGGTAGGGAGACCTACTGCCTTTGGAACGACTCGAGCGAGGTACCCAGCGGTCGATTTCCGCGGCCATGAGGCTGAAGTCGACATGTTTGTTCAGCACCGACAACTGGGCCCAGGCTGTCAAGTTTCACTTCGCGTCCCTGGTCGGCAATAGGCTAAACATGGGCGGAAAGTCCTGTGGTTTGAGTAGGCTCAGATTTTAACGGTGCGGATAGTTTTTTGGAGGTTCCCTAAAGGGTCGCGCTGACTTTGATCAAGGAGTCCGTCAATCGGGAAAGGATCGCCACCGCGAAGCAGCATATGATCGCAGAGGCTGTGCGGTTGATATTCAGTGGTGTCAGCCAGGCATGCCCACTGTGTTTGATCCGCGCCCCGAACAGCACCCAGGAGCACCCTACCGGGATCACTACCACGCAAAACTGCACGCTGAAATTCAGGTACAGCGTGAGATCCGTAAACGTCTGCACCGGTACGATGAACGAGACCACCAGCAACCCCTTGGGATTGATCAGGGTCAGCAAAAAAAAAGCAGCCGCAAGACCCGCGCCTCGGGCGGCGGGGTGGCGCCAGAGCCGGTATGAAGTCTTGATCAGATTAGCAACCGACGCCAGTTGCACCAGTTTCATGCACCAGGGCGCACTGTCACCGATATGGCTGAGCAGGTAGCCCCAGAACGAAATCTGCAGCAGGTAGACCAGTCACTCCAACAAGCTCAAGGGCCAGGCCCGCCGGAAACCGCTGAGCACCCCGGAGCGCAGGAGCAGCGTATTCGTCGGCCCCGGCATTAATAGCAGCAACCCAAGTGCAGACATGACGTTGAGCATGATGGTTGTCTCCTGAAACCGCCGCGGGGCGGTCAATCCACCAGGTAGATTTCGACGCGTTCTTTGTGCGCGCCAATATTGTTGCGCTTGAGGCGAATACGCCCGACCTCGCCTGTGGTGCGCAGGTGTGTGCCGCCACACGGAACCTCTGAAAACCCCTCGATGTACCAGCAACGGCGCAAGCACTCGGCATCGATAAAGCGACTTTCAATCGGCAGGTCGGCAGTCACCAGTTGCTCGACGTCCTGCAGAATTTCGGGGAAGTACTGGCTGATATTGCCCTCTAGAGCGAAGTCGATCCTCGCCTTGCTCTGGCTGATGTGCGCGCCGATTTTTTCTAGGGCGGGGAATTTCTTGTAGAACAACTCCAGGACAATTTCGGCCGCGAAATGCAGGCGCATCAGCGCATACCGGCGAGGCCAGTCGATCTCCACGCTGACCAAGTCACCTACGGCAAAGTCCGGCTCCTCGGCCAAGCGGTAGATTATGCGCTCATCAGCAACCGTGGCCTGGCTGACTTCGATCCGGTTGATGCGGCCCTGATCCGATTCCTGGCCGCCCGATTCGGCGAAGAAAATCGTCGGACTGATCACCACATCGCGCCCCTCAATGCTCAGCACGCGAGCGTCCAGAGACGAGAGATAAGGGCTGTTCCAGAATGCACGTTCCATACGGCTTAGCTGCCTTGTTCATCGAGGGTGGTTAAAAGGGGCGAGTACAAACGCTGAAAATCGCTGCTGAAAAAGAAATGCCCGCCGGGCACACATTGGCTATGGAAGCGGGCGCTGGTATAGCGTTGCCATTCGTCTAGGCGTTGTGGTTCGAGCAACGGGTCGTCCCGGCCATTAAGAATGTATAGGGGCACTGGCAACGGGCGGATAAAGCGATAGGTGAGCTGCCCGTTGAGTACCAGGTCGGCCTTGAGCTTGCCCAGGACGTGGCGGGCGAAACTACACGAAGCGTCCGGCGGCAGCGGCAATGGGCTCTCTGAGCAAACGTGCTGCCACAGTTGGTGGTCGTCCATCGCACCCAGCAGCGGCGAGTAGCCGACATGGGGGGGCATGCGCCCGGACAGGATCAACTTCGTCGGCAACGTCTGGTCGCGTTCGGCCAGTGCGTGTGCTACCTCCAGGGCCAGCCCGGCGCCGAAACTGTGGCCGTAAAACGCATACGGTACGTTCACGCCTTGCAATTCATCGATGATGGCCTCGATAAGGGGCTCGACCCGCGTGGCCGGCGCTTCCAGGCCACGGTCCTCGCGCCCGGGCAGTTTTACGGCCCATGTCGCAACACCGACATCAGCCAGCCGGCTCAAGTCATTGAACGCAGAGGTGCCGCCCCCTCCGTAGGGGAAACACAGCAGCAGGCGACCGGCGTTCGCGAGGGCGCCGGCCAGCGGTGCAAGCCAGCGCGGTGGCGCCACAAGAGTGTCAACCATGGCGGCTCCTTAACCGGTGATCTCGAACAGGCCCACCGCCGGGTGGAACATGTGGGAGGTGGTCAGCGCGCGATGCTCCGCGGTGGCCGGGTACGGAATGGTCATGGGCGTGGTCACCGTGACGCCGCCGATATTCGCCAGGGACGCTTGGGTGACCTGCATATCGCCGACCCTGAAGGCCACGTGATAAACACATGCCTCCACATTCAACAGCAACCGGCTGACCACGCTGTCGGGGCGACAGGGCTCGACCACTTCAACGATTTCCCCCGCCGGCGAGCGTAGTTTGGTGATCAGCACGCCAAAGTTGTCGATCGGTTGTTTGTGGAACAGCACCTCGAACCCCAGGGCCGTGAAGAACGCCGCGGTTTTCTCCGCGGACCGGGTGGCATACGCAATATGGTCGATTGCCAGGTAAGAGAGCTGTTCCATGGTCAACCCTCAATAAGTGGCTAGGGGCTTGAGGTCCAGGCCGCTGAGGCTCCTGCTGGCTACCCGGTTCTTGTGGTCGGTGGCGGTACCGGCCACCTGCACCACGCCGAACCGGTCCAGGCGATACTCGCCACCAAACTCCTTCACGTAATCAGTATCTGGGTAGACCTTGACCCGTCCGGGGACGTAGCGGGCCACATAGCCCAGACGGGGCTTGTCGGTTGTCGAGTTGGGCAGTGAGCAGTGCATGAGCATCGAGCGGAAGATCACGAACTGGCCGGCTTTCATCACGATCGGCACCGCCGCCGCCTCATCCGGCTGCCACGACTTGTCCTTTTGCAGGGTGCTGTAGTCGTAGCCGTTGAACCCGCGTGCGTACTCGCCCTTGACCACGTTCTTGTTGGCCACCGGGTCGAAGGTCATGCCGATGGATTCGTCGTAGTTCATTTGCTTGTGGGTGCCGGGGATAAACAGCATGCAGCCGTTTTCCTGGGTGGCATCGGTGAAGCCGGTCCACACATTGATGGCGCCGCCGAAGGACTCGTCCTCGGGCCACACCAGTTGCGGCTCGCCGGAAGCGTGTCCGAAGGTGTCGGCCTGGTGCCAGTCGGTGCCTTCGTTGCCCGGGTACTTGGGGATGAACTCGCTGCGCCAGCAGATCACGTCCGGGCCAAGGATGCTCCGCAGGCGGTGCACGATTTCCTTACGAAACACATGGCGGGTCAGCAAATCCACATCCAAGTGGCGGTCGTAGTTAGTGATCGCCACATCCAGCGGCGCGTCGTAGGGCGCGTGGGTGCGGTTGAACAGTTGCGCGCGGACGGTCTTGTGCATCTGCTTCATCTCTTCAGGCTCATAGAGCGTGAAGGGACCGATAAACCCATCCCGGTCAAATTGCTGAAGTTCCTGTTCCGTCAACGAAAAGTCAGTGATTTCCATGTCGGCTCCTAAGAGAAGTTACTGAGGTTTTCATACGTTGCGTAGTACTGCACCCACTCTTGCAAAGTGTTCAGCCTGACGACTTCGTCGAACGGGGTTCTTCTGCCAAGGGTCTGGTTGATTCGGCTATGGGCCATGACCACACTCAAGGACGAGGCGCCGTAGGCATAGATGGAGTGTCCCAGTTGCAGGTCGCGGGTGCCGAGAATCCCGGACCAGACCTCAAGCACTGCTGAGTCAGCCAGCCGGGGCGACGCCGCCGGTGCTGTCTCCAACGCCTGCAAGCGGCGCTTGTCGACCTTGCCGTTGACCGTCAGCGGAAGCTCCGGCAAGTGGTGGATCCGGGTCGGCACCATGTAGTGGGGAAGCTGGCCGCCCAGCAGGCTCATCAGCTTGCCTTCATCGGTGTTTGGCCAGCCATGCTGGAACACGATGAACGCGTGCAGGCTGTTTTCCAGTGCATTCATGGCGCGCGCCAGCACCACAGCCTGGGCCACACCAGGCAGTTGGGTCAGGGCGTGTTCGACCTCGGAGATTTCTACCCGGTAGCCTTTGATTTTCACCTGTTCGTCGATGCGGCCCTGGTAGAAAAGCATGCCGTGCTCATCTTCGGTCACGTAGTCGCCGGTGCGGTAATAGGTGCCCTCCGGCAGTTGCAGAAAGCGGCTTTGTGTCAGTTCATCATCCAGATAACCCAAGGCCAGGTTGGCCCCCGTGAGTAACAGTTCGCCGGGAGTGCCAGGGGCTACCTCTTGCAGTTGGATGTCGACGATTTTCCCGTGCACATGGTTGAGAAGCCGCCCGATGGGCAGTACGTCCCGCTCTGCGTCCTGGAGTTTGCTCAGGTTGTACCAGGTGGAGAACACCGTGTTCTCGGTAGGGCCATAACCATTCACTAGGGTAATCTCTGTGTTGGCCGCCAACAGCGCGCGGGCATGCACCGGCTTGAGTACTTCGCCACCGACGTAGAGCACACGTACAGAGTCGAACATCGACAGGCGGTGCTGAGCCACCAGATGGAACAGTGAAGTGGTCAGCAACAGCACATCGCACCGGGCCACGAGTACGCATTGAGCCAGGGCGTCGATATTGAACGCACCGGGTTGCAGGGTGACCCGGGCGCCGGTCAGTAGCGGCACCCAGACTTCAAACAGGGCGGCATCGAACCCAATGGACGAATGATGCACATAGCTGCGGGCCTTGCCCTGGACCTGGCGATGTACGTTGTCCACCAGGTTTAACAGGCCCCCGTGGCTGATGCGCACACCCTTTGGAACACCGGTGGTACCTGAGGTGAACATCACAGTGATCACCCCGGCGTCGACTAAACGCCGCCGAATGGGCGGGCGTAATGCAGGCCCTTCGGCGCGCAGGGTGCCGCAGTTGCCTAGACGAAAGCAGGTTAGCCGCGGGTCAAGGTGCAAGTCTGCCGGCTGGCCGAGCAGCAACAAGTGGCTGCAGCCCAGTTGATCCAGCAAGGCGATCAGGCGTTTACCTGGCATGCCCGGTTCGATGCAGACGTAAGCAATGCCCAGTTTGCAACAGGCCAGCACCGTCACCAGATACGCCAGGCACCGGCTGGCCATCAGTGGCACGTAAGGGTGGTCGGCTAGGCCTTGGCGCGCCAGTTCTTCGCAGCGCTCCAGCACATGCTCATGAAGCCGTTGATAAGTGACTGAGTTTCCGTCGTCGACGACGGCAATCGCATTGGGCGTTTTCGTGCAGATTGACAGAAATCGGCGGTATACCTTGGTCAATAGCGGAGTTTGGGCATTCATTGAATAGCCCTCTGCTGGTGAAAGGTCAGAAAGCGGGTCATCGCCTGGTACAGTTGTTTGTGGCCGTCTACAAAGTCGTGGTGTTGGCCGTCGGGGTCCTCCACCAGTTCACTGTAGGGCAGCCACTTGGCGACATATCGGGAAGATGCGGTGTCGGTGTAGCGGTCTTGGCTACCGCACCACACCAGCGTGGGCGCATGCACGGCCTGTGCAGTCCTGGCCACTTCCAAGCTCGCCAGGCTGTTGAGGAACGTCAGGTACTGGCGGAACGCAGGCAGTTCCCGCAGGGGGCGAACCTGCTGGTAGCGGTAGTCGCTCGGGGGGTAGACGCTGTTGGCGTGCAACAGGCTCACGGCCTCGTACACGTGGGCGTAATTACCCTGGGGGATCGACTGCATCATGCGTTCCACGTCGCGCTCGTATTGGCTCTTGGTAACCTCGTCACCCTTGAGGAAGTACGCGCCGTTGAGCAGCAGCAATGTGCGGCAAGCGCCGTGACTGGCTGCGAGCAACGCCAGGGACGCCGAGGAGCAATAGCCCACCAACGCATCCACGCGCACGGTTTCGGACAGTGCTACATGGAACTGGCGCATAAAGTCGGCAACGCCTTCGCCGAGGGCCAGATCTGCCGCTGCGGCGTACGCCAGCAATGCGTCGCTTTCGAGGATGATCAGGTTGAAACGACTGATCAGAAACAGCGCTGCATTCTTCATGTAGAAGCACTGGGTTCCGACCGGCGACAGCAGCAACAGGGTTTCCCGGGCCGGGTCAAACGGTAGGCTATGGACACAGATCACCTTGCCAGCACGTTCCAGATTCAGAGTCAGGGTGAACAGGCTGTGCATGGCAACCCTCTCAGGCCGTATGTGCTGAGTGGGTGGCTTGCAACTGCGCAAGAACCGTTTGTTTGCAGGGCATGCGGAAAAACTGCTCCATGTTGATGTTGGCGCCAAACGCTTCGTTGACCTGGCCGATCAGTTGGATCGCAGTGAGGGAATTGGCGCCCAGGTCGAAGATGTCTTCATCGTCGCCCACCGGACGCTGGAAGATGGCTTCGAAGATCTTGTCGAGTTTTGGTGAGCTCATGGTCTACCTGCCTCGTTGTCATTAAGGAGGCCGGTTGCCCGGCCCGTCGGTAAGGTTCACGCCGCGACGCGGTCGCCCTCGGCCTGCAGCAAAGTGGCATCAAGCAGGTCCCACAGGGCTTCAAGGTTATTGAGGAAGTCATCGGCGCCCTGAACGATCGCTGCACTGTTGTCGGTGTTGAGCACTGAACCCACCGCCTTGATGGCGTTTTGTTCATGCTGGCATTCGGCGCCGGTTTCGCCGTAATGCTCCACCAAGTAATGCATCGCCGGTTCGTCGAAACTGGTACGGTACAGGCCGCTGTCGATCAGACAGGCCTTTTCGCCAGGTATCAGTTGGCGGTTGGAGATGATCTCCAGAGCCAGGGCCGTGCCTAGGCTTTTATAGACGTCCTGGACAGCCGTGGATTTGCGCGTGTCGAAGGTCTGGATTGCTTTTTTGGTCTGGGGCATCAGACCGGTGCTGAAGTCATACCCAGGCAACTGGCCGAGCAGTTCGTCGGAGCAGCTCTTGAGCATGGACTCGATGTGGATCTGGTCGGTCAGGTCGTCGAAAACCGGCTTGCCGGGCACCGAGCGATTGATGATATGCCCGGCCATCATGGCCAGTTCAGGACCGTGGTTTTCCTCGCTGTCGACGATCTCCTGGAGCAGGTGACTTTCTGTGGAAAGGCCGATCTGCTTCAAGCCCTGGGGCAGGTTCCAGCCCGGGCGGGTGGCATCGCAAAAACTGCGGATATGGTGGAACAGGGCACCGATGGCCTCGGTGCCAGGGTTGACTCGCGCCCAGTTCTGGAAAATGGGATGGCTATAGCAACGATGGTTTTTGACGCGCTCCACAAGATTTTCTATACGCATGATAGATCTCCCGCTGAATGGTTACTGCATAGGATTTCTTACTGCTTGAGGTGGGTGGTGCTCTAGTGACCGACGATCAGGCGGCTGCCGGAAAGGCCGGGTTTGCTGATAGTCACGTCGCTGAACCCGGCTTTTTCAAGGAGCGCGCGCCAGCCGTCTTCCGTCGGGAATTTACGGTCCATGAAGTGGGTGTGCAGAAACGTGAATGCCAGCGAGTAGGCGTTGTTTTCCCAAGGCGCGTCATCGGGAATGGCGTCGGCGATCACCAGTTTTGCCTGAGGCGAGGCAGCCTTGATGGCAGCCAGCAAACTCGGCAGGACTTGGCTCTGGGTGGGATTGAGGTCGTGGAAGACGAAGCCGGCGTGGATCACGTCGACATCCTTGAGTAGGCTCGGGTCTGTGGTCAGGCTTTCCACCGGCGCGTGAATCACCTGGATTCGCTGGATCAGGCCTTTGCCCTTGATGATTTCCCAGGCCTTCTCACAAGCGCTGGCGCTCAGGTCAATGCCAATGGCGGTGGCATGAGGCAGTTGCTCCAGCAGGCGGATCAATAACCCGCAGGTGCCGGAGCCGAAGTCGATGATTTTTTTCGGGTTGGCCTTCAGGATTTCCTTTTCAGCGTGGGGATAAAAGTCGGTCGCCCCCATCCACTTGGAAGTCCTTGCCACGTGTTCGCCGTTGCGTACGTAGGTATCAATCGAACCGGGCAAGTCGTTGGCGAACTGCACCGGGTGCTCAATCAGCGGTGCACATGACTGTAACGCCCAGAGCAGGTAACCGCAGTTGTTGACCGCCACCGACAACTCGGCGGTGCCAGTATAGTGGCCGGGGTGCGGACCTTCGGTCGCCAGTCCCAGTTTGCACAGGGCCGTCAGGTAGGAATCGATGAAGTACTTTTTGGCACCGCTGATGCGTACCACGTGCTCGGCATCGAATGGCTCGCCCTGCATGAGCAGCTCGACGACCCCAAGGCGTGCCCCCATCTCCAAGAAAATCGATTTGCCAGCCAGGTTTTGCGCAGAGTCAATTGCTGTTGCTGACATGACCTGGGCCATGATCCACCTCCGTATGCTGATGAGCGTGTGCTCAGGTTTTTCGGTCGAAAAAGTTTTCCAGTGCAATGGCTGCTTTAATCAAATGCTTACGCACCAACGCTTCGGCACGATCAAGATCCTGACGGGTTGCAGCCTCAACCATCGCTAGGTGTTCATCTTGTGACATGTGCTCGCGCCCCATGGCAGACAAGTGAAAGCGCAAATACCGATCCTCAACCGACAACTGCTTCTCCACCAGTTGCAGCAACTTGGCATGGGGCGTTTTGCCGTACAGGCACATATGAAAACGCTTGTTCAATACACCTAGTTGGTCTATTTCCGTTTCACAATGCATTTGCTGGATCAAGTCCCTGGCCAGCCGCAGATCGTCACTCGTCAAAAAGGGAATCGAATACCGTATGGCGGCCGGTTCCAGTGCCAGGCGGATGGCGTAGTTATCGAGGCCATCCGCTTTGGAAATCTGCGTCACGATCGCGCCCTTGTAGGGTACGAAGTCCACCAGTGCTTGCGCTTCCAGCTTCTTCAGGGCCTCGCGAACCGGCATCCGGCTGACGCTAAAGGTTTGCGCCAGTTCTTCCTGACGTAGGACCTCCCCCGGCGGAAGACGACCCTCCAGAATCGCCTGCTTTAACACTTGTTCAATCTGCTCGCTGGCAGTCCTGTGTTGAATCTCTCCAAGGTCACTAAGCAGTTTGCTTTTCAAATCCACTTCTCACTACTACTGAAAAACATATCCAATATCCAATATCCAATGGATATTGGATATATCACCGAGTTTTTTAAAATGCAAGACTGGCCCTTTCCTTTCGTCACGAATCCGACGAGCGAGGTGGCGGCATGAGTACTTTGAGTAAGAGCGGCGGCGCGAGTGGCAAGTACCCAGCGACTGGTGGAGCCTGGTCAGCAACGGGCGCTAGTGCCGCACTGATCGGCTTTATCAGTACGTTTTTATCTTGCAGGTTTTTTATAACGTGGGCGCAACGACCTACCTAACGCTGCTGTGTCTGTTCCAGGGGGTGATGAGGATCGGGGACTCCCTGGCGACAAGAGAACCCTATGCCTTTGCCTGATCGACGCTTGGTCCGGCAATTTTGCTCAGCTATGTTTAGCTGTTGGGCAGGTTTGATGAGGCACTGGATACTTTTTGCATATCGGGAGCGTTGATACTGGCACTGGCCGTGGTGGCCAAGATTGTCCGCTGTATCGAGAAAATACCCACCTGCTTGTCGTCGGCAATTCTGCTGGTGGAGATCCTGCGGTCATTGGCCAAGTGCTGACGGTTGAGGTCTACCCGCTGATCGTCGGGCCGGAGATCGGCATGCTGACACGTTTGCTCACCGCCGCCAGGGCCAGGTGCTCGCGCTCGTCGGCGATGGCGACGAACAGTTTGAGGGTGACGAAATCGATGCGGCGCATGAAGGTCTCCATTTCGTGCCTGGCGAAGTGAAGCTGCCAGAAACCTGATTTACAGCATGCCACTTCGCGATACGCGAAGCCTAGCTTGGCCATCGGGCAATTGTCGGCACCGCGCCACTGCGCCATCCTGCGCACCACGAGAAACGCACAGGCAAATCAGGTGCAGCCATGACGGACAACAACACAGGCAACATGGCCCTGCAGGGCCTCAAGGTGATCGAGATGGGTCAACTGATTGCCGGCCCCTTCGCCAGCAAACTGCTTGGCGAGTTCGGCGCCGATGTGATCAAGATCGAGCCGCCGGGCGTTGGCGACCCGCTGCGCAAATGGCGCAAGATCAAGGACGGCACCTCGCTCTGGTGGCACGTGCAGTCGCGCAACAAACGCTCGCTGACCCTGAACCTGAAAGAGCCAGAAGCCCAGGACATCGTCCGCCAGCTGGTCACCGAAGCCGACGTGCTGGTGGAGAACTTTCGCCCCGGCACCCTGGAAGGTTGGGGCCTGGGCTATGAAGCGCTGAAGGCGCTCAACCCGCGGCTGATCATGCTGCGCATCTCCGGTTACGGACAGACCGGCCCTTACCGCGACCTGCCCGGTTTTGGCGTGATCGGCGAAGCCATGGGCGGCCTGCGCCATCTCTCCGGCTACCCCGGCCAGGCGCCGGTGCGTGTCGGCATCAGTATCGGCGACTCGCTGTCGTCGCTGTACGGCGTGATCGGTGTGTTGCTGGCCCTGCAGGAGCGCCAGCGCAGCGGCGAAGGCCAGGAGATCGACGTGGCGCTGTACGAGTCGGTGTTCGCCATGATGGAAAGCCTGATCCCCGAGTACGACGCCTTCGGCTATATCCGCGAGCCGGCCGGCAGCGCCCTGCCCGGCATCACCCCGTCCAACTCCTACCCGTGTAATGACGGCAGCTACGTGCTGATCGCCGGCAATGGCGACAGCATCTACAAACGCCTGATGAGCCTGATCGGCCGCGATGACCTGGGCAATGACCCGCGCCTGGCGCAGAACGACGGCCGCAGCGAGCACGCCGAACTGATCGACGGTGCCATCGGCGAATGGACCGCCCAGCGCGGCCGCGATGAGGTGATCGAAGCGCTCAAGGGCGCGCGCGTGCCGGCCGGCTACCCCTACACCGCCGCCGACATCGTGCAGGACCCGCACTACCTGGCGCGGCGGATGATCGAGCAGGTGCAGACCAGCGCCGGCCCGCTCAAGGTGCCGGGCGTACTGCCCAAGCTCAGCCGCACGCCAGGGCGTATCGGCACCGGCGGCCCGCAACTGGGCGAACACAACACCGACATTCTCGCCGGGCTTGGCCTGAGCGAAGAACAGGTCGCAGGGCTGCGCGAGCGCGGAATCATCTGAACCGTGGCAAGCGGTGGATGGATAAAGCGTCATCCACCCTACGCGACTGAAACACGTAGATCCGAGTAGGGTGGACAACGCGAAGCTTGTCCACCGCCCTTGGGCTCGCCAAAACAACAGGACACACCGCTAATGAGCAAACGCCTCTATATCCAGGACGTCGCCACCCGCGACGGCTTCCAGATCGAAGCGGCCTTCGTGCCGACCGCCGACAAGATCGCCCTGATCGACCGCCTTTCTCACACCGGTCTGGCGAAGATCGAGGTGACCTCCTTCACCTCGCCCAAGGCCATCCCCAACCTGCGCGATGCCGAAGAGGTGATGCGCGGCATCCAGCGTGTGGCGGGCGTCGAGTACACGGTGCTGGTGCCCAACGTGAAGGGCTGCGAGCGCGCCCTGTCGTGCGCGGTGGACGAGATCAACCTGGTGATGTCAGCCAGCGACAGCCACGGCCTGGCCAACCTGCGTATGACGCCGGAGCAGTCGCTGCGGCAGTTCGCCGAGATCATCGAGGTCAGCCGGGGCAGCGGCGTGTTTATCAACGCCTCGCTGTCGACCACCTTCGGCTGCCCGTTCGAGGGCGAGGTTGCGGACAGCCGTGTGTACGAGCTGATCCAGCGCCTGCTCGACATCGGCGTACAGGGCGTGACCCTGTGCGACACCACCGGCATGGCCGATCCGGCGCAGGTCGAACGCATCTGCCGCGAGGCGCTGCAACGCTGGCCCGAGGCGGTGTTCACCGCCCACTTTCACAACACCCGTGGCATGGGCCTGGCCAATGCCTTGGCGGCGCTGAATGCCGGCATCAAGCGTTTCGACGCCTCCCTCGGCGGCCTCGGCGGCTGCCCCTACGCACCGGGCGCCAGCGGCAATATCTGCACCGAAGACCTGGTGCACATGTTCCAACGCATGGGCCTGGACACCGGCGTCGACCTCAACGCCCTGCTCGACGCCGCCACCACCCTGCCCGGCCTCCTTGGCCACGATGTGCCGGGCGCGATTCTCAAGGCGGGAAAGTCGGACCGCCGTTATCCCAAACCGAAGTGGATGCAGGAGGCCGGGCTCTGAGGCTCGGCTGCCAAGTCGCGGCTAAAGCCCCTCCCACAGGACAGCGCTGGCCTGAGGGAGGGCTGAACGGCATGCGGCTTTAGCCATACCCCATCGCCTACCCAAAAGGCGCCCTTGCAATACTGTGGGAGGGGCTTTAGCCGCGACAAAAAACGCCCGGTGTAAGCACCGGGCGTTTTCATATCAGGGTAAGCACTCAGCCCTGATTGGCCTTCTCCGCCGCCTGGATCAGCTCGGCGCCAATTTCCTTCTCGAACTTCTCCCACACCGGGCGCATCGCTTCACGCCATTCGGCACGCTGCTGCGGAGTCAGCTCGATAATCTCGGTGGTGCCGGCCTTGGCGATGTCCTGCTTGGCGGTGCGGTTCAGCTCATCGGCCTGTTTGTTCACCTCGACCGTGACCTCAGCCATGATCGCCTCCAACTCTGCACGCACGTCATCCGGCAGGCCCTTCCAGAACTGGGTGTTGGTGATCACCATATAGTCGATCAAGCCATGGTCGGATTCGGTCATGTACTTCTGCACCTCGTGCACCTTCTGGCTGTAGTAGTTCGACCAGGTGTTCTCGGTGCCGTTGACCACGCCGGTCTGCAGGCCCTGATAAACCTCGGCGAAGCTCATCTTGCGCGGGTTGGCACGTACCGCCTTGAACTGCTCCTCCAGCACCGCCGAGGCCTGCACGCGGAACTTCAGGCCGCGGGCATCGGCCGGCTCGCGCAGCGGCTTGTTGGCGGACATCACCTTCAAGCCGTTATGCCAGTAAGCCAGGCCAGTGATGTTCTTGTTTTCCATCGAGGTCAGCAGGCCGCGTCCGGCCGGGCCGTTCTGGAAGCGGTCGACCGCGGCCATATTGTCGAACAGAAACGGCAGGTCGAAGATCTGTACCGGTTTGGCGTACTGCTCGAATTTGGCCAGCGACGGTGCCAGCAGTTGCACATCGCCGATCAGCAGGGCCTCCATTTCCTTGCCATCGCCGAACAGCGAGGAGTTGGGGTAGACCTCGACCTTGACCCGCCCTGGCAGGCGTTCTTCGGCGAGCTGCTTGAACAGCAGTGCGCCCTGCCCCTTGGGCGTGTTGTCGGCAACCACATGGGCGAACTTGATGATGATCGGGTTTTCAGCAGCCTGGGCCAGGCTGGTGCAGGTGAGAATGGCGGCGCAGGTGAGCACCTTGGCGGTGAGTGTGAACATGACGTGACCTCATTGTTTTTGTTGGTAGGTACGTGGGTGGGAGTGATCAGCCGCGCACAGCGGCTGGTCGGTTTCAGGCAGGCGGCTCTGCGGCGCGTTGCAACAGGCGACGGGCGCGGCCAAGCACCGGGGCATCGACCATCTGGCCGTCGACCACGAACACCCCTGCACCGCTGCTAGCGGCGGCCATCACCCGCCGCGCCCAGGCCAGTTCCTCATCCGCGGGGCGCAATGCGCCATGGACGACCTCGACTTGGCTTGGGTGGATGCACAGCAGGCCGTCGAAACCCATGTCGCGGGCGTCGCGCGCGGTGCGGGCAAGGCCGTCGTGGTCTTCGATGGCCGGGAATACGCTGTCCAGTGGCGCCGCCAGATGCGCCGTGCGCGAGTGCAGCAGCAGGGCGTAACGGGCCTGGTCGAGGATGCGTTCAGCTGCCGCGCTGCCGATGCTCAAACCCAGGTCCAGGCCCAGATCCAGGGCGCCGAAGGACAGCCTTTCGACACCGTCGGCGCGGGCGATTTCCGCCAGCGCCAGCAACCCCGCCGCACTCTCGATGATCGGCCACACCGGCTTGCCGCAAGCAGCCACGAGCACCACCTGGGCAGCGCTCTCCACCTTGGGTAGCAGCACCGCGACAACGCCAGCATGGCGGGCGCACAACGCGATATCAGCGCCATGCCCGGCATGCTCAGGGGCGTTGATCCGCACCAGTAGACGCGCATCAGGGTTAGCGCTCAGAAAGGCATCGAGATTGGCCCGCGCCTCGACCTTGAGGCTTTCCTGTACGGCGTCTTCCAGATCGACGATAACCGCATCAGCCCCAACGGCGAGCGCCTTGGGAATACGCTCCGGGCGACTGGCCGGCACAAACAGGGCACTGCGAATGATCTGTGGCTGCATACATTTCCCGTAGGGTGCGCCATGCGCACCGGCTCTTGGATTTATCGGTGCGCGCCGCGCACCCTACATAGGCGAAATCAGATCGCCCCATGCTCGCGCAAGCGCTGAATATCACCAGCGGCATAACCCAGCTCGGCGAGCAGCGCATCGGTGTGCTCGCCTAGAGCAGGCACGGCATCCATACGCGGCACGAAGGCGCTGTTGCGCCCTGGCGGCAACAATGCCGGCAGCGGGCCTGCCGGGCTGTCGACCTCGACCCAGCGTTGCCGCGCCTTGAGTTGTGGATGGGCCCAGACACCAGCCATGTCGTTGACCTGGGCGCTGGCGATCTGCGCCTGCTCCAGGCGCTCGATCACCTGCGTCGCGCTCATGCGCGAGAAGGCGTCGACGATGATGGCGCGCAGCTCAGTGCGGTTGGCCGAGCGTTTGGAGTTGGCGCTAAAGCGCTCATCACCCGCCAGCGCGGGCTGCTGCATTACCTTGTCGCAGAATGCCGCCCATTCGCGCTCGTTCTGCAGGCCGAGCATCACCGTGCCGCCGTCGCCAGCGGGAAACGGGCCGTAGGGATAGATGGTCGAGTGCGCCGCACCCGCACGCGGTGGCGGCGCGGCACCTTCATAGGCGTAGTACAGCGGGTAGCCCATCCACTCCACCAGGCTCTCCAGCATCGACACATCGACGCGGCTGCCGACCCCGGTCTTGCCACGCAGCATCAGCGCCGAGAGCACACCGGTGTAGGCGTACATGCCGGCGGCGATATCGGCGATGGAGCAGCCGGCCTTGGCCATCTCTTCTTCGCCCGCACCGCCGGTGACGGAGAGGAAACCGCCCTCGCTCTGGATCAGCAGGTCGTAGGCCTTTTTCTGCTCATAGGGGCCGCCCTCGCCGTAGCCGGAGATGTCGCAAACGATCAGTTTGGGAAAGCGTTCGTGCAGCGCCTCGAATGACAGCCCCATACGCGCGGCAGCGCCGGGCGCGAGGTTCTGCACCAGCACATCGGCGTCGGCCAGCAGGCTGTCGAGCACCTGTGTGGCTTCGTTCTGCTTGAGGTCGAGGGTCAGGCTTTCCTTGGAGCGGTTGGTCCAGACGAAATGCGAGGCCAGGCCATTGACCCGCTCGTCGTAACCACGGGCGAAGTCGCCACTGCCGGGGCGCTCCACCTTGATCACCCGCGCACCCAGGTCGGCGAGCTGACGGGTACAGAACGGCGCAGCAATGGCGTGTTCCAGGCTGACCACGGTGATGCCATCCAGTGGCCGGGGGGTTACGTGAGTCATTTCAAAAACCTCATGTACGCAAGCGTGTAGGAGCGGATTCATCCGCGAATGCGATGTGCCAGGCGCTGCACGTGTGCGGGTTGGTTTAACGTTTTCGCGGATAAATCCGCTCCTACAGAATTAGATTGCTCAGGTCATCGGTCTCGCGCAGGCGCCAAACCCGCTCGATCAGCACGCCAGCCTCATCACTACTGCGCTTGCCAGCAAAGGCCAGCAGGCGACGAAACTTGTCTTCCAGCTCGCTGCGATTGAGGCTGTTACCCGGATCGCCCTTGGGCTCGTCGATGGCGCCACGCAGGGTGCGGCCATCCGTGGTGATCACCTCGACCCGGCCCAGCCAGCGCGCGGGGTAGGCGCCGTCCACTTCAGGGTCGAGGCGCATGCTGACTTTGTCTCTGAATGCAGCAACGTCAGCATCGGTAAGCGACAGGTTCTCGAACTCGGTGAGCTGCGCCTTACCGTGCACGGCGATCAGGCCCAGCACCGTGCCCATGGAAAACTTCGCCTGGTGCACGGTCTGCGGCACCAGCACACGGCCGAGCACATCGATGGCGCCCTGGTGCACGTGGGTGATCACCTGCTTGATCTCGCCATGGCGCAGACCTTCGCGCTGCATCAGATCCAGCAGCGCATCAGCGGCCGGATGGGTATGACGGCAGGAGGCGTAAAACTTGAACGAGGTTTCCGCCAGCGCCCAGCGACTGCCGAGGCGATCCGACAGCTTGCTCGGGTTGGCATCGCTGGACATGCCGGCGGCCATGCCCTGCTCACCTTCGAGGATGTTCTGCGCGCCAGTCAGGCCCTGCTCGGTGAAATACGCCGCCAGCAGGCCATCGGCTGCGGCCTTGGCAGTGTGCAGTTGCTTGGAATCGGCGGCATCACGGAGGAACTCCCAGAGCCCGGCGGCCTGGGTGCCGGCATTGCCGAGCAGGTGAACGAACTGCTGCTGGTTGAAGTTCAGCAGCTTGCCCACCGCCACCGCTGCCGCAAGCGTGCCGACCGTGGCCGTGGTGTGGAAGATGCGGTAGTGCGAACGGCCGAGGAATTCACCGATGCGAATGCCCGCCTCGTAGCCGGCCACCGACGCCAGCAACAGCTCACGGCCGGACTTGCCGAGATCCTGCGCCGCCGCCAAAGCAGCCGGGAACACAACCGTGGCCGGGTGCAGCACCGAACTGTTGTGCAGGTCGTCCTGCTCCACCAGATGGGAGGACGCGCCGTTGACCAGCGCAGCGAAGTACGCCGAGGTGCCGCGACCATTGACCAGGATGCGCGCCGGCCCATCGGCCGGGCCCATCTTCTGCGCATAGGCTTCGAACAGTGGAATCGGTCGTGCGCCTTCACTGGCCAGGGCCGAACCGAGCCAGTCGAGGAACAGGTCTTCGGTGCGATCCAGTACGTGTTCGGGGATCTGCTCGTAATTGAGTTCAGCGAGAAATTCGGCGAGCTGTTGGGTATTGATGCTCATAAGCAGCTCCCAGGAGTCTGCTTATGAACTCGCGAGCTAGAGCCAGGCAATACCGATGGCGGCCCCGCGTAAGCGGGCGAGGAACGGACTGGGCTCGCACCCGAGTTTACGAGTTGTAAATGAGCATTCGACCGGGCTGGCGACCCAGATCGGTTACAACGCAGCATGGCCGACGCGCAGCAGTTCATAAGCAGGCTCCTCAGAAACTACGCGGCAGCTCGAGCAAATGCTCGGCCACATAGGACATGATCAGGTTGGTGGAGATCGGCGCGACCTGGTACAGGCGGGTCTCGCGAAACTTGCGCTCGACGTCGTATTCATTGGCGAAACCGAAACCGCCGTGGGTCTGCAGGCAAGCGTTGGCGGCGGCCCAGGAGGCTTCTGCCGCCAGGTACTTGGCCATGTTGGCGCTGGCCCCGGCGTTCTCGCCGCGGTCGTACTGCTCACAGGCACGCCAGCGCATCAGATCGGCAGCCTCGACTTCGATATGCGCCTTGGCGATGGGGAACTGCACGCCCTGGTTCTGCCCGATCGGCCGGCCGAACACCACGCGGTCGCGGGCGTAGGCACTGGCTTTTTCGATAAACCAGCGACCATCGCCGATACACTCGGCGGCAATCAGCGTGCGCTCGGCATTCAGGCCATCGAGGATATAGCGGAAGCCCTTGCCCTCTTCGCCGATCAGGCTGCTGGCAGGGATTTCCAGGTTGTCGAAGAACAGCTCGTTGGTCTCGTGGTTGACCATGTTGGCGATCGGCTGCACGGTCAGGCCGTTGCCGATGGCCTCACGCAGATCGACCAGGAAGATCGACATGCCCTCGGACTTTTTCTTTACCTCGGCGAGCGGCGTGGTACGCGCCAGCAGGATCATCAGGTCGGAATGCTGGACGCGCGAGATCCACACCTTCTGGCCGTTAATCACGTATTTGTCGCCACGGCGCACGGCGGTGGTCTTGATCTTGGTGGTGTCGGTGCCGGTGGTGGGTTCGGTGACGCCCATGGACTGCAGGCGCAGCTCGCCGCTGGCCAGTTTCGGCAGGTAATAACTTTTCTGTTCATCGCTGCCGTTACGCAGCAGGGTGAACATGTTGTACATCTGCCCATGGATGGTGCCGGAGTTGCCGCCGCAACGGTTCACCTCTTCGAGGATCACCGAGGCCTCAGCCAGACCCAGGCCGGAGCCGCCGTATTCTTCCGGAATCATTGCCGACAGCCAGCCGGCTTCGGTCATTGCGGCCACGAAGGCTTCCGGGAAGCCCTTCTGCTCATCGAGCTTGCGCCAGTACTCGGCCGGAAACTCGGCGCACAGCGCACGCACGCCCTCGCGGATGGCATTCAGTTCGTCGTTGTTATAGTCCATCGGTTTTCCTCACATCTGGCAGGGCGTCCCCAAGCATCCGGGACACACGGAATCAGTCGAATTGCACCTCGGCGCGTTGCGCCAGGCCCATCTCATTACCCGCCCACAGCTCGGCCTGGCCGACAGCGCTAATGCGTCCGCCGACCTCGAACGGCTGTGGTGAAACCAGTGGCCGCAGGCCACGGTAGGCAAAGCGCCGCAGGCGTGCGTGCGGGTTGGCGCGGCAGAAGGCGCGCAGGTTGAGCGTGGCGATCAGCGGGCCATGCACCACCAGGCCGGCATAGCCTTCGGTGTCAGTGACGTAGGGCCAGTCGTAATGGATGCGGTGGCCGTTGAAGGTCACCGCGCTGTAACGGAACAGCAGGGTGCTGGATGGCGTCACGGCCTCGCGCCAATCGCCGGCCATCAGCGGTTCACCGCTGCTGGCCTTGGGTGGGCTGGGCTCGCGGTAGACGATGTCCTGCTCCTCGCGGATCGCCAGTTGGCCGTCCTGCAGGTAGTCGTGCTGCACGGTGACAAACAGCAGCGCACCAGTGCGGCCGTGCTTTTCCTCGATGTGCTTGATGGTCGACACCCGGCTGGCTTCGCCGCCCACACGCAACGGCTGGATAAATTCGATGCGGCCACCGGCCCACATGCGGTTGCGGTTATCGGCCGGCGGCAGAAAGCCCCCGCGCGCCGGGTGACCATCCTCGCCCAGCCCACTCTCGGCGATGGGCTCCTGAAAAAACGCCCAGTGCCACAGCGGTGGCAGCGCCTCGCCCTGGGCTGGTGTGGCCACGCCGAGGGTGGCAGCAATGCGCGTTACCAGGTTGCGGCTGAGCAGGTCGTGGGCCTCTTCACGACGACCGATCCAGGCGGAAAAAGCAGAATCACTCATGGGGCAGGTTCCAGCTCGGTTCTTGTGTGAGCGGGAGCATGCGACGCCGCTTGCGTTCAGAGAATCTGTGTTTATCTAAACCGGCGTTCGGCTATGCTGAACACCGCACAATGACTCCACCGTAGGAGGGGCTTTAGCCGCGAGCTTTTCATCATGACGCGAGCTGTCATGGCTAAAGCGGATCGCCACCCGGCCCTCCAGGGTTTCTAAGCCGCCACCGAGACCACCATGCACTTCGACCTCCCCGACCTGCGCCTGTTTATCCATATCGCCGAGTCGCCCAGCCTGACCCAGGGCGCGCGCAAGGCGTTTCTCTCGCCGGCCGCCGCCAGCGCGCGGATCAAGGCACTGGAAAGCCAGCTCGGCAGCCGGCTGCTGTACCGCGACAGCCGTGGCGTCGAGTTGACCCCTGCTGGGCAACGCTTGCTGCAACACGCACGGCTGATCATGCGTCAGGTCGATTACCTGAAAAGCGAGTTCACCGAATACGGCACCGATGCTGCCGGGCATATCCGCATCTTCGCCAACACCACGGCGGTGACCGAGTTTCTCCCCGAGGTGCTGGCCGGTTTTCTCGCCCAGCGCCCCGGCGTCACCGTTGACCTGCAAGAGCGCCTCAGCCGCGACATCGTGCGTGGCGTGCTCGATGGCGCCGCCGACCTGGGCATCATCGCCGGCCCGGTACAGGCGCCGGGCCTGCAAGTGCTGCACTTCAGCACCGACCGCCTGGTGCTGGCCGTACCCCTGGGCCACCCACTGGCGCAACGGCAATTGGTGAGTTTCAGCGACACCCTCGCCTACCCGCATATCGGCCTGCACGAAGGCAGCACCCTACTGAGCTTTCTGCGTGAGCAGGTGGAAAAGCTCGGCGGTAACCTGGCGCTGCGTATCCAGGTATCGAGCTTCGAGGCGATCTGCCGAATGATCGAAGCGGGCGTCGGCATTGGCATCATCCCCGAGTCCGCAGCGCGGCGGCACAGTCGCACCATGCAACTGGTGACCCTGCAACTGGATGAAGTCTGGGCGGTACGCGAGCGCAGCATGCTGGTACGCGAGCTGGATGCCCTGCCCGGCAGCGTACGCGCCTTGATCGATACCCTGCTGCCCCAACCGGCAGACGAAAAAAAAGCGACTCACTAAGGAGTCGCTTGCTCGAACACTCGTATAACCGAGTAGAGAAACGCTTGCATCCAATCCACGCAGGGTTGAATAACCCCACTGTGCATCGCTGCTAATACGACGGGCTATTGCACCTTGGTCGTAACAGGTCCGGTGAACTCGACAAACCAGGGCTCCAGGCGCCGGCCGAAGGCAAGGTCGGCACTAAAGCGCTTGTAACGGCTCGAATAGTCGATGCCAGACGCGCCCTCCTGCACTGGCAGGCTGGCGAAGGTGGCATGCCAGTGCTGCGGCAGGTTGAGGCGCTGCATGCCCGGTGCGGAGGCCGTGCCGCCCAGGTGCCAGGTCCAGCGTGAGGGTTGCGAAAGATCCGTCGACTCAGCGGCCACATTATTGCTCTGCACCTGCACAACAGCGTGGACCAGGGCATAGCGCTGGCGATCCGGGTAACGCGCCCGCAGTACCTGCGGATCCAGCCCGACATCGACCACCAGCAGGCGACTGGCCCGTTGAATTTCATACTCAAGAGCATTAGCGGCGCTCACCCGCGCATTTTGCAGTTTTTCACTGTCGGGAACGGCTTTTTGCAGGCGCAATGCCTCGGCATGGGCGGTGCGCGCCAACGCCACCTCGTGTTCATAGGCGGGGCCATTGAGCTCCAGCACCAGCACGGCATCACGCGACAACTGACGGCGGTAGCGCCGCACGCTCTGCTCGGTCAGCGTTTGCGGAACCTCGAAACCCAGTTCGCTCATCTTCTCGGCGCTGATCGGCAGGTAGCGCAGGTCATCGTTTACCCGGCTGGGCCAGCGGTAATTCAGGCGCAGCGCCAGGCCACTGTTGTCCTCGTGCCAATAGGTCGCAGTGGTCCCCAGCTCACGCTCTGAGAGGTGCAGGCGACTGTCGAGCGGTGGCTGCCGATTCCATACCACGCCTGCCAGCACGACAGCATTGGTCAGCCCGATCAACGCCAGGCCAGCGATCAGGTAACGGCTCATCAGGGGCGGCCTCCGAGCAGGCCATGACGGCCGCGCAAACGACGCAGTACCAGCAGAATCAGCACCGCCCCCAGGCCCAGCAGCAGGAAGAACAGGGATTTGGGCATGCTCTCCCACCACCAGTCGAACAACCGGCTATAGAGCAACAGCACCAAGAAACTCAGCGCCGTGTTCACTACCTCCGGCCATTCACGGCGTATCCCCAGCCAGATCACCAGGGCGCCCAGGCTGAACCCGGCAAACTGGTAGGCCAACTCGATGGACTCGGTCGAGTACGCCAGGTAACTGCCCTCTCCCCAATGCGCCAGCCAAAATACCGGAACGAACACGCCGAGCAGGCCGAACACCCGGTAGGTCATGGCAAAGCCCTCGAAGCGGCGCTGATCGACGAGTAGCGGCAATAGGAAGATCAGCACGGCCGGCACCATAAAGTTTTCTGGGCGCTCGGCGAAACCCAGCCAGTAGATCCCTTGCCAGTTGCCGATCTGCGCCGCGGCGAAAGCCAGCAAACAAGCGAGCCCCGCGGCCAGCAGCAGACGCGCATGACAGGCATAGGCCAGCAGCAACGCGTAAAGCGCCCAGACCAGCAACGCATGGTTGGACGGCGCGATATTGAAGATTTGCCCGAGCATGCTGATGTTCAGGACAAAGCAGGTAAAAGCCAGTAAAGCCGCCAGCTTGCTGAAGTACCCCGAGCGGTCCAGGCGCCGCACCGACAGCGTCAGGCCGAAGGACGCGATGCTTGCCGACAATAGAATCGCCACCTGGCTCAGCGAACCGAACAACCCCCAGAATTGGTAGAACAGAAAGAACACACTGGCTGCCAGCGCCAGCGCCCCCAGAAAAGACGCAACCCGCATGCCCAGCGACAACTGCCGGGCCTGGCTGTCGTGATCGATATCGAAGGCAGCCAGGTAGCTGTTAAGCAATCGCTCCTGATAACTGTGCAGACGGCTGTACTGCTCATCACTCAGGCTCAGTACCTGCTCCGTCTCCAGGCGCTTCAGCTCGCGGTTGAACACACTGATGTCATCGGCGCGCTGCTGGGCATCACTGCGGTTCATCGCTGGCATGGCATTCCTTGCTGGGGTTGACTGCGTGCCACACTCTAGCGGTAAAAGTGGAGCGGTACATCGACACGCGCCACAGGAACTCCATCACAATAGCTGAAATCAACTACCCACCAATGCTGGCAAAACGCCTTGCCGATCACTAGAATCGCCAGCGCAGGACGCCCCAGCACCACTCTCTCGGCTTTAAATGTCATGGACAGACTTCTGTAGGTCACCCTCGCGCCAAGCAGGTCGCGACAATTCCTTCCATGCGCTGATGCCCTATGAATGTGTTTGGCAGCTCCCTGCCCCTCGCAGGTTTTGCCCTGCCTACTTTTCAACGAGATCCGTATGAACAAGATCATTATCGCCAGCCTGGCAGGTGTGCTTGCACTGCTCAGCGGCTGCGCCACTGAGCAGTCCCGCACCCTGGAAGTCGCCAAAGTCACGACCGCCAACAGCCCTTACAGCGGCCCGCGTAGCCCGATTTCCGTCGGCAAGTTCGATAATCGCTCCAGCTATATGCGCGGCATCTTCAGCGACGGCGTCGACCGTCTTGGCGGGCAAGCCAAAACCATCCTGATTACCCACTTGCAGCAATCCAACCGCTTCAATGTGCTCGACCGTGACAACCTGACCGAACTGCAACAGGAGTCGGGTTTCTCCAAGCAGGCTCAGCAGGTCAAAGGCGCCACTTTCGTGGTCACTGGCGACGTGACCGAGTTTGGCCGCAAGGAGGTGGGTGACCATCAACTGTTTGGCATCCTCGGGCGCGGCAAACAGCAAATTGCCTACGCCAAGGTCAACCTCAACATCGTCGATGTCTCGACCTCCGAAGTGGTCTATTCCGCCCAGGGCGCCGGTGAGTACAGCCTGTCGAACCGGGAAATCATCGGCTTTGGCGGCACGGCCAGTTACGACTCGACGCTCAACGGCAAGGTCCTGGATCTGGCGATTCGTGAAGCCGTGAACAACCTGGTCAACGGTGTCGACAGCGGCGCCTGGCGGCCGGTCAAGTAAGCACGGAGAAAATGATCATGAACGTTACCCGTACTGCACTTGTGCTCCTTGCCCTTATCGCTGCTGCCACCCTGACCGGCTGCGTGACACCACCCCAGCCGCTCTATTACTGGGATGGCTATCAGCAACAGGTGTATCAGCGCTTCGAGAACACCAGCAGCGCCGAAGAACAGATTGCCGCCCTTGAAGAGAGCGCGCAAAAAGCCCGTGCCGCAGACCGTACCTTGCCGCCCGGCTTTCATGCTCATCTGGGCATGCTCTATGCGGAAATCGGCAAGCCCGACCAGGTACGTCAGCAATTCGAGACCGAGAAGGCCATGTTCCCTGAGTCCGCTCAGTACATGGACTTCCTCATGCGTAAATTTGCCAAGTGATCGACATGACCTTCCCACATTCCTTCAGAACACTCGCTGCACTGGTATTAGTTGTACTGCTGGCCGGTTGTGCCACGCAGCAGCCCTATGACTACAGTGCCTTCAAGGAAAGCAACCCGGCCTCCATCCTGGTGTTGCCACCCGTTAACAAATCACCTGATGTCAAAGCGTCTTACAGCGTTTACTCGCATATCACCCTGCCCCTTAGCGAGGCTGGCTACTACGTCCTGCCCGTGGCCGTGGTCGACGAGACCTTCAAGCAGAACGGCCTGATGAATGCCGAGGAAATCCGCGACGTCTCGCCGAACAAGCTCTACGAGATTTTTGCAGCCGACACCGTGCTGTATATCGACGTAACGGAATACGGCAGCAGCTACAAGATCATCAGCAGCGAAGTGGCGGTCACCGCCACCGCGACACTGGTCGATCTGCGCAGTGGTAAGGAGCTGTGGAAAGGCGTCGCCCGCGCCAGCTCCGCGGAGCAGCAGCAAAATAGCGGCGGTGGTCTGGCGGGCATACTGGTCACCGCCCTGGTCAATCAAGTGATCAACACCCTGAGCGACCGTGGTCACGAGATCGCCGGCATCGCCAGTCAACGCCTACTGACCAGCAACCCGGTCAATGGCATTCTGCCAGGCCCAAGAGCGCGGCCGATCAGCGCACGCTAAAGCACCGCACAGCCAAACCTCAGCCGAGTCCTCCTGGCAGGCATAGAGATATTGGTGCGCGCGGCGCACCCTACGGGGCAGGTACCTTATCTAGGTCTTTGCAAGCCTGACGTAGGGTGCGCCATGCGCACCAGCCCAGAATGCGTACGACGCCACTACGCTCGCAGATGCCTCGCCTACTCCTTGCCCAAGCCATGCTGGCGCAGCTTGTTGGCGATGGTGGTGTGTGACACACCGAGGCGCTTGCCCAATTGTCGACTGCTTGGATGCTCGTGGTAGAGACGCTCCAACACGACCTTCTCGAAACGCCCGAGAATCTCATCCAGCCCGCCCTCCACCGAGAATTCGCCCAGCGGTTGCGGCGCACCATAGTCCGGCAAGCGAATATGTTCGAGCTTGACGGTCCCCCCGTCGCACAGCGACACCGCCTGGAACAGCACGTTCTCCAGCTGGCGCACGTTACCCGGCCAGTGGTAGTGACTGAGCTTGTCCAGCACCGGCGGTGCCAGTTTGGGTAGCGGGCAGCCAATTTGCCGACTGGCCTGGTCGAGAAAGTGCTCGACCAGCGGCGCCAGGCCGTCCAGGCACTCGCGCAGCGGCGGAATATGCAGGCTGAGCACATTGAGACGGTGATAGAGATCCTGGCGGAATTCGCCTTTGCCGCACAGTTCGGACAAATCCACCTGGGTCGCGCAGATCACCCGCACATCCAGGTACACCTCTTCATCACTGCCTACCCGACGGAAGCAGCCATCCTGCAGAAAGCGCAGTAGCTTGGCCTGCATGCGTGGGCTCATTTCGCCAACGCCATCGAGAAACAGCGTGCCACCGGCGGTCAGCTCCAGCAGGCCGAGTTTGCCCTCTGGGCGTGCACCTTCGAAGGCACCGGGGCCGTAACCGAACAGCTCGGTCTCAGCCATGGATTCCGGCAATCCGGCGCAGTTCAGCGCCATAAACGGCGACTGCCCACGCGGGCTGGCCAGGTGGCAGGCGCGCGCGAGTAACTCCTTGCCGGTGCCAGTCTCACCCTCGATCAGCAGCGGCGCATCCAGCGGCGCCATACGCCGTGCTTCGCGCACTACGGCAGCCATCACTTTGGAACTCTGGAAGATGCTGTCGAAACCGCGCAGCTCCTGTTTGCGCACGTTATAAATGCGCTCACCGACGCGGTCGGCACGGTGCAGGGTCAATACCGCCCCCGCCAGGGCATCGCTTTCGTCATGCTCGGTTTGCAGCGGCGCGATATCGGCGAGAAACACATCGCCCTTGACCTTCACCCGTAAACCATTGATCCGCGACTTGTTGGCACGCACCAATTCCGGCAAATCGAAGTCTTCGGCGTAGCGCGACAGGGCAATGCCTGGCACCTCATCTACCCGCACGCCCAATAGCTGCGCGGCGCTGCGATTGGCGGCGACGATCGAGCCGCCCATGTCGATCGACAGCACGGGAAAATCCAGCGCGCCGAGCAAAGCATTCAGCTCCAGATTACGTCGCTCGCTGGGCATCAGGCCCACCCGTTTGACCTCGAATACTCCGGCAATACCGACGAACTTGGGCTTGAGCGCCTGAAACTGCAGGTTGATCAGATTTGGGCAGTGCAGGTAAATGGCGTTGCCCTGCTCGCCCCCCACCTCACCACGGGCAACGTTGATACCGTAGTCGACCAGCAGGTCGAGGATATCGCGCAGAATGCCAACGCGATTCTGGCAGTGAACCTTAAGGCGCATGCAGTACCCCAATACGATGTACCGCCGGAATCTGGCACGCCAATCGCACCCTGCCGGTCATATAATGTGTCGCCATCGTGGCCTATGTCCTTATGTCAGAGGACGCCCCCTGCTTCAATGGGGCATCTCATGGCTATCGTGCGAGCGACTCTCCAGCCCGCCTCTTATTCAAATACGTGTGCCCACTTCACGCGGCCTGTCGCCTGCATGTACGTGGCAAGCGAGGTACAGCGCCGGCAAAAAGAACAAGGTTAAAACCGTGGCAACCACGATGCCGCCAATCATTGCGTAAGCCATCGGGCCCCAGAATGCCTCCCGCGCGATGGGGATCATGCCCAGGCTCGCCGCGGCCGCGGTCAGCAAAATCGGCCGGCATCGATGCTCGGTTGCCTTGACCACTGCGGCTGTTAACTCGTCCCCGGCCTGCCGGAATGCCTCGATCTGACTGACCAGGATCACGGAGTTGCGAATGATGATACCGATCAGGGCCAACACCCCCAGTATCGCCACAAAACCAAGTGGCGAACCGGTCAACAACAAGGCTGCCACGACGCCAATCAGCCCCAAGGGCGCCACACTTAACACCAACAAAACCTGCTTCACATTCTGCAACTGGATCATCAGGAAGGTCACAATCAATAGCAGCATCCAGGGCACCACGCGCAGGATAGGCTCCTGAGAGCGAGCACTCGCCTCTACGGCACCACCCACCGTGACGCTATAGCGGGGTGGCAACTGCTCCTTGAAGACCTCTATGGCGGGATGCAATTCCTCAACGAGTGCATCAGGTTGTAAATTTGCGACGATATTCGCTTTTAGCGTAATAGTCGGTAGCCGGTCACGCCGCCAGACTAATGGCTGTTCCTGCTCATAGCGAATAGTGGCGAATGCCAGAAGCGGAATCGATTCACCCGTGCGAGAAGACGGAATCTGCAAACTGCCAAGCAGCTCCGGCGACTGCCGCTCCTCGGCCTGCGCCCGCGCAACGACATCGACCAGGTAGATACCGTCGCGGACCTGGGTAATGCTTGAGCCGGAGACCACGCTGTTGAGGATCTGCGCGATATCCTGGGAGGACAGGCCGAATTGCCGCGCTTTGTCCTGCGCGATATCGATGCGCAGGACCTTGCCGGGCTCATTCCAGTCATAGATAACCTGGCCAATATTGGCATTGGCATCGATGATCGCCGCCAGGCTCATGGCCTGCCGGCGCACCTCATGCAGATCGGGACCGCTGACCCGGTACTGGATCGGCCATCCCACTGGCGGCCCCATGTTCAATGGCTGCACATAGGCCCCGATCCCTACGAAGTCCTCTCGCAAGAGCGCTCTGAGCCGTGTGATCAGCCGCTCACGCGCCTCACCACCGCGGCTGACAATCACCACCTGCCCATAAAACGGGTGGCTCAACTGCTGATCGAGCGGCAAGTAGAAACGCACCGCGCCCTTGCCGACATAAGAGCTCCAGCGCAGCACGTCGGGGTCGTCTTGCAGGCTGCGCTCGAAGCGGTCCATCGCCTCACGCGTGGCACTGATCGAGCCATGCTGAGGCAGGTGAAAATCCACCAGTATTTCCGGGCGGTCCGAATCGGGGAAGAACTGCTTCTGCAACAGGCTGGTGGCCCAGATCGAGACCGCGAACGCCAAGAGCGTCAGGCCGATGGTCCAGTTGCGGTGGCGCAGCGCCAGCGCCAACCAGGTGCTAAATACCCGCATCCAGCGGCTGCTCGACTCCACCACAGGCTCGCTAGGACGCTTGAGCAGGTAGACACCCAGCAGTGGCGCGAACACCACAGCGACCAGCCAGGACAACAGCAGCGCCACCGCGATCACCGCGAACATGGTGAACACGTACTCCCCGGCCGAGCTTGCGTTGAGCCCAATAGGCACAAAACCGGCAACCGTCACCAGGGTGCCGGTCAGCATCGGAAAAGCGGTCGAGGTGTAGGCATAAGTCGCTGCCTTCGACAGGCTGTCGCCCACTTCGATGCGCTTGATCATCATCTCCACCGTGATCATCGCATCGTCCACCAGCAACCCCAGGGCAATAATCAACGCACCCAGGGAGATGCGCTGCAGGGTGATACCGCTGTAAGACATGAACAGGAAGACCATCGCCAGCACCAGGGGAATGGAGCAGGCCACTACCAAGCCAGCGCGCATGCCCAGGCTGAGAAAGCTCACCAACAGCACGATCAACACCGCTTCGAACAGCGCACGGGTGAAGGTGCCGATGGCCTGGTCCACCACCTCCGCCTGGCTGGAGACCAGGTGCACATCGATCCCTAACGGCAGGGTCTGGGTCAACTCATCAACGCGCTGCTGCAAGCGCTCACCAAACAACTGAATATTGCCCCCCGCCTGCATGGCCACTGCCAGACCAATTGCGGGTTGGCCATTGAAGCGGAACAGCGACGCGGGCGGCTCCGCATAACTGCGCTCGATACTCGCCAGATCACTCAGGCGCAGCAGGCGATCACCAAACCTCAGGCTGACCGCCCGCAGGTCCTGCTCATCCTGAAAAGGTCCGCTGGCTTGCACCACGATGCGCTCTTCACCCGCCTCGACAAGCCCGGCTGGCGTGACGGCATTTTGCTCCTGCAAGCTCTGGATGACCTGGCGGAGATCAATCCCCAGCGCAGCCAGCTTGCGAATGGAAAAATCCAGGTAAATGACTTCACGCTGACTGCCGAGCATCTCGAACTTGCCCAGCCCGGGCACACCCTTGAGGCCAATGCGCATCTGCTCGGCATAGTCACGTAACTGGCGCAGGGACAGCCCGTCACCGGTCAGGGCATAAATGCTGCCGAAGACATCGCCAAACTCATCATTGAACGCCGGCCCTTGCACATCGCTCGGCAACTCGCCGCGCACATCCAGCATTTTCTTGCGCACCAGGTACCAGGCCGCAGGAATCTCGCGTGCCGGCGTTTCACTCTTGAGAAAGACGAACAACGTGGACTCACCCGCCACGGTGTAGCTGCGGACATAGTCCAGGGCATCGACCTCCTCCAGCTTCTTTTCGAGGCGATCAGTGACCTGCTGCAGGGTTTCCTGCAGATTCGCCCCGGGCCAACGTGCCTGGATGACCATGGTCTTGATCGCAAACGAGGGGTCCTCCTCACGCCCCAGCTCCAGATAGGCATAGGCACCCATCAACAGGGTGACCAGCATGCTGTACCAGACCAGCGTGCGATGCCGCAGCGCCCAGCCCGACAGGTTGAATCGCTCCACCATCAACTGCCCCGCTTATCCAAAGCTACCCACTGTCCTTCCTGCAAAGCATGCACCCCCGCGCTCACCACCCGGTCGCCAGGCTGCAGGCCACCACGCAACCGTACCCAGTCCGCGGAGCGCTCCAGCACCTCGACCCGCTGAGCACGCACACGTGCGCTGTGCGCCTCGATCAGCCAGACAAAATCCTGCCCTTTATCGCTCCACAGTGCCGATGCCGGCACGCTCGGCTCATTCACCTGCGGCGCAGACACGAGCTCCACAGCGACCATGCTGCCCAGGCGAAAACGCTCAGGCAGCTGCGCTGCCGACAACCGAACGCGGCGCATCCGTGTCGCGACATCCAGCATCGGATCGACCTGACGAATCTCGGCCCACGTGCTCTGCGCCGCATCGAGCATCGAGGTCACACGGATACGCGGCAGCCCTGCGTCCTTCTGCGCCTGTGTCAGCCACTCGGCAGGCAAGTCGACCCAGATTTCCAGGCTATCCAGCCGCGCCAGGCTCACCACCGGCGTACCCGCCGCGAGGACCTGGCCGACCTCGGCGTGCCAGGCGGTGACAACGCCCTCCAGGTCGGCCTCTATGCGTGCCTGTTGCAAGCGCTCCCTGGCCTGACCTAATTCGATCCGTGCCTGCTGCAATGCAGCTGCACGCACGCGCAACTCGCTGGAGAGCTGTTCGAGGCGGGCCAAGCTACCCACACCCTGCGCATGCAGGCCCTGATAGCGCGCAGCCTCATCACGGGCATTGCGCCAAAGCACCTCTGTGCGGCTGACATTCCACTGGCTGCTGCGCACATCGTTCTGCTGATCGCTCAGCTCCAGGCTCGCCAGCAAATCACCCTTGTGCACCTGCTGGCCCACCTCTACCTGCCGGCTGGCCAAACGTCCGCCTTGGCGAAACGCCGCTACCAACTGATGACGCGGCTGCACAACCCCGGTGAAACGCTCGGTCACACCCACCGCCTCAGCGCCCACCTCGATGTACAGGACCGGACGCCCAGGCGAAGTCGGCAGCGGCTCATCGAAACAGGCACTGAGCAACAGGCAAGTCATCAGGACAAGGTAATGATGTCTGTGCCTCATTCGGTCGCGCTTCCCTGCTGCGCCGCGCTCAGGCTGGCGACCTCCACCGCCTGTCCGGGGTAGAGCAGTTGCCCGCCACGGGCCACGACGCGATCCCCTTGCGCCAAACCAGAGGCCAGCAGAACCCGCCCGGCTTCAAAGCGGACAACTTCAACCACTGTCAGCCGCGCCCGTTGCTGATCATCGAGACGCCAGACGGCCGGCAGATCCCCATCACGGGTCAGCGCGGGCCATGGCAGGCTCACGATCGCCTCTGTCGGCACCGGCAGGCGCGCCACCACTGTACTGCCCAGGGGCCATGCGGGCGTCTCTGCCGGCAGGGTCAAACGCATGCGCAACGTGCCAGAGTCGGCAGACACCATCGGGGCGATCTCACGCACATGCCCTTCGACCTCATGCCCAGGGTCGCCCAGGGCATGTAGCCTTATGGGGGCTCCGACGCCGGCCATCGCAGGCATCCCTTCGTACAGGTCGAAAACTGCATCCCGGGCGCCTGCATGGGCCAGGGACAGTACCGATTGGCCTGCCTGAACCACCTCCCCTGGCTCAATACTCCGCGCCACAATAAGGCCATCGGCCACAGCCACCAGAGCTGCGTCTTGCAAACCATCACTGACCACCTGACGTCGCGCCCTGGCGGTCATCAACTCAGCCTCGGCACTCTGCAAGGCAGCATGCGCCCGCTCATAATCATTGCGGTTGGTATAGCCCTTGGGCATCAGACGTTGCTGTCGCCGATAATCAGCACGCGCCAGCTTCACACGGGCGTCCAATGCCTCAACTTCCACATTGCTGATATCCAGGGCAGCCTGTTGCTCAACCGGGTCCAGACGGGCCAGGACCTGCCCAGCTGTTACTTCATCGCCACTATCGACAAAAAACGCCGACACCTTTCCTGAGCTGCGAAACGAAAGCTCGCTGACAAAGCGGGCCTGGATATCGCCGGTCAGCAAGGTGCTCGGTGTATCAGGCATATAGCCAACGACCTGCACGGCGACCCGCGGCAGCGGCCTTTCTGGCGACGCAGGCGCTGTACACCCAACAATCAGAGCAACACAGGAAAGAACAGACGCACGCCACCTCGGCAACCGACATGGCGCACGCATTTCCTTAACAGGCGCTGAGTTCGTGTGCCTCATGCGAGCGAGGGCGACAGTTCACTCATCTGTGGCGCAGCCTCTTCGACGCCCATGAAATCAAGCACACTGCGGCGTGAAGCCAACCATGCCGCCTTGCTTTCGAGATCGAGGAAGTGCCCCGCGTTGGGAACCACGACAAACTGGCTTTTGGCAACATAGCCGGCAAATTGCCGCGCATCCTCTGCGGTGGTGTACTCGTCACGTTCACCATTGACGAACAATACTGGTATCTGGATCCGCGCAAAGCGCTCCACATAGTTCTTGGCACTTAGTTGGCGAATCTGGGTTATGTGGAAATCGATTTGCTCATACTCATGCTCAGCCAGACTGATCAGGTGCTTGTAGTTGTATAGCTTGAACAGCCGAGGCAGGTATTTACCCACGGTATCGTTGAGCAACGAGCCGATTTTCCGTTTGTCGCGCGCCGCCAGATAAACCTGCCCTTTATCGATGTAGTCGAGCATCGCCTCATTGATCACCGGCGAAAACGAACTGATGATGGCTCGCTCCACCGAAGGAGGCGACTCCGCTAACGCCAACATAGCCGAAACACCACCCCAGGACACCGACAACAAACAATTAACTTGAAAGCGCTCAATCAACTGCAGAATTATTTTGACTTCGTCTTCCTTGGTAACCACATACCCGCCGGGGTTGTGGTCGCGCGATTTACCGGCAAACGGCAGATCAAAAAGAACCAAGTTGAAATGCGGCTGTAAGTACTTGACTGTCTGCCCGAAAGATCCAGTGGTCGACAGTGCACCGTTGATCAGTAGCAGTGTTTTTGCCCCTTCCCCTCTCCAGTAAGTTTCTGTGTAGATCGAGAATCCTTCCACGCTCAGTATTTGCGCTTCCATACCTGCGGCACTCCATAAAAATTAGAATTAATTACACGCATTCTCATTTGCGCAACGGTCCAGATAGTCAAAAAACCGTCGCTAAACCTGACAAATACCGACTGAAAGCTTCGTGAAAGGTTGAGAGCACATGCATCCAACAATCTTCGGGGAGAATTTCTAGCTCAATACGGACATGACCGACAAGTCACTGACGCCACATTTGTGACTCAGGCAAGGCGTGAAACCTATCTGAAACGTCAGGCAGATGTCCTTATCCAGACCGTGCCAACTGAGAAATGATAGCGGTACCTACCAAAATTCAGCGCATTAGCGACGCAATCTGGCTGGGGGCTGGCAAACCGTCACCACAAAATCATGAAATAATTTGTTACTAGTTTTTTTGAACCAAAATATGGATGCGGGAGTGAAATAGCGAAATGCACGAATTGACTCTCTCGACAACCGAGAGGTGTAACGTTTTTATTACGTAAAGATAAAGTTACGAATTCTTCGCAGGCCTACCCCGCGCTTGAAACACCAAATATATCGTACAGGTATATTTACAGGCCAAATGACAGTTTTCTCAGCATGTAATTGCGCCTTCCTATTAGAATTATTTTTTAAAAACTACAAAGACAACCTCTTTAAAAACCACCCCCTATAGCGAATATATGCCCCTGACAATAACGCACTTAAAACTCACTAACCACTTAACCCATGAAATCACACATGGCTATTGTCGAGACAAAATCAGTCCAACCATGAATACTTACGAAAGCAATTACTGAAGGTCATATATGAGTTAACTGCCGCCCCCTGTAGGAGCGAATTTATTCGCGAATAAAGGCTAGGCGCCCCCCTTCGCCCCGCACAGGCCAAATCGGCGTATCGACAGCTGAGCATTGGCACTCACGTGGAAAAAGTCGTAAAGAAAAAATTACGTTAAATCACGAAACCATGGCCGGGAATCGACCACCTGGGACTACCGTAATAATTTCTTTACAAATAATCACTCTGATTGGCCTGCCGGCATTCGGCCAAGGGCTGCATAGCTCTGGCGCCTGGCGTATTCATGGCTCAACACAACAATAAAAGCCCCGACAGGAGGCCATAGATGAAGAGCACGCACTACGTGGCGCGTGAAGCGGACGAGCGTGGTTTTATCCATTACCCGGAAGCAGAGCACGGCGTATGGAATACCCTGATCACCCGCCAGCTCAAGGTGATCGAAGGCCGCGCCTGCCAGGAATACCTGGACGGTATCGAACAGCTCGGCCTACCCCACGAGCGCATTCCACAGCTGAGCGAGATCAATCAAGTACTCGAAGCCACTACCGGGTGGCGCGTTACGCGAGTACCAGCGCTGATCCCTTTTCAGAGGTTCTTCGAGCTGCTGGCCAGCAAGCAATTCCCAGTAGCCACCTTTATTCGCACACCCGAAGAGCTGGATTACCTGCAGGAACCGGATATCTTTCATGAAGTATTCGGCCATTGCCCATTACTGACCAACCCCTGGTTTGCCGAATTTACCCACACCTACGGCAAGCTCGGCCTGGCCGCCAGCAAGCAAGAGCGCGTCTGTTTGGCCCGCCTGTACTGGTTGACCATCGAATTTGGCCTGGTTGATACCCGCCAGGGACGGCGCATCTACGGCGGCGGTATCCTTTCTTCACCTAAAGAAACGCTGTATAGCCTGTCAGATGTGCCCGAACACCAGGCTTTCGATCCGTTGCAAGCCATGCGTACGCCCTATCGCATCGACATCCTGCAACCACTGTATTTTGTCCTGCCGGAACTCAAGCGCCTGTTCGAGCTGGCTCAACAAGACATTATGTTGATGGTGCAGCAGGCCATGCGCTTGGGTTTGCACCCGCCCAAGTTCCCCCCGAAAGTCGCCTAACTTATTGCTGGCGGCCCATTGCGAGCCCTCGCTAACACCTAATCACTCTGGAGAAGCCTGATGTCCCTTGCCCAAGCCCAATGCGAAGCCTGCCGCGCCGATGCCCCGCAGGTCAGTGATGACGAACTGGCTGAACTGCTTCGCGAAATCCCTGACTGGCATATCGAAGTGCGCGGCGACCACAGGGAGCTGGAGCGCGTGTACCTGTTCAAGAACTTCCGCCACGCCCTGGCCTTTACCAATGCCGTAGGCACAATTGCCGAAGAGGTCGGCCACCATCCGGCATTGCTCACCGAATGGGGCAAGGTCACGGTGACCTGGTGGAGCCACGAGATGCGCGGCCTGCACCGCAACGACTTCATCATGGCGGCCCGTACCGATGTACTTGCCGCCAGCGCCGAGGGCCGCAAATAAGCAACTCGCGCGTGCGCGCCGGCGCCCAATCCTGAGCAGATCAGGCAGACAAGCCTGCCCTTGAGCCCGTTATAGTGTGGCCATCGCTTTCCTTCTGCGGAATGTCCATGGCCACCACTAACAATGTCCTTTTTCGCGCCTACCAGCGGATCATCCACAGCCTGGCGTTCTACCCGACGCTGATCGCTGTTGGCTTCTTCCTATTGTGCCTGCTGACCATGGCCATCGAATACCAAAGCTGGATGATGGCGATCAAACGGCATGTAGACCTGGGACTGGTGCGCAACGCCGACAATGCCAGGCTGATTCTTGGCACCTTAGTCGCCGGTATTCTCTCGCTGATGGTGTTCAGCTTCTCCATGGTCATGGTGGTGCTCAATAATGCCGCTGCATCCCTGTCCCCACGGGTGATTCCGGGGCTGATCAGCAGCAAGGGCCACCAGAAAACCCTCGGTGTTTACCTGGGCACCATCCTCTATGCCCTGCTGCTGATCACCACCATCGAACAAGGCAACAGCTCACGCGTGCCCAGCCTTGGGGTACTGGTCACCCTGGCCCTGGGTATCACCTGCCTGGGTCTGTTCGTGCACTTTATCCGCTCCATTTCCCAGTCAATTCAAGTCGAGCACATTCTTAACACGCTCTATAGCACCAGCCTGGCAAAGCTCGACCGCTGCGCCGCCAGCCTGGCCACCTGCGAGCCACCACCGAACTGGCCGGATGACAAGGGCTGGATCACCATCCACGCGCAACGCAGTGGCTATTTCAAAGCCCTCAATGCAAGTGAAGCCAACAAACTGCTGAGCCAACATCAGTTACGCATGAGCGTTCTCGCGCACCGCGGCTTCTTCGTCGTGCAGGGGCACCCGCTGTTCAAGCTGGAGTGCCCGGTGGACGAAACCATCACCCAGGAACTGCTCGACTGCTTCGATTTTTTTATCGAGGAATACGTCAGCGCACATTACTTCTTCGGCTGCCGGCAGATGTCCGAAATCGCCGTCAAGGCCTTGAGCCCCGGCATCAATGATCCCGGCACGGCGATCAAGACCATCGACCTGCTCAGTGTGTTGCTCGGCCGACGCCTGGGCTTGCCTGATCGGGATTTCGCGGCATTGCCCGACGCCCCACCGCGCCTCTACTACCACGAGCTGACCCTGGATCAATTGCTATTGCAGTTACTCGGCCCGATACGCGCGTACGGCGCGAGTGACACCAGCGTATTGGTCAGCCTGCTGCAGGCGTACAAGAACATGCTCTACCTGACTCACGACAAGGCGCAACAGAACGAGTTACTGCGCCACGCCCGCAGCGTACGAGATACCGCCGATCGCAACCTTTTCGAGCGCCGCGACCGGGAGGAAATCAACCAGTTCATCGCTCGGATCAATCATGCGTGCGCAGCAAAAAGTGCCACCATGCCCCCTCTGGAAATAGAGGAAAACGCTCCATGATTGGGCACTTCTAGTCATCAGAAAACCGAACGACCATTTATCAGAAAAAATAAACCTTAAAAATCAATAACTTAAAAACAAACCTGAATATCCATGGCATACACCCTGCTTGCCATCATGGGCATAGTTCCTTAGGGTAGTTGCCATGTGGTCCTTGATTGCCCCTATCAGCTCGTTGCTGGGTGGGGTCGCGTTACTCCTGCTCGGCAATGGTCTGCTCAACACTCTACTGACCCTGCGTGGTGTCGCCGAAGGCTACTCCACCGGGATGCTCGGACTGATCATGTCCGGGTACTTTGTCGGTTTTCTCCTCGGTACCTGGCTGGCGATTCCGCTGGTACGCCGCGTGGGGCACATCCGCGCGTTTGCCTTTTGCGCAGCCCTCGCCGCCATTACCGCTCTGCTGCATTTACTCTTCGTCGATCCCTGGGTCTGGCTTGGGCTGCGCGTGCTCTACGGTCTGGCGCTGGTCAGTCTGTATATGGTGATTGAAAGCTGGCTCAACGCGCAGGTCCCCAATGACAAGCGTGGTCAGGTGTTCGCCGTCTACATGGCCGTCAACCTCGGCGCCCTGGCGGCTGCCCAGCAACTGCTGAACCTGGCCGAGCCCACCGACTTCTTGCTGTTCGTTCTGGCAGCGATGCTGATCAGCGCCGCGCTGATGCCCATTACCCTGACCCGCCAGGCCCAGCCAAGCTTGCCCGAAACCCTGCACACCAATCTGCGTCAGCTGGTCGGCGTGGCGCCACTGGCGCTCGCGGCATCGGCCTTATCGGGGCTGGCACTGGGAGCCTTCTGGGGCCTGGCGCCGGTATATGCCGCACTCAGTGGTTTCGACGCCCCCGGCGTCGGTCTGATGATGAGTGGCGCGATCCTCGGCGGTGCCCTGCTGCAGTTGCCCATCGGCCGCTACTCGGATAGCCACGACCGGCGCCTGGTGCTGTTCTGGGTCGTATTGCTGGCCGTGCTGGTGGCGCTGGTGATGAGCCTGCTACCTGCCGGGCGCCTGCTGCTTGTCGCCATGTTCCTCTGGGGCGGATTGGCGTTTGCCATCTATCCCATCGCGGTAGCCCAGTTGATCGACCAATTACACAGCGACGAAATTCTCGCTGGCTCCGGCAGCCTGCTGATGATCAACGGTATTGGTTCGGCATGTGGCCCGCTGCTGGCCGGGGTGCTCATGCAACACCTGGGCGCCCAGGCCCTGCCGCTGTACTTCGCCGCAACCCTGGGCCTGCTTGCCGCCTACACCCTCTATCGCCTGCGCCACGTCAGCGACCTGGTCAGCGAGCCAGCCGGCCACTTCATGCCGATGCTGCGCACCAGTCATACGGTACTCGAGCTGATGCCCGATGCCCCCGAACATCCACAGGAGGAACCGCCTCCTGCGGCTGCAGGCCCTCACTAGAAGGGCCGCCACACCAAGCACGTCGGCACCACGTCGGCGCGTCAACTGCACCACAACAATGGACAGGGAGACAGCGCATGCTACTTGCCACCGATCTGGATGGAACCTTTCTCGCCGGTGATCCGCAGGATCGCCTCAGCCTCTACCAGACCATCGCCGCTCACCCGGAAATCCGTCTGGCTTACGTCACCGGCCGCAGCCTGGAAGCGGTTCTGCCGCTGCTGGCAGACCCCACCTTGCCGCACCCGGACTACATCATCTCTGATGTCGGCGCCAGCTTTACCCACGGCGACAGCCTGCAACCGCTGCACCCGCTACAGAGCCAGGTCGACCAACTCTGGCCCGGCGAAAGCCAGGTTGCCAGCGCACTAGAAGGCTTCGACCTGGAACGCCAGGATGTACCTCAGGTGCGCCGCTGTTCGTACTTCTGCAGCCCTGAACAGGCCGCCGACCCGGCCCTGCGCGAAGCCGCCGACGCCCTCGGCTGCGACCTGCTGTATTCCGCCGACCGCTACCTGGACTTCCTCCCGCGCGGCGTGAACAAGGGCAGCAGCCTGGCCGCTCTGGCCGCCCATCTGGGTCTGGACGAAGACCAGGTGTTGACCGCTGGCGATACGCTCAATGACCTGAGCATGCTCAATGGCCGTTTCAAGGGCGTCTGTGTCGGCGCCTCCGAGCCGGGTCTGCTCGAGGCAACCCAGGCCTATTCGCGTATCCTGCATGCCCAGCGTCCAGGCTGCGGCGGCATTCTGGAAGCTTTTGCCCACTTCGGTTTTCTCGGTGAGCACGGCATCGCCGCCCTGCAGCCGCAAACCGCTCAGCCGGGCAAAGCCGAACTGGTGATGGTCTACCACCGCCTGCCGTATGAAGAGCACCGGGTCAACGGTGTGCTGCAACGCCGCCGCCCGACCTCGCCCAACGGCATCATCCCGACCCTGCTGAGCTTCTTCGGCGACGGCCGCCCCGGCTCCTGGGTCGCCTGGGCCGTGGATGACGACAACGGTGAAGCCTTCGAGACCCACACCACGGTGGACGCCGAGCGCTACCCGAAGCTCACTGCCGCTCGGGTGGCGCTGAGCAAGGAAGAGGTCGACATCTTCTATAAGCGCTTCTCCAAAGAAGCCTTCTGGCCCACGCTGCACACCTTCTGGGAGCGCGCGGTATTCAACGAGGATGACTGGCAGGTGTACCTCAAGGTCAATCGCTCCTTTGCCGAGCGCACGGCCCTGGAGGCGGCCGAAGGCGCTACCGTGTGGTTGCACGACTACAACCTGTGGATGGTCCCCGGCTACCTGCGCGAACTGCGACCGGATCTGCGCATCGCCTTTTTCCACCACACCTACTTCCCCTCCGCCGATGTGTTCAATGTGCTGCCGTGGCGCCGGCAGATCATCGGCAGCCTGCTGCAGTGCGACAGCATCGGTTTTCACATTCCGCGCCAGGTGGAGAACTTTGTCGATGCCGCGCGCGGCGTGACGCCGCTGGAGACGGTCAGCCGGCAAAACTGCGCACCGCGTTTCGTCACCTACGGCTGTGCGGTCGGCCTGGAGCGCATGACCACGGCAGTCAGCACAGGCAGCCGTGTAGTGCGCCTTGAAGCCAACCCGGTGGGCCTGGACATCGACCGCGTACGCGCCGCCCTGGATGACCCGAAGATCCGCGAGATGATGGCGCGCCTGCGTCAGGAGCTGGCCAGCATCAAGCTGATCCTCTCGGTCGAACGTCTCGACTACACCAAGGGCACCCTGGAAAAGGTCCAGGCCTTCGAGCGCCTGCTCGAAGAAAACCCCGAGCTGCAGGGCAAGGTCACCCTGGTCTGCGTCTGCGTGCCGGCAGCCAAAGAGATGACCATCTACGACGCCCTGCAAGCGCAGATCGAACAGGCCGTGGGGCGTATCAATGGCCGCTTCGCCCGGGTGGGCTGGACACCGCTGCAGTTCTTCTTCCGCAGCCTGCCGTTCGAAGAAGTCAGCGCCTGGTATGGCATGGCCGATGTGATGTGGATCACCCCGCTGCGTGACGGCCTCAATCTGGTAGCCAAGGAGTTCGTTGCCGCCCAGGGCCTGCTCGGCGGACGTGGTGTGCTGGTACTCTCGGAGTTCGCCGGGGCGGCAGCCGAGCTAAAGGGCGCCCTGCTGACCAACCCGCACGATCCGATGGATCTGGCGCAAACCTGCTACCTGGCGCTGAACATGCCCAAAGCCGAGGCCCAGGCGCGCCTGCGTGAACTGTTCGACATCGTCACCCATCACGACATTCGCCGCTGGGGCGAGGATTGCCTGGCAGGCGTAAGCGCACCAGCCGAAGCACCACTGAGTGCAGTTCTCGAACAGGCCTCCTGAGCTGGGGGCATAGTCTGTTGCCGTTTCGTCGCGAGCCGCGCGGCTTGCGACGAAACGACAACAGACCTAGCAGCGCAGTGGCGGGGTTGAACCAAACCACTGCCTGCCACTCTGAATCCATCAGCGTTTCGGCTGTCTACTAGGCAGCGCCGAACTGATCCGGTTAACCTGCCCGCATGAGGCTGCAGCCCTAGCCTGTGCGCTACAGTGTCATGCAGGACGGGAGCCGTGCCACGCCCCTTTGCACACCGAGGCCTCCATGGATTCGACTGGCTCCACCCCTGCCCCTATTTCGACCGAGCGTCATTACGAGCTGCTGGTGCAGGCGGTGAGCGACTATGCGATCTATATGCTCGACCTTCAGGGCCGCATAACGTCCTGGAATACCGGCGCATCGCGGATCAAGGGCTACAGCGCCTCCGAAGTGATCGGTCAACCGCTGGAGATGTTCTACACCGAGGAAGACCGTGCTGCGAACAAGCCCGCCTTGCTCATGCAGCAGGCACTTGCCCATGGCCGCGCGGAAGACCTGGGCTGGCGCGTGCGCAAGGACGGCTCGCACTTCCGCGCCCAGGTCGTGCTGGACCTGATTCGTGATGCCAATAATCAGGTCATCGGCTTCGCCAAGATCACCCGCGACATGACCCAACCCCATGAGGCTGAGCAGCGCATGGAAGCCATGCGCGAACAGTTGTTCCAGGCGCAAAAGCTCGAAGCCCTGGGCCAACTGACCGGTGGCATGGCGCATGACTTCAACAACCTGCTGACCATCATCATCAGCGCGGCTCGCCTGGCCAGTCGTACCGATAACCCGCAACGCCGCAGCGAGCTGCTGGAAAGCATTCACAGCGCCGGCCAGCGCGGCAGCCAGATGACTCAGCACCTGCTGACCTTCGCCCGCCGCGGCAACCTGCAGGCCCGTGTACTCGACCTGCATGAAATCCTGCCGGCCACTCAGACCTTTCTTGCCCAGGCCCTGCCCAAACACATCCACCTGAGCGGAGAACTGGACGCTGATCTGTATCCAGTCAAGGCCGATCCCAGCCAACTGGAAATGGCCCTGTTGAACCTGGTTTTCAACGCCCGCGATGCCATAGAAGGTCATGGCGAAATCTGCCTGCGGGCAGTCAATCGAACCCTCAACGGGGAATGGGACGGACTTCACGGCGACTTTGTCGTCATCAGCATCGCCGATACCGGCGTCGGTATCGACCCAGCGGTGCAGCCTAGAATCTTCGAGCCGTTTTTCACCACCAAGGGGTTTGGCCAGGGCACTGGGTTGGGCCTGAGCCAGGTATACGGTCTGCTCAAGCACCTCGATGGTTCAGTTCGGGTCGACAGTGCGCCGGGCCGCGGCACGACCGTGAGCCTGTTCCTGCCGGCCGCGATTGTGACCCCATCGGCCTGACCACTGGTAGACCTTGGATATACTGCGAACTGGTACAGGCCAGGGTATGCCCGTTATCATCGTAACCAGTCACACCCGCTGACCGTCTCAGCACCGCCACTTTGCGGTGATCGCAGGCACTCACGGCCCATTTTTTATAAGGCAGACCCGATAGTGGAACAGCTAAAACGCCTGCAGAGCGGCATTGAAGGCCTTGACGCCTTGTTGAAAGGTGGTCTGGTGGCAGGCGCCTCCTACATCGTTCAAGGTCGTCCCGGCTCGGGCAAGACGATTCTGGCCAATCAGATTGCGTTCAACCATGTGCGCAATGGCGGCCGTGTTCTGGTTGCAACCCTGCTCTCGGAATCCCATGAACGGCTATTCCAGTTCCTCTCTACCCTGAGCTTCTTCGACAAGACCCGCATCGGTGCGGAAGTCCAGTTCGTCAGCGCCTTCGACACGCTCGAGAACGAGGGGCTGGATGAAGTGGTCAAGCTGTTGCGTCGGGAAATCAGCCGGCAGAAAGCCACGGTATTGATCGTCGACGGCTTACTCAACGCACGCATCAAGGCTGACACCCAGCTCGACACCAAGAAGTTCATTTCCGAGCTGCAAGGGCACGCCGCCTTCGCCGGCTGCACGGTGCTGTTTTTGACCAGCTCGCGCCTGGATGATGGCAGCCCCGAACACACCATGGTCGATGGCGTGATCGAACTGGGCGAAGAGCTGTACGGCACTCGCTCGGTGCGCCGCATTCAACTGCGCAAGACCCGCGGCAGCGGCGCGCTGTCCGGGCTGCACGAGTGTGAGATCACCGATGATGGGCTGGTCGTCTACCCGCGCCTGGAAAGCCTCTACAGCCGCCCCTCGTGCGCTGAAAGTGACGAGCTGACACGCATCCCCAGTGGCATACCGCGCCTTGACACATTAATCGGTGGCGGCCTGCCAAGCACGTCCGTGACCTTGATCATGGGCCCCTCTGGTATCGGCAAAACCAGCCTGGGCATCAACTTCCTGGCGCAGGCGACACCTGAAGCGCCGGCGTTGCACTTCGGCTTCTACGAAACCCCGCAGCGCCTGCGCCTCAAGGCACGTGCCATCGGCCATGACCTGGCCGCCATGGAGGCCAGCGGTGCCCTGCACATGATCTGGCAACCCACCACTGCCGGGCTGCTCGATGCCCTGGGCGCGAAGCTGCTCAATACTGTGCGCACCCTCGGCATCAAGCGCGTATTGATCGACAGCCTTGGCGGTATGGCCCGCGTCACCACCAATACACCGCGCCTGGTCGAGTTCTTCAGCGCTTTGATGAATGAACTGCGTGCATTGGGTGTCACAGTCTTTGCTACCTGGGAAATGCGCGATCTATTTGGCGCGGAAATCAACGCACCGGCACCGGAATTGTCGAGCATCGTCGACAACCTGATCCTGATGCGCTTCGTCGAACTGGACTCCGAGCTCAAGCGGCTTTTTTCCATTCTCAAGATGAGAGACAGTTTTTACGACCCATCTCTACTCGAAGTGGTCATTAACGACCACGGCATTGATCTGAACAAGGCCTTTAAACATGCAGCGGCAGTATTATCAGGTTCCGCTACTCCCATCCCCGACGCCTGATCGCAGCCAGCGGGTCGAGTTCGCATGACGACTATCCTGGTTGTGGATGATGAGTATCTGATTGCAGATATTCTCGGCTACGCGCTGGAAGACGAAGGCTACATGGTGGTCAAGGCGGGTAATGGCCGCAAAGGTCTCGAGGTGCTCGACCGGGAGCGGCCGGAGCTGGTGATTACCGATTTCATGATGCCACTGATGGATGGCCTGGAGTTCGCCCAGGCGATTCGCTCACGCCAGTCGCCTCAGGCGCTGCCGATCATCCTGATGAGTGGCGCCCAAGGCAGTGTCGGCCGCGCCAGCCCCGAGCTGTTCGCCGCTGTCTTCGACAAGCCGTTCGACATCAACGAGATCATCGATAAGGTGCGCGAGCTGATCGGCCCCGGGCACAAAGGAGCGCTCTAACGCCCCGCGCCTGTGCTACAGCCAGGTTTGAGTGCAGCTGTTCTTTCCCCGTATTTCGCCCACCACCACTCTCACCAGCGTTACCAGCGGTAGGCCTAACCCCGGCGAACCGACCTCAGGGGTCAGTTCGCCTTGGGCGATGTAACGGCCGTCTACACCACGCCGAGCACAAGCAGTACCAGCACGATCACCAGCACTGCACCCAGCCCGCCACTTGGACCATAGCCCCAGCTTCGGCTGTGCGGCCAGGCAGGAATAACACCGATCAGCAGTAGGATCAGTACGATCAGCAGTATGGTTCCAACGCTCATGTGAATCTCCTTGCAAAAGATCGTGTTTGAACCCAAACAGCAGGCCAGACACAGGATCACCGCAGCCAAGACCTCTCAGCCGCGAAGCCGGACACGCTGCTCTGTGGACAGCGCCCGACCCGACTCTTGGTGGACTGGCTAGCACAGGCAAAAGTGCAGACTATTTAGCGCCCAAGAAAAAGGCCCTGGCGCTTTCACGGCAGGGCTTTTTCTTGGGTCTGTTGCAGGCGAAACCCCACTCCCGTGGGAGCGTCGCCCCGGCGCGAAGCTTTTGAGCTCTCTGACAAGTATTTAACGGTGAAGCCTGGCGCCGTAGGGTGCGCTGTGCGCACCAACGCTGCGAAGCGACCTTCAGGGCGCGAGCAGTTGCAGCGCCTCGCGGCTGGCTTGCTCGATGCGCGCCCAGTCGCCGGCCTTGATCCACTGGCTGTCGAACATCCAGGTCCCGCCTACACACATGACGTTGGGCTGATCCATGTAACGCACCAGGTTATCCGGGCTGATTCCGCCCGTTGGGCAGAAGCGCACCCCACCAAAAGGCCCGCCGAGTGCCTTGAGCGCCGCAACCCCGCCGCTTACCTCGGCGGGAAACAGCTTGAAGCGCCGGTAGCCCAGGGCGTAACCGAGCATGATGTCCGAGGCACTGCTGACACCGGGCAGCAACGGAATCGGACTGTGCAGCGCCGACTCCAGCAGTGCGGCAGTCGAGCCTGGAGTGACGATGAACTGCGCACCGGCGGCCTCTGCAGCCTCCCAGGAAGCCTGATCGAGCACGGTGCCGGCACCGACACACAGCTCCGGGCGCAGCTCGCGCAAGCGACGAATCGCGGTCAGCCCATGGGGCGAGCGCAAGGTAATTTCCAGCACCTGCAGGCCACCGGCCGCCAGAGCATCGGCCAGCGGCAGAATGTGGTCCTCATGGGCAATGGTGATCACCGGCATGATCCGCGCCCGCGCGCAAAGGCTGTCGAGCTGGGCGATTTTCGCGTCCATCGGGACGGCGGGAACAGACGTTTGGCGTGTCATGCAAGGGTCCTTCGGGCCATCAAGGGCACCAGTAGATCTCAAGGGGCGCGTGGAGGAACGCACGAATCGGAAGTTGTAGCGGGTCGTCGCCAGCCAGGGCCTGGGTCAGAGTCGCGAGCTTGCCCGGTCCCTGGATCGCCAGCAGTTGGGTACGCGCAGCCGCCAAACGCGGCAGCGTCAGGCTAAGGCGCTGGTGCGGCAGGCTGGGCGCTTGCATGGGCAGGCAACTGCGCGAACATTTCTGTGACAGGGCATCAGCCAACAAGGGGTTACCGGGAAACAGCGAGGCGGTATGACCGTCATCACCCATGCCCAGCACCAGCACATCAATCGCTGGCAACGCAGCGAGTGCGGCCTCGGCTTTTTGCGCAGCGCCCTCAAGGCTGGCGTCAGCCTGATACAGGCCAACGAAACGCGCTTCGGCAGCGCGGCCCTGTAACAGATGGGCACGCACCAGGCTTTCATTGCTGTCGGCATGGCCCAGCGGCACCCAGCGCTCATCGGCCAGGCTTACGGTGACCTGGGACCAGGCCAGTTGCTGCTGCGCCAGCGCGGCGAAGAAGGCAATCGGACTGCGTCCGCCCGACACCACCAGGGTCGCCTGGCCATGGCTGTCGAGCGCGGCACGCAAGGCCTCAGCCACCCGCTGCGCCAGGGCATCAGCCAGATGGGAGGGGTTATCCAGGCTGCGCGCCAACACCCCTACGGGTAAATCCAGTTTAGAGATCGCCATACCAAGCCTTTCCATCACGGGTGATCAGGGCAATCGAGCTCATCGGCCCCCAGGAGCCGGCGGCATAGGGCTTGGGCGAGTCGCCGAGGCGCTTCCAGCCGGCAATCAATTGATCGCACCACTGCCAGGCGTGCTCAATCTCATCCTTGCGCACGAACAGGTTCTGGTTGCCACGCATCACTTCCAGCAACAAGCGTTCGTAGGCATCCGGGACCCGATCACGGCGGTAGGTATCGGAAAAATTCAGCTGCAGCGGGCCGCTGCGCAACTGCATGCCTTTGTCCAGGCCCTGGTCCTTGGTCATCACCTGCAGCGCAATGCCTTCATCCGGCTGCAGGCGGATGATCAGCTTGTTGCCGATCAGCTCGCGCTGCTCAGGGGCGAAGATGTAATGCGGCGGCGCCTTGAAGTGAATCACGATCTGCGACAGTTTTTGCGGCATGCGCTTGCCGGTGCGCAGGTAGAACGGCACCCCTGCCCAGCGCCAGTTGCGGATATCGGCACGCAAGGCAACGAAGGTTTCGGTATCGCTCTGGGAATTGGAGTTTTCTTCTTCCAGATACCCCGGTACGGCCTTGCCATCACTGCTGCCGGCCACGTACTGACCGCGCACCACCTGGCGATTGAGCTGCTCGGCGGTGATCGGCGCGAGGGCCTTGAGCACCTTGACCTTCTCGTCGCGAATGCTGTCGGCAGACAGTTCGCTGGGTGGGTCCATGGCGATCAGACAGAGCAATTGCAGCAGATGATTCTGGATCATGTCGCGCAGTTGCCCGGCCTGGTCGAAATAGCCCCAGCGCCCTTCGATGCCAACCTTCTCGGCCACGGTGATTTCCACGTGGGAGATGTGGTTCTGGTTCCACTGGGTTTCGAACAGGCTGTTGGCGAAACGCAGGGCGATCAGGTTTTGCACCGTCTCCTTGCCCAGGTAGTGATCGATCCGGTAGACCCGCGACTCGGGAAAATACTGAGCGACGGCATCATTGACCGCCCGTGAGGAGGCAAGGTCGTGACCGATGGGCTTTTCCAGCACCGCCAGCGCACGCTCAGCCAGGCCAACGGCGGCCAGATTGGCGCAGATGTCGCCATATACCGACGCCGGCGTGGCGAAGTACGCCACCACGCGTTCGGCCGGGCCGACGCGTTCGGCCAGGGGCGCATAGTCAGCGACCTCGCGAAAATCCATGGTCAGGTAGTCCAGCCGCGCCATAAAACGCATCAGCACCTGCTGATCGACTTCTTGCGCCGGGACATAGCGGCGCAGATGCGACTCGATGGTGCCCAGATGCTGCGCGGTATCACCCACTTCACGGGCCAGAGCCAGCACCCGAGTGTCGTCATGCAGCAAACCGGCCCGGTCAAGCTGATAAAGCGCCGGAAACAGCTTGCGCAGTGCCAGATCGCCCAGGGCGCCAAACAGGGTAAAGGTGCAGGAATCAACAGTTATGCACGGCATGATGTACGTTCTTTTATCAAGTTGCGTTAGAAATACCGGGTTAACCCGGATTAATCAAGGCTATATGTTGTAATTAAAACAACATATTCATACATCCCATATTCCAGTGGTCGACAACCGGGTCCCTCAGTACGATAGGCCGGCCTTTATTTACCCTCTCAAGGAATCCCCATGGATCGAGTGCGCAATCTGCTGGAGCAGATCCAGGGCCGTCTCGACAGCCTGAACAAGGCCGAGCGCAAAGTGGCCGAGGTGATCCTGCGCAACCCGCAGCAAGCCACCCGCCTGAGCATTGCCGCCCTGGCCCAGGCCGCGCTGGTCAGCGAGCCAACGGTCAACCGTTTCTGCCGCTCCTTCGGCGTAACCGGTTATCCGGAGCTGAAGATGCAACTGGCACAAAGCCTGGCCAGCGGCGCTGCCTATGTCAGCCGCGCCGTCGAGGCCGACGATGGCCCCGAGGCTTACACCCGCAAGATCTTCGGCAGTGCCATTGCCTCGCTTGACAGTGCTTGCCAGGCTCTCGATCCGCAGCTGATCAGCCGCGCCGTCGACCTGCTGATCCAGGCCCGGCAGATCCACTTCTTCGGCCTGGGCGCCTCGGCCCCAGTGGCCCTGGACGCCCAGCACAAGTTCTTCCGTTTCAACCTGGCGGTTTCCGCCCACGCCGATGTGCTGATGCAGCGCATGATCGCCTCGGTGGCCCATACCGGCGACCTGTTCGTGATCATCTCCTACACCGGCCGCACCCGCGAGTTGGTGGATGTAGCGCGCATGGCCCGACAGAACGGCGCCTCAGTACTCGGTCTGACCGCCGAAGATTCGCCGCTGGCGCAAGTCAGCACCCTGAGCCTGAACATTCCACTGCCCGAAGACACCGACATCTATATGCCGATGACCTCTCGCATCATCCAGCTCACCGTACTCGATGTGCTGGCCACCGGCGTAACCCTGCGCCGCGGCGTGGATTTCCAGCCACACCTGCGCAAGATCAAGGAAAGCCTGGTCGCCAGCCGCTATCCGGCTGACGAAGAACCCAACTGAAACCGCTACCCGGCGTTAGGTAGCGGTCACCGCGCAGGCGTTATTTCCACCAGTACTCGACCTGCGCACCAAAGTTGGAGCCGTGGCGGGCATTGCCGAAGGCACCGGTATCGGACAGCGCGCTGCCGGCCACCAGCTCACTGGCGGCACGTTGTGCGGCCTGGTTCCAGCTGGCATAGGTGTAATACAGACGGAATTCCGGACGCTCCCAGAAGCCCGGCCCGGCCGGTGACCAGGTCGGTGCAATGGTGAACTTGGTCAGCTTGCGCGTGCCGTCACTGGCCTCGACCTGATCACGACCCAGCTCGCCGACCAGCTTGAATTGCTCGGTAAAGGCATAGCTGGCGCGACCACCGACCGACAGCCAGTTCTGATCGTCACCTTCAGGCCGCTTGTCTTTCTGATAGACCAGCTGCAATTGCCCGCCAATACGCGGCGTGGCCTGGAAATCGAAGAACTCCACCAGGCGATAGCTGGTGTTGTCGCGATCCAGTCCTACGTCGCCGGTGTAGCCCAGCCCGGTACCCGGCCCTTTGCCGTACTGCAGAGCAAAGGTGTTGCCACCACCGAGAAAGTCCGCCTGCTTGTGCTGCGCGGTTACCGCCCAGCCACTGTTGGCATCGCGGCTGTCGGGTTTGTCGATATAGCTCAGGCCCAGCTCCAGCTCGCCGCCGGGATTAACCTGAAAGCCTGCAACGTTGAAGTCGTGGCGGTTGATATAGGCTTCCTGGAAATAGCTGTCCTTGCGCGAGAAGGCGTAGCTGTACTTCAGGCCACCCAGCTCGAAGTCCTCGATACCGGCACCTGTGGCGCTCTGGTTCCAGTAGTAGAAGTCGCTGATATGGATGTCGTTGCGCTTGTAGAAGCGCCGCCCGGCCCATAGCGAGCCACCGTTGAGCGCCGGAACCTTGCTCCACTCGGCATACATCTGGTTCATCCGCGCAAAACCATAATCGCCAGTGAATTTCGGCGTGTGGCCGTACTCGTTGTACAACTGGGCCATGCCCTCCACGCTGAGCACCGAGCCATCGTCCAGGGTCGCCAGGTCATGGCGCAGGTCCAGCTCGATGTACTGCTCGCATTCGTTACCCAGGCGGTACTTGGATTGCGCGCCCGGCAGTTGGAAGCACGACTGTGTGCCCCCCTCCACCGAGCCACCGACACCGCTGCGCACGTAACCGGTGAACTCGGTACCCGTACCCAACTCCACGCCGTACGAGAGTCCCGGCAGCGCCATCAACACACACGGCAGCAACCACCCACTGTTCTTCGTTTTCATAGCCACTCCACTGGTTTTTATTGTTGTATTGCCTTGGATAGCTGGCCCGATACGCCGCGAAACGGCAGGCGGCGGCCGGGCCGCGGAATCAGCGCCCTCTGAACGGCGTCACGGTGGACGCGCGCTCAGCGGCGCTGGTCTTTCCCAACAGCCCCAGCCGCTCCCCGCTTTGCGCGTCGAACAGCAGGGCCTTGTCGGGATCGAAGCGCAGGACCAGGCTCTCGCCGATCTGCGGCGCCGCATCGGGGGTCATACGGCAGCAGACTTTGGTCTGGTTGAGGCTGACGAACACCAGGGTGTCTGGCCCGGTCGGTTCGGTAACTTCCACTTCGGCGCGGATCGACGGCTGACCCTCTACTGCGCCCAGGAGAATCTGCTCGGGGCGCACGCCGAGGATCACCTCGCGGTTTTCCATACCGGCCTCCAGCGCGCCCAGCGGCAGTTCGCAGTGCGCCGAACCGGCAACCCCGACGGCGGAGTCGAGCAGACCCCACACCTGGCCGTCGCGGCGCTGCAGGCGCAACGGGATGAAGTTCATTGGCGGCGAGCCGATAAAGCTCGCCACGAACAGGTTGGCCGGCTCGTTGTAGATCTGTTGTGGGGTGCCGAACTGCTGGATCACCCCATCCTTCATCACCGCCACCTTGTCGCCCAGGGTCATGGCTTCGATCTGGTCGTGGGTGACGTACACCGTGGTGGTCTTCAGACGCTGGTGCATCAGCTTGATTTCGGTGCGCATCTCCACGCGCAGCTTGGCGTCGAGGTTCGACAGCGGTTCGTCGAACAGGTAGATCTTCGGCCGCCGCGCTAGCGCCCGGCCCATGGCCACGCGCTGCTGCTGGCCGCCGGAAAGCTGGCCGGGTTTGCGCCCGAGCAGGTGCTCGATCTGCAGCAGCTTGGCGACCCGCGCCACTTCGTCGTCGATGGCCGCCGGGGCCATCTTGCGCATCTTCAAGCCGAAGGCGATGTTGTCGCGCACGTTCATGGTCGGGTACAGCGCATAGGACTGAAAGACCATGGCAATGTCGCGGTCCTTGGGGCTCATGCCGCTGATGTCGGCGTCATCCACCAGGATCGCGCCACCGGTGATGTCTTCCAGGCCGGCGATGCAGTTCATCAGGGTCGATTTACCGCAACCGGAGGGGCCGACCAGGATCAGGAATTCACCGTCGTCAATCGACAGTTCGATGTCCTTGAGGGTGTCCGCCAGGCCGGAGCCATAGCGTTTGTTGACGTTACGCAGTTCGAGGGTGGCCATGGTAATTACCTCAACCTTTGACGGCGCCGGCCGTGAGGCCGCGCAGGAAATATTTGCCGGCCAGGATGTACACCAGCAGGGTGGGCAGCCCGGCGATCATCGCCGCGGCCATATCAACGTTGTATTCCTTGGCCCCGGTGCTGGTGTTGACCAGGTTGTTCAGCGCCACGGTGATCGGCTGGGTGTCGCCACTGGCGAACACCACACCGAAGAGGAAGTCGTTCCAGATCTGGGTGAACTGCCAGATCAGGCAGACCATGATGATCGGTACCGACATGGGCAGCAGAATCCGCCCGAAGATGGTGAAAAAGCCGGCGCCATCCAGGCGCGCAGCGCTCACCAACGCCTCGGGAATGCTCACGTAGTAGTTACGGAAAAACAGCGTGGTAAAGGCCAGGCCGTACACCACATGCACCAGCACCAAACCGCTGGTGGTATTGGCCAGGCCAAGCTGGCCGAGGGTGAAGGATGCCGGCAGCAGCACCACCTGAAACGGCAGAAAGCAGCCGAACAACAACAGACCGAAGAACAGCTGCGAGCCACGAAAGCGCCACATGGCCAGCACGTAACCGTTCAGCGCGCCGAGCAGCGTGGAGATCAGCACCGCCGGAATGGTGATCTTCACCGAGTTCCAGAAGTAACCGCCAACGCTGTCCCAGGCCTTGATCCAGCCAATCGCGGTAAACAGCTCCGGCCACGACAGCAGGTTACCGGTGCGGATGTCGTCCGGGGTCTTGAAGCTGGTCAGCAACATGATCAGCAGCGGGATCAGGTACACCGCACAGGCTGCCAGCAAGGTGGCGTAAATCGCCACGCGGCTCAGGCTCAACGCGCGCTTAGGCATGACGCTTACCTCGCAGTTCGGAGTACAGATACGGCACCAGAATCGCCAGCACAGCGCCGAGCATAAGGATCGCGCTGGCCGCGCCCAGGCCCATCTGGCCGCGGGTAAAGGTGTGGGCATACATGAACATCGCCGGCAGGTCCGAGGCGTAGCCGGGGCCACCGGCGGTCATCGAGGCGACCAGGTCGAAGCTCTTGATGGCGATGTGCGCAAGGATCATCAGGGCACTGAAGAACACCGGCCCCAGGCTCGGCAGGATGATCCGCAGATAAATATTCGGCAGGCTCGCCCCGTCGACCTGGGCAGCGCGGATGATCGAGGAATCGACCCCACGCAAGCCGGCGAGAAACAGCGCCATGACAAAGCCCGAGGCTTGCCAGACGGCGGCGATGACCAGGCAGTAGATGACCCGCTCGGGGTCCACCAGCCAGTCGAAGCGAAAGCCTTCCCAACCCCAGTCGCGGAGCATCTTGTCGATGCCCAGCCCCGGATTGAGCAGCCATTTCCAGGCCGTACCGGTGACGATCATCGACAGCGCCATGGGGTACAGAAAGATCGTGCGGATAAAGCCTTCGCGGCGAATGCGCTGATCAAGCAGCACTGCCAGCAACACGCCGACCAGCAGGCTGATGCCGATAAACAGACCGCCGAAGACCATCAGGTTCTTGCTCGCCACCCACCAGCGGTCGTTGTCCAGCAGGCGCGCGTATTGCTGCAGGCCGACCCAGGAGTAGTTCGGCATAAAGCGCGAGCTGGTGAACGACAGCACGAAGGTCCAGGCGATATAGCCATAGAAGCCGACCAGCACGATCAGCATGCTCGGCGCCAACACCAGCTTGGGCAGCCAGCGCTGCAAGGCATCGAGCGGTGAGGCTTTACTCAATACGGCAATTGCACTCATGGGTAACTCCGTTGCGTGGTCCGTCTCTGCCGGTAAAACCGGCACGAACGCATCCCAGGTGCAGCCCTGGGGCTGCACCGGCAAGCGACGTTCGGCTGTGGGCCGCTAAACGGCCCGGGGGCTTATTGCACGGCTTCGATCGCGGCGGCCAGTTGCTGGGCGGCGCGGGCCGGGTCGGCCTTGGGGTCGTTGAAGAAGTTGGTGACCACGTCGAACACCGCACCCTGCACGTAGCTGGAGGCGGCCATGCCGTGGGCCAGGCTCGGTTGCAGGCCACCGCTGGCGGCCGCTTCCTTGAAGTCCTTCATCGAGGCCTGGGCGCAGGCGTCGAAGGTGCTCATATCCTGGTCCAGGCGGACCGGAATGGAGCCCTTGTTCTGATTGAAGAACTGCTGGAATTCCGGCTCCATGATGGTCCGCGCCAGGTCTTCCTGGGCCTTGCGGTTATCGGCATTGCTCAACTTGAACATCGCCAGGGAGTCGATGTTGTAGGCAAAGCTGCCCTGGCTGCCGGGGAACGGCAGGCACTGGTAGTCCTGCCCGGCGACCTTGCCGGCGGCGGTCCATTCGCTCTTGGCCCAGTCGCCCATGATCTGCATACCGGCCTTGCCGTTGATCACCAGCCCGGCAGCGGTGTTCCAGTCGCGCCCGGCGGCATCGGCGTCGATATAGCCGCGCACTTTCTGCAAAGCCGCAAAGACTTCGGTCATCTTGGCCCCGGTCAGGGTCGCCTTGTCCTGCTCGACAAACGCCTTGCGGTAGCCGTCGGCGCCCAGAATGCTGAACGCCAGGTCCTCGAACACGGTGCCGTCCTGCCAAGGCTGACCGCCATGGGCGATGGCGATAAAGCCGGCGGCTTTCAGCTTGTCGGCGGCGGCGAAAAACTCCTCGAGGGTGGTCGGCGGCGTGGCCCCGGCTTTGGCAAATACTTCTGGGTTGATCCACAGCCAATTGACCCGGTGCACGTTGATCGGCACCGCGACGTAGTCTCCGTCGTACTTCATCACGTCGGCCACCTGCTTGGGCAGCAGGCTGTCCCACTTCTGCTCGGTGGCGACCTCATTGAGATCGGTCAGCAGGCCCAGCTCGCCCCACTCCTGAATATCCGGCCCCTTGATCTGCGCGGCAGCGGGCGGGTTACCGGATACGGCGCGGGTCTTGAGCACGGTCATGGCCGCCTCACCACCGCCACCGGCGACGGCGAAGTCTTTCCAGGTATGGCCTTTTTCTTCGACGAGTTTTTGCAGGGTATCGGCGGCGCGTTTTTCGCCGCCGGAGGTCCACCAGTGCAGGACTTCAACTTCGCCGGCGTGGGCAGCCAGCGGCAGCAGTGAAGCCAGGGAAACAGCAGTGGCCAGGCGAGTGATCGCGTTCATCTGTGGGTCCTTTCTTGTTGTTATTCGCGGGCAAGTCGAGTGCTTGCTCTGGAATCGAGTCTAAACAGGGATACGCCAGCGCCGGGTAACGAAGGGATGCGCAAAGGTCACAGGCTGGTTACATAAGCGCAGCGCGCATGAATACGAGCCTTCACTCGGCAAACCGCGGCAACCACAGGGTCACCCGCAGCCCGCCTTCACGCAGGTTGCGCAGCGTCACCTCACCGCCATGGCTGTGGGCGATATTGCGCGCGATACCCAAGCCCAGGCCGTAGCCCTGCTGCTGCGCTGCCAGGCGAAAATGCGGCTCGAACACCTGCTCCAGGCGCTGTTCGGGCACCCCCGGCCCTTCATCGTCAACGTGCAGGACAAAGGCCTGGCCATCGTCCTCGATATGCAGGTGCGCGCGCTCGCCGTATTTCAGCGCGTTGTCCACCAGGTTGCCGATGCAGCGCTTGAGCGCCAGAGGTTTGCCCGCATAGCTGGCCAGCGCCTCGCCGGCCAAAGTCACCTGGCCATTGCCCTGGGGCGCCAGGTAAGGCTCGATCACGCAATTGAGCAGTTGATTGAGGTCCACCGCCTCGATGTTCTCGTGGATGTCGGTGTCCTTGACGCACTGCAGCGCGCCCTTGACCAGCATCTCCAGCTCGTCGAGATCGCGGCCGAACTTGGCCTGTACAGCTTCGTCCTCCAGCAGCTCGACGCGCAGGCGTAAGCGCGTGATGGGCGTGCGCAGGTCATGGGAGATGGCGCTGAACAGCTGGCTGCGCTCCTTGAGGTAACGGCCGATGCGCTCGCGCATATTGTTGAACGCGCGGCTCACCTCCACCACTTCACTGCCACCGGCTTCGGCCAGCGGCTCGACCTCACTGCCCAGGGACATTTCCCGCGCGGCCCGGGCCAGGCGCTTGAGCGGGCGGCTCTGCCAGTGCACCAGAATGCCGATAAACAGCAGCAGAAAGCTGCTGGTGAGGATGATGAACCACAGCTGCTGCGCCGGCAGGCCCTGCTGTTCCAGGCCGACATAGGGCTCGGGCAGCAAGGAGGCCAGGTACAGCCATTCACCTTCGGCGATCTGGATTTGTGTGACCAGCACCGGCGGGTTGAGCGGCTCCAGACTCAGGGCGTAATGCGCCCAGGAGCGCGGCAACTCATCGAGCTTCAGCGCGCTGTTGAAGATACGCAGGTCATCCGGGCTGACGAACTGCACCGAGAGGTCGAGCTGGTTACCCAGGCGCTCGCGCAGGGTCGCATCGACCGCCTCAAGCACCGCGCGCTTGCGCGGTGTTTCCGGCAGCACCTGCATGACCAAGGGCTTGTCGTTGAGCGACACGAAAAACCGCGTGCCGCCCATATTGCGCAACTGGTCGAGCACCAGCGGGCGATAGCCCAAAGGCAGCGAGCGAAAGTAGCTGACGCTGGCGGCCATCGACTGGGCCAGGCTGCGCGAGCTGGTCAGCAGGCCCGCCATCTGGCTGGCGCGCAATTGCGACACCCAGATCAGACTCGACAAGCCCTGGGCCAACAGCACCACCAGCAAAGTCAGCAGCAACATGCGCCCAAGCAACGAGCGCGGCACCGCCAGCCACTTACGCAGACTATGCATGGCGACAACCACGCGCGCAGCCGTGCACAACTCCTGTAGGAGCGAATTTATTCGCGATGCCCCCGCGAATCTCACAAACACATTCGCGCCTACACACCGATATTGTTCTACCCATGGCTATACGGAGTAACCGCCGCCGCCAGCTGATAGCCACTGCCGCGCACGGTACGAATCAGCCGTGCCGGCTTTTCCGTGTCACGCAGGCGTTGCCGTAGGCGGCTGACGGCCATATCGACGATACGCTCCAGCGGCATCACCTCACGACCACGGGTGGCGTTGCCAATGGTGTCGCGGTCAAGAATCTCTTGTGGGTGGTCGAGGAACAGCTTGAGCAGGGCGAAGTCCGCACCAGACAGAATCACCTCTTCGCCGTCACGGTGGAACAGCCGGTGGCTGACCATATCCAGGCGCCAGTCATCAAAGGCCAGTACCTCGCCGCCCCGCTCCTGGGTGAAATGCGCGCGGCGCAGCAGCGCCTTGATTCGTGCCAGCAATTCGCGCGGGCTGAAAGGTTTGCCGAGGTAGTCATCGGCGCCCAGCTCCAGGCCGATCACCCGGTCGGCTTCGTCGGAGCTGGCGGTGAGCATGATGATCGGCACCTGGGCGAAACGCTGATGCTCGCGTACCCAACGACAGAGGCTGAAGCCGTCTTCGTCGGGCAACATCACATCGAGGATCACCAGATCGGCCTGCTCGGCGCACAGGCGCTGGCGAAAGCCCGCACCGTCTGCAGCCGCGCGTACCTGAAAACCAGCGCGGCTAAGGTAGGTATCGAGCAGTTCACGAATCTCCTGGTCATCATCGACCAGGAGGATGGATTTACCGGGCTGGCTCATTGTCCGCCGTCCTTGTTGTTATCTCGATTTATCTAGCAAAACCTCGCGGCTAAAACCCTCCCGCACAAGGACTCATATTGTGGGAGGGGCTTTAGCCGCGACGAGCAACCGCTACGAGCGCGCCTGCTGCAACGCCACACCGGCACCGAGCAGGCCTGGGTACTCGGCCGTCACCAGCCACACCGGAATGCCGGCAAGGTAATCGCTCATGCAGCCTTTGTCACGGAAGGCCTCGGCAAAGCCACTGGCCAGCAGCAACGGGGCCACCCGCGGCAGCACGCCGCCGACCAGATACACCCCGCCACGCCCGCCGAGGGTCAGCACATTGTTACCCGCCACGCGCCCCAGCCAGCGGCAGAACTGCTCCAGCACCGCCAGGCCTTGGGCATCGCCCGCCAACGCGGCGGCGGTAACATCGGCTGGCTCGTGCCAACGCGGCGCCTGCCCCTCGAGGGCACAGAGCGCGCGGTGCAGATTGACCAGGCCGCTGCCACTGAGCACATCCTCGGCACGCACATGGCCCAGTTGCTGCTCCAGCTGCAGCCAGAGCGCCGCTTCATGGGCCGTGCCGATGGGCAGGTCGACATGCCCACCCTCTCCCGGCAACGCCTGCCAGTGCCCCGACGCGAGGGGCAACAGGGTGCCCACACCCAGGCCCGTACCCGGGCCGATGATCACCCGTGGCCGCTCGACCTCCGCCTCGCCAGGGCAAACCTGCAGGCAATCCTCCGGCGTCAGGCGGGTCATGCCCAGGGCCATGGCGGAAAAATCGTTGATCAGCAGCAGTTCACGCACCTGCAGCGTCTCGCAGAAGGCGCGGCGGCTAAGCTGCCAATGGTTGTTGGTGAAGCGAAACAGGTCACCGCCCACAGGGCCCGCACAGGCCAGGCACACCGCATCGATGGCCCCTGGCGCCAGGTCGAGGCTGGCCAGGTAGGCAGTGATCGCCTGCTCCGGGCTGGGGTAATCCGCCGTGGCCAGCACCTGCACCGAGGCCAGGGCGTTGTCCTGCCAAAGCGCGAAACGCGCATTGGTGCCGCCGATATCACCGACCAGCGCGCGCGTCACGTCAGCGACTCCAGCTCCGCACTGAATACGCTCGCGCCCTGCTCCGCCGGGCTGAACGCTGCACGCATAAAGCCGAACAGCTCGCGACCACAACCAATGCCGGTGCCCACCGGTCGCGGTGCCGGCGTGCGTGCTGCCCAGGTGGCGTCATCTACCAGCACGGTCAGGGTGCCGGCCGCGCCGTCGACGCGCACCACGTCGCCATCCTGCACCCGCGCCAGCGGCCCACCGTCCCAGGCCTCCGGGCTGACGTGAATCGCCGCAGCAACCTTGCCCGAGGCGCCAGACATGCGCCCGTCGGTGACCAGGGCGACCTTGTAGCCACGGTCCTGCAGCACGCCCAGGTAAGGCGTCAGCTTGTGCAGCTCGGGCATGCCATTGGCTTTCGGCCCCTGGAAACGCACCACGGCGACGAAGTCGCGCTCCAGCTCGCCGGCCTTGAAGGCATCGGCCAGCGCCGCCTGATCCTCGAACACCCGTGCCGGCGCCTCAATCACCTGATGCTCTGGCGCCACCGCCGAGACCTTGATCACCCCGCGACCAAGATTGCCGGCCATCGCCCGCAAGCCGCCCTCAGCCGAGAACGGCTGCGCGGCGCTGCGCAGGATATTGCTGTCCAGGCTCGCCTGCGGCCCTTCGCGCCAGGTCAGCACGCCGTCCTCAAGGAATGGCTCGCGGGTGTAGCGCGACAGGCCCTTGCCCATCACGGTGTTGACGTCCTCGTGCAGCAAACCGGCCTCCAGCAGGGTACGCACCATAAAGGGCACGCCGCCGCTGGCATGGAAGTGGTTCACGTCGGCCTGGCCATTGGGGTAGACCTTGGCCAGGGTCGGGGTGACGGTCGACAGGTCGGCCATGTCCTGCCAGGTCAGCAGAATCCCGGCGGCGCGGGCGAATGCGGGAATGTGCAGGGTGTGATTGGTCGAGCCGCCGGTGGCGTTGAGCGCGACCACTGAGTTGACGATGGCCTTCTCGTCGATCACCTGGCACAACGGGATGTAGTTGCCACTTTGCTGGGTCAGCCGGGTGACCTGCTGCGCTGCCTCACGGGTCAGCGCGTCGCGCAGCGGCGTATAGGGGTTGACGAACGAGGAGCCGGGCAAGTGCAGCCCCATGATCTCCATCACCACCTGGTTGGTGTTGGCGGTGCCGTAGAAGGTGCAGGTGCCAGGGCTGTGGTAGGACTGCATTTCCGACTCCAGCAGCTCCTCGCGGCTGGCCTTGCCCTCGGCGTAGCGCTGGCGCACCTCGGCCTTCTGCTTGTTGGGGATGCCCGAGGGCATCGGCCCGCCGGGCACGAAGATCATCGGCAGGTGTCCAAAGCGCAACGCACCAATCATCAACCCCGGCACGATCTTGTCGCAGATCCCCAGCAGCAGCGCGGCGTCGAACATGTTGTGCGACAGCGCCACCGCGGTGGACATGGCGATTACCTCGCGGCTGGCGAGGCTCAGTTCCATGCCCGGCTCGCCCTGGGTCACGCCGTCGCACATGGCCGGCACACCGCCGGCGAACTGGCCGACCGAGCCGATATCGCGCAGGGCCTGTTTGATCTGCTCCGGGAAATGCTCGTAGGGCTGGTGCGCCGACAGCATGTCGTTGTAAGCCGACACAATGGCCACGTTGGCCTGGTCCATCAGTCGCAGGCGCTGCTTGTCGGTGGCCGAACCGCACCCCGCCACGCCGTGGGCAAAGTTGGCGCATTGCAGGCTGCCGCGGTGCGGCCCGTCGCTGGCCGCCGCGGCCATTTGCGCCAGGTAGCGCTCACGGGTGGCGCGGCTGCGCGCGATCAGACGGTCGGTTACCTCAAGAATGCGGGGGTGCATGACAGTGACTCCAGGCTGGCGGACAGCAATATTTTGTACTTAATACAAAAATACTGCCACGCAAAAGGCTTGATTTCTACAGCTAGGCTAATAATCTTGTAATTCCAACAACAAATTAAACGGTCCTCACCTATGACTCTGCGAATTGCCATCAATGGTTTCGGACGTATCGGCCGCAATACTTTGCGCGCGCTGTACAGCGGAACCTACCGTCAACAGCTGCAGGTCGTGGCGATCAACGACCTCGGCGACAGCGCGATCAACGCGCACCTGCTCAAATACGACAGCGTACACGGGATTTTTGACGGCCAGGTCGAGGCCGATGGCGACAGCCTGACCATCAATGGCGACCGTATCGCCGTCAGCGCCATACGCAACCCCGCCGAACTGCCCTGGAAAGACCTGCAAATCGACGTGGTCTTCGAATGCACCGGGCTGTTCACCGAGCGCGACAAAGCGGCTGCGCACATGAGCGCCGGCGCGCGCAAGGTGATTATCTCGGCACCGGCCAAGGGCGCCGACGCGACCATCGTCTACGGCGTCAACCACGACAGCCTGCGCGCCCATCACCAGATCATCTCCAACGCCTCCTGCACCACCAACTGCCTGGCCCCGGTGGCCCAGGTGCTGCAGCGTGAGCTGGGCATCGAGAGCGGTCTGATGACTACCATCCACGCTTACACCAACGACCAGAATCTTTCCGACGTGTACCACAGCGACCCGTTCCGCGCGCGCTCGGCCACCCAGTCGATGATCCCGACCAAGACCGGAGCCGCCGAAGCAGTCGGCCTGGTGCTGCCCGAACTGGCCGGCAAGCTCACCGGCATGGCCGTGCGCGTACCGGTGATCAATGTGTCGCTGGTCGACCTGACCCTGCAGGTGCAGCGCGAAGCCAGCGCCGAGACGGTCAACGCGCTGCTCAAGGAGGCCAGTGAACAATCGCCGGTGCTCGGCTACAACAGCCTGCCGCTGGTGTCTTGCGACTTCAACCACAACCCGTTGTCGTCGATTTTCGATGCCAACCACACCAAGACCAGCGGCAAGCTGCTCAAGGTCATGGCCTGGTATGACAACGAATGGGGCTTCTCCAACCGCATGCTCGACACCTGCCTGGCGTTGTGCAATGCGCCCGATTGAGTCACGCCCATGAGCCGGATCAGCTTTACCGAGGGCCAGATGCCGGCGCGCAAGCGCATCGCGCTGATCGCCCACGACCATTGCAAAACCTTCCTGCTCGACTGGAGCCTGCGCCAGCGCGAACGCCTGGCGCACCACGAACTGATCGCCACCGGCACCACCGGAGTGCTGCTGGCCAAGCACCTGGGCCTGCCGGTGGAGTGCATGATCAGCGGCCCCCTGGGCGGCGACCAGCAGATTGGTGCGCGCATCGCCGAACGGCGCATCGATCTGCTGGTGTTCTTCTGGGATCCTTTCGAGCAACAGCCCCACGACCCGGACATCAAGGCCCTGCTCAGGGTCGCCGCGGTCTGGAACATTCCCCTGGCCTGCAACGAAAGCAGCGCCGACTACCTGATCGGCAGCCCCCTGCTCGACCAGGCGCACAGCTGTCGCATCCCCGACTACAGCCGTTATCTGGCTGGACGCACCTGAGTCATCCCAGCGTAACCGGTGGGTGCAACGCGCATTCGCGGTTATCCAATGCCTCCAGCAGGCGACAGTGCTCGGCCTCGGCGGCGTCACAGGTGGCCAGCTTGCTCAGGGCGATCTGCATGCGTTGCAGGTCGGCGATGCGCACCTCGATCGCGGCCAGGTGCTCGCGCACCAGCCGGTCGGCCTCGGCGCAAGGGCTATGGGGCTGGGCATCCAGTGCCAGCAGCGTGGTGATTTCCTCCAGGCTGAAACCCAACTCGCGCCCGCGGCGGATAAAACGCAGGCGACGCACGTCGGCTTCGGCGTACTGGCGATAGCCGGCAGCACTGCGCGGTGGCGCGGCGAGTAGGCCGCTGCGCTCGTAAAAACGGATGGTCTCCGGGTTGACGCCACTCTCGCGGCTCAACTGACCGATGTTAAAGGCTCGATTCATCGCTTGACCCTGTAGTGACTACAGGGTTTAGCGTACGCCTTGTCATCAATATGGAGAAGCCCCCATGAGCGCGCACTGCTGCCATCCCACGCCAAGCCAACGCCCACCTGCTGCAGGCTATCGGCGCATCCTGTGGATCGCCCTGTTGGTCAACCTCGGCATGTTTTTCGTCGAGATCGCCAGTGGGGTAAAGGCCGGCTCCGTGTCGCTACTGGCCGACTCGCTGGATTTTCTCGGTGATGCCGCCAACTACGGCATCAGCCTGTTCGTCCTCGGCATGGGCCTGGCCAGCCGCGCCCGCGCCTCACTGTTCAAGGCCCTGTGCATGCTGCTGTTCGGTATTGGCGTACTGTCGATGGCCGGCTGGCGGGCACTCTCGGGCGAGGTGCCGGAGGCGATCACCATGGGCTTGATCGGCAGCCTGGCACTGGCCGCCAACGTGCTGGTGGCAGTCTTGCTGTTTGGTTATCGCGAGGGCGACAGCAATATGCGCAGCGTCTGGCTGTGCACGCGCAATGACGCCCTGGGCAACCTCGCCGTACTGCTCGCGGCCTTTGGTGTGTTCGGCACCGGCACCGCCTGGCCCGACCTGCTGGTGGCCACCATCATGGCCAGCCTGGCGATCAGCGCCGCGGTACAGGTGATGCGCCAGGCGCGCACGGAGTTGCACAGCGCCCACGCAGCTTGAATCAGGCGCTGCCGAGGTGCTCACTCAGGTAGTCAAGAAAGCAGGTGATGCGCGCCGCCAGCGCCGTGTTGCGGTAGTACACCGCATGGATTGGCTGGCGCACCTCGACGGTGTCGCGCATCAGCACCTGCACCAGGTCGCCCCGAGCGCGGTCGGCGGCGGTCATAAAGTCCGCCAGGCAGACGATGCCCACGCCCTGCAACGCCAACTGGCGCAGGGTTTCACCACTCGAGGCGGTCAACGCCGGAGCAATGGCCAGGCTGTCACCGCCAGCATGGCGCAGCGGCCACTGGTTGAGGTGCTCCGGCTGAGTAAAGCCCAGCAGGCTGTGTTGGCTGAGGTCGTCCACTGTACGCGGCGTGCCGTGGGCCTTGAGATAAGCCGGGCTGGCCAACACACGTAAGGCGTTGCTGCCCAGCGGCCGCGCATGCAGGGTGGAGTCGCGCAGCGGGCCGATGCGGATGGCGATATCGGTGCGCTGCTCAAGCAGGTCGATGATCTGGTCGCTGCTGTGCAGCTCCAGCTGAATCTGCGGGTAGCGCGCGCGAAACCCCGCCACCAGCGGCACCACCGCATGCAGCATAAAGGGCGCGGCGGCATTCACCCGCAAACGTCCGGCGGGCTTCTGCCGACGCACTTTCATCTGCTCTTCGGCATCTTCCACCGCAGCGAGAATCTTGCGTGCCTGGGCCAGAAAGGCCCGCCCCTCCTCGGTCAACTCCAGACGCCGCGTGGTGCGGCGCAACAGGGTGACATCGAGCTTTTCCTCCAGACGACTGAGCGCCCGGCTGACACCAGAAGCGGTCTGCGCCATCTGCTCAGCCGCTGCGCTGATGGAGCCACTGTCCACCACGCGGACAAAGGCTTGGAGTTCATCGAGGGTCGTTTTCATTCACGCACTCCAGGGTAGGCAAGTAAGCCATCGCATGGCCTGCGCTAGCCTGGGTCGAGCGCAGCGACGAATAGCAGAAAGCCCAAAAAGCTTTGCGCCGGGGCGGCGCTCCTACGGGAGTTGTGTTCTGGCCTGCGTGCGGCTGCAACAGACAACAGGGCCACAACCTCAAAAATCCACCCGACCCCTGCCCGCCTTGATCGCCCCGCGCTTGGTCTTGCCCTCCAGGCGGCGGGTTTTCGAGCCCAGGGTCGGCTTGGTCGGGCGGCGGGCTTTTTCGGTTTTACCAGCGCTGCGAATCAACTCGGCCAGGCGCTCCAGGGCGTCGGCGCGGTTCTGTTCCTGGGTGCGGTACTGCTGCGCCTTGATGATCACCACGCCTTCGGCGGTGATGCGGCTGTCGCGCAGGGCCAGCAATCGCTCCTTGTAGAACGGCGGCAAGCTTGAGGCTTGGCTGTCGAAGCGCAGGTGCATGGCGCTCGAAACCTTGTTGACGTTCTGCCCACCCGCGCCCTGGGCGCGAATCGCGGTCAGCTCGATCTCGCTGTCGGGTAGGTGAACGCTGTTGGAAATCACCAGCATGGCCAATCTTCGTGCTGCAAATGTGTCGCGATCATACCGCACTGCCCGGGCCAGGCGGCTCTTGCGCGGGCTAACCGACGAATTCAATGCTGCCTATCAGGGCGATATCTTTTTGCCATCACATTTTGCTGGCGCCATAACTTCGGCGCGCCCATTATGCGCATCCTGTATCAGCAAAACCCAGCGAGACAACGCACCATGCCTGCACACCTCACGATTGCTCAACGTCTGGGCCTCGGCTTCGGCCTGATCCTCTCGTTGATGATCCTGCTCAGCCTGATCGGCATTAATCGCGTCAGCTTTATCGACACCACCCTGAGCGAAGTCAGTGCGGGCGCCACCGTGAAACAGCGCAACGCCATCAATTTCCGCGGCAGCGTGCATGACCGCGCCATCGCCATTCGCGATGTGGTGCTGGTCGACGAGCCGAGCAGCCAGTTGGCCGACATCAAACGCCTGGACGGCTTTTATCAGACTGCCGCACGCGACATGGATCAGCTGTTCGCCAGCCAGGGCGCAAGTGCTGACGAGCAACGCCTGCTGGGCGAGATCAAACGCATCGAAACCGCCACCCAGGCCCTTACCGCAGAGCTGCTGCGCCTGCGCCAGGCCGCTGATCCGGCGGCGACCAAGCGTTTTCTGCTGACCCAGGTTTCCCCCGGCTACAGTGCCTGGCTGAAGGCGATCAATGCCTTTATCGACTACCAGGAAGACGTAATCGGCAAGGACCTCGCCCAGGTGCGCAGCACAGCGGGCGGCTTCCAGTTACTGATTCTGCTGGCCACCGGTATCGCCATGCTGCTGAGCATCCTGGTATCGGTGCTGATCATTCGCCAGTTGATCAGCACCCTGGGCGCCGAACCCCAGGCCGTGGCCGAGGCGATCAAGCGCCTGGCCAAGGGCGAGCTGGGCCAGCGCATCGAAACCCGCCACCCCGACAGCGTCATGGGCGCGCTGCGCGACATGGCGGGGCACCTTGCCGAGACCATCAATCAGGTCCGCTCGGCCGCCGCCGAACTGGCTCGCTCAGCCGACCAGTTACTGAGCACCTCAAGCAGCAACAGCCAGCAGATTCGCCTGCAATCCAGCGAAGCCGAGCAAATGGCCGCAGCCGTGCACCAGATGGCAGCCACCGTCAGCGAAGTCGCCGGCTACGCGGCCAGTGCCGCCTCGGCCACGCGCAGCGCCCATGGCGAGGTAGCTTCTGGCAACCAGGTCGTCAGCGAAACGGCCAGCGCCATGCAGACGCTGGCGAAATCCCTGGAAGATGCCGCCAATCAGGTGCAGCAGGTGTCCAGCGACACGGCGAACATCGAGAAGATTATCGAGGTGATCACCGCCATCGCCGACCAGACCAACCTGCTGGCGCTCAACGCCGCCATCGAAGCTGCCCGCGCCGGCGAGCACGGCCGCGGTTTTGCCGTGGTGGCCGATGAGGTGCGCTCGCTGGCGACCCGCACCCAGGACTCGACACGGGAAATTCGCGGCATGATCGGCGCCCTGCAAGAGGGCGTCGGCCAGGCAGCCGAGGTAATGCGCAGCAGCCGCCAACTCGCCCAGCAGACCGTGGAGCAGACCCACCAGGCAGAAACCGCGCTGAACAAGATCCGCACCGAGGTCACCGCCATCAACGACATGAACGCGCAGATCGCCAGCGCCTCGGAGCAGCAAAGCCAGGTGGCCGAAACGGTCAATCAGAACATCAGCCGCATCCACGACGCGACCCTGGGTACCGCCGCCGGCTCCGAGCAGGTGGCCTCCTCCAGCCGCGAGCTGGCAGCCCTGGCCCAGCGCCTGACGGAGAAGGTCAGCTTCTTCAAGCTGTAACAGCCTTTACCGCACAACGCGCAGGCGCCCCGCCTGCGCGATCACAGACCGGCGAGCGCCCAGCCTGCCAGCAACGGCAACAGCACGGCACTGATCACTCCCAGCAGGCTCATGCCCAGCGCAGCAAAGGCGCCACATTCAGACCCTTCCTCCAATGCCCGCGCCGTGCCGATGGCATGGGCGTTGATGCCGTAGCTCAGCCCCCGCGCCGCCGGGTGGGTGACATTGAACAGGCCCAATAACCAGGGACCCAATGCCGTCCCTATAACCCCGGTGAGCATGACGAAGACCGCTGCCAGCGAGGCCAGTCCGCCGAGCTGCTCCGCCGCCAGCATGGCGATGGGCATGGTCACTGACTTGCCCGACAGGCTCGCCAATACTGGCAGCTGGGCGCCCATGGCGTGGGCGATCACCAGGGTCAGGGTGACCGTCAGCGAGCCGCCGACCAGCACAGTCAGCAACACTGGCGCGGCCAGTTGGCGAATACGCTTGATGTTGTTGTACAAGGGCACCGCCAGGGCGATGGTCACCGGGCCCAGCAGAAAAGCGATAGGCGCCGCGCCCGCACGGTAGGTGGCGTAATCCATGCCGCAGGCCAGCAATACCCCCACCACGATCAGCATGGAGACCATCACCGGTTGCAGCACCAGCCAGCCGCTGCGCCGGTACAGCCACAGAGCAAACTGGAACGCCACCAGCGTCAGCCCCACGGGAAACAGCGGGTGATCGACCACCAAGCGCCCTACCGTCAGCCACATCCCTTCACTCATGACCGCCCTCCACCCGCTGCTCGATGCGCCGGGCCAGGCGCTGCATCATCCAGCCGCACAAAGGCACCGTAACCAGCAACGACAGGCACAACGCAACCAGAATCGCCGGCAGGTCGGCGAGCAACGCATCGCTGGCGACCATGATCCCCGCCGCCGGCACGACAAACAGCAGCGGCAAGTACTGCAACAAGGTGCTGGTCGCCTGACTCAACGGCTCACTGACCTGACCACGCAGCAGCAAGTAGGCAAACAACAGCAGCAAACCAATCACGCTGCCGGGCAGCATGGGCAACAGCAGCTCACTGACGAGACTGCCGAGAATCTGCAGCAGGACCAGCCAGGTCAGCCCTTTCAACACCATAAGAACACTCCTCTGTGTGAGCTATTGATCGCGAGGTAATGCAGCCGGCCGTTACTCGCAAAATAGGCTGCAACATCGCGAAGACATTCGCGCCTACACACGCCGACGAAACAACGGTCGCGGCTCGATTGCCGAGCGACCATATACCACACTCATGCCGGCCAGGCCCTTGAGTGCATCCTCGACCGACTTGTCTTCGCGCACGGCAAATGCATCGAAACCGCACTGGCGCATATGGCTGAGCTGATCACGCAGCACATCGCCCACCGCGCGCAACTCGCCCGTCCAGCCCAAGCGCGTGCGCAGCAGGTACGCCTGGCTATAAGCGCGTCCATCACGAAAGCTGGGAAACGCGATGGCAATCATCGGCAGAACCGGCAGGTAAGGCCGCAGGCTTTCCACCTCATCGTCCGGAGCCAGGCAGACACCATCGGCACTGGCCTGCTCGGCGCGCAAAACAGCCTCATCCTGGCGCGCGAGCCAGACATTCAACGGCATTATCTGTGGCCCTTGCACAGCGGGCTCAGTGACGTCACCCAGCAGTTGCCAAGGGTCGTTGCAGACAATACTCGGCGTGCCATCAAGCAGTCGGATCAGGTTGTTCATGCTGGCACCTGCGGCTTGCGATAGACCTCTTCCTTGAACGGCTCCAGGCCGATGCGCTGCACGGTATCGACAAAACCTTCCTCGGCCTCGCGGTAGTCGGTGAAGGTGCGCACCAGCCCATCGATTACATCGGGGATCTGCGCCGCACTGAACGCCGGACCGATCACCTTGCCCAGCGCGCTGGCCTTGCCCTGGGCGCCGCCGATGGTCACCTGGTACCACTCGCTGCCGTTCTTATCGACGCCGAGGATGCCGATATTGCCAATGTGGTGATGACCGCAGGCATTCATGCAGCCGGAGATATTCAGGCTGATATTGCCCAGGTCATGCAGGTAATCCAGGTCATCGAAGCGCTGCTGGATCGCCTGGGCAATCGGGATCGACTTGGCATTGGCCAGGGCGCAGAAATCACCGCCGGGGCAGGCAATCACGTCCGTCAGCAAACCGATATTCGGCGTCGCCAGGCCCACCTCAGCTGCGGCCTGCCAGAGCGCGTACAGATCCGCCTTGCGCACGTCGGGCAGCACAATGTTCTGCTCGTGGGCAATCCGCAGCTCGGCAAAGCCAAAGCGCTCGGCCAGATCGGCCAGCGCCTCCATCTGCTCGGCGGTGACATCACCCGGTGGCGCACTGATGCCCGGTTTGGTCGACAGCACCACGGCGCTGTAGCCGGGCACCTTGTGCGCCAGGGTATTGCGCGACACCCAGCGGGCAAATTCGGCGTCCTGCGCCAAGGCCGTGCCGAAACCCAGGTCGAGCTCAGACAGTTGCTCGTAGGGCGGCGCGACGAAGGCATCGGCCACGCGCTGGTACTCTTCCTGGGTCAGTTCGGCTGGGCCATCCTTGATGTGCTGCCACTCGGCCTCGACCTCACGGGCGAACGCCTCGATGCCCAGCGCCTTGACCAGAATCTTGATGCGCGCCTTGTACTTGTTGTCGCGCCGGCCGTGGCGGTTGTACACCCGCAACACCGCCTCGACATAGGACAACAGATGGCGCCAGGGCAACGCCTCACGAATCTGCTGACTAAGAATCGGCGTGCGTCCCAGACCGCCACCCACCATCACCCGCAGCAGCAACTCGCCCGCCTCGTCGCGGTACAGGTACAGACCGATGTCGTGCATCATCACCGCGGCACGGTCCTCCTCGGCCGCGCACAGGGCGATCTTGAACTTGCGCGGCAGGTAGAGAAACTCCGGGTTGATGGTCGACCACTGGCGCAAAATTTCCGCCAGCGGGCGCGGGTCCAGCAGCTCATCGGCAGCGACCCCGGCAAAGGCCTCGGTGGTGATATTGCGCACGCAGTTGCCGGACGTTTGAATCGCGTGCATCTCAACACCCGCCAGGTGCTCGAGAATATCTGGCACCCGCTCCAGCTCGATCCAGTTGAACTGAATATTCTGCCGCGTGGTGAAATGCCCGTAACCCCGGTCGTACTGCCGCGCGACATGCGCCAACGCGCGCATCTGCCGGGCCGCCAACGTCCCATAGGGGATCGCCACGCGCAGCATGTAGGCATGCTTTTGCAGGTACAGGCCATTCTGCAGACGCAGCGGCAGAAACTCTTCCTCGCTCAGCTCATCCCGCAGACGGCGCTCGACCTGATCACGAAACTGCGCCACCCGCTCATTCACCAGCACATGGTCATATTCATCGTATTGGTACATCGGCGGCCTCGGCTATTATCGATGGCCACACTATGCCCAGGCCCCTGATAGCGAAACAGCGGCAGATTCGGCGGAAAAATACGGTGCAGATGGTGCTGTCAGGTGTTGATAATCACCCGGCATTTCCACCCGCTGCAATCCAGGCTACCGTGCTGACTCCCTAGCATCGAGCCGCTGACAAAGTTGCCGGGCACCACTCGCCCCATTGAATACCACCTGACAAGGAGCCCACCATGGCCGCCCTCGACGCCAAAAAACTGCATATCGACATCGTCTCTGACGTGGTCTGCCCCTGGTGCGTGGTGGCTTACCGGCAATTGGCGCAGGCCCTGCAAGCCAGCGGCACGGACTACGAAGTGCATTGGCACCCCTTTGAGCTGAACCCCGATATGCCCGCCGAAGGCCAGAACCTGCGCGAGCATATCGCCGAGAAATACGGCGCGAGCCAAGCGCAGTCAGAGGAAAACCGCCGGCACCTGGTGCAGGCCGGCAATGACGTTGGTTTTGAATTCAACTTCGCCGACGACATGCGCATGCACAACACCTTCAACGTCCACCAGTTGCTGCACTGGGCCGACCAACAAGGCCGCATGCACGACCTGAAACAGGCACTGTTTGTTGCGCACTTCACCCATCGCCGCAACCTGTCGGACAACCAGGTACTCGCAGACGTAGCCGCCGAGATCGGCCTGGACCGCAGCGAAGCATTAGGCGTGCTTGCCGATCAACGCTTCGCCGACGAGGTACGCGCGGCCGAGCACACCTGGGTCAGCCGAGGCATTCGCAGCGTGCCGGCGATCATCTTCAACCACCGCCACCTGGTCAGTGGTGCTCAGGGCGTCGAGAACTTCAGCCGAATTCTGCAACAGTTGGCGACGGCCGAAGACTGAGTACGGCAAACCGATACGCCCCCTCGTAGAAGCGAAGGAGTCGCCCGGCCTCAAATCGCGAATAATCCGCCGCTGATGTGTAGGAGCGAATTTATTCGCGATTGCTCTGAAAGGCGCTGCAAACATCGCGGCTAAAGCGGAGCGCCGCCCGGCCCCTCCCATACCCACAGAATTCCAAGCGGCACATCAATAATCCAATCATTAAAAACTCAATGGCCGCACCGCCCGTCCTGCGTACGGGCGCCTGGGGTGCCGCGCGCGTGTTTCTTGTGCAGGACCATTGAGCCTTCTTAGTAGACCTGCTGAAAGGCATCGCCGCAGACTCATTACACGGCCTGGTCTTCATGTTCATCGTGGTAAAGGCTGCGATAGGTAATCAGCGCATCCCATCATAAGGTCGACGACCTAACACCCCCACACGGTGCCAGGGACAGGCCCATTCTAGAAATTCACTCAGCGCTTCGGCAGCTGTGTGCAGGTCTCAATAAAAGCACGCAGCTTCGGTTGGTTTTTGGCGGCCTTGGAGAAATACAGAAACAGCCCATCACTTCCCGGTGAGCACTCCAGCAATGCGGGTTGCAAGGTGCCGGCTGCCAACTCACGTGACGTGTGAAAGGTCGACGAGTAGATCAGGCCAACACCCTGCACCGCCAAGCTACGCATGAGTTCGCCATCATTGACGGTGACCGAGCCCAGCGGGTCGACCCTCACGGTTGAGCCCTTCTCAACGAACTCCCAGCGATAGACATCGCCCTTTTCTGGTCGACGAAAGCGAATGCACTCATGGCGCACCAGATCGCTGGTGGATTGAGGTATGCCGTGTGCTTTGAAATAGTCCGGCGAGCCAAAAACAGCCCATTGGAAGGGTTTGCAGAGCCGTACCGCGATCATGTCCTGGGCGATATATGAACCGATCTGGATACCGGCATCATATCCCTCGGAAGCGAAGTGTTCGTGGCGGTTACTGACTGTGATCTCAAGATTCAGCTTTGGCCATGCCTGACGAAAAGCCGGCAGCAGCGGCTCGATCACATGCGATAGCGCCAAACGCTCGACAATCAGCCTCAAGGTGCCCGACGGCGCTTTCGCCGACTGAGCAGCGGCATCAAGCCCAGTGGCAATCGCTTGTGCAGCCGGTTCGATCTTCTGCAGCAGATCCTTCCCAGCTTCCGTCAGAGACATCTTGCGGGTTGTGCGATGCAAAAGCAGTACGCCAAGACGTTGCTCTAGTCGCTGCAAGGCCAGGCTCACGGAGCCGGGGGTTTTACCAAGATCAAGGGCGGCCTTGCGAACGCTCATTCTCTTGGCCACGGCCAGAAACTCGGGCAAACCATCAAAACTATTGGGGTGAATCATGGGGCACCTTCACGTTGCAACTTTCGAGCGCTTAAGCACCTGAAGGGCACAGCTTACGCGACTTATTCGATCCAATACCGCCAGATTAGAGCGTTTTATTAAACAGCTCATTCGCGTTTGGCCGGCTATTTCCTCCTTCTAGCCATCGATAAAGTGACGCAACCTCAAACAGTTGAAGGAATGGAAGATGTCTATTACCAAGTACTTTGCTGGCATTACTGCTGCCATTGCTCTTGTCACATGTGCGTCAACAGCGTTCGCCCAAGACAATCAGAACAACCACAGAGTTTTGATTGTGGTGTCGAGCCAGGATAAAAAAGCTGAGAATCTAGTGGCCGGGTTCTGGTTTCCAGAGCTTACTCATCCGGTCGAAGTCTTTGACGAGGCCGGCATTGACTACGACCTCGCGAGCCCTAAAGGTGGCCTGGCGCCGTTCGATGGTTTTGACTTGCAAGACCCAGCCAGCCTGAAGTTTTGGACCAACCCAGAGCATCGCAACAAACTGGGCAACACCCTCAAACTCTCAGCTGTCGACCCGTCGAAATACGATGCGATCTTGCTCGTGGGTGGCCACGGCCCGATGTGGGACTTCGTCAACAACAGCGAACTGAGTAACGCCGTACGTACCATTTATGAAAACGACGGCATTGTCAGCGCCGTTTGCCACGGTCCGGCGGGGCTTATCGACGTCAAGCTCAGCAACGGCAATAACCTGATCAGTGGACGCCGCCTTACTGCGTTCACGGCTGAAGAGGACGCCTCGCGGCAATACGACAAGATAATACCCTTTGAGCTGGAAGGCGCTTTGAAGAAAGCCGGCGCACTATTTGAATCCGCCCCACTCTTTGAAAGCCGTGTAGTGGTCGATGGACGCCTGATAACCGGTCAAAACCCGGCATCCGCGAAAGCGTTTGGAGAGGCTATCGTCACCGCACTGAAAGAAAAGGCCGAGTGACGGCAGATAACTCACCCAAGGGAAAGGGGCTGATCGATGGAACAGCCCCTACTCTGAACCTACCGCCCCAAAAAAAACACAGTCCTCAATCCAGCACAGCCACCATCTGATCCGCGAGTTGGCCAAGGTCGATAGCCACATCATCGAACGGTTCATTGACCAGCGGATAATTGGCCGCGCACGCCTGCTTTAGTCATTTGCCATGAGCGCAGAAGGACAGCAATCCCATCTGTGACCGGCCCGCTTTGACCAAGCCGCGAACGCTTGTGGGGTTCGCGAAGCAACTGGTGAGTGTGTTGCTGCAACACGGCTCACGACGAAAAGGCAATAGCGCCTAAAGTCCGGCTAGCTCTCCGACACATAACTCCACTCAACCCGATTGCGCCCTGCCGTTTTACCTTGGTATAGCGCGGCATCTGCCTGCTGCAAAAACGCCTCAAACGCTTGCGCGCGGGTGAACTGACCCGAGACGCCGATGGTTGCGGTGCAGCGGATCAATTGGCTGTCGCTGGTGCTAGGTACTTCGCTGTATTCGATCGCCGCCCGTGTACGCTCTGCCAATTGCATGGCACCAACGTGGTCGGTATCCAGAGCGATGATCACAAATTCCTCACCACCCAGCCTGCACACCAGATCGCCTTGCCGGGCAGTAGCCTTGAGGACGTCGGCAACGTGGCACAAGACAAGATCGCCGACGTTGTGCCCAAGGGTATCGTTGATACGTTTGAAGTGGTCGATGTCGACCATCAGCAGGTACGCAGGCCCGGCAGCGCGTGAGCGGAAGTGCGCCTCCAGCGCATCCATCAGCCCGCGCCGGTTCAGCAACCTGGTGAGCGGGTCATGGGCGGCCAAGGTAAGCAGCTCATCCGTAAGGCGACGCAGCACCAACCACACCGCGCAGGGCGGTAGTACCGTCGCCAGGAACGACATGTAAATGTAAAAGACCTTCTGGAAGCCGCTGCTCATATCGAGGGCCGCCATACCGCCATCGATAATGAGTAGAAACTTAGCGGCGTTCAGAAGACAAATGCCGCCGATCAGTACGGCAAATACGAGCATTTCCACATGCAGGTCCTTGGCAAAGCTTCGTCTGCCATAGAGCACTGCCACTGTCATGGCCAGAAAGAGCATCGCACACAAACCTGCCAATAACGCATGGCGGGCCTCTTGCCCGAACAGCGATTGCATCAATAGCTGCAACATCGTGTAGACAGCCGCCACTGCGAGCAGCGGCCGTAATACCGGGGTTGGGCGATCGAAAAAGCGCATGGCGCCAAGGACATAAGCAACAGGAGCACAGAACGTCAGTGTGTGGCTGGCAACACTCATAAAACCCCAACCCGGAGGGCCCTCGAGCAATTGCAGGATATACGCGAGCCCGAGCAAAAAGTTGCCGAGAGCAAAGACTTCCATGCCCATCTTCTTGCCATTCAGCCGGGCGCTGATCAGCCAGAACATCAAGCAGAAACACAGGAGGTGCACGCAGAGCATGCTGATGATGACAGTGGTGATCATAAGATTCGCGCAAATAGAGACATTGCAATAGCAGCCGTGCATTGGGGGAATGGCAAAGCTACCCGTTTGCTGGAAGCCCCCGTGCTGCAGTCGTATTCAGTATGGCTATTTAACACCACCGCGAGGGCTCGCCATAGCCACAATGACTTGGCGCCTTGAGCCTACTCGCTCTATCAGTCACGTCGCCACTCAGTCGGTGCACACGCCTAAACCAGCGCCTGTTCTGTGACGAAAATCCTGACAGTGGATTGTCTTCTCTGCCTTTACCCATCCATCTGATCCGCTTTTTATTGGAAAACCTGAGTCTGTTACCAGATCAGCCCTGCCCGCATCATTCACCTCGCCTGATAAAGCCCGACGAGGCCCGTAATGAGCGAACGAATTCCCGCGCAGATCATCGAGACCATCGATCCGCGCCAGCCTATCCGCCTGACCCCGTCACAAGCCGGCGGGCCGATTCATACCCGCAGTTTTAGCGGCCGTTTTCGTAACCTGCGCCTGTATGGCGCAGGCTTGCTGTTTCTGATCTTCTTCGGCACCGCCTGGCTGGACTGGGGTGGTCGCCAGGCGGTGTTATGGAATTTGTCCGAGCACCGTTACTACATCTTTGGCGCGACCTTCTGGCCGCAGGATTTCATTCTGCTCTCGGCGCTGCTGATCATCGCGGCGTTTGGCTTGTTCACCATCACCGTGGTGGCCGGGCGGGTGTGGTGCGGCTACACCTGCCCACAGAGCGTGTGGACCTGGGTGTTTATGTGGGCCGAGAAGGTCACCGAGGGTGAGCGCAACCAGCGGATCAAGCTGGATGCCGCGCCCTGGTCGCTGAACAAGCTGCTGCGACGCAGTGCCAAGCACGGAATCTGGCTGGGCGTCAGCCTGCTTACAGCGGTGACCTTTATTGGCTACTTCACGCCGATCCGCGAGTTGGCCAGCGACCTGCTGCACCTGCAGTTGGAGGCCGGCACCCTGGTCTGGGTGTTGTTCTTTATGGCCGCCACCTACCTCAACGCCGGCTGGCTGCGCGAGAAGGTCTGCGTGCATATGTGCCCCTACTCGCGCTTTCAGAGTGCGATGTTCGACGATGACACCCTGCTGGTGGCCTACGACGCCAAGCGTGGCGAAAGCCGTGGCCCGCGCAAGAAGGACAGCGACCACAAGGCCGAAGGCCTCGGCGATTGCATCGACTGCACTATGTGCGTGCAGGTCTGCCCGACCGGTATCGACATCCGTGATGGTTTGCAGATCGACTGCATCAGTTGCGGCGCGTGCATCGATGCCTGCGACTCGATCATGGACAAGATGGGCTACGCCAGAGGCCTGGTCGGCTACCACTCGGAGCGGCAACTGCAGGGCGGCAAGACTCACTGGCTACGCCCCCGACTGGTCGGCTATGGCATCGCGCTGGTGCTGATGTTCGGCGCCTTTGCCTGGGCCTTGAATGAGCGTTCGATGCTGTCCATCGACTCGGCCAAGGACCGCAGCATGTTCCGCGAGAACCAGCTGGGGCAGATCGAAAATACCTATCTGCTCAAGGTGATCAACAAGACCCAACAGCCACAGCGCTATGGCCTGGCCCTGGTCGACAGCCCCGGCTTGCGCCTGGACGCGCCGCAGCAGTTGCAGCTGAACCCCGGGGAGATTCTCGATGTACCGGTGACGGTGGTGCAGGAGAGCGACACGCTCGAAGCCAGCGCCCTGCCCGTGCGCTTCGCGATCCATAACCTGGTCGATGCCAGCGAGCAGGCGCAGACCCAGAGCACCTTTCTCTCGCCGCGCTGGCGCTGACAGACATGGCTCGGCAACTCCCAGTAGACTGTGGCCTCCCCCTGGCCGCAGTCACGGATACGATGAAACGCTACGAGAAATTCGCCGACCAGATTGCCGAGCTGATTCGCTCTGGTGTGCTCGCTCCCGGCGAGAAGGTGCCGTCGGTGCGTCACGCCAGCCGTACTCATGGGGTCAGCCCGTCCACGGTGTTTCAGGCGTACTACCTGCTGGAAGATCGCGGCCTGATCCAGGCGCGCGCGCGCTCCGGCTACTTCGTTCGCGAGCTGGCGCGGCACTCCCTGGCCGAACCGGAAACCAGCCAGCAGCCGACGCAAACCACCGAGGTGGATGTCAGCGAGCTGGTGTTCTCGGTGCTCGCTTCGCTGAAAGACCCCGGCACCGTGCCGTTCGGCTCAGCCTTCCCCAGCCCCCAGCTGTTTCCCCTGCCGCGTCTGGCCCGCTCCATGGCGCAGAGCGTGCGCGATATGCCGGCGCAAGCGGTGATCGCCGATATGACCGAGGGCAACCCCAACCTGCGCCGGCAGATTGCTCTGCGTTATATGGTCAGCGGGGTGATGCTGCCGCTGGAGGAACTGGTGATCACCAGCGGCGCCATGGAAGCGCTCAACCTCTGCCTGCAAACGGTGACCCAGCCTGGTGACCTGGTGGCCATCGAGGCGCCGGCCTTCTACGCCACGTTGCAGGTGCTGGAGCGCTTGAAGCTCAAGGCCGTGGAGATACCGGTCAACCCGCGTGAAGGCATCGACCTGGACGTGCTCAGCGAGCGCCTGACCGACCTGCCGATCAAGGCCTGCTGGTTTATGAGCAGCCTGCAGAACCCGCTCGGCGCAAGCATGAGCGACAGCAAGAAAGAGGCGCTGTATCAGTTGCTGCAGCGCCATCAGGTGCCACTGATCGAGGATGACGTCTACGCCGAGCTGTATTTCGGCAGCCAGCCGCCCAAACCGGTCAAGAGCTTCGACCGCGAGGGCCTGGTGATGCATTGCGGCTCGTTTTCCAAATGCCTGGCGCCGGGTTATCGGGTTGGCTGGGTGGCCGGCGGGCGCTATGCCGAGCAGATCAGCCGGCTCAAGCTGATGACCACCATTTCGCCCTCCGTACCGGCCCAGGCCGCCCTGGCCGACTACCTGCAACACGGCGGTTACGACCGCCACCTGCGCAAGCTGCGCCATGCCCTGGAGGCGCAGCAGGCGTCAATGCTGGCCTCGGCGGCGCGGCACTTTCCCACGAGCACCAAAGTGACGCGGCCCAGTGGCGGCTACTTTCTCTGGTTCGAGTTCCCCGAACAGGTCGATGCGCTGCGCCTGTTTCAGCTCGCCCTGGCCCAGGGCATCAGCCTGGCACCGGGGCCGATCTTCTCCGCCACCCGGCGCTTTGGTAATTGCGCCCGGCTTAACTACGGCCACCCCTGGGGCGTCGAGAGTGAACAGGCGATGGCGGTGCTGGGGCGGATTCTCGCGTCGTTCTGATCCGTCAACGCAGGTCGTTTTTCGCGGCCTGCGGCCTCGGCGCTGCATAACCCTTTCCAGACTCTTGCGCTAAACCTGTACAACTCTCGTATAAATATAAAGATCATGCACAGCTTTCCTGCACCGACCACCCGCTTGCTGAGCAGCGCATTTAGCCCAGAATTTTCGGGCATTACAGCCATTTCATGGACTTACATGTCACCCATTACCGGCTATCGGTTACTCCGGTAAAAACCCTAAATAAATTGTACAAAAAAAATTACCTGTATAAGATTTGCACAAGAGGGCACTCACCACCTGCTGAGCCTCCCCTGCACACGCAGCAAGCAGTCGCAGCCCCCCAAGGGCAGAGGAGCGGATTTCATGCAAGCACAATTAAGCATCGCACAACGCCTGGGCCTTGGATTTGGGCTGATCCTGTCGCTGATGATCCTGATTGCCCTCATCGGTGTACTGCGCGTGAGCTTTATCGATGAGACGCTCACCGCCGTCAGTGAAGGGGCCTCACTCAAACAGCGCTATGCCATCAACTTCCGTGGCAGCGTGCATGACCGTGCAATCGCCATCCGCGATGCCGTGCTGGTGGACAACGACGCCGCGTTGAATCGCCAGTTGGCAGAAATTCAGCGGCTCAAGGATTTCTACCAAGCGTCGGCCCAGGACATGAACAGCCTGCTGCGTGAACAACCAGCCACGGACACCGAGCAACGCCTGCTGAGTGATATCCAGACGATAGAGCGCAGTACATTGGCCTTGACCGAACAGCTGATCGGCCTGCGTAGCCGAGGTGATACAGCCGCGGCTAAAACCCTGCTGATGGATCAAGCGTCGCCGGCCTATGCCGAATGGCTCAAGCGCATCAATGCCTATATCGATCACCAGGAACAAACCATTGGCAAGGATATTGGCGAGGTGCGCGAAGCCGCAGGTGGCTTCCGTCTGCTGATCCTGCTGGTCAGCGCAGCCGCAGTGCTGCTGAGCATTGGCGTCTCTCTGGTCATCATCAACAAGCTGAAATCCACCCTCGGTGCCGAACCGTATCGAGTGGCCGACGTCATCCAGCGCTTGGCCAAGGGGGAGCTTAACCAGAGTATCCAGACCCAATACCCGAACAGTGTCATGGGCGATCTGCAAAACATGGTCAAGCACCTCGCCGAGACCATCGCGCAGGTGCGTAGTGCTGCCAGTGAACTGACACTGGCTTCAGACCAGTTGTTGACCACCTCCGACAGCAACAACCAGCAGATCCGTCTCCAGTCCAGCGAGGCCGAGCAAATGGCCACCGCGATTAACCAGATGGCGGCAACCGTTAATGAAGTGGCCAACTACGCCGCCAGCGCTGCTTCGGCCACGCGCAATGCCGACAGCGAAGTGGCCACCGGCAACCAGGTGGTCAGCGCCACCGCCAGCGCCATTCAGAACCTGGCGCGCACCCTGGAGAGCGCCGCCGAAAGCGTGCAGCAGGTGTCCACCGACAGCGAGAGCATCGAGAAAATCATCGAAGTCATTACCTCCATCGCCGAGCAGACCAACCTGCTCGCCCTGAATGCGGCGATCGAGGCCGCACGGGCCGGCGAACACGGCCGTGGCTTTGCCGTTGTGGCCGACGAGGTACGTTCCCTGGCTACCCGTACCCAGGATTCTACTCGGGAGATTCGCGGCATGATCGGCAAGCTGCAGGACGGCGCTGGTAAAGCCGCCGAGGTGATGCGCAACAGCCGCCACCTGGCTCAACAGACAGTCGAGCAAACCGGTCAGGCTGAAACTGCGTTGAACAAGATCCGCAGCGAAGTCACCGCGATCAAGGACATGAACGCACAAATCGCCAGCGCCTCGGAAGAACAGAGCGCGGTGGCCGAAGAGGTTAACCAGAACATCAACCGCATCCACAGCGCCACCCTGGAAACCTCAGCTGGCTCTGCACAGGTAGCCTCCTCCAGCCGCGAACTGGCCACCCTGGCCAATCGCCTGACCGATAAGGTCAGTTTCTTCAAGCTGTAACAGCCTGCCGGGCGGGGTTGCAGTCTCCTCGAATTAGGCATGGGTAGAAACGGAGGGAGCGTCCAGCCTTTATCGCGAATAAATTCGCTCCTACCTCGTCTGCCGTAGGGGCCTGCTAGCCGAAACCTTTGCTTGAACTTTTCTCTCGGTATTCACCTGTCAGCTCGGCTAACGTAGCGGCCCGACTTTGCGAGATTCACGTTATATGGACTCGATTACCCAGGCCGTCCTCGGCGCCACTATTCAAGGTGCCCTGCTCGGCCGCTGGCAAGGCCGCAAGGCCCTGCTGTATGGCGCCATGCTCGCCACCCTGCCGGACCTGGATGTGGTCATCGATTATGGCGACGCCGTTGCCGACATGACCTACCACCGAGGCTTCAGCCATTCGCTGTTCGTCCTCAGCGGCCTGGCACTGCTGCTGACCTGGCTGACCCGACGCTTGCGGCACAACCCCGGTTATTCATCACAACGCCTGTTTCTGACCTTGTGGCTGGTGCTGATTACCCATCCCTTGCTCGACGCTTTCACCAGTTATGGCACCCAGTTGTTCTGGCCATTTATGCCCATACCCACGGCCTGGTCGAGCATTTTCATCATCGACCCGGTGTACAGCGTGCCGCTGATTGTCGCCGTGGTTGCAGGGTTACTGTTCGGCCTGCACGGCAAAACGCCGCGCGCGCCCGTGATCGCCCTGGCGCTGTCGACCCTGTACCTGGGCACCACCCTGGTCGGCAAGAGCATGGCCGAACAGCGGGTGCAGACCCAACTGGCCGAGCAAGGAATACAGGCCGAGGCATTGTTCAGCACACCGACACCGTTCAACAGCCTGCTCTGGCGGGTGATCGTTGTGGATGGCGAGCAGTATCACGAGGCCCTGGTCGGCTGGTTCGATGACGCGCCCCCGCAGCTCGCCAGCATGCCCCGCGGCACAGCCCTGGCCGCAGCGCTGGCCGACTCGCCGATGCATGCACGGCTGCAGTGGTTCACCGACGACATGTTGCGCTACGACCGCATCGACGATCGCCTGATCGTCACCGATATCCGCCTGGGCATGACCGGCTTTCACCCCTTCCGCTTCGACTTCGCCCACTGGCAAGACGGCGCCTGGCAGCTACAGACACCGGTCGAGCGCTGGCCTGTGGAGCGCGGCGACATGGCGCGTCTGAAACAGCTTGGTCAACGCATCTGGCAACCGGACACGCCGATTCCGCTGGCCAGTTGGGCCGCTGAGCTGAGTCGACCACCGCTGGCCAGCGGCAGCGTGCAGTAACAGGATCCAGCGGCGCCCACAGAGGCGCTGTGCATGGTCTAGGCTCAACTCCAACCTTTACCCGTTGGAGTATGGCCATGAACATTCGACAGAAGATGATCGCCTGTGGCGCGATCAGCGTACTGGCAGCCGCTCTACTGGGCAGCATCGGGTTCTGGGGGCAGACTCGCCTGGCTGGTGCCCTTAACGAAAACCAGTTGAGTGTCAGCGCCCTGCGCAACCACCTCGAAGGCGACATGATGCACGACGCCCTGCGCGCCGATGTACTCGCCGCCTTCTATATCGACCCCGCTGACAGCGCAGCGGTGACCCAGGTACGCGATGACCTGCGCGCGCACAGCGAATGGTTTACCCGCACCCTGAATGACAACGCCAAGCTGCCGCTCAGTGCTGATATCCGTGAAGCCATCAGCGAGTCGCAACCGGCCCTGGCCAGTTACATTCAGCAGGCCGAAGGCATCGTCAACCTGGCCCTGACTGACCCGCAGGCCGCACGCCAGCAGATGGCCGCTTTCGATGCCAGTTTCGGTGATCTGGAAGAAAAGAACGAAGCCCTCAGCGGCCTGATCGAGGCGCACTCGGCGCAAACCCGCAGCGAAGGTGAGGTCGCCGTGGAACAGGCCGCCTGGTTACTGATTGGCGGCATTCTGCTGGTCTGCTGCTTGCTTTGCCTGCTCACTACCCAGTTGATGAAAGCGGTATTGCGGCCACTGGAGAAGATTATCGGGGTGGCGCGTAACATTGCCCAGGGCAACCTGCGCAGCACCATCAGCATCGACAGCAACGATGAGGCCGGGCAACTGCAGCAGGCACTGGCGGACATGCAGGGCAACCTGCGCAAGATGATCGACAGCATTCGCCAGGAAGGTGAACAGTTGCAGCAAACCGCGCAGAGCCTCAGCGGCGCCTCGCAGAACATCGTGCGCAGCACCACGGAAGGGTCGCAAAGCGCCAGCAGCATGGCTGCGGCCATGGAGCAGATGATAGGGAATATCGGACAGATTGCCGGCCACGCGCGCAATGCCCAGCAGATTTCCTCGCACTCCGAACACCTGGCCAGCAATGGTGGCCAGGTGATCATGGGCGTCGTCGATGGCATGAGCCGGATTGCCGAAGCGGTCAACGAGTCCAGCGCCACCATCACCGCGCTAGGCGAGTCATCCGAGGAAATTCACTCGATCATCCAGGTGATCAAGAGCATCGCCGAACAGACCAATCTGCTCGCCCTCAACGCCGCCATCGAGGCGGCGCGCGCTGGCGAGGCCGGCCGTGGTTTTGCCGTGGTGGCCGACGAGGTCCGCAACCTGGCTGCGCGCACCGCGCAGTCGACCCAGGAAATCACCGGGATGATCGAACGCATCCGCACCAGCACCGAACAGGCGGTCAACAGCATGCAAACCGGGGTCACTCGGGTAAGCGATGGCGTGACCCTGGCGCGTCAGGCTGGGGAATCAATCAATGAAATTCGCGGCGGCGCACAGCGCGCGGCCGAGGTGGTGGAAGAGATATCGCAGACCATCAGCGAGCAGAGCCGCGCCAGTAGCGAAGTGGCGCAGCAGGTCGAACATATCGCACAGATGTCGCAGCAGAATAGCCGCACCGTCAACGAGCTAGCCGACGCAGCGCAAACCCTGGATCGCGTGGCGCGCAGCATGCAGAGCGCGGTGCTGCAGTTCCAGACCTGATCCGTTGGGGTATGTTGACGCTTTGTCGCACTACGGGTTGCCGCGCAAAAGCTGGCCTGGCTTACGGAATTCGCCCTATTCATATGGATGTGCATGGTGAGGGCGATGGTGTTGCGATTATCGCGAATAAAGGCTAGGCGCCCCCTTCGCTCCTGCAGGGCCGTACTTTGCCTAGGGTCTGTTGCCGTTTCGTTCGCGGACGCGCCGAAACGGCAACAAGGCCAAGCCCATCAGGTGCGGAATTGCCGCACCAGGTTCTGCAGCTCGACACCCAGGCGCGCCAGTTCGGCGCTGGAGGCAGCAGTTTGCTCACTGGCACTGGCGCTTTGCTCGCCAATGTCACGTACCCGCGTCACGCTCTCGCTGATGGTCTCTGCCACCGCGCTCTGCTCTTCGGCAGCGGCGGCGATCTGCTGATTCATCTGTTCGATGGTGCTGACTGCCAGGGTGATGCGGCCCAGGGCGGCGCCCGCCTCGGCCGCCAGGCTGACGGTGCGCTGGGTCATGCTACGGCTGCTCTGCATCTTTTCCACCGCAGCCTTGGCCATACGCTGCAGGCTGGCAATCAGTTGCTCGATCTCTTCGGTGGAGTCCTGGGCACGCTTGGCCAGTGCCCGCACCTCGTCCGCCACCACGGCGAAACCACGGCCTTGCTCACCGGCACGCGCTGCCTCGATTGCCGCGTTGAGTGCCAGCAGGTTGGTCTGCTCGGCGACGTTGCGGATCACTTCCAGCACACTACCGATGCGCCCACTTTCCTGGTTCAGTGCTTCGATGGACTCGGCCGACTGTTCAACCTCGCCCGCCAACTGGCCAATCTGGCCAACGGCCTGCTGCACCACGCTGTTGCCCTGCTGTGCTTCGCTGTCGGCATCACGCGCGGCCAAAGACGCCTGCTCGGCATTCTGCGCCACCTCCTGCACGGTGGCGGCCATCTCGTGCATCGCGGTGGCGGTCTGTTCGGTTTCCTGCTTTTGCGTCTGCACACCCGCGCTGGTTTGCGCGGTAATCGCCGACAGTTGCTCGGCAGCGGCGGCAATCTGCGTGACGCTGCCACCAATGCGCCCGACCAGGCTGCGCAGGCTGACAGTCATCGCCTGCATGGCAGCCATCAGTTGGCCAACCTCGTCGGCGCGTTGCACCGCCAGGTCCTGGCTCAGGTCACCGCCGGCAATGCGCTGGGCAAAACTTACCGCCAGACGCAGCGGGCTGACGATGGAGCGGGAAATCAGCAGCGCCGAACAGATGCCGATCAGCACCGCCGCACCGCCCATCAGGCCAAGCAACAGCAGCACCTGGCGGCTCTCGGCACTCATCACCGCTTCCTGCTGAACCTTCGCCTCGTCGGTCAAGGCCAGCACGGCACGCGCCTTGTCGATCATTGCGGTTTCGATTTCGCTGTTCTGCTGGCGCACCTGCTGGTAGTTGGCAAAAGCATCCTGGTAACGCTTGAGGGCGACCAATGAGGTTTCAATAGCCTCCTTCTGGCTCTCATCCAACCAGATGGTCAGGTTGCGGGCGATGGAAGTCTGCTCCTCACTGATCAGCGACCAGTTCTCCAGCGCTTCGGCGGAGCCGTCGATGATGTACTGGCTCTCGTTGCTGCGCAGGTCGAGCATGCGCTTGCTCAGGCCTGATGCGGTTTCGGCCAGGGTCAGCGGGTCACTGCCACGCAATTTGTCGCCTTGCAGGCGCAACTCGCGAACGGCGTCATACATGTCCAGTTCGACGATATCGAACTGCTCGCGGGCCTCGGTAGCAGCCTCGTCCATTTGCTGCCGGGCGGCGCGCGCTTTGTCGCGCTGGGCAACGAAGGCTTCAAACTGCTGCAGATAGTCCGCAGTCGCCTGTTCCATGGTCTGCAGGCGCGCACGCTGTTCACTCGCAGCGCCTTCGGCGCGCTGGTTCAGCAGTGCGCGAACATCGCTCAGGGCCTTGCGCACTTGCTCGGCCCGGGCGGGATCGCCGCTGATCGCAAAGTCACGCTCCATGCGCCGGGCCTCCAGGATCATCGCGTCCACCTCGGAGAACTGGCTGACCTGCTGATGCCGCTCAAGTACCGAGCTGACCGAGAAGAACCCGGTGCCGGTCACCATGACGGTCAGCAACAGCACCAGGCCGAAACCCAGCAGGAGTTTCTTGCCCACGGCAAGATCGGTGAACAGGCGGGTAGCAGACGACATAAACAGCTCCAGTCATTCTTGTTCAACAACCTCAAAACGCGCCGCACAGGCCGCAGCTTGGGCATTTTTACCCGTGCGTCTTGAAGGTGGTTCGGTTACAGGGCAACGCCCGTACCAAGCCTACACCGCTGTGTCGGCAGGGATCGGCAATTCATGAGCTAGACACTCACGAGTTCAACCCCGTGAGGCGCCCGCCAGACAGAGTTTAGTACAGGTATGACGGCGTTCTGCCAGTCTGGTCAAACAAAAGGCTCTTCTCCAGTTGGCTGTTGCAGCCGCAACGCAAATCCCGTGGGAGCGTCGCCCCGGCGCGAAGCTTCTGGACTCACAGATGTTGCAGATTCTTGGTGCGCGCAGCGCACCCTACTGTAGGAGCTAAGGGCGCGCCCAGCCTTTATTCGCGACGTTCGCGACACAATCGCGAATAAATTCGCTCCTACAGCTAGGGTGCGTTTTAGCGCTCGGCCAGCACCTGCACAATGCGCGGCCGCAGTACCTCGCCTAACACAGCCAGAGCGCCAATTGCCCCGGCGATCCAGTACCAGCGCTGTACCGGGTCAAACCCCAGCCAGCCGAGGGCGTGCAGAAACACCATGAGGATCAGCACCGGGCTGACATAGCGCACCATGAACAACCACAGCGCGTAACCCAGCGGCGGCAAGCCCAACTCGTCACGCATGATCTCACTGCGCAGCGCGTAGCCGGCCAGCAGCACCATGAAGATCCCACCCAGCGGCATCATCCAGCGCGAGGTGAGGAAATCCAGCCAGTCGAAGACGTTCTTGCCCAGAGGCGTCCAGCCGGCCAGCAGGTTGAACGAGAGCATCGCCAGCAGGCTGATCAGCAGCAACACCACACCCGATGCGGCGGCGGCTTTCAGCCGGCTGATACCGTGCTTCTCGTTGAGGTAAGCGACGCTCGCCTCAACCATGGAGATGGCCGACGACAGCGCTGCCACCGAGACCATGGCGAAAAACAGCACACCGAAGACAGTGCCGAACGGCATTTGCTGGAACGCCAGGGGCAGGCTCATGAAGATCAGCCCCGGCCCGGCACTGGGGCTCATGCCGTTGGCGAAGATGATCGGAAAGATCGCCAGCCCGGCCAGCAGCGCCACGCAGGTGTCGCAGAGCACCACCATAAAGGTGGTCCGGGTGATCGACTGATCATCAGGGATATAGGAGCCGTAAGTAAGAATGGCGCCGGAGGCCAGGCTCAGGGTGAAGAAGGCATGGCCAAGTGCAGCCAGCAGCGCCTCGCCAGTGATTTTCGAGGCGTCGAAATGGAACAGGAAGTCGAAGCCGGCCTTGAAGCTGCCGCTGGTAAAGGCGTAGCCGACCAGAGCCAGCAGCATGACGGCCAAGCCGGGCATCATCCAACGCAGGGAGCGCTCCACGCCGGCCTGCACACCCTTGCCGACGATGCACAGGGTCAGCAGCGCCACCAGCACACTCCAGCCGCCCAGTTGCCAGGGGTTGGCGTTGTGCGCCTCGAACACCCCGCCCAATGCCTCGACGCTGCTGGCAGCCAGGGAACCGTCGAGCATCTTCCAGGTGTAGGCAAAGGCCCAGCCCGCCACGACCACGTAAAAGCACAGGATCATAAAACCGGCCAGCATGGCCATGCCGCCAACAGCCCTCCACAGCGGGTTACCGCCGTTCTCGCGCACCACTCGGCCAATGGCGTCGATGGGGCTGCCCCGACCACGCCGGCCGATGGCGATCTCGGTCATCATCACCGGGATGCCAATCGCCAGGATGCAGGCCAGGTACATCAGCACGAAGGCGCCGCCGCCGTATTCACCGGTGATGTAAGGGAATTTCCAGATATTGCCGAGGCCGACGGCCGAGCCGGTTGCAGCGAGGAGAAAACCCCAGCGCGAGCGCCAGAGGTTCTTGGGAGTTTCACGGGGCATGCGTCACCTGCTTGTTTTTATCTGTGACGGGATCGAACCCGCGGCGCTTATGGCGCTGCGGAGTGCACGGCTTTTATGAAGCCAGGTTCACTGGGCGTCGGGCGGCACCTCCTGCGCAGCCCGTTTGCCAGGACTACGGGGATTCACCGCGCGCCACCACAGCGAGGATACGCAGCAGGGTCACAGTTAAAACGGCGCGCATTATAGCGTTGCGCAAGCGCATCAGTCGGCAGCGATCACGCCACGACGCACCTGGTCTTCTTCGATGGACTCGAACAACGCCTTGAAATTGCCCTCGCCAAAGCCCTGATTGCCCTTGCGCTGGATGATCTCGAAGAAGATCGGGCCGATCACCGTGTTGGTGAAAATCTGCAGGAGGATGCCGTCATCGCTGGGCGCGCCATCGATCAGGATGCTCAGCTCGCGCAGCACCTCGGTCGGCTCGCCATGCCCGGCCACGCGGCTGTCGACCTTGTCGTAGTAGGTGCCGGGGGTGGCCATAAACGCCACGCCATTGGCCCGTAACTGGCGCACGGTGGCGTAGATATCGTCGCTGCTCAGGGCGATGTGCTGGATGCCTTCGCCGTGGTAGTCGCGGATAAACTCCTCGATCTGCGACTTGTCGTCGGCCGACTCGTTGATCGGGATGCGAATCTTCCCGCAGGGCGCAGTCATCGCCCGCGACAGCAGGCCGGTGAGCTTGCCTTCGATATCGAAATAGCGGATCTCGCGAAAGCCCGCAATGCGCTCGTAGAAGCCTGACCAGACGTCCATCTGCCCACGCTTGACGTTATGGGTCAGGTGATCGATTTCGCACAGGCCCAGTGCATTATCCTGGGGCGTACGCCCTTCGATATAGTCGAAATCGACGTCGTAGATGCTCTTGTCGCCATAGCGGTCGACCAGGTACAGCAAGGAGCCGCCGATGCCCTCGACACAGGGAATGTTCAGCTCGCCAAAGTTGGCGTGGCTGCCTACCAGCGTGGCGCCCTGGGACTCTACATAGGCTGCGGCCTGGGCGGCATTGTGCACGCGAAAGGCCATGGCGCAGGCACTCGGCCCGTGCTTCAGACCGAACTCGCGCACATGCCCGCTGGGGCTGCCGTTGAGCACGAAGTTGATGCCATTCTGCTGGAACAGCCAGACATCCTTGGAGCGGTGTTTGGCGGTTTCGGTAAAGCCCATGGCGCGGAATAGCTCACGCAGTTGCTGAATGCCTTCGGGCGTCGGTGCGGTGTACTCGACGAACTCGAAACCGTCGGTGCCGATGGGGTTGTGCTGCTCGATCCTGTTCACGGCGTTCATGGCGCCTCCTGATTGTTGTTGTGGTCAACCGCTGCAGGTGGAGCAACGGCGTGGAGTGACCTCATAACAACCGAGCGTGGGGCGCTACTCAAGACTGGCCTGGGCAGATGCCCTCCAGCGCTGCTGAGCAACCGGCACGATTTTCTTACAGGACTCGAATATTCGTAGATAGCCAGCGCACCAACCCGCCGGTCGTAACGCTTTATTTACAGAGTGGTTGGCAAACGTGCCAGCCACTCACGCAGAGCGCTCGAATCCATAAGCACGCTCTACCTTCGCCACACGGGTAGTACAGGCGGCATACCAGATAGCCCGGCCCTTCTCACGCACCACGACATGCTCGGCGTGGTTGCGCCAGGCGAGAATCGCCTCTTCGCTTGCCCAATAGGACAAGGTAATACCCAGGCCATCGCTGCGCGCCGACTCGACACCGAGAAAACCCGGCTGCTCGCGCGCCAGCTCGAGCATGCGCTGCGCGGCGGCGGCATAGCCGTGGTCCCCAGGAGTGCGTATCGAGGTGAACAGCACCACGTAATACGGCGGTGTGGGCGTGGCGGCGATCATGCCGGCTGCACCTGACGCGCTTCATGGGTAGCCTGCACGGCGCAGGCGCCGACCAGCCCGAGCACTACGGGCGGCACCCGCCCTTGTAGCGCTGCGCGCTCGGGCTGGAACAGGGTGGCGATAAAGAACGGATGGTCATCCAGCTCGATGGCGCGCACCTCGCCGCCATCATCGTGACCGCTGGCCTTCAGCGACTGTGCCAGCAGCGGCTCGCGAAACTGCTCCTGCAGACCATAGCGGCACAGGTACTGCTCGCTGATCTCGCGCACGCCATACAGCTCGGCAATCCGCGAGCCGGAGACCAGACGCACCCGCGCACTCACATCCAGCAGCGCACAGGCCAGCGGCGCGATCATCGGGTTGGCAGCCTGGGGCGTCAGCTCGGCGTGTTCGGCATCCACCCAGCCGAGCTGGTGCCGCGCGTATTCCAGCAACGCATGCTGAAACCCACCACAGGTGCCGAGGAACGGCACTTTGCGCTCACGGGCCAGGCGAATCGCACAGAGCGCGCCGGCCGTGCTGACATAGGGGCTGCCTGGCACGCACCAGATGCCGTCATAGTCTTGCAGGCACTGCCCGTCGCCGATGCTGTCGCTGGCCAGCCAGTCAAAAGCGACCGTAACACCCAGCGCCTCACCGGCCAGGCGCAAGGCCTCGGGAATCGCGCGGTGCGCCGTGATCGCTGCGTTGTAATCGCCTACCAACGCGACCTTGATCCGACATTCGCTGAGCATGTGCTTCTCCCCTGTTGTGTGATGGCCCGCATCCCACTATAAAAGGGCGTTAACGCAATAATAATTGGCGCTTAAGCAACTAGAGATTGCACCCATGCAATATCAAATCGGCCATGCCGACCTCTGTCTGGTGCTGGCCCTGGTCCGCGGTCGCTCCCTGGCCCGCGCCGCCGAACTGCTGCAGGTCGACGTCTCGACCATCTTTCGCGCCATTCGCCGGCTGGAAGCGGCGCTGGGTGTGGCCCTGTTCGAAAAAAGCCGACGCGGCTACACGCCCACCGACACCGCCCAGGCACTGGCCGAGCAGGCCGAACGTGCCGAGCTGGCACTGGACGCCGCCCGGGTAGCGCTGGAACAGGGCAAACAGGTGGTCAGCGGCACCGTGCGCCTGACCTGTACCGACGCCGTGCTCAGCAACCTGCTGCTGCCCGCACTGGCGCGCTTTATGCCGAACTACCCAGCGCTGGCGCTGGAACTGGTCACCTCCAACGACTTCGCCAACCTCAGCCGGCGTGATGCCGACGTCGCCCTGCGCCTGACCCGCCAACCACCGGAACACCTGGTCGGCCGCCGACTCGGCGCCGTCTCCTATGTGGTCTGCGCGCGCGCCGATGGCCAGGACCGCAGCGACCTGCCCCGGCAAAGCTGGATCGCCCCCGACGAGTCGATGCCAGACCACGCCACCGTAGTCTGGCGCCTAGACCATCTGCCGGGGGTAGTCCCCAGCTACCGCTGCAGCAGCATGTCCGCGGTGGCGCAACTGACCGCCGCCGGTCTCGGCGTAGCCGCCCTGCCCGACTTTATCCTGCGCGGCCGGCCCGAACTGCACGCCATCAGCGAGCCCTTGCCAGGCTGCGACACCGAACTCTGGCTGCTGACCCGCCCAGACTGCCGCTCGCTGCGCTCGGTGCAGACGCTGTTCGAGGAACTCAGCAAGGCCTTGATGAGCGAAGGCTGAGCCGCATAGCCGGAGATCGCAGGGAGTGAAGAGCGACGTCCACCCTACATCTGCAAAACCAGGCGACCTGGGCAACGGCTAAAAGCATCGCCGCTAAAGCGCCTCCCACAGGTGCAAGGCTGCGCCTTGGTGGGAGGGGCTTCAGCCGCGACAGGCTTTATTGGTTTACCGGCTAGATGCTGCGGGCTCACATGCCCAGGGCGCTTCTGTCCAACAGGTGACTCATGGCCGCTTTGAGCTTCATCGGCCGTACCGGTTTGTGCATCAGGGTGTGGCCCAGCTCGCGCATTTGCTGTTTGAGCTCGTTGCTGTAGTTCGCGGTGATCATCAGGGCTGGCAGCTGTGCGCTGCGCCGCGCGTTGATCTGGGCGACGGCGTCGACGCCATTGCGGTCGTCGTCGAGGTGGTAGTCGGCGATCAGCAGGTCGGCGTCGGCGTGGAAGTTGTCGACCTGGCGCGCCAGATCCTGCTCGGACAGCGCGGTGATCACCTCGCAGCCCCAGGTTTCCAGCAGGGTGCGCATGCCGGCGCAGATCGCCGCGTCGTTATCCAGCACCCACACCCGCGCGCCGCCGAGGCGTTCGACCAGCGGGTTCGGCGCTTCCTCCAGCGCCCGGCTGCGCGGCGCGCGGGTGGTCAGCGGCACTTCAATGGCGAACAGCGAGCCCTTGCCTTCGCAGGACTGCACGCGAATGCGGTGGCCGAGCATGCCGGCGATCTTTTCGACAATCGCCAGGCCCAGCCCCAGACCGCGGTCCTGCTTGCGCAGGCTGGCGTCGCCGCGTTTGAACTCCTGGAAGATCTCGACCAGTTTGTCCTGGGCGATGCCGATGCCGGTGTCCCAGACTTCAATCGACAGGCTCTGCCGATGCCGCCGACAGCCAAGCAGAATGCGCCCATGCTGGGTGTAGCGGATGGCGTTGCTCAGCAGGTTGCGCAGAATCCGTGCAAGCAACTGCAGGTCGCTGCGCACCAGCGCCGAGCAGGGCACAAAATCCAGGCTCAGGCCTTCGCTGCCGGCGATCTGGCGGTATTCGGCGGCGAGGTTTTCCAGCAGGTCGCTGACCGCAAAGGGCGCGATATCGGGCTTGATCACCCCGGCGTCGAGCTTGGAAATGTCCACCAGGGTGCCGAGCAGGCTTTCCACATCCTCCAGGGAGTTGCTGATATTGCGCACCAGCGGCGCGTGACCGGCCGCCCCCTTCTCCAGCAGCGCGCTGGTGAACAGCCGGGCGGCGTTGAGCGGTTGCAGCAGGTCGTGGCTGACCGCCGCGAGAAACTTGGTCTTCGACAGGTTGGCCTGTTCCGCCTCGCCCTTGGCCTCGCGCAGGCGCACCTCCATGCGCGTGCGCTCGTCGATCTCACGGCGCAGTTGGCCGTTGAGTTCGGTCAGTTCGGCAGTGCGTTCACGCACCCGTTGCTCCAGGTGCTGATAGGCCTGATGCAGCGCCTCGGCGGTGCGGCGGCGCTCGGTGATGTCGCGGATCAGCACGAAAATACCGACCACCTCGCCGCTGGCCTGCCGATTGGGCACGTAGGAACGCAGCATGTAGCGCTCCTGGCCATGGTGGTTGGTTTCGGCAAACTCGAAGGTCACGCTCTCCCCCGACAGTGCCCGCTCCACGTATGGCTCCAGGCGCTGCCAGTGCTCCTGGCTGTGCACCACCCGCAGGCTCTGGCCGAGCATGGCGTCGCGCGGCCAGCAGTACCATTCCTCGTAGACCTTGTTGGTGAACTGGTAGACCAGATCGGCCGTGAGGTAGGCGATCAGCGCCGGTACGTGGTCGGTGATCAGGCGAATCCAGCGCTCGCTCTCGCTCAGCGCCTCGGCCTGGCGATAGCGCTCGGTGATGTCGGTAAAGGTGTTGACGAAGCCGCCGGTGGGCAGCGGATGGGTGCGCACCTCGAGCATGCGGCCGTCGAACAGGCGCAGCTCCATCTCGCTGATCGGTTTGCCCTGGGCATCGCGACTGGCCGGGGTCAGCAGGGCCAGTTCGCTGTCGGCCATGACCTCGGCGAACGGCCGGTGCGCGTTGATCGGCGCCAGCCCGCAGAGATCGAGAAAGCGGTGATTCCACAGCTCCAGCGCGCCCTCGGCGTTGACCATGGCCATGCCCTGGGACAGGTTGTCGACGGCGCGCTGCAACAGCCGCGACTTCTGCGCCAGGGCCTGTTCGCGGCGCAGGGTTTCGTTCTGTTTGACCTCGGTGATATCGGTGTAGAGGATCACCAGCCCGCCCTCGCGGGTCGGCCGTTCGCTGACCTGCACCCAGCGCCCGTCCTGCAGGCGGTAGAGCATGTGCTCGTCGCGGCTGCCGCGCTGCTCCTCGACCACCAGGCCGGTGCTTTTGCTCAGGCGTTTGATTTCTGCCAGGCGCGTACCGGCGCCGATGCGCGCGCGGCTGTGCGACCAGAACGACTTGAAGCGGCTGTTGAACAGCACGATGCGCTGCTCACGGTCGAACAGCACGAAGCCATCGGAAATGCTTTCGATGGCATCGATCAGGTGCTGGTGCGCGGTCTCGGCGCGTAGGCGGGCGTCGCTCAGCAATTGGTTGCTGGACTTGAGTTCGGCCATGGCCTGGTTCAGCGCATCGGTGCGCTCGCGCACCTGCTCGGCCAGCACCACGGAATGCTGGAACGCGGTGTAGCCGTCGTCGCCGTGGGCCTGGGCCGATTCGACCCGCTCGATCAGCGCCGCGTTGATCCGCTTGAGCTTGTGATTGGCCAGCTCCAGCGCCTCACAACGGGCTTGCAGAGCGGCGCACTCAGCCCCGACCGGGGCGCCCGATGGCGACGCCGGTGAAGGTCTGGTTGATGTGCATTCCATTGAACTGCTCCCCGTAGGTGTTGAAGCCGATCACAGGCTGGTTGCGCAAGAACGCCGAGACCGGCTCGACGCCGCCCTGGGCCTCGATCTCCAGGCGCCGCAGGAAACAGTCACAGCCGATGGTCAGCAGCAGCGGCCCAAGACGCTCGCGCAACCCGGCGAAGACCTGCTCCAGGTCGGGCAATAACGGCCCAGGGCGCATGGCGGTGAGCACGATGCCGTTCTCCACCGCGCAGTAAAACGTCAGGCTGAGGTCATCGTTGACCCGCTGAATGGAGCGCACGTAGTACTGCTCGCCAATGCGCACCGCCAGCGGGTGAGCAGCGAACAGTTGATGGTCGAGAGCCTCCAGCGGCACGCCGATCAGCTCGGCATACTCCAGGGCGGCCGGCCCGGCATTCAGTTCGAAGACCCGACGGCTGGCGCTGTCGGCGCGGGTCACCACGAGTTTTTCGCTGCCCGGCAACATGTGGTGGGTGCTGAACACCTCGAAATCCAGCCAGGTGTTGAACAGCACCACCACCGCCGCGCCACGGTGGAACTGGCCGCCGTGGTAGACGTGGGTGTGGGTCAGGTGGTTGTCGTCCCCGGCCGACCCGCCGAAATGCGGGATGCTGCCAAAGGCGGCGCTGAGCGCACCGAGCACCACCTCCTCGCGGCTGGACAAGCCATCGAGCAGGGTCAGGGCAAAACTGTGGCCCTTGATCGAGGCCAGTTCGTTGTTGCGGCAATCGCCCACCAGGCGTTCCACCAGTTGCTGGGCGTCGATCAGGCTGAAGCGCTCCATCTCGTCGATCAGCGCGCTGGCGATGGAAAAGCTGCGGTGGTCGAAGCCCACGGCGCTGACGCAGCCGCGGTCGTAGCCCTGGGCGGTGATCTCGCCGGCGCTGGTGCAACCGACCAGGCTGACCCCGCCGAAGTACTGATCCAGGGTCGCGCCCAGGCGCTCCAGGTCGTATTCGGCCGAGCAGAAGAACAGCACAAAGCCCAGGTGCGGGTGGATCAACTGACGCGCCAACTCCTGGGCCACCAGCTCGACATCGCTGGCATTGGAGGTGGCGGTGACGACGCCCTCGGTGTGCAGGTGTGGCATGGCGGGCCCCGTAAAATCGCCTACATGGCATGGGGTCATTCTACGAAGCGCGCCCCGCCGGCCCCATGCCACTTGAGTAGCGCCGGCCTCGTTCCTAAGTAGCAGGTTGGCTGACGGTCGTCGGTTCACGACAGATAGCGGCGTAACACCAGCGGCAACCCGAGGAACAGGCCGGTGACAATCAGCAGGATCGATAACAGTTCAAGGCTGTAGATGCTCATCGAGGATCCTCCGCAGGCAGTGTGCAAACACACAAAAGCCGGGGGGTTTAACCCACCCGACTTTTGCGCACGTCTAAAAAGCCACCGTAGATGCTTTGTAAAAGTGTCCTGTGGGGCGACTTACCAGCTGACCACGGCCCCTACAGCAAAGGTGTCGGTGTCTTCGCCCAGACCGCTGCCGGTGGCGGCATCGATCTCGTACTGGTTGTACTCGGCGACCAGCTTGAGGTTGTCGTTGATGGTGCGGAAGTACGCCACGCCGCGGGTCTCATAATCGGCGGCCGTGCCCAGGCCGTTGCCGTCGTCTTCGGTCTTGCCGTAGGACAGCGCCAGGCGGTTCTTGCCGAAGGTGTAAGAGCCTTGCAGCAGGTAGCCTTCGCTGTCGATCTCGCGCAGCGTGGCTTCACCAGCGTTGTTGGTGAAGAACGGGTTGATGCCCTCGGCCTGGAAGCCCGAGGCGGTTACCGAGAAGCCGTTGAGCTTGGCCTGTACACCGTAGCCGAGGCCCTGGGAAGTGACGGAATCGACGCTGTTGTCGGTGTTATCCGAGGTCTGGTAGGCGCCGTTGATCCACGAGTAAATGGTCGCGCCGCCGAGCTCGAACTGGTAGCTGACCTCGGACTCGAAACGCGGCTCTTCCTGGTACGACTTGCCCACCGCGCTGTCGTCGTTGGTGTCCACCGGGTCAATGATGCCCACCGCCACGCGCAGGCCCTCGGCCAGGTTGTTGTTGCGGTAAGTAATCTGCGAAGTCGGGAACGGGTACGGGTAGCCGGTGCCGATATTGCCGAAGGACACGCCGGTACCATCGACCAGGCCGAGGGTGTCGCTGACGTTGCCGTAACCGGCCAGCAGCTCGTCGAGGAAGATATTAGAGCGCGAGAACAGGCCGAAATCCTTACCCACCAGCACTTCGCCCCAGGCCGGGTTGGCCACGGTGCCGTAGAACTGGCGCACGTCGATGGCGGTGTCGGTGCCGTTGGTTTCGCTGTCGTTGATGGTCACCCAGAACGAGGCGCGGCCACCGACTTTCAGATCGTCGATCTGCTTACCGAAATTAAAGCCCAGCCAGTTCGGCAGAAAGCCCATTTTGACCCGCGACTGGCGACGGTCGAATTGCTCGCCTTCGCGGTCCACGTCGCTGTTGACGAAGAACGCGTTGATATAGCCGTCGGTGGAGAACGTGGTGTCGTCCTGGTCGTACAGCACGATCTCGGCGGCGGCCTGCTGGGCGCTGGCCAGAGCCACGGCAGCTGTCAGGGCGAGGGGCAGGAATAGAGGGGTGGCGATTTTATTGTTGTGCATAGCGCTCTCCGCGTCAGGGGTCGACCATCGTCAGTCGGGTCGGGGCCGATTATCGAAAAGCCCTGCCCCGCGCCCCATGCGCCCTTGGCAGCGAACGCCTGCTGCTTTGGCCGCTGCGCCCGGCGCAGGCGCAAAGACGTACGACCCGGCGCGCGCGGGCGCTACATCCAAGGGTGTATGGCGAAGGTCGTAGACGCCGGAGTTGCAGCGTTTTTCGCGTCGGCGCGATCCCAGCGAGCCCAGCAAGCGCCCAGGCATCACTGCGCCATGCCCGGCTATGGGGCGGCGCCCTGCTTGATCAGTTGACGGGGCGATAAGGGCGGCGCGACGCTTTCATATGCGAGAACATACAAGTCGTGCCCTGTGGCGAATGCTATGCACAACATCGATGCAGTTGAATGGCTGCAATCGCTTCGCCACAGGCGTGGCGCCAACGGCTGCTGGATGCTGCAAGCCGGCTCATACAGGTCACGCGTGGTGGCCTGAACAGACTTGCAACAGCCAACGGGGCATAGCCTTCCGTGGCTACGTCAGAACGGCCGGTTACCCGCTGCATGGTCCAGCAGCAGCGCCGGGGGCTGGAAGCGCTCACCGTACTGCTCGGCCAGGTACTGGGCGCGGGCGACAAAGTCCTGCAGCCCGTACTGGTTGATGAACTGCAACGCGCCGCCGGTCCAGGCGGCAAAGCCGATGCCGAAGATCGAACCAATATTGGCGTCCGCCACTGAGGTCAGCACGCCCTCCTCCAAGCAGCGCACGGTTTCGATGGCCTGGATAAACAGCAGGCGGTCACGCACATCCTGTGCGGCTATTTGCGCCTCAGGCTGCTCGAAACGCGTCTTCAGCTCGGGCCACAGGTATTTCTTGCCGGCTCCTGGGTACTCATAGAACCCCGCGCCGGCCGCCTTGCCGGGACGTTTGTACTCGCCAACCATCATCTCGATCACCGCGAACGCCGGATGCTCGGGCATGGCCTTACCCTCGGCCGCCAGGTCCTTGAGGGTCTGCTGGCGAATATGCTGCATCAGGCTCATCGACACCTCATCGCTGATCGCCAGCGGCCCGACCGGCATCCCGGCCTTACGTGCCTCGTTCTCGATCAGCGCGGCGCTGACGCCCTCGCCCAGCATGGCGATGCCTTCGTTGGTGAAGGTGCCGAACACCCGCGAGGTGAAGAAGCCACGGCTGTCGTTGACCACGATCGGGGTCTTTTTAATCTGCATGACGTAGTCAAAACCGCGCGCCAGGCTCTCGTCGCTGGTCTGTGCGCCTTTGATGATCTCCACCAGGGGCATCTTGTCCACCGGGCTGAAGAAATGCAGGCCGATAAACCTGTCCTGCTGCTGCACCGCCGTGGCCAGGCCGGTGATCGGCAGCGTGGAGGTGTTGGACGCGATCAGCGCATCGACCAGGGCAGCCGCAGCGGCTGCCGCCGTGACCTTGCCCTTTAGCTCGCGGTCCTCGAATACCGCCTCGATGATCAGGTCGCAGCCAGCAAAGTCAGCCTCACGCTCGCTGGGTGTGATCAGGGCGAGAAAGGCGTCGCGCTGTTCGACGCTCATATGGCCCTTGCTGACTTTCTTGTCGAGCAGTGTGGCCGAGTAGCGCTTGCCCTTTTGCGCGGCCTCGAGCGAGACATCCTTGAGTACCACTTCGATGCCCGCCGCCGCGCTGACATAGGCGATCCCGGCGCCCATCATGCCGGCGCCGAGCACGCCGACTTTCTTGGTCTGGTAGGTCGGCAGCCCCTGGGGCCGCGAACCACCGGCGTTGATCTGGTTAAGCTGAAACCAGAAGGTACCGATCATGTTCTTCGCCACTTGCCCGGTGGTCAGCTCGGTGAAGTAGCGTGCCTCGATGATCTGCGCCGTGTCGAAATCGACCTGGGCGCCCTCGACCGCCGCGCAGAGGATCTTCTCCGGTGCCGGGAAACAGCCTTTGGTCTTGTCACGCAGCACGCTGGGCGCGATGGCCAGCATCTGCGCCACATTCGGCGAGCTGGGCGTACCGCCGGGGATCTTGTAGCCCGGCACGTCCCACGGTTGCTTGGCCGCCGGGTTGGCGGCAATCCAGGCGCGGGCCTTGGCCAGCATGTCCTCGCGGCTGGCGGCCAGCTCGTGGATCAGCCCGGCCTTGAGCGCGGCGTCCGGGCGCACCTTCTTGCCCTCGGCAAGGTACGGCAGGGCCTTTTCCAGGCCGAGTAACCGCACCATGCGCACCACCCCACCACCGCCGGGCAAAAGCCCCAGAGTCACTTCCGGCAGGCCAAGCTGTACATGGCTCTCGTTCAGGGCAATGCGATGGTGGCAGGCCAGGGCAATTTCCCAGCCACCACCCAGCGCGGCGCCATTTATAGCCGCCACCACCGGCTTGCCCAGGGTTTCCAGGCGGCGCAGCTGGCCTTTGAGCTTCAGGATCATCGCGTAGAAGCTCTGCGCATCGGCCTGGGTGACCTTGATCAGCTCACCAAGGTCGCCGCCGGCGAAAAAGGTCTTCTTCGCCGAGGTGACGATGACCCCGGCAATCGACTCCTTCTCGGCCTCCAGTCGCTCGACGATCTGCGCCATGGCCTCGCGGTACACCGCGTTCATGGTGTTGGCACTCTGGCCGGGCATGTCCATGGTCAGCACGACGATTGCGTCCTGACCTTTTTCGTAACGGATGGCATCAGTCATTTTTGAAATTCTCTACCCAGATGTCGGAGGAGCGCTTCAGCGGCGTCGCAAGCGATGGTCAGGTCGGGGGGCGTAGGCAAGAATGAGCACTCCCGGAGGACTTCCAACCCTGCATGGCCGAGCGCAGTAGCCGGTGCTAGCGCCTTAGACCCGCTCGATAATGGTGGCAATCCCCATACCGCCGCCGACGCAGAGCGTGGCCAGGCCGTAGCGCAACTGGCGTTTCTCCAGCTCGTCGAGCAGCGTGCCGAGGATGGCGCAACCGGTCGCGCCCAACGGGTGGCCCATGGCGATGGAGCCGCCGTTGACGTTGACCCTGTCCTCGCTCACGCCCATGTCCTTCATGAACTTCATCACCACCGAGGCAAAGGCCTCGTTGACCTCGAACAGGTCGATGTCGGCAATCTTCAGCCCGGCCTTGGCCAGCGCCTTGCGCGTGGCTGGCGCGGGGCCGGTGAGCATGATGGTTGGATCGCTGCCGGTCACGGCGGTGGCGACTATCCGCGCGCGCGGCTTAAGCCCCAGCTCGCGGCCCTTGGCCTCGGAGCCGATCAGCATCAACGCAGCACCGTCGACAATCCCGGAGCTGTTGCCCGGCGTATGGATATGCTCGATCCGCTCGACATGGCTGTAGACGCGCAGCGCAGTGGCATCGAAGCCCATCTGCCCCATCATCTCGAAGCTCGGCTTGAGCGTGCCCAGCCCTTCGAGGGTGGAGTCGCCGCGAATGAACTCATCATGATCGAGCAGCACGATGCCGTTCTGATCGGCAACCGGCACCAGGGATTTGTTGAACGAGCCATCCGCACTGGCACGGGCCGCTTTTTGCTGCGAGCGTAAGGCGAAGGCATCGACATCGGCGCGGCTGAAGCCTTCCAGGGTAGCGATCAGATCAGCGCCTATGCCTTGCGGCACGAAGTCGGTCTGGATATTGGTCGCTGGGTCCATCACCCAGGCACCGCCGTCCGAGCCCATGGGGATGCGCGACATCGACTCGACACCGCCGACCACCACCAGGTCCTCGAAGCCTGAGCGCACTTTCATCGCGCCCAGGTTGACCGCCTCCAGGCCTGAGGCACAGAAACGGTTGAGCTGCACGCCGGCAACACTGACATCCCAGCCGGCGACCATGGCCGCCGTCTTGGCGATATCAGCGCCCTGGTCGCCCACCGGGGTTACGCAGCCCAGCACCACATCGTCGACCTGGCTGGTGTCCAGCCCCGTGCGCGCCTGCAAGTTACGCAGCAGGCCAGCCACCAAGTCGACCGGCTTGACGCTGTACAACGCACCGCCCTTCTTGCCTTTGCCGCGTGGTGTACGCACGGCGTCGTAGATAAATGCCTCAGTCATGCAGTCCTCGCAGATGCAGCCGCTGCCGCCGATCGGCGTAGCGCGTGGGTGGTCCGGTTGCTGTCACCATAGCGCGGCACAGATTTCACTCAATGACCGATCCGCTCAGGTCCGTTGACCGCTCGGCTCAGACCAACGGTCAAACAGCGCAAGAAGGCAAACGCAGGCGTCTAGCTCAAGGGGCGATGTCGGTAACCCAGCGGCCTTCATAACCTCTGGCTCCTAGCCTGCAATCCTTAGCAATCAAGGCGTCTATAGCCAGCCTCAGGCCACCCCTACAGTTAAATCACGCCACCGGTAGTCCGTTGTCAGGTCGGCGCTGCAGGAGTCGTCGCCGGGTTTTGCCGGGGCGGTTTGAATGATCGTCATGAGGCGTGAAGTTGCACCGCACAGTAGGCGGTGCCACCAAACGCCGTAAAAAACAACAAGGCCAACCGCCATGTTCAACCCCATGAAAATACGCCAGGCAGGCATGATCGTATTGGCTACAGCCGTGATCCTGATCTTGCCCAACCTCACCCGTCTGGTCGGCTAACGCTGAACATCACCTCTGCCAGTGCACCCTGCGCGCTCCCCTGGAGCGCGTCGGCGGCGGCAGCCCACTCTGCAAACATCTGGAGGTCTGCGCCTGTGCTAGGGTGATTTCACTCAGCCTAAGGAGCACGCCATGCGCAGCCTATTTTCCACCCTCTGCCTACTTATCAGCCTGCCCCTGTTGGCTGGCGAAGCGGAAATCGGCGCCGCTCTGGCGGCCTTGCAGTCACCCGACAGTGTGCTGATTGACGTACGCAGCGCCGAGGAATTTGCCGCTGGCGCCTTGCCCGGCGCCGAGCAAATCGAACCGGAACAGATCGCCAGTCGCATTGGCGCTATTGCCCCCGACAAAGCGGCGCCGATCATTCTTTACTGCCAGAGTGGCCGCCGCTCCGGCATCGCAGAAGAAAACCTGCGTGCCATGGGTTACAGCAACCTGATCAACGCCGGTAGCTATGAAGATCTGAAACACGCTCTGGAGTCCCAGGATTGAACGCACGTCGTCTCTGCACCGCCCTGTGGCTCCTGCTGCCCTTCATCCATCTGCATGCTGCCGAGTTGACGCTGGAGTTGGGCACCCACAGCCAGCGCCTGAGCAGTGCGCAACTGCTCGCCCACCCGCAGGCGCAAACGGTCGAGATCCGCGACGATGTCAGTTATAAGCGCAGCATGCGCTACCGCGCCGTGCCCTTGGCGGCGCTGCTGCAAGGCGTGCAGCCGGGCGATCACCTGCAACTGGTGGCCAGCGATGGCTTTGCCGCCGAACTCTCCGCAGCCCCTGCATTGAGCCAGACCGGTAGCCAGGCCTGGCTGGCCATTGAAGACCCAGCCCAGCCCTGGCCGCCTCTGGGCGCTGGCAAACCCAGCGCCGGGCCGTTCTACCTGGTCTGGCAAAACCCCGCGGCCAGCCAGATTGGCCCGGAACAATGGCCATTCCAGCTGGCCAGCATCCGCACACTGGCCCCGGTGGCGCAGCGTTTCCCCCAGCTACTGCCCGCCGCTGACGCCAGCCCGACGGTACAGGCCGGCTTTGCCCAGTATCAGAAAAACTGCATGGCCTGCCATCGTCTGAATGGCGCGGGCGACTCGCAATTCGGTCCGGACCTGAATATCCCGCATAACCCGACGGAGTATTTCAGCAGCGATTTTCTGCGCCGCTATATCCGCGAGCCCCAGAGCCTGCGCCGTTGGCCGCAGGGCAAGATGCCGGGGTTTACGCTTGAGGTGATGAGTGAGGCGCAGCTAAGCGAGTTGCTTGAGTATTTGCAGCATATGGCAGGGAGAAAGGTACAGCCTTGAGCCCGTGATGCTGGTAGATGAACATCCAGGTGCGCACGGCGCACCCTACAGAATAGCCCCTCTGCCGTTGCGGCAAAGGGGCTGAGCGGATTACTGCTGCTGTACGCGCAACACCGGCGAGACCAGCACATGGGCGCACATCTGCTCACCGCCGCCACCACGGCGCATGCCACGTACCGGGCAGGCGTCGAGGTAATCCAGGCCCACGGCGAGTTTCAGGTGACGCTCCGGGCGGGCCAGACAGTTGGTCACGTCAAAGCTGTACCAGGCGCCATCGACCCAGGCTTCGGCCCAGGCGTGGCTGGCCAGGTGGTCGTGGCTGTCGGTGAACAGGTAGCCGGATACATAGCGCGCCGGGATACCCAGGCTACGTGCGCAAGCGAGAAACGCATGGGCGTGATCCTGGCAAACGCCTTGGCCACCGGCAAAGGCCTGGGCCGCGCTGGTGTCCACCACCGTGCTGCCGGGCTGGTAGCTGATATGTGCGTTGAGCGCATGCATCAGATCAATCAACCCATGGCGATCCTGGCGGGCAGCGCACTGCTGGCGGGCGAAGGCACGCAGGGCCTCGTCCGCTTCGGTCAGGCGAGTGAAGCGCAGGAATGGCAGCGGCGATTGCGCCTCGTGCTCGGCCTCGCGCTGCTCATCGATGACCACCTGGCCACTGGCGCTGATGACGATGGACTCATGCGGCTCGTCCAGGGTCAGCACATGCAGAATATTGCCGTAGGGATCGAGCTGCGCCCGTGTCGGACGCGGCAGCTTGAGCTGCCAGTCGATCACCTGCTGGCGCTCGCTGTCGTGGGGCGTCATGCGCAGGTACTGGATGCTGCCGCGTACCTGATCGTCATAGTGATAGGTGGTGTCATGGCTTATGGACAGTCTCATGCGACCTCCAGGTAGGACGTGTGAATGGCTTGGCCCAGGTCGCGAATGCGCAGGATGAACTCGGTCAACCAGGCGTGCAGCCCTTCGTCGAGGACCTCTTCGATGCCGGTGTAGCGCAACCGCGCTTCCAGCTCGGCGGCCAGGCGCTGCGCCGGGCGGCCGTTATTACCGGGCAGGCCGGAAAGCATCAGATTCAGCTCATCGACACAGGCGCGCAGCGAGCGTGGTACTTCCGGACGCAACAGCAATAGCTCGGAGACCTTGCGGGTGCCGGGCGAGCCGCGGTAAATCTCGGCGAAGGCCTCGAACGAGGACAACGCCCGGAGCAAGGCACTCCACTGGTAGTAGCTGCGCGCCGGCCGGCCATCGAGCTCATCGATGTCTTCACCGAGCATTTCGTAGCGGGCGTCGAGCAGGCGCAGGGTGTTATCGGAGCGCTCGATAAAGGTGCCCAGGCGAATGAAGCGGTAGGGTTCGCCGCGCATGATGGTGCCGAAGGTCGCCCCACGGAACAGGTGCGAACGCTCCTTGACCCACTCACAGAAATGGCTGATGCCATAGCGGCCCAAACCGTGCTCGGCGATCACACGGATCTCCAGCCAGGTGGCGTTGATGTTCTCCCACATTTCTGCGGTAATCCGCCCGCGCACGGCGTGGGCGTTGCTGCGTGCCGCACCCAGGCAGTTGTAGATACTTGCCGGGTTACTGGCATCCAGGGCGAAGAAATGCAGCATGCGCTCGGCATGCATGGGGCCGTGGCGCTCCAGGTAATCGTCCAGGGTGCCGGTAATCACCAGCGGCATGGCCAGTTCGTCCAGGCCATCACCGCGGCCATCCTGCGGCATCAGCGACAGCGAATAGCTGACGTCGAGCATGCGCGCGAGGTTTTCCGCGCGTTCCAGGTAGCGCGACATCCAATACAGGTCAGAGGCAGTTCTCGATAGCATGATCAGTCCTCCACCACCCAGGTGTCCTTGGTACCGCCGCCCTGCGACGAGTTGACCACCAACGAGCCTTCACGCAGCGCCACGCGGGTAAGACCACCCGGCACGATGCGGGTTTCCTTGCCGGAGAGGACGAACGGGCGCAGGTCGATGTGGCGCGGCGCAATGCCGTTCTCGACAAAGGTTGGGCAGGTCGACAGGCACAGCGTTGGCTGGGCGATATAGGCCTCTGGCCGGGCAATCAGGCGAGCGCGGAAGGCTTCGATCTCGGCCTTGGTCGCCGCCGGGCCGACCAGCATGCCGTAGCCGCCGGAGCCCTGGGTTTCCTTGACCACCAAGTCTGGCAAGTTGGCCAGCACATGGGACAGGTCCGCCGGCTTGCGGCATTGCCAGGTGGGCACGTTCTTGAGAATCGGCTCTTCGCTGAGGTAGAAACGGATCATCTCGTCGACATAGGGGTAGATCGACTTGTCATCTGCCACCCCGGTGCCGATGGCGTTGGCCAGGACTACGTTGCCACTGCGATAGCAGGCCAGCAGGCCGGGTACGCCGAGCATGGAATCAGGATTGAAGGCCAGCGGATCAAGGAAGGCATCGTCCAGACGCCGATAGACCACATCGACCTGCTTGGCACCCGCCGTGGTACGCATGTACAGCTTGTCGTCACGCACGAACAGGTCGGCGCCCTCGACCAGCTCGACGCCCATTTCACGGGCGAGGAAGGCATGCTCGAAGTAGGCGCTGTTGAAGCGCCCAGGCGTGAGTACCACCACCGTCGGGTTGTCCAGCGGGCTGGAGCTTTTCAGGGTGTCCAGCAACAGGTTCGGATAGTGGTTCACCGGGGCGATGCGCTGGGCGGCGAACAGCTCGGGGAACAGGCGCATCATCATCTTGCGGTCCTCGAGCATGTAGCTGACGCCACTCGGGGTACGCAGGTTGTCTTCCAGCACGTAGTAACTACCGTCACCGTCACGCACCAGGTCGACCCCGGCAATATGCGCGTAGATGTTGCGGTGCAGGTCCAGGCCCTGCATCGCCATCTGGTAGCCCTCGTTGGCCAGCACCTGCTCGGCCGGCACTATGCCCGCCTTGATGATGCGTTGGTCATGGTAGAGGTCGGCGAGGAACATGTTCAGCGCCTGCACGCGCTGGATACAGCCACGCTCGACGATGCGCCATTCACTGGCAGGAATACTGCGCGGGATGATATCGAAGGGGATCAGCCGCTCGGTGCCCTGATCGTCACCATAAAGCGTGAAGGTGATACCCGCCCGGTGGAACAGCAGGTCGGCCTCGCGCCGGCGCTGGGCCAGCAGTTCGGTCGGCGTGTCAGCCAGCCAGCGAGCGAACTCGCGGTAATGCGAGCGGCACTCACCGCTCGCCAGATGCATCTCGTCATAAAAAGCGCGGGGCATGCCTAACTCCTTGTCACCCGAACATGTATGGATTGTTGCAAGGGCCGAGCCAGAGCGCTTAAGCCTTGCAATTCAATCACTTGGAACAACGCCCTAGAAACAATGCACCAAAATAGCGCAAGGCAATGCCCACTTTACGCTCGCGCGCTCCAGCAAGGCGCATCGCTAGGCGCAAATAAGGCCTGCCTGCCTCAGCCAATGCAGGTAAAAACCCTCTGCTACCCGATTCAAGACGCTCACTCGCTGATTCAGGCTGACGAGCATCTGCGCACGACTCTGCTGGCTGGGCTGATGCTCGTCCAGCAGGTGGTGCCAGTCATCCAGCCATTCACGTATCAGGGCCTCGGTCATTTCCGGGTGGCCTTGCAGCGCCAGCACCCGCTCGCCCCAGGCGAATGCCTGGTTGTCACACCAAGGACTGCGCAGTAGCGGCTGGGCGCCCTCGGGAATGGCAAAGCTGTCGCCATGCCACTGAAACATCTCGAAGGTCTCAGGCAGGTGCGCCAACCAGGGGTTGTATTCAGCGCCCGCGCTGCGGGTCAGCGGCTGCCAGCCGCTTTCGGTGTAGGGCATGCGCTGCACCGGCGCACCGAGCGCCTTGGCCAATAACTGCCCGCCAAGGCAGTGCCCCAGCAAGGGCACCTCGCGGGCCAACAGGTCGCGCAGCGCCATGTCCTCGTCGGCCAGCCAGGGCAGCGCGTCATTGACGCTCATGGGGCCGCCCATAATCGCCACCGCGCGGGCACGACTAAGATCCACGGCGGCAAGCTCACCCTGGTCGACGCGCACTTCACGGTAGGCAATACCACGCTGGCGCAGCACCTGGCCCAGATGGCCCGGCGGGCAATACGCCACGTGGGTAAAAATCAGTACCTCGCTCATGGCCGTTCCCCCAATCACTTCAAGGCGTCGAGCTTGGCATAACAAGCGTTGCTGAGCCCATCGAATAGGCATCGACCCGCCACAGCGGGTCGATGTCATTCGCGAGTCCTACGGGCGGCCCGCATCAGCGAGCCGCCGCACTGCCTAAGGTCGCGCCCCCCTGACCTCCTGGGTGACACCCCAACCGTCGAACGTGCCCCCAAGCGGAAGGACCACCGACTTCATGTCGTGCTCGAAGTCGCCAATACCGGCATAGGTGGCGTACATCACTTTGCTGACCTGCAGGTGCCAGGCGCCGTCATCACGCTCGGTTACCAAGGCATGCAGGGATTCACCGCGGAAATTGCGGGTGGCCTGACGCGCGCGCGCCTCATCGGGAAAAATGGCATAGAACTCGATGGGATGAACGCTGGCAAAGTCGAAACCGCCCTCTTTCATCCGCCGCAAAACACCACTGCTGACATCATCGTGCAAGGCTGTGCTCATGAAGGTACTCCTCAGGCGATGGATGGATGAACCGCTTTCCCATTGCAACCATCCCGGGGAGGGATGGTGTCGCGACACCTTGAAAGATGCCGCCCGAGAATCAGGCAGGATGCACCTGATGTGTCATAAGCCAGACCTGAAGCCAGGGCTGGTCGACGGTGATACCGCAGACGCCGGTATCGGCACCGTCATGTGCAGCGTAGCGCGATCTGCACAACTTTGCTGCATCCGCGTGACACCTTGTCACAAAGCGCTAAGGGTCTGTTGCCGTTTCGTTCGCGGCTAGGGCCGGCTCAACCAACGCATGACCCAGCGGCTGAGCAGACTGGGGGAAAACTGATCAGCCCAGTACAGCAGCCCGAACTGCAGGCTGATCGGCCGATGCACCTTGGGCGCCTGGGCCTGCTGCCACGCCGCCAGGGCAATGTCTTCGGCGTCCAGGTGGACGCCCAGGCGGCGCATCACCGGCGGCCTGCTGCCCTGGCCAGTGACCATGGGCGTGTTGACGAACGGCGGCATCAGGCTGCCGACACGAATACCATGGACGGCCCATTCCAGCTCCAGGGCCTCGGTAAAACCGCGCACTGCGCATTTGCTCGCCGAATAGGTGGCCATCTGCGGCACACCGTACAACGCCGATGCCGAGCCCATATTGATCACCTGGGCCTGGGGCGTGGCTTGCAGATAGGCAAAGGCGCAATGGGTAACGGTCAGCAGCCCGCTGATATTGATCTGCACGGTCAGCAACTGATCGGCCAGGCTGATCTGCTCGAACGGCCCGCAGCGCAAGATCCCGGCGCCGTTGAACAGCACATGCAAATGGCCACCGTGAGCGCCGCAAAAGTCAGCCAGTGCCTGCTGTACCGCCGGCTCGTCGCAGACATCGACCGCTGCGAACCAGGCCCCCACCAACTCATCGGCCAGGCACTGCAAGGCCTCGCCATCGCGGTCAAGCAGGCCGACGGCCCAACCACGGGCATGGAACAAACGCGCAGTGGCGGCGCCAATACCCGAGGCGGCGCCGGTAATTAAAATGGTCTGCATCAAAAACCCCTTGCTTTGAGAAACAGCGCCACCCGCGCCAGGGCAAAATCAGCGACATGCAGCAGCCCGGCATGGGCCTGGAACACGTGCCACAGCCCCGGATAGCGTTCCAGTTGCACCTCCACCCCAGCCGCTTGCGCCGCCGCAGCAAAGCGTAGGCTGTCGTTGAGCAGAATTTCATCCTCACCGACCTGCAGCAGCAGCGGTGCCAGGCCGGTCAGGTCGTCGAACTGCGGTGACAAGCCAGGGTCATCCCGTGCCACATCGGCCGGGCAATACAGACCAATGGCCTGGGTCACCCAGTTCGGATGAATCAGCGGATCGCCACCGGCCGGGCTATGCAACTGGCTGCCGGTAAAGTCGGTGACCGGGGAGAAACACACCAGCGCACCTGGTTGCGGCAAGCCTAGATGGCGCAAGCGCAGGCTGGTGATCAGGCTCAGGTTGCCACCGGCCGAATCACCGACAAAGGCGATCCGCTGCGCCGGGTAGCCGGCAGCGAGCAGCGCCTGATAAGCGGCAATTGCGTCCTCACGGGCGGCCGGGTACCGGCTCTCGGGTGATAGGCGATAATCCAGCGCACAGACACTGGCCTGGGTGCGCGCGGCCAGGTGGGCACAAATCGCCCGGTGGGTCGCCGGCGACCCGGCAACGTAAGCGCCGCCGTGCAGGTAGAGCAGCACGCTGCCGCTGGGCTGCGAGGGCCGGTGCCATTCGCAGGGACGTCCGCCCAGGTGCCCGGCCTCGCGGCTCACCCCGGCCACAGGCAGCGTCGCAGCGGTTAGCGCGCGAATCACCGCACGCTGAAAAGGTACCGGCAGCGGCGGCCGCACCAAGCCGCGAAACAACACCCGTAATGCGCCGCGCAAAACGCTGCGCAGCAGCGGTTGATCGGCAGGCGGCGCAATGAAGTCAGCGGATGCAGTCATAGTCGTCCATCTCCGGCGCACGGGTCAGCCCGCGATAGGTAAAGGTATAGCCCGGCCAATTGTTGCTCTGGCTACCCGTGGCGCTGATGTACCAGCTGGTGCAGCCCTGGCTCCAGATGGTGCGCTGCAGATCCTGTTGCAGCCGCTGGTTGTAAGGCTGCTGCACACTCGCCTTGACGTCCAGGTAGCGCAGCTTGTCGCGCTTGAGTGCCTGGACGCAGCCCAGCACATAGCGAAACTGGCTCTCGAGCATGTAGATGATCGAGTTGTGCCCCAGGTTGGTGTTTGGCCCATACAGCAAAAACAGGTTGGGGAAACCACTGACACTGATGCCCTTGTACGCCTGCGCGCCGGCCTGCCAGGCCTGGTTGAGGTCGCGGCCACCCAGGCCGGTAATGCGCATCGGCGCAAGAAAGTCGCTGGCGGCGAAGCCGGTGCCGTAAATCAACACATCACAGCGGTGCTCACGGCCATCCGCAGTGCGCACAGCCTGCTCAGTAATCGCCTCGATGGCGCTGTCGACCACCTCGACATTGCCCTGGGCCAGGGCCGGATAGTAATCGTTGCTGATCAGGATGCGCTTGCAACCCATTGGGTAGTCCGGCTGCAGGCGCGCGCGCAGCTGCGGGTCGGCGACCGCCTGGCGCAGGTGCTGACGAAAGCGCCAGGCGAACAGCTTCATCAGTTGCGGGAAGCTGATAAACGCCAGGGCGCGAACCTCATGCTGCAGGTATTTGAGCCCGCGACTCAGGCGCAACAGCCCAGGCACGCGGCGCAACAGCGCCAGCTCCCAGGGCCTGTAAGCGCGGTCTGGCTTGGCCAACACATAGGCTGCCGAGCGCTGAAACAGCGTCAGGTGCGCGACCTGGGCCTGCAACTGCGGGACGAACTGAATAGCTGAGGCGCCGGTGCCAATCACCGCCACACGGCGCCCACGCAGGTCCAGATCATGGCGCCAGCGCGCCGAATGGAATACTTCGCCAGCGAATTGCTCGATACCAGGTAACGCCGGAATCGCCGGCCGATTGAGTTGGCCGCAGGCACTGACCAGCGCCCGGCAACGCAGCGTCTGCCCGCCCGCCAGGTTCACCTGCCACTGGCCGTTGTGTGCGTCGAACACCGCTCCCAGCACCTCGCTGTTGCAGCGGATCAGCGGCCGCAGGCCATAACGCGCCACACAGTCGAGCAGGTAGGCGTGAATCTCTGCCTGGCCGGCAAAGGTGCGCGTCCAGTCGGCCTTGGGCGCGAAGGAAAACGAATACAGGTGCGAAGGCACATCACAGGCCGCACCGGGATAACTGTTGTCGCGCCAGGTGCCGCCGATTTCGCCGGCTTTTTCCAGTATCAGCAGGCTGTCGACGCCGGCCTCACGCAGCTTTATCGCCAGGCCGATACCGGCGAAACCACTGCCGATGATCAGTACATCCAGCACCGTTTGTTCAAGGGACTCTGTTGTCATTATTGTCGGCTCCCGTGCCGCCATCAGGGCGGCTGCCCGCATCCTACGCCGCCCGTTACCAACAAAGGTATGGCATAGTCGGCCAACCTATTGTGATTTTCGGACAGCGCATGACTCAGGTTATTCCCAGACCGCCACGCCGCAGCATAACCAGCGTGCAACTGCTGACCCAGCTCGGCCTGGACCATGGTCTGAGTGTCGACAGCTGCCTGGCGGACACTGGCCTGACACCCCTGCAACTGGCCGACCTGCAGGGCGAAATCGACACCCGCCAGGAGCTGCAGGTGGTCAGCAACCTGATCACCGCGTTGCCCGCTATTAGCGACCTCGGGCTACGCGCCGGCCTGCGCTATCAACTCACAACTTATGGCATCTGGGGCTATGCCATGCTCGGCAGTCAGAACTTTCGCCAGGCGGCAGAGTTGGGGCTGCGTTACCTCGACCTGACGTTCGCCCTCAACCACATTCATCTGCTGGAAGAAGGCGACCAGGCGCACCTGTACCTGGAGGATCGCGACGTGCCGCCGGCCCTGCGTGGTTTTCTGGTGCAACGTGACCTGATGGCGGTGCTGGTGATCCAGCGCGAGCTGATTGGTAGCGCCCTGCCCCTGCGCGGCATCCAGCTTCGCCAGTCGGCGCCTGCAGACACCACGCCCTTTATCGAGCGCCTCGGCGTGCTGCCGGCCTTCGACAGCCCCTGTAACCGGATGAGTTTCGACCGTGCCCTGCTTGAGCATCCCTTGCCGCGCGCCAACCCGCACAGCGTGCAACTCTGTGAAGCCCAGTGCCAGGCCCTGCTCGCCCGCCGCCAGGAATACGCCGGGCTGGCCGGGCAGGTTCGACGCTTGCTCCTCGCGCGCCCCGGGCGCTTGCCCGACATGGAACAAGTAGCCGAGCAACTGCACATGAGCACCCGCACCCTGCGGCGCAAACTGACAGAGCAGCACAGCAGCTTTCGCGCGCTGCAGGACGATGTGCGCCAGGCCCTGGCCGAAGACCTGCTCAGCGCCGGCGGCCTGAGCCTGGAGGAAATCGCCGAACGCCTGGGCTATGGCGAGGCCTCGAACTTTATCCATGCCTTTCGCCGCTGGACCGGCAGCACGCCGGGTCAGTACGGCACTAAGCCGGCGTCAGACGCCAGATACCCTCACCGGTAACGCCATACAACTGCCGCCCAGGCAACGCGTCAATCGCCATGCCGCCGGTGAAGCTGCCGAATGCGGGCAACAGGCACAGCCGTTCATCCAGACAGAAACAAGCCAGGCGCACACGCTCGCGGCCACGCCCGCGCAGGTGAAACACCGGGTGCACGTGGCCAGCCAGTACGTGATGGCTGGGGTGCGGCTCGGGGCTGTGCTGCAGGGCGAAGGGGCCGACCAGGTAAGGCTCGGCGACCACCTCGATGCCCAGCTCGGCCGGTGGGTCGCCAGCGCTCAGGTCATGGTTGCCGCGTATCAGGCTAATCCGCAGCTCGGGGTGCGACGCGCGCCAGGCGGCGAGCGCGGCCATAGTGGCGGGCGCGCGGGACTGGCGGGCATGCAGAAAGTCACCGAGCACGATCAGCCAGCGACAGGCATAGCGCGCCAGCAAGGCATCCAGGCGAGCCAGATTATGCGCCGTGGTGCCGCTCGGTACCGGCTGGCCAAGGGCACGGTAAGCCGCCGCCTTGCCCAGGTGCAGGTCGGCGATCAGCAGAGCCTGGGCGTCGGGCCAGTAGAGGGCCTTGTCGGCCAGCAATAACAGCGGCGTATCGGCGACAGTGACCGGGCATTCAATAGGTAGTTGGGCGTTCATCTAGGACTCTAAGGCTTTGGCGGCGGCGGATTTACGCGGTTTACCTGTCTTGCCCTCGCGCACGCGCCGCGCTCTTGGCAGCTCACGCTCGACGTCGATCTGCTGCGCAACGGGTGGCGTATCGGCACCAGGGCCGGCGGCACGCTCCAGGTCGGCGACCATGCGCGCGATGCGATCGGCCAGCTTCTCCGAACTCAGGCTTTCGCGCAGGCGCTCGACCAGCAGCGGGAACGCCAGCGGCGTTGCCCGCTCCAGGGCCTGCAGCTGAATCGGCCGCTGGCACAGCTGCTGCAGGGTCTGACGCAGCTGCTCGACGTCCAGCTCCTGGCTCAACACCTCCTGTTCGGCCTGGCTGAGCAGCAGGTTCGCGGGGTCGTACTGGCGAAACACCTCGTAGAACAACCCGCTGGACGCCTGCACCTGACGCGCACTTTTGGCTGCGCCCGGGTAGCCGGCAAACACCAGCCCGGCGATCCGGGCGATTTCGCGAAAGCGTCGGCGTGCCAGCTCCCCGGCGTTCAGGCTGCCAAGCACGTCGGCGAGCAGGTCATCCTCGCGCAGCAGCTCGCGAGCCAGGTCACGCGACCAGTCGACCTCGGTGGCCGAAAGCAGCTCGAAGCCGTAGTCATTCACCGCGATGGAAAACGTCACTGGCTGACGCCGACTCAGGCGCCAGGCCAACAGACTGGCCAGACCCAGGTGCACATTGCGCCCGGCAAAGGGATAAACGAACAGGTGCCAGCCCTCGCGCGAGCGCAGGGTCTCGACCAGCAGACGCTCGGGCGTGGGCAACGCTGACCAGGCCCGCTGCACCGCCAGCAGCGGTTGCAGGCGTTGCATCTCCGGCCCAATAAGCTGCCCGGCTGCGGCCGCGGCAAAACGCGCCACCACGGCGTCGGCCAACTCGCTGGACAACGGCATGCGCCCGCCGCTCCAGCGCGGCACGGCCGCCTTGCGGCCCTTGCCGCGACGCACGTAGGCGGTCATGTTCTCCACCCGCACCAGCTCCAGCAGGCCGCCCGCGAACATAAAGCAGTCGCCGGGGCGCAGACGGGCAATAAAAGCCTCTTCGACACTGCCCAGGGCACGTCCACCACCGCCCTTGCTCCAGAACTTCACGCTGATGCTGGCATCGCTGACGATGGTGCCTACGCCCATGCGATGGCGCCGCGCCAGGGCCGCGCTGGGTACTCGCCAGATGCCCTCCTCGTCCGGTTCGGCGCGGCGGTAATCGGGGTAGGCGGTCAACGAATGGCCGCCATGGCGCACGAAGGCCAGCGCCCAGGCCCAGGCGTCATCGCCAAGGGTGCGGTAGGCCCAGGCGCTGCGCACCTCGGCCAGCAGCTCCTGGGCACGAAAACCGCCGCCCAAGGCCATGCTGACCAGGTGCTGCACCAGCACATCCAGCGGGTTTTCTGGAGACTGCCGCCCTTCTACCTGACCGGCGCGCACGGCGTCCTGCACGGCAGCGGCCTCGATCAACTCCAGGGCATGGGTCGGCACCAGGGTGATGCGCGAGGTGCGCCCCGGCGCATGCCCGGAACGCCCGGCGCGCTGCAGCAGGCGGGCGATGCCCTTGGCCGAGCCGATCTGCAGCACCCGCTCGACCGGCAGAAAATCCACGCCCAGGTCCAGGCTGGAGGTACAGACCACCGCTTTCAAGCGGCCGTCCTTGAGGCCCAGCTCGACCCAGTCACGCACCTCCCGAGCCAGCGAGCCGTGGTGCAGGGCGATAAGTCCGGCCCAGTCAGGGCGGGCTTCGAGCAGCGCCTGGTACCAGATTTCCGCCTGGGCACGGGTGTTGGTAAAGACCAGGCTGGAGGCACTGGCGTCGAGCGCGGCCACCACCTGATCACGCAGGCGCAAGCCCAGGTGCCCGGCCCAAGGAAAACGCTCCAGGCTCGGCGGCAACAGGGTGTCGATCTGCAGTTCCTTGGGCTGCAAGCCCTGCACCAGGCGCCCGCCGCCCTGGGGCACCAGCACCTCCAGCGCATGGGCCTGGTTGCCCAGGGTCGCCGACAGCCCCCAGACAATCAGCTGTGGGTGCCACTGGCGTAAGCGCGCCAGGGCCAACTGCAATTGCACACCGCGCTTGTTGCCGAGCAACTCGTGCCACTCATCGACCACCACCATGCGCAGCCCGGCGAACTGGGCGGCGGCGTTGGCCTGGGTCAGCAGCAGGGTCAGGCTTTCCGGCGTGGTGATCAGCCCGGTGGGCAGGCGCCGGGTCTGGCGCGCGCGCTCACTGCTGGCGGTATCACCGGTACGCAAGCCCAGGGTCCAGTCCAGCCCCAAGCCATCCAGGGGCGCCTGCAACGCGCGCTGGGTGTCGGCCGCCAGGGCGCGCATCGGGGTGATCCACAGCACGCCCAGGGGCGGCGCGACCCGGCGGCCTGCTTTGGTGCTGCTGGCCTGCTCCTTGGCTAGGCGCGCCATGGCCGCCAGCCACACCGCATAGGTTTTACCGGAGCCGGTGGTGGCATGCAGCAGACCGGATTGGCCTTGGGCCACCGCCGCCCAGACCTCGCGCTGAAAGGCAAAGGATTGCCAGCCCTGGCTGGCGAACCAGCGCTCGCCCACATCACTCATGGCAGCATCGCCTGGAGCATGGCCAGGGTGTCGGCCTCCTCCACGGTCTTGTCCTGACGCCAGCGCAGCATGCGCGGGAAGCGTACGGCGATGCCGCTCTTGTGCCGCTTGGACAGGGCAATGCCCTCGAAGCCCAACTCGAACACCAGGCTCGGTGTGAGGCTGCGCACCGGGCCGAATTTCTCCAACGTGGTTTTGCGCACGATGGCATCGACCTGGCGCATCTCGGCATCGGTCAGCCCGGAATAAGCCTTGGCGAACGGCACCAGGCTACGCCCTGGCGTACCGGGCGGGGCGTCCCACACGGCAAAGGTGAAATCGGTATAGAGGCTGGCGCGACGACCGTGGCCGCGCTGGGCATAGAGCAGCACGGCGTCGACGCTGAACGGCTCGACCTTCCACTTCCACCACACGCCAACATCCTTGGTCCGGCCCACGCCGTACTGGGCCTCGCGCGCCTTGAGCATCATGCCCTCCACGCCCAGGGCGCGGGAGGCTTCGCGCTGCGCCGCCAATGCCGCCCAGCTATCAGCTATCAGCAGTGGCGAGAGCAGCAGACGCGGGCTGGCACAGGCCGCGACCAGCGCCTGCAGACCTGTACGCCGATGGTGCTGGGGTTGGCTGCGGTAATCCTCGCCCTGCCATTCCAACAGGTCGTAGGCCATCACCGCCACCGGCACCTCATCGAGCAGCTTGCGGCTCAGGGTCTTGCGGCCGATGCGCTGCTGCAACAGGGCAAACGGCTGAATGCCCTGTACGGCGGAGGCCTCGGCCACTGGCGGTGCATTGAGCAAGGCGCCCTGCACGTCCTCGTCCGCCGGCCCATGGCGCCAGACCACCAGCTCGCCGTCGATCACCGTGCCGTCGGCCAGGGTGTCGACCAGGCCATGCAGGTCGGGGAAGCGCTCGGTGATCAGCTCTTCGCCGCGCGACCAGATCCACAACTGCCCGTCGCGCTTGACCAGTTGCACGCGTATGCCGTCCCACTTCCACTCCGCTTGCCAGTCCTGGACTGGCCCCAGGGCGCTGTCGAACTGCTCGGGCGGCAGTTGCAGGGCATGGGCGAGGAAGAACGGGTACGGCTGGCCACCACGTTGCGCATGCTCACCCGCCGATTCCGGGGCGATCAGTTGCAGGTAGCGTTCGGCGCTCGGCCGGTGCGACAGCTCGGTGTAGCCAACCAGCCGCTGCGCCACGCGCTTGGGGTCCAGCTCGGCCAGATTGGCCAGGGCGCGAGTCACCAACAGGCGCGACACGCCGACGCGAAAGGCCCCGGTGATCAGCTTGATGCAGACCATCAGCGCCAGCGAATCCAGCTCTCGCCAGAAGCTCGGCAAACGCTCGGCCAGCTCCTCCGGCGGCAAGCCGCGCAGCGGCAGCAGGCGCTCTTCGAGCCATTGGGCCAGGCCAAGCTCCGACGATTGCTCGGCGGCCGGCAACAACAACGCGATGGTTTCGGCCAGGTCGCCCACCGCCGAATAACTTTCCTCGAACAGCCACGCCGGTAACTGCGCCGCCTGCATCGCCAGTTCACGCAGGGTGCGCGAGGGCACCAGTTGACGGGGCCGCCCGCCGGCCAGGAAGAACACCGCCCAGGCGGCGTCCTCAGGTGCGGCCTCGGCAAAATAGTCCTGCAACGCCGCCAGCTTGGCATTGCTTGAAGTGGTCGCATCCAGGCGCGCGTAGAGCGCGGCAAAGGCCCTCATGCCGGCTCCTGGGTAGCGTCAGTCGGCGCCTCGGCACTGTCGTCCTCATCGCCGTATTCGGTGTCGAAGGCCTGGGCATCCAGGCCCTGCTCACGCAGGTGACGCACCAGAATATTGACTGAACCGTGGGTGACGAACACCCGCTCCGCGCCGCACTCGGCAATCGCCCAGTTCAGCCCCGGCCAATCGGCGTGGTCAGACAATACGAAGCCACGGTCCACGCCGCGCCGCCGACGCGCGCCACGCAGCAGCATCCAGCCGCTGGCGAAGGCGTCGCTGTAGTCGCCAAAGCGGCGCATCCAGGTGCTGCCGCCGGCCGAGGGTGGCGCCATGATCAGGCCCTGGCGCAGGCGCGGATCACCCTTGGGCACCTCGCTGACGCGCAACGTGTCGGGCAGGGCAACCCCGGCGTCGCGGTAGACCTGGTTGAGCGGCTCCATGGCGCCGTGGACGAGAATCGGTCCGATGCTCGCGTCTATGCCCTGCAGCAGCCGCTGCGCCTTGCCGAAGGCATAACAGAACAGCACGCTGGCGCGACCGGCGGCCTGGTTCTGCCGCCACCAGTCATCGACCCCGGCAAAAATCTGCGCCTGGGGCTGCCAGCGGTAGATCGGCAGGCCAAAGGTCGATTCGGTGATAAAGGTGTGGCAGCGCACCGACTCGAAGGGCGCGCAGGTGGCATCCGGCTCGACCTTGTAATCCCCCGAGGCGACCCAGACCTCGCCACGGTATTCCAGGCGTACCTGGGCCGACCCCAACACGTGACCGGCCGGGTGCAGGCTCAGGGTGACGTCGTGGTGATTGATGCGCTCGCCGTAGGCCAACGTCTGCAAATTGATCTCGGCGCCCAGGCGCGAGCGCAGGATGCCCTCACCCGGTGCAGCCGCCAGGTAATGCTGGCTGCCCCACCGCGCGTGGTCGCCATGACCATGGGTGATGACCGCGCGCTCCACCGGGCGCCAGGGGTCGATATAGAAGTCGCCAGGCGGGCAATACAGGCCTTCGGGGCGGGCAATAACCAGATCCATGCAGAGACGTCCTGTGCACACGCGTTAAGGGGTGATAAGGAATGAACCAACGCGGCCGCAGCGCCCGCGCAGTGACAGGTTGGACGGCCGGCCTGGAGAAAAAGTTGAGGCAACCGCTCTATCAAATGTCAGCAACCCATGCAATTCAAGCCTGCGCAGCATGGCGAAACAGAAAATCCATTCGCGCAGACAGCGCCCACTGAGCGCGCTATCGTGCACCTATGACAATGCATGCCACTGAATGCCTGCTGACCTACCAAGCGCCTTGGTCCTGGTCGCAGTTTCACGCCCATTACGCCCTACGCGCGCTGCCCGGCGTTGAACAGCTGGATGCCCACGGCTACACACGCAGCGCCGAACTGGACGGGCGCTGCGGCTGGTGGCGGATCACACCATTGGAGGATGTCGCAGCGCTGCGCCTTGAGGTCAGCCCCTCCCTGGCGCCCTGCCTGCCACAACTGGCACTGCGTGTGCGGCGCATGTTCGACCTGGACGCCGAGCCGTTGCGTATCGCCGCCCACTTTCGTGACGATCCGTACCTGGCTGATGCCTTCGCTCGCCGCCCCGGCCTGCGTTTGCCCAGTGCATTCGACCCGTTCGAGCAGGCGATCCGCGCCATCGTCGGCCAGCAGGTTTCGGTCAAAGCCGCGGTGACCTTGGCCACGCGTCTGGTCCAGCGCCTTGGCCGACGCCTGCCGGAGGCCACACCCGGCAGTCCGCAATGGCTGTTCCCCGATGCACCCAGCCTGGCCAGCGCCGACCTGAGTGGCATCGGCATGCCCGGCCGGCGAGTGCAGACGCTGCAGCACTTCGCCGCCGAGGTGGCTGCAGGCCGCCTGCAGTTGACCCTGGACGCCGGTAGCCAGGCGCTGGCCGAGCGCTTACGCAGCCTGCCCGGCATCGGCCCCTGGACCGCCGACTACATCGCCCTGCGTGCTTTTGGCGAGGCCGATGCCTTCCCTGCGGCCGACCTCGGCCTGCTCAAGGCCCCGCTGTGGAATGGCGCCAGCCTGACCCCACGGGAGTTGGCCCGGCGCGCCGAAGCCTGGCGGCCCTGGCGCGGTTATGCGGCGGTACAGCTGTGGTACGGCGCCTAATAGATAGCCTGGGCGAAAGGTCGAACCCGCGCCGCTCCGCCACGGTCATAGGCCTTGAGGTCGTCCGCGGCCACCTGACTGTTTGCCCACTTCGAGGAGCCCACCATGAGCGATGCGCCTGCCACGCCACCAGACGCCGCCGAGGTCGCCGCCTTTCGCGACAAGGTCCTGGCCAAACTGACCTACTCGGTGGGTAAAGACCCGGAACATGCGGTCGACCACGACTGGTTCGAGGCCATCGCCCTGGCTACCCGCGACCACCTGGTGGACCGCTGGATGGCCCACACCCGGGCGACCTACGCCCAGCAGCGCAAACGCGTGTACTACCTGTCCCTGGAGTTTCTTATCGGCCGCCTGCTGCTCGACAGCCTGAGCAACCTGGGCCTGCTGGACATCGCCCGCAGCGCCCTGCACGACCTGGATGTCGACCTGGAACGCATCCGCACCCTGGAAGCCGACGCGGCCCTGGGCAATGGTGGCCTGGGTCGCTTGGCGGCATGCTTTATGGAGAGCATGGCCACCCTCGGCCTCGCGGCCCACGGCTACGGCATCCGCTATGAACACGGTTTGTTTCGCCAGACCATCGTCGATGGGCGGCAAATGGAGCAGACCGAAACCTGGCTGGACTTCGGCAACCCCTGGGAGTTCGAGCGCCCGGAAACCAGCTACCTGATCGGCTTTGGCGGCAGTGTGTCGAGCGCCACTAACAGCGATGGCGAAGTACGCCAATTCTGGCACTGGGCCGAAGGCATCCGCGCCAACGCCTATGACACGCCCATCGCCGGCTGGCGTGGCAAAGCGGTGAACACCCTGCGCCTGTGGCGCGCGCGGGCGGAAAGCGACTTTCATCTGGAGCGCTTCAACGCTGGCGACCATATTGGCGCAGTGGCCGAAGAGGCACGCGCCGAGAGCATCTCCCGGGTGCTTTACCCGGCCGACAGCACCGAAGCGGGCCAGGAACTGCGCCTGCGTCAGGAATATTTCTTCGTCAGCGCCTCGCTACAGGACCTGCTGCGCCGCCACCTCAAGCAGCATGGCGAAGTGGAGTCGCTGCCCCAGTACGCTGCCATCCAGCTCAACGACACCCACCCGGCGATTGCCGTGGCCGAGCTGATGCGCCTGCTGGTGGACGTTCACGATCTGCCCTGGGAGCGCGCCTGGACCACCACCGTGGCGACCCTCGCCTACACCAATCACACGCTGCTGCCCGAGGCCCTGGAAACCTGGCCGGTGGGCCTGATGGAGCGGCTGCTGCCGCGGCACATGCAGATCATTTACCTGATCAACGCCTACCATATCGACGCCCTGCGCGCCCGCGACCTGCATGACTTCGACCTGCTGCGCGCGGTCTCGCTGATCGAGGAAGACAACGGCCGCCGCGTACGCATGGGCAACCTGGCCTTCCTCGGTTCGCACAGCGTCAATGGCGTGTCCGGGCTGCACACCGAGCTGATGCGCAGCACCGTGTTCAGCCAGTTGCATGCGCTCTACCCGGAACGCATCAACAACAAGACCAACGGCATCACCTTCCGCCGCTGGCTGTATCAGACCAACCCGGCGCTCACCGCGCTGCTGGTCGAGGCGGCCGGCCCGCAACTGCTCGACGACCCGCAGCAGTACCTGTCGGCAATAGAAGCCTTTGCCAACAAGGCCAGCTTTCGCAAGCGTTTTGCCGCCCAGCGCCGGCAGAAGAAGCTCGAACTGGCACAGCTAGTCGAAGAACGCCTGGCCATCAGCATCAATCCAGATGCGCTGTTCGACGTGCACATCAAACGTATCCACGAGTACAAACGCCAGTTGCTCAACCTGCTGCACACCGTGGCGCTGTACCAGGCCATGCGCGCCGAGCCGGCGACCACCTGGGTGCCACGGGTGAAGATCTTCGCCGGCAAGGCCGCCGCCAGCTACCACCAGGCCAAGCTGATCATCAAGCTGGCCAACGACATCGCCCGCACCATCAACGCCGACCCGACCCTGCGCGGCCAGCTCAAGCTGGTGTTTTTGCCCAACTACAACGTCAGCCTGGCCGAGGCGATCATCCCGGCGGCGGACCTCTCCGAGCAGATTTCCACTGCCGGGTTGGAAGCCTCGGGCACCAGCAATATGAAGTTCGCCCTCAATGGCGCGCTGACCATCGGCACCCTGGATGGCGCCAACGTGGAGATGGCCGAACGTATCGGCCAGGAGCACATGTTTATCTTCGGTATGACCGCCGCCCAGGTGCAGGCGCGCAAACGTGCCGATGCCTTCAGCGCGCAGCAGAGCGTGGCCGACTCAGCGCGTCTGCACGAAGTGCTGCAGGCGATCCGCAATGGCGTGTTCTCACCCGACGAGCCGAGCCGCTACACCGCCCTGGTGGACAACCTGATCGCTTATGACAACTTCTTTGTCTGCGCCGATTTCGAGGCCTACTGGGCGGCCCAGCAGCGGGTTAGCGACTACTGGCAAACGCCGGACCAGTGGTGGCGCTCGGCGGTGCTCAACACCGCGCGCGCCGGCTGGTTCTCCTCGGACCGCACCATCAGCGAATACGCCCGCGAGATCTGGCAGGTGATGGACTGACAGCAAGGCTCAAGGCGGATCAATGCGCGCCAACACCTTAGCCGGCCGAGTCAGCGGTAAGGCGAGAATCAGGCCCTCGCCGGAGGCCGGATAAATGCCGGTCAGGGCGGTGATATTGACCTGATGGGAGACCAGCACCCGCGCAACCCCGGCCGGCAGGGCGTTGATCTGCGCCAGCAGCGCTTCGATCTGCTGGTTGGCCGTGGTGCGGTTTTCAAAAAACGAATCCAGCGGCGGCAGTGGCTCGACCGGGCCAAGGTCCATGGCCTGGGCCGTGTCGCGGGCGCGGCACCAGCGGCTGCTGAGCAACTGCGGGCGTTCGATGCCCAGGCCGCGCAAGCGCTCGCCCCAGCGCCGGCCTTCAGCGCGGCCCTGTTCGTTGAGGTTACGCTGGGTGCTGCAATCGCCTAGGGTGAAACCGGCGGGGTCGCCGACACCCGGTGCAGTGGCATGACGCAACAGCAGCAGCGCGCGGCCCTCGCGCAGCGCTGCCCAGGCCTGTTGTTCATCCGCCTGGGCCAGCCCGCTCGATAGCAGGCCAACCATCAGGCAGAGAGCCGATACTGAAGCAACGAACGACGCCATGACGACTCCTGAACCCAGTCAAAGAGCCATCACCATAGCCATTATTCATGCGATATCCCACTACCTAACCGTAGGGTGCGCCGTGCGCACCGCCGCAGCCATGGTTAACGCCGCTGCTATCAACGCGGCGGCACGCCGACCGCCCGCGGCCCCATGATCCACCAGTTGAACGCACCCAGCAGGGGGAACAGCAATAACAAGCTCAGCCACAACAGCTTCATGCCGCGGCTGACGCCACTGCGCAGCACCTGCGCGGCGGCCCACAGGTGGACCAGCAGGAGCAATGCGCCGAGCAGCAGGTAGAGCGGGTCCATGGCAGTTTCCTAAAGACAGTGTCTTTAGGAGAACCTGTGCGAGCTACAGGGTTCCCGCTATCTCAGTCGTCCAGCTCGGGAAAGCGCGCCACCAAGGCGTTATCGCCCGGCACGGCCGGCTGCGACGCACGGTGCAGCAGCAGGCAGCGCGGGTGCTCGCCGATATCCAGCCAGTAAGGCGTACCGGCAGGCACATGGAGGTGATCGCCCTTCTCGCACAGCAGCCCATGCACATACTCACCGACTTGCAGGTAGACCAAGGCACGCCCACCCAGCAGGACGAACTGCTCGGCGGCGCCGCTCACCCGCACCTGGCGCCAGTGCGCGCGCCATTCGTCGCGCTCGGGGCTGGTTTCGGCGACGCTGAGCAGCAGGTCGCTCGCCTGCAGCGGGCTGTCCGGCAACGCCCGTACCTCTGCCTCTGTCGCACCGGGGCGCAGGTCAATGCGCGGGGCATCGCTGGCAAAGGTCACGCCCTGCTCGGCCAGGGTCCGAGTGATGTCCTCGGTATGGGTGAGGAGCTTGTTCGGCAGGTCGGCCGTGCTCAGGTGATAGACGCTCAAACTGCTCATGGTCAGGACTCGCTGGTTGATCGGAGCGCCCAGGCACTCCGTTTCGATAAGAAGATAGTGTGGTGCAGACCGCTCACGGTCGCTCCTCCGGCACTCGGCTAAAGGTGATCGCCGCAGCGGCCAGGGCCACCAGGCTGGCAATCGCAAAGGTCCAGGCCGGCCCCAGACTGCTCCAACTGTAGCCCGAATAGAGCGCCCCCAGGGCGCCACCGACGCCGGCCAGGGCCGCGTACAGCGCCTGGCCCTGGCCTTGCTGGCGGTCGCCAAAACTGCGCTGGACGAAATGAATGGCCGCCGCGTGGAAGGCGCCAAAGGTCGCCGCATGCATCACCTGGGCGAGCAACAGCACCGGCAGATGGTCGGCCAGGTTGCCCAACAATAGCCAGCGCAACGCGGTAATCAGGAAGCTGGCCAGCAACACCCTACGCAGCGAGTAGCGCGACAGTATCCGCGCCATCAGCATAAACAGCACAATCTCGGCGAGCACGCCCAGGGCCCAGAGCTGGCCGATCAACCCGCGCGAGTAACCCAGCGATTCCAGGTGCAGGCTGAGGAAGGTGTAGTACGGGCCATTGCTCAATTGCATCAGGCCGACACTGGCATAGAACGCCAGAATGCCCGGCCGACCAAGCTGACGCAGAAAGCCGCCCTCGCCCGCGCTGCTCGGGCGAAACTGCGGCTGTGCGTTGGGCACCCAGGCGCTGGCAATGACGATACCGGCCATGATCAATACCAGTGCCCAGGGGTAGGCATCCAGGCTGAGGCGGTCGAACAATTCACCCAACCCGACCACGGCAACGATAAAACCAATCGAACCCCATAGGCGGATCTGGCTGTAACGCGCCGCCTGCTCGCGCAAATGCGCCAGGGTGATGACCTCGAACTGCGGCAGCACCGCATGCCAGAAGAACGCGTGGGCCGCCATGATCAGCGCCAGCCAGGCATAGCTGTGGCTGATGAAGATGCCGGCAAAACAGGCCAGGGTGCAGAGCGCGCCAAGGCGCACGATCAGCAGGCGCTGCCCGCTGTAATCGCCCAGCCAACCCCACAGGTTGGGCGCCACGCAGCGCATCAGCATGGGAATGGCCACCAGTTCGCCAATGCGCGCCGGTGAAAACCCCAGGTGGTCGAAATACAACGCCAGAAACGGCGCCGTGGCGCCGAGCAGGGAGAAATAGAAGAAGTAAAACCCGGACAGGCGCCAATAAGGCAGCACCGCGCTCATAGCGAACCTGCAGCCTGCGCAACACCGGTAGCCTGGGTTGAGCGCAGCGATACCCGGGAACCTTTTACCCGACTATTGCGCGGCTCAACCCCAGCCACAGGCGCCATCACAGCTGCGGCAATACCGGCGTGGTCACCCGCACATCGGCATTCTGCGCACGGTGGCGCAGCAGGTGGTCCATCAGCACGATGGCCATCATCGCCTCGGCAATCGGCGTAGCGCGGATGCCCACACAAGGGTCGTGGCGGCCCTTGGTGATGATGTCCACCGGGTTGCCGTCGACATCGATGGAACGCCCCGGCGTGGTGATGCTGGACGTTGGCTTGAGCGCCAGGTGGGCGACGATTGGCTGGCCGCTGGAAATACCGCCAAGAATGCCGCCGGCATTGTTCGACAGGAAACCCTCGGGAGTCAGCTCGTCACGGTGCTCGGTGCCGCGCTGGGCGACACTGGCAAAACCGGCGCCGATCTCCACGCCCTTGACCGCGTTGATGCTCATCAGCGCATGGGCCAGCTCGGCGTCCAGGCGGTCGAAGATCGGCTCGCCGAGGCCCGGCATCACGCCTTCGGCGACCACGGTGATCTTCGCACCGACCGAGTCCTGATCGCGACGCAGCTGGTCCATATAGGCCTCCAGCTCCGGCACCTTGTCCGGGTCGGGGCTGAAGAAGGCATTGTCTTCCACCGAATCCCAGGTCTTGAACGGAATCTCGATAGGCCCAAGCTGGCTCATATAGCCACGCACCACGATGCCCTGGGTGGCCAGGTACTTCTTGGCGATGGCGCCCGCCGCCACACGCATGGCGGTTTCGCGCGCCGAGCTGCGGCCACCGCCACGGTAATCGCGGATGCCGTATTTGTGGTGGTAGCTGTAGTCGGCGTGGGCCGGGCGGAACAGGTCCTTGATCGCCGAGTAGTCCTTGGATTTCTGGTCGGTGTTGCGGATCAGCAGGCCAATCGCACAGCCGGTGGTCTTGCCCTCGAACACCCCGGCGAGGATTTCCACCTCGTCGTCTTCCTGGCGCTGGGTGGTGTGGCGGCTGGTGCCAGGCTTGCGCCGGTCCAGGTCGCGCTGCATGTCCGCCAGCGAGAGTTCGACGCCCGGCGGGCAGCCGTCTACGATGGCGACCAGCGCCGGGCCGTGGCTCTCGCCAGCGGTGGTGACGGTAAACAACTTGCCGTAGGTATTGCCGGACATGGGCACAACGCTCCGCGAAATTCGTATCCTGGCCGCCCAGCCACGCAGGCTTGGGCCAACTCGATGAGCCGGCGAGTATACCCGCCGCGCCCGTGCAGTTCACCCACGAACCTTTATCCACCATCAGCATCCAAGGGGTTCCCTTGCCACAGTACCCGTCCATGCTGCGAGCCTTACTGTTGACCCTTTCCCTGCTCACCGGCCTGGCCCAGGCCAGCACCACCTTCGACCAGCGCCCGCAGACCCTGGAGAGCGAAAGCGGCACCCTGCGCGGCACCCTGCTGCAACCGCGCACCACGCAGCCGATGCCAGTGGTGCTGCTGATCGCCGGCTCCGGCCCCACCGACCGCGACGGCAACAACCCGGCCGGGCATAACGACAGCCTCAAACGCCTGGCCATGGCTCTGGCTCGCGAGGGCATCGCCAGCCTGCGCTACGACAAACGCGGGGTGGCCGCCAGCCGCGCCGCCACCCCCAACGAACGCGACCTGAGCGTCGAGCAGTACGTCGCCGATGCAGCCGCCTGGGGCCGTCAACTCAAGGCCGACCCGGCTTTCGACCGCTTGATTTTGCTCGGCCATAGCGAAGGTGCGCTGATCGCCAGCCTCGCCGCCGACGCTGCCCAGGCCGATGCCGTGGTATCCCTGGCCGGCAGCTCGCGGCCCATTGACCAGGTGCTGCGCGAGCAACTGCAGTACCGCCTGCCGCCGCAGTTGCTGGCGCAGAGCACACAGCTACTCGACACCCTGCTTGCTGGGCAAACCGTCAGCGAGGTCCCCGACGAGCTACAGGTGCTGTTCCGCCCCAGCGTGCAGCCGTACCTGATCTCGCTGTTTCGCCAGGACCCCAGCGCCGCCTTTGCCCGCCTGCGCATGCCGGCCCTGATCGTCCAGGGCACCCACGACATTCAGGTCGGCGTGGCCGACGCCCAGGCCCTGCAGGCCGCCAAGCCGGATGCCGAACTGGCGCTGATCGACGGCATGAACCATGTGCTGCGCATCGTACCCATGGATTTAAAGGCACAACTGGCCTCTTACGATGAGCCTGGGTTACCGTTGGCCCAGGCGCTGAGCCAACGGCTGGTGGCCTTTATCCAGGGGATAGACCGCCGATAAGGCTCCAGTCCTGCGCCGACCAGCCGATAGAATCTGAGTCTGGTTGCCCGCGCGTTGCAGACCGCAACGAAATGGCAACAGACCCTAGCCAGCCAAGCCTGGCCCGCGCACAGGACCGCTGCTGATGACCGACACCGACGACGCCGCCCCTCCTGTTGACCAGGAACCCGCCACCGACACGCCGCCGGCTCACGCCTGGGCCGAGCTACCGGCCGAGCACTTTCGCCTGCTGCGCCTCGCCTCGCTGCCCGTCGACCGGCACACCGGCGCCCGCCCACTGCGCTTCGTCCAGTTCGGCCGTGTCGAGCGGCATGCCAAAGGCCAGAGCCTGCTGCGCTTGAGTATTCAGATACCTGGCCAACGCCTGCGCAAAGAACAGAATCTGCTGGAAGTGTGGATCGACCACCGCGCCAAGGAAGTGCGTTTCGGCCCCGACAAGGGCCTGTCCGTGGAGCCATCCAACCGTGGCCTGGGGCGTTTCTTACTGGCTCAGGGCGTCGCTTGGGCGCGCCAGCACTGCGCTCATTATCAGGTCGAGGGCGGTGCACTACCGGCCAAAGACGCCCTCAACGACGAAGCCCGCGCGCGCCGTGACCATTGCCTCAAGGCCCAGGGCTTTGTGGTCGAGTACCTCGACCCACTGCAGCTCAAGGCCCAGTACAGCGCGCCACGGGTCAGCAGCCTGCACCCGGACTGGCACACCGAGAAGGTGCAGTTCGTCGAATTACTGGACGCGGCGGCCATGCTCGAACAGGCCGAGCAGAACCTGCGCGAACAAGAGGTGAAGCTGCGCAAGCAGGACGAGCGGATCAATGCACTCAAGCAGGAAGACAGCAGCCTGCGCTTCACCATCGCCTGCCTGGTGGCCTTCTGCCTATTCCAGGCGGCGCTGCTGATCTGGATCGCGACGCGCTAACGCGCTTAGCCCGCAACCCGTGCGCGAAACAGCGCCTGGTGCTCGCGGCACTGCTGCGCCGCCAGCATGAACACACCGTGGCCACCGCGCTGGAATTCCAGCCAGGTGAACTCGACCTCGGGATACAGCGCCTCGACATGCACCTGGCTATTGCCCACCTCGACGATCAGCAGGCCACGCTCGGTAAGGTGATCCGCCGCCTCGGCGAGCATGCGCCGCACCAGGTCGAGCCCGTCGTCACCGCAGGCCAGGCCCAGTTCGGGCTCGTGCTGGTACTCGGCCGGCATATCGGCGAAATCTTCGGCATCGACATAAGGCGGGTTCGACACGATCAGATCGAAGCGCTGTCCCGGCAGACCGGCGAATCCATCACCTTGCACGGTGTAGACCCGCTCATCCAGGCCATGGCGCTCGATATTGCGGTTGGCGATTTCCAGCGCCTCATAGGACAGATCGCCCAGCACCACCTCGGCGTCGAGAAATTCATAGGCGCAGGCAATGCCGATACAGCCCGAACCGGTACACAGATCGAGAATCCGCGCCGGCTCGCTGGCCAGCCAGGGGGCAAAGCGCTGCTCGATTAGCTCGCCAATCGGGGATCGAGGAATCAGCACACGCTCATCGACGATAAACGGCAACCCACAGAACCAGGCCTCACCGATCAGGTAGGCAGCCGGCACACGCTCGACGATACGCCGCTGCAGCAGAGCCTGCAGGTGCGCGTGTTCGTCATCTTCGAGGCGGCAGTCGAGGTAACTGTCAGCGATCTCGTAAGGCAGGTGCAACGCACCGAGGACCAGTTGCCGCGCCTCGTCCCAGGCGTTGTCCGTACCGTGACCGAAGAACAACTCCTCGCGCTGAAAACGGCTGACAGCCCAGCGGATGTAGTCACGCAAGGTACGCAGGCGGGTATGGACAGGGGCGGCATCGGTCACAGGCAAACTCCGGCGGGTGGAAAACCGCGGCATTCTAGCCCATGCAGCCAGCCGGTAAGCGGCACCCGTGGGAAAAAACGCGACTCAATCCGGCGATTTGCCTTGACCATCGTCGCGCCGCTCACGGCGCAGCTCACGGGCAACGGCAATCGCAACAGCCAGGGCGAACAGCAGCCAGAAATGCGCAGCAAATTGGGAAAACAGGTTCATGGGCAACTCCTTTGCGGCAGGGTCTGTTCTCGTTTCGTCGCGAGCCGCGTTGCTGCGAAAAATCTCGCCAGGCCGGGCGGCGTTCCGCTAGGCGGAGGACGCAGGGAATGGTGTTCCCTTGCCAAGTCCTCCAACAACGCATAGCGAGATTTTGCGCGCAACCCGCAGGGCCGGGCCCGTTTTAGCGCGATGCTGCGTTTCTCGATGGCTCATTTAGCCAGCTAAACTTCGCATCTCGTGCCTTGCCTCGCGCTAAAACTGGCTCCGGCGCGGCCGCGAGCGAAACGAGAACAGACGCTCGGACCACACGGCCTGTGTGGCAGTTCGATGGTGCACTGACCACCTGTCGCCTGCAATAGCGCGATCAAGAGGTTCACAGCAGCCGTCGACAGGCGGACAATAGGCCATCGAAGTGAGGAGCCCTGCCATGTCCACCCATCCGCAAACGATGTTTCAACTCACGGGCCGTAGCCACGCCCCGGCCAGCCTGAAGAGCGCCACGCTGGTGGTCATCGATGCGCAGGAAGAGTACCGCAGCGGCGTACTGCAACTCCCCGGCCTGGACGAAGCGCTGGCCGAAATCGCTGCCCTGCTGGCGGCTGCCCGTGCCCAGGGCACGCCCGTGGTACACATCAAGCATCTCGGCATCCCCGGTGGCGTGCTCGACCCACGCGGACCGCGCGGCGCGCACCTGCCCGAAGTGCTGCCCTTGCCTGGGGAGCTGATAGTAGAAAAACGCATGCCCAACGCTTTTTCCGGCACCGAGTTGCATGATCGTTTGCAAGCCTTTGGCCGCCTGGACCTGATTATCTGCGGCTTTATGACCCACTCCAGCATCAGCACCACGGTGCGTGCGACCAAGGATTACGGCTACCGCTGCACCCTGGTCGATGCCGCCTGCGCCACCCGTGACCTGCCGACCCCGGACGGCACAGTGATCAGCGCCGCACAGATGCACCGCGCGGAAATCATCGCCCTGGCCGACAACTTCGCCGCCGTGGTGCACAACGCCAGCGACCTGCTGTAGTCCGCCAGTAGCTGCCGGCGCGGTTGAACCACCGCCGGTGCAGCCGGTCATACCGCCGACAGCCCAAAAGGACATCGGAATGAAATTATCAGACGGTTTCGACGCCCGTCGCCTGCGTCCACACGGCTCACGCCACTGGCGTCTGCGCCTGGGTGCAGGGCTTGCCGCGGTGTGTGCGACCGTTGGCGTGCTGCTGGCCATGGCCGGTGCTGCCACCCTACTCGGGCGCCCGCCAGCAGTGGGCACCCTCAATGAGTCGCAGGGTGCCGGCGCTGTGGTGCTCGGCCTCGGCCTGGTACTACTGTGGGCCGGCATTCTCGTCTGGCGTCTGTGCCGACGCCGCCTGCGCCGCCCCAGCGACCTGAGTTTATCGCCCGGCCTGATGAAAAAACGCGACTGAACGCGCGCCCAGGCGCAGCACGACAGTGCGCGCCTTGGTTACACTAGCGGCCTTCGCGGAGGCCTAAATGCAAGACGACGACCTTTCCCTGTTCCAAGCCGAGTTGCGTGGCGTCAAGCCGATCAAGCATGACCGCGCCGACACCGGCAAACCCAAGCCCAATCGTGCCCAGCTGGCCACCCTGCGCCAGGCGGCCACGGCGCGTGTGGAGTCGATCAAGGTGGACGGCCTGTCCGACCAGTTCGTCATCGACGTGGGCGCCGAAGACCCGCTGTACTGGGCGGCCAATGGCATGCAGGAAGGCCAGATGCGCAAGCTCAAGCTGGGCCAGATCGCTTTCGAGGGCAGCCTCGACCTGCACGGCATGTCGGTGGAGAAAGCGCGCGACACCCTGTGGGCGTTTATCGCCGAGGCCAACAAGCTGGAGGTGCGCTGCGTGCGGGTCACCCACGGCAAAGCCGCGCGTATGGACGGCCGCAAACCGATGATCAAAAGCCACGTCAACACCTGGCTGCGCCAGCACCCGCAAGTACTCGGCTTTACCTCATGCCTGGCCAAGCACGGTGGCACCGGTGCGGTCTACGTAGTACTCCGACGCACCATGATGGACGGCCGCGACGAGTAACACTGCGGCTTGCCAGCCATTGCCCCGCCTTCTACCCTGCGCATTTTTAGCGCTGCACCCGCCACAGGAATCCCCATGTCACTGGAACAGCAGTACACCGCCATCCTCGGCAAGCTCGGTGAAGACGTCACCCGTGAGGGCTTGCGCGACACGCCCAAGCGCGCCGCCAAGGCCATGCAGTACCTTTGCCAGGGTTACCAGCAGAATCTGGAAGAAGTCACCAACGGCGCACTGTTCAGCTCCGATGCCAGCGAAATGGTGCTGGTGCGCGATATCGAACTGTATTCACTGTGCGAGCACCACCTGCTGCCGTTCATTGGCAAGGCGCATGTCGCCTACCTGCCCAACGGCAAGGTACTGGGCCTGTCCAAGGTCGCGCGCATCGTCGACATGTATGCCCGCCGCCTGCAGATCCAGGAAAACCTCAGCCGGCAGATCGCCGAGGCGGTGCAGCAGGTCACTGGCGCGCTGGGCGTAGCTGTGGTGGTCGAAGCGCAGCATATGTGCATGATGATGCGCGGCGTGGAGAAGCAGAACTCCTCAATGGTCACCTCGGTGATGCTCGGCGAGTTTCGTGACAACGCCGCCACCCGCAGCGAATTTCTCAGCCTGATTTAATACGCCGGCAAACAAGTAGCCTGGGTTGAGCGCAGCGATACCCGGGAGACAAGCGCACATGGCCAAACCTGAGGGCCAAGCGATTACAGCCATTCAGCGCAGTAGATGCCACGCAGAGCATGCGCTGCGGGTCGAGTCGGGTGGGCACCGCCAATTGTCCCGGGTGTCGCTATGCTCGACCCAGGCTACCGACGGCCATTCGCCGTAGGACGCGGCTGGCTACGCAGCGGATCGAGCAAACCCGACAGGCCGTTATGGTCGATCTCCTGCATCAGCGCCAAGAGCCGGCCAATTTCCCCGGACGGAAAGCCTTCACGGGCAAACCAGTTGAGGTAATGCCCCGGCAGATCGGCCAGCAGCCGCCCCTTGTACTTGCCGTAGGGCATCTCGCGGGTTACCAGCAGCAACAGGTCTTCAGGCTTCATCAAGGGCTCGGCGGCGCAGATTGAGCGCGAATTATGCCGCTGGGGTCAGTGTTACGCCAAGGCGGAAAAACTCGGGTAAGCTGCGCGCCTCTGTTAAACGACCAAGGTTTGTCCCCCCATGATTATCAAGGCACTGCGCATCGGCCTCGGCCAGTTGATCATCTTCCTCGACTGGGTCAGCCGTCCGGCCAAGCGCAAACGTACCCCTGAAGCTCAGGCTGCGGTCGAGCAAAGCGCCAGCAACCTCGCGCTCTATCAGTTTCACGCCTGCCCGTTCTGCGTCAAAACCCGCCGCACCCTGCACAAACTGAATGTGCCAGTGACCCTGCGCGACGCGAAGAATGATGCCCAGGCGCGCAGCGAGCTGGAGCAGCAAGGCGGCAAGATCAAGGTGCCGTGCCTGCGCATCGAAGAAAACGGCCAGAGCACCTGGCTGTATGAGTCCAAGGCGATCATCGCTTATCTCGACAAGCGCTTCGCTGCTGCCTGAATAAATGACCGGGGCCGCAAAATGCGGCCCCGTTTGTTTTAGCAAAAACGCAGACTCATCAGCCTTAGTTCGCCAGCACCCGCACCTTGCCCACCATACCGGCCTGGTAATGGCCGGGGATCAGGCAGGCAAAGTCGAATTCACCGGCGCGATTGAAGGTCCAGATAAGCTCTTCGCGCTGCCCTGGCGCGATATGGGCCATGTCCGCTGAGTCGTGCTGCATGCCGGGTGATGTCGCCATCATTGCCGCATGCGCTTGCAACTCGGCTTGAGTACCGAGCACAAACTCGTGCATGACCTGCCCGTCGTTGCGGTGCACAAAGCGAATGGTTTCGCCCTGCTTGACCTCAAGCTGATCAGGGCTGAAACGCATCTGATCGTTCATGCTGATCTCGATGGTGCGACTGACCTGCTCCGGCTCACCGGCAATCCCCCAGGCTTTCTGCTGATGGGTCGGCGCGGCGGCGTGATGCCCGTCATGCTGTTCGCCAGCGGCCAACGCAGCAGCGCTGCCCAACAGCAGCCCCAGGCTCAACAGCAACGCGACAGAATTTGAAGATGCACTCATGGTTAGGTTCTCGACTTACACACTGAATAAAGGGTGCAGGTATGCACGACCTGCGCCCGGCAAAAACGCTATTCAGACGAGAGTTAACCGTGGCGGACGTTCGAGGGGTTCGCTGATAAAGCCGACAAATTGCTCCAGGCGTGTCAGCGATGGTTCGTCGCTGTGCTGCGGTGCCTGGCAACCACTCAGCGAGTTCAGCGTCACGGCCCCCACACAAAACGCGCAGAGGCTGCACAGGCGACTGTCGCCAGCAGGTTGCTGCGCTGTATCGACCTTGCTCGGCTGATGCTGGGCATGCGCAGCTACTGGGGCAGGCGCCTCGGTAATCGACCTCGCGACATGATGGCCGCCGTGTGACATCGCCATTTCAGGCATCCCGCCGGCCTGGCGGGCAGCGCCGCACACCTGCATACCAAGCGCCGCCATGGCCTGTGCTGGCAATGCCAGCATCAGTATCCAGATCAGGGCGGTACGCAGGGTTTTGCGCATAGGACAGGCTTTCAGTGCAGGACGATGGCGCGATTATCCGCCGAATGGATTGCCTGTCCAGCGCTTAGATGGTCGCAGTCTGCCCCGACAATGTTGGTAGCAACCGCACACCCAGTGCCCCGAGTGCCGCAACGACTGCCAAAGCGACCACGGCAAACCAGCCCCACTGCGCCAGCACCAAGCTGCCAAGCGCGGCGCCGCTGGCCATGCCGATAAAGACCCCGGTAAACAGCAACGCATTGAGCCGGCTGCGCGCTTCGGGCTGCAGGCCGTAAACGATAGTCTGGTGTGCCACCAGCGAGGCCTGGATACCGAAATCAAAACCCACGGCGCAGACGATCAGCACTATCAGTTGGCCCTGGCTCGGTAACCACGCTGCCAGCCCCATGGCGGCGAACGACAGCAGCACCAGCCCCGCACCCAGGCGCGTCACAGGCTCCGGGCCACGGCGATCGGCCAGGCGCCCGGCCAAGGGCGCAGCCAGGGCACCGGCCGCCCCCGCCAAGCCAAAGGCCCCAGCAACCGAACTGCCCAGATTGAAGTTGCCCTGCAGCATTACCGCCAAAGTCGACCAGAAGGCACTGAACGCCACCGACAGCAGGCCTTGGGCCCAGGCGGCGCGGCGCAACGCCCCGTGCTGCCGCCAGAGCTGCACCATCGAGCCCAGCAGCGCGCGATAGCCCAGTTGCGTGGTCGGCGCGAAGCGCGGCAATCCGCGCCACAAGGCCACACCGATCAGCGCCACCGATACCGCGGCCAGGGCATAGACCGCGCGCCAGCCCAACTGCTCGGCGACCACCCCACTGACCACCCGCGACAGCAGGATACCCAGCAGCAGGCCGGTCATCACCGTGCCCACCACCTTGCCGCGTTGCGCCTCGGGCGCCAGGGTCGCCGCCGCCGGCACGATGTCCTGGGCCACGGTGGCCGTCAGGCCGACCAACAGGCTCGCCAAGAGTAACCAGCCAATGCTCGGCGCCAGGCTACTGAGCAGCAGCGCAACGAGGAGCAGGCCAGCCTTGAGCAGAATGATCCGGCGCCGGTCATAGCGATCCCCCAGAGGCGCCAGGAGCAAAATGCCCAGCGCATAGCCCAACTGCGTCAACGTCGGCACCAGGCCCACGGCCCGTTCGCTGGCGTGAATGTCAGCCACCAGTACGGCGAGAATCGGCTGGCTGTAATACAGCGAGGCGACGGCAAAGCCAGCCGCGGCCGCCAGCAACAGAACCAGCCAAGAGGACAGGCCAGCTTTATGCAGAGGATGGATATCAGACATGACAGTAGCTCGGGGAATAACAGTGCGCGCAGTTTCCCAGGCCATGCGCGCCGCTGGTAGGCGCATGGCTCGCAGATCTGCTATACGCTAAGCGTATGAAAGAACACTCAACCCCGACCACCGACCGCCTCGAATTGCTGCACACCTTCGTGCGCATCGTCGAAACCGGCAGCCTCTCTGCCGCCGCCGTACAACTGGGCGTCAGCCAGCCCACGGTGAGCCGACGCCTGCAGGTGCTCGAACGCAATCTGGGCCTGAGATTGCTGCAGCGCTCGACCCACGGCATGAAACTCAGCGATGACGGCGAACGCTGCTTCGCCCAGGCACGCGAGCTACTGGACAGCTGGGACAACCTGGAAAGCAGCCTCAAGGGCAGCAGCGAACAAGCCCGCGGTACCCTGCGCGTACTGGCACCCCACGCCTTCGGCCAGGATCAGTTGATCACCCCATTGCTCGCCTATCTCGACGAGCATCCCGAGGTGCAGGTGGAATGGCTGCTGCATGATCGCCGCCCGGACTTTATCGCCGAAGGCATCGATTGCGCGATCCAGGTCGGCAGCGTGGACGACCCCAATGTGGTCGCGCTGCATCTGGCCGAGGTGCCACGCATCGTGGTAGCAGCGCCTGGCATATGGGGCAGCGGCCCTGCCCCGCTCGACAGTAACACGCTGAGCGCCCTGCCCTGGCTGGCACTGAAAACCTATTACCGGGACGAGGTGACACTGACCCAACAGCACAGCGGCAGCGTGCAGCGTTTTGCTATTCGCCCACGGCTGAGCACCGACAGCCTGTACGCGCTGCGCAACGCCGCCCTGGCTGGCATGGGTGCCTGCATCGCTTCGTCGTGGATTGTCGCCGATGACCTGCGCAGCGGCCGCCTGGTGCAGCTGGCGCCCGAGTGGCAAGCCGCGCCCTTGCCGGTCTACCTGGTCTACCCTTACGCCCGCCACTACCCGGCGCGGCTGCGCCTGTTTATCGCCCGGATGCGCGCCAGCATGCCCAACCTGAGCGGCATGCGCGCACCGGGCTAGCAGGCTCAGCCAAGCATCGTGACATGCCGCGGATGGCTGGCAACCCGCGCCAGCCAGGCCTGGATTGCCGGATAGGGGCTGAGGTCGAAGCCACCTTCGTCCGCTACATGGGTGTAGGCGTAGAGCGCGATATCGGCAATCGAATAGGCATCACCGACCAGATAAGGCGTCTGTTCAAGCTGCTTTTCCATCACCCGCAAGGCCTTGTGCCCACGCGCCTGGCAGACCTGATATTCATCAAGCCGCTCGGCCGGCATGCCTTGGTAGAGCTGGATAAACCGCGCCACCGCGACATAGGGCTCGTGGCTGTACTGCTCGAAAAACTGCCACTGCAACACCTGAGTGCGCAGGCGCGGCTCGGTCGGCAGAAACGCGCTGCTGTCGGCGAGGAAGTTGAGAATCGCGTTGGACTCCCACAGGCAGGTGCCGTCGTCCAGTTCGAGCACCGGAATCTTGCCGTTGGGGTTTTTCGCCAGAAAGGCCTCCTCGCCGGTTTCACCCTTGAGGATGTCGATCGGCACCCACTCATAGGGCTGATCAAGCAGGTGCAGCATCAGCTTGACCTTGTAGCAGTTGCCGGAGCGGTAATCGCCATAAACCTTGTACATGTTGCGTCCTCCCTGTGCGGCTTATCTGGTAGTCGCCCGTTTGTTCAAGCAGCACGGCCGGCTTGCGCCTCGCGGATCACCGCAGCCAAACGCTGCAGGCCTTCGCTCAGGCGCTCGGGCGCGACGTGGCTGAAGTTAAGCCGTAAATGCCCCGGATTGGCGTCCGGGTCGATAAAGAACGGCTCGCCGGGCATAAAGGCCACGTTCTGCGCCAATGCCGGTGCCAGCAGGGTGCGCGTATCCAGCGGCTGTTTGAGGGTCAACCAGAAGAACAGCCCGCCCTGGGGCACCTGCCAGTCGGCCAGGTCGCTGAAATGCTCGGCAAGCACGTCCTGCATGGCGTCGCGGCGAACCCGGTAGAAATCCCGCAGCTCGGCCAGGTGCTCGCGGTAGTGACGCGTGCCCAGCCATTGCAGCGCCTGCCACTGGCCGACCCGGTTGGTGTGCAGGTCAGCAGACTGCTTGAGGCGCAGCAGGTAGGGGTACAGATCCGGCGTGGCGATCAGGTAGCCGACGCGCAGGCCCGGCAGCAGGGTCTTGGACACGGTGCCGGTGTAGATCCAGCTGGCCTTCTGCAGACGACTGACGATCGGTGTGGCGCTGCCCTCATCGAACACCAGCTCGCGGTAGGGTTCGTCTTCGATCAGGGTCACGCCGAACTCGTCGAGCAGCGCCGCCACAGCATCACGCTTGGCCTCGCTGTAGCGCACCGCCGAGGGGTTCTGGAAGGTCGGGATCAGGTAGGCGAAGGCCGGCTTGTGCTTCTCCAGGCGCTCGCGCAAGGCATCGAGCTGCGGACCATCGGCCTCCTGGGGCACGGCGATGCAGTTGGCGCCAAACAGCTGAAACGCCTGCAGCGCGGCCAGGTAAGTCGGTGCTTCGAGCAGCACTTCGGTGCCCGGATCGATAAACAGCTTGCTGGCCAAGTCGAGGGTCTGCTGCGAGCCGCTGACGATCAGCACCTGGCTGGCATCGCAGGGCACGCCCAGGGCGCGGGCTTCTTCGGCGATGGCTTCGCGCAACTCCGGCTCACCCTCGCTGGTGCCGTACTGGCCCATGCTGGTCGGCATGTCAGCCCACTCCACCCGTGGCAGCATCGGCTCGGCGGGCAGGCCGCCGGCGAAGGACATCACCTCGGGGCGCTGCGCGGCAGCCAGAATTTCACGGATCAGGGAGCTTTTCAGGCGGGCGACGCGTTCGGAGAAGGCCATGGTGATCACCGGTAGCAAAGGCAGAGAAAAATAAGTCAAACTGGTTGACCGAAACTACGACGGCACAGGCAGATACGTCAATATGCTTGACCTTAAAAATTCCGTCACCCAACAAGCTGCCATGGAAGCCTTCTTCTTTGGCTATCAGGCGTTCACCGCCAAGGCCGACGAGATGCTCGCGCGCCGTGGGCTGTCGCGGGTGCACCATCGCATCCTGTTCTTTATCGCCAAATACCCTGGCCTGAGCATGAAACAGCTGCTCGGCTACCTGGGCGTGAGCAAGCAGGCCCTGAGCATTCCCCTGCGCCAGTTGCAGGAGATGAACCTGGTGGTCAGCGTCACGGCCGACGAGGACAAACGCAAACGCCTGTTGGGCTTCACCGCCGAGGGCGCCAAGCTCGAACGCGCCCTGCGCCGCGAGCAGGCCAAGCTGCTGCAGCGCGCCTTCGCCGAGGCCGGGGAAGCGGCAGTGAATGGCTGGTTGACGGTCAATCAAGCGTTGGGCAAGGGCCGATGCACTGAGGACGAGCAGTGTTCGGCCGTATGAAAGCCTAGTGTCGCGACACGAATAATTGGTCGCTATCTGTAGGAGCGAAGGGGGCGCCTAGCCTTTATTCGCGATAATCCTCAAAAGCGCTGAAAGCATCGCGGCTAAAGCGGAGCGCCGCCCGGCCCCTCCCACGCGACCTAGCATTGACCGACATTTGATTCATGTCTCGACCCTAGCTCGCCTGCGAAACCTCGCCCGCCGCCTTGAAGAACACCAGAGCCATCGCCACGCTCGCGCCGATCAGGGGGAACAGCGCCAGAACGATCAGAATCACCGTAGCGAGCATGATGCCGCCGATGATGTTCAGCCAAGCCATGAGGTTGAACACCGGGTAGACATTCTTTGCCTGGCGCAGGCGAATCCCAAGCCAGGTCAGCAGGGCCCCGTACACGCACATCAGGCCGAAGTAGACGAACATCGGCACGCCCAACTGGCTGGTGGCATCGCCCCAGATCAGCTCGAAGCTACTCAGCAGCAAGGCAACGATCACCACGGCCCACACCGGGTTGCTCAACCCCGTGGCGGAAAAACGCTGTTCGGCGAACGCCTTCATGCGCAGCAGCAGGTAACAACCAAGGATCGTCACTGCCGGGCTGAGCCAGGTGCTGATCAGCAGCAAGATCGGATCGTCCAGCAAGCCGGAGGCCAACGCGATGCCGAGCAGTACCACCGCACCCAGCACCGAAACCAGGCTTAGCCAGCCCAGCATCCTTAATTGAGAAGCGCTCCAGCCCTCAAGGACAGGAGCAGGTGCAGCGTCTACCAGGTCGACCTGGGGGGCGGCATAGGGGTTGTTGTCAGGGGTCATCGCGGTTCCTTGTGCGTGTTCGACGGTAAGCGCTGCACACTACCCGCAGCGGCCGCTTTCGCCAACCGACTGTATGGCTTTTTACGCAGGTTGCTGTACGGCGACGCTCACCCTTGCAGCGCATAGTCTTGCAGCCATCGACCTCGAGTAGCTGCCCATGAGCACCGAACTGCTGATCGCCTTTATCGCCTTTGCCTTTGTCACCTCGGTCACGCCTGGGCCAAACAATATGATGCTGCTCGCCAGCGGGGTGAATTTCGGCCTGCGCCGCAGTTTGCCGCACATGTTCGGCATCAGCCTGGGCTTTATGCTGCTGGTGGCATCGGTCGGTCTCGGTCTCGGCCAACTGTTTGAGCAGGTACCCCTGCTCTACAGCATATTGCGCTACCTCGGCGCCGCTTACCTGCTGTACCTGGCTTGGAAAATCGCCAACTCTGGCGCACCGGATAGTCAGGCCAAGGCGGCAAGCAAGCCATTCAGTTTTCTGCAGGCGGCGGCCTTTCAGTGGGTCAACCCGAAAGCCTGGATCATGGCCATTGGCGCCATCACCACCTACACGCCGCACGATAACTTCGTGGTCAACGTCCTGCTGATTGCGGCACTCTTTGCCCTGGTCAACTGCCCCAGCGTAGGCCTGTGGACGGTGGCCGGCAGCCTTTTGCGCAACTGGTTGAACAACCCCCGCGCGTTGCGCATATTCAATATCGGCATGGCTCTGCTACTGGTTGCCTCGCTGTATCCCATCTTCGCCGACACTGGACTGCTCTGATGCACGACCTGCCCCACTCCCGCTTACGCCCCCTCGCCGACACCTCGACCTCGGCGGTGGTGGCCGGCTTTATCGCCATGCTCACCGGCTATACCAGCTCCCTGGTGCTGATGTTCCAGGCCGGCCAGGCTGCCGGCCTCAGCGCCGGGCAGATTTCCTCGTGGATCTGGGCATTGTCGATTGGCATGGCGATTTGCTGCATCGGCCTGTCGCTGCGCTACCGTGCGCCGGTGATGATCGCCTGGTCCACGCCCGGTGCGGCCCTGCTGATCACCAGCCTGCCCGGCGTGCCTTACAGCGAGGCGATTGGCGCGTATATCTTCGCCTCCGGACTGATTGTGCTGATCGGCCTGACCGGTACTTTCGACCGCCTGATGCGCCGTATCCCCGGTTCGATTGCCGCGGCGCTGCTGGCCGGCGTGCTGTTCAAGATCGGCCTGGAAATCTGCGTCGCCGCCGAGCAGCAACCGCTGCTGGTGGTGGCCATGCTGCTGGCTTATCTGGTTGGTAAGCGCCTACTGCCGCGCTATGCGGTACTGGCCGCCCTGATTGTCGGCACTGTGCTGGCGGCCGTTTTTGGCCTGCTGAATTTCCAGCAGTTCGAGTTGCAACTGGCCACGCCGGAATGGACCACGCCGAGCTTCTCTCTGGCGGCGGTCATCAGCATCGGCATTCCGTTGTTTATCGTCGCCATGGCGTCGCAGAACCTGCCCGGCATGGCCGTGCTGCGCGCCAACGGTTATGACGTCCCCGCCAGCCCGCTGCTGACCACCACCGGGCTGACGTCGATACTGCTGGCGCCGTTCGGCAGCCACGGTATTCATATGGCAGCCATCAGCGCGGCGATCTGCGCCGGCCCGGAAGCCCATGAGGACCCGAAAAAGCGCTACACCGCCGCGATCTGGTGTGGGGTGTTCTACGGCATTGCCGGGATCTTCGGCGCCACCCTGGCCGCGCTGTTCGCAGCGCTGCCGAAAGCCCTGATCCTGTCCATTGCTGCGCTGGCGCTGTTCGCCTCGATCATTGGCGGTCTGACCCAGGCCATGAGCGAGCCGGACGAGCGTGAAGCCGCGCTGATTACCTTCCTGGTCACCGCGTCGGGCATGACCCTGTTCTCGGTCGGCTCGGCGTTCTGGGGGATTATCGCCGGTCTGCTCACACTGGCGATTCTTAACGCCGGTAAAGCCCGCGCCTAACGTAAGAAGGCGCCCGCAGGCGCCTTCCATCCATCCGTAAACAGACTCAGATGGCGGTGGCCCCGCCGTCCACTGCCAGCGCGTGACCGGTGGTAAACGCTGCGTTGTCGCAGCACAGGTAGAGCACCGCCGTGGCGATTTCCTCCACCTTGCCGATGCGCCCAACCGGGTGCATGGCAGCGGCAAACTCGCCCTTGCGCGGGTCCGCCTCGTAGGCGCGGCGGAACATATCGGTGTCGATCACCGCCGGACACACCGCGTTAACGCGGATTTTCTTCTTCGCGTATTCCACCGCCGCCGACTTGGTCAGGCCGATCACCGCATGTTTGGAGGCGCTGTAGATGCTCATCTTCGGCGCCGCACCGAGACCTGCGACCGAAGCGGTGTTGACGATGGCGCCACCGCCCTGGGCCAGCAACAACGGGATCTGGTGCTTCATGCACAACCACACGCCTTTGACGTTGACGCCCATGATGGCGTCGTATTCCGCCTCGCTGCCATCGGCCAGCTTGCCCTTCTCGATCTCGATACCGGCATTGTTGAACGCATAGTCCAGACGCCCATAAGCCTCCAGCGTCGCGGCCATCAGCGCCTGCACCTCGGCCTCGCGGGTCACGTCGCAGCGTACGAAGGTCGCCTGCCCACCGGCTGCGAGGATCAACTCGACAGTGCCTTCACCGCCTGCAGTATCGACATCCGACACCACGACGCTCAGGCCAGCCTGAGCGAACGCCAACGCGGTGGCGCGGCCAATACCGGCGGCGCCGCCAGTGACCAGGGCTACCTGGCCGGAGAAGGTGAAACTCATCGGTGCATCCTCGCAATGGAATGTTTTCGGGGCAGTGGCGCGAGTCTAGCCAGGCGGCGAAGCGGCGCGCAGCACTATAGGTTGCGCGGTTGAAGCTCCATGCAAAAAGCTGATTAAGCTGCCAAGCAATCATCACCCACGTCGATCAGGCAGCATTCCAGACGCCGGACAATCCTTGCCCTGCTGGGCGACAAGGGCTATCACCAAGGTTTCCGCCAATGGAGCACCTGCCATGTCAGCCCCTGTGAACCGCCAGTTTCTGCTCGCCAAACGCCCAGTCGGCCTGCCCAGCCGCGACACCTTCAGCTATGTCGAAAGCTCATTGGGCCAGCCCGCCAGCGGGCAGATCCTGGTGAAGAACGCCTACCTGTCACTCGACCCGGCCATGCGCGGCTGGATGAACGATGCCCGCTCCTACATTCCGCCAGTAGGACTCAACGAGGTGATGCGCGCCCTCGGCGTTGGCGAAGTCATCGCCTCAGAGCACCCGGACTTCGCCGTCGGCGACACGGTTAACGGTGCCCTTGGCGTGCAGGATTATTTCCTCGGCGAACCGCGCGGCTTCTACAAGGTCGACCCCAGCCGTGCACCGCTGCCGCTGTACCTCTCGGCGCTAGGCATGACCGGCATGACCGCCTACTTCGCCCTGCTCGATGTCGGCGCGCCCAAAGCCGGGGAAACCGTGGTGATTTCCGGCGCGGCCGGGGCAGTGGGCAGCGTGGCCGGACAAATTGCCAAGCTCAAAGGCTGCCGCGTGGTCGGCATCGCCGGTGGCGCTGACAAATGCGCGTTCCTGCGTGATGAGTTGGGCTTTGATGCCGCCATCGACTACAAGAGCGAAGACCTGCCGGCCGCCCTCAAGCGCGAATGCCCCAAGGGCGTGGATGTGTACTTCGATAACGTTGGCGGCGACATCCTTGAGGCGGTGCTCAACCGCATCAACTTCAAGGCCCGCGTGGTGATCTGCGGCGCCATCAGCCAGTACAACGCCACCCAAGCGATCAAGGGCCCGGCGAACTACCTGCAGTTGCTGGTCAACAGCGCGCGCATGGAGGGCATGGTGGTAATGACCTACGCGCCGCGCTTCGCCGAGGCGGCTCAGGAAATGGCCGGCTGGTTGGCCAGCGGCCAGCTGAAGTCCAAGGAAGATATCGTCAGCGGCCTGACCACCTTCCCGGACACCCTGCTCAAACTGTTCAACGGCGGTAACTTCGGCAAGCTGATCCTTAAAGTCGACTGAGGCAATCGTGCTTTATGGCCGCGCCCCATAGCGCGGTCTATGCCTGCACCAAATCGTCCTCGGCGTAAGGCTTGATCGGTTGCCAGCGGCGCAACAGCATGTACAGCGTCGGGATCACGAACAGGGTGAAGAAGGTGCCGACCAACAGGCCACCGACAATCACCAGACCAATCTGCTGACGGCTTTCCGCGCCCGCACCACTGGCAATCGCCAGGGGCAAGGAGCCAAGCACCATGGCGCCAGTGGTCATCAGGATCGGCCGCAGGCGCTGCACCGAGGCCTCGACGATCGCCTGGCCCAGGGCCACACCTTCGCGCTGCAGGTGGTTGGCGAACTCGACGATCAGAATGCCGTGCTTGGTAATCAGGCCGATCAGCGTAACCAGACCGATCTGCGAGTAGATATTCAACGTACCGCCGAACAGGGTCAGCGCCAGCAGTGCCCCGGCCATCGACAAGGGCACGCTGAACAGGATGATCAGCGGGTCGGTGAAGCTCTCGAACTGCGCCGCCAGCACCAGGAAGATAAACGCCAGGGCCAGGACGAAGATCAGCAAAATCCCCGAACTCGATTCCTTGTAGTCCCGCGAGGTGCCGGTGTAGTCGTACTGGGTATCCGCCGGGAACACCTCGCGCGCCGCGTCCTCCAGGTAATCCAGCGCCTCGCCCAGGGTGTAGCCAGAGCCGACGTTGGCGCTGATGGTCACCGCGCGCAGCTGGTTGAAGTGGTTGAGCTCACGTGGCGCCACCGTCTCGCGCACCGAGATCAGGTTGGACAGCTGCACCATGCTGCCATCGCCCGCCCGCACATAAACGCGGTCAAGGTCCTGGGGGTTGCGCCGGTCGATGTCCTGCAACTGCACCAGCACGTCGTATTGCTCGCCGTTCTGCTTGAAGCGGGTGACCTGACGGCTACCGAACAGGCTTTCCAGGCTGCGACCGATGGTTGCCACATCGGTGCCGACGCTCACCGCCTGCTCGCGGTTGACCTCGACCTTCAACTGCGGGGTGTTCAGCTTGAGGTCGCTGTCCAGGCTTTCCAGGCCGGGGTAGCCGCGCACCTGCTCGATCAACTGGGCGACGTAGGTCTGCAGCTCGGCGTACTCCATCGACGAACGGATAACGAAGTTGATCGGCTGGTTGCGCGCGCTCTGCCCCAGGGGCGGGCGGTTGACCGGAAACACGCGCATGCCGGCGATATCCTGCAGCTTGGGCAGCAGCTCGTTGCGAATTTCGAACTGATTGCGGCTGCGGTCGGCCCAGTCTTCCAGTTTCATAAAGGAAATGCCCTGGGCCACGGTCGGGAAGCCGGCGATGACCATATAGCGATTGGTCTCGGCAATGCTTTCGTAGGCCGCCTCGACTTCCCGGGCATAGCGCGCGGTGTAGTCGATGGTGGCGCCATCCGGGCCGTTGAATACGCCGACGATGGTGCCGGTGTCTTCGGTCGGCGCCAGCTCTGAACGCAGGCCGGAAAACAGCCAGACGCAGGCAATAATGGTCGCCAGCAACACCGCAAGCATCAACACCCAGGCACGCAGGGCCTGTTCGAGCAGGTGCCGATAACGGTAGGTAACGCCGTTGAGAAACCCTTCAATCAGGTTGTAAATGCGCCCGTGCTGCTCGTCTTTAACGTGGGCCTTGAGCAACACCGCGCACATCATCGGCGTCAGGGTCAGGGCGACGAAGCCGGACACCAGTACGGCGCCGGCCAACGTCCAGGCGAACTCGGTGAACAGCTTGCCGGTGATGCCCTGCATAAAGCCGATGGGCGCGAACACCGCAGCCAGGGTCAGGGTCATGGCGATCACCGCGAAGGCGATCTCGCGGCTGCCCTTGAGCGCCGCCGCCCGGGGGGCCATACCCTCCTCGATATGCCGGTGGATGTTCTCCAGCATGACGATGGCGTCGTCCACCACCAAGCCAATGGCCAGAACCATGGCCAGCAGCGTCAGGGTGTTGATGGTGAAGCCCATCAGCGACATCAGGGCGAAGGCGCCGATCAGCGACACCGGAATGGTCACCAGCGGGATGATGGTCGCCCGTAACGAGCGCAGAAACAGGAAGATGATCAGGATGACCAGCACCACCGCTTCCCAGATGGTGATAAACACGTTGTCGATTGACTCGCGGATAAACTGCGAGTTGTCGTTGGCAACCGCCATGTCCATGCCTTCGGGCAGCAGCGCGCGGACGTCCGGCAAGGCGGCGTTAAGGCCGTCGGAGATGTCCAGCGGGTTGGCCGTGGCCTGCTTGACCATGCCCATCGACACCGCCGGTTTGCCGCGATAACGCACCAGGCTGCGCTCATCACGCGCGGCGATCTCGGCGTGGCCGATGTCCGACAGGCGCAACAGGTAGCCGCGCGAGTCGTCGACGATCAGGTTGTTGAATTGCTCGGGGGTGTTCAGGTCGGTTTCCGACAACACAGTGAATTCGCGGTCGCTGGACTCGATACGGCCTGCGGGAATCTCCACGTTCTGCCGGCGAATCGCTGCTTCCACGTCCTGCACGGTGAGGTTGTGCGCGGCGAGTTTTTCCGGGTCCAGCCAGATGCGCATGGAAAAGGTTCGCGCCCCGCGCACCTGTACCTCGGAGACGCCCGGAATGGTTTGCAGGCGATCCTTGATCACCCGCTCCAGCACATCGGTGATCTCCATGGCGCTAAAGCGCTCGCTGAAGAAGGCCAGCCAGATCACCGGCTGGGCATCGGCCTCGACCTTCTGCACGATGGGCTCGTCGATCTCGTCCGGCAGCAGGCCGCGCACCCGGCCGAGGCGGTCACGCACGTCGTTGGCTGCCTCATCGGCATTGCTGCCCAGGCGGAACTGCGCGGTGATCTGGGTGTTTTCCGAACGGCTGATCGAGCTGACGAAGTCCAGCCCATCGATCCCGGACAACACGTCCTCGATCGGCTGGGCAACCTGCGATTCCATGATCTCCGGGCTGGCGCCCGGGTAGGTGATGTTGACCGTGACAATCGGCACATCGATATTCGGATACTCGCGCACCGCCAGGCGGTCATAGGCCATCAGGCCCAGCAATACGACGATCAGCGAGAGGACGGTGGCAAAAACCGGGCGGCGGATGCAGATGTCCGACAGCGTCATGCGCCCTGCTCCACCGCCTTGGTACGCACGCTCATACCAGGGTTGACCTTTTGCCAGCCGGCGCTGATCAGGGTCTCGTCACCCGTGAGGCCCTCACGCACCTCGACGGCACCGTTGCTGCGCTTGCCCAAGGTCACCTCGCGGCGCTCCACCTTGCCGTCGACCACCAGGTTGACGAACAACTGGTCGCCAATCGGCATCACTGCAGCCTCGGGAATGATCAGCGCATCGGGGCGTTCGGCGAGGATCACCGACACCCGCACGAACTGCCCGGGACGCAGCCGGCGGTCATCGTTGTCGATGTGCGCGCGGATATCCTGACTGCGCCCGGCCACGTCCAGGCGCGGGTTGATCGCATAAATTTCCCCGATAAAACGCTCATCGGGGAAGGCATCCAGGGTGATTTCCACCGACTGGTTGAGGCGCACCTGGCTGACGGCTTTCTGCGGAATGCGGAACTCGACCTTGAGTGGGTCGAGCACCTCCAGGTTAATGATGTCCTGACCGGCAGTGAGGTAGTCCCCCGCGCTGACCTGACGCAGGCCGAGCACCCCGGAATAAGGGGCGAGGATTTCGGTCTTGTCCAGTCGCGCCTGGGCCAGGGCCAGACTGGCCCGTGCGGCTTGCTGCTGGGCGCTGGCCTCATCAAGGGCCTGGGCATTGCTGGCGCCGCGCTTGAAGAGCATCTGCGCGCGCTCGAAGTTCTTCTCGGCGAGGTTGAGGTTGGCCCGGGCCTGGGCGAATTCGGCGCGGGCGATGGCATCATCGAGGCTGACCAGCAAGGCACCCGCCTCGACCGCCTGGCCCTCGCGAAAATGCAGCGTGGCCAGACGCCCATCGATTTCCGGCCGGATCATCACCGACTCGTCGGAGCGCAGCGAACCGAAGGTCACCAGTTCGTCACGCACCAAGGTCTTTTTTGCCTGCACCACCTCGACCAACGGCCCTTCGGCGGCCTGCAAGGGCGTTGCCGCCAGCAGTGCACAGACGGCGGCGAACACCCATACCCGGGAAAACATAGACAGCCCCTTTTGTTCTGTAGAGGCCGAGTCTAACGGTGTCACCGCGTGACTCAGCCACCAAGATGTATCCCGATATTATGCAAGCCCGGACCTACTGACGCATGCCGCGCCCGCTGACCAACAGGTGAATACAGGCAGCGTAGAGCACCGCCGTGGCCACCAACATAAAGCCAATCGCCACGCCGATGCGGATGTCGGACACCCCGAGGATGCCGTAACGGAAGGCATTGACCATGTGCAGCACCGGGTTGGCCATGGACACCGACTGCCAGAACGGCGGCAACAGGGTAATCGAGTAGAACACCCCGCCCAGGTAGGTCAGCGGCGTCAGAACGAACGTCGGGATGATCGAGATGTCGTCGAAGTTGCGCGCGAACACCGCATTGATAAAGCCGCCCAGGGAGAAGATGGTCGCCGTCAGCAGCACCACCAGCACGGTTACCCCCAGGTGATGCACCTGCAGATGGGTGAAGAACAGCGACAGCAGCGTGACGATCAGCCCCACCGCCAAGCCTCGCAGCACACCGCCGGTGACGTAGCCCACCAGGATGATGTGCGGCGACACCGGCGAGACCATCAACTCCTCGATGGAGCGCTGGAACTTGCTGCCGAAGAAGCTCGACACCACGTTGCCATAGCTGTTGGTGATCACCGACATCATGATCAGCCCCGGTACGATGTACTCCATATAGGTGAAACCACCCATGTCACCGATCTGCCGGCCGATCAGATTGCCGAAGATCACGAAGTACAGAACCATGGTGATGGCTGGCGGCAGCAACGTTTGTGGCCAGATTCGGGTAAAGCGCCGCACCTCGCGGTAGACAATGGTGCGCAGGGCGACCAGGTTGGCGGCCAGCTCGCTGTTCAGGTATTCCGTGCTCATACCGCCCCCTTCGCCAGATTCTTTTCGACCAGGGAGACGAACAGTTCCTCCAGGCGATTGGTCTTGTTGCGCAGGCTCAGCACCTCGATCTGCTGCTGCGCCAGCTGACGGAACAGCTCGGTCACCCCCATGTTCTTGTCCACCTGTACTTCCAGGGTGTGGTCATCGACCCGCACCACCGGGTAGCCCAGCAGTTGCGGCACCGCCTGCAGCGACCCCTTGATATCCAGCAGGAAGGTTTCTACGTGCAGCTTTTTGAGCAAGGCCTTCATGCTGGTGTTTTCCGCGATGCGGCCGTGATCGATGATGCCGATATTGCGACACAGCTGCTCGGCCTCCTCCAGGTAGTGGGTGGTGAGGATGATGGTGATGCCTTGCTCGTTAAGCTCGGTGAGAAAGCTCCACATCGAGCGGCGCAACTCGATGTCGACCCCCGCCGTCGGTTCATCGAGAATCAACAGACGCGGCTGGTGCACCAGGGCGCGGGCGATCATCAAACGCCTTTTCATCCCCCCCGACAGCTCACGCGAGGGTGTGTCGCGCTTATCCCACAAGCCCAGCTGGGTGAGATACTGCTCGGCCCGCTCGCGGGCGATACGCGCCGGTATGCCGTAATAGCCGGCCTGGGTCACGACGATGTCGAAGACCTTCTCGAACTGGTTGAAGTTGAATTCCTGTGGCACCACGCCGAGGCAGCGCTTGAGTGCCGACGGCTGGGTATCCAGGTCATGACCGAACACCGACACCGTGCCACTGCTCTTGGTCACCAGCGTGGAGAGGATGCCGATAGTGGTGGATTTACCGGCCCCGTTCGGCCCGAGCAGAGCGAAAAAGTCGCCCTCGGCCACATCGAGATCAATGCCATGCAACGCCTGAAAACCGTTGCCGTAAGTCTTGGTCAACTGCCGGATGGACAGCGCAGTAGTCATGGAAATACACACACCTGATGGATGAATAGATAACGGTGAGGGTTACATCGAGCAACACAAGCGTAGCGCGCCAGTCTACCGCCAGCCCGAGCGCAGGCCCACCATCAATACAAGCTCGAAGCCCGTTTACTCCTGAGGCGAGCAGCCACAAACCCTATCATCACGCAGCGCCCCGCGTACGCGTCGGTCATTGATGTTGCTCATCAACGTCGCTCATGACGGAGCAATAAGCCGAACTCGCTGAGCCACCGGCGGTCATTAACCAGAGGCATAGACGTGGTAGACGAGCGCCTGCTGGATTGAGCATTCACCGCAAAAAGGAAGCCTTGGCTAAGCCAGTCTGTTGAGCACTTGAGACGGGGCGGCTAGCAAAGTACGCACCCTTACAACGCAAAGCAGACACAATGGCCCGGACTCCTTGAGCGGCATCAACTCCAACAGGTTCTTGACCCTGCGCTGTGCCTGAGTCGTTATCGACGACTAAGCTCGTGACGGAGCGCCTGCCGCGCCCGTCATCACGGAGGATTGTGCATGCTTGCTGTCTGGTTGATCGTTCTGGTGCTTGGCACTGCGTATTTGGCGCACCTGCGGGTCGCCCCCCTTCCCGCTCTGGGCGCCGTCGCCGTTTACCTGCTGGCCATGGGCGCGTTCAGCCATGCGCCTGGGTGGCTGCTGATTGTCTTCTGGCTACTCTGGCTGGCGGTGGCCATCCCCTTGGCACTGCCGGACCTGCGTCGCAAGTATTTCACGGCGCCCTTGTTCGCCTGGTTCCAGCGCGTACTGCCGCCGATGTCGGCCACCGAGAAGGACGCCATCGAAGCCGGCACGGTCTGGTGGGACGGTGAGCTGTTCAGCGGTCGCCCCAACTGGGACACCCTGCTCGCTTACCCCAAGGCCACGCTGACGGAAGAAGAGCAGGCCTTTATCGACGGACCGACCGAGGCACTCTGCGCCATGGTCAGCGACTGGGACATTGGCCAGCGCATGGACCTGCCGCCCGAAGCCTGGGCGCATATCAAACAGCACGGCTTCTTCGCCCTGATCATCCCCAAGGAGTACGGCGGTAAAGGCTTCTCCGCTTACGCCCACTCTCAGGTGGCGATGAAACTGGCGACCCGCAGCGGCGACCTGGCCTCCACCGTGATGGTGCCCAACTCCCTCGGCCCGGCCGAGTTGCTGTTGCACTACGGCACCGACGAACAGCGCAACCATTACCTGCCGCGCCTGGCCAGCGGCGAGGACATTCCCTGCTTCGCCCTGACCGGCCCGCTGGCTGGTTCGGATGCTGGCGCCATGCCAGACAGTGGCATCGTCTGCAAGGGCAACTGGAACGGTGAGGAAGTCATCGGCCTGCGCCTGAACTGGGAAAAACGCTACATCACCCTCGGCCCGGTGGCGACCCTGCTGGGCGTGGCCTTCAAGGCCTACGACCCCGAGCACCTGCTGGGCACGGAAGAAGACCTGGGCATCAGCCTCGCGCTGATCCCTACCGACACTCCCGGCGTGGAAATCGGCCGTCGCCACCTGCCCCTGGGCGCCGCCTTTATGAACGGCCCCAACGCCGGTAAGGATGTATTCATCCCCCTGGACTACCTGATCGGCGGACAGCCCATGCTCGGCAAGGGCTGGATGATGCTGATGAACTGCCTGTCAGTGGGCCGCTCCATTTCACTGCCGGCGGTAGGTACCGGTGCAGCCAAGTTCACCAGCCTGGTCACCGGCCAGTACAGCGAGATCCGTGAGCAATTCAATGTGCCGCTGTCGGCCTTCGAGGGCATCCAGGAAGCGCTGGCGCGGATTGGCGGCAACGCCTGGCTGATGGACGCGGCGCGCATCCTCACAGCCAATGCCGTCGACTTGGGGGAAAAGCCCTCGGTGCTCTCGGCCATCCTCAAATACCACCTCACCGAGCGTGGCCGCGAGTGCATCAGCCACGCCATGGATGTGCACGGCGGCAAGGGCATCATCATGGGGCCCAACAACTACCTGGGTCGCAACTGGCAGGGCGCGCCGATCTTCATCACCGTCGAGGGGGCGAACATTCTCTCGCGTAACCTGATGATCTTTGGCCAGGGCGCCATTCGCTGCCATCCCTATGTGCTCAAGGAAATGGCCCTGGCCGGTCGCGAAGACCGCGACCAGGCGCTGCTGGAATTCGACGAACTGCTGCTGCAGCACATCGGCTTCGCGGTCGGCAATGCAGCCAGCACCCTGGTTCTGGGCCTGAGCTTCGGCCTGCTCGGCGCAGCACCCGGTGATGCCGTGAGCCGCCCGTACTTTCGCGCGCTCAACCGTCTGGCGGCGGCCTTCGCCCTGCTTGCCGACACCAGCATGATGCTGCTCGGCGGCGAGCTGAAACGCCGCGAGCGCCTGTCAGCACGCCTTGGCGATGTACTCAGCCATCTCTACCTGGCCTCGGCCGCACTCAAGCGCTACCACGACCTCGGCAGCCCAGAGCACAGCCGCGTGCTGCTGCGCTGGGCCCTGGAAGAAAGCCTGGGCAAAGCCGAAGACGCCCTCGATGGCCTGCTGGAGAACTTCCCCAGCCGGATACTGGGCGGCCTGCTGCGCGTGGTGGTCTTTCCCTTCGGGCGCCGGCACAACGGTCCGGATGATCGCCTGGACGCCGAAGTCGCGGCGATCATCGGGCGTAATGCCGGCGATCCGGCGCTGGAGCAACTGCTAGAAGGCTGCTACCGCCCGCAAAGCGCTGACGACGCGGTCGGCGCGCTGCAACACGCCCGCGACCAACTGCTGGCAGCCGCCCCGCTGCACAAGAGGCTGCACAAGGCGCTGAAAGCCGGCGAACTCAGCGAAGTGCCCGAGCACAACCTGATCGACAGCGCCGTCACCCAGGGCATACTCAGCGAAGAAGAGGGCCAGCGCCTGCAATTGGCCGAACGCGCCCGGCGCGTGGTGATTGATGTGGACGACTTCGCCAAGGAAGAACTGCTCGCCACACCCGGCAAAGTGCGCTGACGGACCATGCAGGACAGCGGGCGCGTGGAGCTCTATACTCCTGCGCCCGTTTTACTTAACAGGATTTGCCCCATGGCCAATGCGCACCTCGACCACCACCTCGCCCTGCTCAACCACCTGCGCGGGATTCTGGTAGCCCTGGGTGAAGCCGAACAGATTCTCGATGACAGCCACGCCATGTACCTGGAACGCTACGACGAACTGCTCGCTGACCTGCCCCACGACCAGGAAGGCAGTCTCTACCTGGGCCAGGATTTGATCAGCCAGATTTTCCAGCGCTACCCGCAAATCGCCCACCTGGTCCCGCGGGACCTGCTGTGGTTCTTCGGCGGCGATTGCCTGCATTTTATGCCCGACGAAGAAATCGAGATGTACCAGAGCCTCGAGGAGCGCCGCTTCTACGCACTGGAAAACGACGAACCGTTCGACTGGAACCAGGAAAAGCAGTTGCTGGCCATGCCCGCTAGCGGTAACGCGCACTAAGCGCGCAACCGATACGCGAATAGCCCGCCAGACAGGTGTCAGCGGGCTTTAGCAAGCGCTGTATAAATCGCAGAAACGAAAACGCCGCTCAGTGAGCGGCGTTTTCGTTATTTTCTTTCGAAAATGGAGCGGGAAACGAGACTCGAACTCGCGACCCCGACCTTGGCAAGGTCGTGCTCTACCAACTGAGCTATTCCCGCATACAAAATGGCGTCCCCTAGGGGACTCGAACCCCTGTTACCGCCGTGAAAGGGCGGTGTCCTAGGCCACTAGACGAAGGGGACATTGCCCGGAATCCGTTATTGCTTTCCGGCTTCCTTCACTTTGCCGTTTCAGGCATTGCGCTGGAAGTGGCGCGCATTCTATGGAGCCTTTGAAGGCTCGTCAACCACTCTGCAAAATATTTTTAAAATCAACGACTTCACAATGCTTTAGCACATCGAGCGAAGTCCTGTGCTATGAGCTAAGCCGCGAAGGCACTACACTCGATCGCACTACCAGTGCCCGAGAGGTCGTTAAGGATGTCCCCGCTCGTGATAACCCTGCTGATTGTCGGCGGCATCGTCATCCTGATTACGATTGCCTACATCAACAATCTGGTCGAAAACAACAAGTTGGAAAAGGCGCGCCTCAAGGCGGATCTGACTGATCGCGTACGCCGCCTGGCCGAAGCCTCTGAGGGCTTGCCCGGCCAGTTCATGACGCCCGCATTGAAGCTTATGCTGAGCAACCTGCAGGTCCACTTCCTCGAGCGTCTGCTATTGCTCGACCGGGGCAATGCAGCGCTCAAACGCCAGCTTGATGACCTGCGCCAGCAGATTGCTCTGGGCGATTCCATCCCGGTGCGCAATCCGCCGCAGAAGATCATTGCCGAAGCGCGCGCCAAGGATGTGCGTTTTCAACTGGAAAACCTGCACAACCTCATTACCCGCTGCGCCAAGGATGGTGTGCTGGGCACCAATGAAGCCAAGCTGTGGGTCCTGGAGATCCGCCACATGCTGGTGATGCTGCATATCGAATTGTTTACCAATATCGGCATGCAGGCAGTGCAGAGCAATCAGCCTGGCCCCGCCCGTCTGGCCTTCGAGCGCGGCGTGCAGTACCTGCGCAAACAACCGGACCCGACCCGTTACCAGGCACCCCTGCAAAAGCTGGAAGCCCAGCTGGCGCGTGCCAACGCCATGGTGGTGGACATGGGCAAGCCGGCTGCCGAAGACAACAGTGAATTGATCGATGGCCTCAAGGCTCTCGACAGCGACGACGACTGGAAGAAAAAATCTCTCTACGACTAATCGAGATATGCCATGAGCCTGATCGTATATGGTGCTGCACTGTCACCCTTCGTGCGCAAAGTCAGGCTCTGCCTGGCATACAAAAATCTTGCCTACAACCTGGAACTCATCCTGCCCACCAATCAGCCAGACTGGTATCGAGACATTAGCCCTCTGGGCCGTATACCCGCGTTCAAGGATGGCGACACCAGCCTCGCCGACTCCAGCGTCATCTGCCAATACCTCGACGAACAGTATCCCGAAACACCTCACCTGCTCGGCCAGACAGCCACCCAGCGCGCCCAGGTCCGCTGGCTGGAAAAATACGCGGACTACGAACTGGCGCCTCTGTGTACCTTCGCCGTATTCCGCAACCGCGCACTGTTGCCCAGCATGGGTCAGCCCTGCAACGAGTCGGCCGTGCAGGCTGCGCTGCACGACAAGCTGCCGCGGCACTTCGATTATCTGGAACGGACGCTGAGCGCCGCGCCCTACTTCGTCGATGACCAGCTTTCACTGGCCGACCTGGCAATCGCCTGCCAACTGATCAACATGGAACACGGCGGCGAAACCCTCGATGCCGCACGCTGGCCCAACCTGGCTGCGCACTATGCGCGTATGCGCACGCTGCCGATTGTCGAAGAGGTAGTGACGGGCGAACAAAAAATGCTCGCCCGGATGAAGCCCAAAACGGACTGAGTAGCGCGCCTTAAGCCTGTTGCCGTTTTGATCGCAAATCGTATTGCCGCGAAAGAAACGGCAACAGCCCCTAGCAGTCACTGGCTGCCAGAAAAATTCGGCACAATTGCTCGACACCGGCCTGATCAGCCTCACTGAAGCGCCCCACGCTCGGGCTGTCCAGGTCCAGCACGCCAATCAGCCGGCCGTCCTTGACCAGCGGCACCACCAGCTCGCTGTTCGAGGCGCTGTCACAGGCGATATGCCCGGCGAATGCGTGCACATCCTCGACCCGCTGGGTCTGCCGGCTGGCCGCAGCGGCGCCACAGACACCCCGGCCAAAGGGAATCCGCACACAGGCAACCTTGCCCTGAAACGGCCCCAGCACCAGTTCGTCATGACGCGCCAGATAGAAGCCGGCCCAGTTCAGGTCATCCAGTTCGTGAAACAAGAAGGCGGCAAACTGCGCCGCGTTGGCAATAAAGTCCCGCTCACCGGCCAACAAGGCCTCTAGCTGCGCCGCGCGCAAGGCATGGCCGTCCAGCCCCTGCCCGGTTGTCTGTAAATCAATCATGTCTGTTGCTCCAGCAAGGCCAGGCCCACCCAATGGCGGGCGAATTGGTAGGCGCAGCGGCCATTACGATTACCGCGCCCTAGAGCCCAGCGAATAGCGGCCTTCTCCAGCGCCTCATCCCATTGCCAGGTCAGGTTTGCCGCCTTGGCGTGCACCTCAAGCCAGTGCCGCACCACTGACAGAAAATGTTCTTGGGTGAAGGGGTAGAACGACAGCCAAAGCCCGAAACGATCGGATAACGCGATCTTGTCCTCGACCGCCTCGCTGGGGTGCAACTCGCCATCGACGCGCTGCCAGTTGGCATTGTCACTCTCTCGCTCGGGCAGCAGATGGCGGCGGTTGGACGTGGCATACAGCAACAGGTTGTCCGGCGCCCGCTCCAGCGAGCCATCGAGCACGCTCTTGAGCACCCGGTAATCACCCTCGCCCGCCTCGAACGAGAGGTCATCACAGAACAGCACGAAGCGCTGGGGCAGGTGCTGAAGTTGCTCCACGAGCCGTGGCAGATCGGCCAGATGATCGCGCTCGATCTCGATCAGGCGCAGGCCGTTAGCCGCATGCTCGGTCAGCAAAGCGCGCACCAGCGAGGATTTTCCCGTACCACGGGCGCCCCACAGCAAGGCGTGGTTGGCCGGTAGGCCCTGGACAAACTGGCGGGTATTGCGCGCCAGTTGCTCGCACTGGGTATCGACGCCAATCAGATCGCTCAGGCTCAGGTCCAGGCTTACGGCCAACGGTTGCAGATAACCGCTGCTACCTTCACGGTGCCAACGCGCGGCCAGGCACTGCGCCCAGTCGATGGGCGTCCTGACCACAGGCAATAGGGGTTCTAGCCGGCTCATCAGCTGATCGGCGCGAGCCAGAAACGCATCTAACGGGGACTGCATGGCAGGCTCCTTGCTGGAAGAAAATGCCGCCGCCGCGTGCTGCCGAGTGACGAGGCAGATGGGCTATGCTTGGCAACGGACGGATACGAGACAACCTCAACCATGGATCTATCGCTCACACAGCGCCTTTCATTCAAACAGGCCGGGTTGACCGTGCTGGTGGCGTTTATCCTGGGGACCGCGCTCAGCCTGATTCAGGTGGGCATTGATTATGCCAGCGAAGACGCCTCCATCAACCGCGAGATTCATGCCCTGCTGGAAATCAGCAACAATCCCGCCGCCCGCATTACCTACAACATCGACGCCGAGCTGGCCCAGGAACTGGTCATGGGCCTGCTGCGCTCGCCGGCCGTGATCAGTGCAGCCCTCGTCGATACGGCCGACCGGCCCCTGGCCAGTGTCAGCCGCCCGGCCCTGGAAAGCCGCTACCGGGTGTTCAGCGATTCACTGTTCGGCTCGCGCCGGCACTTTGCGACACCTCTCGCCATCAGCCACGCCCCGGGTGAAGCCTTGGGTTTTCTCAAACTGGAAGTAGACACCTACGCATTCGGCAGCCACTTCCTCAACCGCGCCCTGCTCACCCTGGCCACCGGCTTCGCCCGCAGCCTGCTGTTGTCGCTGATTCTGCTGGTGCTGTTCTATTTCATGCTGACCAAACCGCTGGTCCAGGTCATCCGCGCGCTCAGCGAGCGCGACCTGAGCAGCCCCGACCGCACACGCCTGCCCTGCCCGCCTGGCCATGAGCACGACGAAATCGGCATCCTGGTACAGGTTACCAATCAGCATCTGGACAGCATCAGCACAGAAATCGAGCAGCGCCGTGGCGCAGAAGATCGCCTGACCCAATACCTGAGCGAGCTGGAAAACATCGTGTCAGCGCGTACCAACGAACTCAGCGCCACCAACCAGCGCTTGATCGAATCGAACCACGAGCTGGAAGCCGCACGCCGCCAGGCCCTGGACATGGCCCAGGCGCGCTCGGCCTTTCTGGCCAACATGAGCCACGAAATCCGTACCCCGCTCAATGGCCTGCTCGGCATGCTCGCGCTGTCCCTGGATGGCCCACTGAACAGCGAGCAGCGCCAGCAACTGTCGATCGCCCATGACTCGGGCACGGTGCTGGTCGAACTGCTCAACGATATTCTCGACCTGTCCAAGTTCGAAGCCGGCCAACTGGAGCTCGAACAGATTCCCTTCAACCTGGGCAACCTGGTCGAAGACACCGCCAGCCTGCTCTCGCAGAACGCCTCTCCTGGCGTAGAGCTGACCTGCCTGATCGACCCGCAATTGCCTGTCCAGTTGGCCGGTGACCCGACGCGGGTGCGCCAGATTGTCAGCAACCTGTTGTCCAATGCCTTGAAATTCACCCGCTTCGGCCGGGTCGACGTCCAGGTCGAGCGCACTGCCGAAGGCGTAGCCATCCATGTGCGCGACACGGGTATCGGCATTGCCGAGGCGGCAATCAATCGTATTTTCCAACCCTTCGCCCAGGGCGGTGCGGGCATCGCCCGGCAATTCGGCGGCACAGGGCTGGGCCTGGCCTTGACCCGTCGGTTATGCGAGGCAATGCGCGGGAAGCTGGAGGTCAGCAGCCAGGAGGGTTTCGGCAGTTGCTTTACAGCCAGTCTGCCGCTGCACAGCCAGGACGGCCCAGCAAGCGTGCCGCACCTCAAGGGTCGCGTGGTTGCACTGACGTCCAGTCGCTCCGGCCTGGCCGCGGTACTCGAACAGACACTGCCAGCCTGGGGTCTGGCGTATCAACGACTGGACACCGACGCCAGCCTGGCCGGCTTAAGCGTCGACCTATTGATCAGCGACTGCCCGGAATGCCTCCCGACCCTGCGCAGCAGCAACCCGGTACCCATTCTGCTGGTCACCCGCTACGGCAGCTTTCTGCCGGCTGCAGAGGCGCGTGCGTTGGCGCCGCTTGAGCAACTGCCTCACCCACTGTCGCGCCACTCCCTGCTGCAAGTGCTGCAACGCCGGCTGACGCCACAACCGCTTACGGCGGCCAGCAGCAGCCCCGCGGCAACCCAGAACAGCACGCGCCGCCGTGTGCTGCTGGTCGAGGACAATGCGGTCAATCAACTGGTCGCCAAAGGGATGCTTGGCAAACTCGGGCACGATGTCCTGCTGGCTAACCAGGGCGCCGAGGCCCTCGATATGCTCACCCGCGAGACCGTGGACCTGGTGCTGATGGACTGCAATATGCCCGTTATGGACGGCTACGAGGCCAGTCGGCGCATCCGCCAGGACGTCCGCTACGCGGATTTACCGATCATCGCGCTAACGGCCAATGCCCTGCCGGATGAACGCGAGCGCTGTCGCGCCGCAGGCATGAACGATTACCTGGCCAAACCCTTTCGCCGCGACGAATTGGCCAGCCTGCTGAACCAATGGCTGCCTGCCACTGATGACTGAACACAGAGGTTCTAATTATTGACCGGGTTCAGGCGATCCAGCAGCTCGCCCAGCTGCAAGCGTAAACGGTCCAACTCCTGCGTATCGACACCATGCTGACACAGCAGCGCGTGCTTGAGCGGCGCGACCCGAGTCTGCAAGGCCTGGCCCGCCTCACTCAGGTACAGGTGCACCTCGCGCTCATCCACAGCACCGCGCTGACGCCGCAATAGGCCAAGTTGCTGCAGGCGCTTGAGCAAGGGGGTCAGCGTGCCTGAATCGAGCTGCAACCGCGCGCCCAGGGCCTTGACCGTAGGTTGCGCCGGCGGACTGCCCTGCCACTCCCAGAGCACCAGCATCACCAGGTACTGCGGGTAGGTCAGGCCAAGCGCTTCGAGCATCGGCTTATAACCGCGAATGACGGTCCGCGAGGCGGCATACAGCTTGAAACACAGCTGGTTGTCCAACTGCAGGGATGCATCGAAATCACTCATTTGAGCAGGGCTTCGATCTCGGCAGTCAGGTCTTGCGGCTTGGTGGTAGGGGCGAAACGCTTGACCTGGCTGCCGTCGGCACTGATCAGGAACTTGGTGAAGTTCCATTTGATGCCCTGACTCCCCAATAGACCCGGGGCACGCTTCTTGACCTGCACGAACAGCGGATGAGCATCCGCGCCGTTGACATCGACCTTCTTGAACAGTGGAAAGGTGACCCCGAAATTCAACTCGCAGAACTCGGAAATCGCCCCTTCATTGCCCGGCTCCTGCTTGCCGAACTGATTGCAAGGGAAACCCAGCACAACCAGACCACGATCCTTGTATTGCTGCCAGAGACTCTCCAGCCCCTTGTACTGCGGGGTGAACCCACATTTGCTGGCGGTATTGACCACCAGCACGGCCTTGCCGGCGAAATCGGCGAGCGTGGTCTGCTCACCTTTGATGGTGGTCAGCGGAATATCGAACAATTTATCGGTCATGGCGAAACCCTACAGAAATGAGGCAACCAAAATAGTGCGCAATTGAATTGCACACTATTTATATTCAGAAAAATAAGGCCCGCTGATGGCGAGCCATAGGTCGAACCTGCCACACACAGCTAGCTGCGCGGCACCAGCTTCAGCGATACCGAGTTTATGCAGTAACGCAGCCCAGTCGGCGCCGGACCGTCAGGGAATACGTGGCCCAGGTGCGCGTCACAGCGCCCGCATTTCACCTCGATGCGGTGCATGCCGTGGCTGAAGTCGTCGACGCTGGTGATGACATCCTTGCCCAGCGGCTGAAAGTAGCTGGGCCAACCGCTGCCGGAATCGAACTTGGCATCCGAATCGAACAAGGCCTCGCCGCAACAGGCGCAGTGGTAAATGCCTGGGGTCTTGCTGTCATGGTATTCGCCGGTGAAAGCGCGTTCGGTGCCACCCAGGCGACACACATGAAACTGAGTGTCCGACAGCTCTTCGCGCCAGGCATCCAGAGGTTTCTCGAGCTTATCCACGACACATACTCCTCAAGTGAAAAATCGCCGAAGCGATTGTTGACGCCGCATACCTTGGTGGGCACACCGCAAAAAAGCCCGGTAGGCACCTTTGCCAAGATCAGGCTGCGACGTATCATTCGACGCCAGTCTGTCACCGGCGTTACAGCCTGCCAAGGCTCAAGCGATCGAGTCTTTTACAAGGTTGTTCAACAGCGCCTCACCTCTCGGGAACCCCACATGCAGTTCAGCAAATCGAACAAGCTCGCCAATGTCTGCTACGACATCCGTGGGCCGGTGCTCAAGCACGCCAAGCGTCTCGAAGAGGAAGGCCAGCGCATCCTCAAGCTGAATATCGGCAACCCGGCGCCGTTTGGTTTCGAGGCCCCCGAGGAAATTCTCCAGGACGTTATTCGCAACCTGCCTACGGCCCAAGGCTACAGCGACTCCAAAGGTCTGTTCAGCGCCCGTAAAGCGGTGATGCAGTACTACCAGCAAAAGCAGGTCGAAGGCATCGGCATTGAGGATATCTACCTGGGCAACGGCGTGTCCGAACTGATCGTCATGGCCATGCAGGCGCTGCTCAACAATGGTGACGAAGTGCTCATCCCGGCGCCCGACTACCCGCTGTGGACTGCGGCCGTGGCGCTGTCCGGTGGCAAGCCGGTGCACTACCTGTGTGACGAGCAGGCCGGCTGGTTCCCTGATATCGCCGACATGCGCGCCAAGATCACCCCCAACACCAAAGCCCTGGTGCTGATCAACCCGAACAACCCAACCGGCGCGGTGTACTCGCGCGAGGTGTTGCAGGACATCGTCGAGCTCGCCCGCCAGCACAACCTGGTGGTGTTCTCCGACGAAATCTACGACAAGATTCTCTACGACGAAGCCCAGCACATCTGCACCGCCTCCCTGGCCCCGGACGTGCTCTGCCTGACCTTCAACGGCCTGTCCAAGAGCTACCGCGTGGCGGGTTTCCGTTCAGGCTGGGTGGCAATTTCCGGCCCCAAGCACCGCGCACAGAGCTATATCGAAGGCATCGACATCCTCGCCAACATGCGCCTGTGCGCCAACGTGCCGAGCCAGCATGCGATCCAGACCGCCCTGGGCGGCTACCAGAGCATCAATGACCTGGTGCTGCCGCAAGGCCGCCTGCTGGAGCAGCGCAACCGCACCTGGGAGCTGCTCAACGACATCCCGGGCGTCAGCTGCGTCAAGCCGATGGGTGCGCTCTATGCCTTCCCGAAGATCGACCCCAAGGTTTGCCCGATCCATAACGACGAGAAATTCGTCCTCGATCTGCTGCTCTCGGAAAAACTGCTGATCGTCCAGGGCACTGCCTTCAACTGGCCGTGGCCGGATCACTTCCGCGTGGTCACCCTGCCGCGCGTGGATGAGCTGGAGATGGCCATCGGGCGCATCGGCAACTTTCTGAAAACCTACCGACAATAAACGGAGCACGCCATGCCTGCGGCCCCTCGCTACCTGCTCACCGGCGCCAGCTCCGGCATTGGCGAAGCCCTGGCCCACGCCCTCGCCGCCCAGGGTTTCGACCTGGCCCTGGCGGCGCGGCGCGAAGACGCGCTGCACAACCTGGCCCATAGCCTGCGTGAGCGCCACGGCCGTCAGGCTGTTGTTCTGCCACTGGATGTTACCGACTACGCAGCCTGCAAAGACGTGGTCGGCCTGGCCGCGCACGCCCTCGGCGGGCTCGACGGCATCATCGCCAACGCCGGCATCGCCCAGGGTGGACGCAGCGGCAGCGAAGGCCAGTTCGAGCGCGACAAACTGACCCTGGAAACCAACCTGCTCGGCACCATCGCCTGCCTGGACGCGGCCTGCGCGCTGTTTCGCGAGCAAGGCCACGGCCACCTGGTCGCCATCGCCTCGGTCGCTGGACAGCGCGGCCTGCCGCGCAACGCCGCCTACTCGGCAAGCAAGGCAGGGCTGATCCGCTACATGGAAGCGCTGCGTGCCGAACTGCACCACACAACCCTGGCGACCAGCCTGATTCTGCCGGGATATATCGACACCCCACTCAATGCCAGCCTGCGCAGCCGGCCCTTCCTGATTCCCGTCGAGCGAGGCGCACGCCTGATTGCCCGGCATATCGACCGTAAACGCGCACTGGCCTACGTACCGGGCTGGCCCTGGGCGATCCTTGGCCGCCTGCTGCCACTGCTGCCCACCGCGCTGGTGGCGCGCCTCTGATGGACCTGCATATCGACGACTTCTACAAGGACGCCGCGGCGGGCCTGCTGGCGCTGTACCAGGCCTTTCCGCGACGTATCGACCTGTATGTCGAAGACCTGATCGGCCGCGAAGAGCCGGACGAGTTCGGCCTACCGAGCAAACGCCACCAAGCCTGCCTCGGCACTCTGCTGTGGCTGGCCGAAGAAGGCTACCTGCGTTTCGAAAGCACCATCGCCTACGACGCCCTCGACCAGGCCGTGCTCAGCGAAAAAGGCTTTCTGCGCTTGAGCCGCAGCACACTTCATGCGCTAACCGACGGCGAGGCACTGCCACCGAGCGTACGTCGCGTACAGGGCACGCTGGCCTTTCAACTGCGTGACGCCCTGGCGCAGCACCACAGTGAACGTATCGCCCGCCTTACCCGCCTACTGTTCGCAAGCAACCTGAGCGAACCCAAGCCGGCCGCAACCAAACAACAGGCCGATGACGTCGATGACTGAGTGCCCGCTGGCATTGGCACGGCACAAATATCCCACCTGCAGCCCACGCAGATGGGCAGCGACATAGTTTGAAATAGTCCCTAGGTTGAAGCGCCGGGGTGCCCGCCCTTATATAGCCGGCATATTGAACACATCTATCCCTTTGAGGAGTCGTTTCACACCATGATGCGCATTTTGCTGTTCCTGGCTACCAACATGGCGGTGTTGATCATCGCCAGTATCACCCTCAAGTTGTTGGGGGTGGATCGTTTTACCGGCCAGAACTACGGAAGCCTGTTGGTTTTCTGTGCCGTATTCGGTTTTGCCGGCTCGCTTATCTCGCTGTTCCTGTCCAAGTGGATGGCGAAGATGAGCACCAAGACCGAAATCATCACCCAGCCGCGCACCCGCCATGAACAGTGGCTGCTGCAGACTGTCGAGGAGCTGTCGCGCGAAGCCGGTATCAAGATGCCGGAAGTTGGCATCTTTCCGGCCTATGAGTCGAACGCCTTCGCCACCGGCTGGAACAAGAACGACGCCCTGGTCGCCGTCAGTCAAGGGCTGCTGGAGCGCTTCTCGCCCGACGAAGTGCGTGCAGTACTGGCCCACGAGATTGGTCACGTGGCCAATGGCGACATGGTCACCCTGGCACTGATCCAGGGCGTGGTGAACACCTTCGTGATGTTCTTCGCGCGGATCTTCGGCAACTTCGTCGACAAGGTCATCCTCAAAAACGAAGACGGCCCGGGTATCGGCTATTTCGTGGCAACCATCTTCGCCGAACTGGTCCTTGGTATTCTGGCCAGCATCATTGTCATGTGGTTCTCGCGTAAACGTGAGTTCAAGGCCGACGAAGCCGGTGCCCGCCTGGCGGGTACAGGCGCGATGATCGCCGCCCTGCAACGCCTGCGCGCCGAGCAAGGGGTTCCCGTTGAGATGCCTTCCAGCCTGACGGCCTTCGGCATCAATGGCGGCCTGAAAAACGGCCTGGCTGGGCTGCTGCTGACCCACCCGCCACTGGAAGACCGTATCGAAGCGCTGCGTCAGCGCGGCTGATACTCAGCACCACCTGGACAAGGCGACCTGCGGGTCGCCTTTCTTTTGCCTGTACGATCGACTGATCGAGAAAGTCGATTACTGCGCTCGAATTTCCCTGTTTGATCCCCTGCGACCCCTGATCAAAGATGGCCCATCGATCAGGAGCCTCCCATGCTACCCAGCCTTTTCATTTCCCATGGTTCGCCCATGCTGGCCCTTGAACCTGGCGCCAGCGGCCCAGCTCTCGTGCAACTGGCCAGTCGTATGCCGCGGCCCACAGCCATCGTGATTGTCTCCGCCCACTGGGAAAGCCAGGCACTGCGCGTCAGCAGCGGCGCCCGGCCACAAACCTGGCATGACTTCAGAGGCTTCCCTCCTGCGCTGTACAGCGTCGAATATCCCGCGCCAGGCGACCCAGTATTGGCGCGAACAGTCATCGCCCTGCTCGCTGCGGCGGGACTGGAAGCACAGGCCGACAGCGAACGCCCCTTTGACCACGGCACCTGGGTGCCACTGTCTCTGCTCTATCCCCAGGCCGATATACCGGTGGTGCAGATTTCCCTGCCCAGCCGCCACGGCCCTGCCCTGCAAACCCGCATTGGCCGCGCCCTGGCAGCCCTGCGCGGGCAAGGCGTGCTGCTGATCGGCTCTGGCAGCATCACCCACAACCTCGGCGAGCTCGACTGGCAGGCAGGCCCACACAGCATCCAGCCCTGGGCCAAGGCGTTTCGCGACTGGATTGTCGATGCCCTGGCCAGCGATGATGAATCGCGCCTTCACGACTATCGGCAGCAAGCGCCCTTTGCTCAGCGCAACCACCCCAGCGACGAGCACCTGCTACCGCTGTTCTTCGCCCGCGGTGCCGGCGGCGCCTTTCAGGTGGAGCATGGCGGCTTCACCTATGGCGCACTGGGCATGGACATCTACAGCTTCGCCTGAGTCTGGTGCTCGCCAAACAACAGGCATAAAAAAAGCCCCGCACTTGGCGGGGCTCCTTTGATTCAGCGAAGCATCAATCTTCGCGATAACGACGCAGCTTCAGGGGCTTGCCACCTACGCGGGTATCTTTCAGCTTGGTCAGCAGACGCTCTAGGCCTTCTTCCGGCAGCTCGACCAGGCTGAAGCTCTCGCGCACCTGGATGCGACCGATGGCTTCGCGGACCAGGCCGCCCTCGTTGAGGATGGCACCGAGCAGGTTCTTCGCGGCGATACCGTCCCGCGCACCCAGCGCGGTACGGCAACGGGCACGGCCTTCGGCCAGCGGTACCGGTGCACGACGCTCACGGCTGCCATCACGCTCAGGACGTTCGCCCCGGTCGCTGCGCTCGCTACGTTCACGGGTGCCAGTGCTGCTCGGCACCAGCGGCTGATCGCGCTCGACGTCAGCCAGGGTCAGGGCCTGGCCATTGGTGGCCTTGCGCAGCAGGGCTGCGGCCAGGGCACGCGGGCTGCAGCCGATATCGGCGGTCAGACGATCCAGCAGCTCACCATGGCTGGCTTCGGCGTCCGCTACCAGCGGTGCCAGGCTGTTGGTCAGTTTCTTGATGCGTGCGTCCAGCACTTGCTGGGCATTCGGCAGCTTGACCTCACCGACCTTCTGCCCGGTCACACGCTCGATCACCTGCAGCATGCGGCGCTCACGCGGCGTCACCAGCAGCAGTGCACGGCCGGTACGGCCCGCACGGCCGGTACGACCGATACGGTGCACGTAGGATTCCGGATCGTAGGGCATGTCCACGTTCATCACGTGGGTGATACGCGGCACGTCGAGACCACGGGCAGCGACGTCGGTGGCGATGACGATATCCAGGCGACCGTCTTTCAGGGACTCGATGACGCGCTCACGCTGGTTCTGCGCAATATCACCGTTCAGCGCGGCAGCCTTGTAACCCTTGGCTTCCAGCGCGGCGGCCAGGTCCAGGGTGGCTTGTTTGGTGCGTACGAAACCGATCAGTGCGTCGAACTCTTCGACTTCCAGCAGGCGCAGAACAGCAGCGTGCTTCTGGTCGGCGTGGACCATCAGGTGCGCCTGCTCGATGGCAGTCACGGTCTGGGTCTTGGTTTCGATCTTGACGTGCTTGGGGTCACGCAGGTGTTTTTCTGCAATGGCGCGGATCGAGTGCGGCAGCGTGGCGGAGAACAGCACCGTCTGGCGGCTTTCCGGCATGGCCTTGAAGATCACTTCGAGGTCGTCCATAAAGCCCAGCTTGAGCATTTCGTCCGCTTCGTCGAGCACCAGGTGCTGGATGGTCGACAGCACTTTCTCATCGCGACGCAGGTGGTCTACCAGGCGGCCCGGCGTGGCCACGACGATCTGTGCGCCATTGCGGATGGCTTTGAGCTGCGGGCCCATCGGTGCGCCACCGTAAACGGCGATGACATTCACGCCCGGCATTTGCTTGGCGTAGGTTTCAAAGGCGGTGGCAACCTGCAGGGCCAGCTCACGGGTCGGCGCGAGGATCAGCGCTTGCGGCTGGCGCTTGGCCGGGTCGATGCGGCTGAGAATTGGCAGGGCGAAAGCTGCAGTTTTGCCGGTACCGGTCTGCGCCTGGCCGATCATATCGTGGCCGGCGAGGATCACTGGAATCGCTTGTACCTGAATAGCCGAAGGCTCTTCATAGCCAGTGGCGATGACAGCAGCGAGAACATTGGGGTTGAGATTGAGTGCGGCGAAGCCGCCAATTTCCTGGGTCATGGGTCTGCCTCTAGTGCATCCGCAAAGACCCATGTTCCAAAGCTGCGCATGCCGTGTACGACCCGAAAGTCACCCTGGCAGCCCTGTAGGCGGGGATTTGCGAAAACGTGTGATAAATGAATCGTCAAGGGTAGTTCGCAAAGCGAACTGACTGCCGAAGTCAACCTCCGGGCGAGTTGTGCAACCTGAACGTGGCCATGAATTGACCGGCGCGCACTATACCGGAAAACCTGACAGCTGTGCTGGTTTTTTGCATATTGAAACGCGCACCGCCCCCAGCACAGCACGCGTCCGGCAAAAAATGCTCTACAGTCTTGGCCTGATTCGCCGGATGGTCTATACCCGTGCAACTGCTCAACTCGCCGAAGGACTCCTGCAATGACTCAGACCATCCAGGGCCGCGTCAGCCGTGAAAAACGAGGCGCCATCATGCTGATCGGCCTGGACCGCACAGCCAAGCGCAACGCGTTCGACCTGGCCCTGCTCGATGACCTGTGCCGCGCTTACGGCGAATTCGAGCGCGACTCCCAGGCCCGCGTGGCCTTGGTGTTCGCCCATGGCGAGCATTTCACCGCAGGGCTCGATCTGGCCAATGTCGCCGCGCAGTTCGCCGCCGGCTGGCAAATCCCCGAGGGTGGCTGCGACCCATGGGGCGTATTCGGCGGACCACGGGTCAGCAAACCGGTAATAGTCGCTGCTAAAGGCTACTGCTACACCATCGGCATCGAATTGATGCTGGCTTCGGATATCAACCTCTGCGCCAGCAACACGCGCTTTGCGCAGATGGAAGTGCAGCGGGGGATCTTCCCATTCGGCGGCGCCACGCTACGCATGCACCAGGCGGCTGGCTGGGGCAATGCCATGCGCTGGCTGCTCACCGGCGATGAGTTCGATGCCCATGAAGCCTATAGGCTCAACCTGGTGCAGGAAGTGCTGGCCAGTGAAGATCTGATGCCCCGCGCGCTGTTCCTGGCCGAGCGGATTGCCGCCCAGGCACCGCTCGGTGTGGCGGCGACCCTGGCCTCTGCCCGCCTGGCGGTGACCCAGGGCGAAGCAGCGGCGGCGGCGCAGCTGCACGAAACGGTCGTGCGCCTGATGGGCAGCGACGATGCCCGCGAAGGTGTGCGCGCCATGCTCGAACGGCGCCCAGGCGACTTCAAAGGCAGTTAAGCACGCACAGCTAGGTGGCCGGGCGCAGCGCGTTGATTAGCGGCAGCAGGGAGTAGCCCAGGCGCGGAGCCAGGGCCTCGGCGCGGGCGCGCAGGCCGTCCATATCGAGCGTTTGCTCCAGATCAGCCGGCACCAGCAGCACCACGTTGCCTTCCTTGACCGGGCATTCCCAGTAGTGCCGGTGATACAGCCCGCGCAACAGCGGCGCGCCCAGCGGTTTGCCGTCATTGCCGGCCCATTGGTTGATCACCAGCCAGCCACCGGGGTTGAGCTGCTTCTGGCAGTTTTCCAGAAACCGCCAGGCCAGATGCCCAGTCGCCGGGCCATGGTCGGTGTACAGGTCGACGAACAGTAAGTCGGTTTTTTCCGCGCTTTCCAGCAATTCTTGAGCATCGCCAATGCGGATGGTCAGGCGCGGATCATCGTCCAGCCCCAAAAACTCCATGGCCAGACGCGGCACATCAGCGCGCAATTCGATGGTCTCGACATCGTCCAGGTCGAGAAAGCGCAGGCAGGCCTGGGTCAGGTTGCCAGCCCCTAGACCGAGAAACAGCGCCGTTTCGGGCGCTTCATGGCACAGCGCGCCGAGCAGCATGGCGCGGGTGTAGTCGTACTCCAGCCAACTCGGGTCAGCGGTGAACACGCAGCTCTGCTCAATGGAGTCACCGAACTCAAGGAAGCGGTAATCACCGATTTCCACCACGCGGATCACGCCGAAGGCATCGCGAACTTCGGCAAGCACCACTTCATCGGCCATATCTTCCACTGGCGGCAACCCTGGCATTGCACTGTTCTCCCACAATATTCACCCCAGCCTCATGCCGGGAAAGATCAATTGTCAGGCAAGCGCCGGCTTCGGGTCACGCGCTAATTACCTCAGCAGGGCAGCTATACATCCGGTCTATCAGCGCCATCGGCTTGAAGCCCGGCAGTGATCGGTTACCATGCCCCACCGATCACCTGCTGCCCCGATAGAGAGCCGACATGTCGCAACCCTGGAGCCCTGCAAGCTGGAGAAGCAAGCCCATCATCCAGCAGCCGCACTACCCTGATGCCGCCCAGCTGGCACGCGTCGAGCAGACCCTGGCCGGTTATCCGCCGCTGGTATTTGCCGGCGAAGCCCGCGAGCTGCGTCGCCAGTTTGCCGAAGTGACTCAGGGGCGCGCGTTTCTTTTGCAGGGCGGCGATTGCGCCGAAAGTTTCGCCGAGTTCAGTGCAGCGAAGATCCGCGACACCTTCAAGGTGCTGCTGCAGATGGCCATTGTCATGACCTTTGCCGCCGGCTGCCCGGTGGTAAAAGTCGGACGCATGGCCGGGCAGTTCGCCAAGCCGCGCTCGGCCAACGATGAAACCATCGATGGCGTGACCCTGCCGGCCTACCGTGGCGACATCGTCAACGGCATCGGCTTCGACGCCGCCAGCCGCGTGCCAGACCCGGAGCGGCTGCTGCAGGCGTACCATCAGTCCACCGCCAGCCTCAACCTGCTGCGTGCCTTTGCCCAGGGCGGTTTTGCCGACCTGCATCAGGTGCATAAATGGAACCTGGAGTTCATCGAGCACTCAGCCCTGGGCGAGAAGTACAACCAACTGGCCGACCGCATCGACGAAACCCTGACGTTTATGCGCGCCTGTGGCATGGACGGCGCGGCTCAGGTACGCGAGACCAGCTTCTTCACCGCCCACGAAGCGCTGCTGCTGAACTATGAAGAGGCCTTCGTGCGCCGCGACAGCCTCACCGGCGGCGACTATGCCTGCTCGGCGCACATGCTGTGGATCGGCGACCGCACCCGCCAGGTCGACGGCGCCCATGTCGAGTTTTTGCGCGGCGTCGGCAACCCGATCGGGGTCAAGGTAGGGCCGAGCATGACCGATGAGGACCTGATCCGCCTGATCGACATCCTCAACCCGGACAACGACCCCGGTCGTCTCAACCTGATCGTGCGCATGGGCGCGGACAAGGTCGAAGCCGGCCTGCCGCGCCTGATTCGTACCGTGCAACGCGAAGGCCGCCAGGTGCTGTGGAGCAGTGACCCGATGCACGGCAACACCATCAAGGCCTCAAGCGGCTACAAGACCCGCGACTTTGCGCAGATTCTCGCTGAGGTGAAGCAGTTCTTCGCCGTGCACCAGGCCGAGGGCAGCTACGCCGGCGGTATCCATATCGAGATGACCGGGCAGAACGTCACCGAATGCATCGGCGGTGCGCGACCAATCACCGAAGCCGGGCTGTCGGACCGCTACCACACCCACTGCGACCCACGGATGAATGCCGACCAGTCCCTGGAACTGGCGTTCCTGATCGCCGAAACCCTCAAGCAGGTGCGCCGCTAGGGGGTTAGCAGGCTCTGTGGGAGGGGCGGCGCGGCGCTTTCGCCGCGATGCGTTCAGTCGCGGCTAAAGCCCCTCCCACAGCCGCAGCAGATTATTCAGGATGCTCCATGGCGGCACCGCCCTACGCCGTCAGGCGCTCGCGCAGACGCCCCAACATGCCCATCAGGCTGCCAACCTTCTCGCGGTCATGCTCGTCGCGGGGCGGCTGGGCCAGACGGGTGACCACCTGCGCCGGTTGCGCACGCCATAACTGCGCCTGCTCGACAGCCGCCTGCAGACCCTTTTCAAACAGGCCACGGCGGATCGGTTTAGGCAGATAGCGGAAAATCTGCGCCTCGTTGATCAACTTGAGCAGCGACTGCGTGTCGCTGAACGGTGTAACCACCAGGCTCAACAAACGCGGGTGGGCCTGGGCAAGGCTTTTTAGCAAGGGCGAGACATCCTCGCCAGCCACCTGCAGGTCACTGACCACTAGATCGACCGGCTGGCTGTTGAGCAGCGCCACCGCCTCGTTCAGGGATTGCGCGCGCAGCAAGCGATGACCGTGAGCCGCACAGAACCCGGACACCACGTCGAAGGTCGGCGCCTCTTCATCCAGCAACAGCACGCTAAGCGCGTCCTGCGAGAGCACCACTGGTGCGCTCGTCACCTGCAACTGGCGCGCGGCGATCTGCGCCGCCTGGCGCAGGGTAAAAGCCATTTCCTGCTGGTCCCAGGGCTTGGTCAGGTAGCGGAAGATACCGCCACTGTTGAGCGCCTCCACGGCAGCATCCAGATCGCTGTAGCCGGTCAGCAGAATCCGCAAGGTATCGGGAGCGATCTGCTGCGCCTGGGCGAGCAGCTCGGCGCCACTCATCTGCGGCATGCGCTGGTCGCTGACGATGATATGCACCGGCTCGCTTTTCAGGCGCTGCAAGGCCCGCCGCGGATCGCTTTCGGTCAGCACTTGATAATCGCGGCGAAACTGCAGGGCCAGGCTGCGCAAAATGCGCTCTTCATCGTCGACGAACAAAATACGAATGGGCTCGCTCATATCAGGCACTCCGTTGTAGTGGCAGCGCCTGTGGGCGCGGCAGGCGGATCAGAAAGCGCGTACCGCGCCCAGGCTCGGACACTGCGCGAATCTGCCCGCCGTGGTCCTGAATGATTTTGTAGCTGATCGAAAGCCCCAAGCCAGTGCCCTCGCCTACGGGTTTGGTGGTGAAAAACGGATCGAAAATCCGCGCCAGCACCTCGGCGGTCATACCTCGCCCGGTATCACGCACGGAAATGAATACGGCACTCTCATCGGCCCAGGTTTTCACCACGATCTGGCCGAAGCCCTCGATGGCCTGGGCAGCGTTATTGAGCAGGTTGAGCAGCACCTGGTTGATCTGCGACGGCGCACAGGGCATACGCGGCAAGTCGCCAAGTTGCAGAATGGTTTCCGCCTTGTCCTTGATGCCGTTGCGGGCGATTACCAGGGCACTGCGAATACACTCGTTGAGGTCGACCTCTTCGCTCATGGCGCGGTCCAGGCGGGCGAAATCCTTGAGCCCGACCACCAGTTCGGCAATCTGCTCCAGGCCATAAAGGGTGTCGCTGAATAACTGGGTAAAGTCCTCAACCAGCAGTTCCGGGGCCGCCTTGGCGCGGGCCTCGGCGGCCGTTTCCAGGGCCTCGGCCAGGCGCGCTTCATCACACCCGGGGTCGCTCAGGCAGTCGCCCAGGGCGGCTTGCGCATCGGCCAGCTCGAACAGCGGCGCACTGAGTTCACGCAGCAACTGCACGTTGTTCGTCACATAGCCCAGCGGGGTGTTCAGCTCATGGGCGACACCGGCGACCATCTGCCCGAGAGAGGCCATCTTCTCCGACTGCACCAGTTGAGTCTGCGACTCCTTCAAGTCCACCAGGGCCTTGCGCAGCACCTGATTGCGCTGGGCAATGCGCGCTTCCATGGCCTTGAGCAGGTCCAGCACGGTGCCCAGGCCGCGGTACAGGCCCTCGGCGTCGACCAGGATAAAGTCCTCGGTGATCGGGTACTGCAGCTGCGCGGTAATCTGTTTGGCCGCCTCTTCCAGGTTGGTCTCCAGGCTGACCACCAAGGGCGCTGGGTTCATCACCTCCTCCACCGGATGGCGACCGCGCAGGTCGCGGCCAAAGCGCTGCATAAAGATATCTTGCAGCGTACTGCGGCTCACCAGCCCCAGCGGTTTGCCGGCGTCGTCGACAATTGGCAACGAGAGAAAGGCCTTGTGTTCAGGCGTCAGCAAGCGGTCTGCTACATCGGCAATGCTCATGAGCGCAGACAACGGCGCAACCGGCTTGAGCAAGCGCGCTAGAGCGCTGGCAGTGGTCATGGACAACCCCCATGTGCGTTGGGAAGCCGTCATTCAACCAGCGTCAAGTTGCCAGCATGTGACAGGCATCACAGGCGCCTCCACCAATTCGTCATTTGGCGCGTTGCGGCGAAACGACAACAACCCTGGGTAATGCACTGCAGGCCATGGTTGCCGTTTAATAGTCGGCCGGTGGGCCAAGCCTCTCCCGCAATGACCGTGCAAACCACGGCAACACCACAAACCTCAAGTTTTCGACGAATAAGGATGGCTATGCCATTGCACTTGCGCCTGCTACTGCCTGCCCTTTGTCTGGCCACGGGTTTTGCCCTGGGCTTTATTCAACTGCCTGGGCTGGCCGCTGGCGCCGCGCTGTGCGTGTTGCTGCTGTATGCCGACAGGTATTTGCCCAATGCCTTATGGACGCTCTTGAGCCTGCTGGCCTGCATCGCCCTGGCCGCGCACGCCCTACCCGGCTTTAACGCCACCCCGCTGTGGCCTGCACGGCAACTGAGCGTCGATGCGCCGCCTTATGCGCTGCGTCTGTCTTGGGACAAGCTGCTGGTGGGTGTCACGCTGCTGGTCTGGTGGCTAGGGCAACACCCGCCGCGTAAGGCGCTTTCAGCCAACGTCTGGCTGACAGCCGCACTGACCTTGCTGGGTGTGCCGCTGCTGGCAGTGATGCTGGGCGTGGTCGGTTGGCAACCGAAGTGGCCTGAACAGTTGTGGCTGTGGTTGGCAGTCAACCTGGGCGTGGCCGTGCTGGCCGAAGAACTGCTGTTTCGTGGTCTGTTGCAGAGCCGTCTGGTCGGCTGGCTCGGTGCCTGGCCCGGGATAGGCCTGACAACGCTATTGTTCGCCGCCGTGCATGCGCCTTTCAGTCCGTTATTCGCCGTAGTCGCCGGGCTCGCCGGGCTGGGCTATGGGTTGATCTTTCACTTCAGTGGCCGCATCAGCCTGGCCATCGCGTTGCATGGCGCGGTCAATCTATTGCACCTGCTGCTCTTGAGTTACCCGCTGCGCGTGGCATGACGGTAGCGCGTCGGTCCGCAAACACTGACAAGACGTGAACAGGCGCGGTATGGTGAACGTCCACTCTCTGGATAAGGGGCGCCGCCATGCCCTGGTATGCCTGGTTATTGATTATTCTCGTCATCGGCTCGCTAATCGGCGGTCTGCTGATCGTCTTGCGCACGGCCAAACCCCTGGATCTCGACGCCGAACAGCTCAAGCGGGTTCGCGAACGCAAAGCCGAGATGGAAGCCAAGGACGCTCAGGAAGCCCGCGAGCGCTAAGGCGAAACGGCGGGCCTGACGCTAATATGCTGGCGACCGAAAATCGCCTGCAACTGCCCACCCACTCGCAGTTGCTCCATCAATTCAGCGAACCGCTCCGCGCTAATAGGCGCTTCGGGACGCAGCAAGGCATGATGCTGGTAGCGCTGGTCTATTCGCTCAGAGATCAGTAGCTGCGCCTCGTACTCAGGGTAGCGCGCGAGAAAGTCGTCGATATAGGAACGCGTCACCAAGGCGATATCGGCGCGCCCATGCAGGAGCATCAGCAAGTTACTGTCATGGGAATAGGTCAGCACCACATTGAAATGTCGAGCCAGGTAGCTGGGATCGGCATTGAAGTTGGCGAAGCCGTAGTGGTAACCGTTATAAAGGGCAAGACGCTTGCCCGCCAAGTCAGCAAAATAAGTCTGCGTACGCGTCGCCTCCTGGCGCGCCACAAACACTTCGGCATCCTCAAGTCCCATGTCGATGTCACGATAGTCCATCGACTGCCAACCCCAGGCCGGGTTCTCAAATAGCGCCAGATCAATCCGCCCCGTTTCAAAGTCGCGAAAGCGCCGCGCCAGGGACGTGGGTACCGTCACAAAGCGAAAATCAGTCTGGACTCGGTTAAGTGCATCGACCAGTTGTGGCAACAGCGCGCGAGGCTGTGCGTCCTCGGTCTTCATCACGTAGGGCGGGAAATGGACCGCGCCGACATGCACGACCCGCTCCTGGGCGGAGGCAGTCACACTCAGCAGTACGGCGCAGGCACCCAGCAGGCAGGCGATTAATGGCAACAAAGGTGGCATACGACACAACATCTCTATTGGTATGTGCGCCACAGTACCTGAGGAAAATCTGACCGAACAGAGGACTTTTCAGGATTCGCGCTGACCCATCCTCACTGACGCGCACACGCCTGGCAGTGGGTTAAAGACCGAGCGCGGGCTCCTTGAACACCAACAACAGCGCCTCTTCGGCCAACTGATCCAAGCCCATAGGCCCCTCGGGGCGGAACCAGGTATTGGTCCAGCTCAATGCCCCCGTAAGAAAACGCCGCAGGATAAAAGGATCACTCTTGACGAAACCGGCAGCGCGAGCCTCCTCCAAGACGCCCAGCCACAACCCTTCGTAGATATCGCGCAACTCGAGGATGACCGCCTGGCTGGCTGGTGTCAGTGAACGCCACTCATACACCAGCACCGCCATGGCCTCACCCGTGCCGCCCATGATCGACTGCAGCTCGCAGCGGATCAGCGCCAGCACCCGGCCGCGCAGATCGCTCGCCTCGGCCAACGAAGCCTGCATCAGCGCGGTGTTGTAACGAATGGTCTCCTCCATCACCGAGCGCAGGATCTCGTCCTTACTCTTGAAGTGATGAAAGATGCTGCCGGACTGAATGCCCACGGCGCCGGCCAGGTCGCGTACGGTGGTGCGCTCATAGCCCTTGCTACGAAACAGATGCGCGGCGGTTTGCAGCAGCTTGCCACGTGCGCTGTCAGGGTCAGTGATCTGCCCCCTGGCCACCAGTTCCTGCATCACCGCCTGAGCTTGTTGATCATCCACGCACTTCATCTCCAGCGCTAGAAAGCTTGGGGGACAGCGCATGCCCTACCTGCCACCGGACCTCAGCAGATGCCCCCAAGTACTTGTCGTAATTGGTGAAATCTATTCTGCGCGGGCTGCCCAAGCAAGCGCTTGGCATAAATCAGCACAAAACAGCTTATCCAGGTCTTTTCAACCAAGCGCTTGCTTGGTATGTTCAGCTCACTATTCAGGTGTAGCGGACAGACAACAATGACCAAAACCGTACGCATCGGCTGCGCTTCCGCCTTCTGGGGCGATACCAGCACCGCCGCCGCCCAGTTGGTACAGGGCACCAAACTGGATTACCTGGTATTCGACTACCTGGCCGAAGTAACCATGTCGATCATGGCTGGCGCACGGATGAAGAAGCCCGACGCCGGCTACGCCACTGACTTCGTGGAAACCCTGGCGCCGCTGCTGGCTGATATCGCCGCCAAGAACATCCGTGTGATCAGCAACGCCGGCGGGGTCAACCCCAACGCCTGCGCCGCCGCACTGGCAGCCGCCTGTGAGCAGGCCGGGGTCAATCTGAAGATTGCCGTGCTGCACGGCGACAACCTGCTACCCAAACTCGGTGAACTGACCAAGGCCGGCACCGTGGAGATGTTCAGCGGCGCGCCTTTGCCGCCTTTCTGCGTGTCGGTCAACGCCTACCTGGGTGCACCGGGCATAGTCGAAGCACTCAAGCTCGGCGCCGATATCGTGATCACTGGCCGCGTGGTGGACAGCGCCGTGGTCAGCGCCGCCCTGGTGCATGAATTTGGCTGGAGCTGGAGCGACTACGATCAGCTCGCTCAAGCTGCATTAGCCGGGCATATCATCGAGTGCGGCGCGCAGTGCACCGGCGGCAACTTCACCGATTGGGAAAGCGTGCCGGACTACGAACATATCGGCTTCCCTGTGGTGGAAGTGGCGGCCGATGGCAGTTTTGTCGTGGCCAAGCCGGAGGGTTCCGGCGGCTTGGTCACGCTTTTTACTGTGGGCGAGCAGATGCTCTATGAAATCGGCGATCCGCGGGCCTATTACCTGCCCGATGTGCTCTGCGATTTCACCCAGGTGCAACTCAACCAGGTCGGCGAAAACCGCGTTGAGCTGAAAGGCGCACGCGGCCTGCCGCCAACCGATCAGTACAAGGTCAGCGCCACCTACCCGGATGGTTTCCGCTGCACCGCCAGTTGCCTGATGGCTGGCATCGATGCGGTGAAAAAAGCCCAGCGGGTCAGCCAGGCGATTATCAACAAGACCGAGGAAATGTTCGCCGAGCGTGGCTGGGGGCCTTACAAGGAAGTCAGCATCGAACTGCTCGGCTCCGAGGCCACCTACGGCCCCCGTGGTCAGCGCGCAGATACTCGCGAGATCGTGATCAAGATCGCCGTGCGTCACGCCAAAAAAGAAGCGCTGATCCTGTTCTCCCGCGAGATAGCCCAGGCAGCCACCGGCATGGCGCCGGGCCTGACCGGTATCGTCGGTGGTCGCCCTACGGTTTACCCGGTTATTCGTCTATTTAGCTTTCTCGCTGACAAGTCTGCCTGTCAGTTGCAGGTAGAAATTGACGGCGAACGCACAGCTGTCGCGCTGCCGCAGATCGCGGTGCTGGATAGCGCGCATATCGCTGCCGATAGTGCCGCCCCACTGCCAAGCGGCCAGGCCGACGCATGCGTACCGCTGATCAAGCTGGCCGTAGCGCGCTCTGGCGACAAGGGCAACCACAGCAATATCGGTGTAATGGCCAGAAAGCCCGAGTACTTGGCCTGGATCGCCGCTGCGCTGAGTGAGGGTGCCGTGGCCGAATGGATGCAGCACACGCTCGATGCACAAACCGGCAAGGTCAGCCGCTGGTATCTGCCGGGCAGCCATAGCCTGAATTTTTTGCTGGAGAACGCCCTGGGTGGCGGCGGCGTTGCCTCCCTGCGCATCGACCCGCAAGGCAAGGCCTTCGCCCAACAGTTGCTGGAATTCCCGATACCGGTGCCCAAGGCACTGGCGGAAACCTTGAATGGTGCGCACGGCGCACCCTACGGGGCGATGTAGGGTGTGCCGTGCGCACCGGAACCACTTAGGACAACAATAAAAATGACCTACGACTCAGTGTTTAAACCCGGCCTGTTCAGCGGCCAGACGATTATGGTCACCGGTGGCGGCAGCGGTATTGGCCGTTGCACCGCCCATGAACTGGCGCACCTGGGTGCCCACGTGGTGCTGGTGGGGCGCAAGCTGGAAAAACTCGAAGCCACCTGCGGCGAAATCATCGAAGACGGCGGCAGCGCCAGTTTTCAGGTTTGCGATATCCGTGATGAAGAAGCCGTCAAGGCCATGGTCAAAACTGTGGTCGCCGAGCGCGGGAAGATCCATCACCTGGTCAACAACGCTGGCGGCCAGTTCCCCGCGCCGCTGATCGGCATCAACCAGAAAGGCTTCGAAACCGTGGTGCGCACCAACCTGGTCGGCGGTTTTCTGATCGCCAAGGAAGTGTTCCTGCAGAGCATGAGCAAACACGGCGGCAGCATCGTCAATATGCTCGCCGACATGTGGGGCGGCATGCCGGGCATGGGCCATTCGGGCGCGGCGCGGGCCGGTATGGAGAACTTCACCAAGACTGCCGCCTATGAATGGGGCCATGCCGGGGTGCGGGTCAACGCCGTAGCGCCGGGCTGGATCGCCTCCAGCGGCATGGACACCTACCCCGAATCGATGAAAAACATGATCCGCTCGCTCAAGGATCACGTGCCGCTGCAACGCATCGGCAGCGAATCGGAAGTGGCCGCCGCCATCGTCTTCCTGCTCACGCCAGGCGCCAATTTCATCAGCGGCAACACCATCCGCATCGACGGTGCAGCGAGCCAGGGCACCCGCGCCTGGACCCTGGGCAAGGCGAAAAACAGCGAGACCTATAACGGCTTCCACCGGGCCTACGTGCCTGACGTACTCAAGGGTGAGGAGTAACGCCATGCCGGTTATCCAATCCGAGATCGATGTGCATGGCGAGGACTTCGCCAAGAACCGCGAAGCCATGCTGGCCGCCGTCGACAGCTTTCGCCAGATCGAACAGAACTGCCTGAACAAGGCAGCCGAGGCCAAAGCCAAATTTGAAAAACGCGGCCAGTTGCTGCCGCGCGAACGCCTGAACCTGCTACTCGACCCCGGCGCGCCGTTTCTCGAACTGTCGTCGCTGGCCGGCTACAAGCTGCACGACGACAAGGACGGCACCCAGGCCGGCGGCGGAATCATTTCCGGCATCGGCTATATCGCCGGGGTGCGCTGCCTGGTTACCGCCAGCAACAGCGCGATCAAGGGCGGCACCATCTCCCCCACCGGTCTGAAGAAGACCCTGCGCCTGCAGCAGATTGCCTTCGAGAACAAACTGCCGGTGGTGGCGCTGACCGAAAGCGGCGGCGCCAACCTCAACTACGCCGCGGATATCTTCGTCGAAGGCGCCCGCGGCTTTGCCAACCAGGCGCGTATGTCCGCCATGGGCTTGCCGCAGATCACCGTGGTACACGGTTCCAGCACCGCCGGCGGCGCTTACCAGCCAGGGCTGTCGGATTACGTGGTGGTGGTGCGCGGCAAAGCCAAGATGTTCCTCGCCGGCCCGCCGCTGCTAAAAGCCGCCACCGGCGAAATCGCCACCGATGAGCAACTGGGCGGCGCGGAAATGCACGCCCAGGTCGCCGGTACCGCCGAATACCTGGCGGAAAACGATGCCGATGGCGTGCGCATCGCCCGCGAAATTCTCGCCATGCTGCCGTGGAATGCCCAACTGCCGGCACGTCCGGTTAAGACCTACAGCGAGCCGCTGTATCCGGTCGACGAACTGCTCGGCCTGGTGCCGGCCGATGCCAAGAAGCCCTACGACGTGCGCGAAATTATCGCCCGCATCGCCGACGGCTCGGCGTTTCTCGACTTCAAGAACGAGTTCGACAACCAGACGGTCTGCGGCCATTTGCAGATCGAAGGCCAGCCCTGCGGCTTTATCGGCAACAACGGCCCGATCACCCCGCAAGGCGCGGCCAAGGCGGCGCAATTTATCCAGCTGTGCGAGCAGAGCAACACGCCGATTCTGTTCTTCCACAACACCACCGGCTTTATGGTCGGCACCGAGTCGGAGCAGCTCGGCGTGATCAAGCACGGCTCGAAGATGATCCAGGCGGTGGCCAACGCCACGGTGCCGAAACTGACCATAGTCGTTGGCGGTTCCTACGGTGCCGGCAACTACGCCATGTGCGGTCGCGGCCTCGACCCGCGCTTTATCTTCGCCTGGCCCAACAGCAAGACCGCCGTAATGGGCGGCGCCCAGGCCGGCAAGGTGCTGCGCATCGTCACCGAGGACAAGCACGCTAAGGAAGGCAAGGAAGCCGATCCGAAGATGCTCGACATGCTCGAGCAGGTCACTGCGCAAAAACTAGACAGCCAATCCACCGCGCTCTACGGCACCGCCAGCCTGTGGGACGACGGCCTGATCGACCCACGCGATACGCGCAAGCTGCTCGGCTACCTGCTGGATATCTGTGCAGAGGCCAACCTGCGTTCACTGAAGAAGAGCAGCTTCGGCGTGGCGAGATTCTGACCTCAATACAAGATCCGGTGCGCACGGCGCACCCTACGGAGAACAACAATGATCTTCACCCAAGAACACGAAGAGCTGCGCCGCACGGTCCGTAACTTTGTCGACAAGGACATCAACCCCCACGTCGAGCAGTGGGAAAAGGACGGCCGCTTTCCGATCCACGAAATCTTCAAGAAAGCTGGCGACCTCGGCCTGCTGGGCATCTCCAAACCGGAGAAATTCGGCGGCATGGGCCTGGACTACAGCTACTCGATCGTCGCAGCTGAAGAGTTTGGCACCATCATCTGCGGCGGCATACCGATGTCCATCGGCGTGCAGACCGATATGTGCACCCCGGCCCTGGCGCGCTTTGGCTCCGATGAGCTGCGCGAGGAGTTCCTCAAGCCGGCGATTAGCGGCGAGATGGTCGGTTGTATCGGCGTCTCCGAAGTCGGCGCCGGCTCCGATGTCGCCGGGCTGAAAACCACGGCCAAGAAAGATGGCAGCGACTATGTGATCAACGGCAGCAAGATGTGGATCACCAACTCGCCCTCGGCTGACTTTATCTGCCTGCTGGCCAATACCTCGGACGACAAGCCGCACAAAAACAAATCGCTGATCATGGTGCCGATGAACACGCCGGGCATTACCCTCAGCCCGCACCTGGACAAGCTCGGCATGCGCAGCTCGGAGACCGCCCAGGTGTTCTTCGACAACGTGCGTGTGCCGCAGCGCTACCGCATCGGCCACGAAGGCGCGGGTTTTATGATGCAGATGCTGCAGTTCCAGGAAGAACGCCTGTTCGGCGCGGCCAATATGATCAAGGGCCTGGAGCACTGCATCAACAGCACCATCGACTACTGCAAGCAGCGGCATACCTTCGGCAGTCCCCTGATCGACAACCAGGTCATCCACTTCCGCATGGCCGAGCTGCAGACCGAGATCGAGTGCCTGCGCGCCCTGGTCTATCAGGCCACCGAGCAGTACGTGCGCGGCCGTGACGTCACCAACCTGGCCTCCATGGCCAAGCTCAAGGCCGGACGCCTCGGCCGTGAAGTCACCGACAGCTGCCTGCAGTACTGGGGTGGCATGGGCTTTATATGGGACAACCCGGTCTCGCGCGCCTACCGCGATGTGCGCCTGGTCAGCATCGGCGGCGGTGCCGACGAAATCATGCTGGGCATTATCTGCAAGCTGATGGGCATTCTGCCGGGGAAAAAGAAGGGCTGAACCGTAGGGTCTGTTCCCGTTTCGTTCGCGGCCGCGCCGAAACGGGAACAGACCCTAGGGTGGATGTCGCTTTTTACATCCACCAAACCGCTGCTCGGTGGGTCGATAAAGCGCGATCCACCCTACGGCCACCTTCCCCTTGCGAATACATCAAGGAGCCTGCCATGGCTGACCTACCGAACTGCGAAACCCTGCTGCTTAACCTCGACGCGGGCGTGCTGCATATCACCCTCAATCGCCCGGACAGCCGCAACGCCATGAGCCTGGCCATGGTCAAGGAACTGCGCGCAGTCCTGGAAAGCCTGCGCAATGACCCAAGCGTGCGCGCCATTGTGCTGCGCGGTGCCGGTGGGCACTTCTGTGCCGGTGGCGATATCAAGGATATGGCCGGTGCTCGTGCGGCCGGTGGCGATGCCTACCGCAGCCTTAACCGCGCCTTCGGCAGCCTGCTGGAAGAAGCGCAGAGCGCGCCACAGGTGCTGATCGCCGTGCTCGAAGGCGCCGTGCTGGGTGGCGGTTTCGGCCTGGCCTGCGTGTCGGATATCGCCATCTGCCAGCAGGACGCCAAGTTCGGCCTGCCGGAAACCACCCTGGGGATTCTACCGGCGCAGATAGCGCCCTTTGTGGTGCGGCGCATCGGTCTGACCCAGACCCGTCGTCTGGCCCTTACCGCCGCCCGCTTCAATGGCAGCGAGGCCGAACGCCTGGGCCTGGTGCATTTCAGCGAAGCCGATAGCGAAGCCGTCGACGCCCGTTTGCACCAGGTAATTGGCCAGGTGCGCCAATGCGCGCCGCAAGCCAATGCCCAGACCAAGACCCTGCTGCTGGCCGCAGAACACGAAGCACTCGGCCCACTGCTGGACCGCGCCGCCGAACAGTTTGCCGCGGCAGTAACCGGCGCCGAAGGCGTCGAGGGCACCATGGCCTTTATGCAAAAACGTGCGCCGAAATGGGCGCAGTAGAACGTAGGGTGGATGTCGCTTTTTACATCCACCGAAACACCGCACGGTGGATCGATAAAGCGTGATCCACGGGGTGGCCATCCACCCTACACGAGCCAAGTCCGTAGCCCAGCAGGAGCACCCAGATGCCCGCCTTTAACAAGATTCTGATCGCCAACCGCGGGGAAATCGCCTGCCGGGTGATGCGCACCGCCCAGGACCTCGGCTACCGCACCGTGGCCGTGTACTCGGAGGCCGATGCCGACGCACGTCATGTGCAGCAAGCCGATGAAGCCGTGTGCATCGGCCCGGCTCAGGTCAACCAGTCCTATCTGCTGATCGCCAATATCATCGATGCGGCGCAGAAAACCGGGGCTGACGCGATCCACCCTGGCTACGGCTTTCTCTCGGAAAACGCCGACTTCGCCCGCGCCTGTGAGGCCGCCGGCATCGTGTTTATCGGCCCGACCGTAGAAGCCATCCACCTGATGGGCAGCAAGCGCCTGTCGAAGATCGCCATGCTCGAAGCCGGCGTGCCGTGCATTCCCGGTTTTGAGGGCGCAGCCCAGGACGATGAAACCCTGAGCCGCGAAGCTGAGCGCATCGGTTACCCATTGATGATCAAGGCCAGTGCTGGTGGCGGTGGCCGTGGCATGCGTCTGGTGCATGAATCTGGCGAACTGCTGGCGCAGATCCGCACCGCCCGTTCCGAGGCGCAGAACGCCTTTGGCAGCGGCGAGCTGATTCTCGAACGTGCGGTGATCCAGCCGCGCCATGTGGAAATCCAGGTATTCGGCGACCAGCACGGCAGCATCGTTTATCTCGGCGAGCGCGACTGCTCGGTGCAGCGTCGCCACCAGAAGGTGGTCGAGGAAGCGCCCTGCCCGGTGATGACGCCCGAACTGCGCCAGGCCATGGGCGAGGCGGCGGTGAAAGCGGCAGCGTCAGTGAACTACGTCGGCGCCGGCACCGTGGAGTTTCTCCTCGATCAGAGCGGTGAATTCTTCTTTCTGGAAATGAACACTCGCCTGCAGGTCGAGCACCCGGTTACCGAACTGATCACCGGGCAAGACCTAGTCGCCTGGCAGATTCGCGTAGCCGAAGGCCAGCCGCTACCGCTCAAGCAGGACGAGATTCGTCTGACCGGCCACGCCATGGAAGTGCGCCTGTACGCTGAGGACGCCACGCAGAACTTCCTCCCGCAGACCGGCACCGCCCTGCGCTGGGAGCCGGCACTGCGCGACGGCATTCGCATCGACCACGGCCTGGTCGAGGGCCAGGCCATTACGCCGTTCTACGACCCGATGCTGGCCAAGGTCATCGCTTACGGAGCAACCCGCGAAGAAGCGCGGCGCAAGCTGGTGCGCGCGGTGGAGGATTGCGTGCTGCTGGGCGTCAACGGCAACCAGCGCTTTCTCGCCAACCTGCTCAGCCACCCCGAGTTTGCCGCCGGTAACGCCACCACCGCATTTATCGCCGAGCATTTCGCCAGCGACCCAAGCCTAAGCCCGCAGCCACCCAGGGCCTGCGAACTGGCAGCCGCAGCCGCCCTGCTGTTCCAGCAATCGGCCAATGCCCGCGCGCATCAACCGGGCCTGTCCGGCTGGCGCAATGCCGGCAGCGCGCCCTGGCGGTTTCTGCTCAAGCAGGGCGAGCAGACCTTCGCCGTGGAGCTGCACGTGCAGGCCGACGGCCCACAACCCAGCCTGCTGGCCACGATTGGCGAGCAGCAGGTCAGCCTCAACCTGCTGGCCAGCGACGGCCGCTGGGCTACCCTGGAGCTGGACGGTATTCGCCAGCGCCTGGCCTATCACCTGGCCGGCGACAATCTCTGGCTGTACGGCCATAGCGGCAACCTGCAGCTGACCGATATCACTCATTTGCCAGTCAGCAGCGCCACCGGTGCAGGCTCGGGCAGTGTCAAGGCGCCGATGGACGGTGCGATTGTCGAAGTGCTGGTCGAGGAAGGCGCCACGGTCAGCAAGGGCCAGCTGCTGCTGGTGCTGGAAGCGATGAAGATGGAACACCCGCTCAAGGCCAGCATCGACGGCGTGGTGCGCCGCATTGGCGTCAGCCGTGGTGATCAGGTGAAGAACCGCCAGCTTTTGGTGGAAATCGAAGCCGTAGACGCCTGCCCGTAGGGTGGATGACGCTTCACCCATCCACCACTGCGCCATCCAGGTGGATGAAAAAACGTCAGCTACGCACCCCGATCCACCCTACATAAAAATAAAAGTGGAGAAGCCCTATGTCACTGCAAGGCAAAACCCTGTTTATCACCGGCGCCAGCCGTGGCATCGGCCGTGAAATCGCCCTGCGCGCCGCACGCGACGGCGCCAATATCGTAATTGCGGCGAAAAGCGCCGAGCCCCACGCCAAACTGCCCGGCACTATCCACTCGGTGGCTGCCGAGGTCGAGCAAGCCGGCGGCAAAGCCCTGGCCCTGCAGGTCGATGTGCGTGACGAGAACGCGGTAAAAGCGGCCATGGCCCAGGCCGCTGAGCATTTCGGCGGTATCGACGCGCTGATCAACAACGCCGGCGCCATCAAACTTGTCGGTGTGGAAAAGCTGGAGCCCAAGCGCTTCGACCTGATGTTCCAGATCAACACCCGTGCGGTGATGGTCTGCAGCCAGGCCGCCCTGCCCTATTTGAAAGAAAGCGGCTCCGCCGCGGGGAAACAGAGTGCCAGCGGGCATATCCTTAACCTGTCGCCACCGCTGAATATGGACAGCAAGTGGTTTGCCCAACATGGTCCCTACACCGTGACCAAATACGGCATGAGCATGCTCACGCTGGGTATGAGCGAGGAGTTCAAGAAGTACGGCATCAGCGTCAACTCACTGTGGCCGAAAACCATGATTGCCACCGCCGCCATCGAGTTCGAGCTGGGCAGCCGCGACGCCTTCAAGCGCGCCCGCACCCCTGCCATCATGGCCGATGCCGCCCACGCCATTCTCAACAGCAGCGGCCGTAGCATCACGGGCCGATTACTGATCGACGAAGACATTCTGCGCGAGCAGGGTGTCAGCGAGTTCGAGCACTATCGCTTTGATCCAGCGGGTGGTGCGCTGATTGCGGATCTGTTTATCGACTGAGCCCAGCGTCTGCTGCTGACTGCTGGTCTATGCTGATGCCAGGCCGCAGATAATACTTATGCGATAACAATACCTGCACAATGCCGCTATATACTGGATGAGACAGTCGCACGCAGGGAGCACCGCGAAGAACACCCCTGCCGCACAGCTCGCATTGCTCGCCTGGCTCTTGCCTGGCCACTCAGGGGAAATCATGAATCAAGCATTTCGTGTCGTATGGAGCAACGCCCGCAATACCTTCGTTGTGGTCGATGAATACACCAGCGCGCGTGGTAAGCGCGGAGGCTGCACCCGCCTGCTCACCAGCGTAGCACTTGCCCTGACGGCAGCAGGAACAGCCCAGGCTACCCCAGGTATTTGCGGGGCAGGCAATAACGCCATCAGCAGCGACGAATCCTACAGTTGCTACCTATACGGCAATGACAGCCTGACAGTGACTGAATCCGGCAGCATCATTACAGCCAATGAGTCAGCCGTTTTTAGCGACAACGGTTTCGGCAGCATCAGCAATGCTGGGGAAATCCGTAATACCGACGGCACCTATTACCTGGACGGATCGGGTATTTATCTACAAGCCAGCGGCAGCAGTATCAGCAACCTGGCAGGCGCCACCATCGAAGGTTCCTTCGTCGGCATTACTCTGGATGGGCTGATGCAAACGGTGACGCTCGATAGCCTCAGCAATGCCGGCACCATCACCGGAGGCACCGGTATCCTGGCGACCGGAGATGTGGGCATCAGCACCATCGTCAACAGCGGCACCATCAGCGGCATCGGTAATGATGGTGTCGGCATTGGTATTGATACTGGCACGACCATCGACTCAGTCAGCAACAGCGGCACCATCAATGGCACCCTGGCGGGCATTCAGGTCTATGACAGCACTATCGGTGTGATCAATAACAGTGGCACCATTTCCGCAGTGCACTACGCAATCAGCGACCTGAGTTTCAGTGGTATCTCCGCAATCAACATCACAGGCAACAGCGCACGCCTGGTGGGCGACGTTGATGCAGGCAACAGTCTCTTCACCCTCAAGTCTGGCGCAGTTTTCAGCAATGAAAATGCCATCAGCGTCGACCGCTTTGTAATCGAGAACGGTGCCACACTCAGGATGGGCGCGGGCCTCAGCACGTCCAGCACGATGGACGACGGCATCTTTGCCTTCACCGGCTTTAGCAACGCGGGAACCCTTAGCCTGGCGGCTGGCGTCACCGGCACTATTTATGGCGATTACACCCAGGCCAGCAGCGGCGCCTTGCGCATAGGCGTGAGCGATGACAGCACCTACGGCAAGCTGGTGGTCGACGGCACCGCCACCCTGGCCAGCAATGCCAAGCTTGAGGTGGACGTAAGCAATCCGGATTACCAGTTCAGTGCCAGCACGCTCAACGACGTACTCAGCGCCAACAACTTGATCAGTGACGGCACCTTCGCTGTCAGCGATAACTCCCAGCTGTTCAACTTTGGCGCAATCAAGGACGGCAATACCGTCGACTTGACGCTGACCAAGGCCGCCAGCGTGCTCGACAGCGTTATCAGCACCGGCAACAGCCCGGCACAAGGCGCAGCCCAAGTGCTCGACAATGCGCTAAGTGCAGATCCGACGGGCGAATTGGCGTCCAACTTCGTCGGCCTGACCAGCGAGCAGGAGGTCTCCGACGCTGTCACCTCTACGCTACCCACCGTCGCAGGCAACACCAGCAATGCCACCAGCAGTACCCTGGCTGGCATCAACCGGGTGGTTCAGGCGCATCAGGACAACAACAGTGGCCTCTCCTCAGGTGACGCCGTTGCAGAAGGAAACCTGTGGATCAAGACCTTCGGCTCCTGGGCCGAGCAAGACCCGCGCAACGGTATCTCCGGCTACGACGCCGATACCCAGGGACTGGTTATCGGCGCCGACACGGCCATGTCCGAGAATACCCGCCTCGGCCTGGCTTTCGCGTATGCGCAGACCGACCTGGACAACGACTCGCGGGTTGCCCCACAAAGTGCGCAAATCGACACCTTCCAACTGATTGGCTACGGCAGCTATGCCCTGGGCGTCGACACCGAGCTGAACTTCCAACTCGATGCTGGGCAGAACCGCAGCGAAGGCAAGCGCCATATGCCGTTTGCCGATGCCACCGCCACAGCAGATTACGATGGCTATAACATTCATGCTGGCATTGGTATCGGGCACAACATGCGCCTGTCCGAGCAGTTGACCTTCGTGCCATCGGCCCGCGCCGACTACACCTGGATCGGTACTGACGCCTATCGCGAGAAGGGCGCAGGTGCACTTAATCTGGACGTCGACAGCAACGACAGCGAGGAACTGCTGCTCAGTATCGACGGCAAGCTCAACTACGCGCTGAGCGAAGCCACCGTACTCAGTGCCAACATTGGTGCCGGCTATGACGTGATAGACGAGGACAGCGCGATTACCTCCAGCTACGCTGGCGCACCGGGGGCAGCCTTCAAGACATCGGGCATGGACATGGAACCCTGGCTGGCACGCACAGGCCTGGGGCTGACTCACACCCTGGCCGGCGGGACCGAAGTCAGCCTGCGCTACGACGCTGAAGTGCGCAGTGATTTCACCAACCAGGGTGCGTCACTTAAAGCACGCTGGGCGTTCTAAATACTCTGCCGCAGAGCAAAGGCCGCGATATAGATCGTGGCCTTTGTGTTTATCGGACAGGCATACTGAACGGCTCCACTAGGGTCTGTTGACGTTTCGTCGTGAGCCGCGTTGCCGCGAAAAATCTCACCAGGCTAGGCGGAGGACGCAGGGAATGGTTGTTCCCTTGCCAAGTCCTCCAACACCGCATGGCGAGATTTTGCGCGCAACCTAGGCGGCCCCACCCGAAGGGCCGGGCCCGTTTTAGCGCGATGCTGCGTTTCTCGATGGCTCATTTAGCCAGCTAAACCTCGCATCTCGTGCCTTGCCTCGCGCTAAAACTGGCTCCGGCGCGGCCGCGAACGAAACGTCAACAGACCCTAGCACTGATAAACGAAATGGAACAACGCCCCGCTCTACACGCTAAAGCCCAGCTGCTCTGCGGTTTTCCTGAAGTTGTGCGGTGTGCCTATTCGGATGGGGGGCTTATCCATCCATGCGCTTGAGCTATCTCCCAGCACTGCTCGGTGCGGCACTTCTAGCGGCCTGCACCTCCTTCCCCAGCCCCGACCAACGCCGCCAACAAGCAGCCGATCTGGCGCAAGGGCAATCTTGGCAGGCGCTGCAGCTACAGGCCGGAATATTCCGACTGCAAGCCTATGCGCCGCGGGCTACGAGCGAGGTCTTGACGATCTACCTGGAAGGCGACGGCTTCGCCTGGCGCAACGCTCGCCAGCCTTCATCGGACCCGACACCCCTCAACCCGCTTGCCCTGCGCTTGGCTCTGGCGCAGCCCAGCGGCACAGCCGCTTACCTGGGCCGCCCCTGCCAGTATCTGGATAACGAGCGAGCCCCCTGCCATAAGCGCTACTGGACTGACGCACGCTTCGCCGAAGCGGTGGTGCACAGCCTCGACCAAGCTGCCAGTCAGTTGAAAAGCCGAGCAGGCGCGCAACGTCTGGTGCTGGTTGGCTATTCCGGTGGCGGTGCTCTGGCTCTGCTTCTGGCAGCACGGCGCAACGATGTGCAACGCGTGATCACGGTCGCCGGTAATCTCGATCACGCCGCCTGGACCCGTCATCATCGGATCACACCCCTGCAGAACTCACTCAACCCGGCGCAACTGCGTCAGCACCTGGCAGGCATGGAGCAGACCCATCTACTGGGTGAGCAGGACCGGGTAATACCGCCCCATTTGGTCGAAGCCTTCGTTGCAGGCTATCCACCAGGCCATCGCGCCCAGGTAAAGGTGCTGGCGGATTATGACCACCACTGCTGCTGGGCGCAGGACTGGGCAAGGTTATGGCGACTAATCAATCCGTGATCTGGCGAGCAACCTTAAGCGCCGCCAGCTGCGCAACAGATGACGCACAAGCGAAAAACACCTGCCACCCGACCTGAATCAACTGACTGACCTAACAGCTGGCGCTTGCGCAAAGGCTCAGGTCGCATCTGACTGCAGGCTGCAGAAACCTCCGCTACTGCCTGAACTCAAACTGCAACTGTGCGCCCTCGACCGATTGCCAGTAGTCATCACCATGCTCGTTGGTAATCAGCTTGCCATTGAGTTGGAAAGGGCTTTCAGCTGCGACCTTCTCGCCGAACAGAGGTGGCAACAGGGTGGCAGGTAGATCATTAAGCGGCTCCAGCGACTGGAGCGGATCAAACACATTGGGGTGCAGGCTCAGATCCAGCGGTGCCTTCGGCTTAGTGGGTTCAGGCGTGCGTGCAACAGCAGCAGGTTTTGACTTGGCTTGGGCCGCTGTAGCAGTTTTTGGGTCGCTAGCACCGGGCTGTGCAGGTTTATCCGCGATCAGTGCCGGCTCAGCCTTGCCCACTTTGCTATCAGCAGAGTGTTGAGCCGGTTGCACCTTGGCGGTTTCAGCCTTGGGCTTTTCGGAAGGGTTGGGGCTTTGCTCGCAGGCCACCAGTGACAGCAGTGTAAGCAGCAGTGCGAGGCGTCGAATAGGCAACATAAATAGACATAACGGCAGTGACACAAGCCACCATGCTGCCCCTACCCCACCACCCTGGCAAGGGTGCAATCCGTACGGCAGGTAACAGCACAGCGCTAGGGCCGCGAACGAAACGTCAACAGACCCTAGAGAAAGGCTCTGTCCCAGTACCCTGTTGCACGGCGCCGATGCTTTTGTGGCCGCGCCCCGCGGCGAATGCCATGGGCAACGCCGAAGTAACTGAATGGCTGCAATCGCTTCGCCCCGAGGCGGGGCTCCTACGTGTGTACGGTCGTTCACCCTGGTGCTGCGTGATGGCTGCACGAGATGCAGCGCGATTTTGGGACATGGCCTAGAGAAAGCCTTACTCAGGTTGCTGCAGTTGCTGCAACTGCGCGTCGATATCCAGCTCGGGGTGCTCGCGCATCAGTTGCAACAGCAAGGCATCGGCTTCATCCGTCCAGCCGTTACGGCGTAGTTCAAGCAAGCGTTGCAACTCGCTACGCAACGGCTGTTCGGCCTGACTGCCTGCAACTTCTGCCGCTTTTCCGGAGGCTGATACGGCAGGCGTACGGGCTGCTTGTGGCGGTTGCTCATGCAACACATCGGCTGCCGACTCTTCACGCAACAGCTGATTAGAGGCACCGGCTGAAAGCTTCTTCTCGGCCCTGGCGGCATCGCTACTGTTGCCCTGGGCCAGCGGTGCTGGCGGCGCCGCACGCGAACGCTCCGGCTCATCGGCAAGTGCAGCAGATTCCTCCAAGGGCGCGGGCATAGGCGCAGATTGTGGTGCCATCCGCGCCGCAGCCGGTGCCATGGGGGAGCCGCTGGGCACGGCATCGAAGGCATCCGGAGCCTGCTCGAAGGTGCGCCAGGTCAGGCTCAGGCCAATCCCCAGGCAGGCGACCCCGGCCAATGCCACCGACCAGCGTTGCCGACCACCAGTGCCGAATAGCCAGCTGTGCAGGCGTGCGCTCAGGCCAGGTTTGGCTTCGGTTGTGGCCGCGCTACGCGCTGCTGCGCTGGCCGCTGCGAGAATCTGCGCATCCAGCTGTGCGCTGGGCTCGCCGCCGCTGTGCTGGCGGAAATGCTCCAGCATCTGCCGTTCCTGCTCATCGAGCCTATGTTGATCGTGGTTCATACGGACAACTCCTCGGCGGCCGGGTCAGCCAGCAGCCGACGTAACTTCTGCAGGGCATAGCGCAAACGGCTTTTCACCGTTTCTGTGGGTATCTGGGTCAGCTCGGCAATCTCGGCCAATTCCAGATCAGCGTGGGCGCGCAGCAGAAACACTTCGCGCTGCTCCGCCGGTAAATCCGCCAGGGCGGCCTCTAAACGCTGCTGATCGCGGCTCAGGCTGAGCTGTTGCTCAGGCCCCGGCTGCGGGTCGTGCGGGGCATGCTGTTGTTCATCGTACTCGGCATGCCCCGCCTGGTGCCGCCCCTGCTTGCGCCAAGTGTCGATCAACCGGTTGCGGCCGATCTGGTACAGCCAGGTCTTGAACAGCACGGCATCGCGCTGTTCGCTCTGGCTGCGGATCAGGCTCATCCAGGTGTCCTGAAACACCTCCTCGGCCAGGGCATGGTCGCCACACAGCCCGAGCAGAAAGCGAAACAGGCCAAGTCGGTGACGCTGGTACAACTCGGCGAAAGCCGCCGCATCACCGCGGCGGTAACGCCGTAACAAGGCGGCGTCGTCATCCGTGAGGGGTCGATTCACTGCTGTACTCGTGCGCTAGTTGAACGGTTCGTCGCAGTTTGCAGGCTCTGCGCCAGTTCCACCAGCTGTACAAACTCGCCGCGCAAACCGAAGCGGTCATCGCCCTTGGCGCTGCGCGCCAGCTCGGCGCTGTCGGCCAGGCTGAAGCGCCCGGTGTAGGTAGCGCCCTTGAGCTGCTGGGCGAAGGCGGCCACGGCAGCAGCAAAACGCAGGTCTTCGCTGGCCTGGCTGATAGCACGCGTATCGACGGCCTGAATCGGCTGTTCCAGCAGTTTGCTGACGTCCTGCCCTGGCGCCTTGTAGCGAATACGCAGCCAGGCCAGCTCGCCTGCGGGGTTGCTCGCCTTGGCCGCTTGCTGATAGCGCAGCGGCTCCAGCCAGCCCTTGCCGCCCACCGGCACCACTTCATAGAGCGCGGTCACGGTATGGCCTGCGCCGATTTCACCGGCATCGACCTTGTCGTTGCTGAAATCCTCACGTTTCAGCGCACGATTTTCATAGCCCAGCAGGCGGTACTCGCTGACCTCGGCCGGGTTGAACTCGACCTGGATCTTCACATCGCTGGCGACAGTCGCCAGGGTTGAGCTGAGCTGATCGACCAGCACCTTGCGCGCCTCGCGCAGGTTATCGATATAGGCGTAGTTGCCGTCGCCGGCATCGGCCAGCTGCTCCATCAACTGCTCGTTGTAGTTGTCGGTGCCAAAGCCCAGAGTGGTCAGGGAGACGCCGGTCTTGCGCTTGTCGGCGGCCAGCTGCTTGAGGGTTTCAAAATCGCTGATGCCGACGTTGAAGTCGCCATCCGTGGCCAGCAGGATGCGATTGATGCCGCCGTCGATAAAGCCCTGCTGCGCCTGCTGATAGGCCAGTTGAATGCCCGACTCGCCCGCTGTTGATCCGCCCGCTGTAAGCTGGTCGATAGCCGTGCGGAGCTTGGCTTTCTCGCTGCCGGAGGTCGGCTGCAGCACCACGCTGGATGAGCCGGCATACACCACCAGCGACACCTTGTCCTGAACGCGCAACTGCTCGACCAACAGCTTCAAGGTGCTTTGCACCATGGGCAGGCCATCACGACGCTCCATCGAGCCGGAGACATCCACCAGAAACACCAGATTGGCCGGCGGCAGCTCGTCTACGCGCAGATCCGAAGCCTTAATGGCGATACGCAGCAGGCGGCTTTCGGGGTTCCACGGCGTGGCGGCCAGCTCGGTGTGCACGCCAAACGGCACATCACCCTTGGGCAGCGGATAGGCATAGGGGAAGTAGTTGACCAGCTCCTCCAGGCGCACCGCATCCTGCGGCGGCAGTTGTCCGCCATTGAGAAAACGCCGCACATTGGCGTAGCTGCCGGTGTCCACATCGATGCTAAAGGTCGACAACGGCGTCTCGGCCACGGCATGCACCGGGTTGCCGGCCAGCTTCTGATACTGCTCGCGATTCTCGTCGCGGCTCTTCCCCAAGTAAGCAGGCGGCAAGGCATCGGCCTGCACAGACATCGGCATCGGCGCATAGACCAGGCTGGGCATCACGGCCCTGCCCGCCACCTGGGTTTTGCGCTGCAGTTGCGCAGGGGCAGCGGCCAGTTGTTCATGCAACTCGGCGCGTTCACGGCCGTGGGCCTGATCGCTCAGTTGCGGGCTACCAGCTTCTGTGGTCGGTGCTTCTGGGTTGGCGGCGCTACACGCACCAAGGCTGATCAATACGCCTGCGGCAAAACCGGACAGCAGAGGACGGGTAAGCAATACGGGGGAAGCAGACATGGGCGCATCTCCTGGGCGATAGAACAAACCATTCGCTCAGGTAGACGCAACCCTTGGCTAAATCGGGTTAGGGTCTGTTCCCGTTTCGTTCGCGGCCGCGCCGGAGCCAGTTTTAGCGCGAGGCAAGGCACGAGATGCGAAGTTTAGCCGGCTAAATGAGCCATCGAGAAACGCAGCATCGCGCTAAAACTGGCCCGGCCCTTCGGGTGGGGCCGCCTAGGTTGTGCGCAAAATCTCGCCATGCGGTGTTGGAGGACTTGGCAAGGGAACAACCATTACCGGCGTCCTCCGCCTAGCCTGGCGAGATTTTTCGCGGCAACGCGGCTCGCGACGAAACGTCAACAGACCCTAGGCCACTGTTAAAAATTCGCCGTGCTCTCCTGACACAGCTGTCCGGCCAGCATGCCCAGCGTCATCAAGGCGCGCTCGGCCTCACGGGTCCAAGGGATACCGCAGTTCAAACGCACACAGTGGTTGAACTGCTCGGTATTACTGAAGATCAACCCAGGTGCGATGCTGATGCCCTGCTGCAGCGCGCGAACATGCAGGTCTTTGGTGTTGACCCGAGCCGGCAAGCTGACCCACAAAATGAAACCGCCCGTGGGTCGAGTCATCTGCGTCCCTTCCGGGAAATACTGCTGCACCGCCAATTGGAAGGCGCTGAGATTCTTGCGGTACTCCTGACGAATGTAGCGCAGGTGCCGGTCGTAGCCGCCGTTCTCCAGGTAAGCCGCGACCGCCATCTGGGTGACGCTGCATGCCGAGTGGGTACTGAACGTCTGCAACCGTTCGACCTCCTGCTGATACTTGCCCGCCAGAATCCAGCCAATACGTACGCCTGGCGACAATGTCTTGGAGAAGCTCGAGCAATATAGCACCCGTCCCTGGCGATCATGGGCCTTGAGCGCTTTGGTGCGGCCCTGCTCGAACATCAACTCGCCGTAGATATCATCTTCGATGATCTGGATATCGAAGTTCTCCGCCAGGCGCAGCAATTGCTTTTGCCGCTCCTCGGGAATGGTACCGCCCAGAGGATTGCTCAGGCGCGCGGTCAGTACCAGCGTCTTGATCGGCCACTGGCTGGCCGCCAGTTGCAAGGCTTCGAGGCTGATACCGGTGCTCGGATCGCTGGGGATCTCGATGACTTTCAGCCCCAGCAGATCAGCGAGCTGCAACAGGCCGTAGTAGGTCGGCGACTCGGCGGCGATCAGGTCCCCAGGGCGCGTCAGCACACGCAACGACATCTGCAGCGCGTCCACACAACCATGGGTGATCACCACCTCGGAGGGGTCCACCACCACCCCGGCATCCCGCATGCGGATCGCCACCTGACGCCTGAGCGGCTCAAAACCGGGGCTGAACATATAGCTGAACGCGCGAGCACTGTGGAAGCGCGTGACCTTGGCCAATTGCTGATGCAAGGCACGCACCGGCAAGTACTCGACATGGGGCACGGCAGCCCCAAGTGGAAACACGCCTTCGCGCCGAGACTCAGTCAGAATCTGGGCAATGATGCTACTGCGGGTGACCAGGCTGGGCCGTTCGACTCGGGCGATATCCGGGGTGGGCGCAGTCAGGGCCGGCGTCTGGTGCACATAGAAGCCGGACTGAGGGCGTGCGCGAATCAGCCCAAGATCCTCAAGGTTGGCATAGGCCTGCAGCACAGTCGCATGGCTGACATTGAGCTGCGAACTCATTTTGCGCACTGACGGCACCCGCTCACCCGGCTGGTAGACGCCGCGCCGAATGTCCTCGGCCAATTGCTGCGCGATGCGCTGATAAAGCAACAGATTGGTCATAACGGCCTCCCCTGGCGACTGAACCATAACAGTAGCCAATACACCCGCCGCTGTACCGGCACAGTTCATCTGATTGTGGACGATACAGCCGACCTCTGCCAGCCACTGTGCCGGTACGCAACGCAAAATGAGCAACTGTATTAGGGTCTGTTGACGTTTCGTTCGCGGCCGCGCCGGAGCCAGTTTTAGCGCGAGGCAAGGCACGAGATGCGAAGTTTAGCCGGCTAAATGAGCCATCGAGAAACGCAGCATCGCGCTAAAACTGGCCCGGCCCTTCGGGTTGCGCGCAAAATCTCGCCATGCGGTGTTGGAGGACTTGGCAAGGGAACAACCATTACCTGCGTCCTCCGCCTAGCCTGGCGAGATTTTTCGCAGCAACGCGGCTCGCGACGAAACGTCAACAGACCCTAGCTACAGGCAGAAAAAACCCCGGTACAAAGACCGGGGTTCGTATCCACCAATAAAGCCTCAACGGGTCGAACCTAACCGCCCCTGCTCATCGGAAAAAACTACTTCAACCCGACGATTCTGTGCTCGCCCTTGGGAGGACGCATTTTCAGCGACGGGGAAATCCTCGCCATGGCCCTGAACTTCGATTCGTCCAGCGTCGATACCCAGGTCGATCAGCACATCGGCAACCGCCTGAGCCCGCTCACGCGATAGTTTGAGGTTCTCGGCAGCGTCTCCGCGGTTGTCGGTATAGCCCTCGATGCGTATCACCCGACGCGGATTGAGCTGGAGAAACTGCACCAGTTTCAATGCCGTGCGGTTGGCGGAGGTTTTGAGCTCAGCACGCCCCGCATCAAACAGCATGTCACCCAGAGTAATCACCAAACCCCGGCCGCCCTCGTTACGGGTCAGGCTGACCAGTTGTTCTTCGAGCCAGGCACTCTGCTCTTGCACACCCAGCAGTTTCGCCTCGCGCAGGGCAAGCTGGAGACGCTGACGTTCCAACTCGAGTTTGGCGATGCGCTCTTCGTTGAGCATGAGCGCACTGTGCTCTTCGGCAATGTCACTGTAGCGCTGGCTAAGGTAGGCGTAATGCACCACGTCATCTTCACTGCCCCAATAGCTCGAGAGGCGGTCGGCCCGAGCCAGCGACTCCCCGGCACGGATCACATCCTTGGGCGCACTGCGCAGCACATCAGGGTTCTCTTTGACGCTCTGAAAACGCTGGTTCGCTGCATTCAGGGCTTCAGCACTTTGCCCTGAACTACCTGCACAGCCAGCCAGGAACAGCAGCGCAGCACTCACAACAACAAGACGGCTCATGGCAGCTCCCCCAGTTGCTGACGCAGGCGATTGATACGGTTATTCAGCTCCAGCAATTGCTCCTGGCTTTTCTCCGTCAATACGCGGGCCTCGGCCAGACGGGCGTCCAGCTCGGCTTGCTCGGCAAGCACGCGGGCATCCTTGTGAGCCTCATCCAACATCGCCGCCTGAGCCTGGGCCAACTTGTCATCAGCCAGATTCAACTCGGTACTCTGTTCATCTGCTCCCACCGCCCGGGCCTGGCTAATAGCCTGTTCCGTAAGACGCAATTGCTCACTGGGCGCAGGATCGCTGGCACATCCGCTGAGCACCACAAGCGCCACTACAACGCAAAATGAAAACCTGATCACGTAACACTTCCTACTCGGTTGGTGTGCTGGCCGCGGCAGGCGGCTGCTGCTCTTTCCAGCGCAGCAGATTCTGCTGGAGCAGTTGCTCCGGCAAACCAGCAGCCGACAATTCTGTCATTTTTTTCGCCAGCTGTCCGCGCAGCCAGGCATCGTTACAAGCCGAGTTGTGCGACAAGGTCAGGTAAAGTCCCTCGCTGGAGACGGGCGGCTGAAGAATCTGCAGCTCATTCTCGATACCTAGCCCCTCGGCCAACGCCAGGCCCGGGTACTGCTCGTAGAGTACATAGTCGGTTCGTTCGAGCAGAAGTTTCTGGAATGCCTGCGTGACGCTGGAGACGCCTTCAAGGGTGAGGTTGGCCTTGGCGTAGGTATCAAACTGCTGACCAAAGCTATTACCAACCAGGGTATCGCCGGTACGTCCATGCAGGTCGCTCCAGCCGAAATAGGGAAATTCGCGTCCCTTGTGCACCCAGACAACGCTGGGCGTGACATAGAACGCTGGGTGCACATAATCCATGGTGCCCAAGCGCGGCAGGGTCAGAAAGGCACCGGCGAGCAGATCGACACGCCCTGTGCGCACCTCGTCCTGCGCTCTCGACCAGGGCCCGCTGTAAATCACGTCAATGGCGACGCCCAGTTCCTTGGCGATATGCTTGAGCAAATCAGCATTGGCGCCGATCAAATGCTGCGGATTCTGCGGGTCACGCCAAAGATAGGGCGGGTATTCCGGGTTACCGGTCGCCACCAGACGCTCGCACTTGCCGGCAGCCACACTGACTCCGGACAGGCTAAACAGTCCAAGCAGTACCAGACCTTTCAGCAGACGACATTCATGCATTAACGGCTCTCGCTCGACGTTGAATAGACACCTCATGACCTCAGCGTTAGATCACCACAACTCATCGTAGCGCATCCGCCGGTAAAGAATAATTAGCGATAAGAAAAAGCACCGGTAAAACCGTCATAATCACTTAAGGCACTCAGCGGCTTGAAGTTCAACACAAAGGGCTAGGCAAAAAAAACCCACTCCTAAAGAGTGGGTTTTTTCAACGCGCGATAGCGTCCGTCAGATGGCCTTTTCCAGTTCAGGAATGGCCTCAAACAGGTCTGCCACCAGGCCGTAGTCAGCCACCTGGAAGATCGGCGCTTCTTCATCCTTGTTGATCGCGACGATCACCTTGGAGTCTTTCATGCCGGCCAAGTGCTGAATCGCGCCGGAGATGCCGACCGCGATATACAGTTGCGGCGCAACGATCTTGCCGGTCTGGCCGACCTGCATGTCGTTCGGTACAAAGCCGGCATCGACTGCGGCGCGCGATGCACCTACAGCGGCGCCCAGCTTGTCGGCCAGGGCGTACAGATGTTTGAAGTTGTCGCCGTTCTGCATACCGCGACCGCCAGAAACGACGATCTTCGCAGCGGTCAGTTCCGGTCGATCAGACTTGGCCAGTTCTTCACCAACGAAAGCCGATTTGCCAGCGTCAGCTGCACCGCCAACGGCCTCAACGGCAGCACTGCCGCCTTCGGCAGCAACCGGATCGAAACCGGTGGCACGCACGGTGATCACTTTTATCGCAGCAGAAGACTGCACGGTGGCAATTGCATTACCGGCATAGATCGGGCGCTTGAAGGTATCGGCGCTTTCGACCGCGATGATTTCCGAAATCTGATCGACATCCAGATGTGCGGCAACGCGCGGCAGGATGTTTTTACCGTTACTGGTAGCTGCAGCCAGGATGTGGCTGTAGCCCTTGCCCAGCTCAGCGACCAGCGGTGCAACGTTTTCCGGCAGTTGGTATGCGAAGGCAGCGTTGTCAGCAACCAGTACTTTGGCCACGCCAGCAATTTTGCCAGCGGCTTCGGCAGCTGCGCCACACGCGCTACCAGCAACCAGAACGTGAATGTCGCCGCCGATTTTCGCGGCAGCTGCGACGGTGTTCAGCGTTGCAGGCGCCAGGGCGGTATTGGTGTGTTCAGCGATAACCAGGATAGTCATTTAGATTACCTTCGCCTCGTTCTTCAGTTTCTCGACCAGTTCAGCCACGGACTTGACCTTGATGCCGGCGCTGCGGGTAGCAGGCGCTTCAACTTTCAGGGTCTTCACGGTAGAGCCAGTGGACACGCCCAGATCAGCGGGTGACAGAGTCTCCAGCGGCTTTTTCTTGGCTTTCATGATGTTCGGCAACGACGCATAACGCGGCTCGTTGAGACGCAGGTCGGTGGTCACGATCGCCGGCAGATTCAGTGCAACCGTCTGCAGGCCGCCATCGATTTCACGGGTCACATTGACCTTGTCACCAGCGACTTCGACCTTGGACGCAAAGGTGCCCTGGGCGTAGCCGCTCAGCGCCGCGAGCATCTGCCCGGTCTGGTTGTTGTCGCTGTCGATCGCCTGTTTACCGAGGATCACCAACTGCGGCTGCTCCTTGTCGACCACAGCCTTGAGCAGTTTGGCCACAGCCAGCGAATTCAATTCGTCGGCAGACTCAACCAGGATGGCGCGGTCAGCACCGAGTGCGAGCGCGGTACGCAGCTGCTCCTGAGCGGTTGTTGGGCCGATCGATACCACGACGATCTCGGATGCCACGCCCTTCTCTTTCAGGCGTACGGCTTCTTCCACGGCGATTTCGCAGAAGGGGTTCATCGACATCTTGACGTTGGCAAGATCAACGCCGCTGTTGTCCGCTTTGACACGCACTTTGACGTTGTAGTCGACCACTCGTTTGACAGCTACAAGAACCTTCATGGATTCCTCGTTACTCTCCGGTGAATAGGAATGTCGCCAGGGGCGGGCGATGCAGACTGGCCAAGCCAGTCCACTCAGCCCAGACGGCGAGCGCGAAACCGCCCGTATCTTGACCGCACGACCTAGCCCGGTCAATACAGCGAACCGGCCGGTCATCTGCGATGTAGTAAGATTCTAGCAGGCCTACAGGAAATTCAAACAAACGTTTGTATTGGCCCATTCCGAGGCGCTCGATATAATGCGCCCGCAGCGCCGAGCGAACATGCCTGATCGCCCAATAAAATTAGAAAGCCTTGAGTAGGAGATAGCCTGTGGAACGCGAATTTATGGAGTTCGACGTCGTCATCGTCGGTGCCGGCCCCGCCGGGTTGTCCGCCGCATGCCGTCTGAAACAGAAAGCCGCCGAAGCGGGCCAGGAAATCAGCGTCTGCGTCGTCGAAAAAGGCTCGGAAGTTGGCGCCCACATTCTCTCCGGCGCCGTGTTCGAACCGCGTGCGCTCAACGAGCTGTTCCCGGACTGGAAAGAACTCGGCGCACCGCTGAATACGCCGGTCAAGCGCGATGACATCTACCTGCTCAAGGATGCCGAAAAGGCCAGCCGCATCCCCGACCTGTTCGTGCCCAAGACCATGCACAACCAGGGCAACTACATCATTTCCCTGGGCAACCTGTGCCGTTGGCTGGCCCAGCAGGCAGAAAACCTGGGCGTAGAAATCTACCCAGGTTTCGCTGCCCAGGAAGCGCTGATCAACGAAGAAGGCGTGGTCTACGGCATTCTCACCGGCGACCTGGGCGTCGACCGTGAAGGCAACCCGAAAGAGGGTTATTACACCCCAGGCATGGAGTTGCGCGCCAAGTACACGCTGTTCGCCGAAGGCTGCCGTGGCCATATCGGCAAACAGTTGATCAAGACATTCAACCTCGACTCCGAAGCCGACGCCCAGCATTACGGCATCGGCATCAAGGAAATCTGGGACATCGACCCGGCCAAGCACGAGCAAGGTCTGGTTGTGCATACCGCCGGCTGGCCGCTGTCGCTGTCGGATAGTGAAAACACTGGCGGCTCGTTCCTTTATCACCTGGAAAATAACCAGGTGGTGGTCGGCCTGATCGTCGATCTGTCGTACAGCAATCCGCACCTGTCGCCGTTCGACGAGTTCCAGCGCTACAAGCATCACCCGGTGATCGCTCAGTACCTCGAAGGCGGCAAACGCGTGGCCTACGGTGCTCGTGCCATTGCCAAGGGTGGCCTGAATTCGCTGCCGAAAATGATCTTTAATGGCGGCGCACTGATCGGTTGCGACCTGGGCACCCTGAACTTCGCCAAAATCAAAGGCAGCCACACTGCCATGAAGTCCGGCATGCTGGCCGCCGACGCCGTGGCTGATGCGCTGTTCGCCGGACGCCAAGGTGGCGACCTGCTGACCGGTTATGTTGACGGTTTCAAGGCCAGCTGGCTGCATGACGAACTGCTGCGCAGCCGCAACTTTGGCGCCGCGATCCACAAGTTCGGTACCCTGCTGGGCGGCGCATTCAACTACGTCGACCAGAACCTGTTCGGCGGCAAGATTCCCTTCACCCTGCATGACACCAAGCCGGACTATGCCTGCCTTAAGCCGGCCGCCGAGGCGAAAAAGATCGTTTACCCGAAACCCGACGGCAAACTCAGCTTCGACAAGCTCAGCTCAGTCTTCCTCTCCAACACCAACCACGAGGAAGAACAGCCCTGCCACCTGAAGCTCACCGACCCGAGCATTCCGCTGGAGCAGAACCTGCCGATGTACGACGAACCGGCCCAGCGCTACTGCCCTGCCGGCGTTTACGAAATCGTCACCAAGGAAGATGGCGAGAAGAAATTCCAGATCAACGCGCAGAACTGCGTGCACTGCAAAACCTGCGATATCAAGGACCCCGCCCAGAACATCACCTGGGTGGCACCTGAGGGCACAGGCGGCCCTAATTACCCCAACATGTAATGAAACAGAAAGGCTCCCTCGGGAGCCTTTTCGCTATTAAGGGCATGCCACCCTCACCCACTAAGCAAGCGAGCGCTCAGTCAGGCTCAGGGCCTATCGGAAAAAACTCGCCACCGCTCCACACACCCAGCCAGCGACGGCCATCTTCCAGCACCTTGGGCACGGCCAAATCCACCAGTTGATAGAACACGTTACGATGGATCAGCGCATCCAGGTTACTGCGTACACGGATGTAGGGTGCTGGCTCATCGCGATCAGGGTGCGACTCGACGCGCATAGGGTGATCAACTCCAGCGTCGAAGACTTCATCGACATTGCTGGTAAACCGCAACAGTTGTTGCTCACCGTCGCCGAGCACCTCCAGGGCAACCGCGACAAAGGGTGCATCGTCGACCTGTATCCCGACCATTTCCACCGGCGTAACCAACACGTAATTATCGCCATCGCGGCGCATGATGCTGGAGAACAGCTTGACCATCGACTTGCGCCCAATCGGCGTTCCCAGGTAATACCAGGTTCCGTCGCGAGCAATGCGCATGTCGATGTGGCCACAGAAGCGTGGATTCCACAGGTGCACAGGCGGCAAGCCCTTGCCGCTTCTGGGGATCTGCGCCAGCAAATCGCTGGCTTTACCCGTACTGCTCATGGACCCTCCTTCGGCTTATGCCCTGTCATTTTCAGCCAGTTTAACGACCAACCCCCAGCAGGCTGCGCGCATAGCTGTGCAGGGGCGGACCGATGAGATCCTCGGGCTTGGCATCGTAAAACGTCAGAAAGCCACCCCGACTACGGATGCGCGCAGTATCTACCAAAAAGCGGGTATTGGTCTCGATCAGCATCAATTGGATCACACTTCGGTCAGTTCCCAGGCGGTCCACTGCCTCCTGGTCTTCCCACTCCTCGACTGTGCCAATACGGTCATCGGCATAAGCGAAACGGCTATACAGAAGATAGTGAGCACCTGCCCCACGCGCTTCGCTCATGGCCTCTTCCAGCCCCAGAGGCACCCGCGCCCGACGCACCATGGGGAAATACTCGACAAAGCCTTTGAATGCTTCCTCGGCCACCACATTCGGTCGCGGATAGGTTGAACCAGGTGGGGCGAAATGCCCCTGGGCGATATAGATAAACGAGTCCTGCTGCAGGCGCCGCGAAGCCATGCGCTCGGTACTGCCATGGTCGAGCACACCGGCATCACGCAGGTGATACTCGGCACCATCGGCCAGATCGCTTACTTTCATGCAGCCGCTCAGGGCCAGCAGTACCAGGGAAACCAACAGGACGCGCATGAACCTCTCCCACGACCGGTGACGGAAAACCGGCGAATAGTCGTTCAATGCAGTTTTTGCGCCAGCCAGTCTGGATGAAAAGCGCTAACCGCCAATGATCTTCATCACCGTCACGCCGCCGGCAAAGGCAATCTCCTGCTTGTCAGCCAAGGCCTTGACCAACAGCCCCTGCAGGGCTGGCAAAGCCTGGTGACGCGGCTTATCCAGCAGATCACCGACATAGTGACGGTTACTCGACGACAGGCAGCCATGCAGCCAGCCAGTGGAGGACAGGCGCAGGCGCGAACAGGTTCGACAGAACGGTACGCTCTCGTTGGCAATGATGCCAAAGGTGCCTGCACCCGGAATTTCGTAGCGCAACGCCGTAGCATCCAGCGGCGCATCGGCCTGCACATAGTCGTAGTGCGCGGCGATCAGCTCAAGCAGTTCGGGCATGCCAACGAATTGCTGTGCAAAACCGGCACCCGGCTTTGATAGATGCCCCATGCGCATCAACTCGATAAAGCGCAGCTCGAACCCACGCTCCAGGCAGTACGCCAGCATCGGCAGCACCTGATCCAGGTTCTGTCCGCGCAGCGGCACCATATTGAGCTTGATGCGCATGCCCGCGTCACGGGCCGCTTCGAGCCCCTCGAGGACAGTGGCCAGATCGCCTCCCCGGGCGATACGCCGAAAGGCTTCGGCATCCAGAGTATCGAGGGAAACGTTCAGCCGCTTGATGCCGGCATCCAGCAGCAGCGGCAGTTTGCGGGCCAGCAATTGACCATTGGTGGTCAGGCCTATGTCCTTCAAGCCCAGCGACCCAATCCCGCGCACAAAGGCATCCAGCCTGGGGCTGACCAGAGGCTCACCGCCAGTAATGCGCAGGCGCTCGATACCAGCCGCCTCGATCAGATAGGCCACCCCACGCACCAAGGCGTCCGCCGACAACTCATCCTGCGCCGCAACCAGGCGCTTGCCATCCGGCACGCAGTAGGTGCAGGCGTAGTTACAGGCAGCGGTCAGGCTGACGCGAAGATTGCGAAAGCGTCGGCCCTGGCGGTCAACGATCATGGGGAAGACTCCGGTATGCGAACGGGCCGGAGTATATCGTTGCGCCCGGCCTTGGCACATCGACTATGCAGCCGATGAATAGGTTTAGCTCGGCGGTACGTCGCCTTCGCGCTTGCGCTTGTTGCCCATGCGCACGCCAATATCCATGAGGAACTGAAAGAAACCTTCCTGATCCTCCAGTACGTTGCTCCAGAACGGCGAGTGGTAAAGCGCTACCGCGCCGTGCACCAGCGCCCAGGCTGCACAGTAATGAAAGTACGGCGGTACATCTTCCAGCTTGCCTTCGGCAATGCGGCCTTTGATCAGTTGAGTCAGGCGCTCAAAGTTGGAAGCGCGAATCTTGTGCAACTGCTCGACCATCTCCGGCACTTGATGACCCTTGACCACCTTCTCTTCCAGGCGATCGAACAGGCGATAGCGCTGCGGGTCACGCATGCGGAACTCGAAGTAGGCCCGCGACAAGGCTTCCTTGTCACGGTCGACATCGGCCGAATGCAGCAGGGTATTGAGGTCACGCTCATAGTCGAGCATCAGGCGCAGGTAGATCTCCGCCTTGGACTTGAAGTGCTTGTAGATGGTGCCTTTGCCGATACCCACGGCATCAGCAATCATCTCGACGGTAACGCTGTCTTCCCCCTGATCGAGGAATAGTTTCAGCGCAGTGTCGAGAATCTCCTGCTCGCGCCGGCGAAACTCACGGACCTTACGGGGTTCTTTCTGCATAAAGGGACTAAACGGTCAAAAATCGAAGGGCCATATTATGCCTAAAAAACGCAAAATTGCACGGATCATCGACTATGTGTGCATTTTCAGTCACTTTTGCGTACTTAACGTGCATTCCGGCATCGCAACCTGAATGCCCCCTCCTCCGCCAAACCCAAGCTCGCACCTGATCGCGACTGCACCCGGCCTCAGCAGCGGGTCAGGTATTCCAAATACGTTTAAAAACACCAAGGCGATGACTGGACGATCGGCCAAGTTGACCAATACTCAAAACCACTGGTGTGAACATCTCCCCCAAGTGCTCCACCAGGCAAGGTACCGTGGACCGCGTACCTTGATTTACTCCTAATGGTCTTAACCCGGATTCATCCCCCAGAATCCGGGTTTTTTTTGCCTGCTAACCGGCTACGCGGGCAAGCGGAAATAGCCGCTTGAAATTGGCTGTGGTCTGCTCGGCCAGACACTCAGGGCTGACGCCACGCAGCGTTGCCAGGTAATCGGCAACTTCGCGAACATACTGCGGCAGGTTTGGCTTGCCCCGATGGGGCACGGGCGCCAGATAAGGTGAGTCGGTCTCGACCAGCAGCCGATCGGTCGGGACCTGGCGAGCGACATCACGCAGAGCCTCGGCATTGCGAAAGGTGACGATGCCGGAAAGCGAAATATAGAAACCGAGATCCAGGGCAGCCTTGGCCATCTCCCAATCTTCGGTAAAACAGTGCAACACGCCCGCTTGCGGCAAGTCGGCCTCACGCAGCAGCGTCAGTGTGTCGGCGCGCGCCTCGCGCGTATGCACGATCACCGGCTTGCCGGTAATGCGGGCCGCCTCAAGGTGCAGACGGAACGACGCCTGCTGCAGCTCAGCGGACTCCGGCTCGTAGTGATAATCCAAGCCAGTTTCACCAATGGCAACCGCATGCGGATGTGCCAGCTCGCTTAGCAGCCAGTCCAGCGCAGGTTCTGCGCCCGGCTGCAGATCCAGCGGGTGAATCCCGACCGAGCAATCGACATCCGCATAACGCTCGCTCAACTGTTTGACGGTCGCCGCGTTGTCGGCGCTTACCCCAATGCACAGAAAGTGACCCACTCCACAACCGCGGGCAGCAGCCAGCGCCGCGTCGAGGGAGCCGCCGTGGGCAGCCAGATCGAGACGATCCAGATGGCAATGGGAGTCGATAAGCATCAGAAAACCTCAAGCGACAGGCTTCAAGCGGCAACAAGGCGCTGCGTTCGCGCCTTTAGTTGCCGCTTGTGGCGTGCCGCTGCTACATAGTGTGAGTGGGCCGATCGGACTTCAGCGCACCGGCCAGGTAGGTCTCGATCTTGTTACGCGCGGTGTTGTCACCATCGTTGAACTGCACGCCAACCCCGGCAGCACGGTTGCCCTGGGCACCCTTGGGGGTGATCCAGACTACCTTGCCGGCGACCGGGATTTTTTCCGGCTCGTCCATCAGGTTGAGCAGCATGAAGACTTCGTCACCCAGCTTGTAGCTCTTGTTGGTCGGGATGAACAACCCGCCGTTCTTGATGAAGGGCATATAGGCGGCATAGAGCACGGACTTGTCCTTGATGGTCAAAGACAAGATACCGTTACGCGGACCCAGATTAGGTGGCAAGCTCATGCGGCATTCCTGGTCAGTGTTACATGTCGCCCGATTCTAGCCCGGTCCGGGCAGGCTTGCCCACTGCACCAGCAAGGCTTCGAGAAGCAAGACACGGTTAAGGTTGGCCTTGCCCATGACCTTTTGCCGCTGGGCGAGCAACCAGTCCTGAATCTGCAGCACTTTGCGCTGAGGCGTTTTCTCGGCGAGATACTGCACGACCTTGCGCATATCGTCCGCACCAAGCCCCTGCTCATCAGTCGTCAACTGGTAACGCAGCATGAGCTGAGCCCAGTCGCAGAACCAATCGAACAACAGCTGCAGAGAAATGGCGTTCCAGCTTTCGGCGAGCTGGCTGGGGCCAATCTGCTGTTTGAGCAGCTTCTTCACCCCCTCGATTACCTGCGCACGCTGCGCAGGCACACCCTGCTCATGCATTTTCACCGCGGCCAGCGGTGAACCCGCAGCCAAGCGCAACAGTTCGGCACGCGCCGCTTCGCTGCTTTCAGGCAGCGCCTGAGTCAGCCAGGCCAGGCTCTGCTCGGTACTGGGCAGCGGACAGGCCTGTTGCACACAGCGGCTGCGCACCGTGGGCAGCAGGCGGCTGGACTGATGGCTGATCAACAACAACACGGTATCGCCAGCGGGCTCCTCCAGGCTTTTAAGCAACGCATTGGAGGCATTGATATTCATCGCTTCGGTGGGTTCGACCAGCACCACCTTGCGCCCGCCGAGCTGCGCGGTCTGCACCACGAAGTTGACCAGCTCACGCACCTGATCGACCTTGATCGGCTTGTCGGCCTCTTCCGGCTCCAACACGAAGTTATCCGGATGCGTCCCCGCGGCGAGCAGGTGACAGGCCTTGCAGGTGCCACAGGCTTCAAGACCATTCGGCTTGAGACACAGCAGGCTGGCCATGAAGCGCTCAGCGAGCGCCCGTTTGCCAATCCCGACCGGCCCGTGCAGCAGGTAGGCATGGGCATGCTGACGGCGACCCGCCAGCTGCTGCCAGAGCGTGACCTGCCAGGGGTAGACCTCACCCACGGCACAGCTCCACTATCTGGGGCACCAGGGTATCAATATCCATCTGGACCTGAGCCAGTGCCTGCGCCGCATTCAGGATGCGATAGCGCCCAGGCGCTGCCGCCGCGCGCTGCAGGTAGGTTTGGCGGACAGCCTCGAAGAAGGCCCGGCCTTCCTGCTCAAAGCGGTCCAGCCGGCCACGGGCAGCGGCCCTGGCCAGGCCAATTTCAATCGGCAGATCAAACACCAGCGTCAGGTCGGGGCGCAGATCGCACTGCACGAACTGCTCCAGGGCCTCGATTCGCGCCAGCGACAGCCCGCGCCCGCCACCCTGATAGGCGTATGTGGCATCGGTAAAACGGTCACAAAGGACCACACAACCACGCGCCAGAGCGGGGCGAATGACGCCGGCCAAATGCTGTGCCCGCGCCGCGAATACCAACAGCAGCTCGGTATCGGCGGCCATGGCCTCATCGCTCGGGGTCAGCAGCAATTCGCGGATGCGTTCGGCCAAGGGGGTACCGCCCGGCTCACGGGTGAGCAACACCTCAATGCCCTGCTCGCGCAGACGCGCGGCGAGGTAGTCTCGGTTGGTGCTCTTGCCAGCGCCCTCAGGGCCTTCCAGCGTGATAAACAAACCGCTCACGGGTCGTCCTTATTCGGTTACAGGCTGCGGCGCAGGGGCTGGGCTGGATCGGTAATCGGCCCGGCGATTGAGCTGATACTCGCGTACCGCCCGGTTGTGCGCCTCAAGGGTTGCGGAGAATACATGGCTGCCATCGCCCCGGGCGACAAAGTACAGACTCTTGCCGTCCACCGGATGCAGCGCCGCATGAATCGCCTCACGCCCGACCAGGGCTATCGGCGTCGGCGGCATGCCGTCGATCACGTAGGTGTTGTAAGGCGTTGGCTCACGCAGGTGAGCGCGGGTCAGGCGGCCGTTGTAGCGCTCGCCCAAGCCATAGATAACGGTGGGGTCGGTCTGCAGGCGCATACCAATACGCAAACGACGCACGAAGACCCCGGCGATCTCGCCGCGTTCCTGGGGCACGCCGGTCTCTTTCTCGATCATCGACGCCATGATCAGCGCCTCGTAGGGGTCACGGTAGGGTAACCCCTCGGCACGCTTGGCCCACTCTTCGGCCAGCACACTCTCTAACCGGGTATGCGCCTGCTTGAGCAAATCGAAATCGCTCATGCCGCGAACGAAGCGGTAGGTATCGGGGAAAAAGCGCCCTTCGGGATTCATCCCTGGTGCACCCAAACGCGTCATCAACTCAGCATCACTGACCCCGTTTAGGGTCTGCTGCAGCTTCTCCTGGCGTGCCAGCGCTGTGCGCACCTGGCGGATGCTCCAGCCCTCAACCAACGTCAGGCTGTATTGCACGACCTCACCCTGGCGCCACATGGCCAACAGGTCACGCGCGTTCTGGCCGGCGGTCAGACGATACTCACCGCTGTGCAGTGGCTGATCCTTGAGATTGAAACGCCAGTACAAGCGCAACCAGAAGGCGTCATCCAGCACGCCGTCGGCCTCCAGGCGATTGAGTACGCCACCCGGCGTGGCACCTGCTGGCACATCGATCAGCCGCTCTTCACTGACATTAAGGGGCTGCTCCAGCGCTACCTGCTGGCGCCAGGCACCTAAACCCAGGGCCAGGCCAGCGAGCAGCAGCGCACCTTCGAGCAATAACAAAAATAGACGTATCACGAATCAACAGCCTGCCAGATGGCCAACGAAGCCCTGCAGTTTACGGGTCAGCGGGCCAACCGGCCAGTCATGCGCAGCCAGCGCTCTTACTGGCCAGATGCCGTACTGGCTGTTACAGAGCAACACCTCATCCGCTGCGAGCAACTCATCGAAACTGACATCGCGCACCTCATGAGGTACATCCTGCTCAGCTGCGCAGGCCAGCAACTCGGCACGCATCACCCCGGCGACGCCACACCGGGTCAGCGCTGGAGTGATCAACAGGCCATTGCTGACCAGAAACAGGTTGCTGTAGACACCTTCGACCACTCGCCCCTGGGTATCGCGCATCAACCCTTCGGCACAGGCAGCATCGCTCCACTCCGCACGAGCCATGACCTGCTCAAGCCGATTGAGGTGCTTGAGCCCGGCCAGCAATGGCTGTTCGGCAAGACGCGTGCTACAGGGATACAGCCGCACCCCCTCACAGGTATTGGCGGCAGGGTAAGCAGGAACAGGAGCGGCCTGCAGGATGCGCCGCGGCTGCGCTGGCATGGGTGGTGCGTAGCCACGCAGTCCGTCGCCGCGGGTGAGGATCAACTTGGCTACCCCCTCACCGATTGCTGCCGCGAACGCCAGTAACTCGGCCCTCACCTGCTCAAGCTCGAGGGGAATGGACAGACGCGCGCAGCCGCCGGCCAAGCGTGTCAGGTGACGCTCAAGCAGACGAGGTTCCCCGCTACGCACGGCGATGGTCTCAAATAGTCCATCGCCGTACGCCAGGCCACGGTCGCGTACCGACAACAGCTCAGCCGGCCGACCATCGACCCAGGTCAGCATCAATCGGCGAACCGGCGGAACACCAGAGAACCGTTGGTCCCGCCAAAGCCGAAGGAGTTGGACAGCACCACATCAATCGGCATCGAGCGCGCCTGATGCGGCACGAAGTCCAGGTCGCAGCCTGCGTCCGGGTTATCCAGGTTGATCGTCGGTGGAGCGATCTGATCGCGGATCGCCAACACACTGAAAATCGCCTCGACCGCGCCGGCGGCGCCCAGCAAGTGGCCGGTCATCGACTTGGTCGAACTGACAGCCAGTCGTGCGGCATGCTCGCCAAACACCGACTTGATCGCCGCCACCTCTGCCTTGTCACCTGCAGAGGTCGAAGTGCCATGGGCATTGATGTACTGCACCTGTTCAGGACTCACGCCGGCATCACGCAACGCGTTGCTCATGCAACGCGCGGCACCTGCACCGTCATCGGGTGGCGAGGTCATGTGATAGGCATCGCCACTCATGCCAAAGCCAATCAGCTCGGCATGGATGGTGGCACCACGCGCACGCGCATGTTCGAGCTCTTCGAGTACCAGAGTGCCGGCACCATCGGACAGCACGAAACCATCACGGTCCTTGTCCCAGGGGCGGCTGGCACGGGCTGGGTCGTCATTGCGGGTGGACAGCGCACGGGCCGCAGCAAAGCCACCAATGCCCAGACCGCATGCAGCCATTTCAGCACCGCCTGCGACCATCACGTCAGCCTCACCGTAGGCGATGTTGCGTGCTGCCATACCAATGCAGTGCGTGCCCGTAGTGCACGCGGTAGCGATGGCGTAGTTAGGGCCCTGCAGTCCGAGATGGATCGACAGGAAGCCGGAAATCATATTGATGATCGAGCCAGGAACGAAAAATGGCGAAATGCGCCGTGGACCCTGCTCGTGCAATGCCTTGCAGCTGTTTTCGATATTGGTCAGGCCGCCAATGCCCGAACCCAGGGCAACACCGATACGCTCGCGATTGGCGTCGGTTACCTCAAGCCCGGAATGGCGCACAGCCTGAAAGCTGGCAGCCAAGCCATACTGGATAAAAAGGTCGAGCTTGCGCGACTCTTTCACCGACAGGTATTGCTCGACGTCAAAGTCCTTTACCGAACCGCCAAAACGGGTGGAAAAGGCAGATAGGTCCATATGCTCAATCAGGCCAATGCCACTGCGGCCGGCCAAAATGCCCTGCCAGCTGCTCGGCACATCGTTACCCAATGGCGACACCATGCCCATACCGGTAACCACGACGCGTCTACGCGACACAGCAATCTCCTTTTGTTCGATTGGCAGCGCTTGGACAGCGCTTAAAGAAAAGCCGCACCCCTTTAACAGGCGTGCGGCTTTTCCGTGTCAGAAATCGACGATTGAATTATTGCGCGTGCGCAGTAACGTAATCGATGGCTTCCTGAACGGTGGTGATCTTCTCAGCTTGCTCGTCCGGGATCTCGGTCTCGAATTCTTCTTCGAGAGCCATCACCAGCTCAACGGTGTCAAGGGAGTCGGCACCCAGGTCTTCGACGAAGGAAGCGCTGTTGGTGACTTCTTCTTCCTTAACGCCCAGTTGCTCGGCAACGATTTTCTTGACGCGTTCTTCGATGGTGCTCATACGTTGTTCTCACTCCTAATGGGACAAATCCAGGCCACTGTGCTGCGGCCAAGTGTATAGAAAGGGTTTTTAGCATTTCAAGCTGAATGCCGGGGTGCCCCCAGGAACACTTCAACGATCTGTCTATAAACCTGTTGCAGCTTTATAACGGATTTTAGACAGCATCTATGACAGTTTTCTGAAGGCATCCGTCACATTTAGCTCATATACATCCCGCCGTTCACAGGGATAGTAGCCCCTGTGACGTAAGCCGCGCCATCGGAAGCAAGGAAAGCGACCACTTTCGCGATCTCTTCGGCCTGCCCCAAACGGCCCAGCGGAATCTGTGTCAGCAACGCATCACGCTGCGCTTCCGGCAGCTCACGGGTCATATCGGTGTCGATAAAGCCCGGCGCTACGGCATTCACGGTAATCGCTCGCGACCCCACTTCACGCGCCAGCGCACGACCGAAACCTTCCAGCCCTGCCTTGGCGGCAGCATAGTTTACCTGGCCGGCATTGCCCATGGCGCCTACAACCGAACCGATATTGATAATGCGACCATAACGCGCCTTGGTCATACCGCGCAGTACGGCTTTAGTCAGGCGATACAGGCTGCTGAGGTTGGTATTGATGACATCGAACCACTCGTCATCTTTCATGCGCAGCATCAGGTTATCGCGGGTGATACCGGCATTATTGACCAGGATCAGCGGCTGACCGAGGTGTTGCTGAATGTGTTCAAGGGTACTGGCAACGGACTCATCATTGCTCACGTCCAGTACCAGGCCAGCGCCTTCGATGCCGTTTTCTTTCAACGTTTCAGCAATGCGCTCCGCACCGGATGCCGATGTCGCGGTGCCGATGACGACCGCACCCTGGCGACCCAGCTCCAGGGCAATTGCCTGGCCAATGCCACGGCTCGCGCCGGTAACCAGCGCCACTTTACCTTGCAGGCTCATAAACCTCTCCTAAATCAGGCCAGCGCCGCACGAGTGGCGGCGAAGGCGTCCGGGGTGTCCAGATTATGGGTATTGATACCCTTCACACAGCGCTTATTGAGGCCCGAAAGCACCTTACCTGGGCCACATTCGACAAGATCGGTCACGCCATTCTCAGCCAGGCAAACCATCGACTCGACCCAGCGAACCGGGCTGTATAGCTGTGCCAACAGGTTTCCCGTGAGCGCCTCGAGATCGGCGACTACGGCGGCACTGACGTTCTGTACCAGCGGGATCTGCGGCGTTTGCCAGGCAATGGCCGCCACGGCCTCGGCAAAACGTTCGGCAGCCGGGCGCATCAGCTCGCAATGCGACGGCACGCTGACCGGCAGCGGCATAGCGCGCTTGGCGCCACGCGCCTTGCAGGCCTCAATCGCCCGCACTACAGCGGCTGCGGAACCGGCGATGACCACCTGCCCTGGCGCATTGAAATTGACCGCACTGACCACCTCACCCTGAGCGGCTTCGGCGCAGGCAGCCAGCACGTCGGCATCCTCCAAACCGAGAATGGCGGCCATGCCACCCTGCCCGGCTGGCACAGCCTGCTGCATCAATTGACCACGCAGCTCGACCAGCTTCACCGCTTCGGCGAATGGCAGGCTGCCCGCAGCGACCAGCGCTGAATACTCGCCCAGGCTATGACCGGCGACAAATGCCGGCTGCGCACCACCCTGAGCCAGCCACAGACGCCACAATGCGACTGAGGCGGTCAGAATGGCTGGCTGGGTCTTGTCGGTCTGGTTGAGCTGCTCTTCCGGGCCTTGCTGGGTCAGTGCCCACAGGTCATAGCCCAACGCGGCAGAGGCTTCGGCGAAAGTTTCGCCGATCAGCGCATGCTGCGCGCCGAGTTCGGCGAGCATGGTCAGCGACTGCGAGCCCTGGCCAGGAAAAACGAATGCGAGAGATGCGGACATGGGAAACGGATTCCTAAAGGTCTGATCGTCAGGAAATTAGCGCCAGGCCTGGCCGAGCGCAAGAAACTGACAGTTGGATGGCGGCCCGGCGCTCGCGGTCACATCGCCATGAGCGCCCCCGCCCAAACAGCCTGACAACCCATCATTGCAGGAGCATGGCCTCAAGGCGGCCACGCAGACGCCTGGGCAGATCCTGCTCGACTTCTATACAGGCACGTCGAATGGCACTGCCGAAGCCCTGCGGACCTGCCGCACCATGGCTCTTCACCACGATGCCCTGCAGACCAAGAAAGCTGGCACCGTTGTATTGCGCAGGCGCCAACTCGCTGCGCAGACGCCTTAGCAGCGGCATGGCCAGGAAACCGACGAGGCGCGAGAACAGGCTGCGCCGGAAGCGTGCATCGAGCCTGGCACCGATCATGGCAGCAAGCCCTTCGCTGGACTTGAGCAGGACATTGCCGACAAAACCATCGCACACCACCACATCGGCCTCGCCACGAAACAGACCATCACCCTCGACGAAGCCGATGTAATTGAGACCCGACGCGCCCTGCAGCAGACTCGCAGCCAGCTTGACCTGCTGATTGCCTTTGACCTCCTCGGTGCCGACATTCAGCAGCGCGACGCGCGGCGACTGCAGGCCCAGGACCTCGGCCGCCACCGCCCCCATCACCGCAAACTGATAGAGGTGCTCGGCACTACAGTCGACATTGGCGCCCAGGTCCAACAGATGACAAGCACCCTCCTGGGTCGGAATCGCCGTCACCATAGCGGGCCGATCGATACCCGGCAGCGTCTTGAGCACGAAGCGCGACAGCGCCATCAGTGCCCCCGTGTTGCCGGCACTGACACAGGCATGAGCACGGCCATCACGCACCAGCTCAAGGGCCACGCGCATAGATGAATCAGGCTTGCCACGTAAGGCCTGCGCCGGCCGCTCGTCCATACCGATCACCTCGGATGCAGGCTCAACGTGCAGGCGTGCGCGATCGACACCAGCATGCTGGGCAATCAACTCATTCAAAAGGCTGGGTTGGCCGACTAGGACCAGGTGCAACGAGGGGATTTCAGCCAAGCAGGCAATGCTGGCTGGAACAATGCAGTGGGGACCGAAGTCCCCACCCATTGCATCAATCGCGATGATCGGAGCGGACAAGATTTACTCGTCAGCGCCCTTGTCGATCACTTTACGACCACGGTAAACGCCTTCTGGCGAAACGTGGTGACGCAGGTGAACTTCACCGGTGCTCTTCTCAACCGACAGAGCATTGCCTTCCAGTGCGTCGTGCGAACGGCGCATGTCACGGGCGGAACGGGATTTTTTGTTCTGCTGAACAGCCATAACTTATTAACTCCTAAACGTTTGGGTCACGCTTTAACTGTGCCAATACACTGAACGGGTTGGACCGCGTTACCTCGTCCTCGCTCGGTTCGGGCTCATCGAGACCCGCCGGCTGCTGGCAATCTTTAGGGTCATGTGCAGGCACGATGGGCAAAGCGAGCAACAGCTCATCTTCAACCAGCGCCAGCAGATCCAGAGGATCCTCACCCACTTCCAGCACGTCATAGCCTTGCGGCACAGACTGGGTATTCGCACCTTCTTTCACCACAGCGTAATCACACGCGCTTTGGATAGGCAGAGCAACCAGTTCCAGACAACGCTGGCAAACCATCTTGACGTCCACTTCAAGCTCGCTGTGAATAACCACAGCATTGCGCTCGTCACGCGCAAAGACGAACTTCGCGCGCACCGTGCCGGCATTATCGGCAAGCGGATCACAGAGACGCTGCAAATGGGCCAGCTGCAGCTCACCCTCTAGGGTAGCGCCGCGATCAGCCAACTTGCGGGGATCAACGTGAGGTGGAATCGGACCATTTGACATAGGCGGCGCATTCTAGGGATGAGACCGCCCCCTGTCAAAGGGAAATTCAGCCTGTCGCCAACAGCAGCGGCCTACTAGAATCCCGGCCTATCTATATATAAGGAGAACCCCATGCCACCCCTGCTTATGGCCTCCAGCTCGCCCTACCGCCGCGAACTGCTGGCGCGCCTGCAATTGCCGTTCGACAGCCAGGCACCCGATATCGACGAAAGCCACCAACCTGACGAGCCTGCCGAGGCCCTGGTCCGCCGCCTGGCCGAAGCCAAGGCCCGCGCCCTGAGCGCCCAGTATCCGCACCACCTGATCATCGGTTCGGATCAGGTCGCCGTGCTGGACGACCAGGTGCTCGGCAAACCGCACACCTTCGAGCGCGCCCAGCAGCAACTGCGCAGCGCCAGCGGTCGCAGCGTGACCTTCCTCACAGGGCTGGCCCTGCTCGACAGCGCCAGCGGCCAATGCCAGGTCGACTGCGTGCCCTTTACCGTGCACTTTCGCACGCTCGACGACGCTTGCATCCAGCGCTACCTGCAACGAGAGCAACCTTACGACTGCGCCGGCAGCTTCAAATCCGAAGGCCTGGGCATCAGCCTGTTTCGCAGCACCGAGGGCAGCGACGCCACCAGCCTGATCGGCCTGCCACTGATCCGCCTGGTCGACATGCTCCTGGCTGCCGGCGTAGAGCTACCCTGAACGAACAAGACCCGGCATCGCCGGGTCTTGTCGCATAACAACAGCGACGTTAACGCAGCGACGGCCCCTGAAAGCCCATCCACAACGCCAGATGCTCCGCCACGCTCGCACCCAGACGCTTGGCAAAACGATCGAATGGCGACTCCTGAGTGGTGAAGTCGACCATTTCCTTCTGCCCGATCACTTCACGCGCGACATAGCTGGTACTGCCCAAGCCGTCGACCAGACCAAGCTCCAGCGCCTGCTCACCCGACCAGACCAACCCCGAGAACAGCTCAGGATGCTGCTGCCACTTGAGCCGCTCGCCACGCCCCTGCTTGACGCTGTCGATAAACTGCTTGTGCGTGGTATCCAGCACACCCTTCCAGAACAGTGCTTCCTCTTCTTTAGGCGGCTGGAACGGATCGAGGAATGCCTTGTGCTCACCCGAGGTGTAAACCCGGCGGTCGACACCCAGCTTCTCCATGATGCCGACAAAGCCAAAGCCCGCCGCCGTCACCCCGATCGAGCCGACCAGACTGGCCTTATCGGCATAGATTTCATCAGCCGCACTGGCGATGTAATAGGCACCCGAAGCCCCCAGATCACTGATTACCGCATACAGCTTGATCGCCGGGTACTCGCCGCGCAGGCGGCGAATCTCGTCATAAATGTAGCCGGACTGCACCGGACTACCGCCTGGGCTGTTGATGCGCAGGATCACGCCACGGGTATTGGCATCCTCGAACGCCTTGCGCAGGCTGCCGACAATATTGTCAGCACTGGCCGACTCCTTGTCGGCGATCATGCCGCGCACATCAATCACCGCGGTATGCCCTGAGCCACTCGACTCGGAAGCGCCGCCCGACGACAGCTTCAACAGCGGCGAGAACAGCACCAAGGCGCCGAACAGATAAAGGAAGGTCAGGGACTTGAAAAAGATCCCCCAACGCCGCGCACGCCGCTGCTCCTGCACACCCGCCAGGAGGGTTTTCTCCAGCAGCTTCCAGCTTTTCGCATCTTCCGGGTCGGCCTTTTCGGCCTTCCATTCATCAGCCATGCCCACTCACCCCAATTTCGATTAAACCGCTAGACCGCGCCAACCACGCCGAAAGCTCGGCAAAGGTATCAAGCGCCACAGTCGGCTGATGCGCGCGCAACACCGACAACGGCTGCGCCCCACACCCGACCGCCACACTGTGCATGCCAGCACGGTGCGCCATTTGTATATCAAATACCGAGTCGCCGACCATCAGCGCTTCATGCGCCGCAACGCCGCACTGCGTCAATATCTGCTGAAGCATCAAGGGATCAGGCTTGCTCGCCGTTTCATCCGCGCAGCGTGTGGCATCGAAGTAGTCGTGCCAGCCATGCGCCTGCAAGACTCGCTGCAAGCCAGGCCGCCCCTTGCCGGTGGCAACAGCCAGCAGCCGCCCTTCCTGCCTGAACGCCGACAGCGCCTCGACCACCCCAGCAAACAACGGCGATGGGCTGGCCTCCAGCCTGAGGTAACAGGCAGCGTAGTGCTGACGGAACCCGTCAATCCGCGCAGCGTCAGCCACATCGGGGTAGAGAACTGCAATCGCCTCGGGCAACCCCAGGCCGATAATCCCGCGCACCTCATCATCACTGCGCCGCGCCCAACCACAGACATCCGCAGCATGGTGCATGGCCAGGACGATACGCCCGATGGAATCCACCAGCGTTCCGTCCCAATCAAAGATCAACAGCTTGTAGTCAGGCACCCAGCCGCTCCAAGGTACGACTCCAGACCTCATCGACCGGCGCCTCAAGCTTCAACACACCACCCTCGGGCAGCGGCACAGTCAGCGCATAAGCGTGCAGGAACAGGCGCTTGCCGCCCAGTTCGCGAATTTCTTTACTGAAGCCGTCATCGCCGTACTTGCTGTCCCCGGCAATGCAATGCCCGGCGTACTGCGTATGCACACGAATCTGATGGGTGCGCCCAGTGACCGGCTTGGCCTCGACCAAGGTGGCGAACTCACCGAAGCGGCGCAGCACGCGGAACATCGTCAGCGCCTCTTTGCCTTCGGTATTGACCTCGACCATGCGCTCGCCAGAGCGTAGGTTGCTCTTCTGCAAGGGTGCATTGACCTGTTTCTTGGCGGTCGCCCAGTGCCCGCGGACCAGCGCCATATAACGCTTGTCGACGCCGTCACCGCGCAACGCCTCATGCAAGTGCCGCAGCATGCTGCGCTTCTTGGCGATCATCAACAGGCCGGAGGTGTCGCGGTCGAGGCGATGCACCAACTCCAGATCCTTGGCATCCGGGCGCAACTGGCGGAACGCCTCGATCACCCCGTAATTCAAACCACTGCCGCCATGCACGGCGATACCTGCCGGCTTGTTCAGCACGATCAGCGCTTTGTCCTCGAACACAATCGCCGCTTCAAGGCGCTGCAACAGCCCTTGCGCCAAAGGCTCGGGCTCATCGCGCTCGGCCAGGCGCAGTGGCGGCACACGGATAATGTCACCGGCCTGCAGCTTGTACTCAGGCTTGATCCGCCCTTTATTGACCCGCACCTCGCCCTTACGCAGGATTCGGTAAATCAAGGTCTTGGGCACACCCTTGAGCTGAGTGCGGAGAAAGTTATCGATGCGCTGGCCGGCAAGTTCCGGCGCAACCTCGAGCAGCTGAACGCCGGAGGTTGGAGGGGAAGGATTCGTCATCGCGCAATCATAACAATTTTTTATGGAATTGAAGCACTTAATCATTGCTGCTATAGTCGCGAACGCCGCCAAAAGCGGTCCGGTTCGCGGATGATCGCCAAATTGCCATCCCGACCAACGCAATCCATTCAGGACGTGAGGCCGTCCGACGGGGTTTTCGCCGCAAAGGCCGCGAGACTCTCGGAAATAAAGCCTGAAGCCATGATGCGCAACCGCCCACCTTTGGTCGTTTGCGGTAATGCCAACCCGCTGCGGATTTCGCGAGCGGCACCCGATTTTCAGCGATACGTGTAGGGTGGAGATGTACAGCCGCTGGTCTGCGTAGCTTTATTGAAGACGCTTCATCTCGTCCGCTACCAGCAGCTGATTCCTCCTCCTGACTAGTGCTTACTGTCACAACAGCGAGCAGGAGACGTCTGTCGCGGCCCAGCCCAACTGGCTGACTGCCGCTTGACGATGAAGCGATTTACGACCGTTTCTGACGCGCCTGACACCGACCCCTGAGAGTCGTGTGTGCCGAACGCCCTTTCCAGCAGCACTGGAAACCGACGGTACTACATGAAAAGAATGCTGATTAACGCAACTCAACCCGAAGAGTTGCGTGTCGCTCTAGTCGACGGCCAACGCCTGTACGACCTGGACATCGAATCGGGCGCCCGTGAGCAAAAAAAGGCCAACATCTATAAAGGCCGCATCACCCGCGTCGAACCCAGCCTCGAAGCTGCCTTCGTCGACTTCGGCTCCGAACGTCACGGCTTCCTTCCCCTCAAAGAAATTTCCCGCGAATACTTCAGCAAGGCCCCAGAAGGCCGCGTCAACATCAAGGACGTGCTCAAGGAAGGCCAGGAAGTCATCGTTCAGGTCGAGAAGGAAGAGCGTGGCAACAAGGGCGCAGCCCTGACCACCTTTATCAGCCTCGCCGGCCGCTACCTAGTGCTGATGCCGAACAACCCGCGTGCGGGCGGTATCTCCCGTCGTATCGAAGGCGAAGAGCGCAACGAACTGCGTGAAGCGCTGAATGGCCTGGTCGCCCCGAGCGACATGGGCCTGATCGTGCGCACCGCAGGCCTGGGCCGCTCCAGCGAAGAAATGCAGTGGGACCTCGATTACCTGCTGCAACTCTGGACCGCCATTAAAGAAGCCTCCCTGGACCGCGCTGCGCCCTTCCTGATCTACCAGGAAAGCAACGTGATCATCCGCGCCATCCGCGATTACCTGCGCCAGGACATCGGCGAAGTGCTGGTCGACAGCGTCGAAGCCCAGCAGGAAGCGCTGAGCTTCATCAACCAGGTGATGCCGCAGTACGCCAGCAAGATCAAGCTGTACGAAGACAGCGTGCCGCTGTTCAACCGCTTCCAGATCGAAAGCCAGATCGAAACCGCTTTCCAGCGTGAAGTGAAGCTGCCGTCCGGTGGTTCGATCTTCATCGACCCGACCGAAGCCCTGGTGTCCATCGACATCAACTCGGCGCGCGCCACCAAAGGCAGCGACATCGAAGAAACCGCGCTGCAGACCAATCTGGAAGCAGCCGAAGAAATCGCCCGCCAGCTGCGCCTGCGCGATATCGGCGGCCTGATCGTCATCGACTTCATCGACATGACCCCGGCGAAGAACCAGCGCGCCGTGGAAGAAAAAGTCCGCGAAGCCCTGGAAGCCGACCGTGCCCGCGTGCAAGTCGGGCGCATCTCGCGCTTCGGCCTGCTGGAAATGTCCCGTCAGCGCCTGCGTCCGTCCCTCGGCGAGACCAGCGGCATCGTCTGCCCGCGCTGCAACGGTCAAGGCATCATCCGCGACGTCGAATCGCTGTCGCTGGCCATCCTTCGCCTGATCGAAGAAGAAGCCCTGAAGGACCGCACTGCCGAAGTACGCGCCCAGGTGCCGATCCCGGTTGCAGCCTTCCTGCTCAACGAAAAACGCAACTCGATCACCAAGATCGAACTGCGCACCCGCGCGCGCATCGTCATCCTGCCGAACGATCACCTGGAAACCCCGCACTTTGAAGTGCAGCGTATCCGTGATGACAGCCCGGAAGCCCAGAGCACGCAAACCAGCTACGAGATGGCGACTGCCGAAGTCGAAGAAGAGAAGCAGGCCAGCGCTACCCGCACCCTGGTGCGCCAGGAAGCCGCGATCAAGACCGCGCCGCAACGCGCTGCCGCTCCGGTTGCCGAAGCACCTGCTGCGGCCCCTGCCCCAACTGTCGTGCCTGAGCCGAGCCTGTTCAAAGGCCTGGTGAAGTCGCTGGTCAGCCTGTTCGCCGGCAAGGAAGAAGAAAAGCCAGTCGTCATCGAGAAGAAAAGCAGCGAGCGTCCGCCACGCGAAGAGCGCCGTAACGGTCGTCAGCAGAACCGCAACCGCAGCGGTCGTCGTGACGAAGAGCGCAAGCCACGCGAAGAACGTGCTCCGCGTGAAGAACGTGGCGCCCGTGAAGAACGCGCACCGCGTCCGCCACGCGAAGAGCGCGCCCCTCGCGAGGAACGTGCACCGCGTGAAGAACGCAGCCCACGTGATGCTGTTGAAGTGCGCGAGCCGCAGGAAGTTCGTCAGTCGCGCCCACCGCGTGAAGACGGCCGTCGTGATCGCAAGCCTCGCGAAGAACGCGCCCCGCGTGAACTGCGCGAACCACTCGACGCCGCTCCGGCGGAAACGCCAGCCGCCACCGCAGCCGTAGCGACCAGCGAAGAGCCACGCAGCGAACGCCCACAGCGCGAGCCGCGTCAGCCCCGCCAGCCCCGTGAAGAGCGCCAGCCGCGCCCGGAACAGGCCGCTGCAGCCGCTGACGAAGAAGTCGTAAGCACTGCTGACGCTGCCCAGGACGATGAGCAAGACAACGCCGAAGGCGGTGATCGTCCTCGCCGTCGTTCGCGTGGTCAGCGCCGTCGCAGCAATCGTCGCGAGCGCCAGAGCGACGCCAACGGCAACCTGATCGAAGGCACTGAAGACGCCGGCGAAGAAAGCCAGGAGTCGACTGAAGCCGCACCGGTCGCCGCTGCCAGCGTGGTTGCTGCAACTGTAGTCGCCGAGACCGTAGAAGCAACTGCTCAGCCAGTCGCCGAATCGAGCGAAGCGCCGGTTGCAGCACCTGCTGTTGCCCAGGTTGAAGTTAGCGAGCCTGTCGTCAGCGAAGCTGCCGTCGAGCCGCGCGACCTCTTCACTCCGCAGGCCGAGGTTGTCGCCACGCCAGTGGTTGCAGAACCGGCTGCCGAGCCTGTCAACGAGATCGAAGCACGTGCCAGCGTCGTGGTTGACCTGCCTGCCGAAGCGCCAACAGCTGAGCCTCAGGTTGAAGTCGCCGAAGTGGTTGCGCCTGTCGAAGCCCCTGCGCAAGTGGTCGAAACCCCTGCTGCCCCGATCGAGGCGCCTGTCGCCGAAGCCGAGCCTGCACCAGTGGCGGCCCAGGCTAGCGAAGTTGCCCAAGCCGAACCGGCCGAGGCTGCACCTGTAGTCGAAGCGCCAGTGGTCAGCGAAGCACCTGCAGTGGTTCTGCCAAGCAATGGCCGCGCGCCGAACGACCCACGGGAAGTACGCCGTCGCCAACGCGAAGCCGAGCGCCTTGCGCGTGAAGCGGCGCAAGCAGCGCCGGTGGTTGCCGAGGCAAGCGCAGAAACCGCCCCGACCAGCGAGCCCGCCCAAGCGGACGCGCAGGACGAGAGCGAGAAGCCAAACGCCTAACGCGTCTGGTCAATAAAAAAGGGATGCCTCGGCATCCCTTTTTTTGTGGGCGCTGTTTCAGCCGTGGTCTGCAGGCAGCTCTGCAAAATCGATAAGCAAAGCATCAGCCGCCGTTGGCGCCAGGACCTACACACATCCGTAGGGTGCGCTGTGCGCACCAAGAATCGACAACCGACGCGGTGCGCACAGCACACCCTACCTGGCTTGCTCCGCTCGGTTTTAAGGCAACGCCGAAAAGGCCATGCCTCTATTGATCGTTCCCCACGTCGAAACGTCGAACCGTCCGCGTGGGCATGCAGCCAGAGACGCTCCGCGTCTCGTTACAGCGGACGCAGAGCGTGGGAGCCATCGACATACCTGTAGGAGCGAATTTATTCGCGAAATTCGCGGCACAATCGCGAATAAATTCACTCCTACACAGCGGCACCAACCAAGGCATACACAGCAAAAAAACCCGCCAAGGTGGCGGGTTTGAGGAGCCTCTTTGGCATGCGCAAAGAGGGAAAAGACAACCTCAGACGGATTCGCGCGCCTGTTCTACCGACGCAGCAGGCGCTGCCGGCACTGCAGAGGCCGCAGGTGCACCACTGGCCAGCTCCTGGCGCAGGGTATCTTCGTCCAGCTCATTGCACCACTTGGCGACCACCAGCGTGGCCACGGCGTTGCCGATCAGGTTGGTCAGGGCACGGGCTTCGGACATAAACCGGTCGATCCCCAGAATCAGCGCCAGGCCGGCAACCGGCAGGTGGCCCACCGCCGACAGCGTGGCCGCCAGCACGATAAAGCCGCTACCGGTCACGCCCGCCGCGCCCTTGGAGGCCACCAGCAGCACCAGCAACAGGGTGATCTGGTGAGTGATATCCATCGGCGTATCGGTGGCCTGAGCGATGAATACCGCCGCCATGGTCAGGTAGATCGAGGTGCCGTCGAGGTTGAACGAGTAACCGGTGGGAATCACCAGGCCGACCACCGACTTCTTCGCACCCAGCTTCTCCATCTTGGTCAGCATGCGCGGCAGCACCGACTCGGACGACGAGGTGCCGAGCACGATCATCAGCTCTTCGCGGATATAGCGGATCAGGCGCAGCACGCTGAAACCGTGGCTACGGGCGATACCGCCCAGCACCACCAGTACAAAGAACACGCACGTGATGTAGAAGCACAGCATCAACTGGCCCAGTTGCACCAGCGAACCCACGCCGTACTGGCCGATGGTGAACGCCATGGCGCCGAAGGCACCGATGGGCGCGAGCTTCATGATCATATTGATGATGCCGAACATCACCTGGGCAATCCGCTCGATAAAATCCAGCACCGGCCGGCCGTAATCACCCATGCGCTGCAGGGCGAAGGCGAAGATCACCGAGAAGAACAGCACCTGCAGAATGTCGCCATTGGCGAAGGCGCCGACCACGGTAGAGGGGATCACGTTAAGCAGGAAACCGACCGTGGTCTGCTGCGCACCGGCCGTGGCGTAGGCCGCGATGCTGCTGGCATCCAGGGTCGCCGGGTCGATGTGCATGCCCACACCCGGCTGCACCAGGTTAACCACGATCAGACCGATCACCAGGGCGATGGTCGAGACGATCTCGAAGTACATCAGCGCGTAACCACCGGTCTTGCCGACCGTCTTCATGTCCTGCATGCCGGCGATACCGCTGACCACGGTGCAGAAGATGATGGGCGCGATGACCATCTTGATCAGTTTGACGAAGCCGTCACCCAGCGGCTTGAGCGCAACGCCGGTCTCCGGGTAGAAGTGCCCCAGCAAAATACCCACGGTGATGGCGAACAGCACCTGGACGTAGAGCACCTTATAGAACGGTTGACGCACCGCGTCAGTCGTCGTGACAGTCATGGCAGATCCTTAACGACAGCACGCGCCGACTCCATCGACCGCGCACTCTCTAAAATGGCTAAACCTCCCTGGGCTGGAAGGTGTTGTTATCAGCCCCCACGCGGGGACTCTGCTGTCGCCTATCGCAAAGCCCATGCCACGCCATCGAAAACAGCTAAAATCCTTTAAAAACAGTAATATACGGTTAAAAAATAAGCACATGCCAGGGCATAAATGGCGGGTTTCCGCACGCCCACCTGCGCCGCCGTGGCGGAAACCCCGCCTTTAGCATGGCCGAAATGCCGGCTTGATCGACCTGATGCCGGCTTGTGATCGCGCCCCGCAGTTGCCTACCATCGAACGATCCGTCACTGCCGAGCCGCCCCATGCGCGAACGCACCATCGCCAGCCACTTTGTGCGCGCCGCCCTGCGCGGGGCGCAACGCCATGGCGTCGACACCGCCGCGCTGCTGCGCCAACTCGGTATCCAACCGGCCTTGCTCGACGAACCCCGCGCACGCATCGACCCCGCGCAGTTCGCCCGCTTGATGCAACAACTCTGGCAATGCCTGGATGACGAATACCTGGGCTTTGGCCGCGTGCGCAGCGCCCGTGGCACCTTCGCCATGATGTGCCACGCGATCATCCACTGCCGCTCGCTGGACAAAGCCCTGCAACGCGGCGCCCTGTTCTACGGCCTGTTCGAGCAGGCACCGGCCATTCGCCTGGAACGTGAAGGCGACTGGGTGCGCCTGAGCGTGGACGACAGCGCCCTCTGGGACCCCGACCACTTTATGCTGGAGAGCCTGCTGGTCATCTGGCACCGCCTGGGCAGTTGGCTGATCGGCCAACGCATCCGCCTGGAAGAAGCCACCTTCACCCACGCCGAACCCGCCCACGCCGCCGAATACGACCTGCTCTTCCCCTGCCCCCGGCGCTTCGGTGCCGGGCGCAGCAGCCTGCTGTTCCACGTCCGCTACCTAGACATGCCGCTGCTGCAAGACGAACGCACCCTTAAACAGTTCCTTCAGCACTCCCCCGCAGACCTCCTCGCCCGCCCAGACGGCGGCGACAGCCTCACCAGCCGCATCCGCCGCCAACTCGGCCGCGACTGCACCACCTGGCCCGACCTAGACACCGTCGCCCGCCACCTGCACATGAGCCCACAAACCCTGCGCCGCCATCTGCGTGAAGAAGGCTCCAGCTTCCAGGAGCTCAAAGACCACCTGCGCCGCGACCTGGCCATCTACCACCTGGGCCGCGACGACCTGGCGATTCAGGACATTGCCGAGCAGCTGGGTTTCTCCGAACCCTCAGCCTTCCACCGCGCCTTTAAGAAATGGACCGGCCTGACACCCGGAATGTATCGCGCGCAGCAAGCCTGAGGCCGTCTAGGGTCGCAACACGAATCATCTGCCGCCTCCGTAGGAGCGAATTTATTCGCGATAGACCGTGAAGCCGCTGCAGACATCGCGACTAAAGCTGAACGCTGCCCGCCCCTCCTACAGGCCTGGAGTTGACCTACACTTGATGCATGATGTGACGCCAGCGTGCTCTACATACAGAAACACTTTTCCCTGCAGCACGCAGCGCAGTGCCCTAGACACATAGTGAGGATCACCTCATACAGCAGCTGTTAACTGTTACCGACAAAGGCCTGCATGATGTTCACCACCCGACTGAAAAAAGAGAATCAGGCGCTGCGCGAAGAGTTGTCGTTATTCGAGCAGGTACGTGCCAGCCTCGACGGCGAAATGCTCGCCCTGAGCCTGGACCCACAAGGACGTATCGAGTCGGTCAACGCCAATTTCGAGCAAGAAATGCACTACCGTGCCGAGCAACTGCGCGGCCGCCCCTTGCTGGAACTGATACCGGAAAAAGTCCGTAACCTGGATTTTCACCACAAGGTTCGCCATGCCCTGGAGCGTGGTGAGCACCTGTCTGGCGTCATTCGTCTGCTGCGTGGGAATGGTGAGGACGCCTGGCTGCGCTCGATCCTGCAGCCGATTCGCGACAGCACCGGGCAGATCCAAAGCTTCTATATCTACGCCAGCGACCTGACGCGCACCATCGAGACCTCACGCGAATACGAGAACCTGGTCAAGGCGCTGCAACGCTCCACCGCTGTTATCGAATTCAACCTCAATGGCGACGTCATCACGGCCAACAAACCCTTCCTTGACGCCATGGGCTATAACCTGGCGCAGATTCAAGGCAAGCATCACCGCATCTTCTGCGAGCCCGCAGAAACCAGTTCGGCTCAGTACCAGCGGTTCTGGGAGCAACTGCGCCGCGGTGATTTCGTCACCGGTCGCTTCAAACGCGTGGACAGCAGTGGCCGCGATGTTTGGCTGGAAGCCTCCTACAACCCCGTTACCGACACCCACGGCCAACTGTACAAAGTGGTGAAATTCGCCTCGGTAATTACCGAGCAGGTCAACCGCGAAGATGCAGTCGCCGAAGCCGCCGGCATCGCCTTCGAGACCTCCAAGGGCACTGACACCAGCGCGAAGAATGGTGCAGCCGTGGTGCAGCAAATGCTCGACGCCATGCGCGAACTGTCCAGCCGTATGCAAGAGGCCGCGCAGGGCATCGAAGCGCTGGACAAGCAGTCGCAACTAATTGGTGCCATTGTCAAAAATATCAGCAGCATCGCCGACCAAACCAACCTGCTGGCGCTCAACGCCGCCATCGAAGCCGCCCGCGCCGGCGAACAGGGTCGCGGCTTCGCCGTGGTCGCCGACGAAGTCCGCCAACTGGCCTCGCGCACCAGCGCAGCAACCGAAGAAATCGCCAATGTGGTGGGACAGAACCAGCAACTGGCCGAACGCGCCGTCGAACTGATCGGCCGCGGCAAAACCCAAGCCGAACTGGGCCTGGACCTCTGCGCCCAGGCCGGCCAGGTTATCGAAGAAATCCAGGACGGTGCCAAACACGTGGTCAGCGCGGTCGAGCGCTTTGCGACCCAACTGTAAGGCAACGGCTAGGTGCTCTGGCCGTCTATCACTTGGGCCGTGACGAATTGACCCTCCAGGCCATCGCCGAACACCTGGGCTTCTCCGAACCCTCGATATTCCACTGCGCGTTTAAAAAACCAAAACAAGTAGCCCGGATACCCACCGCGCCCCATTGGTGGATGAAAAAAGCGTCATCCACCCTACGCGGAGCATGCGGTTTGTGGCTTGTAGGGTGGACAACGCGAAGCTTGTCCACCGTGATGCGTCCATAACAGCCATCACCCATCTGGCAATACGATTCGATCATTGGCCACGCCAAAAGATGTGTTTAATCGTAGAGGCGGATACGGAAGCAGGCGCCGCCGAGGGGGGAGTCGTCGAGGCTGAGCTCGCCTTCGTAGCTGTCGATAATGTCTTTGACCACGGCGGTGCCGATGCCTTGGCCGGGGTGTTGGGCGTCGAGGCGGACGCCGCGTTCGAGGATGCGCGCGCGTTGGTCGGGGGGGATGCCGGGGCCGTCGTCTTCCACGCTGAGGTCGCACACGCCATTACGCAGCCGGGCGCTGACTTTGACCTGGCCGAGGCACAGGCGGTAGGCGTTTTCCAGCAGGTTGCCGAGCAGTTCGAGCAGCGCGCCGCGCTCCATAGGCACCAACAGCGCTGTGTCAAAGTCGCGTAGCACGCGCACCTGTTTGTCGCGGTAGACCTTGTCCAGGGCGCTGCACAGGGTATCGAGCAGCGGTTCCAGGGCAACCTGGTGACGGATCAGGCCGCTTTTGCGCAGGCTGGCGCGCTGCAGTTGGTAGTCTATCTGCTGGCTCATGCGCTCGACCTGGCCTTGCAGGATCTGCGCTTGCTCGCGCTGGCGGGTTTCGGCGGCGATCACGTCGCCGACGCTTTGCAGCACCGACAGCGGGGTTTTCAGGCTGTGCGCCAGGTCGTCGAGGGAATGCCGGTAGCGCTCGCGCTGGCGCCGCTCGCTGTCGAGCAGGCGGTTGAGCGAGCGGGTCAGGCGCAGCAGCTCGCGCGGGTGGTCGGCACTGAGGCGCTCGCGGGTGCCGGATTCCACTTCATCCAGCTCGGCACTCAGGCCGCGCAGGCTGCGAAAGCCCCAGGTCAGGCCAAACCAGAGCAGCCCAAGCAGCAGCAACAAAGCGCCGCCAAGCCAGAGGTAGAGCTGGTTCATAAAACCGTTATAGAGGGCCTGGTAGTCGCGGTTGGGCTGCATGGTGACCACGCTGAAGGCCGCGGCCTGACCGCGCAGCAGGTCGATCTCCACGTCATAGACGAAGAACACCTCGCCGCGCCCATCGTCCATGCGCACGAATTCATGGCCCTGCCCGTCATAGCGTGGGCGGTAATGAATACTTTCGTCTTCGGAGGAGCGCGAGCGCCAGACCAGGTTGCCATCGCGGTCGTAGATAAAGCCCAGTAGCTTGGCGTCGAGGGAGTCGAACTCCTCATCAGGCAGTTGCTCGGGCATGCGCAGCTGGCCGCCTTCGCTGCGCGCGGCGGACACCAGCGAGGCGGCGTCGGCAGCCAGGCGTTTTTCGATGGACTGCTCCATGGCGATAACGAAGGCGCCGCGCAGCGCCGGCAACAGTGCCAGCATAAACAGCACGGCGAGCACCGCCGCACCGAGCATCAGGCGCAGGCGCAGGGAAAAGCGCCGCTGCCAGGGCGAGGGAATCGGCAGGGCCGCCTTGGTCACCGGCAGCGCTCGGTGAACAGGTAGCCCTGGCCGCGCACGGTGTCGATGGGTTTGAAGCCCGTCTCGCCTTCCAGCTTGCGCCGCAGGCGGCCGACCAGCACTTCGATAACGTTGGCGTCGCGCTCCTCGTCATCGGGGTAAAGCTGTTCGATCAGCCGCTCTTTGGGCACCACTTGCTGCTGATGCAGCATCAGGTATTCGAGGATGCGGTATTCGTAGGCCGTCAGGTGCAGGTTCGCGCCCTGCATGCTGGCCTGCTTGCGGTTGAGGTCCAGTTGCAGCGGGCCAGCCTCGATGGTCGCCTGGGTAAAACCGCTGGAGCGGCGCAACAGCGCATTGAGTCGCGCTTCCAGCTCCTCGAACTGGAAGGGTTTGACCACATAATCATCCGCGCCGCCAGCCAGACCCTCGACCTTGTCCTGCCAATTGCCACGGGCGGTGAGGATCAGGATGGGGAACTGCTTGCCCTGGCCGCGCAGCTGGCGGATCAGGTCCAACCCGCTGATGCCGGGTAAACCCAGGTCGATCACGGCGAGGTCATGGTGGTATTGCTCGGCGCGGTACAGCGCCTCTTCGGCACTGGCGACCGCATCGACCAGATGTCCCTGCTCACCCAGCCGGGTGTAAAGATGGTGACGCAGCAGCGCCTCGTCCTCCACGATCAGCAACTTCATGGTGCTGTCTCTCCCTGCCTGTTGCGCATACGCCAAAAGCCGGGACCGGCTTGCTGAATGGCAACGCGATGCGCGCAACCGTATCAGCAGGCCGGGCCCGGCTTCCAGCCGTCATCAATTAGAACTTGTAGTTGGCACCCAGGTACAGCTGCGAGCTGCTGTGCAGGTCAAGGGAGCCTGCCTTGCCGGCGCCATGGGGCGACATTTCGGTGCTTGCGTTGGTGCGCAGGTAACGGTAGCCGCCCTCGACCGAGGTGTTGGCGGTGATGTCCTGGATTACGCCGGCCTGCAGGCCGATGGCATAGCCGATGTCGCTATCACGGCTGAAGCCACGGCTTTCCTGGTCCAGCTTGACCAGGCCGGCGGTGGCGCCACCGAACAGCTTGGTGTTGTAGTCGCCAATCGGCAGGAACAGATCGTAGCTGCCGAGCAGGTTCTGCTGACGCAGCTTGAAACCGTTCGCGCTGTCGGAGACGTTTTCATAAGTGGCGTAGTAGCGGCCGTCGGCGGTCTGCTGACCGGCACGCACGCCCCAGGTGCTGCTGTCGTTGATCACTTTGTCCAGCGACGGGTTGTCCAGGTTGCTGTTCAGCGCGCTGGATTTCTGAATATTGTTGTCGGTCTGGCCCCAGGTCAGGCCGACGAAATTATCAGCCGCCTGCGCCATGGCAGTACCGAACGCGAGCGTGCTTGCAAGGGCCAGCTTGGTCAGTGTGAATTTCATGGGGTGTTCCTCTTTCAGGTGGCAAAGGGTTGTTAATCCAACGCCATCCATACTGCCTAGGTGCTCCTGAACACCGCCTGAACCCCCGCTGAACCTAAGCTGAACACGCGCCATGCTGCTGAACGATAGGCAAATCCTGCCGTAGGGTGCGCCGTGCGCACCGCGTTCCTGGTGCTGGTGCGCGCGGCGCACCCTACGGGTTTTCGCTCGGCAAAAAAAACGGGAGCCTTCACAGGCTCCCGCACTCATTCTCAGAGAAAACGCCAGCACCCACCCGGGCGCTCGCTCAACAACCTCACCTACGCTCCCTTGGAAGCGCATCGCCAGTCTGGCAAAGCGCGCTGCATTTCTCCGTTTAGCTTTGTTGTTGCTATGCAACCTTTTGTAAACGCCATCGGCGCTGGCGATACACGGGGCGAGCCGGCAAAATGCCGCCCATGACCACATCCCACGTACCACGCTGCTGCTCGCCGCTGCTGACCCACTGGCCCCTGCCCCATGCGTTGCAGGCGGTGACGCTGGTCAGTACCCAGTTCAACCCTGAACAATTCGAGCCCGATGCCTTCCAGCGCTGCGCCATTACCCCGGTGCGCGGCGTGGCCAAGCGTCAGGCCGAGCACCTGGCTGGGCGCCTGTGTGCCCGGGAGGCGCTGTGGCGCCAGGCTGCTATCGATTACGTCCCCGCCGTTGGTGAGGACCGCGCGCCACAATGGCCGGCCTCCGTGTGTGGTTCTATTACCCATGGCCACGGCTGGGCCGCTGCGGTGGTCGGTGAGCGCAGCCAGTGGCAAGGGTTGGGGCTGGATATCGAGCAACGCCTGGCACCTGAGCGTGCCCTGAACCTGGCCAGCGAACTGCTGACACCGGCCGAACTGCAACGCCTGCAGGGGCTGGATGAAACGGCCCAGGCGCTGCAGATCACCCTGACCTTTTCCCTCAAGGAGAGCCTGTTCAAGGCGCTGTATCCCCTAGTCGGGGTGCGCTTTTACTTTCAGGATGCAGAGGTGCTCAGCTACACGCACGACGGCCACGCCCAGCTACGCCTGCTGACGCACCTGAGCGACCACTGGCCAGCGGGTAGTCCGTTGCAGGGGCAGTTCAGCGTATTACCCGAGCAGGTGCTGACCCTGGTCGCCATCCCGGCGTAAGCCCTGCCCCAATCGCTAAGGCAAATCCGATAAACTGCGCGCATTGCCGCCCGGAGTGCCCCATGCGCGAAGAACTGAACCAAGGCCTGATCGATTTCCTCAAGGCCTCGCCCACCCCTTTCCACGCCACCCGCAGTTTGGCCCAGCGCCTGGAGGCCGCCGGCTTCCAGCACCTGGACGAGCGCGCCAGCTGGTACACCGAGCCCGGTGGCCGCTATTACGTGACCCGCAACGACTCCTCGATCATCGCCTTCAGCCTGGGCAAGCGTGACGCACTCGACGGCGGTATCCGCCTGGTTGGCGCGCACACCGACAGCCCCTGCCTGCGGGTCAAGCCGCAGCCTGAGCTGCAGCGCCAGGGCTTTTTCCAACTGGGTGTCGAAGTCTATGGCGGCGCCCTGCTCGCCCCCTGGTTCGACCGCGACCTGTCCCTGGCCGGCCGCGTGACCTACCGCCGCGACGGTAAGGTCGAGAGCCAGCTGATCGATTTCCAGGCGCCGATTGCGGTGATCCCCAACCTGGCCATCCACCTCAACCGCGAAGCCAACCAGGGCTGGGCGATCAACGCGCAGACCGAGCTGCCGCCGATCCTCGCTCAGTGGGCTGGCAGCGAGCCGGCTGATTTCCGCGCGCTGATCACCGAGCAACTGGCCCGCGAACACGATTTCAGCGCCGATGCGGTGCTCGACTACGAGCTGAGCTTCTACGACACCCAGAGCGCCGCGGTGATTGGCTTGAACGCTGAATTTATCGCCGGCGCGCGGCTGGACAACCTGCTGTCGTGCTACGCCGGGCTGCAGGCGCTACTGGCCGCACCGGCGGATGAAACCTGCGTACTGGTGTGCACCGACCACGAGGAAGTCGGCTCCTGCTCGGCCTGTGGCGCCGACGGCCCGATGCTCGAACAGGTGCTGCGGCGCGTGCTGCCGGATGGAGACGCCTTTGTGCGGACCATCCAGCGCTCGCTGCTGGTCTCGGCCGACAACGCCCACGGCGTGCACCCCAACTACGCCGACAAGCACGACGGCAACCACGGCCCCAAACTCAACGCCGGCCCGGTGATCAAGATCAATAGCAACCAGCGCTACGCCACCACCAGCGAGACGGCGGGTTTCTTCCGCCACCTGTGCCTGGAAAACGAAGTGCCGGTGCAGAGCTTCGTCACCCGAAGTGACATGGGCTGTGGCTCGACCATTGGCCCGATCACCGCCAGCCAATTGGGCGTGCGCACCGTGGATATCGGCCTGCCGACCTTCGCCATGCACTCGATCCGCGAACTGGCCGGCAGCCATGACCTGGCACACCTGGTCAAGGTACTCACGGCGTTCTACGCGAGCGCCGAGTTGCCCTGATGGATTACCAGCAGCTCGCCAGTCTGCGCCAGCACCATCCGGCCTGGCGCTTGCTGTGTTCCGCCCATGCGCCGCTGATTGTCAGTTTCCTTGAGCACAGCTTCCGCATGCCCAACCTGCGTAACCTCGACCAGCACAGCCTGGCCTCGCGCTTGGAAGACCACCTCTATGCCCTACGCCAGACTCAGGGCGAGGACGCTTTCCCGCGCACAGCAGCGGCCTATCTGGACGAGTGGGCAGACAACAGCAACGGCTGGCTGCGCAAGTACTACCCGGCCAGCGGCGACGAGGCGCACTTCGAGCTCACCGCTGCCAGCGAGAAGGCCATCGAATGGCTGGCCAGCCTGAGCAAGCGCCAGTTCGTTGGCACCGAGTCGCGCCTGCTGACCATCTTCGAGCTGCTCAAGCAGATGGTCGAGGGCAGTGAAACCGACCCGCAAGCGCGAATTCATGAGCTGGAAAAACGTAAAGCTGGCATCGACCAGGAAATTGCCCAGATCCGCGCCGGCCAACTCGACTTGATGGACGAGACACGAATCAAGGAACGCTTTCTCGACGTCGCCGCCAGCGCCCGCAGCTTGCTCGCCGACTTTCGTGAAGTGGAGCAGAACTTCCGCGACCTCGACCGCGCCGTGCGCGAGCGCATCGCCACCTGGGAAGGCAGCAAGGGCGAGCTGATCGGCGAGATCTTCGGCGAGCACGAGGTTATTGCTGACTCCGACCAGGGCCGTAGTTTTCGTGCTTTCTGGGACTTCCTCATGTCGCCTGCGCGCCAGGAAGAATTGTCTGCGCTGCTGCAGCAGGTCTTCGCCCTGCCCCCGGTACAGAGCCTGCAACCGGATCGCCGCCTGCTGCGCATGCACTACGACTGGCTGGCCGCTGGCGAAACCACCCAACGCACCGTGGCGCGGCTGTCCGAGCAGTTGCGGCGCTACCTCGATGACCAGGCCTGGCTGGAAAACCGCCGAATCATGCGCCTGCTGCGCGACATCGAGGGCCAGGCCCTGCGCCTGCGGGAAGCGCCGCCCAACGACCTGCCTCTGAGCCTGGAGGAGACCGCCCCGAGCCTCAATCTGGCCCTCGACCGACCGCTGTACAGCCCGCCGCTGAAGCCGCGTATCGAGCAACAGATCCTGCTTGAGGGTGACCTCACTGGCAATACCGAAGCCCTGTTCGAGCAGGTGTATATCGACAAAGCCCGCTTGCTCGGGCAGATCCGCCGGGCGCTGCAGCGCGATGCGCGCATCAGCCTAGGCGACTTGCTGCAGCAACACCCGCTACAGCAAGGCCTCGCCGAACTGGTGGCCTACCTGGAGCTCGCCGCAGGCGACAAACACAGCGCCTTCGACGATAGCCAGACGCAACTGATCACCTGGCTCGATGCCCAGGGTATCGAGCGCCGCGCGGCCATCCCTCTGATCATTTACAGCCGCTAGAGGCGATCATGTCTGAGATTCCGGAATCTGCCCTCTCCCTGCCGCTAATCGCCCTGTTCAAGGGTGTGCTTTATCAGGAGGACGCGCCGCCTCTGTGGCAAGACCTGCTCAGCGTGCAGAACCAGGTGCGCGATTACCTGAACGTGCTCGGCCTGCAGTTGATTCTCGACGAGGCCGAAGGCTACGCCTACCTGCGACAAAGCCAGGACGATGGCAGCGAGACCTCCCTGCCACGGCTGATTGCCCGTCGCCAGTTGAGCTACCCGGTCAGCCTGCTACTGGCGCTGCTGCGCAAGCGCCTGGCCGAGTTCGACGCCGGCAGCGGTGACACCCGCCTGATTCTTTCCCGTGAACAGATCGCCGACCTGCTGCGCCTGTTTCTCGCCGAGGGCAGCAACGAGGCCAAGCTGGTCGACCGCATCGACGCGCACATCGCCAAGGTGGTCGAGCTGGGCTTCCTGCGCCACCTACGCGGCAAGGATGAGCAGTTCGAGGTGCGCCGTATCCTCAAGGCCTATATCGACGCCCAATGGCTAGGCGAATTCGAGCAGCACTTGCGCAGCTATGCCGAACAAAGCGGTGCCACCGCCAGTGGCGATGAGCTGGAGACACCATGAACACCCCTCAAAACCTGCAATTGCTGGACTTTGCCAGCAGTGACGAGCGTGCCGGCTTCCGCCTGCATTCCTTCGAGGTGTACAACTGGGGCACCTTCCATCAGCGTGTTTGGCGCCTCCCTGCCGGCGGCGACAATACCCTGCTGACCGGCGATATCGGCTCCGGCAAATCCACTCTGGTGGATGCTGTCACCACCCTGCTGGTGCCCGCGCACAAGATCGCCTACAACAAGGCCGCAGGCGCCGAGGCCAAGGAACGCAGCCTGCGCTCCTACGTGTTGGGCCACTACAAATCCGAGCGCAGTGACAGCGGTCTCAGTGCTAAGCCCGTGGCGCTGCGCGACCACAACAGCTATTCAGTGATCCTCGGCCACTTCTACAACGAGGGTTTCGATCAACACATAACCCTGGCCCAGGTCTTCTGGCTGACCGAGAGCCGCGGCCAGCCAGCACGCTTCTACCTGGTGGCAGATTGTGCGCTGTCGATCACCGAACACTTTGCCAACTTCGGCAGCGACCTCAACGCCCTGCGCAAGCGCCTGCGCGAACGGCCCAATGTGACCCTGGAAGAAAGCTTTCCCGCCTACGGCGCAGCATTTCGCCGGCGCTTCGGCATCGACAACGAGCAGGCTCTGGAACTTTTCGCCCAGACCGTATCGATGAAATCGGTGGGCAACCTCACCGACTTCGTGCGCGAACACATGCTTGAAGAGCTACCCATGCAGGCGCGCATTGGTGCCCTGATCAGCCACTTCGACGACCTCAACCGCGCCCACGAAGCGGTACTCAAGGCCAAGGACCAGATAGCCCGGCTGCGCCCGCTGAGCGAAGACTGCCAGCGCCATGCCAGCGTTGTCGGCGAAGCCGAACACCTCACCGCGTGCCGCGAAGCGCTGTCGCCCTGGTTCGCCCAGCTCAAGGGTGAGCTGCTGGGCAAACGCCTGCATAACCTGGAGCAGGATGCGGCGCGCCTCAGCGAACAACGCCGTAGCCTGAGCGAGCGCCGCGAACAGGGCCAGGCTCGGCGCGACGAGCTGAACCGCGCTATCGCCCAGAACGGCGGCGACCGTCTGGCGGCGATCAAGACCGAGATCCACACCAAGAGCGCCGAGCAGCAGCGCCGCAAGGGTCGCGCCGAGCAATACGATGCCCTGGCCCGCGCCCTGGAGCTGCCACAAGCGCTGTCGGCTGAGCCCTTTCTGGCCAATCTGCAGGCGCTTGCGGGCACGCGCGAAGACAGCCTGCAGGCACGCGATCAAGCCAAGAACAGCGAGACCGAAAGCTCGGTGCAGTTCCACAGCTTGCGCCAACAGCATCAGGAACTGCTCGAAGAATTGGAATCGCTGCGCGGCCGCCGCTCGAATATTCCGGCGCGCATGCTGGAGATCCGCCAGCGCCTGTGCGCGGCCTTGGGGCTGAACGAAGACGACCTGCCATTCGCCGGCGAGCTGATCCAGGTGCATGAGGATGCGCGCGACTGGCAGGGCGTGGCCGAACGCCTGCTGCACAACTTCGGCCTGTCACTGCTGGTGCCCGACAGCCATTACGCCCAAGTCGCGCAATGGGTGGAAGACACCCACCTGGGCCAGCGCCTGGTGTATTTCCGCGTGCGCCAGCGCCGCGCCCAAGGCCTGCCCGAGCTCCACCCCGATTCACTGGTGCGCAAACTCGCGGTGCGTCCTGACTCCGCCTTCTACGACTGGCTTGAAGGTGAACTGGCGCGGCGCTTCGACTACGCCTGCTGCGCCTCCCTGGAGCAGTTTCGCCGGGAAGACAAGGCCGTCAGCCGTAACGGCCAGATCAAGGCCGGCCAGGAACGCCACGAGAAGGACGACCGTTCGCGCCTTGATGATCGCAGCCGCTACGTACTCGGCTGGAGCAACCAGGATAAGATTGCCGCCCTGGAGAAACAGGCTGACGATCTGCAACACCGCTTGCAGGGCATAGGTGCCGAAATCGCCCGCCTGCAGAGCGAACAGAAAGCCCTCGACAGCCGCATCGGCAACCTCGACAAACTCTCCACCTTCCAGCACTTCCAAGAGCTCGACTGGCGCCCGCTGCTGCTGGAGATCGAGCGCCTGGAACAGGAACGTCGCCAACTGGAGGCCGAGTCCGACACCCTGCGCGCCCTGCAACAGCAGTTACGCGCCCTGGAGAGCGAACTGAGGCAATGGCTGGAACAGTACGACGAGAAGAATCGCGAGCTGGCCCGCTGCGAGCAGAAACGCGAAACCGCCCAGACCCAGCTCGACGAATGCCAACAGCGCCTGGACGCCGCCGAACTCAGCCAGCACACCCTTTTCACCCAGCTCGAGTCACTGCGCGACGCCGCCCTGGGCGAACACACACTGACGGTGGAAGCCTGCGATAACCGCGAAACAGAGATGCGCAAGTGGTTGCAGGCACGCTACGACGCCGAGGACAAAAAGCTCAAGCGTCTGGTCGAGAAAATCACCCAGGCCATGAGCGACTACCGCAACGCCTACCCCATGGAGACCCGCGAAGTGGACGCCAGCGTGGCGGCTGCCGGGGACTACCGCGCCATGCTCGACAGCCTGGAACAGGACGGCCTGCCGCAGTACGAACAGCGCTTCAAGGCCCTGCTCAACGAGAACACCATCCGCGAGGTGGCCAACTTCCAGAACCAGCTGGGCCGCGAGCAGCATGACATCCGTGAGCGCATCGACAGCATCAACCTGTCGTTGCGCGAGATCGATTACAACCCCGGCCGCCTGATCCAACTGGAAGCGGAAAACAGCAGCGACCCGGAGATCAACGAATTCCGCAACAACCTGCGAGCCTGCACCGAAGGCAGCCTGAGCGGCAGCGAAGACGAGCAGTATGCCGAGAGCAAGTTCCTCGAAGTGCGCCGGATCATCGAACGCTTTCGCGGCCGCGAGGGCTCCAGCGACCTGGACAAGCGCTGGACCGCCAAGGTCTGCGACGTACGCAACTGGTTCGTTTTCTCCGCCTCCGAGCGCTGGCGCGAGGACAACAGCGAGCACGAGCACTACAGCGACTCGGGCGGCAAATCCGGCGGGCAGAAGGAGAAACTCGCCTACACCGTGCTGGCCGCCAGCCTGGCCTACCAGTTCGGCCTGGAATGGGGTGCGACCCGCTCGCGCTCGTTCCGCTTTGTGGTCATCGACGAAGCCTTCGGCCGCGGCTCCGACGAATCCGCCCGCTACGGCCTGGAGCTGTTCAAGAAGCTCAACCTGCAACTGCTGATCGTCACCCCACTGCAGAAGATCCACATCATAGAACCCTACGTCGCCAGCGTCGGCTTCGTACACAACGAACAGGGCCGTGAGTCGATGCTGCGCTGCCTGAGCATCGAGGCGTATCGGCGGGAGAAGGAAGAGCGCAAGAGCGAGAACTGAACATTCTCAGCGACACTAAAACAATGCCAGCTCAACTGGCGGATCGATTACGGCAGAAACATCAGCAACCTTCACCTAGGTGCCGTGAGCTGCTCTAATGCATAAAATAGGTCGGGACCATGCGATTTATCGCGTGTAGCCACAGAAAAAATCAGGGAAAGCTCAATGTACATAGATCAGATCAAGCTGAAAAATATCAGAGGATTCGATGACCTCGAATTCGATCTGAAGCGCCCTGACGGAACCTATGCTGGCTGGACGGTATTTACCGGCGACAATGGCTCTGGAAAAAGTACCTTGTTGAAGGCAATAGCCATAGGCCTGGTGGGGCGTGATATTGCGCGCTCACTCCAACCCAGCTTTAGAGCGTGGCGGCGTGACGGCGCTCATAACCAGGAGGCCTCCATTCAACTTGAGGTCATGCCCTGCTCCGATGATGATGCTTTCGTCAGCGCGGGAAGAACCGGGCCTGCACACTTCCCTCTCAAGTTAGTATTAACCGAAGGTGACAAGGAGCCGTCGCTGGCATCGGTCACTCCACCGAAAAAACCAAAAACCTATTCAACTCCCGACCGAAGTATTTGGGCGACAGAGGCCAAGGGTTGGTTTGCCTGTGGCTATGGCCCTTTCCGACGGGTGTTTGGAGCATCTCCCGAAGCCGCACGGCAAATGGTTGCACCTGCAACCGAGCGTTTCGTCACCATGTTTCAAGAAGCTGCCTCACTGGCCGAGGTCGATCAATGGCTGCGCAATCTCAAACATAAGGTTTTTGAAGGCAAGGAGCCCGAACGCCTCCAGCTTGAGTTGCTTCTGAATATTCTTCGTGATGACTTGATGCCCAACGAAATCACCATTGACCGCGTAGACTCCGATGGCCTTTGGTTGAAAGACCGCAATGGCGTACAACTATCCTGGCATGAAATGAGTGATGGTTATCGTGCCGCGCTTGCACTTTTAGCAGACATCTTGCGCCATTTGATTAATAACTACGGCATTGAAGGCTTGGCAATTCAGGATAGCAACGGAAAAACCAGTATCACCCGCAGCGGCGTCGTACTGATCGACGAGATCGATGCCCATTTGCATCCCGAATGGCAACGCGAAATCGGCTTCTGGTTAAAAAATCACTTCCCCAATATCCAGTTCTTGGTCACCACTCACAGCCCCATCATCTGTCAAGCGGCAGACCCCAATGGGCTATTTGTACTACCAGAACCAGGTGGTGCGGAACAGCCAAGAGCGTTGAGCCAAGCGGAGTATCAAAAAATCATCGCCTCGCGGCCAGATACCATCTTGCTCACGGCCGCCTTTGGACTGCAAAACACCCGCTCACCCAAGGCTGTCGAGGCGCGTGCCACACTATCTAAACTGCAAGCGAAAAAGCATGCAGGAGCCAAGTTGACCAAGGAAGAAGAGCAGGTCGAAACACAGTTACACCTATTTGTCGACGCCGACGAGGAGCTCTAATCCATGCGCAAGGTTGCGCGGCTAGGCCTGCCTACAAAAACGCAAAAGGCTTTGGATAAAAAGCAACAAGAAACAAATCGCCGCAGAGCAGAAGACAGTCTGCAAGTCGATGCGTTTTGGAAGAATGCACGAAACACGCTGTATATCGGCAAAGTGCTCAGCACACTAAAAAATATGGCCGGTGACCGTGAGCGTTGCATGTACTGTAGTGACTCTCACGGTACCGACATCGAGCATTTCTGGCCCAAAGCCGCCTATCCCGAACAAATGTTCTGCTGGCCCAATTTGTTGCTTTGCTGCACAGAATGCGGACGTTTCAAAGGTGAACGCTTCCCTATGGAGAACGCTCAGCCGCTGCTGATCGACCCAACAGCCGAAAATCCCTGGAATTTCCTCGACTTCGACCCGGCCACGGGAAACGTCACGGCACGTTTCGATGTTGCTGCAAATGATTGGTCGAGACGAGGTAACGAAACAGTAAAAGCGTTGCAACTCGATCGCCGGGAAGCCATGACCGAAGGTTACAAACGAACCTTTCGCCGACTGGCCAAAGTAATTGTGGACTCGACACCCGCACCAAACGAACAACGCTTGGCACTTCAATTGACGGAGGCGGATGACCACGGCTTACTTGGCTGGTGCTTTTCTGAAATAGGCAAACGAACCCCACCTTTCAATAACTTCAGTGCTCAACACCCAGCCATTTGGGATTCACTCGCGCAAAGATTTTCATGAAGCGCACTCAGCAACCACAAGCTGCCGTGACGCCTACGCGAAACGACATCTCTACCTCTGCACAGAGATAAACGTGACATCCTGGACCACCCCCACCGACCTGCGCACCCAAGTACAACGCCTGTGGGATCAGGGCGTATTGCTGCGTGCACAGTTGCACGGCGAGCCGCTGTTCCCCCTGGCCCTGCGCCTCAAACGCCCGGACACTAAAGCATTGGCCGAGCGTTTCGACGAGGTGCGCCAGTGGATTCGCCAGTTACAGGCCGGCGCAGGCCATTACCAACTCGACTGGCAGACGATCAACCACCGCCAACTCGGCCGCAATCAGGTGCCGGCTGGCGCGCACCTCGACAGCCTGGACGCCGCCCTGGCGATGCTCGGCAAACGCCGCGAAGCCGAACGCTTCGCCCAGTTGTGCCGGCAGACCCTGGCCGGCTTCCCCGAGTTGCACGACTGGCTGACGCGCCATCCATTGCGCGCGCTGGAGCAGGCCGAGCACTGGAGCAAGGTCATGGCGGTGCTGGACTGGTTCCGTGCGCATCCGCATTCGGGTCTCTATCTGCGCCAGTTGGATATTGCCGGGGTGGACAGCAAATTTATCGAGCAGCGCCGCGGTTTACTCGGCGAGTTGCTTGACCGGGTGTTGCAGGCCGAGGCGCTGGATGCCGAGGCGCGCGGCGTGCGCGGCTTTTCCCGGCGCTATGGACTGCGCGATAAACCACTACTGGTGCGCCTGCGCATCCTCGACCCACGGCTATATATCAACGGCCTGAGTGACCTTAGCGCACCAGTCGAGCAGATCGCCCAGCTTGAGCTGGACCTTGAGCGGGTGTTCGTGACCGAGAACGAGACCAATGCCCTGGCCTTTCCCGCCCATGAACGGGCGCTGGTGATTCTCGGTCAGGGCTATGCCCTGGAGCGCCTGGGCGAGATCCCCTGGCTGCACAGGCAACCGCTGCATTACTGGGGCGATATCGACACCCACGGTTTCGCCATTCTCGACCGCTTACGCGCCCATCTACCCCAGGCCAAATCGCTGCTGATGGATCGCGATACCCTGCTGGAACACCAGGTGCTCTGGGGCCAGGAACCGGCCGACAAGCGCTGCAGCGCCAACCTCGGCCGTTTGACCAACGCCGAGCAAATGCTGTACCGCGAACTGCGCGACGATCATCTGGGGGAACGGCTGCGTCTCGAACAGGAACATGTGCGCTTTGGCTGGCTGCAACAGGCACTCGACAGTCTGCCCGTGTAGCCTGTGTACGGCCCACATTACCCATAGCGTTTCGCGGCGGCCGCCATCAGTTCTCAGGCTCAAAGAGCGTCCATGCGCCCTGCGGCCCAGTCTGACCACGCAGGGCCTGCAGCATTTGCGCGGCCGACTGAGGTGATTGGTCGAACTGCTCGCAGAGCTCTTCAAGCACCGGCAGTGTCAGCGCAACGACCAGGTCGATGCCATGCAGCTCGCAGTGGTAGATCAACTCATGCAGACCGTCTCGATCATCCTTGCGCAACAGCAAGCCCAGGGCTACGGCTTCACTCTTACTCAGTTCCAAGACGATACCCAGGCCCATATGCCAGGGGCCAAGATCGATCAGCCGTGCGGCGAACATCAGCCCAACGCTGCCACTACGGGCCAAGCTATGATCGACCAGGGTAAGCTCGCGACCTTCGTCCAGCAGGTCCTTGAGCAAAATCCGACTATCACTGTCGATACCCACGATCTCGAACGCCGAGAAGCAGGCAGTACTCAAGCCTTCTTTCAGACGTACAGCCAGTTCATCGCTGGTATTGAGCTTCGTCAGGATACGATCAATGGCACGCCGCTGACCGCGATAGGAATACAACGCGGTATCCGCTACCCAGTCCATCACATCATCTTCTTGCACGGCCTCCAGGCACTCATAGGCCTGACGCCAGTCAGCCTTGGTCAGCTTGCGCTGGCATTGATTGAGCAGTTGGATCAACAGCTCTCGGGCACGGTCGTACGAGATTGAAGGGGACGGAAATAATGACAGGCTCATCAATAAGGCTCCTTATATCGAGTCGGTGATAAATCTAACGATCCGTCTAGCGTTTCACCAGCGCCCCCAACTGGTTGAGCGCTGAACAGAACCACTCAATCCGGCACCTCGACGCTCACATGCAGGGCGTCGTGGCGCCAGAACTCCATGTCGCAGTCGATCAGCCGGCCGTGCTGGTCGCGGTTGACCCGCACGATGCGCAGCGCCGGGCCGCCCACTGCGACCTTCAGCGCTGTCGCCGCCTCGTTGTGCAAGGCGGTTGGCACCATGTCGAAACGCACCCGCCCATAGCGGATGTCGTATTCGCTGGCATACAGCTCGGTCAATGAGCGGGTCAGGTCGAATGCCAGGATGCCGGGGAAATACGCCGGGTTCAGGTAGTGCTCGACATACAGCACCAGGCGCCCGTCGATACGACGCGCGCGGCGGATCTGGTACACGCTCGACAACCCAGGCAATTGCAGCAACTCGCAAATATCTGCGCTGGCCGGCATCAGCCGGGCACTGAGCACCTCCGTGGCCGGCACCCGGCCCTGCTCCGCGACCATCGCATGAAAGTGCGTGCGCACCAGCGGGTTGTAGGCCACCCGTGCCGGCGAGACGAACCAGCCACGGCGCTCCTCGCGGTAGATCAAGCCCTGAGACTCGAGCTGGCCCAGCGCCTCACGCAGGGTAATGCGGGTGGTGTCGAACACCTCACTGAGCTTGCGCTCGGCCGGTAGCTGGCTGCCGGCCGTCAGCAGGCCGCGTTCGATCTGTTCTGCCAACGCTCGGCAGATGGAGGTAACAGCACGGGGCGCAGGGTCGCGCATGGGGCATTTCCTGACTGGACTAGTCCAACATGGTGCATGTGGGACGGGTAACGGCCTCGGCCGCGCTTGATCGCGACTCTAGGCAGCGTAGATGACACTGGCATGACAGCAATAGGCATGCCGGAGAACCGCCGTAACGAGCGTACAAGCCACCCGCCAATGCGCCTGCAACCCATGGTCTACGCTAGACAGGCGCCCGCAGCCGGCTGGCCCTTTAGGCGAGCGGCAGACTCACGACATAAAAATGTCATCAATACCTTTTAGATTGGCGGGGTTCTTGCTGATCTAGACCAACACCATAACCGCACCCACACATAAAGGAGTTACCCCATGAAGCACCTGCTACTGGCGTCCCTGATGGGCTCGGCCATCGCCCTGGCCACCCAGGCCATGGCCGCCGATACGGATTTGAAATCACTCGAAGCCGCTGCCCGCGCCGAAGGGGCGGTGAACAGCGTCGGCATGCCCGACAGCTGGGCCAACTGGAAGGACACCTGGAAGGACCTGGCCGACAAATACGGCCTCAAGCACATGGACACCGACATGAGCTCGGCCCAGGAAATCGCCAAGTTCGCCGCTGAAAAAGACAACGCCAGCGCCGATATCGGTGACGTCGGCGCCGCCTTCGGCCCCATCGCCGTGCAGCAGGGCGTGACCCAGCCGTACAAGCCCTCCACCTGGTCGCAGATCCCCGACTGGGCCAAGGATGCCGACGGCCACTGGATGCTCGCCTACACCGGCTCCATCGCCTTTATCGTCAACAAGCAACTGGTCAAGGACGTCCCCACCAGCTGGGCCGACCTGAAGAAAGGCACCTACCGCGTCGCCATCGGTGACGTCAGCGCTGCTGCCCAGGCGGTCAACGGTGTACTGGCTGCAGCCATCGCCAACGGCGGTGACGAGAAGAACATCCAGCCGGGCCTGAACTACTTCGCTGCAATCGCCGAGCAGGGTCGCCTGTCGCTGGCCAACCCGACCATCCAGACCCTGGAAAAAGGTGAAGTGGAAGTCGGTGTGGTGTGGGACTTCAACGGCCTGTCCTACCGCGACCAGATCGACCCGAGCCGCTTCGAGGTGCTGATCCCGTCCGACGGTTCGGTGATTTCCGGCTACAGCACCATCATCAACAAGTACGCGAAGAACCCCAACGCCGCCAAACTGACGCGCGAATACATCCTCAGCGACGCCGGCCAGATCAACCTGGCCAAGGGCAATGCCCGGCCGATCCGCGCCGAGCACCTGACCCTGCCCGCCGAGGTGCAGGCCAAGCTGCTGCCTAACGCGCAGTACGCCAAGGTCCAGCCGATCAAGGATGCCGCCGCCTGGGAAGCCACGTCCAAGGCACTGCCGCAGCTGTGGCAGGAAAACGTGATCATCAACATGGAGTAATCCGGCAGTCGTCTCGTAGGGTGGACGACGCTCTATCCGTCCACCCTTTCAAGATCGCAATGGTGGATGAAAAAAGCGTCATCCACCCTACGCCACTGCCAGGCGCCGCCCCCACAGGCACCACCTGTGGGGGCGGTTTCAGCCGTAAAGCTTTTCCATCCGCTCTTCAGGATTTCCCATGCCTTCCAAGGTCATCCTCGTCGTCCTCGACGGGCTCGCCCACTCGGTTGCCCAGCATGCCATGGGCCATCTGCAGGCGTATTGCAGCGCTGGCCGTGGCGCGCTGTACCGCCTCGAATGCGAGCTACCGGCGCTTTCGCGCCCACTTTACGAATGCATCCTCACAGGCGTTGCGCCCATCGACAGCGGCATCGTGCACAACGACGTCGTACGCCTGTCCAACCAGCGCAGCCTGTTCCACTACGCCCGCGACGCCGGTCTGGTGACCGCCGCAGCGGCCTACCACTGGGTCAGCGAGTTATATAACCGCGCGCCCTTCGTCGCCGCCCGCGACCGCCATACCGACGACCCGCAACTGCCTATCCAGCACGGGCATTTCTACTACGCCGATCATTACCCCGACTCGCATCTGTTCGCCGATGCCGAGCACTTGCGCCTGCGTCATACCCCGGATGTGTTGCTGGTGCACCCGATGAACATCGACGATGCCGGCCACAAGCATGGCCTGGACAGCAGCCAGTACCGCAACAGCGCCCGACGCGCCGACATCCTCCTGGCTGACTACCTGCAGACCTGGCTCGATGCCGGCTACCAGGTGCTGGTCACCGCCGACCACGGCATGAACAACGACCGCTCGCACAATGGCCTGCTGCCGGAAGAGCGCGAAGTCCCGCTGTTCGTCCTGGGCAACGCCTTCAGCCTCGATCCGGCGGCGCAGCCCCGGCAAACCGAGTTGTGCGGCACCGTCTGCGAGCTGCTGGGCATCGCCCACGACAAACCCCTGTGCCGGGAGCTGCTGGCATGAGCAATCATCCAGGTTCCACCGCTAAATCTGTGCGCGTCAAGGCCAAATGGCTGGCGCTGCTCTGGCTCGTACCCTTCGCCGTATTTTTTGTCGTCTTCCAGGTCGCGCCGCTGGTCTGGGTCACCATCAACAGCCTGAACAGCCCCGAGGGCTGGGGCCTGGCAAATTTCAGCAAGGTGTTCAGCTCGCGCTTCTACATGCAGGCGATCAAGCACAGCCTGGAGATCGCGTTCTGGTCGAGCCTGATCGGCATGGCCGTGGCTTTGCTGGGCAGCTACTCGCTGCGCCAGGTCGACTCGCGCCTGCGCGACTTCGTCATGGCCTTCTCCAACATGACCAGCAACTTCAGCGGCGTGCCCCTGGCGTTCGCCTTTATCATCCTGCTCGGTTTCAACGGCGCGCTGACGTTGCTGCTGATCAAGATCGGCCTGATCGAGAGCTTCAACCTCTACTCGAAGAACGGCCTGATCGTGCTCTACACCTACTTCCAGATTCCCCTCGGGGTGCTCCTGCTGTACCCGGCCTTCGACGCCCTGCGCGAGGACTGGCGTGAGTCGGCAGCGCTGCTCGGCGCCGGCACCTGGGCGTTCTGGCGCTACATTGGCTTGCCGGTATTGACCCCGGCGCTGCTGGGCACCTTCGTCATCCTGCTGGCCAACGCCCTGGGTGCCTACGCGACCGTGTACTACCTGACCACCGGCAACTTCAACGTGCTGCCGATCCGTATCGCCGGTCTGGTCTCGGGGGATATTTCCCTGGACCCGAACCTGGCCAGCGCCCTGTCGATGATCCTGGTCGGCCTGATGGCGGTGATCACCGTGGCCCATCAACTGCTGCTCAAGAGGAGCTACCATGTCGCGCGCTGAGGCCAAGCCAGCAGCGCTTTACCACCGCACCGTGGTCTGGCTGCTGTTCGCAATCCTGCTCCTGCCGCTGGCCGGCACCCTGCTCTACTCGCTGTCGACCAGTTGGTCGGCGAGCATCCTGCCCGATGGCCTGACCTTCAAGTGGTATGTCGCACTCTGGGGCGATGCGCGTTTTCTCAACGCCTTCGGCCAATCGCTGCTGGTGTGCTTTGGCGCGCTGGCGCTGTCGGTGGTGCTGATTCTGCCGCTGCTGTTCGTGGTGCATTACCACTTCCCGAAACTCGACGGCCTGATGAACGTGCTGATCCTGCTGCCCTTCGCCGTACCGCCAGTGGTGTCCTCGGTGGGCCTGCTGCAGCTCTATGGTTCGGGTCCGTTGGCAATGACTGGCACGCCGTGGATTCTGGTCGGCTGCTACTTCACCATCGCCCTGCCGTTCATGTACCGCGCCATCACCAACAACCTGCAAGCGATCAACCTGCCCGACCTGATGGACGCCGCCCACCTGCTCGGCGCCAGCACCTGGAAAGCCGCCTTTCTGGTGGTGCTACCGAACCTGCGCAAGGGTCTGATGGTCTCGCTGTTTCTCTCGTTCAGCTTTCTGTTCGGTGAATTCGTGTTCGCCAACATGCTGGTCGGCACCCGCTACGAGACCTTGCAGGTGTACCTCAACAACATGAAAAACAGCAGCGGCCACTTCAACAGCGCCCTGGTGATTTCCTACTTCTTTTTCGTGCTGATCTTTACCTGGGCAGCCAATCGCCTGAACAAGGACAAGTCATGAGCTACCTGAGCATCCGCGGCCTGCATAAACAGTACGGCGCCACGCCGATCTTCAGCGACATCAACTGCGAAATCGCCCAGGGCGAGTTCGTCACCCTGCTTGGCCCGTCGGGCTGCGGCAAATCCACCCTGCTGCGCTGCATCGCCGGGCTGACCGAGGTCAACGGTGGGCAGATCCTGCTCGAAGGCGACGACCTGGTGCCGCTGGCGCCGCAAAAACGCGGCATCGGCATGGTGTTCCAGAGCTATGCGTTGTTCCCCAATATGACCGTGCAGCAGAACGTCGCCTTCGGCCTGCGCATGCAGAAAGTCGCCACCGCCGACAGCATGCGCCGCGTGAGCGAGGCGCTGGACATGGTCGAGCTGGGCAGCTTTGCCGACCGCTACCCGCACCAGCTCTCCGGCGGCCAGTGCCAGCGCGTGGCCCTGGCCCGCTCGCTGGTCACCCGCCCGCGTCTGCTGCTGCTCGACGAGCCGCTCTCGGCGCTGGATGCGCGTATCCGTAAGCACCTGCGCGAGCAGATCCGCAGCATCCAGCAGGAACTGGGCCTGACCACTATCTTCGTCACCCATGACCAGGAAGAAGCCCTGGTGATGAGCGACCGTATCGTGCTGATGAACGCCGGGCGTATCGTCCAGAGCGGCGACGCCGAAACCCTCTACACCGCCCCAGTCGACGCCTTCGCGGCCGGCTTTATCGGCAACTACAACCTGCTCGATGCCGACAGCGCCAGCCAACTGCTGTTGCGCACGATCAACAGCCGTGTGGCGATCCGCCCGGAAGCCATCGAGATCGGCGAACAGGGCACAATCGAGGGGCATATTCGCAGCCACAGTCTGCTTGGCAACGTCATCCGCTACCGCGTCGAAGCCCGTGGCGTGGAGCTGCTAGTGGATGTACTGAACCGCTCGGAAGCCGACCTGCACAGCGCCGGGAAGGCGATTGCGCTTACCATAGACGCCTCTGCAATTCGTGAGGTGGCTTGATGGCACTGGCAATTTTCGACCTGGACGACACCCTGATTCATGGCGACTGCGCCAGCCTGTGGAGCGCCGAAATGGCCAAGCTCGGCTGGGTCGACGGCGAGAGTTTTCTGCGTCGCGATCGGGAGCTGATGGCGCTGTATGCCGAAGGCAAACTGGCCATGGAAGACTACATGACCTTCAGCCTGTCGCCCCTGGTCGGGCGCACTGAAGAGGAAGTCGCCTTTGTCGTCGAGCCCTATGTCGAGGACGTCATCGAACCGCTGTTCTACAGCGACGCCACGCGCTGCCTGGCCACCCACCGCGCGGCCGGTGACCGTATCCTGATCATCTCCGCCTCCGCGCACTTTCTGGTCAGTGCCATCGCCGAGCGGCTGAAGGTGGACGACGTCCTGGCCATCGACCTGGAGCTAAAGCACGGTTACTACAGCGGCCACACCCAGGGCGTGCTGACCTACCGCGAAGGCAAGGTTACGCGCCTGCACAGCTGGCTCGAGGCCGAAGGCGAACACCTGGACGGCGCCTACTTCTACTCCGACTCGCGTAACGACCTGCCGCTGCTGCAACAGGTCGACAAGCCCCATGTGGTCAACCCCGACCCGGCGTTGCGTGCCCATGCCGAACAGGCCGGCTGGCCGATCCTGAACTGGCGCTGAGGCACTGGCACAGCGCAACTGCAACGCGATATGGCGGTCGGATAAACCAACGCTGACTTTTTGCCGCGAATGGCGCGCCAGCGCGCGCAAAACGCGGTAAAAATGTCGACCGCCTCTACCCACCTCACCAGGAGCCTGCCATGAGCGAGAGCCAAAACACCCTGACGATCTCCACTGCCGATGGCGAGTTCAGCGCCTTCGTCGCCCAGCCTACCGCCCATCCCGCACCGGTGATCGTGGTGATCCAGGAGATCTTCGGCATCAACGAAGACATGCGCACCACCTGCCGCCAACTCGCCGCCCAGGGCTACCTGGCCGTTTGCCCAGACCTGTTCTGGCGCCAGGAGCCCGGTGTCAGCCTGACCGACAAAAGCCAGGCCGAGTGGGACAAAGCCTTTGCCCTGTACCAGGGCTTTGATGTGGCCAAGGGTGTCGAAGACATCGCCGCCACCCTGGCCGCCGCCCGCGCTCTGCCGCAAGCCGGCACCAAGGCCGGTGTGGTCGGTTATTGCCTGGGCGGCCTGCTGGCTTACCTCAGCGCCGCGCGCACCGATGTCGACGCGGCCGTTTCTTACTACGGCGTGGGCATCGAAGGCCATCTGGCCGAAGCCGGCAGCATCGACCAGGCCCTGCTGATGCACATGGGTGAAGCCGACAGCTTCGTCAGCGCCGAAGCCCGTGCGCAGATCATCGCCGCACTGCAGAGCAAGCCCGCGGTACAGGTACACGTCTATCCAGGCTGCGACCACGCCTTCGCGCGCAATGCCGGCGAGCATTTCGACGCGGATGCCGCCCAACTGGCCAACAGCCGCACGGCGGAGTTCTTTGCCCAGCATCTCAAGTAAGAGGCGAGCGCCTTGCAGCAGCCAGGGTTGTTCGGCCCTGGCTGCCACCCACCGGTGATCGAAGGCGGGGGCCATGGTTAAATACCCATCCGTTTTTTCGAGCAGCGTCCGCGATGCCCTCTCCGCTAGCCCGCTATAACCACGCCCTTGAGCATCTGGGCTTCCATCCCGACGAGGCACAACGCCAGGCTGTCATGGCCCTGGAGGCCTGCCACGCCGCGCTGCACGCCAGCCCGACAAGCACACCACTCGGTGTCTATCTCTGGGGGCCGGTGGGGCGAGGCAAGACCTGGCTGATGGATCAGTTCCAGCAATGCCTCGAGGTGCCGTCGCGGCGTCAGCACTTCCACCATTTCATGCAGTGGGTGCATCGCCGCCTGTTCGAGCTCAGTGGCACTGCCGCACCTTTGCAGGCGCTGGCGGCGGGGCTGGCGGATGAAGTGCGAGTGCTGTGTTTCGATGAGCTGTTCGTCAACGACATCGGCGACGCAATCATTCTCGGTGGCCTGTTTCAGGCCCTGTTCAGCCACAACGTAGTGTTGGTCGCCACCTCCAACCAGCCGCCTGATCAGCTCTACGCCGACGGTTTCAACCGCGAGCGTTTCCTGCCGGCGATTGATGCACTCAATACGCACATGCAGGTGGTCGCGGTTGCCGGTGAGCAGGACCATCGCCAGCATCCAGGCCAAGCCCATACCCGCTACTGGGTCCGCGCGGCAGGACAACCGAGCATCATGGGCGAGCAGTTCCAACAGCTAACGGAGGCTCAGGCCAGCAGCAGCGCGGCCCTGCAGCTGGAGCATCGCAGCATTGCCGTGGTACGACACAGCGCCAAGGTGCTCTGGTGCCGCTTCGCCGACCTGTGCCTGCAGCCGCTGGCTGCCACGGACTACATCGCCCTCTGTGATCGATTCCAGGCGCTGCTGCTCAGCGACGTGCCGCAGCTTGGCAGCCCAACGCGACCGAGCCGCATCGCTCGCGGTACCGAAGATGGCGTGGAGCGGGTCGCCGCCGGTGATCGCGCCCTGCCTGCTTTGTCAGTACACGACGACGCCGTACGGCGCTTTATCGCCCTGGTCGACGAATGCTACGACCGTCGTGTACCGCTGTACCTGGAGGCTGACGTCGACCTGACAGCGCTTTACACCGAGGGCGCCTTGACCTTCGCCTTTCGCCGCACCCTCAGCCGTCTGCAGGAGATGCAGCTGGAGCGGTTCTGCGCAGTCCTGCCGTCCTGACTGCCACCACTCGTCCGACCCGCCCCGATATTCCGGGACCCATTGCACGCAGCGAGAGTCAACTGCTTGGTACAACGCCGGGCATGTACCACGGATGCAAATCGACGTTGGCAATAACGCGGATGAAATAGACTCAAACGAGCGTTTATGGAAAGAGTGGGCGGGGCCAGAGCGCGGTGATATCATTTTGCCCAGATCGCAACATCCCCTACCCTCACGAATGGATTCGTCTATGGTCAATAAACTTATCGTGCTCGCCTCGACTGCTGTAGTGACGCTCTACGTCACTACTTGGATCGCCGCTCCTCTTCCCTATTGACGCCCGGCAAGGACGCCTGAAATGACTGCAAAAGAACAACAACTGACCGAACTCCTGACCCTCAGCGCCCGTAGCGTCACTCACCTGACTGCCGCCATGACCGCACTGTCGTTCGACCTGCTGCGCAGCAATGATCCAGGTGTACGTGGCGCAGGAAACCGCATGATTGTGCGGCTCGAAGCAGTCAGCAAAGAGCTCGATCAGCAATGGAAACTGATCAGCGAACTGACTGGCGTCTCCGAGCCATTGCGCCCCGACATGGTCGAAGTGGTCCAATTGCAAAGCCTGTAGCCCTTCCCCTTCTTGCAACGGCGCTTGCTGCGCCGGGCCTGGCCATGTGATGGCCGGGCCAATGCCTTCCTGCCCCACAGTCAGTGCAACCGGTGAGCCGTTCCTGCGAACGCCTTCACTCACTATTGCCAGCCTGCGATGACCTTGCATTCTGCACGGCCCTCTCACCAGGCATCGTGCAGAATGCTACTGCCAGAGCCACCAATAAAACTCTAAGCACTTGAAATATATAGGCTTATAGAACTGGCACGCGACATGCTCCAGGGAAAGCAGTTTTCCACCCTGGAGCCTCGACATGAAAATCGGATTGGACCTTCTCTACACCGCCTTCCCCGAACACACCGTCAGCGTGACCCCACGCCCGGATGGCAACCTGCTGCTGACCCTGAGCAAGGACGACGTCTCGCAGTATTCGCGCGCGGTCAACGTGGATGCGATGTTCGCCAAACCGGCCGCTGAAAAGCTCATCAAGCAGTTGCGCCGCGATATGAAACTCGAAGAGCAAGGCGGCGCCTGGAGCAGCCAGGATGCACCCTGGCTGTGTGCCGAACTGCCGACTTATCTGGGTGGACCGATTCACTTCCGCGCCATGCAAACCCTGGTAGCGCGCCGCAAGATCAACTGAGACGACTGCCGGTTCACCTCCGCGCCCCGAGGCCGCCTGGTGAACCGGCATTGGCTTGCCAGCTGGCAGTGCCACTGATCGCAAACCCTGAATCTTTGCCCGGCGGCCAGGCTCCCACCTGAACAGGCCGCACCTTTCAAGACGGGAATACCCGCTGCGTTTTGCCCCGAGGCGAGACGCCTTCCACCCCCCTTTACTGCCTGCAGGATCGGACCATGACAACCTTTACCGCGATTGCCAGTGAATCCAGCGCAGCCACATCTTTTACCGATGCCCAGACGCCCCCAGGCCAGGCGCGGCAGGTGTATGAGGCATTGCTGCAGCGCCCCGATGCCGCTGCAAGCCGTGACCTGGCCAACGCGCTGCTTGAGCAGCAACTGGCTATCGCTGCCGATCAGCAGGACGATCTGCCGGAGCAGCCACAGGCATTGGCCGAGTGGATCAACGCCGGCGTGGCCCGCAACGTGGAGGCCTATCAGGCTTACCTGGAGGGGCGCAAAACAGGCGCACCCCGCCGCTATTTCAGCGGCCGCGCTCAGGCACTACATTTCATCCGCAGCGTTGCGCCAACCAAATGCGTCGATGGCGCCTGGCTGTATGGCCTGTTGCCGCATTACCGCGACGTACGTTTCCACGGTTTGATTCGTACCTACCTTGAGGAGCTGGGCGATGGCGACCCGGCCCTCAACCACGTGGTGCTGTACCAGAAATTGCTGGCCCGCTATGGCTGCGATGACCCGCTTGCCCTCAGCGACGAGCACTACCTGCAAGGCGCCCTGCAACTCAGCCTGGGTTATACCGCCGAGCAGCACCTGCCCGAGCTGATCGGCTACAACCTTGGTTATGAGCAATTGCCGCTGCACCTGATGATCAGTGCCTTCGAGCTCAATGAATTGGGAATCGACCCCTACTATTTCCAGTTGCACGTGACCATCGACAACGCCAGTACCGGCCACGCGCACAAGGCCATGCAGGCGGTGTTGCAGAACCTGCCGGTGGTCGGCGATGCCGAGGCGTTCTACCGCCGAGTTCGCCGTGGCTATCGCCTCAACGACCAGGGCATTGGCAGCACCGAGGTGATCAAGCGTTTTGACCTGCACAGTGAGTTGCTGGGTATTCTCGAACGCAAGCGCCAGGCCGCAGGCCAGGTGCACTCGGACTATTGCCGGATCGAGGGGCGTACGGTCAATGAGTGGCTGAGCGTGCCCGGCCAGCTCGATGACTTTCTCCAGGCCTTGGAAAAGCGCGGCTGGATTCAGCGCCACCGCGACCCGCAACACAGCCGCTTCTGGCAACTGGTGCAGGGTGAACAGGCGGCGATGTTTGGCGTGTTCAGCCCCTACGAGTTGCAAGTGCTGCACGACTGGATCGCCGGCGGCTGGCAGGCACACAGCCAACCCGACCTGCAACTGGTCGGCCGCTCGCCGGCACGGGCGATCTTCCGCTCGCACTTCCGCCAGCCGCCGGCGGCCACACCGATCAGCGTGGTCGTCAACGGCATGTCAGACACAGGGGTGCCGCCCAATGACTTCAATGACGAGTGTCAGGCGTTGCAGAGCGAACTCGACCGCCTGCCTGTAGACCTGCGGGCGCAGCGGCTGATCGACCTGATGGCACCGGCCCATCACGCCACGCCAGCAGGACTCTATGCCACCCGCCAGTTCAGCGCCCTGCTGCAACAACCCTGAGGTCCGCATGCCCGTTTCCCCTGCGCCCGTTACGCTCACCGCCGAAAACGCCGATGCCCTGCTTGCCCTGGGCCAGGCCCTGGAGGAACGGCATTACCAGTTCGTCACCGTGACGCCCCTGACCCATGAGCGGCTGCTGGCACGCTGGGGCGCTGCCCCGGCCGAGAACCTGGCCGATATCTTTGGCTGGAGCCGCGCCTTTGCCCGCGACACCCTGGACCCGGCCCTGTTCGAGCTGATGCAGCGCGCCGATGTGCTGCAGGCCGAGGGCCCGCTGTGGCGCAGCCGTGTACGTTGGTCGAGCCTGGATGATCGCCTGCTGGTGCATTCGGGCTTTCCCACCGACAGCCAGTCGGCGGTGTTCTTCGGCCCGGACAGCTACCGCTTCGTGCAGGCCATCGACGCCCACCTGAAAACCGATAGCCGTCCCACATTGCGGGTCGCCGACATTGGCTGTGGCGCCGGACCCGGTGCCATGCGCGTGGCCCAGGCAAGGCCCGAAGCCGAGGTCCATGCCCTGGACATCAACCCGCTGGCCCTGGCTTATACAGCGGTCAATGCGCGGCTGGCCGGCGCCGAGCAGCTACAGATCCAGCACAGTGACCTGCTGCAGGCGGTAGACGGCGAGTTCGACCTGATCATCGCCAACCCGCCCTACCTGCTCGACCCCGAGGAGCGCGCCTACCGCCATGGCGGTGGCGAGCTGGGCAGCGGACTGGCCCAGGCGATCATCGCCACGGCGCTGGAGCGGCTGGCCCCGGACGGCAGCTTGCTGCTCTACACCGGCGTGGCCATGCTGGCCACAGGCGACCCCTTCAAACAGACCTTCGCCCGCTTGTTGGAAGATCAGCCATTCACTTGGCACTACCGCGAAGTGGACCCGGACGTGTTCGGCGAAGAGCTGCTGCAACCGGCCTATGCCGACGCGCAGCGCATCGCCGCCGTGGTCCTGACCCTCAGCCGCCTGCCCGCTTAAATCAGGCTCTTCGCATTTCTGCAGGGATGCTGTTCTTGACACTGGACTGGCAAGTTTGTGTGCGTTGTTGGTGACGTAGCTCTATCCATTAACGTGTCGTCTGCACGATCGCGATTCAAAGGCAAAAGCAAAAAGCCAGACGCCGCCGTGCGCGGGCCTGTGAAAATCTTGCAAGCTCGCGCCCCGGTCCCGTCAGGAGGCCGAGCGCAGGTGCTGCGTAGGGGGACGAGCCGCATGGATGCGGCGAGAGGCGTAATGGGCCAGGGATGGCCCATGTACGCCGGCCCCCGGAGCAGCACCGGAGCGAGGGAAGTTTCGCGCAGCGAAACCCGGATGTCGGGGTGCCCTTCTTTGGCACACCTTTCTTGGGCAAGCAAGAAAGGTGTGGCGCCCGTGAGGGGCGCAACCCAAACGTTCAGCACACGCAGTAATGGGCCATGCCAAGTCATTTGCCTAACTGCACACAAACTTGCCAGTCCGGTGTCAACCGGCACTTTCCCCAAGTTACGCGAAGAACCTTAAATCAGGCCGCCGGCTCGAACAGCTGCACGGCCTGAATTTCCCGAGCCAACATGCGTGCCTTAAGCTGGCTGCTCTGCTCACGCACCTTGGTCAGGCTGCCTTCCTTGACGTGGCCATAGCCGCGAATCTGCTCTGGCAGTTCGGCCAACGCCACTGCCGTGCGGTAGTTGTCGGCGTTGAGCTCCTTGAGCAGGTATTCAAGATCCTGCTCATAGTCGTCGATCAGCTGCAACTCCAGCTTGCGCTCGGCGCTGTAGGCAAACAGATCCAGCGCGGTGCCGCGGAGAAACCTGAATTTGGCCAGCACGCCAAACGCCTTGAGCATCCAGGGACCGAATTGGCGCTTGCGCGGCTCGCCGCTGCTGGCGTCCAGCTTGCTTAGCCAGGACGGCGCCAGGTGGAACTCCAGGCTGTAGTCACCCTCGAACTGCGCCTCCAGCTGACGGATAAAGCTGCCGTCGCTGTACAGCCGCGCCACTTCGTACTCGTCCTTGTAGGCCAGCAGTTTGAAGTAGTAGCGCGCCACAGCCTTGCTCAACGCCTGGTCAGCGCTCTTGTCGACCTGCTGCAGCCGCGCCACCTGCTCACGATAACGCGCAGCGTAAGCAGCGTTCTGGTAGGCGGTCAGACGCACCACGCGGTCGGCGATGATTTCTTCCAGGGTCTGGCAATGCGGCGCTTCGATCACTTCTGGCTTGGCCAGACGTTCCACGGCGACCGCATCATGGGCAGCACGGCGGCCCCAGAGAAATGCCTGCTGATTGAGCTGTACGGACACGCCGTTGAGCTCGATGGCCTTGTCGATGGCTTCGGCGGACACCGGTACCAGGCCCTTCTGATAAGCGAAACCGAGCATAAACAGGTTGGTGGCGATGCTGTCGCCGAGCAGGCGCGTGGCCAGGCGGCTGGCATCGACAAAGTGGGTTTTGCTTGCGCCCACCGCCTCGATCAGCGCTTCGCGCATGGCCGCCCCCGGCACCTGGGCATCCGGGTTGCGGGTGAATTCGGCGGTAGCCGCTTCATGGCTGTTGACCACCGCGTGGGCGATCTTGTCATTCAGTTTGGCCAGGGCCTCTTCGCTGGCCGAGACCACCAGATCGCAGCCGAGCAGCAGGTCGGTTTCCCCGGCGGCGATGCGTACAGCGAAGATATCATCCTGCTTGGCAGCGATGCGGATATGGGTGATCACCGGGCCAAACTTCTGCGCCAACCCGGCTTGGTCGAGCACCGTGCAACCCTTGCCTTCGCTGTGCGCAGCCATGCCGAGCAAGGCGCCAACCGTGGTGACGCCGCTGCCGCCGACACCCGGCAGAAGGATATTCCAGGGACGCTCCAGCGCCGGTTGTTTGGGTTCTGGAAGGGCGATAAATAGCGCGCCCAGGCCGACGGCAGCAGGTTTGCGCAGGCTGCCGCCGTGCACGGTGACAAAGCTTGGGCAAAAGCCCTCGACGCAGCTGAAGTCCTTGTTGCAAGCATTCTGGTCGATCTCGCGCTTGCGCCCCAGTTCGGTTTCCAGCGGCAGCACCGACAGGCAGTTGGACTTGACGCTGCAATCACCACAGCCCTCGCACACCGCCGGGTTGATAAAGGCACGCTTCTGCGGATCAACCAGCTTGCCGCGCTTGCGCCGACGGCGTTTCTCGGTGGCGCAGGTCTGGTCATAGATGATCACCGAGCAGCCCTGGAACTCGCGCAGCTCGCGTTGCACGGCATCCAGATCACGGCGATGGTGGAAGCTGACGATAGGCGCGAAGGTGGCGCGGCTTGGGTATTTCTCCGGCTCGTCGGTGACCAGGGCAATGCGTTTCACCCCCTCGGCATACACCTGTTGGCTCAGTTGATCGACGCGCAGTTCGCCATCGATGGGCTGGCCGCCAGTCATGGCCACGGCGTCGTTGTAGAGAATCTTGTAGGTGATATTCACCCCGGCGGCCACAGCGGCGCGTAGGGCCAGCTGGCCGGAGTGGAAGTAGGTGCCGTCGCCGAGGTTCTGGAAGATATGCGGGGTGTCGGTAAACGGCGCCTGACCGATCCAGGTCGCGCCCTCGCCGCCCATCTGGGTAAAGGTGTCGGTGTTGCGGTCCATCCACTGGGTCATGTAGTGGCAACCAATACCGCCCTGGGCGCGGCTGCCTTCCGGCAGTTTGGTCGAGGTGTTGTGCGGGCAGCCGGAGCAGAAATGCGGGGTGCGGGTGGTGTGATGCTTGGGCGCAGCCAGGGACGCTTCCTTGGCCGCCAGAAAAGCCAGGCGCTCGGTAATCTGCGGGCTGCTGTAGATCGGTGCGAGGCGTTTGGCGATGGCGCGGGCGATCATCGCCGGGGTCAGCTCGGAGAGGTTTGGCAGCAGCGAATGGCCGGCCTCGTCGAACTCGCCGACCACCACCGGGCGCTTGCCCACGGGCCAGTTGTACAGCTGACCGGTGAGCTGGTCTTCGATGATGCTGCGCTTTTCCTCGACCACCAGAATCTCGTCCAGACCCTCGGCGAATTCATGCACCGACACCGGTTCCAGCGGCCAGCTCATGCCGACCTTGAGCACGCGTAGGCCCACCTGGGCGCACAGCGCTTCGTCCAGGCCGAGGTCATCCAGGGCCTGACGCACGTCGAGGTAGGACTTGCCGGTAGTGATAATGCCCAAGCGCGGGTTGGGCGAATCGAGCTTGATCTGGTTGAGGTTGTTGGCCCGGGCAAAGGCGCGGGCGGCGTAGATCTTGTAGGTGTTGAGACGTTTCTCCTGGGCCAGGGGCGGGTCCGGCCAGCGGATATACACGCCGTCTTCCGGTAGCTGGAAGTCCTCGGGGATCTTCACCTGGATACGCAGCGGGTCGACATCCACCACGGCGGAGGAGTCGACGTTTTCGGCGATGGTTTTCAGCGCCACCCAGCAACCGCTGTAGCGTGACAGCGCCCAGCCGATGATGCCGTAATCGAGAATTTCCTGAACGTTGGCCGGGTTGAGCACCGGGATCGAGGCAGCGATAAACGCATGTTCGCTCTGGTTGGCGATGCTCGAGGATTTGCAGCCATGGTCATCACCGGCCAGCAGCAGTACGCCACCATGCTCGGACACGCCGGCCGAGTTGCCATGCTTGAACACATCGCCACAGCGGTCCACACCCGGGCCCTTGCCGTACCACATGGCAAACACGCCGTCGTAGCGCGCCCCGGGGAACAGGCTGGTCTGCTGGCTGCCCCACACCGAGGTGGCGGCCAACTCTTCGTTGACCCCGGGCTGGAAGTGGATGTGGTTGTCTTTGAGGTACTGCTTGGCGTCCCACAGGCTCTTGTCGAGGTTGCCCAGCGGCGAGCCCCGATAGCCGGAAATAAAGCACGCGGTATTCAAGCCATGGGCAGCGTCGCGTTGCTTCTGCAGCATGGGCAGACGGGTCAGCGCCTGGGTGCCGGTCAGGTAGAGGTGACCGGTAGCAAGGCGGTATTTGTCATCCAGGCGGATCTCGGCCAGAGACATTCTTCGCTCCTTTTATTCTTATGGAGAGCAGGCCTAGCAACGGTAGGTGCCGGCCTTTTCCGCGTTTGGCAGGATCGCTGCACAACACGCCTGCCTAAGAATATGAACGGAGCGCGTGGGGAATTTCTTTCTATTTGCTGGACGTTTTGCAGATACAGCGCATGATTAATCCAACAAGAACAAAAATTCAGGAACAGTCATGCAAGAAAAACTCAGCCCCATCGACCGCAAGATTCTGCGCCTGCTGCAGCACAACGCTGACCTCTCCGCCGCCGAGATCGCCGAAAAGGTCGAACTGTCTCAATCGCCCTGCTGGCGGCGGATTCATCGCATGCAGGAAGACGGCATTATCGAGCGCAAGGTGGCCCTGCTCAGCCACAAGCAGCTGGGCTTCAGCATCACCGTGTTTGTCGATATCAAACTGTCGGCGCACGGGCGCAGCAACCTGGAAGAATTCGAGCAGGCGGTGGTCGGTTATCCCGAGGTGCTGGAGTGCTTCACCATGGCCGGCGGCTCGGATTACCTGCTCAAAGTAGTGGCCAAGGACATCGCCAGCTACGAACGCTTTCTGCGCGACCACCTGCTGCAACGCCCCCATGTACACGAAGCGCACTCGCATATCGCCATGAGCGAGGTGAAACGCACCACTGAGTTGCCGCTGGATTGAAAATGGCTTGAACATTGTGGGAGGGGCCGTTCATAGCACTCGCCCATCAAAGGCCAGGCTAACCCCCGCTGGCAAAGCTCCGGGGTTATCCAGCAACCAGGTATCGAAGCTATGGCCGATATGGGTCAGCACGGTTTCTCTGGGCTGCAGTTGCAGGGCCACTTCCAGCGCGCGAGTCAGGTCGTTGTGGTTGCGCGGGGCGATGGCCTGCGGCGCGGTGGAACAGTCCAGCACCAGCAGGTCCAACGGTTGCTTACGCAGTACCGCGGCGCTGGCATCAGGGACGCCGAGGGTATCGGTCAGGTAGGCGATACGCCGACCTTCACCTTCAATGAGGTAGCCAAAGGTCAGTTTGGAGTGATTAAGCGGCAGCGCCGTAACGCTTAACTCACCCAGTTGCCGCCGCTCGAAGGGCGCAAACGGCTGACTGAAATCGAGAATACCGGGGTGCTTGTACAGGTCAGCCAGGCCTTCCGGATCATCCGGGCCGTGTACCGGAATACTCAGCCCCTGGCCCCAGCGCAGGTGCAGCAAACCCTGGGCATGATCGGCGTGGTAATGGGTCTGCAGAATGCCACTCAGGCTATGGGGTGGGAAGCGCTCGCCCAGATCGGTCAGGCCCGAGTCAATCAGCCAGCGCTGCGCGCCGCATTCGATCAGCGCGCAGCACGGTCCGCGACGCCGTGCGGGATACACCCGCGCGCTGGCGCAGGCCGGGCAACTGCAGTTATAGACCGGCACCTGGCGCGCATCGCCGGTGCCGAGCAGGGTCAGGCGCATACCCGCGCATCGCTGATCAGCTGCAGCAGGCGGCTGACGGTGTGCGGCAGGGGGCCGGAGTTGTCGAGGACTGTCAGGAACTCCCCTGTGGGAGGGGCTTTAGCCGCGACAGTCGCCGCTGCGACTGCAGGGATGCAGGAGGTAGAGCGAAGCAGGATGCCCGAGCCGAAAGCGCCTCCCACAGGGGTAAAGCTGCGGCTACGCGCCAGGCGCTGCTCGATCTGCTCCGGCGTCTCGCGGCCGCGAGCCTGCAGACGCTGGCGCAGTACCGCTTCGTCGACCTGCAGAAGAATCGCCAGCAGATCCGGATAGCGCTGACGAGCCGCCTCTAGATGCCCGCGCGAGCCATTGAGCAGCACGTCCTGCCCGGCCGCCAACCAGTCGTCGATCTGCCGGGGAATGCCATAGGCCAGGCCATTGGCGCGCCAGCTCAGGGCAAAGGCACCGGCGGCTTCCTGCTGGTCGAACTCGGCCGGTGCAACACCGATGGCATCCTCGCCTATCGCTTCGGCCGAGCGGGTAATCACCCGACGGACGATCACACAACCGCGCTCGGCCAAACGCTCACGCGCGGCCTGCAACAGGCTGTCCTTGCCCGAACCCGAAGGCCCCATCAGATAGATCAAGCGGCCACTCATCAGAACACCCTTTTCGCTTGTCGCCAGACCTGCTGGATCACCGCCTGGCCTGCGTGCACCTGCGCCTGCACCAGGTCGGCACGCAGGCCAACACGGATTTCGCCGCGATCATCCAGCCCTGCGGCTTTGGCCGGCACGCGGCTGACGCTGGCAATCGCCCGCGGCAGATCATAGCCGTTATCCTGCCCGGCCAGCAGCAAAGCGGCCTGCAACAGGCTCGCCGGGTAATAGTCACTGGAGAGAATATCCAGCACGCCATGCCGGGCCAATTCGGCGGCGGCGATATTGCCCGAGTGCGAGCCGCCGCGGACGATATTCGGTGCGCCCATCAGCACCATCAGGCCCAGTTCATGGCTGGCCTTGGCCGCCTCCAGGGTGGTGGGAAACTCGGCGATGGCCATGCCAAAGCCGGCAGACTCCTGCACATGGGCCAGGGTCGCGTCATCGTGGCTGGCCACCGACAAACCACGGGCATGGCAGTCCTCGACAATCGCCCGACGATAGCGGTCGCTGAACTCGATGGAATTGGCCTGTTGCTCGCGCACAAAGGTGTCCATCTCCGCCTCACTGAGGTGGTATTTGCCTATGTAGTACTCGCGGTATTTGTCTTCCTTGGCGAACTGACGCTGGCCCGGCGAGTGGTCCATTACCGACACCAGCGCGACCTGCGGGTGATCCACCAGATCGCGAAATACCGCCAACGTATCCGGATGGCACAGCTCGCAACGCAGGTGCAGGCGGTGATCAGCGCGCAGATGCCCGGCCGCGGTGGCCTCGGCAATCGCTTCAAGCATCGCCGGCAGTTGCTGCATGCGTTTGCCGCGCGGGTTGACGTCGCCAATCGCCAGGGCATCGAACACCGTGGTGATACCGGCCGAGGCGATCTGCGCGTCATGGGTCAGCACCGCCGAGATAGGCGGCCAGTCCACTCCCGGCCGCGGGCTCATGTACTTTTCCAGGTTGTCGGTATGCAGCTCGACCAGGCCGGGCAACAGGTAGTCGCCCCCCAGGTTGTGCGCCTGGGGCAGGCTGCTGATGCCCTCTTGCACCTGGGTTATCAGGCCATCACGCAGCACCAGGGTGCCGACGAACTCCCACTCGGAGGTGACGATCCGCGCATTGGTGAGAATCTGTTCAGCCTGCATAGATGTACTCCGGTTGCGCCGCAGCGCTCAGGTCCTGGCTCATGTCCAGGTAACGGTCGGCCACCGCTTCACGGGCGGCGCGGTCGTGGAAGATGCCGATCAACGCGCTGCCGGCGGCCTTGGCTTCTGCAATCAACGCCAGCACCACTTGGCGGTTGGCGTCGTCCAGCGAAGCGGTGGGTTCGTCCAGCAACATCAACGGCCAGGCGACCATAAAGCCGCGGGCGATATTCACCCGTTGCTGCTCGCCGCCGGAGAAAGTGCCGGGGGCCAGTTGCCAGAGAGCCTGGGGAATATTCAGGCGATTGAGCAGGCTTTGCGCCCGCGCCTCGGCATCGGCGCGGCGAAGGCCGCGGGCCAGGGCTGGTTCCATCACCACATCCAGAGTGGAGACACGGGGGATCACCCGCAGAAACTGGCTGACATAGCCCAGGGTCTGCCGGCGTACCGCCAGCACCTGGCGCGGTTCGGCACCGACCAGCTCGACCCATTCGCCGTTATGCCGTACACGAATGCTGCCGCCGGCGGCCAGGTAGTTGCCATACAGGGTGCGCAGCAGGGTCGACTTGCCGGCACCGGACTGACCGTGCAGCACCAGACACTCGCCGGCGCGCACGCTGAAATTTAGCCCGCTCAGCACATTCAGCACCACGCCATGCTGCTGATGCAGGGTGAAGGTCTTGCTGAGGCCGGAGACCTCGATCAGGTTGTTCATATACACCTCGAGCGTTGTGCGCACGGATGTGATCCGGCGCGCGAGCCGTTTCGTAGGGTGGATGGCGCTTTATCCATCCACCGATGGCACACGCTGGTGGATGAAAACAGCGTCATCCACCCTACCCAGCGTCATGGCTGCAGGACGGACGACACCAGCAACTGCGAATAGGGATGCTGCGGGTCATCGAGAATCTGGTCGGTCAGGCCGGCCTCGACCACATGGGAGCGGCGCATCACCATCAGCCGATCCGCCAGCAGGCGCGCCACCGCCAGGTCGTGGGTGACGATCACCACTGCCAGATCCAGCTCGCGCACCAGGCCGCGCAGCAGGTCGAGCAGGCGCGCCTGCACCGACACATCGAGGCCGCCGGTGGGCTCGTCCATAAAGATCAGGCGTGGGCTGGAGACCAGGTTGCGGGCGATCTGCAGGCGCTGCTGCATGCCGCCGGAGAAGGTGCGCGGCAGGTCGTCGATGCGCAGCGGGTCAATCTCCACCTGTTGCAACCAGTCGATGCCGGCCGCGCGCAGTTCGCCGTAATGGCGCACACCCTGGGCCATCAGCCGCTCGCCGATATTCGCCCCGGCCGACACGCCCATGCGCAGGCCATCACGCGGGTTCTGCTCGACAAAGCCCCACTCGGTACGCAGCAGCGTGCGGCGCTGCGCCTCGCTGGCGCTGTACAGGTCGAGCCAGTTGCCTTCGCTGTCGCGATAACTGACTGAACCGCGATCCGGCGGGCAGCGCCCGGACAGCAGGCTGAGCAGGGTCGACTTGCCCGAACCAGACTCGCCGACGATGCCCAGCACCTCGCCCGGATACAGGTCGAATGACACCCCTTGGCAGCCCTTTTCCGGGCCATACAGGTGAGTCAGGTCACGCACGCTAAATAGCGGCTGAGCGGTTTCGCTGTGCAGGTGCAACTTCTCGGCAGCACTCATTGCGCGCCCTCCTCTTCAAGGTCACGGCGTTGCATGCAGTAGTCGGTGTCGGAGCAGACAAAACGCTTGGTCCCGGCGTCGTCGACGATCAGCTCGTCGAGGTAGGAATCCTGGCTGCCGCAGAAGGCGCAGCATTCGTCCCAGCGCTGGATCTCGAACGGGTGATCTTCGAAGTCCAGACTCACCACTCGGGTGAACGGCGGCACGGCATACAGGCGCTTCTCGCGGCCGGCGCCGAACAACATCAACGCCGGACTCATATGCAGCTTGGGGTTGTCGAATTTGGGGATCGGTGACGGGTCCATCACGTAGCGCGCATCCACCGTCACCGGGTAGGCGTAGCTGGTGGCGATATGGCCGAAGGTGGCGATGTCCTCGTACAGTTTCACGTGCATCACGCCGTAGTCTTCCAGCGCGTGCATGGTGCGGGTCTCGGTTTCCGAGGGTTCAATAAAGCGCAGCGGTTCGGGAATCGGCACCTGGTAGACCATGATCTGATCGCCATTGAGCGGCGTTTCCGGGATGCGGTGACGGGTCTGAATCACCGTCGCCTCGGGCGTGCGGGTGGTGGTTTTGACCCCGGCCGTACGGGCGAAGAAGCGGCGGATCGACACCGCGTTGGTGGTGTCATCCGCGCCCTGGTCGATCACCTTGAGCACATCCTCGGCACCGAGAATCGCCGCGGTCAGTTGCATGCCGCCGGTGCCCCAGCCATAGGGCAACGGCATCTCGCGGCCACCGAAGGGCACCTGGTAACCGGGAATCGCCACGGCCTTGAGCAGGCCACGGCGGATCATTCTTTTCGTCTGCTCATCGAGATAGGCGAAGTTATAGCCAACCTCAGTTGCATACTGCGTTTGGGCCTGGGCATTCATACGCGTTGCTCCTCGGCAGCCGGCTGCTCGCACGTCTGCTTGCGCAGTTTGCGGATCAACTCCAGCTCGGATTGGAAGTCGACGTAATGCGGCAATTTCAGGTGCGAGACGAAGCCCGCAGCCTCGACGTTGTCGCAGTGCATCAGCACGAACTCCTCCTGCTGCGCCGGGCCTTGCGCTTCCTCGGCGTATTCGGCGGCGCGCAGGGAGCGGTCGACCAGGGCCATGCCCATGGCTTTGCGCTCGGCATAGCCGAAGGCCAGGCCGTAGCCACGGGTGAACTGCGCATCAATGCCCTTGCCGCCGACGAACTGGTTGACCATCTCGCACTCGGTCACCTCGATATCGCCCAGCGGCACGGCGAAGCCGAGTTCTTCCGGCTCCAACCAGACCTCGACCTCGCCGATGCGAATCTCCCCGGCAAAGGGATGGTTGCGCCCGTAGCCGCGCTGGGTGGAGTAACCCAGGGCCAACAGGAAGCCTTCATCACCCCGGGCCAGGGCCTGCAGGCGCTGGGCGCGGCTGGCGGGGAAGTCCAGCGGCTCGCGGGTGATATCCGGCACAGCGGCGCCGTCATCGACCTCACGGGCCATCAGGCCTTCCTCGGCGAAAAAATCCAGCACCCGTGGGCATGGCGACAGTTCAGCTTGCGGATCAACTTGTGGGCCCGGCTGTTCACCCTCGGCCAGCAACGCGAAGTCCAGCAGACGGTGGCTGTAGTCGAAAGTCGGGCCGAGTAGCTGGCCGCCGGGCAGGTCCTTGAAGGTTGCCGAGATGCGCCGAGTCAGCTGCATTTGCGTGGTGTCAAGCGCGGCGCTGGCGCCGAAGCGCGGCAGCGTGGTGCGGTAGGCGCGCAGCAGGAAGATCGCCTCCATCAGGTCGCCGGCCGCCTGCTTGATCGCCAGGGCAGCCAACTGCGGGTCGTACAGCGAGCCTTCGCTCATCACCCGGGCCACGGCCAAGGGCATCTGCTCGCGCACCTGCTCGACGCTGAGTTCGGGAATCGACGTATCGCCACGGCGCTTCTTGGCCAGCAGCAAATGGGCATTGTCGATGGCGCGCTCGCCACCTTTGACGGCGACGTACATCAGGCAGCCTCCTCGGCATTCAGCAGCACCCGGGTGCTACGCGGCAGGCCGACCACCTGCTCGCCCGCTGCGAAGAAGGCATCCAGACCACGGGGAAAGGCACTACGCGCCTCGCGCTGCTGCCAGAACACCAGCGGCAGCGGCAGCTCGACGCAGCGCACATCCTTGATCCCCGGCCCGCGCCAGCGCAGAGCCGAGCCACCGCTGAGGGAGTCGAGCTGAATCAGCAAGGTGCAGGACTGGTCCGGGTAGCGTTCAGTGCCATTATCGAAGGTCGACAGGTCCGCCAGTTCGCGCTCATCAAGCAGGGCAAACAGCGCCTGCTCGCGCTCGGCGACAATCGGGCAGCCACAGTGGAACGCCAGGTTGGCGCGGATCGCCGGCGTATCGAAACGCGACGCCAGCCACAGCGGCGTATCACTGTCGAGAAACGCCAGGCACAGGGCGTAGGTCGCTGAATGCAGGTTTTCCAGGGCCAGTGCGCGGTTCAGCGGTTGCGCCACGCCCGGCTCGGCCAGGGCCTTGAGGGCGCTGCGGAAGCTGGTCTGGGCGTCCAGCACCGGATCGTTAAAGGCCGGTTGCAGCCATTGCGAGCTATTCGCCGCGTTCATCAGTCTTCTCCTCTGACCAGGGTGAAGAATTCCACCTGGGTGGTTGCGGTTTCCGCGGCCTTGGCCGCCTGCTGCGCCTGCTGTACGGCAGTCAGGGGCTCGATCAACCGGCTCAGCCAGTGCTGCTGCTCGGCGCCCTGCAAATGGGCGTCGGCCAGGGCCGCCAGTTCGGCGTGTTGTTTGTCGCGGCCAGCGACGTAGCTGTAGCCGGTGCGGCCGTCGGCCAGGCGCACCACGCAGCGGGTCACGCTCATCTCACCGAGGTTGAACGGGCTGCCGGTGCCGCCCATGCGCCCACGCACCAGGGTCATGCCGATTTCCGGGGCGCGAATCAGGCGGTATTCGGCTTCCTTCAAGGCCGATTCGTAAGCCGCCAGTTGGCCGCCGGCTCGGCCGAGTACGCCCATCCAGCGCTGACGGGTGGCGATCTGCGGGTCGCTGTGCTGCAGGTTGCTGTGCGGTCTATCGCGGTTCATCAACGAGCCTCCATCAAAGGGCGAGCTGGTACTGGAAGCGGTCGGCGCGGCTGGTCGATAGCGACAGCTGCAGCGGCCGTCCGGCCAGATCGCAGGAAAGGGGTCGCACGTAGGGTCTGTTGCCGTTTCATCGCGAGACGTGAATGAAACGGCAACAGACCCTAAGCAGCGGTGCGTGTTGGGGCATCAGCAAGCGCGCGGCCTCATCACGGCTGGGCAGGCGCGTGCCAATCAGGCTGAAAGCGCGGGTCAGCGGCAGGCCGAGCTGACTGAGGTAGTGGCGCAGCGAGCCGCCCTGGTAGTCGGCGAGCAGCTCGGCATGCTCGGTGCTGAAGGCGTGACGGATCAGGCTAACCGGCTGGCCCTCCATCAGGCGCAAGGTGTGGCGGTTGACCGCAAAGCGTGCAGCCAATTGCACCTCGCCCGGCAGGTAATCGCCTGGGCTCAGGTGCTGCAGTTCATCACGCAACACGGCGGCCAGTTCGCGGTACATCGGCTCGGGTTGTCTAGACAAGTGCATGGCTAAAAAGGGCATCCGTAGATGCCTTATCTCCGTCAGATAAATTGTTTGCGCAGGCGCTGCGAGATGATGTCCAGCAGGCTGACCACCAGAATGATCACGATCAGCAGGGCGCAGGTCTGGGCGAACTGGAAACCGCGAATCGCTTCCCAGAGAATCACCCCGATACCGCCAGCACCGACCATGCCGACCACTGTGGCCGAGCGCACGTTGGACTCGAAGCGATACAGCGAGTAGGAAATCCAAAGCGGCAGGACCTGCGGAATCACCCCGTAGATGACTTCCTGCAGCGCGCTGGCACCGGTGGCGCGCACGCCTTCCACCGGCCCCGGATCAATGGCCTCAACCGCCTCGGCGAAGAGTTTGGCGAGCACCCCGGTGGTGCCGATAAACAGCGCCAGCACCCCAGCGAACGGCCCCAGGCCAACGGCCACCACAAAGAGCATGGCGAAGACCATTTCGTTGATCGAACGGCAGGCATCCATCACTCGCCGTACGGGCTGGTAGACCCACCAGGGCACGATGTTTTCCGAGCAGAGAATGCCCAGCGGGATGGCCAGAACAATCGCCAGCACCGTGCCCCACAGGGCGATCTGCACGGTGACGATCATCTCCTTGAGGTACAGCTCCCAGTTGCTGAAGTCGGGCGGAAAGAAGTCCGCGGCAAAGGTCGCCATGTTGCTGGAGTCGCGAATCAGCGCCAGCGGATTCATCTCCGCGCCCTGCCAGGACCAGGCCAATACGACAAACAGCAGCCCCCAGCCGATCAACTGCAGCCAGGAACGCTTGGCGGTCAGGTCGGGCGTGGGTGCGGTGGTCAAAGTGCTCATAGCAGCATCTCGAAGCAAGCAGCAGAAAGAATCTGCCCGGCACCTGCGCCGGGCAGAGCGCTGCGATCAACCCGCGCTGGCAGGGCTCTGCTGGGCAATTTCAGCCATGCGCTTTTCCAGCTTGGCCAGCTCGGCATCCAGCTCTTTGAGCTTGGCGGCCTTGTCGTCAGCTTTGAGCTTGTCGTTGTTGGCCACTTCGCTGCGCTTCTTGAACAGCTCCAGTTGGCGGATCGGCAACAGCTGGTCGTCATCCGAGGCCTTGAACTTGGCCCACTGCAGGCCTTCCAGGACCTTCATCTCAGCCGGCTTGTCGCCATAGGTCATAAAGAATTCGCGCAGCTTGGTCTTGGTGCCTTCGTCCAGGTTCTTGCGCCAGACCATCGGGTCGGACGGGATCAGCGGCGAAGTCCAGATCACTTTCAGCTGGGCTGCCTTGTCCGGCGCAGTCACTTCAAGACGCTCCATGCCTTCGCTGTTGAAGGTGCCGACGTCGACCTGCTTGTTGGCAACCGACAGGGCGTTGACTTCGTGGCTGCCGTTGAGCGCGCGCTTGAAGATCTTGTTGGCATCGGCGTTGTTCTTGGCGAACACGTAATAGCCCGGCACCAGGTAGCCCGAGGTGGAGTTTGGGTCGCCGTTGGCGAAGGTCAGGGTCTTGGCGTTTTTCAGCATGTCCTCGATCGAATTGATCGGGCTGTCCTTGTGCGCCACCATCAGGCTGTAATAGCCCTGGCTGCCATTGGCGGCGACGGTCTGGGCGAAGATCTGCCCACCAGCGCGGTCAACTGCTTCCATCGCAGCCTTGTTGCCGTACCAGGCCACATCGACCTTGTCGAAGCGCATGCCCTGGATGATCCCGGCGTAGTCAGGAGCGAAGAACGCATTGATCTTCAGGCCAGTCTGCTTGCCCATGTCCGCCAGGAAGGGGTCCCACATGCTTTTCAGGTTCTGCGAGGACTCGGTGGAGATGATGCCGAAATTGATCTCCTGATCAGCAGCCTGGGCTACGCCCAGCACCGAACCGGCCAGCAGCGTGGACGCAGCGAGAACGCGACTGATACGTTTGAACATGCAAAGCACTCCTCGTACAGATGGGCTGATTAGGGTTGGCAGAACAGCTGGCAGCTCAGGCCTTGGCCAAAGCTAAAGGGACTTTTCGCTTGCGCGCGGGGCGCGGCGCCTCTTCGGCTGGTGGCTCGATCAGCAGCTCGGCACCGTAGAGATCGTTCAGGAAGTTGGCATGCAGCTCGGCGGCCGCGCCGTCGTAATGAATACGCCCCGCTTTCAACGCCACAGCGCGCCGGCAATAGCGCATGGCGTAATCGACTTGATGCAGGGTGACCACCACGGTGGTGCCGTCTTCACGGTTGATGTCGGCAAGAATCTGCATGACCTTGCGCGCCGACTCGGGATCGAGCGAGGCAATCGGCTCGTCGGCCAGAATCACCTTGGCGCGCTGACACAGGGCGCGAGCAATCGCTACACGCTGCTGCTGGCCACCGGAGAGGGTCGAGGCCCGCTGCTGCGCCAGATCCGCCAGACCGACACGGCTTAGCGCCTGCATCGCGCGCTGCTGCTCTTGGGCATTGAACAGGCCGAAAGTGCCGCGCCAGCGCGGCATACGCCCCAGGCAACCAAGCAGTACGTTCTGCAACACACTGAGGCGGCCAACCAGATTGAACTGTTGGAAGATGTAACCAATGTCGGCACGCAAGCGGCGCACCTCACCATTGAGGCGGCCATCGGCCTGTACCTCACGGCCCAGCACCTGAATGTTGCCGCCACCGCTGCGATCGCAGCAGGCCAGCCCCGCGACATGACGCAGCAGCGTCGATTTGCCAGAGCCAGAAGCGCCAATCAGCGCTACCATTTCACCGGAGTCGACGGAAAGCGCCAGATCAAACAGCGCCTGCTTACGGCCGAACGTTTTGTTCAGGTTATCGACCCGGATCACCGCACTCATGGAATGCCTCCCTATGCAAAGCGGCTACACAGCGACCCCAAAGCCGCCAACTGGTGTAGACCAAGGTAGGCAAATCCTGTGTCAGCCCCGTGACCCGGGCATGACGATTGAGTGACTGAGCATTGAATTTTTGTGGTCCAGCAGGGTCCATGATGGACTCAATGCGCAGTAATGCGCATTTCTGATAATTGGTACTGGCAAAAAGCCGGTATCCCCGCCAGAATACGACACGTAATTGACGTCAAACATTTGAGCTTGTGACTTGATAGTCAGATAAAATGTAAATCGCGATTCTGCGGAACAGGTAGTGCGAAAGAGAGTCAAACCGGTGACAATCTTGCAGCGCAATGCCAGCATCGCCCCCCTGAACTAACCGGTTTAAAGTATGCGCCCTATGAAACAGGCTATCTATTCCAGCCGTACAGCTGACAAATTCGTCGTTCGCCTGCCTGATGGCATGCGTGAACGCATTGCTGATGTGGCTCGCAACCATCATCGCAGCATGAACTCCGAAATCATCGCCCGTCTTGAGCAGAGCATGCTGCAGGAAGGCAGCCTTGGCGACGATGTCGAGCTGCGCCTCGACAGTCCTGAGCTGTCCCTGCATGAACGTGAGCTGCTGCAACGCTTCCGCCAGCTTTCACGTCGCCAGCAAAACGCGCTGGTGTCGCTGATTGCTCACGATGCTGAGATGGCAGCCGAAGAAGACGCCTGACGCAGCCTTAGAAAAACCGACCCCCAGGGTCGGTTTTTTTCTTGCCCGCAAGACTGCCACAAACGACAAAGCCGCCTACGGGGTGCCTCTAAAAACGTAGGCGAGGCAGTCAGGGCAAGGCAAAAACAGGCGAAAAAGCGCAGTTTACGAGCTGTAAATGAGCATTTTGATCGGACTCGCGCACGAGCCTGTTTTTAACGCCGCGATGACCACGCAGGTAGTTTTTAGAGGTGCCCTACGGGCGGCTTTGTCGTTAACTGGCACTCCGGCTATCCAACAAAGCTCAGCAACACACCTGCCGCCACTGCCGAGCCGATTACCCCGGCCACGTTCGGCCCCATGGCATGCATCAGCAGGAAGTTCTGCGGGTTGGCCTCTAGCCCGAGCTTGTTCGATACCCGCGCAGCCATCGGCACAGCAGATACCCCAGCGGAGCCGATCAACGGGTTGATCTTGTTAGTGCTGAACAGGTTCATGATCTTGGCCATGATCACCCCGGCCGCCGTGCCACCACAGAACGCCACCATGCCCAGCACCAGAATGCCCAAGGTCTTGAGCTGCAGGAAGGACTCGGCCGAGAGTTTGGAGCCCACGGTCAGCCCCAAAGCGATGGTGACAATATTGATCAGCGCGTTGCGCGAGGTATCGGCCAGGCGTTCGACCACACCGGCCTCACGCAGCAAATTACCAAACGCGAACATGCCGATCAGCGGTGCAGCATCGGGCAGCAGCATGCCGATCATCAGACACAACACCAGCGGGAAGACGATCTTCTCGACCTGGCTGACCGGACGCAGCTGCTGCATGACAATGGCGCGCTCCTGCGGTGTGGTCAGCGCACGCATGATCGGCGGCTGGATCAACGGTACCAGCGCCATATAGGAATAGGCCGCGACGGCAATCGGTCCGAGCAGATCCGGCGCCAGCTTGGAAGTGACGAAGATAGAGGTTGGCCCATCCGCCCCACCGATGATGGCGATCGATGCGGCTTCACGCAGGGTGAATTCCATACCCGGAATGCCCAGCGCCGTCAGCGCCAATGCACCAATCAACGTACCGAAGATGCCGAACTGCGCCGCCGCACCGAGCAACAGGGTCTTGGGGTTGGCCAGCATCGGCCCGAAATCGGTCATCGCCCCCACGCCCATGAAGATCAGCAGGGGGAACACACTGGTCGGCAAACCCACTTCGTAGAACAGGTGCAGCACCCCTGCCCCTTCAGCCATGTTGGCCACCGGGATATTCGCCAGCACCCCACCAAAGCCGATCGGGATCAGCAGCAAAGGCTCGAAGCCGCGACGGATCGCCAGGTAGATCAGGGCCAGGCAGACCACGATCATCAGCGCCTGCCCCGCCTCCAGATGATAAAGGCCAGTGCTTTGCCAAAGTTTGAGCAGCTTGTCCATGCAGCGCCCCTTAGCCGATGGTCAGCAGGCTGTCGCCCACCGCCACCATATCGCCCACCTTGACGTTGACCGCACCGACGGTGCCAGCCTTGAACGCGCGAATCTCGGTTTCCATCTTCATGGCTTCGAGGATGATCACCAACTCATCCGCCTCGACTGCCTGTCCCGGCTGCACCATGACCTTGAAGATATTGCCGGCCAGTGGCGCCAGTTGCGGCTCACCTGCACCGACGGGGGCAACAGCTGGCGTTGCAGCAGCACTGACGCCAACCGGCTTGATGCCCTCGATGTCACCGCCCTCGCTGACCTTGACCACATAGCTCTGGCCATTGACCTCGACGCTGTAAACATCGGCCGTAGCCGTATCGCGCGCGGCTGTCGGCTTGCCGTTGGGCACCGGCTCGAAAGCAGCCGGGTTGTCGCGGTTTTCCAGGAACTTCAGGCCAATTTGCGGGAACAGTGCATAGGTCAGCACATCGTCGATCACATCGGCGGCCAGCTTGATGCCTTTCTCGCTGGCAATGCCCTTGAGTTCGGCCGTGAGCTTGTCCATCTCGGCGTCGAGCAGATCAGCCGGGCGGCAGGTGACGGCTTCAGCTCCATTGAGCACCCGCGCCTGCAGCTCGGCATTGAACGGCGCCGGCGCCATGCCGTACTCACCCTTGAGGATGCCGGCGGTTTCCTTGGTGATGGATTTGTAGCGCTCACCGGTGAGCACATTGATCACTGCCTGGGTGCCGACGATCTGCGAGGTCGGCGTTACCAGTGGAATAAAACCGAGGTCTTCACGCACGCGCGGAATCTCGGCCAGCACTTCATCGAACTTGTCCTGGGCGCCCTGCTCCTTGAGCTGGCTTTCCATATTGGTGAGCATGCCGCCCGGCACCTGGGCGACCAGGATGCGCGAGTCGACGCCCTTGAGGTTACCCTCGAAGGCCGCGTACTTCTTGCGCACTTCGCGAAAGTACGCAGCGATCTCTTCGAGCAGTTCGAGGTTGAGCCCGGTATCGCGCTCGGTCCCCTGGAAAATCGCCACCACCGACTCGGTTGGCGAGTGCCCGTAGGTCATCGACAGCGAGGAAATCGCCGTATCGACGTTATCGATGCCCGCCTCCACCGCCTTGAGGATGGCCGCGGTGGACAGACCCGCCGTGGCATGGCATTGCATATGGATCGGAATGCTCAGGCTGGCCTTGAGCCGTGTCACCAGCTCGAACGCCTTATACGGCGTAAGGATGCCAGCCATGTCCTTGATGGCGATGGAGTCGGCGCCCATGTCTTCGATGGTCTTGGCCAGGTCCAGCCACATCTCCAGGGTATGCACCGGGCTGGTGGTGTAGGAAATCGTGCCCTGGGCATGCTTGCCCACGCGTTTGACCGCCTGCAGGGCAGTCTGCAGGTTGCGCGGATCGTTCATTGCGTCGAACACGCGGAACACATCAACGCCATTGATCGCTGCACGCTCGACGAAGGCTTCGACCACATCGTCCGCATAATGCCGGTAACCCAGCAGGTTCTGACCGCGCAGGAGCATCTGCTGACGAGTATTGGGCATGGCCTGCTTGAGCGCACGGATACGAGCCCAAGGGTCTTCCCCCAGATAGCGAATGCAGGCGTCAAAGGTCGCACCACCCCAGGACTCCACCGACCAGAAGCCCACCTGATCGAGCTTTGGCGCAATCGGCAGCATGTCTTCGAGGCGTACACGAGTGGCGAGAATCGACTGGTGGGCATCACGCAACACCACATCGGTGATACCCAACGCCTTGTTTGCAACGGTCATACGCAAAAACTCCCTGGCAATCCGAATCAGCCGCGGCGAGCGCGGTGTTGGTGAATAGCAGTCTGGATGGCAGCCAGCACGTCGGCCGATGGCCCACTCGATGCCACCGGCACCGACGCCTGACGCACCACGGGGGCTGCAGCGGCAGGCGCAATACGCGCCAATACCCGCGCCATCAGGTGAATGGCACCGATCAGAAGAACCAGAAATAGAAAGACAAAGCCCATGCCGAACAGCATGAGTTCAACACCTTCGAGCAGGAGTTGGCTGGAGGTCATGGCGACTCCTAGATAAGGGGGCGACTTAGGGTCGCGTTTCTTGTAATAAACAGCCGGCAAACCTTATCTTGAAACGAGCGTTTGAAGCAAACCGGCTATGCATGCCCTATACACAGCCGTTATCCACACCTCAAAGCAGAAACAGCGACGCCAAGCCCAGGAAGATAAAGAAGCCACCGCTGTCGGTTACCGCCGTGATCATTACACTGGCGCCCAAGGCCGGGTCACGCCCCAGACGCACCAGGGTCATGGGGATCAGCACCCCCATAAGCGCGGCAAGCAACAGGTTGAGGGTCATAGCCGTGGTCATCACCACGCCCAGCGACCAGCTGTCGTAAAGCAGGTACGCCACGACCCCAATCACCCCACCCCAGACGATACCGTTGACCAGGCCAACCCCCAGCTCCTTGCGGATCAACCGCGAGGTATTGCCAGTACTGACCTGGTCCAGGGCCATGGCGCGCACGATCATGGTGATGGTCTGGTTGCCGGAGTTGCCGCCGATGCCGGCCACAATAGGCATCAGCGCCGCCAGGGCGACCAGCTTTTCGATGGAGTCTTCGAACAGACCGATCACCCGCGACGCCATAAAGGCCGTCACCAGGTTGACCGCCAGCCAGGCCCAGCGGTTGCGCAGGGATTTCCACACCGAGGCGAAGATATCTTCCTCCTCGCGCAGACCGGCCATGTTGAGGACTTCGCTTTCGCTTTCCTCACGGATCAGGTCGACCATTTCGTCGATGGTCAAACGGCCGATCAGTTTGCCGTTCTTGTCCACCACCGGCGCCGAAATAAGGTCGTAACGCTCGAACGCCTGGGCGGCATCGTAGCCGTCCTCATCCGGGTGAAAACTTACCGGATCAGTGGCCATGACCGTGCTCACCAGCTTCTCCGGGTCATTGACCAGCAGCCGCTTGACCGGCAAGACGCCCTTGAGCACGCCGTCGTAATCGACCACGAACAGCTTGTCGGTATGCCCTGGCAACTCTTTCAGGCGACGCAGGTAACGCAGCACCACCTCGAGGCTGACGTCTTCGCGGATGGTGACCATCTCGAAGTCCATCAGGGCGCCGACCTGATCCTCTTCATAGGACAACGCCGAACGCACTCGCTCGCGCTGCTGCGCGTCGAGGGTTTCCATCAGCTCATGAACGACATCGCGCGGCAGCTCGGAAGCCAGATCGGCGAGTTCGTCGGCGTCCATTTCCTTGGCCGCCGCGAGGATCTCGTGATCCTCCATGTCGGCAATCAGGGTCTCACGCACGGCATCCGAAACTTCGAGCAGGATGTCGCCATCGCGCTCGGCCTTGACCAGTTGCCAGATCGTCAGGCGCTCATCAAGCGGCAGAGCTTCGAGGATATAGGCGACGTCGGCCGAGTGCAGGTCGTCGAGCTTGCGCTGCAATTCGACGAGATTCTGCCGGTGTACCAGGTTGTCTACGCGGGCCTGGTTAACACCGTCCTGACGATGGGTCAGGTCTTCGACCAGGCGCTGGCGATGCAAGAGCTCGACCACCTGGGCAAGGCGGTCCTGCAAGCTCTCTTGCGGTTTTTTTGCTTCTACTTCAGTCATGGCGCACTCCACCCCCAGCGGCGGGCACGCCAAAGGGGATCAATCAGTCAATTCGTGATTGCACAATCGAGATTCGGGGTAACTACTGGGTAAGTCCATGGTGGTATTCCACAAGCCCCGGCGGGGCTGACGCTGCAGATGATACCACCACCAAGATGCAAAGCACGTTACAAAATCCGGCCTGGAACAAGCGCTTGCGTCGCAAAGTTGAGTCTTGACAGCACATATTCAGCTGCGACGCCGGCAAGCCCGCACAAGACACCACTGGCGCTCTGGGATCATTGCGCTAGGCTTTTGCCTGGACCGTCAAGGAGGACACCCCCATGCGTGGATTGCGCTATTACCTGCCCCTGTGTGCCTGTCTGTTGATGCTGGGCAACTCGCCAGCCTCAGCCTCGACCGTATTTCGCTGTGTCGACAGCGCCGGCCATGTGACCTTTACCCGCCACGGCTGTTCCACCGAACAGGAACAGCAACTACAGGACGCCTACAACCCGACACCCGGCAGCGGCAAACCCGTACCCCTGGCTAAACCCGCAAAAACGCCAAAAACCCCTGCAGCCAATAACCGTAATGAGGTAGTGGTGGTCGGCGAGCGTGTATCGCCGTGCGGCACACCACTGTCAGGTAGCGAAAGGCGCGAAGCCATGATCAAACGCCAGGTGCGGGCCGGGATGAATCAGGACGATATCGTCAGCATGCTCGGCCGCCCCGACCAGACCAGCAGTCGAAACGGCGAGCAGCGGTATCAGTACCGTGATCGCCAGGGCAACAGCCGTACGGTGAATTTCGATGGGAGCGGCTGCGTGAAAGTACCGAAGCGACGCTGAACCAGACACCTGCCGTCCGCTGCTCGATAAGGGCGGCGGGTCGTTTTCCAGGCAAAGAAAAAGGGCCTGCATCGCTGCAGGCCCTTCTTGTGTGGTGGACTCAGGAGGATTCGAACCTCCGACCGCTCGGTTCGTAGCCGAGTACTCTATCCAGCTGAGCTATGAGTCCATTAGCGCTTTTATACCAGATCACCGCTGGTTTCCCGAATGAACTGCACAGCGTGCAGCTCTTTCGTATTTTTTGGTCGACTCAGGAGGATTCGAACCTCCGACCGCTCGGTTCGTAGCCGAGTACTCTATCCAGCTGAGCTATGAGTCCGTGAAGCGTGCGCATTATACGGCGTTTATTTTCATAATCAAGCGCTAAATTCTAGTAATTTCAACCACTTACAGAATCAACACTTACCGCCGAACAACACTGAATAATGGCGGAGAAGGGGGGATTCGAACCCCCGACACCCTTTTGAGGTGTACTCCCTTAGCAGGGGAGCGCCTTCGGCCACTCGGCCACCTCTCCGCAACACGGGGCGCATGATAACCATGTTTTCCCCGTTTGCAAAGCCAAAATTTCGATAAAAATTAGTGGCTTGGTTCGTCACCTTTCTCTTTCTGGATTCGTTGGTAGATTTCCTCACGGTGCACGGCAACCTCTTTCGGGGCATTGACGCCAATTCGCACCTGATTACCTTTAACGCCCAACACGGTGACAGTGACTTCGTCACCCACCATCAGGGTCTCTCCGACCCGGCGAGTCAGAATCAGCATTCCTTTCTCCTTACGGATTTCAGTTCAGGACACAACAGTCTGCAAAATAAAATGGTGGCAGCTCCACGGTACACGCCAGAGCCTTCACCCAAGTATTGACCAGAGTAGACGGAAAGAAAGTTCCGCCACTCCAACCAAAAAACAAAAGGCGCGGTTAACCGCGCCTTCCGAATCGTGCCTCAGTCACCCTGTCGGGCGGGCGCGTCCAGCTCGAAGGCAGTGTGCAGCGCACGTACCGCCAACTCCAGATATTTCTCTTCGATGACCACCGATACCTTGATCTCGGAGGTGGAGATCATCTGGATATTGATGTTCTCCTTGGCCAGCGCTTCGAACATGCGGCTGGCAACACCAGCGTGCGAGCGCATGCCCACACCGACGATGGACACCTTGGCGATCTTGGTGTCGCCGATCACTTCACGGGCACCCAGCTCACGCGCGGTGTTTTCCAGCACCTGGTGCGCTGCAGTGTAGTCGTTGCGGTGCACAGTAAAAGTGAAGTCGGTGGTGTTATCGTGCGAGACGTTCTGCACGATCATGTCCACTTCGATGTTGCCGGCACTGATCGGACCGAGAATCTTGAACGCCACGCCCGGGATGTCCGGCACGCCACGGATAGTCAGCTTGGCTTCGTCGCGGTTGAAAGCGATGCCGGAGATGATCGGCTGTTCCATGGATTCCTCTTCATCAAGGGTAATGAGGGTGCCCGGCCCCTCTTGGAAGCTGTGCAGCACGCGCAGCGGGACGTTGTACTTGCCGGCGAATTCCACCGAACGAATCTGCAGCACCTTGGAGCCGAGGCTGGCCATTTCCAGCATCTCCTCGAAGGTGATCTTTTCCAGGCGCTGAGCCTGGGGCACTACGCGCGGGTCAGTGGTGTAGACACCATCGACATCCGTGTAGATCTGGCACTCATCGGCCTTCAGCGCCGCCGCCAGGGCCACGCCCGTGGTGTCGGAACCGCCACGGCCCAGGGTGGTGATATTGCCCTGCTCGTCGACGCCCTGGAAACCGGCGACCACCACCACCTTGCCGGCCTTGAGGTCGGCACGCAGGTTGTGATCATCGATCTGCAGGATGCGCGCCTTGTTGTGCGCGCTGTCGGTAAGAATACGCACCTGGCTGCCGGTGTAAGACACCGCCGGCACACCGAGCTTGATCAGCGCCATGGCCAGCAGGGCAATGGTCACCTGCTCGCCGGTGGAGACCATCACGTCGAGTTCACGCGGGATCGGCTGACCGTCACTGACCTGTTTGGCCAGATCGATCAGGCGATTGGTTTCACCGCTCATGGCGGAAACCACAACCACGATGTCATCGCCGTTTTCGCGGAACTTCTTCACCTTCGCCGCCACCTGCTGAATACGCTCAACAGTGCCGACGGAGGTGCCGCCAAATTTCTGTACGATCAAAGCCATTTCAAAGCCGCCTCAGCCCGTGAAGGGCGCCCATTAAACATACAACTCGAAACCCTGCCAAGGCCCGCCGGGCCTTGGGCTATTCAGCCGGGAAAGCAGCGGGTTACAGGCCCTGTTCGGCGAAGGCCACAGCCAACGCCAGCGCACCATCGAGAGCCGCCGCATCGACACCGCCACCCTGGGCCATGTCCGGGCGACCACCGCCCTTGCCGCCAACGGCCGCCGCTGCCTGCTTCATCAGTTCACCGGCTTTCAGCTTGGCGGTCAGGTCCTGGGTCACACCGGCCACCAGCACGACCTTGTCGTCCTGCACGCCGCCGAGCAGGATCACTGCACTGCCGAGCTTGTTCTTCAACTGATCGACCATGGCCAACAGCGCCTTGCCGTCCAGGCCATCGAGACGCGCGGTCAGCACCTTGATGCCTTTGACGTCCACCGCCGAACCCGCCAGGTCATTACCTGCGGCGCTGGCAGCCTTGGCCTTGAGCTGCTCCAGCTCTTTCTCCAACTGACGGTTGCGCTCCAGCACACCGGCCAGCTTGTCGAGCAGGTTGTCGCGGCTGCCCTTGACCAGCGCTGCAGCTTCTTTCAGCTGCTCTTCCGCACCGTTCAGGTAGGCAAAAGCCGCTGCACCGGTGACCGCTTCGATACGTCGCACGCCAGCCGCCACACCGCTTTCGCTGATGATCTTGAACAGGCCAATATCGCCGGTACGCTTGACGTGAGTGCCGCCGCACAGCTCAACGGAGAAGTCGCCACCCATGCTCAGCACGCGCACCTGGTCGCCGTACTTCTCACCGAACAGCGCCATGGCGCCTTTGGCCTTGGCGGTTTCGATGTCGGTTTCCAGGGTTTCAACTTCAGTGTTGGCGCGCACTTCGCGGTTGACGATGGCCTCCAGCTCTTTCAGTTGCGCCGGGGTGATCGCCTCGAAGTGGCTGAAGTCAAAGCGCAGGCGCTGACTGTCGACCAGCGAACCCTTCTGCGTCACGTGTTCGCCCAGCACCTGGCGCAGCGCGGCATGCAGCAGGTGCGTGGCGGAGTGATTGAGCGCCGTGGCCTGGCGCACACCGGCGTCCACTTCGGCCTTGACCGAGCTACCGACGCTCAGACCACCTTTGACCGCAACGCCATGGTGCAGGAAGGCGCCGCCAGCCTTGGTGGTTTCACGCACGTCAAAGCGCACACCAGCCCCTTCGAGGTAACCGCAGTCACCAATCTGGCCACCCGATTCGGCGTAGAACGGCGTCTGATCGAGGACCACAACGCCCTCCTCGCCTTCGCCCAGGCTGTCGACAGCCTGACCGTCCTTGAACAGGGCAATGATCTTGCCGCTGCCGCTGGTACCCAGGTAACCGAGGAACGCGGTGTCACTGTCGACCTTGACCAGGGCGTTGTAATCCATGCCGAAGGCGCTGGCGGAACGGGCGCGCTCACGCTGGGCCTGCATTTCGCGCTCGAAGCCTTCCTCGTCCAGAGTCAGCTCGCGCTCACGGGCGATGTCGCCGGTGAGGTCCATCGGGAAGCCGAAGGTGTCATACAGTTTGAAGATCACTTCACCCGGAATCACCGTGCCTTTGAGCTCGGCCAGATCCTGTTCGAGGATCTTCAGGCCCTGCTCCAGGGTCTTGGCGAACTGCTCTTCTTCGGTCTTCAACACGCGCTCGATATGCGCCTGCTGCTGCTTCAGTTCCGGGAAGGCATCACCCATCTCGGCCACCAGCGCCGCGACGATCTGGTAGAAAAAGCTGCCCTTGGCACCCAGCTTGTTACCGTGACGGCAGGCGCGACGGATGATCCGGCGCAGCACGTAGCCGCGACCTTCGTTGGACGGGGTCACGCCGTCGGCGATCAGGAAGCCGCAGGAACGGATATGGTCAGCCACCACTTTCAGCGAAGCCTGGCCCTCATTGGCGCAACCGATGGCCTTGGCTGCCGCGTTCAGCAGGCTCTGAAACAGGTCGATCTCGTAGTTCGAGTTGACGTGTTGCAGCACCGCGCTGATGCGCTCCAGGCCCATGCCGGTGTCCACGCTCGGCGCCGGCAGCGGGTGCAACACACCGTCCGCAGTACGGTTGAACTGCATAAACACGTTGTTCCAGATCTCGATATAGCGGTCGCCATCTTCTTCCGGGCTGCCGGGTGGGCCGCCCCAGATGTGCTCGCCGTGGTCGAAGAAAATCTCGGTGCACGGGCCGCAGGGGCCAGTGTCACCCATGGTCCAGAAGTTGTCGGAGGCGTATGGCGCGCCTTTGTTGTCGCCGATGCGGATCATCCGCTCGGCCGGCACACCGACCTCTTTGGTCCAGATGTCGTAGGCCTCGTCATCGGTGGCGTAGACCGTGACCCAGAGCTTTTCCTTGGGCAGCTTCAGCCAGTTGTCACCGGTGAGAAATTCCCAGGCGAAGTGGATGGCGTCGCGCTTGAAATAGTCACCAAAGCTGAAGTTACCCAGCATTTCAAAGAAGGTGTGGTGACGAGCGGTGTAGCCGACGTTTTCCAGGTCGTTGTGCTTACCGCCGGCGCGTACGCATTTCTGGCTGGTGGCCGCGCGGGTGTAGGCGCGTTTTTCCAGGCCGAGGAAGCAGTCCTTGAACTGGTTCATCCCGGCATTGGTGAACAGCAGCGTCGGGTCATTGCCCGGAATCAGGGAGCTGGAAGCGACACGGGTATGCCCCTTCTCTTCGAAGAAGCTCAGGAAGGCTTCACGGATTTCTGCGCTTTTCATAGATTCTTCCACGGAAACAGGCGGCCACGGCAAACGCCGGCAAAGGGCCGCATTATATAGGGCCTGGGCTGTGGGGCTAGTGCCTTTATTGATAGATGGAGACTATGGCTGTGGCCAAGGTTCAAACGGCCGTCATGCATAGATTTCAACCTATCCGCCAGTTGCTGGCGCCATCGCGCGATAATCACCAGCAAGCTGACTCCAACGAAGCGCTCAAAGGCACCGCCGTCCTGTAGGAGCGCCGCCCCGGCGCGAAGTTTTTTGGCTTTCTGCCATACCTGCGCATGGCCGCTATTCGCCGCGGGGCGCGGCTCCCACAGGAAATCGCGGCTCGCGACGAAACGGCAACAGACCCTAGTTCTGGAAGGCGGCAAACGCTTCGATCACGCGCCTGACATCCTCAGCGCTAATGTCCAGATGGGTAACCATGCGTAAACGCGGTGCAGCACTCAGTTGAATGCCCTGCTGCGCACAAAACGCCTTGAGCGCATCGGCCTGTTCACCGGCCTGCACGTAGACCATATTGGTCTGTACCGGCTCGACCACCCAACCCAGCTCACGCAGGCCTGCCGCCAGTTGCTCGGCATGGGCATGGTCGTCGGCCAGGCGCTCGACCTGATGCTGCAGGGCATAGAGCCCGGCCGCCGCCAGCATCCCGGCCTGGCGCATGCCGCCGCCGACCATCTTGCGCAAACGCCGCGCCTTGCCGATCAGCGCCTCACCGCCACAGAGCACCGAGCCGATGGGCGCACCCAGGCCCTTGGACAGGCACACCGAGACCGAATCGAAATGCTCGGTAATCGTCCGCGCCGGCACGCCCAACTTGACCGCCGCGTTATACAACCGCGCGCCGTCCAGGTGCAGGGCCAGGCCACGGCGCTCACACAGCGCCCGGGCCGAGGCCAGGTAGTCGAGCGACAGCACCTTACCCTGCATGGTGTTTTCCAGCGCCAGCAGGCGGGTGCGGGCAAAGTGAAAGTCATCCTGCTTGATCGCCGCCTCGACCTTGTCCAGGTCGAGCGAGCCATCGGCTTCGCCCTCGATGGGCTGCGGCTGGATCGAGCCAAGCACCGCGGCGCCGCCGCCTTCATATTTATAGGTATGCGCCTGCTGGCCGACGATGTACTCATCCCCCCGCTCGCAGTGCGCCATCAGCCCCAGCAGGTTGCTCATGGTGCCGCTGGGCACGAACAGCGCAGCGGCAAAGCCCAGTTCAGCGGCCAGGTAGCGTTCCAGCTGATTGACCGTAGGGTCTTCGCCATACACATCATCACCCAGCTCGGCCGCCTGCATGGCCGCGCGCATGCCGGCGGTTGGCTGGGTGACGGTATCACTGCGCAGGTCGATAACGGGCATGGTGGGCGGTCCTTGAACGAGAGGGAGCGCCGATGCTAAAGCCCGGCGCAAGAGATAGACAAGGTACAGATCAGGCAAGAAAACGCAGGACACTTGCGTAGGGTGGATGACGCCTTTTTCATCCACCAGGCATACGTCAATGGGTAGATGGATAAAGCGCCATCCCCCCCCCATTCCTGGCTCAGGCTAAATTCACATCCCCGGCCGGCACGATCAGAATGCCCGCACGCTGGCCGTTATGGACCCGCGGGTTGGGGAAGATGATGCGCGCGCCGGGTTCCTCGACCGTCCAGCGGGTGTCGCCCAGGTCTTCAGCCAGCAGGTAGCCAAGCGGCAGCTCGCTGAAGTTCTCAATGGCTGCCGGCAGGTGCAGGGTGAACGCGTCACTGTGCTTGATCACCTCGCGGGCTACCGCGAACAGCTGCAGGCCATCCAGGCTCGGATCATCCTCGGGCTCACAGCCTGCGATGATCGCGTGCAGGCGCTGCTCAAGCAGGTCGAGGTTGACCATCTGGTTGTCGCCAAACGGCCGCGCCTTGCCCAGCTCCAGGGTAAAGGCTTCGGCGCCCAGGGTGGCGTAGGTGTAAGCGCTGAAGGTGGTCGAGGGCTTGCTTTGCAGCAAGGCCGCGTCGATGCCGGCGGCCTTGAGGCGTGCCAGCTCACGCCGCGAATGGGCACGGCCGGCCTGCCAGGGATAGAGGGCGAACTGCTCGATCTTCGACGCCCGAATCGCGGTGTGCAGGTCGTAATGCAGGCGCGTGCGCCCTGGTTGGGCGAAGAAGCTGACGCACAGCTGCTCCAGCTCGCAGGCGCGTAACGCCTCGAAACCGCTGCTTTGCTCATGCACGCCATTGAACAGGCGGTTAAGGTCCTGCACGACGAAGCGCTCACCACGGCGCATGGCGGCCGGGTTACCGAACAACAGCAACACCCGCGAGCGCGGCTTTAGCTCGCCGCGGGCAATGGCCCGCAGCAGACGGTCCAGCAATTCGATCGGTGCTGTCTCGTTGCCGTGAACACCAGCCGAGAGGATAAGGTCCAGGCCGCAGTCGCTGGCCACCGGCGGCGTGATTTCCAGCGCACCTTCGGTCAACCAGCGCAACCGCGCGCCCTCGACAGTCAGCTGGATCTTCGCTGCCGGCTCGCGGCCAGCCAGGGTCAGCTCAAGCAGTTTGCCGAGAGCAAGCATGGCGGTGCTCCTCAGTCGTGCTGGCAGTCGGGACCATGGACGTGATCGTCATCACCCTGATCGGCGGGCTCCATCTCCAGCTCCAGGCTGACCAGGTTGGTGGCCAGCGGACGCAGCAGCAGGTTGGCGTACTCGCTGTCACCTTCGTCGACATCGACGCCGATCATCAGCTGACCGTTGCCGACCTGCTGAATCCAGATTTCCTTGCCCTGCCAGACCACGGCAAAGCGCGTGCAGGAGGTTTCCAGCTGGGTGCCGTCGGTGTCTTCGAGGATCAGTTGCAGGGCGTCGGTCATAAAGTCTCCACAGGTGTTGGCGTAGGGTGGATGTCGTTTTTTCATCCACCACAAGCCCGTCATGGTGGGTCGATAAAGCGCGACCCACCCTACTCAAGCTAATTGAAAGGGGTAAACAGCACCCAGTTTAAGGATCTGCGTCAGTTCGTCCAAGGCCGTGCGGCATTCAGTGAGCAAGTGCGGATCGCTCAGGTCGTGCTCACTGAGTCGATCCCGGTAGTGCTTGTCGACCCAGAGGTTAAGGCTGTCATACAGCGCCGGGGTCATGATCACCCCCGGATTGACCGCCGCCAGTTCCACTTCGTTGAGCGCCACACGCAGGCGCAGGCAGGCAGGGCCACCGCCATTCTGCATGCTCTGCTTGAGGTCGAAAACCTGCACCTCGGCAATGGCTCCAGCGCTGGCGGTAAGCCCTTCCAGGTAGCGCCAGACGGCGGCATTGTTGCGACACTCTTCCGGCACGATCAGGCGCATGCGTCCATCGCTGCGGCTCAGCAGTTGGCTGTTGAACAGATAGGAGCGCACCGCATCCTCGACGCTCACCGCCTCACGCGGCACACACACCGCCTGCAACCGTCCGCCTACCCGCGCCAGCTTGTCGGCCAGCTCGGCCAGCACCCGCTCGGTGTCGAGGAAGGCGTCCTGGTGATAGAACAGCACCTCGCCATTGCCTACGGCGATCACGTCGTTGTGAAACACGCCTTGGTCGATCACCGCCGGACTCTGCTGGGCGTAGACCACCCCCGCCTCACTCAGCCCATGCAGCCGAACAATAGCCTGGGACGCCTCCAGGGTCTGCCGCGCCGGGTAACGCGCTGGCGCGGGGAAGCGGCTGTCGAAGGCGCTGCGGCCAAACACGAAGAACTCCACGCCGGGCTCGCCATAGCCCTTGCACAGGCGCGTATGGTTGGCCGCGCCCTCATCGCCAAACTGCGCCACCGCTGGCAGCGCGGGATGGTGAGCGAAATGCTGCGGGTCGGCGAACATCGCCTGCAACACCCGACTGGTGGTCGGGTGCTCGATGGAGCGGTGGAACTTGCAATTGAGGTTGGCCGCGGTGAAATGCACACGGCCATCGGCCGTATCGGCGCTGGGGCTGACGGTGCAGGCATTGGCGGTCCACATACTCGATGCAGAGCAGCTGGCAACCAGCAGCGGCATGGCCTCGCGGGCGGCGCGCTGGATCACCTCGGCATCGTTACCGGTAAACCCCAGGCGCCGCAGCGCGGCCACATCGGGGCGCTCCTGGGGCGCCAGCACGGCCTGCTGGTAGCCCATGTCCATCAACGCCTTCATCTTGGCCAGGCCCTGACGGGCGGCCTCACGCGGGCTGGACGCCTCGTGGCAGTTACGCTGCGAGGCCACATTACCGTAGGACAGACCGCCGTAGTTGTGGGTCGGCCCGACCAAGCCGTCGACATTCATCTCGAAAGCACGCATTACAGCTGCACTCCCGGCGTCAGGGTGGCAGGCAGGCTCAGGCGCTCACTCTCCAGCGAGGCGACCGGGTAGGCGCAGTAATCCGCCGCATAATAAGCGCTGGCGCGGTGATTGCCCGATGCGCCGATGCCGCCGAACGGCGCGGTACTGGCGGCACCGGTCAGGGGTTTGTTCCAATTGACGATACCCGCGCGGCTGTGCAACCAGAAGTGCTGGTAGCGCGCATGGGAGTCGGACAACAACCCCGCCGCCAGACCAAACTGGGTGGCATTGGCCTCGGCGATCGCCGCGTCGAAATCGCCGTAGCGGATGACCTGCAACAACGGCCCGAACACTTCCTCGTCGGAACGCTCCGATAGCGCCGTAACATCGACAATGCCGGGTGTCAGCAGTGCCGAACCCGCCAGAGGCTGGCTCATCTGCAGCAGGCAGGTGGCGCCTTTATCCAGCAACCGCTCCTGAGCCTTGAGCAGGTGCTCGGCCGCTTCCAGGGAGATCACTGCACCCATGAAAGGTGCCGGCTGGGCATCGTAAGCACCAACGCCGAGGCTGGCCGTGACCATCACCAGACGCGCCAACAGCGCATCGCCCCAGGCGCCCTGCGGCACCAGCAAACGGCGGGCACAGGTGCAGCGCTGCCCGGCGGAGATAAAGGACGATTGAATGATGGTGTAGACCGCCGCATCGACATCCGTGACCTCGTCGACCAACAGCGGATTATTGCCGCCCATCTCCAGCGCCAGAATTTTTTCCGGGCGCCCAGCGAACTGGCTGTGCAACAGGTTACCGGTGCGGCTGGAGCCGGTGAAGAACAGCCCATCGATACCCGCGTGGGCCGCCAGGGCCATGCCGGTTTCTCGCCCACCCTGCAGCAGATTGAGCACACCGGCTGGCAGACCGGCCTCGATCCAGCAGCGCAGCGTCAGCTCGGCGACCCAGGGCGTCAGCTCGCTGGGCTTGAACACCACGCAGTTACCGGCCAGCAGGGCCGGCACGATATGCCCGTTAGGCAGGTGGCCGGGGAAGTTATAAGGGCCGAACACCGCCACCACACCATGGGGTTTATGCCGCAGCACAGCGTTGGCATCGCCCAACGGGCCCTGCTTCTCGCCGGTGCGTTCGCGGTAGGCCTGCAGCGAAATCGCCACCTTGTTGGCCATGCTGGTGACCTCGGTAGCCGCCTCCCACAGCGGCTTGCCGGTCTCGGCACCAATGGCATCTGCAAGGCGCTCGGCCTGGGCCTTGAGCACCGTGGCGAACTGCTCGAGCACGGCGATGCGCGCTTCCAGTGGCTGCAGCGCCCAGGCTGGAAAGGCCGCGCGCGCCGCCTGCACGGCGGCATCGACCTGCGCGGCATCAGCCGCCTGGCCTTGCCATAGGCAGACCTGGCTGACCGGGTTGAGGGACTCCAGCGCCGCGCCGTGGCCCGCCTGCCAGTGGCCGGCAATGTAATGTGTGCTCATTGGTGTATCACTCCCAGCAAATCGAGGCCCGGCATGGCGCGGGCACGGCAGTCAGGGTTCAGGCGCGCCTCAGCTGCGCGCCGCCAGCGCCACCGCACGCACCTGATTACCCGCCGACAGTTGCAGACGGCGGGCGGTCAACGGGTCGACCACCAGGGTACCGGCGGCCAGACGCGCCGGCGCAGCGGTGATGCGGCAATCCTCGCGCTTGCGGTTGTGGATCAAGAACGGCGTGGCATCGTCACCCGGCGTGCCAATCGCCAGGACCAGGCTGCTGCTCTGGGCCACGGCGCGGATCTTCGCGGTCGCGCACTCGATGGCCGGCCCGGCGTCGAAGATGTCGACATAGCCCTGGTAGCTGAAGCCTTCCGCCTTGAGCATGCTCAGGGCCGGCTCGGTATCGGGGTGCACCCGGCCGATGATGGCGCGCGCGTCCTCGGAGAGAAAACAGGTGTACAGCGGAAACTTGGGCATCAGCTCGGCAATAAAGGCCTTATTGCCGACCCCGGTCAGGTAATCCGCCTGGCTGAACGCCATCTTGAAAAAATGCCGGCCCAGGCTTTCCCAGAACGGCGAGCGGCCCTGCTCGTCGGACACCCCGCGCATCTCGGCAATAACCTTGTCACCGAAGAGTTCGCGAAATTCCGCGATGAACAAAAAGCGCGCCTTGGACAACAACCGGCCGTTGAGCCCGGTACGGTGGTCGGCGTGCAGGAACAGCGAACACAGCTCGGAATGGCCGGTCAGGTCGTTGGCCAAAAACAGCGTGGGCACCTGGCGGTGAATGTTCAGCTCCTGGGAAGCACTCACGGTGAGACCAACCCGGTAGTTGTACCAGGGCTCGCGCAAGCCGACGGCACCGGCAATCGCCGAGATACCCACCACCTGGCCGGCATCGTCTTCCAGCACGAACAGGTAGTCGGTGTCGGCGCGTGCGGCTTCGCCACGGAAGGTCTTCTCGGCCCAGCCCACACGTTGCGCCAGGCGCGCCTCGTTGGCCGGCAGGGTGGTCAGGCCGGCGCCGGTGCTGCGCGCAAGGTCGATCAGGGCCGGCAGGTCGGCACTGCGAACGGGACGAACGATCATCACAAGCTCCTTAAACCGCAACCAGGCGGACGCTGGCGTCTTCACCGACGCCCAGGGCCTCGGCCTGTTCGAGACTGAGGATCACCGGCTTACCGGGCACCCAGTCCAGTTCCGCGACAATCGCGCGAAAATCCTGCAACTGGCCATTGCAGACCAGGTAAGGCCGCCCGCTTGAGCCGGCTTCGCCCAGCTTGATCGGCACCAGGCGGCTCTGGGCAATCGAGCGAATGCCCGAGGTACGCGCATGCAGGGTTGGCCCGCCGTCGAAAATGTCGATGTAGTGGTCGGTTTCGAAGCCTTCGCGGGTGAGGATGTCGAAGGTGATCTGCGCCCGCGGGTGCACCTGGCCCATGGCTTCCTGGGCGGCATCGGACAACAGCGGTACGTAGATCGGGTAATGCGGCATCAGCTCGGCGAGGAAAGTGCGGCTCTTCAGGCCGCAGATGCGCTCGGCCTCGGCGTAGTTCATGTCGAAGAAGTTACGCCCCACCGCGTCCCAGAACGGCGACTCACCGGCCTCGTCGCTGTGCCCGACGATCTCCACCACCACGGCATCGGCAAAGCGTTCCGGGTGGGCGGCGACGAACAGCAGGCGGGCGCGGGAGTTGAGCTCCGACCAGACGCTGCCCACCAGCGCTCGCTCGACGTAGAAGCTGGTCAGCAGGCTGTTGCCGGTAAGGTCATGGCACAACGAGAGGACGTGAATCTTGTTGTGGATCTTCAATTCGCGCGAATGGTGCACGAAGGTTTCATTGCGAAAGCTGTAGAAAGGTTCGCTGTAGCCGGTGGACGCGACGATGCCCGAGCAGCCGACCAGACGCCCGCTGGCGCTGTCCTCCAGAACGAAGAAGTAGGTCTCCTCGCCATTGAAGCTGACTTCGGCGGCAAACGAGGCTTCGGACGCGGCGATCTTGTCGCGCAGCCGACCGGCATCATCCGGCAGCGAGGTCACACCCACCGGGCTGTCCGCGGCCAGGCGCTGCACTTCAGCGAGGTCGGCCATTTGCGCGGGGCGCATCACCAGCATGGTGCAACTCCTTTGGTAGAAAGACCGCCGGCACCCAGGCGGCACCAGTCGAAGCTGCGGCCTGGCCACAGCGCATACGAGACAGTCACTCCCTGACGCGAACCCGACACACCCTGTGCCGGGCAGCCGCTACTGCGACTATTAGCCCTGGGTCAGGCTGGCGATGGCGCGTTCCAGGCGGTCGAGACCGAGGTCGATATCGGCGTCATCGATCACCAGGCTGGGGGCGAAACGCACCACGTCAGGGCCGGCTTGCAGGACCATCACGCCTTCCAGCGCGGCGGCGTCGAGAATCACCTTGGCCTTGCCCTTCCAGGGTTCGGACAGCACCGCGCCGATCAGCAGGCCGAGCCCGCGCACCTGACTGAACACCCCGTAACGCTCGCCCATCTGCTCCAGCCGCGCCTTGAACCGCGCGTGCTTGGCCTTGACGCCGTCGAGCACCTCGGGGGTATTGATGGTATCGATCACCGCCTCGCCCACCGCACAGGCCAGGGGATTACCGCCGTAGGTGGTGCCGTGGGTGCCGACGGCCAGGTGCTTGGCCAAGGCCTCGGTGGTCAGCATCGCGCCAATCGGGAAGCCACCGCCCAGGCTCTTGGCACTGGACAGCACGTCCGGGGTGACGCCGTAATGCTGGTAGGCGAACAGCGAACCGCTGCGGCCCATGCCGCTCTGTACTTCATCGAACACCAGCAGCGCATTGTGCTGATCACAGAGCGCCCGCGCGCCCTGCAGGTAGGCCAACTCACCCGGCAACACCCCACCCTCGCCCTGGATCGGCTCCAGCACGATGGCGCAGGTCTTGTCCGAGACCGCCGCCTTGAGGGCTTCCAGGTCGTTGTAAGGCACGTGGGTAATGCCCTGGATCTTCGGCCCGAAACCATCGGAATACTTCGGCTGGCCACCGACGTTGACGGTGAACAGGGTGCGGCCATGGAAGCTGTTGGTTGCCGCGATGATCTCGTACTTGTCTTCGCCGAAACGCTCGAACGCCACCCGACGCGCCAGCTTGAACGCGGCCTCGTTGGCTTCGGCGCCTGAGTTGCAGAAGAACACGCGGTCGGCGAAGGTCGCCTCGACCAGCTTTTTCGCCAGGCGCAGGGCCGGCTCGTTGGTGAATACGTTGGAGATATGCCACATCGCCCCGGCCTGCTCGGTCAGCGCCTTGACCAGTGCCGGATGGGCATGGCCAAGCACGTTGACAGCAATGCCACCGGTCAAGTCGATCAGCTCGCGACCGCTCTGATCCCAGACGCGCGACCCTTCACCTCGGACCGGGATAAAGCCGGCAGGCGCGTAATTGGGCACCATCACCTGGTCGAAATCGGCGCGGTGCACCGGGTGACGATTCACCGGGTCGTGCTGAACAGACATCGGAACTCTCCTGACGAGAAACGCCTGCAGGCTGAAGCAGGCGATTGAACGGATTGTAGGGACTGAACCGGCGCTATCATTGCCGCCAAGCGACAACTTGTTACAGCGCCAACCCCAGGAAAACCGGCACTTTCGCAGATGCGACAGAAAGCGTCGGGAAGGCGCAGTTTAAACGCTGCGCGGGGGCAATGGCTCAGCCGTTATGCAATTTCTCCGGACTGCTAGAGCAAAGGCACAGGGGCTGACGGCGCGGCCACCTCGCCCAGGCCGAGAAACGCGCTCAAGGCCTGCTTGCGCGCCATGGCGTCCTGGTAGCCCAGCTCGATCAGCTCGTTGCAGTAGCCCGGCTCGAACAGCAGGTAGCTGAGCACCCCCGCGCCGCTCGCCCGGGTCGCGCCCGGCCCGCGCAGAAACAGGCGCAGCGCGCGCGGCAGCTCGTGGCGATGGCGCGCGGCGATCTGGTCCAGTGGCTGGCTCGGCGCGATCACCAACACCTCCACCGGGGTCAGGCCCATACCGCTCGTGTCCTGCTGAGGTGGCACCAGGCGTCCAAGCGTATTAAGCCGCTCGATCAGCTCGATGTCGCCCTCCAGGCTGTCGATAAAGGTGCTGTTAAGCATGTGCCCGCTGATCTGCGCCAGGCTCGGCGGGCGCCCAGTGCGGATAGGCGGCGCTGCTGGCGCGCCACTCTGAGGGTTACCACTGACGCCGATCACCAGCACCCGGTTGGCGCCCAAGTGCAGCGCCGGGCTGATGGGCGCAGACTGGCGCACGGCGCCGTCGCCGAAATATTCGCGCCCGATGCGCACCGGCGGGAAGATCAGCGGGATCGCGGTGCTGGCCAACAGGTGCTGCAGGGACAGGCGCGTGGGAATGCCGATACGCCGATGGCGCAACCAGGGGTTGATAGCGGCGCGGCCCTGATAAAAGGTCACTGCCTGGCCGCTTTCATAGGCGAAAGCCGTGACCGCCACCGCGCGCAACTGGCGATGCCGCACCGCTGCGGCAATACCGGAGAAATCCAGCTCGCGGGCCAGCAAATCGCCCAGCGGCGAGCTGTCGAGCAAGGCCACCGGCACCTCGCCACCCAGGCCAAGCAGGCTATGGCCGACAAAACGACTGGCCTGGCGCAGCACGCCTGGCCAGTCACTGCGGTACACCTGATGGGTGTGAAAATCCTGCCAGACGCAGGTCAAGCGACGAATCGCCTCGGTGAAGTGCAGGGCGCCGCAGGCCAGGCCAACAGCGTTGATCGCGCCAGCCGAGGTGCCGACGATCACCGGGAACGGGTTGCGGCTGGCGTCGGGCAGCAGGTCGGCGATGGCCGCCAGCACCCCCACCTGATAGGCCGCGCGGGCACCGCCGCCAGACAGAATCAGCCCGGTGACAGGGGGCGACAACGGAGGGTTGGCGGTCATCGAAGGCATCCAGCGTTTTCGCTCAGTATAAGAAGACTCTCAACCCAGCATCGGGCTCAGTCATACAGCTTAGGCGCCCCCGGCGGACGGGTCTTGAAACGCCGGTGTGCCCACAGGTATTGGCTCGGGCAAGCGCTGACTACACGCTCGATCCACTGGTTGATCAGCAGGCAGTCGGCCGCTTCGTCCTCGGCGGGGAAGCCAGGGAACGGCGGGTGAATCACCATCCGGTAACCGCTGCCATCGGCCAGGCGCTCCTGGGTAAAGGGCAACACCCGCGCCCGCCCCAGCCGGGCGAACTTGGTGGTAGCCGTGACCGTGGCCGCCGGAATGCCAAACAACGGCACGAAAATACTCTGCTTGGGGCCGTAATCCTGGTCCGGCGCATACCAGATCGCCCGGCCGGCGCGCAGCACCTTGAGCATGCCGCGCACATCGTCGCGCTCGATGGCTGTGGCGTCACGGTTATGCCGCTCGCGGCCGGCGCGCTGAATATAGTCGAACAGCGGGTTGTCGTGCTCGCGGTACATGCCGTCGATGGTGTGCTGCTGGCCGAGCAACGCCGCGCCGATTTCCAGGGTGGTGAAATGCAGGGCCATAAGAATCACCCCCTGCCCTTCGGCCTGGGCCTGGCGCAGGTGCTCCAGCCCCTCGATATGCGCCAGGCGCGCCAGACGCTCACGGGGCCACCACCAGCTAATGGCCATCTCGAAGAAAGCGATGCCGGTGGAGGCGAAGTTCTCGCGCAGCAGGCGCTCGCGCTCGGCGCTGGGCATCTGCGGGAAGCACAGCTCCAGGTTACGCGCGGCAATCCGCCGGCGCGCCCCGGCCACCCGGTACATCAATGCACCCAGGCCACGGCCGAGGCGCAGCAGCACCGCATACGGCAGTTGCACCACCAGCCAGAGCAGCCCGAGGCCCAGCCACAGCGGCCAGAAACGCGGGTGAAGAAAGTGGCGACGAAAGACGGGACGATCCATGAACGATCCTGAACAGCCTGGAAAACGCGGCATTCTAGCAGCACTTGTCGACCGCCGAGCGGAGCTGAGCAGCGTCTGGCCCGAGGCCAGCGGCTTGCGAGCCACCCGCGATATCGTTATAAGTCCCGCTACTTTTCCCAGGCCGTACCCGACTGACCATGAGCCAAGCCGACCTCCTCGCCCAAGATCCCGTGTTCCAGCTCAAGGGCAGCATGCTGGCCATCACCGTGATGGAACTGGCACACAACGACCTGGCGCGCCTCGACCAGCAACTGGCTGCCAAGGTCGCCCAGGCACCGAACTTCTTCAGTAACACCCCCCTGGTGCTGGCCCTGGACAAACTGCCCGAGGGCGAAGGCATTCTCGACCTGGCCGCGCTGATGGCTGTCTGTCGCGGTCACGGTCTGCGCACCCTGGCCGTGCGCGCCAGCCGCGAGGCCGATATTCTCGCCGCCAACAGCCTCGACCTGCCCGTGCTGCCACCCTCAGGCGCGCGGGAGAAACCCATCGATCCGACCGGCGGCACACCACAACCGCCGCCACCGCCGCCCAAGCCAGCTGAGCCCGAGGTCAAGCCCACCCGGGTGATCACCACGCCGGTGCGCGGCGGCCAGCAGATTTACGCCCAGGGCGGCGACCTGATCGTCCTGGCCCCGGTCAGTGCCGGCGCGGAACTTCTCGCCGATGGCAACATCCATGTGTACGCCCCCATGCGTGGCCGTGCCCTGGCTGGCATCAAGGGTAACGGCAAGGCACGCATCTTCTGCCAGCAGATGGGGGCAGAGCTGCTGTCCATCGCCGGCCACTACAAGGTCGCCGAAGACCTGCGCCGCGACCCGTTGTGGGGGCAGTCGGTACACGTCAGCCTGTCGGGGGATATGTTGAACATCACCCGTCTTTAACGGATACTGCCGCCACTTTTCAGGGACACAACTAGGAGCCTGTCGGACTTGACCGTTCGTAGCGAGGGAAAGATCGGATTGCGACAGTTTTGCTGCTTTACCGAGGCGAATAGCGCGCTATTTAACGAGGGAAAGCAGCAAAAATGGCCAAACCCGGCTTTTCCGCAGTAGAACAGTGTTAAGTCCGACAGGCTCCTAGGATATCTGGAAGCCTCTGAGCACTCGCTAAATGTCATTGCCAGTTACCGGCGCCGCGCACCTCGCGCAGCCCAGGGCAGCGTTAACGCCGAGCCTCATTGCAGCTGGCAGATTCCCGCTTTCTTCATATTTAGGGTGAATCACCTTGGCCAAGATCCTCGTAGTCACGTCCGGCAAGGGTGGCGTCGGCAAAACCACCACCAGCGCTGCCATCGGTACCGGCCTCGCCTTGCGCGGGCACAAGACAGTCATCGTCGACTTCGACGTCGGCCTGCGTAACCTCGACCTCATCATGGGCTGCGAACGCCGCGTGGTGTACGACTTCGTCAACGTCGTCAACGGCGAAGCGACCCTCTCCCAGGCCCTGATCAAGGATAAACGCCTGGAGAACCTCTATGTGCTGGCTGCCAGCCAGACCCGCGACAAGGACGCGCTGACCCAGGAAGGCGTCGAGAAAATCATCAACGAGCTGCGCGAGTCGTTCGAATACGTGGTCTGCGACTCGCCGGCCGGTATCGAAAAAGGCGCGCACCTGGCGATGTACTTCGCCGACGAAGCCATCGTGGTGACCAACCCGGAAGTGTCTTCGGTACGCGACTCCGACCGCATGCTGGGCCTGCTGGCGAGCAAATCGCGGCGCGCTGAAAAAGGCGAAGAGCCGATCAAGGAACACCTGCTGCTGACCCGCTACAACCCAGAGCGCGTGACCAAGGGCGAAATGCTCGGCGTAGAAGACGTCGAGGAAATCCTCGCCATCCGCCTGCTCGGCGTGATCCCCGAGTCGCAAGCGGTGCTCAAGGCTTCCAACCAGGGCGTACCGGTGATTCTCGACGACCAGAGCGACGCCGGCCAGGCCTACAGCGACGCGGTTGACCGCCTGCTGGGCAAAGAAGTGGCGCACCGCTTCCTCGACGTGAAAAAGCAGGGCTTCCTGCAACGCCTGTTTGGAGGTCGAGAATGAATATTTTTGACTTCCTGCGCTCACGCAAGAAGGAAACCACCGCCTCTATCGCCAAAGAACGCCTGCAGATCATCGTCGCCCACGAGCGCGGCCAGCGCAGCCAGCCGGACTACCTGCCGGCCCTGCAACAAGAGCTGGTCGAGGTGATCCGCAAGTACGTGAATATCGATTCCGATCAAGTACAGGTTGCACTGGAAAACCAGGGCAGCTGCTCGATTCTGGAGTTGAACATCACCCTGCCGGATCGCTAGACGCCCGCGCAGTGCACACAAATGGCGGCCCCGGTGGCCGCCTTTTCATTGGCGATGCAAAACCCTGTAGAAGCGGATTTATCCGCGAAGCGTTCTACAGGCTAAAAGCATCGCGAATAAATTCGCTCCTACAGAATTTCCAGACGCCCCATGCCGCTGAGCCAAATCGAAATACTCCACCAGGACGCCGCCCTGCTGGTGATCAACAAGCCCACCCTGCTGCTCTCGGTGCCCGGTCGCGCCGAAGACAACAAGGACTGCCTGGTCACCCGCCTGCAGGACAACGGCTACCCGGAAGCGCGCATCGTCCACCGCCTCGACTGGGAAACCTCCGGCATCATCGTGCTGGCTCGCGATGCCGACAGCCACCGCGAGCTGTCCCGGCAGTTCCACGACCGCGAAACGGAAAAGGCCTACACCGCGCTGTGCTGGGGCCAGCCGCAAGACGACAGCGGCAGCATCGACCTGCCCCTGCGCTACGACCCACCGACCAAACCGCGCCACGTGGTCGACCATGAACAGGGCAAACATGCCCTGACCCACTGGCAGGTACTGGAACGCTGCGGGGATTACTGCCGCGTCGAGCTGACGCCGATCACCGGCCGCTCGCACCAGTTGCGCGTGCACATGCTCTCCATCGGCCATCCGCTGCTCGGCGACGGCCTGTATGCCCACGAACAAGCCCTGGCCGCCTACCCGCGCCTGTGCCTGCACGCCAGCATGCTCAGCCTGACCCACCCACAAACCGGCGAGCGGCTGCGCTTCGAGTGCCCCGCCCCGTTTTAAAGCTAACCCGCACGGTAGGGTGGATGACGCTGTTTTCATCCACCATTGCCGTTGGTGGATGGGTAAAGCGTCATCCACCCTACGAGGCTGAAAGCTCTCTGTAGCCTGGATAAAATCCAGGGCATCTGTCACGCCTGCTTGCGCGGCCAGATCAGGGTAAAACACGCCCCGCCCAGGCTCTCGCTACGGCTGATCTGCGCGCGGCCGCCGTGCCAGTAAGTGATCCGCCGCACGATCGACAGGCCCAGGCCATGGCCGCCCGAAGCCCGCGTGCGGCTGTCATCCAGGCGCAGGAAGGGGGTGAAGATGCGCTCCCAGGCCTCTTCCGGCACACCCGGGCCATCGTCTTCGACATCCACCCGACAGCGCTGTCGGCCAACCTGGTAACTCACCCGTACCCGCGACTCGGCATGGCGCATGGCATTGCTCACCAGGTTCTGCAACGCGCGGTGCAGATAACGCAGCTCGGCCTCCACCAGCGCACCGCCGCCATCCAGCGCATCACGCGAGGGGCCGTGCTCGACCCGCACGCTTGCACGTAATGGCGCCAGCTCGGTGACCACCTGATCGATCAGATCGTTGAGGTCGACCGGCTGGAAGCTCAGCGCCGGCGCGCCCTGCTCCAGGCGCGCATAGGTGAGCATCTCGTCGACCAGCTTGTCGAGGTCCTGGATATCGCTGTCCATGCCATCCATGTACTTGCGCCGCGCCGTCTCGCTGCTGGCATCGGCGATCATCTCCAGGCCAAAGCGCAACCGCGCCACCGGCGTACGCAGCTCGTGGGATACCGCGCGCACCAGTTCGCGCTGGATGCCCAGCGAACGCTGCAGGTGTTCGGCCATGCCATTAAAGGCTGCGGCCAGGCGCCCCACCGAATCACTGCCATGGGGCGGCACTCGAGCATCCAGGCGGCCGCTGGCGATATGCGTGGCAGCGCTCTCCAGGCCGCGCAGACGCTGTTCCAGCGGGCGCACCAACAGATAGACCATCAGGCCGATCAGGCTCAGGCCCAGCGCACCGATCAGCACCAGCAGTTGCGGCGGATAGGGGTTCATCTGGTACAGCGGGCCGATCTCCAGCACCCAGGGCGTGTCGATAATCCCGGAAAACACATGAATGGTATCGCCGCCCTTGCCCAGGGCCATCACCGTATCGCCCTCATCCACCCGCCGGCGCTGGTCGTCGTCCAGATTGGCCTGATCAAGGGGCAGCAGGCGCAGGTCGAAACCGAACTGCTTGGCTTCCTTTAGCTCGGCCAGCCGGCGCGGCTGCTCATCGACCGGGTAGCGCACCAGTTCGTCAACCAGCAGAAAGATGGTCGCCCGCGCCAATTGCTCACTGACCTGCTGCACCTCGCCGCTCAGCAGCAACTGCTCGCGCTCGCTGACCAGGCTGTAAACCGTGGCCGCGTGGGGGCCGGTCTGCTCGACCAGCACCTGACCGCGCTGCAAGCGGCCGCGCTCGCTGCTGTCCAGCGGCGTAGCGGCCAGCGCCTGAATGCGCAGCGGAATGCCCAGCAGGCGCGACCAGGTATTGATCGCCCGGCGCCGCTCGACATCAACCATGGGCGCGAGATTGTCCGCCATCAGGCGAAAGGTGCCACGCGCCAGGCGCTCACGGTACTGGTCGGAACGCACCTCGTTGACCAGGTGCAACGCTCCCACGCCCAGCAGCGCCACCAACACCAGCGAACCGAGCATGCCGGCGTAGATCCGCAGGAAGATCGAGTTCACGCGCGCACCTGCACGGCATACGCACACAGCGTGGCGCGCACCTTATAGAGAAGGCAGCGACCGCTCACTGGCCCGCCACAATGAGCGCGGCAGCCGCCTCGGCGACGAACAGGTAGCCCTTGCTGCGTACCGTTTTGATCAGCCGCGGGTGCATGGGGTCATCGCCGATCTTGGGGCGAATACGTGAAATTCGCACATCGATGGAGCGGTCCTGGCCGTCGTACTCGATGCCGCGCAGGGCATTGAAGATCTCCTCGCGCGAGAGAATGCGCCCGGCATTCGCCGCCAGCAGCCACAACAGGTCGAACTCGGCACTGGTCAGCTCGATGCCCTGCTCGCCCAGCCAGGCCTCACGCATGGCGTTATCGATCACCAACGGGCCGAACACCAAGCGCCGGCGCGCCTCATCGGGGTCGCTGGCATGCCCTTCGTGACGCCGCAGCAACGCGCGAATACGCGCCAGCAGCACCCGTGGCCGCACCGGCTTGCACACATAGTCATCGGCGCCCAGCTCCAGGCCCAGCACCTGATCCATGTCATCGGTGCGCGCCGTCAGCATCAGAATCGATCCTTCGTACTGGCCACGCACCTTGCGGCAGATGCTCAGGCCATCCTCACCGGGCAGCATCAGGTCGAGAATCACCAGGTCCGGCTGCTCGCGCACGATACGCGCCGCCGCCTGGGCGCCATCGGCCTCGATGGCCACGCTCAGGCCATTGCCCTCCAGGTACTCGCGGGTCAGCTCGGCGAGCCGCGGGTCGTCTTCGACAATCAGGATCTGTGACATGGCGTGTTGCACAGCGGCCTCCAGGCAAGGAATCGGTGACGGGGCTGGGCCGCCGCCGCGCATTGTAGCAATGCAGATGGCCTGGCCGCGCAGATTGGTAGCGCCATGTTCTGTTGACGTTTTCTGACAACCCACGCCGCCGCCAAAAGCTTCGCCCCGGGGCGGGGCTCCTACGCGATAGGCGGCGTGGCGAAGCGCCCTGTAGGAGTCGCGCCCCGCGACGAATGGTGGTTGCAGCGCCCACACCTTGCTGATGAATGCGACCGCGCACTAAAGGGAAACAACCCTTAGCACAGAGCAGGCCAAAAAAGCCGAAAAAACCCTACATCTTGTGTTTCTGTGAGCCAGTAAAAAGCCTGCCTCGGGCAGCGAAAAAAACTTTGCCGGGTGCGACGGGCGGTCCTCTCGGCAGAACCCTAGTAACTACGGGGGCTTGCGCCGCTTACCCAGAAACAACCCACAGTTTTATCCACAGCCAGGCCTGTCAGGTCTGCTTGCCTTCCCCCCTACACCGCACTATCTTGTATCCCCATCGCGCCAAACACCTACATGTTGGGTTTTGATGCAAAAACCGCCCAAGCACATTTGCCCCCTGAAGGTCCACTCCAGGTAGGTAAAAAACTGGGTAAAGATGTTAAGCCGCCTTCGCCCCGTGCGAGGGCGGCGTTGCTTACGCCCCCAGGCGAAGCGCAGCAGACACGCACACGCGGAGCCGGCGTCCAGGCGCATGCACCACTACATATAGGGCCCGACCTGCATCGCCCCGCGCGACTCAGACCAGGCTCACGAGATACGGCCGCACGGCGGCCTGCAGTCAAGCGCCAGGGAGGGGCTTTGCCCCTTCTCCCTGACCGGCTCACGCGGTTTTGCGCAAGGCACCTGCCTTGCGCGGGTTCGTTGTTGTAATGGCTTGAACAGCAGGTCGCCCAGCGCGTCCAACTACATAAATACAGAACACGGAGACATCCATGCATACCGACACCACTCGCGAGAACCCGCAGGCCACCGCGCCTCAGGCCGCCGATGCCAGCAAGGACCTCGCCGCCACCGCGCCGGGTCAGCTGCGTGTGATCAAGCGTAATGGCACCGTGGTGCCGTACACCGACGACAAGATCACCGTCGCCATCACCAAGGCCTTTCTCGCTGTGGAAGGCGGCAATGCCGCCGCTTCGTCGCGTATCCATGACACCGTTGCGCGCCTGACCGAGCAGGTCAGCGCCACCTTCAAGCGCCGCATGCCCTCCGGCGGCACCATCCATATCGAAGAAATCCAGGACCAGGTCGAACTGGCCCTGATGCGCGCCGGCGAGCAGAAGGTTGCCCGCGACTACGTGATCTACCGCGAATCGCGCGCCCAGGCCCGCAAGAGCAGCACCGTCGAAGTCGCCCAGCCGCACCCGAGCATCCGCGTTACCCACCTCGACGGCACGGTTGCGCCGCTGGACATGGGCCGCCTGGACACCATCATCCGCGAAGCCTGCGAAGGCCTGGCCGAAGTCGATGGCGCGCTGATCCAGAAAGAAACCCTGAAGAACCTCTACGACGGCGTGGCCCAGAGCGACGTCAGCACCGCCCTGGTGATGACCGCCCGTACCCTGGTCGAGCGTGAGCCGAACTACTCCTACGTCACCGCGCGCCTGCTGATGGACAACATCCGCGCCGAAGGCCTGGGCTTCCTCGGTGTCGCCACCAGCGCCACCCACCACGAAATGGTCGACTTCTACGCCCAGGCTCTGCCGGCCTATGTCGCCAAAGGCATCGAGCATGAGCTGCTCGACCCGGTGCTGGGCACCTTCGACCTGGAAAAGCTCGGCAAGGCGATCAACCACGAGCGTGACCAGCAGTTCACCTACCTGGGCCTGCAGACCCTCTACGACCGTTACTTCATCCACAAGGACGGCGTGCGTTTCGAACTGCCGCAGATCTTCTTCATGCGCGTGGCCATGGGCCTGGCGGTCGAAGAGAAGCAGCGTGAAGACCGCGCCATCGAGTTCTACAACCTGCTCTCCTCGTTCGACTACATGGCCTCGACGCCGACCCTGTTCAACGCCGGCACCCTGCGCCCGCAGCTCTCCAGCTGCTACCTGACCACCGTGCCGGACGACCTGGGCGGCATCTACGACGCCATCCGCGACAACGCCCTGCTGAGCAAGTTCGCCGGCGGCCTGGGCAACGACTGGACCCCGGTACGTGCCCTGGGCGCCTACATCAAAGGCACCAACGGCAAATCCCAGGGCGTCGTGCCCTTCCTCAAGGTGGTCAACGACACCGCCGTCGCGGTCAACCAGGGCGGCAAGCGCAAGGGCGCAGTCTGCGCCTACCTGGAAACCTGGCACCTGGACATCGAAGAGTTCATCGAGCTGCGCAAGAACACCGGTGACGACCGCCGCCGCACCCACGACATGAACACCGCGAACTGGATTCCCGACCTGTTCATGAAGCGCGTGTTCGACGACGGCCCCTGGACCCTGTTCAGCCCGAGCGAAGTCCCGGACCTGCACGACCTCACCGGCAAGGCCTTCGAAGAGCGCTACGAGTACTACGAAGCCCTGACCCAGTACGGCGGCAAGATCAAGCTGTTCAAGACCATCCAGGCCAAAGACCTGTGGCGCAAGATGCTCTCGATGCTGTTCGAGACCGGCCACCCGTGGCTGACCTTCAAAGACCCATGCAACCTGCGCAGCCCGCAGCAGCACGTGGGTGTGGTACACAGCTCGAACCTGTGCACCGAGATCACCCTGAACACCAACAAGGACGAAATCGCCGTCTGCAACCTGGGCTCGGTCAACCTGCCGAACCACATCGTCAACGGCAAACTCGACCTGGCCAAGCTGGAAAAAACCATCAAGACCGCAGTGCGCATGCTCGATAACGTTATCGACATCAACTACTACTCGGTGCCCCAGGCGAAGAACTCCAACGTCAAGCACCGCCCGGTCGGCCTCGGCATCATGGGTTTCCAGGACGCCCTGTACCTGCAGCACATCCCGTACGGCTCCGATGCCGCCGTGGAGTTTGCCGACAAGTCGATGGAAGCGGTCAGCTACTACGCCATCCAGGCCTCCTGTGACCTGGCCGACGAGCGTGGCGCCTACGAAACCTTCCAGGGCTCGCTGTGGAGCAAGGGCATCCTGCCGCTCGACTCCCAGCAGATCCTCATCGAGGCCCGTGGCCAGAAGTACATCGACGTCGACCTGACCGAGTCCCTGGACTGGGCGCCGGTGCGTGCCCGTGTACAGAAAGGCATTCGCAACTCGAACATCATGGCCATCGCGCCGACCGCGACCATCGCCAACATCACCGGCGTGTCGCAGTCCATCGAGCCGACCTACCAGAACCTGTACGTGAAATCGAACCTCTCGGGCGAATTCACCGTGATCAACCCCTACCTGGTCCGCGACCTCAAAGCGCGCGGCCTGTGGGACTCGGTCATGATCAACGACCTCAAGTACTACGACGGCTCCCTGCAGCAGATCGAACGCATCCCGCAAGAACTGAAAGACCTCTACGCCACCGCGTTTGAAGTCGACACCAAGTGGATCGTCGATGCCGCCAGCCGCCGTCAGAAGTGGATCGACCAGGCGCAGTCGCTGAACCTGTACATCGCCGGCGCCTCGGGCAAGAAGCTCGACGTGACCTACCGCATGGCCTGGTACCGTGGCCTGAAAACCACCTACTACCTCCGTGCCCTGGCCGCGACCAGCACCGAGAAGTCCACCATCAGCACCGGCAAGCTCAACGCCGTGTCCAGTGGTGGCAACGACGGCCTCAGCGCCGCACCGGCCAAGGCCCCGACGGTCGAGGCTGCACCGGCGCCGGCACCTGTGCCCAAGGCCTGTGCCATCGATGAACCAGACTGCGAAGCCTGCCAATAAGTGTTCGGCAGCGCGCGGATCTGAGCGGCGCCCGCGTTGTTGCCTGGTAGGTCGGCCCCCATCACATACAGTCGTATGCTCAGGGGTTCCAACCTACCAGGCGCCTAGCGGTCACTCGCTCAGCTACGCGCTCGGACGTAGAGCAAGAGCAAGAGCAAGAGCAAGATCGAGGGTTGGGGTACGCCCCTCCTCACTGATTACCTGCCCCGCCCTCACCGGCGTGGCCTGGGGTAACGGCCAGCCACTAGAGCCAGCCCCATACAGCAACACCCGTTTTGCCTTTGCGCGCACGATGCACCGCAACGACAATCGAGAATGACTGATTTTCCATACAGGCCGGTCAACCGCCGGCCTCAAGCAGGAGCCAAGCCATGCTGAGCTGGGATGAATTTGACAAGGACGACGGTACCGACACCGCCGCCGCCCACAGCAACACCGCCCAAGCGGCTGACATGAACATCGACAAACTCGACCAGGTCGGCGGTGCCGCCGCGGTCGAAGCGCGCGCCATCGCCGCCGACGACAGCCCCGCCGTGGCCCGCGCCAAAGCCTCCCTCGACCAACTCGACATCGCCGAAGGCCTGGCCGAGCTCGAAGGCTCCGCCGCCCGCGTTGCGGTCGACGAAAAACGCATGATCAACTGCCGCGCCGACCTCAACCAGCTCGTACCCTTCAAGTACGACTGGGCCTGGCAGAAGTACCTGGACGGCTGCGCCAACCACTGGATGCCGCAAGAAGTAAACATGAACGCGGACATCGCGTTGTGGAAAACCCCGGACGGCCTGACCGACGACGAGCGCCGCATCGTCAAGCGCAACCTCGGCTTCTTCTCCACTGCCGACAGCCTGGTCGCCAACAACCTGGCCCTGGCCGTGTACCGCCTGATCACCAACCCGGAGTGCCGCCAGTACATCCTGCGCCAGACCTTCGAAGAGGCGATCCACACCCACGCCTACCAGTACTGCATCGAATCCCTGGGCATGGATGAAGGCGAGATCTTCAACATGTACCACGAGATCCCGAGCGTCGCGAAAAAAGCCAGCTGGGGCCTCAAGTACACCCGCTCGATCTCCGACCCGACCTTCAACACCGGCACGGTCGAGACCGACAAAGAACTGCTGCGCAACCTGATCGCCTACTACTGCGTACTGGAAGGCGTGTTCTTCTACTGCGGCTTCACCCAGATCCTCTCCATGGGCCGCCGCAACAAGATGACCGGCGTGGCCGAGCAGTTCCAGTACATCCTGCGTGACGAGTCCATGCACCTGAACTTCGGCATCGACGTGATCAACCAGATCAAGATCGAAAACCCACACCTGTGGGATGCCAGCATGAAAGAAGAAGCCACCCAGATGATCCTCCAGGGCACCCAACTGGAAATCGAATACGCCCGCGACACCATGCCCCGCGGCGTACTGGGCATGAACGCGGCGATGATGGAGGACTACCTCAAATTTATCGCCAACCGTCGTTTGACGCAGATTGGCCTGAAAGAGGAATATCCGGGTACGTCGAACCCCTTCCCATGGATGTCGGAAATCATGGACCTGAAGAAGGAGAAGAACTTCTTCGAGACGCGGGTTATTGAGTATCAGACTGGTGGGGCGTTGAGCTGGGATTGATTCCCAGCTTACTCACTGAAGAGTTAAGAGCGCTTTACCTGAAATGGATGTTTGGGGTGGCGAGTTAAATTAAAAGCCCCGCCTAGTGCGGGGCTTTTAATTGAGAGGAAACATGAGACAAATTTTTCTTTCTCTTAGCACGACTGGCACGCCTGTCACTGACGGCCACCGCATTATTGAAATAGGTGCAGTGGAAATAAACAACAGGACATTAACAGGGAAATTTTTCCACTGCTATCTAAACCCAGATAGAGATATAGACGAGCCTGAAATAGCTCTGCATGGAATAACCAACGAATTCCTAAACAGCAAACCAAGATTTAGCGCCATACTCAACGAATTAGACATATTTCTTTCGGATGCAGAAATACTATGCACCTCAAGAAACGACATTCCCTTTATAAGAAACGAGCAAGCTCTACATAGATTCACCTCTTCAAATCCTCAATTAAAAGAAGAAACCATCACCCCAACGATAGAGGAAATCCTTACAGTCAGCGCAAAAGAAATATTCAACTCTGCAAAAAAAGTATTCAGAGAAGAAGCAAAAGACCTATATGGAGCCCTACTAGAGGCAGAAATATCAGCCGACGCTTACTTATCCGCAACAAAAAACGAAAAAATAATTAAAAGCATCAACGAATTTCTAGAAGAAGTTAGTAATACCAATCCAAACGATCTATTCCGCGGCGTACCCAATAGGAACTATAGATTACTTCCCTCTCTATTCAGGCACCCATCAGAGGGGCACCAGACCAGAGAGGACAAGATGATGTGGGTTTTCAAGGCTCACTCACGCCCTCATTTGGAAAAATACCCAGAGAACGATATTCAATGGCTAACCCTCGCTCAGCATCATGGGCTACCAACCAGGCTTCTTGATTGGAGTTTTAGCCCTTTGGTAGCCTGTTTTTTCTGCGTCAAAGAAAACCTCGACAAAGATGGTGCCGTTTATCTATACAAGGCAAGAGATTACAAAAGAGAGGAAAAAATAAACATAAAGACACTAAAAAAACCAGCAGCCTTCCTTCCATCTCATGGATCTAGAAGAATTACTGCCCAGTCAGGTGCTTTTACAGTCCACCCTGACTGTTGTTATGAAATTGATGAGCCAGAAATTAAAAAATACATAATACCGAAAAAATTAAAACCTTCATTTCTAAAGGCCTTATCAAAGTACGGAATAAACAACTCAACTATATTCCCCGACCTAGACGGGCTGTGTTCCCACATAAAAACCCAACAGGGTTATTGATCCATAATTAACCGCCGCACATTTATCGCACTCACTATTTATTTCGCCCCTCGGCTAGTTACTTTCTCTTTGCTCGTGTGCAAAAGAGAAGGTAACCAAAGAGCGAGTAGCACGAACAACCGCAGTAACGGTGGATGAAAAAAGCGTCATCCACCCTACTGATATGAGCAGCCGGTTCATGTAGCCGTTAACCCTTCTCAGGGGCAATCGGCTGGCTCAGCAAGTAGCCCGGACAACCACCGCAACGGTGGATGGATAAAGCGTCATCCACCCTACGGTTCACCGACATAGTGGGTGTAGGGTGGACAACGCGAAGCTTGTCCACCGGGATGTTCAAAACATCCATTACAACCATCGCCATCACATGCTTTGGTTTATCAATCCGCAATCTCACAGACGACGCCAAACGCCCGTCAGAAGGCCGAGTGAAATCGTTGCGTAAGGGGCCGGGCGGGCAGCCATGAGCAGCATGGATGCCGCGAGAGCCGCGATGGACCAGGGATGTCCCTTCGTGGGGGGCCGCCTAGGCCGGGCCCCTGGCGCAATGATGGAACGAGGGAACCCGACGAAGTCGGGCCGGATGCAAGGGCAAGACCTCTTGGTTACTTTTGGCGGGGCCGGCCATCCGGGCGTTTGCCAGAAGTGACCCGCCGTAAGGGCGGATCCGTTATCGAGAACGACACATCAGAGGCGGGTTCACCCAAGCGTCCAACCTGGAAGCGGTTGGCCATCTGCGATCTGTAGGCAACGCAGAGCGTCGCAGGCTGGCTACCACGCCGGAGCCTGGGAGCTATCGATACCCTGTGCTTGACCACCTCCCCCATGCGCCCTACCCTTGCCAACGGCGCCTAAGAAACGCCTTACCAGAGCGGTTCACCGCACCCGACAGCTTTTGCGGCTTTTTTGTGTTCGCGGCTTTGCCACGTCCGCAAGAAAGAACCCGTGCTGTCGGGAGTGGGCTAATACAAGACCCGAAAGGGGAATACGTCCGGCCCGTCTCTGGTGGGTTTCTTAGCTCCCGACTCCAATCAAGCCCTAAGAAAGCTTCCAGAGGTAATGGATATGCCTATTCACCATGACCACCCCAGCAGCTCACCTGTAATTGCGGACTTATCCGGCGAAATCCTGATTCCGCAGACCTTCACCCGCCATAAACGCCAATTGCGCGCGTTGCTGATCGAGCAACAGTGCTGGTTTTGTGCCCGTGATTTCGGCCGCATGATCGCCCAGCCGCACCTTGAGGAGCGGGCAGCCCGCACCCTCGATGCGGACCAATTGCTCGACGCCGTGGTGCTCAGCGGCCACGGCCACCCGGAGCGAGCACGGCTGATCAGCGAGTCGGGCATTTATGCCCTGCTGATCCACTACTACCACCCGGAGAACCGCTGCATACGCCGCTGGATCACCGGCGACCTGGTGCCCACCTTGCGCAGTGCCCCGCCCGACGACCATCGCCGCCCGCGCCGCGAGAACCGCCAGGGCTTGTCGTTATTACATTGGCAAGGGGACACCTGGATACCTTATCGCCCGATGTAGGTGACCTGCAGTTGCTGCTGGTCGTACCTGCGCTAGCGCGATGTAGCCAGCGTTCGGCAGCGGGATGATGCTCGTTCCCACGCTCCGCGTGGGAATGCAGCCCCGGACGCTCCAGCGTCCACCCTGCAAGCGGTTGGCCATCTGCAGTCTGCTGGCGACGCAGAGCGTCGCAGGCTGGCTACCACGCCGGAGCGTGGGATCTATCAGCAACCTGAAAATGCATGCGGCCGCCTCATGAAGGAAGTAGTTACGCCGATATAGCAGCGACTGCAGGTAGCCGTTATCTGCTGTAACGAAGGGTTATCATCGGATGAAAACAGTAGCGGGCAAGTTTGCAAGATATCTAATCCCAATGTCTGCAATGCCGCTATGTATGGCATTGCTTCTAGGCGGACTGACATTTTCCGTACCTCACGACGCTTACGCAAAAGGCTGCGGACCAGCAGGAGCGTCGTTGCAGCAAGGCCCAAAGGGTGGCTGCTATTACATCAATCGCAACGGCAACAAAACCTATGTGGACAGAGGCTGTTGCCGTTAGCCAATAGCCACACGGCAAGCACGTGGCCCGACGGTGGATGAAAAAAGCGTCATCCACCCTACGAGATGGCTGGTCTGCGGCCTCGTAGGGTGGACAACGCGAAGCTTGTCCACCATGGTTAAAACACCACACCGCTCAAGGATGAGCCGCTATGTCCAACTACCGCCGCGCCCGCGTACCGGGGGCTACTTACTTCTTTACCGTTAATTTGCGTGATCGCAGCAGCGATTTGCTGATTCGTGAAATCGCCTTACTGCGCGAGACAGTGCGCGCCACGCGAGCGCGGCATCCCTTTCATATCGATGCGTGGGTGGTGCTGCCCGAACACATGCACTGCTTGTGGACGCTGCCACCGGGTGATGCGGACTTTTCGCTGCGCTGGAAGGTGATCAAATCTGCGTTCGCCAAACGCCTGCCGCCCATCGAATCGCGTACCGCCACCCAACACAAGCGCGGTGAGCGCGGCATCTGGCAAAGGCGTTATTGGGAACACCTGATCCGCGATGAGCAGGACTACCAGCGCCACTTCGACTACATCCACTACAACCCACTGAAACATGGGCATGTCGAACGGCTGGGTGACTGGCCTTATTCGAGTTTTCACCGGGCGGTGGCAATGGGGGTTTATACCGAAGACTGGTGCGCCGAGCCGGAGCAGGCCGACAGCGCGTATGGCGAGTGAGCCTGTAACCCGCCCAACCTCGCAACAATGGATGAAAAGCATCAGCCACCCTACGTGATGGCTGCTCCGCGGTCCTGTAGGGTGGACAACGCGAAGCTTGTCCACCGTGGGTTTAGCAGGCAACTCGAATAACCCACACAGCACAAACGGTGGATGAAAAAGCGCCATCCACCCTACTGATCTGAGCAGCCGGTTTATGCAGCCGTTAACCCTTCTCAGGGGCAATCGGCTGGCTCAGCCTCGTATGCCTTGTGCAGCAACTCGATAAATGGCCGAGCCTCGTCAATGGTATGAGAGGCAATGGCGGTGACTGCAATGCCCGGCGTCCATGAGTTCATCACTGCCGCGCCGCAGAACGTTCTAAGGCGCTCAAGGGGGATCGGCTCATGGCGCTGTGGCACCTCAAGGCGCGCAAGTTGACGCTGAACCATACCCATCATGGTGCCTTGCAACATCTCGGCCTTGGGCCAGATCACGGCCTCACCATCCCAGAAGACCAGGTTCCAGATCGTGGCCTCGCTCAGATGCCCGCGCTCATTCACGAATGCTGCATCGTCAAAGCCCTTCCGGATGGCTTGGTGAAGGTAGTAGGTCTTGCCGACTTCACCGACATGCTTGATTGCGGCCAAAGGCCTCTGATGCTCAATGGCACTCAAGCGTAACGGGCCTTTCGGACCCTCGGATGGCGCTGCTGTACGGACCAGCACAGCAGGCTCTACCGCCATGCTATCGGCCGTGAACTCGCCATGGGGTGAGAAGACGGTAACCGTCAACGATTGATCACTCGCGCCCTTTTCAATCGCCATCCGAATGTATGAGCGCAATAGCTCATCGGTCGGCGCCCGGCCAAAAAACGCCAGTGAGGCATTGCGTAGGCGGTCGAGGTGAAGATCCAGTCCCTTGACCCTGGAGCACCTTACTTGCATCGCCGTGAAGTGCGCAAAACCCGCAAAGGCCAGAGGGTTCAATTGCGAAGCGGTGGCAGGATGTCCATTGATGTAGGACGGGGACGCGTGCGGATGGGTAGCCATGGAATCGCTCCTGATGGTGCTCAGTTGATTGAGCACCTATCATCGACCCTGACAGCACTGTCAGGGTCAAGGCGAAACACGCGATGAAAATTGGTGAGCTATCGAAGCGTTCTGGCGTGAGCATAAGAATGCTCCGTTATTACGAAGCCGAAGGGCTGCTGAAACCGAGGCGTACCGAAAGTGGCTATCGAGATTACGCACCGGAGGAGTTGCGCACCGTCGAACGCATCAAGCTGCTCGGCGCAGCCGGGATGACCCTTGCGACCATCCTGCAGTTCTTGCCATGCGTAAGAGGTGAAGGCCTTGCTTTCGAGCCGTGCGAGGAGCTGCGTGACACCTTGCATGAGCAAATCCGCATTGCCGATCAGAAAACAGCAGAACTGGCCCAAAGCCGGAGGATTTTAGAAAGCTTCCTGCTCGAAGTTGAACGAGGCTGAAAGTGCTGGTTCACTCCCGAGTTTGCGGCCAGAGTGACCACTGCGCCTGCAACCGCAGTTTCTCTAACGCGAACAAGGAAGTCCCATGCGTGTCGTCTCCATCCTTATCCTGCTCCTATGCCAGACAGTCCAGGCCGTCGAGACCGTCAACGACGTCAGCGGCATGAACCCTATCGAGGTGGCGCAAGTGCTGACGCCTACCGAACTGGAGCAGATCGTCGAAGCCGTTCGCGGGCATGCCGGCCCTATCGCCATTGGCGGCGGACGCTACAGCATGGGTGGGCAGACCGCCACCGAGCAGGCCCTGCAACTGGACATGCGCCGCTTCAATCAGGTGCTGGAGTTTTCCGCAGAGCGCCGGGAAATCCGCGTGCAAGCCGGCATCACCTGGCGTGCAGTGCTGGAGTACATCGACCCACATGGGCTGTCGCCGCAGATCATGCAGTCCTACGCCAATTTCACTGTCGGCGGCGCACTCAGCATCAACGCCCATGGCCGTTACGCCGGCCAGGGACCGCTGGTTCTCGGCGTTCGCTCGTTGCGTCTGGTGTTGGCCGACGGCCAAGTGGTGGAAGCCAGCCCCACGCACAACCGCGAACTGTTCTATGGCGCCATAGGCGGTTATGGCGGGCTCGGCGTCATCGTTGAAGCGACCCTGCCGCTGGCGGAGAACAGCAAGCTGGTGCGTCAGACGCAACTCATGCCGCTCAGTGAATATGCGCAATTCTTCGCCAGCCAGGTCGTCGACAACCCAGACATGGTGATGCACAACGGCATTCTCTATACCGACGATTACGACAGCGTTCGTGCCGTGTCCTACCTTCGCACAGATGCTCCGCTGACAGTCACGGAGCGCCTGGTACCACTGGACCGCGACTACAAAGCCATGCGCGCCGCGCTAGCAGTTGCCAGCAGCAATGGCGGCGCAAAAATGCGCGAAAACCTCGTCGACCCGCTGCTGCTCAAGCGCCCGCAAGTGCAGTGGCGCAACCATGAGGCCAGCCTGGATGTGCGCGAGCTACAGCCTATTTCCGGCCCCGACTACAGCTACGTGCTGCAGGAGTACTTCGTCCCCGAAGCCCAGCTGGAGCGTTTTGTCGCTGGGATGAAAGATGTGCTCAAAGCACACAAGGTCAAGGTCGCCAATATCTCCATCCGCCATGCCAAAGCCGACCCAGGTACGCTGCTTGCCTGGGCCCGCGAAGACACCTTCGCGCTGGTGATCTACTACCGACAGGGCGTCTCGCCCAGCGAGCGCGACGCCGTGGCCGACTGGACACGACAGCTGATCGACCTCGCCATCGCCCATCAGGGCAGCTACTACCTGCCGTATCAAATCCACGCCAGCCGTGACCAGTTCCTCGCCGCCTATCCCCGCGCCGAGGCGTTCTTCGCGTTGAAAAAGCGTATCGACCCGACCAACAAATTTCGCAACAAGCTGTGGGATGCCTATTACCTTCCGCCCACTAGCCGAATGGCCGCTGCCTCAGGCGACTGATTGAGAATCGCGGTCCAACGCCCGCTGGACTTCACCTTGAAATAACGGATGCCATTGCATGTATTACCCACGAGAAGAAAAAAGAGACTTCCTCACCACGCTTTCCACCCTGTCGTTGATAGCGATCGTGCCCCTCGCCATTCTCGCGCTCTTGAGCAACCACGGCGCGACCTCGCTCTTCATGCTGCTCGGCAATCAGCAGGCACAAGCCAGCATTACCGAGATACACAACACGCCCAACTCCGATCTGAACATAATCACCTACCGCTATGACGCTGACGGCATATCGTTCACGGATACCTACACCCAGAACCGGCAGCACGACCCCGCTGCATATGCCATCAACGACACAATCCCCCTGATCCACTCCACGTGGGCACCGTCGGTCAAAATGACACAAGCCGCTTACGATGCCAGCGGTACAGATGCCAAAATCTTCCTAGGCTGCACAACAGCGATCCTCCTGTTGCTGGGCCTGTCTTTCTTTGCCTTGGTGCGACAGAGAAAGCATGCAGCAGAAGACTTTTATTATTAAAAACTCAGGAGCTCTGATGCTCGGCATCACATGTGTCGCTGACACCTTTCAGGCGTTTCTGGGCGACCTGCAAGTTAATTGCGCACCTGCCCTGCCCCAGCTATCCAAACTACGTAATGGCTTCGAGGGCTGGCTCAAGATCGGGCTTTATCTCTGGCTGACTGAGCAAGTAGCCCTGGTGGATGAAAAGAGCGTCATCCACCCTACGAGACTACCCATTAGCCCTTGCCTTTCTTCTTGGCAATCGCCTTCATCCGCGCAGCAGCCTTCTGCACGGTGGCCATTTTCTCGGGCCGTTTCATACCGCGCCATTTGCGGATTTCTTCGCGCGTGCGTCCGCAACTGACGCACAGCTCGCTGTTGAGCTGGCACAGCGATACGCAGGGGTTCTCAATGTCCTTGGCCACGTTTGCCCCTCTGCGGCTGCTCGACCGCAAACGCCACGTGCTCGGCGATGCAGGACACGTGGATGCCCACTTCCTCGAACGCCGCCTGCGTCAGTTCAAGCATGCTGGCCTTGTCCGGGCTGGCCAGAGCCCGCGCCTTGGTGGCCTCGCTATCGAACATCCAGGTGACAATCAAACTCTGCGGAAACTGCGCGTAGTCCACCTCATGGGTGAGCCACTGGAAGCCAACGATTTCGCTTTTTGCCGTTTCGCAGGCGCCGGTCAGGGTGCGGATCAACTCACGCTCGATGCCTGAGAATTTTCGTTTCGACGACATTCATAAGCCCATAGAAGCTGAACGGCTAAAGCATACGACTTTACCCGAAAACCCTTTCTGCAAACCCATTCTCGGGATACGGGATTAAGCTGGCCGGTTGCGTATTCGCGTCAGCGATTGCAACGCGCCAGGAGATAGGGCAGCATCCAGCCGCTTCATGGCCATATGCCACAACCAATACCAGTGAAGGGACTCATGAAAAAACCAAAAGCCGATTTCGATTACATCTGCGAGTTATTGGAGGCGTTCTTCAAACAACGCGCCTTGCGCAAGTCATTCCGGATCATCTTCGAGCAAGAAATCACAGGCTGGGAAGTCTGGTTTCAGGTCGAGTTCGCTCGCTTCCTGGCAGAACACCCAGGCACGCCGGAATGGAGAAGAGAACTCACCTTCCAGTTTGATTACCGACGAGAAAGCGTTCGCTCGTCCCTCAAGCCCGACTTCATAATCCGCAAGAAAGGTTGGGCAACCGACCGATATGTTGCCTTAGAAATAAAGCAGCACGTTAACTTGGGAAACTGCGTGTCGAACATGATCGAAGATCTGGAGAAGGTTGCCAAAATACGCAAATCCCAGATAGATCTGCGCTCCTATTGGGCGCTTGGGATCTTCCAGACAGATCCTGATCAGAGTGTCGAAGCCATCGTTGCAGAAAAGCTGCAGAACAGTGGTCTCGAGTATCATGCGAGCGTCTCGTCAGTGACCAAGATACCTCGAACGCCTTTCAGCTACGTCCTGTTCTAATGCCACTGGCTTCATTGCACATTACGGCGGTGGGTATCAGTTTGTAGCGCTGCTGAGCGCCGGTAACACGCGTTACAAAGGCGCCCGCCGTTTTATCAAGAGCCCGTCTTTCGAGGCTCACCCTTACCCACTCGCTGCGCCGCCACCCGAGTCCCTCAAAGCCCCAAGTGCTGCAGATGGTGGTGCTTTACTTCAGCGATATCGGCCCGCTGTGAGCGACAGATCATTTTCCTTTCGACCCAGCTTCTGCTGCCGCTGGGTCTGGCGTATATCTATTGCAGGAATAAAAGGCATTCCCAGCGATTCCTGGCAAGCGGCCAGCTTCTCTAGCGCTCTGCACGCGGCGGCCTGCGAGAGAGCAGAGAGGCAAAAGCCTAGGGCTAACTCGCCAACCTGCGAGCAGCCAGTAGCGAGGGCTCAGCGCCCATCAGCTCACTTCTTTTTCTTATCGTCCTTGCCTACTTCGTGACCAATCACCCCGCCGACTGCCGCACCTAAACCGGTGCAGAGCACTCCGCCGCAGAGCAGGTTCCCGGCAACCCCGCCCACCACAGCACCACCAGCGGTGGTCTTGTCTTGGTGCGACATGTTCGAGCAACCGCTCAAACCAACGGTGGCAAACACAAGACCGGCGAACAGCAATTTGGACATACCCATGAGCGTGACTCCAATGCACCGCCTTATGAAATGCTCCGGCTAAGTTGCCCGATTCCATAGACGGCAGATGGCCATTGTGGGCTGATTGTGGGCCGGCGTCTGATAAATCATTCGGCAGGCTAAAACCGAACCTGACAGCCATAGCACTGCGCCATGTCGTGGGAATGCCTCCTAATGGGAAGGGACTTTACGACCGCCCACAAAAATAATCGTTCACAACGACTATTGTCGTGAACTACTATATTGCCTCAAGCCCTAGCTTCCGGGTGTTGCCGGCGCAGTACCTGACGGAAGGAGAGCTCGCGACGCGCGACCACTCAGGCCCACGCGTCTCCAAACTTACATTGAGGAAAATGCCATGCCAAAATCACTCCACTCCAACGCTCTCGACAGCTCGGGGGCACCTGAAACCACTGCCTTTCATCCCTCCATCCGTACCCTGCATTGGGCCATGGCAATCGGCTTCGTACTGATGTGGTTGACGGGGGTGCTGGTGACTAATATCGAAGGAGTGCCTTATTTCGTCGACGGGGATCGCCAGGGGCTCATACGTGACCTGCATAAATCCATTGGCTTCACGCTGCTCGCGCTGCTGTGTCTCCGGCTGGGGTTGAGGCTTTGGCACAAGACTCCGGCATTGCCGACCACGATCTCACCAAGCGGTCGGAAGGCCGCAAAGGCTGGGCATATTGCTCTCTATGCTGCTGTGGTTCTCGCGTGCGTAACCGGGTTTGCCATCGCCGATCTGCATGAGTACGGCAACGCTTACTTTGGGATTGAACTTCCGCAGATTTTCCCCACTCGTGAACATGTAGCGGGATGGGCTGTGACTCCATGGTCTTACATAGCGCATGCTGTCCTGGCATACGGGCTTCTGGCTTTGGTCGTTGGTCATGTAGCCGCCGTGTGGCTGCACGCCCGCTCTCATAAGGTCGATTTACTGCCCCGTGTGCTGTCACGTGCAGGCAAGAACCCTCGACCTGTGCTGACCCGAATTGTGCTCATCGCTCTGTGTATCTCGGTGGTTGTCACCGCGCTTGCTGTTCGTGGCTTCGTCACGCTCGGTCAACTGGAGGAGCCGCGTGATTACAAACAGACGACGCCATTCTCCAAATCTGCGGAGGTGATGCCCTAAGGGCGACGGGTATGACTGACGATCATTCGCCAGATTCCGGGGTGTACCGAGGGTGAGTTTGCCCCCGCCTCCAGCGCGACTCTTTGGTGGATGGCCTGGCGAGAGCGCTGTAGCATCTGACCGACGCAGAGAATCGTCGGTAGAAGAAAGCCAAGAGAGTTATCAATGAACGAGTTCCAAACCCCTAGCCTGGTAGCAACCGAGACGGGCAAGCTACTTGAGCAAGAGGTCTACCTCAATTTGGTGCGAACGACTGAGGAGGTCAGGCTTCCACTAACGGACCTGTTGGCGGGGTTCGGTTTGTCAGGGAAGCAATACAACGCACTTCGTGCCATACGCCGCAGCGGTTCCGAGGGGGAAACGCCGAGCGGGATCGGGACCCAGATGGCGGAACCGCGCGCAGATGTAACGCGGTTACTGGATCGTCTGGAGCGAGAGTCGCTCATAGAACGTCGACACGACCAAAAGGATAGACGCGTCGTTCGGGTTCTCCTGAGCGAGCGCGGCCAAAGGGTGCTGGCCGATATAGACGAACCGCTGCTGCAACTTCACCGCAACCAATTCGCACACATGCGACGGGAGGACCTGGAGGCTCTATCGCGCCTCCTTGTCCTTGCCCGGACCTCTTCTGAGCCTTGACACACCACTGCGCAGGAAATGGATACGAGACAGCACCAGTGTTCGCTGCCCGCCTTTACCGACCTAGCACGGCCTTCAGGGGCCAGCAGTGCTTGCCCCTTCCAGAGACAGCTCAGGGCTGACACTCCATAGATAACCGGGGCTACCCCCGGCGCAGATAAGGTATGCCGAAGGCGGGGCGTAGAGCAGTTATGCCCTCAACGCTTCACACAGACAAACAACGCATTGCCGGCCTCGGCATCCCAGGGCGTGAGCTTTTCATAGTCGTGGGCCAGCATGTGCACCTCAAAGTCGGGCGCCAGTAGCGCCTGCAGTTCGGCAAAGCTCACCGCGACCATGGGGTGTTCGTCGTGCCAGACCTGGGTGTGCGCATCCACTGTGCGTTCGATGCGCAACCGGAGCGATTGCTGCTCGCCCTCGCCGGCGTAGTGCCAACCCGAACGGAAGCTGAACAGGCCGTCGGCGTGTTGGGCGGTGTGTGCGGCGAAGGAGGCGTTGTCGATGCGGCCTTTGTCGACGGCGTTGAAGCAGAACACGCCACTGGCGGCCAATGCGGTGTGCACGCTGGCAATGCAGGCCTTGAGCCGCTCGATGCCCGCGCTGTAGTGCAGGGAATAGAGAAAGCAGGTGATCAAGTCGACCGGCTCGGCCACGCTAAAGGCGCACATATCCTGCCGGGAGAATTGCGCCTCAGGGCAGCGCAAGGCGGCGCGGTCCAGCATTGGTTGGTTGATGTCGAGGCCAGCGCTTTGGTAGCCGGCATCGGTGAAGTGGCGAACATGCGGCCCGGTCCCGCAGGCCAAGTCCAGGTGGCGTTTGCCGGCATTGCCAAACAGCTGCTGCAGCCGATGCACGCAGTGGCTTTGCGCCTGGTAGTCGATATCGGCACACATGAGGTCGTAGTAACCCGACAGGTCGGTATAGAGGGCGTTGCCGGGCATAGTGACCTGGTTTTTAACGGCGGGATAAGGGCGCGCATCATAGCCCAAGCCGGCACTGGAAGCCTTGGCAGTGGCGCCAGCACCAAGGTCTGGGACAGTACGCTCTACAGCGTTGAGCAAGTGGCTATTCTCCGTTACACCCCAAAGTCATCGTACGACATAACTCGCTAGCGGAAGTCATACACGCAGCGTTTAAGCCCAACTTGTAAGGCCAAATCCCATTAGAGCGAATGCCCTGCGCCATAGCAAAGCGGCACTATTCCCAAAGTTGTCATACATCGTATAAGTTATTTGCACCGCATCCTGCGGTCCAACAAGAACAATAAGGACACTCACGATGAACGACGAACAACGCCCTGCCGGCTCACGCCGGCAATTTCTCAAGCACTCCCTGGCCTTTTCGGCGGCGGCAGCCGGCATTGGCTCGCTGCTGCCGCAACTGGCGCGCGCCACAGAGCCGCTGAATCTGCGCTACCCCGACCCGTCGGTGGAGATTCTGGATGACAGCTTTCTCGACCTGCGCCTGTTCAACGCCAGCGTAGAAAAGCTGGCCAGCGGGCTACGCTGGGCCGAAGGTCCGGTATGGGTGGGCGATGGCCGCTACTTGCTGCTCAGCGACATCCCCAATAACCGCATCATGCGCTGGGACGAGATCAGCCAGTCGCTGGGCGTGTACCGTGAGTCTTCGAACTTTTCCAACGGCCTGACGCGCGACAACCAAGGGCGCCTGATCGCCTGCGAGGGCTCGACCAACGAGGGCCTGGGTCGGCGCATCACCCGTACCGAGCCCGACGGCAGCATCACGGTGCTGGCCGACAATTACGAGGGGAAACGCTTCAACTCACCCAACGATATTGTGGTCAAACGCGACGGTTCGATCTGGTTCACCGACCCACCCTTCCAGGCCGGCAACGAGTACGAAGGCCATAAGATCCAGATCGAGCTGCCCCATGGCGTGTACCGCATCGACGGCCAGAGCCTGAAGGTCAGCCGCGTCATCGATAACCTCGCCGGCCCCAATGGTCTGTGCTTCTCGCCAGACGAACAAAGCCTCTATGTGGTGGAAGGTCGGGCCAAGCCCAACCGTCTGGTGTGGGCCTACCCCGTCAACACTGATGGCACGCTGGGCGAGCGACGCACGCATATCGACGCCGGCGCAACGGGCGCGGTCGACGGCATCAAGTGCGACGAGGCCGGCAACCTCTGGTGTGGCTGGGGCAGCAACGGCTCCCCCCAGGGCAAACCGGAAGAGCTGGATGGCGTAAGGGTGTTCAACACCCAGGGCAAAGCCATCGGCCACATTCGCCTGCCGGAACGCTGCGCCAACCTGTGCTTTGGCGGGTTACAGGGCAATCGACTGTTTATGGCCAGCAGCCACTCGATCTATTCGGTCTACGTGAATACGCGTGGGGCGACCTTTATCAAGTGATGCGCCCGGCACACCGGCTGTCGGTGCCACAAGCCTCGCGCTAAGGCGAGGCGCCGATGCTTTGGGTTGGAGCCGCGCCCCCGCGGCGAATGCCATGGGCAACACCGAAGTCACTGCATGGCTGCAATCGATTCGCCCCGAGGCGGGGCTCCTACCCTGCATGCGATGTCCAGTCCGGACATCGCCACCAAAAACGTGCCGCTCAAAAGCTCGGCACGAAGCGACAGCCAATCCGCGCTGGCAGCGGCGCTGATAAGACGCGGGCGTTACAATGGCGCCCTCGTCCATTGCCCTGCCTGGGTACGCCTGGAGCCAACGTTTCGATGTTCACCCTTGCCCATTTGAATACCCCGCCGCCCGAGTCCCTGAAAAGTCAGGTGCTACAGATGGTGGTGGATTACCTAGGCGACATCAGCCCGGTGTCGCTGACGCCCAGCAACCCGCTCTATCAGCTGTACCAATATGTGATTGGCTACGAAGTGCACCTGTATCTGCAGGCCATGGACGCGGCGCTGAATACCACCGCACAGCTGATCCTGGCGCTGGATGATCAGGACCCGTCTCAGGTACTCGGCTTCGCCCTGTACCTGCCAAGTGAGGATGACCCCGAGGCCTGCACCCTGGCTTACATGGCCGTGCAGGCCAGCCACCGCCGGCGCGGCATCGCCCGGGCCATGCTGCAGCAGATGGTCAGCCGTCGCCCCCATGCCGAACTGGCCTGCGTGGCAAGCAAGGTGCCGACCTTCGAGGCCATGGGCTTTCAGGTACTGGCGGCGCAAGGGCCACAGGTGTTGATGAACACCCGCCGCCAGCGCTCGGACGGCCTGGTGGCGGTGCAGGACCTGGCACCGATCTACCAGTCTCAGGAGGTGCGGCAGATCCACGCCTACCTGCTGCAGCAGCACGGCAAGAAGGCCATGAGCGAGGCAGAGAAACAGCGCGACCGGCGTCTCGACCAGCTGACCCTGCAGGCCCAGGCACTGGTCAAAGAGCGCTTCCCGACGATCCACTGAGCCCGGTCAGCCTGCGCGCATTCGCGCGCAGGCGTCAGCTCACGGCATGCAGCACTGCTTGTGTTTCTTGCCGCTGCCGCAGGGGCACGGGTCGTTGCGCCCGACCTTCGGCGCCTCGCGGCGGATCGGCTCCAGCGGCTCACGGCGCGCCAGCCAGTAGGCGTGCAGCTCGATGGCGGACGCTTCGACCAGCGCCAGCGCGGCTTCGCGCTCTTCGTCGCTAAAGCCGTCGATCACGGCTTGGCCTTCTTCGGAGCAATGCAGCGCAATCACCGCCAGCAGTTCGGTCAGCTCGTCATCCTGCTCGTCGTCGACCCAGCCGCCCAACTCGGCACCGCGCATGTAGCCGAAGCACCAGGCCTCAACGATGACCTGCTCGTCCTCGTCGATCAGAAACAGCGCCTCATAGTCCTCGGGCGCGTGGCTCAGGGTTTGCGCAGCATGGTTCATCAGGTCGATGGCCAGCTGCATAAAGCGCTCAGCCTCTTTCTGGCTCTGCCAGCTCGGCTCGTGCCCCTCGCCCCAGATCGCCGAGTACCAGACGCTCGGCGCAATCATCTTGGGGCCGGAGACAATCGCGGTGAGAAAGCCATCCAGCTCGCTGGCCGTGGCAATGGACTCCTCGCTGCCGTACTGGCTTAACCACTTATCGATCTGCTCAAGCTCTTGCTCCACGTCTTACATCCTCCAGGTCAAGGACACAGGCGCCAAACCAGCCCCTGCAAAAGGCACCAAGCCTACACGATTACAGTCGCCATTCCGTAGCAGCGCCGAACGGCTGAACGGTGTTACGCGAATGAACATCCCGATGTCGAATCCAGACCGCTGCCCCGCCAACCGCTGCTCTATGGTGACGATCCTTTAAGTCTTTCAGCGGAGCACCCCTATGGCCAACCCACCGATCACTGTCCTGCGCGACACTCAGCCAATGCCTGTTGTTGATGCCTGCAAGTGGGAGCGCATTGGGGGGGATCCGCACACCGTCAACCTCAATGCCTACACCTCCGATGACGGCAGCAAGATCATGGGCACCTGGATCTGCACCCCAGGCAAATGGCGCGTCGAGTACGTGAAGTGGGAGTACTGCCACTTTCAGGAAGGCTACTGCATCATCACCCCGGATGGCATGGCGCCAATCCACCTCAAGGCCGGCGATATTTTCGTGGTCGAGCCCGGCATGAAGGGCACCTGGGAAGTCGTCGAAACCGTGCGCAAGTATTTCGTGTTCGCCTGATAGGTCGCCGCGCCTGCCAGGCAGGCCCACGGCCCGACCCTGGCGGCCAACGCCTAGTGCCGCGACACGAAGCCAATGTTGGTCAATCCCAGGCTGCGTGGGAGGGGTCGGGCGGCGCTCCGCTGGGCGGCATCCCGCTTTAGCCGCGAACTCTTCGCGGCTAAAGCGGAGCGCCGCCCGGCCCGTCCCACAACAGCGAGCCTCACGCGCATCCAGTTTGCTGCGCGACAGCGCGACGTCTGGACGACGGGGCATCTCCTACAGCCAGGCTCAGCCTGCAATCGCGCCCTGACACGCCGCCACTGATCCGGCAGGGTGCCGCCTTGCCTTCAGGCGGCTACAATGCACGCCTTGCCCGTGCCGCCTGATAAAAGAAACCGCCATGTCCCTGCCCAAACACCACCTGGAACTGCTCAGCCCCGCCCGCGATGTGGCGATTGCCCGCGAGGCCATCCTGCATGGCGCCGATGCCATTTATATCGGCGGCCCGAGCTTCGGCGCGCGGCACAACGCCGCGAACGAGGTGAGCGAGATCGCCGGGCTGGTGGAGTTCGCCCGCCGCTACCACGCGCGGGTGTTCACCACGATCAACACCATCCTGCATGACGATGAGCTGGAGCCGGCGCGCAAGCTGATCCACCAGCTCTACGACGCGGGCGTGGATGCGCTGATCGTGCAGGATATGGGGGTAATGGAGCTGGATATTCCGCCGATCGAGCTGCATGCCAGTACCCAGACCGATATCCGCACCCTGGCGCGGGCCAAGTTTCTCGACCAGGCCGGCTTCTCCCAACTGGTCCTGGCGCGCGAGCTGAACCTGCAGGAAATCCGTGCGATTGCCGACGAGACCGACGCGGCCATCGAGTTCTTTATTCACGGCGCGCTCTGCGTGGCCTTCTCCGGCCAGTGCAACATCTCCCACGCGCAGACCGGGCGCAGCGCCAACCGTGGTGACTGCTCCCAGGCCTGCCGTCTGCCCTACACCCTCAAGGATGAAAAAGGCGGGGTGATCGCCTTTGAGAAACACCTGTTGTCGATGAAGGACAACAACCAGAGCGCCAACATCCGCGCCCTGGTCGAAGCCGGCGTGCGCTCGTTCAAGATCGAGGGCCGCTACAAGGACATGGGCTACGTGAAGAACATCACCGCCTATTACCGCCAGCGCCTCGACCAGGTGCTCGAAGACCGCCCCGACCTGGCCCGCGCCTCCAGTGGCCGCACCGCGCATTTCTTTGTGCCCGACCCGGACAAGACCTTCCACCGCGGCAGCACGGATTACTTTGTCAGCGAGCGCAAGATCGATATCGGCGCCTTCGACTCGCCGACCTTTACCGGGCTGTCAGTGGGCCATGTGGAGAAGGTCGGCAAGCGCGACCTGATCGCCGTCACCGATACCCCGCTGTCCAACGGCGACGGCCTCAACGTGCTGGTCAAGCGCGAGGTCGTAGGCTTTCGCGCCAATATCGCCGAGCTGAAAGCCGAGTTTGAAGAGGACGGCGCGCCGCGCTACCGCTACCGCGTCGAACCCAATGAGATGCCCGCTGGCCTCAGCCGCCTGCGGCCGAATCATCCGCTGAGCCGCAACCTCGACCACAACTGGCAGCAGGCCCTGCAAAAAACCAGCGCCGAGCGCCGCATTGGCGTGAGCTGGCAGGTCGAACTGCGCGAAACCGCGCTGCAACTGACCGCCACCAGCGAAGAAGGCATCAGCGTCCAGGTCGCCCTGCCCGGCCCGTTCGGCCCGGCCAATAAGCCGGAACAGGCACTCGACGGCCTGCGCGACCTACTGACCCAGCTTGGCACCACCATGTATCACGCTCAGGGCGTCACCCTGGACGCACCGCAGGCGTTCTTCGTGCCCAACTCGCAGCTCAAGGCGCTGCGCCGCGAGGCCATCGACCAACTGACGGCTGCGCGTGTGGCGGCTCACCCCCGTGGCGGACGCAAGGCAGAGACCGACCCGGCGCCGGTGTACCCGGAGGCGCATCTGTCGTTTCTGGCCAACGTCTACAACCACAAGGCCCGCGCGTTCTACCATCGCCACGGGGTGCAGCTAATCGACGCGGCCTACGAGGCCCACGAAGAGGCCGGCGAAGTGCCGGTGATGATCACCAAGCACTGCCTGCGCTTCTCCTTCAACCTGTGCCCCAAGCAGGCCAAGGGCGTGACCGGCGTGAAAACCCGCGTCGAGCCGATGCAATTGGTGCATGGCGACGAGGTGCTGACCCTCAAGTTCGACTGCAAACCCTGCGAGATGCACGTCATCGGCAAGATGAAGGGCCACATCCTCGGCCTGCCGCACCCCGGCAGCGCCGCGACCCAGGTGGTCGGCCATATCAGCCCGGCCGATCTGCTTAAAACGGCGCGGCAGAAGCCGGGTTACAGCCACTGAGCACACGCCATGCACGGCGCCTAAGCCAGCCTAGTGTCGCGACACTAATCATCTTTCGCTTTTTGTAGGAGCGAATTTATTCGCGATAAATCGTTAAGGCACTGCAGGCGTCGCGGTTAAAGCGAAGCGCCGCCTGGCCCCTCCACGCAGCTTGGCATTGACCGATATTTGATGCGAGATGCCACCCTAGAATGCGGCCAGCAGCATAGCGGCCAGGTATAGTCCAGCGCCGAACAGCAGGTGGGTAACCAGCGCGCGTAGCCGGACCTGGCGCGGGTTCGCCGTGCGTGCGGCGGCGATGCCCATGCCGAATGCCGGCTGCATCACCAGCAGCGGTGCCGCCACCGTGAGTGCGCCGAACAACAGAGCCGGCCAGAGTGTCGGCCGCTGCAGCCAAGGCGCCCCGACCAGCAGCAGAAACAGCCCAGCGAACGCCAACCCGATCAGGTAGTGAAACGCCCAGCCCAACGCCCGCTCGCCTGCCACCGCTGGCGCCTTGCCAATGGCTCCATGACGAAAACGGCCGTGGCGCATATGCCCGAGCCAACGCCCGACCAGGGCGTAATCCAGCGACGGCACGCCCAGCAGCCTGCGCCGCAGCAGCGCCCAGACATCTATGCCAAGCGTGGCGCCAGCCCCCAGAATAATCACCTGCATGATGTTCTCGACTGTCATAGCGATCTCCCTCTAACCTGTCTGATAAGCCTTCTTCAGCAGGCTACGGGTTCAAGTCGACTTGAGGTCAAGCATGAAAACGCTGGATATCGGGCAGGTCGCGCGCTGGTCCGGTTTGCCGGCCTCGACGCTGCGTTATTACGAGGAAAAGGGGCTGATCCGCTCCATCGGCCGCAGTGGCCTGAAGCGGGTCTTTGCCGAGACAGTATTGCAACGCCTGGCGCTGATTGCGCTGGGACGCACGGCCGGGTTTGCCCTGGAGGACATCGGCGCGATGCTCAGCGCCGAAGGCGGCCCGGCCATCGACCGGCAACAACTGAGCAGCAAAGCCGATCAACTGGACCAGACCATCAAGCGCCTGTCCGCCATCCGCGACGGTCTGCGCCATGCTGCCGCCTGCCCCGCCGACAACCACCTGCACTGCGCCACCTTTCAGCGCCTGATGGCGGCTGCCAGCAAGCAGATGGCCAATGGCAAACCAGGCCCCACACCACCAAACAAAGACTGAGGGCTTGAGAAGCGTCACGGCCGGGGCTATTTCATGGCTATGGCACCGTTATGTACTGCATGCTGTCGATGCTTCCCGCCCCGGGGCGAATCGACTGCAGCCATTCAGCGGTATAACAGGCAGCACACACGTCGCGCCGGGGCGGCGCTCCACAGACGTTGCGTCATGGCGTGCGTGCGGCTGCAACAAGCAACGGCGACATCGCCTATTTCAACTGGTTGGCGAAGCGCTCCACCGCCGACAAGACCTGCTTGGCACCCTGGCGTATTTCGACGATCACGGCACCGGCCTGGTTGGCCAGTGCCAGCCCGGCCTCGGCCTGCTCGCGACTGCTGGCCATGTCATTGACCGTCTTGTCGACGAGTTTCTGGTTCTGCTGCACCACACCGACAATTTCTTCGGTCGCCTGACTGGTGCGACTTGCCAGCTGCCTGACCTCGTCGGCCACCACCGCAAAACCACGGCCCTGCTCACCTGCACGGGCCGCCTCGATGGCCGCGTTAAGTGCCAGCAGGTTGGTCTGCTGGGCGATACCGCCAATGGTCTGGACCATGGTGTTGATCAGCAGCGACTGCTTGCCGAGCGCCTCGATACCGGCCGAAGCCGAGCCCATTTCTTCGGCAATGCGCTGCATGGTCTGCACCGTATCGGTGACCACCTGCGCACCCTGCTGAGCGCTCATGTCGGTCTTTTGCGAGATCTCGTAGGCGATGCTCGCCGCATCGTTGACCTCCTGCTCACGGCTAACCTGATCGGTGACGGCAGTGGCGAACTTGACCACCTTGTAGAGCTTGTTCTGCGTGTCGTACACCGGGTTATAAGTGGCCTCCAGCCAGATCTCGCGGCCATGGCTGTCGACCCGCCGGAAACGACCGGCAACGAACTCACCACGGTTGAGCCGCTCCCAGAACTGCACATACTCGGGCGTGTTGCTCTCACTGGGGTAGCAAAACAGGCTGTGGTGTTTGCCTTTGATGCGCTCGAAGCTGTAGCCCATGGCATCGAAGAACTGCTGGTTGGCCTTGAGCACATGGCCTTTCAAATCGAATTCAATCACCGCCGTGGAGCGCAGCAGAGCTTTGATGAAATCCTCGTTCTCCCGCGCCTTGTCCACAGCCGGAGTGATCTCGCTACCCAGACACTGAATCTTCTCCAGGCGCCCAGACGCATCCAACATCGGCTGCCAGCACGCCTGCAGCCAGACCATAGGGCCGTCAGCATGAATAAATCGGTAGTGATCATGTACCGACTTGCCGGCCTTCACCGCCGCCCGAAGGTTATGAAAACAGGGCAAGTCCTTCACATAACTTGGTACCAGCTCACTCATCGGCCGACCGATCAACTGCTGGCGCGTATAGCCAATGAAGGCGACAAAGTTGTCATTGCACTCAACAATCCGGTAGTCCGAATCGACGGACAACATAATCATTTCCGCGTCTATGCCGGACAGCATCTGCCGCAGCATTGATAATTCGGCATCCTTGGCCTGTATCTCTTTCTTCAACCGGTTACCGAACATCGTCTATCCCCACACTACTGATATATAGCTATCGGCTATTAAGGCCTTTCTTGCAGTCTGTCTTCGCAAAAAACCTAAAAAATCGGCCCAATGGCACTCACACGACAGCTAGCTTACTAGAGCCCGCGAACCTGCCGTTGGCTAACAGACAACGAACGCTGCGCAGCCACTGTTGAGCACCTGTAGCCTGGATGGAGCGCAGCGATACCCGGGAGATGGCACCTGCCCCGAGGGCCGCTAACTACCCGGCAGGTAGGCCTCGATAGCACCGAACGCCCGTTCGATGTACTCGAGTTTCTCACCCACGGGCGCGACGTAATGCAGTGCCTCGGTGGCGGCTTCGCGCCCGACCAGGCGCGTGATCGTCCAGGCGGCGAGATAGATCGATGCCAGGCAGCCGCCCGCCGTGGCCAGGTTGCCGCGGGCGAAGAAGGGTTGCTCAAGTACCTCGACACCGGCTTCCTGCACCCAGGGTTTACTGGTGAGGTCGGTGCAGCCAGGAACCCCCTCGAGCAAGCCCAGCTTGGCCAGCAGCAAGGTGCCGGAGCATTGCGCGCCGAGCAGTTGGCGTTGCGGGTCGAGTCGCCCCAGGGTCTGCATGATGACGGCGTCCTGGGCGATTTCGCGGGTTTTGATACCACTGCCGACCAGCACGGCATCGAAGGTTTCGATGCCATCTAGCGACACCTGACGTTGCAACTGAACCCCATTCATCGAGGTGACCGTAGCACTCGGCGACGCCAGCGACACGCGCCAGCCCGGCTGTTTGATGCGGTTGAGAATGCCGAAGGCAATCAGCGAGTCCAGTTCGTTGAAACCGTCGAAAGTAAGGATGGCGATGTGCATGGCAAGCTCGGCTGTAGGGTCTGCCTGCATTCTCGGTGCGGCGCGATGTCGCGAATAGACACAGTCACGCCCCGCGATAGCCATACAGACACCTGACAACGCTCGTTACGGCCCCGAACGAACCGTCAAGCGCACCAGCATCATGACCACCGGCCGCACGAACAGCACACAGCAAAACGCGACCGGCATGGCCAACTGATAGGCCTTGAGCACGCGCAGCAGGTAGCCCTCGGTAAAACCGGTGTTGGCGGCGGTGATTACCAAGCACATCAGCAACGCCATGATGCCCGACATGAAGAACGCGAACGCCACGGGGGTGAAGTGGGCGGGCAGCTTCCAGCGGCCAGATGTGGGTGGTGTCGACTCGGGCATAACGGCTCCTGCGGGGCGAAAATCAGGCGCGGACTTTAACGGCCAGGAAAAGGCGGCGGTAGAGGCTGGCCGATTTTAAATCGCGAGACTTGGGGCCTGACACAACTAATACGTCGCTCTCTGTAGAACGGCGGCACCCAACCTTTATTCAGGCTAATCCCTGAAAGCGCTAAAGCGCAATGCCGCCCGGCCCCTGCCACGCAGCCTGGCATTGACCGACATTTGATGCATTACGCGACACTATGCCAGCTCCGCTTCAGCCGCGCGCTCAACACAAGGCCCGCAGAAGCGGGCCTTGGGGTTAACGACGGTAATAATGATGGCTGCGACCAGGCCGTTGAGGGTATGCCTGCACGGGCACCGCCACATACTGCACCGGTCTGTAATGCCGCGGCGCGGGCGCATAATGCACCACCCGTTTCGGCGCCTTGTAGGCCGGCCGCTGATACCGATGGCGATCATCACGATCCTGGCTGAACGCCACACCAAGCAAGGCGCCCACCGCAACACCGGCGATCACCGGCACCACTACATTGCGATCCGCCGCCGAAGCGGCGCTGGCAGCCACCAGGCAGGCGGCCAACACAGCGACCTGAGTCATTCGTCTGAACATGGATGTCTCCTCCTACCCGGGAACTACTCCCCGGTACAGATAAGACACCCTGGCTCAGTCAAACGGTGTCAGTGCTGCGTAAACACTGGGTAAAGCCCGGGAACGCGTCAGAGCGCATTGGGCTCGAAAATCAGCTCACCGGTGTCGCTGACTTCCATCACCTTGGTCAGCGCCGCTTCGGCGATGGCATCGGCCTCGGAGGCGAAGTGATAGTGTTTACCGGTGCTGATGGCATGGATACGCGCCTTGTCGTCGGTGCCACGGCGCTTGATGGCGATCACCGGTTCAAAGGCATTCTCGACCGGAACGGCCGATGAGATCGCTTCATAACGGGCAAAGTGCTTACGGGCCATGATGGTCTCCATCTCAAAGGGTGTAAGAGGTGGACAACGTCATCGAGCAAATGCTCACTGATGACTGCGACCTGCTGCCAAACGGTTGCGCCGCAAAACAACTGGAACTGTACTGCCCCCTGTTCGCTCTACCACCCACCCGCTTGTGAGACCTGCCATGCACCCGTTCTTCAGTGCCCTTGAACAGCGCGTTGCCGACCCTGATCGGCGTATCCGCAGCCCCAGCCAGAAGGCGGTGAGCCAGTGCACCTGCGGCCAGGCGATCTTCTTTCGCAACAGCCAGTGCCTGGCCTGCGAGGCAGCGCTGGGCTATGCGCCCGAACGCGGCGCCGTGCTGACGCTGAGCACGACCGATGGCGAGGCCTGGCGCATCGCTGACGAAGTAGACGGGCCGCTGTATCGGCGCTGCGCCAACCTGCACAGCGCAGCCGGCTGCAACTGGCTGCTGCCGGCTGGCGATGCCGACCCGCTGTGCCTGGCCTGCCGCCTCAACCGCACCATTCCCGACCTGTCGGTGCCGGGCAACGATCGCCGCTGGGCGCGTTTCGAGGCGGCCAAGCGGCGCCTGGTGGCACAACTGCTGACCCTGCAACTGCCGGTGGTCAACCGTGACGAAGACCCGCAGCACGGCCTGGCCTTCGACTTTCTGGGCACCGATATCGACGGCAGCACACCGCTGACCGGCCACGATCATGGCCTGATTACCCTGAACATCGCCGAGGCCGACGACGCCCACCGCGAACAGGTGCGCGTGCAGATGCGCGAGCCCTACCGCACCCTGCTCGGTCACTTTCGTCATGAAGTTGGCCACTACTACTGGGACCGGCTGATCGCCGACAGCCCCTGGCTGGACGCCTGCCGCGCGCTGTTCGGCGATGAACGTGCCGACTACGGCGAGGCCCTGCAGCACCACTATGAAACAGGTGCGCCCGCCGACTGGCAGGCGCACTTCGTCAGCGCCTACGCCAGCATGCACCCCTGGGAAGACTGGGCGGAAACCTGGGCCCATTACCTGCACATGATGGATACCCTGGACACCGCCCTGAGCCTGGGCATGCGCGCCGGCGACATCGAACTGGACTTTCAGCCCTATACCCACGAAGCCCTGTCCGAACCGGGCGACGCCCAGGCCGACGCCTTTCTGCTGCTGGTCAACGCCTGGATCGAATTGGCGGCGATGCTCAACGAACTGGCGCGCAGCATGGGTCAGCCTGACCTTTACCCCTTCGTGTTGCCGCCCGCGGTAATTGCCAAGCTGCATTTCGTTCATCGGGTGATCTGTGCGACGGGCGATACCCGCTCATCGGCAACCTGAGACGAGCGAAAACAGCAGGCGACGCCGCGCAGGGCCACGCCTATACTGCGCGGCCCTTTCTCGGCGCCACGAGCACCCCGCATGAATACGCCCCCGCAGACCGACGCCACACCCACCGAGCCGCAGACCACCGCGAACGAGCCAACCACGACAGGCTTTGCCGCGCTGTTCGGCGCCGCCGCCCGCGCAGCCAAACGCAGCGATCAGCCCTTTCACACCAAAGGCTTGAAAAGCGGCCACGAGAAGAAGATCGGTCCAGCGCCGAGCGGTACTCGCCGTTCGATGGGTAAGCGCTGAGCAGCGGTCAAACCGCGAGCGGTCGCCAGCGTCGATACAGCCAACCGCCCGCCACGTTGACCAGCAGACCGAGCATCACCAGCGCGGCGCCCAGCCATTGCAGCGGCGCCAGGCGTTCGCCGAGCAGCAGCGCTGCCGAGCTGAGACCCACCACCGGCACCAGCAGCGAGAATGGCGCCACCTGGCTGGCCGGGTAGCGCGACAGCAGGCGGCTCCACAGCCCGTAGCCGAGCAGCGTGGCGCCGAACGCCAGGTAAGCGAGCACCAGAAAGGCGTTGAGGTCGAAACGCGCCAGGCTCTCGCCGATCAACTGCGGCCCCTCCAGCCACAGCGACAGGGCGAGAAACGGCAGCGGCGGCACCAAACTGCCCCAGACCACCAGCCCGACCAGGTTCACCTTGCCCAGGCGCCGGGTGACGATATTGCCCATGGCCCACATCGCTGCGGCGCAGAGCGTCAGCACAAAACCTGCGAGCGTCAGCACGCCTTCGCCCTCCAAGCCAATCAGCAGCAAACCGCCCGCCGCCACCAGCAAGCCGATCAGGTTCAGCGCGCGCAGCCGCTCACCGAGCAGCGCGGCGGCGAAAAACAGGGTGAAAAACGCCTGGGATTGCAGCACCAGGGAGGCCAGCCCGGCCGGCATGCCGACCTTCATCGCCGAAAACAGAAAGGCGAACTGCCCCAGGGAAATCGTCAGGCCGTAAATCAACAACCAGCGCACAGGGATGGCCGGGCGGCGCACGAAGAAGATCGCCGGCACCGCCGCCAGGAGAAAGCGCAGCGCACCCAGGAGCATCGGCGGCATGGCGTCCAGACCCAGGCGGATAACCACGAAGTTCAGGCCCCAGACGATGATCACGACCAGGGCCAACAGTAGATCCTTGGGCGACATGACGGTGGTTCCTAACAGGCGGTCTGCCATTAGAGCAAACCAACAGCACCCGCCGCCCATACAACAGAGCAACAAAACGCCGTAACAGTCAGGCGTCCAGGGACGGACCTATCAGTTCGGCCAACTGCTCATAGACGCCTGGGCAAGCCGCCAGGAAGGGATTACCTTCCAGCAGTCCATCATTACGGAAGAAGTCATTGATGCGCCCACCCGTCTCGGCCAACAGCACCACGCCGGCCAGACAATCCCAGCTCTTGAGATGCGTCTCGTAATAGCCGATCAGCCGGCCAGCTGCGACATAGGCAGTCATCAGCGCGCCCGAACCGTTGCGAAAGAACATGCCGCCCTCATCCAGCAGCCCCTGCACAAACGGTAGAAAGTTCTCCTTGCCTGGGCGATGGGTGGTGCCCGCGCCCACCACGCCTTCGCGCACATGCTGGGCCGGGTGCACCTGCAGCGGTGTGTCGTTGACGAAGGCGCCATGACCGATGCGGCCACGGAACAGCTCCTGGTGATTGGGGTCGGCAATCGCCCCCAAATAGGGTTTGCCGTCGACCATCAGGCCGATGGATACGCACCAGTTGTGCAGGCCGTTGACGAAACAGCGGGTGCCGTCAATCGGATCAATCACCCATACGCAGCGCGCCTCCAGATTGGCGTGACCGCCCTCCTCACCGACAAAACCGTCTTCAGGGAAGCGCGTCAGCAGCTCGGCGCGGATAAAGTCTTCGAGCGCCTTGTCGGCGATGCTGACCACATCCTGCATATCACCGCCCTTGTGCATCACCGTTAGCTCGTTGCGCGAACGGTAATAGGTCATGCCGCGTTCAGCGGCTGCCTGGGCCAACTCGCAGGCGGCGGCATAGCGGGCATCGAGGTCCAGGCCGAGTGGTTCGGCGGGATGGGACATGGGCACTCCTTGGATCGCTGGGGTTCGAGGGCGCCAGTGTGCCGACAAGTCGCCGCAGACGACAATGCCGCATCGCCAATGAGGTGCTAGTCTGCGCGCTTTTAGCGGGGCGCTTGAGCTGATGAGCTTGTCCGATTTACTGCTGTTCGCCTTGCCGGCGATCTTTCTCACCGGGCTGTCCAAAGGTGGTTTCGGCGGCGCCCTGGGCGGCATTGCCGTGCCGCTGCTGGCCCTGGCTACGTCGCCCAAGCAGGCCGTGGCGATCATGCTGCCGATTCTCTGCCTGGCTGATGTGGTCGGCCTCAAGGCCTACTGGCGGCGCTGGGACCTGGCCAACCTGAAGGTCATGATGCCCGGCGCGCTGATCGGCATCGCCATTGGCTCGCTGACCTTCGAGCTGCTCAACGAACGCATGATTGGCCTGATGATGGGGCTGATCGCGGTGTCCTTCGTCGCCCTTGGCGTATTGATGCGTCACGACACACCGCGCCCGCTGCACAAGGGTCGGGGCCTGGCGCTGTCGTCCGTGGCCGGTTTCACCAGCTTCGTCGCCCATGCCGGCGGGCCACCGGTGATGATGCACCTGCTGCCACAGCAGTTGGACAAGGTGCGCTACGTGGCGACCATCAACCTGTTCTTCCTGCTGACCAACGCGATCAAGCTGATCCCCTACACCGCCCTCGGCCAGTTCACCCAGGAGAACCTGCTGATGAGCCTGATGCTCGCGCCCATCGTGCCGTTCGGCGTATGGACGGGCCTGTGGCTGCAGTCGCGGGTCAACCACACCTGGTTCTACCGCATCGCCCGCCTGGGCATGCTGCTGGCGGGCGTGCAGTTGATCTGGCAGAACATCTGACCCCCACTCGTTCAGAGCGCCGACAAGGCGCGGTACTCATCCTGGGCATGCTGGTCGGTCATGCCGCTGATCATGTCCTGCAGCAGCCGGCAGCGGTGGTAGAAGGCCCACAGGTCGGCGTCCTCGGCGGGGCCGGCGTAATGGCGCAGCGCCTCGTGGTAGGCCTTGACCAGTTGGCTGGGCAGGCGCCGGGCGAGCATTTGCAGGTGCGGCTCGCTGCGGCAACGCCCTTCGGTCAGGGCCAGAAAGGTGTCCGGGTGGGTGCGCAGCAGCGGCGCGTAGAAATCCAGCAGGCCCTGCAAAATGCGGTAGCCCTGCAGCTGCAGGGTTTCCACCTCGCGGTCGCAGAACACCCACTCCATGGCCACGTCCTTGAAGGTCTGCACGATGGCGTGGGGCACGCTCTGGTCTTCCATCAGCGCGCGGTCGAGGGTGCCGTCGTACACCGCCTGCAGGTTGTCGATAAACTGTTGGGCGGCGTGCTGCACCAGCGGGTGGATCATGTTCACCCTTAGCCAGATAAAGAACTCGCTGACCTTATTGATCGGCTCGTCGCTGGAGCGCTTGTAGGCATAGTCAACCAGCTCGCGGAACGACTTGCCCTTGCCCGGCACCACCAGGTCGGGTGACTGGTGGCGGGCAAAGGTCTTGACCAGCAAGCCGGCCAGTTGCTCGATACTGAGGATGCCCTTCTCCACCGAGTCTTCGATGTCGGCCAAGCAATAGGCGATGTCGTCGGCTGCCTCCATGATGTAGGCCACCGGGTGACGGGTACCGTCGGCCAACTCCAGCGCCGCGCGCAGCTCGCGAACAAAGCCTTCCTCGGACAGGTAGAAGCCTGGCTTCTTGTTCAAATAGGCGCCGGGCGTGCCCTTCGCGGGCTTGGGCAGGTAGGCCGGGCGCACGTACTTGAGCAGGCCGGCGGTCTGGGTGTAGGTCAGGTTCATGCGCTGCAGGTTGACCACCAGGCGCAAGGCCTGGGCGTTGCCCTCGAAGGCCTTGAGGTCGATCAGCATGCGTGCGCGCAATTGCGCATCGCCTTGCCCGGCAGGGATCGCCGCGGCGAACAGCCCATCGAGTTCGCGCTCGAACCACTCGCCGATGGCGTATTCGCCGAAGTGGCCAAACGGTGGATTGCCGATGTCGTGCATCAGGCAGGTCATTTCCACCAGGCTTTCCAGCGCGCCGTCGAGGCCATCCAGGCCAACTTCAGTCGCTCGTGCCCCGAGCTGCTTGTACAGCGTGCGCACGATAAAACGCCCGGCCTGCTGCACTTCCAGGGAATGGGTCAGGCGGCTGCGCACCGCCGCATTGCGCTCCAGCGGGAAGACCTGGGTCTTCTGCTGCAGGCGCCGCACCGCGGCGCTGTGGACAATGCGTCCGCGGTCGCTTTCGAGTTGGTCGATCACCGCTGCGAGATCGTCCTCACGAGCGTTGCGGGGTGTCTGGGCACGGCTGTGGGGCCGCAGGCGGGAAACTTTGGTCTGAAAATCCATGGGCAGGCATCCGTTGCGTCGTGCAGCGAGCCTAACCCGCACTCCTTGCGTTTACCAGGCAGCGCCAGCCTGCGACACTAAAGCGTTGATTCAGTTGGAAAGATGCCCATGTCACGGACTGAGTTCCACCAGGCCCATGCCGAACGCGCGCAGGCTGAGGCCCAACGCCTGCTCGCCCAACGCGACACCTTAGGCCCGCGCTGGCTGGCCTGGGTTGCCAGCGAGCTTTATGGCCTCACCCCGCCGCCCTATGCAGCCATGGTGCGGCGCGAGCTTGAACGTTTGAACAGCAGTGGCTAGGCCGGTTTGCTTTCGTGCAAGCGCACATTGAGCTCATCGACGATCAATGCCCATTCGGCATCTTCCAGCAGTTCCTCTTTCAGAAAGGCGCCTTGAGATGCATTCCAGAAGGGTGCTTCCGAAACCTTGATATGGTCCGGCAATGGATAGTGTCGCGCGATAAATGCGTCGATACTGGCGGGGTCGCCAGGCAGACCGAGTTGCTCGAACAGGGTACCGAGGTCTTTGTTGGGCAGTTCCATGGTGCACTCCGCATAAAGTGGATGAGGCCTGGCGGCGCCGAAACGGCCGCCGAGCATTCGTGCAGTAGAACGGTGGCAGCCAGCGACAGTTCAACCCTAAGCGTGGTGCAGCGAACCTGCCGCGATCACGCAGGTCGATAGATCAGGTTCGCCACGAGAGAGACCCCATGCCACTGCTGCGCCCCACCGCTCTTACCGCCTTTGTGCTGCTGTCCGGCTGCGCCTCGACACCCTGCGACGACCCGCTCAGCGACGCCTGCCGCGATGCCCAGTTGCTGCAGCAGAACGACATGCTCCAGGCTCGGTTGCTGGTCGCCTCAGGTGAACTCGATCAACACCAGTTGGCCAGCGCCCTGCTCACCCGGGCAGCCGAGCAGGACAGGCGTGGCGAGGCTGCGTTTTATCAGGCGATTCTCAAAGTTCGCGAGGGGCCGCAGGTGGACGACGTACTCAAGCTGCTGGAGCAATCGGCCGAGCACCATCATCCTTACGCCGTGGCCATGCTCTACAAGATCTACAGCGAGCCGTACTTGGTTGAGGAAGCCGACCCGGTGCGGGCCGAGACCTACCGCGCCGCCTATGCCGAGCTGGATGTAGCCAAGAGTGGCTATCCATCATTGACCCAGGCCTTGCAGGTAGTCGATGGCCTGCTGAGCGTGCCGGTGCAATAACCCTTGCGGCAGCGCCACGCGCTTCACGCAATCGCGGCTATCGATGGATTTGCCTGATGCCAGCAGCGCTCAGAGCGACTAAAATCCGCCCCCTTACGCTACCGATCCGCGCGCCAGCGGCCATTCTCGGCCAGGCGGCGCACCGGTCTTCCCCCATCGCACACAGCAGAGAACCGATATGGGCGCACAATGGAAAGCCAAACCCAAAGAAGCCGCAGCCAACGCCAGGGGTAAGATCTTTGGCCGTCTGGTCAAGGAAATCATGATCGCCGCGCGCAACGGCGCCGACCCGGACATGAACCCCAAGCTGCGTCTCGCGGTGCACGCGGCCAAGAAAGCCTCCATGCCCAAGGACACCCTCGAGCGCGCGATCAAGAAAGGGGCCGGGCTGCTCGGCGAACATGTCAACTTCGAGCGCGCCACCTACGAAGGCTTCGCCCCGCATCAGGTGCCGGTGATCGTCGAGTGCCTGACCGACAACATCAACCGTACCGTGGCGGAAATCCGCGTGCTGTTCCGCAAGGGCCAGATGGGCGCCTCCGGCTCGGTCACCTGGGACTTCAACCACGTGGGCATGATCGAAGCGTCCTCGGACAGCAATGCCGACCCGGAACTGGCGGCCATCGAAGCCGGTGCCCAGGACTTCGAGCCGTCCGATGAAGGCAACACCCTGTTCGTCACCGAGCCGACCGACCTTGACGCCGTCTGCCGGGCACTGCCTGAGCAAGGCTTTACGGTCAACGGCGCCAAGCTGGGCTATATGCCGAAAAACCCGGTTAGCGGCCTCAGCGATGCCCAACTCGAAGAAGTCGAAGCCTTCCTCGAAGCCCTTGACGGCCACGACGACGTGCAGAACGTCTACGTCGGCCTGGCAGGCTGAACGCCCGCACGGGTGGCCTGGGCTGTACGCCCAGGCAACGCTTGCGCGACGCCCATCACAGCGTTGCGGACAATTCCCTGTATAATGCCCGGCTGCCCAGCGCAACCCGCTCGCGGCCAACATGGACGTAGCCCTACAGGAGTTTTCCCGTGTACAAATTTTTCACCCTGGCCACCTGCCTGCTGCTGGCCGCCTGTGCCAGTCAACCGCATTCTGCCAGTGCCCCGCGCACGACCCTGGAAGCGGTGCATGACACCACCCTGATTCCGCTGCCGGTCAATACCAGTCTGCTCACCGTCAAGGCCGAAGCGGCCCGCAACAGCCTTGGCAATTCGCTGTCCAGCTACCGCGTCTACGCCCTGCCGCTGAAAAAGGGTGAGCCCTACCGCCTGAATATCGCCTCGCTGTGCGATGCCCCTTGCAGCGCTCTGGAAGCACCTAGCCTGAAGCCCACGGTACTGCTGCTTGATGCCAATGGCGCGGTGATCGCCAGCAAACAGTCGCGCCCCGGCGCACTGGGCCAGGTCAGCATCGGCTGGGAAGGCGAAGCCCTGGAAGATGCCACCTATTACCTGCTGGTGGCCGCTAACAGCAGCGCCAGCGGCCCGGCGCTGGTAATCGATGACATCTGGGTCAATAACTCGCCGCTGATGGCCGTCAAAGTTGGCCGTTAGCCAGACCCTGTGCATTGCCGCGATCTGCCTGCATGACGCTGACGGACGCCTGCTGCTGGTGCGCAAACGTGGCACTCAGGCGCTGATCCTCCCTGGCGGCAAGATCGAAGCCGGTGAAAGCGCGCAAGCGGCGCTGCTACGTGAACTCGATGAAGAACTGGGTCTGCACCTGCCCCTCAGCGCACTGCAGCCCCTTGGCCGATTCCGCGCACCGGCGGCCAATGAGCCCGATACTTGGATCGACGCCCAGGTATTCCAGGCTCGCCTTGAGCCTATGGCCGAAGTCGCGCCCGCCGCCGAACTCGACGCCTTGCACTGGCTGGTCGTCGGTGCACCGCTACCGGCAGAAACCGCGCCCCTGCTGCGCGATCAGGTCCTGCCTGCACTTGGATTCTATAGTCACTATTGAAGTGATCGATTTCAGCGGCGCGATGCCGCTGGCTACTGTAGGCGCATTGCCCACTCCGATCCTTCAGGTGCCCCATGTCACGTCTCGCCGCCCTTGCTCTCGTCCTGCTGATCAGCGGTTGCAGCACCGCGCAACAACCCGTCGAACGCCCTTACACCGACGCCGAAATCAAGCAGTTCGCCCTCGAAGTACTCAGCCGTAGCAGCTTGTCTTACGAGGATTACGAAAAAATCCGGCGTGCCCTCAGCGAACCTTCGCACCGCATGTCCACCAGCATTGAGGATGTACCTGCCACGGCGAGCGAACCTCGCGGTTGAACACCGAGTGGGCTGTTGCCTTTCGTTTGCATCCACGACCAAACGAAAACAGGCCCTTGGCATTGACCTGAGACAAGGTCATGTCATCCGCTCGCGCTAGCCTGGCATGCCAGCCCACCGCTACCTGCGAGGTCCCATGAGCATCACATCATCCCGTATCTGCGCTGCCGCTGATCGCCTGCAAGGCTTCGTCGGCTTCAACCGCAAGACCCAGACTTACCTGGTGCGTTTCAGCGAGGACTCATTCGGCCTGGATGTGACCGAGGCGAGCATTACCCCAACCTGCGAGTTCGTCTGGCAAGCCGAGGACGCGACGCGCATGACCCTAAAGCGTGCCCGTATCGCCTTTTTGATGGAGCAGAATATTGATGATCGCCTGGGTATCGAAGAGGCTCTGCGCGCCTATGTACGGCGCGATGACCTGCCGGAGATCTGCGCCGAACGCCGCCTGCTCAAACCTGAAGACGCTCAATTGACGGCGCAAAGGGCGTAGACTGCAGATTCGCACCCGACGCTGCCGTGACAGCATGACCCGCGACACGAGCATGATCCTTTCATCGACGTGACACGCAGAGGTAAACGCACATGAGCAAAGGCATGGATTCAAAGAAACAGGCCAAGAAAAAACCGCTGATGACCGCCCAGGAAAAGCGCACCGCCAAAAAGGGCAAACAGACCGAAAAAGGCCTGCTAGGCAGCCACAGCGCCTGACCACCCGCCGCGCACAACCTCGTTGTGCGCCCTACCGAAGCCAATGCACGACCTCACCCTACGCCCTCTTCCTACGCTTCTTCGCCCGCTGGCCAACAAGTTCTATCGCAGCCACCGCTCGCCCATGCGTGCGCAAGCTGATGATGTCGTGTGGGTGGCGCAGCAAGGCGAGCTGCTCGCGGCGCTGTGCCTGCGCCAACTGGATGAAGGTTACTGGCTGACGCGCCTGTTCGTCGCCCCAGCTCAGAGGCGCCAGGGCCTGGCGGCCCGCTTGCTGAATGCCGCCTGCGAGAGCTGCCAGGCGCCGGTGTGGCTGCTGTGCCACCCAGACCTAAGCGATTTCTACGCGGCTCACGGTTTTGTACCCTGCAGCGCACCGCCGCTCTTTCTTGCCGAACGCCTGATGCGCTACCAGCGCCACAAGCTCTTAATTGCCATGGTCCGTCGTCAGGCAGCAGCCGACCAATGGCTAGACGGTACGTATCGCTGAGCGTGCAGCGTCCTTGCCGGCATGAACAAAGCCCTGCATTCTAGGTCTATCCTTGGATAAATATTTACAGTGCGAACGTGCACAGAACGAATAACACTAAAACGTTCACGCGCCAGCCATACGACGTAGATCGAACCGGACGGCCTGCATGCCGCTGCAACCCTAATAAGAAGTAGCCATGGCCAAACGACTCCCTGCATTTCTGCGCCGTCTGCATAGCGACTTCCAGCTATCAATCATCACCTTGATGAGCCTGTTTGGCATTCTGGCCATCACGCCCTATGCCATTTATCGCCTGCTAGAAGGCAACTACCTGGTCGGCCTTGCCGACGCAACCATCGTGACGTCGACGATAATCGCGGTGCTCTATGCCTGGCGAACAGGTGATACCGTCAAACCCGGCATCTACCTGGCGAGCATCTTTTCAACTGCCGCGGTTCTGATCACCATCAACCTGGGCGTTAACGGGTTGTTCTGGATCTACCCGCTTATTCTCTTCAACTTCTTCATGATCTCACCAGGCAAAGCCTTGAGCGCGACCGTGCTGGTGCTGAGCCTGCTCGTCGCTTATGCCCTGAGCTACCCCGGTCGGGTATTCGAAAGCCATTACCAGATGGTGTCCTTTCTGGTCACCGGCATGATGGCCAGCATGCTGACCTTCATCTTCGCCTACCGCACCCGCAGCCAACGCGACCAACTGCAGGTCCTGGCCAGCCACGACGCGCTGACCGGTGCGCTCAACCGCAGGGCAATGAACGAAGAGCTGAAAATAGCCACCGCCGTATTTCGCCGGCATGGCGGCCACTCTGCGTTGCTATTAATGGATCTGGACCACTTCAAACAGATCAATGATCGCTTTGGCCATCAGGCAGGTGACCAGGTTCTGATTCAGTTCGCCGAAATCATTCGTAGCAGCTCGCGCCAGGAAGATCGCCTGTTTCGCTTTGGCGGCGAAGAGTTCCTGCTGCTACTGCCCAATACCACCGAGGCGGGCCTATTGGCCGCAGCCGAGCACTTGCAGCAACAAATAGCAGTGCGTTTACGCGGCCCGGGTGGCGCGGTGACCGCCTCGATGGGTGGGGCCCGCCTGCGTGCTGGAGAGCACTGGGAAAGTTGGTTACAGCGCGCTGACCAACGCCTTTACCTGGCAAAATCCCAGGGCCGCAATCGCATCGTACTCAACAACGAGCCTTCAATACCCTCCACGCACCAGGCGTGACAAACGGCGTTACCGAAATCTGCCGCACTGCTGTAATGATTGGCAGACTGCCGTGTCTATCGTCGGCACTTCATAGAGAGAGCCAGCCATGAAACGACGCACCCTTCTGCAGGGCCTCGCCCTGTTGCCCACCCTGCCCTTGCTCGGCGGCTACGCCCCCTCCAGCCTGGCTCAGGCCGTTGCCATCACACCGCTGGAAAAGCCCCATGAGCAATGGCGTGGCCTGGTGTCCGACGAAGCCTATGCCGTGCTGTTCGATGAAGACACCGAGCGTGCCGGCAGCAGCCCGCTAAATCGGGAAAAGCGCGACGGGACTTATATTTGCGCCGCCTGCTACCTACCCTTGTTTGAAAGTGCGCACAAATACGAAAGCGGCACCGGCTGGCCCAGTTTTACCCAGCCGATTGACGGCCACATGGGCACCAAACGCGACTTCAAACTTATCCTTCCGCGCACCGAATATCACTGCGCACGCTGTGGCGGCCATCAGGGACATGTTTTCAATGACGGCCCCAAACCCCGCGGTGAGCGCTGGTGCAATAACGGGCTGGCGTTGCGTTTCATTCCCCAAGGCGAGACCTTGCCCGAGTTGAGGAGCTGATCATGTCGGTATTTTCCCTGAGACGCGCCGCGCCTGTATTTATCGCTTCGCTGCTGACGGCCATAACCTTGTCCGCCTGCAAACCTGGCGCCGCCGACGCGACTCAATCAACACCAACGACCAGCAGCCTCGTTCCAGGTGAACAGGCAGTGGCGGTATTCGCCGGCGGCTGTTTCTGGTGCACCGAGTCGGACTTCGACAAGATGCCGGGGGTCCTTTCCACCACCTCCGGCTATACCGGCGGCAACGTGGAAAACCCCACCTATGAGCAGGTCTCGGCTGGCACAACAGGGCATATCGAGGCGGTGCTGGTGAGCTATGACCCGACGATCACCAGCTATGCCAAGCTGGTCGAGGCATTCTGGCCGACTATCGATCCACTGACGGCCAATGCTCAGTTCTGCGACCAGGGCGAGCAGTACCGCAGCGCCATCTTCTACAGCACACCTGAAGAAAAGGCCGTGGCGGAGGCTTCCCGCGATGCGCTGCAGGCTTCTGGACGGTTTGACCAGCCCATCGTTACGGAGATTTTGCCGGGCGCGGTCTTCTATCCGGCCGAGGAATACCATCAGGACTACTACATGAAGAATCCGCTGCGCTACGCCTACTACCGCAACGGGTGCGGGCGTGATGATCGCCTGGAGCAGCTGTGGGGCAAGAAGGGCTAGAGAGTGTTTGCAAGAGTGCTTGCAGCGTCAGCGTGACTGACGCTGTTCAGTGCTGCTGCCTGGACTGAACTCTATACGCTGGCCGTTCGGGTACTCGATGCTCTGGCGCAAGCCGCCACGCGTCTCGATGCGCTGACTCCCCGAATAACTGTCCTCACGGCGTACTGCATTGGGCAGGCGCTGCCCATTGTAAAGATTGTACTGTTGAGACTGCTGCGAGCTATCGATACTGCCGCTGGCACCAGGACTCACGTATGTCTTGGGGATGACTCGCAGAGTCGGCGGCGCAACCGAAGATTCCGGCTGTGCCAGCGTGACAGGAGAGAGCACTGCCACGCTGAAGCTCATCGCATACAGCGCCACGCGCATGATCGAAAACATGAGACAACCTCCAAATAAGGCATACGGGCATTAGGCACCGCAGCCCCTTATAGATTCAATGGAGGCTGTCAGGCTTTCAGGCCGCTGTGCGAGCTGCTTGAGTAAGCTTGCGACGCGCGACCAGGGTCTTGGCGACGGTCTGAGTCACAGGCTGGCCGGTGAAAGTCGGCAAGTCGCCGCGCAGCCATTGACGACTATCCTCGGCCCAGGCCACGTCACCCGAAGCCAGCTTGAGATCGCGCAGTACATCACCCACCAGGCAGCGTACTTGAGTCTGGCAGCAGACCGTTGCCCGGTCGATAACCTTGCGCAACGTCACCTCGTCAGCCTGACGCAAGGTCAGCAGCAAACGGCCATCCGGACGCGGCTCAATGGCAACATCATAGGAGGGAAACGCTTCAAACAATTCCTTCACGGCGATCAGCATGGGAGGCTCCTTATTGTAGTGACCTACTGGTGTGCTTAGGTAATTGCACGGCCCATGCCAGCCTTGCAAAAAACTCAAACACCTATAAACCGTGGCCTACAGCCCTCCTGATGGCGGATTGCCTGCTGCATTTTGCATGATCGTGCGATTTAGGCAGTGCAGGCTGCACGCCTGAGATTCCTCTATAGATAAGAACGAGCAGCACCGGCTTCGCACTGCAGCATTGAGGAACGCTACCGGCTAAGTGCAGTCAAAGCCCTAGCGACGCAATCCTGCAAACCGGCCCGGTGCCCATCTAGCCTTTTTCCCTGCTTGAGGTAGGATAGCGACCGCAAATGATAGCCAATTGCCAGGACGCAACATCAAAATGGAAGATCGGAAATTCTCCACGGACGAATTGCACGCAAAAGGCAAAAAACCTGCGTGGGACAATTTCAGTCTTGGCATAAAAGTGCAAAGCGCTTCATCCGCGGGTCCAACCGCAGAACTAACGGACGATAACTCCGCTAAAACGGTAACGCCGCCCTCCAGTGTCCAGCGTCAGACTCAAGACATACTTGAAGCCCGAGACGATATTCGCCAAAGCGAACTCTGGCCCGTCTATGGGGTATTTCTCTTCGCCTTCGCCATGCTCGGCTACACCTTCTACCAGCTAGGCAGTTGAACGGTGCTGCAGAAACGAAAAAGGGCTAGCCGAAGCTAACCCTTTGATGTGTATGGTGCCGGCAAGAGGAGTCGAACCCCCGACCTTCGCATTACGAATGCGCTGCTCTACCTACTGAGCTATGCCGGCCTGGCCCGGTATTGGCCGGGCGCGACATTATTTACAGGAGCTGGGTCAGCATTCAAGTGCCGGCCGTGGGTCAGTGCTTGGCCAGCTCGATATGGTCTTCGTGAATCACGATCTGGCCCTGCTTGTAGAGGCCGCCGATGGCTTTCTTGAAGTTGCCCTTGCTCACACGAAACAACGCGCTGATCGCTTCCGGTGAACTTTTGTCATTGAGCGGCAGCGTCCCGCCCTGCTCGCGCAGCTTGGCGAGGATCTGTTCGCCCAGACTGCCGGCCGCGTCCTGGCCGACGGCTTGCAGGCTGAGGCTGATCTTGCCGTCATCGCGCAATTGCTTGATAAATCCCTGCTCACGCATGCCACTGCGCACGAACTTGAACAGCTCGTTCTTGTGGATCAGCCCCCAGTGCTTGCCATTGATGATGGCTTTGAAGCCCATATCAGTGGCGTCGGCTATCAGCAGGTCAACTTCCTGACCCACTTTATAAGTGGCGGGCACTTGATCCAGGTAGCGATCCAGGCGAGCCGTGGCAGTGATGCGCTTGCTGCGTTTGTCGAGGAATACATGCACCACGCAGTAATCGCCGACTTGCAGCGGGCGCTTTTCTTCGGAATGTGGCAACAAGAGGTCCTTGGGCAGGCCCCAGTCGAGAAATAACCCGACGCGGTTGATGTCGACCACCTTGAGGCTGGCGAAACCACCCACCTGGACCTTGGGGGTTTCGGTGGTGGCGATCAGTTTGTCGTCGCTATCTAGGTAGATAAAGACGTTCAGCCAGTCTTCGACCTCACTCGGTATATCCTTGGGGATGTAGCGCTTGGGCAGCAGAATTTCGCCATCCGCGCCACCGTCCAGATACAGACCGAAATCGGTATGTTTTACGACCTGCAAACTGTTCATGCGTCCGATTACAGCCATGGTGCCTTACCTTGAGAGCCAGGCCGGCATTCTAGCGCAGTTGCACCGGGGCGTCCGGGGCGAAACACGCGTAGCGGCCTGTACAGGGGAGCCCCGAATGCCTCTAGCGCAGCCACCACAACTCCGGGCGTTATTTTTCAAGCCTTTGTCAAGCTTTTGCAGTACAATGACCGGCCACCTTAATTTTTTTGATAGGTTAAAATGGCCCTCATGCGCGTCAAAGCATCCACCAGCAAATCCAAGCCCGCTCCGGCGGTCGAAACCAGTGCCTCGATCGACGCGCAAATAGCAGCGTTCTTGAAGTCCGGTGGTGAAATCCAGCAGATCGCCAAAGGCGTCAGCGGCCAGGTCTACGGCACCAGCAAGCAGATCACCATCGGCAAGAAGTAACGTCTCAAGCGCCTTGCCGACTCGTCAGGGCGTCGCTCCACCCTCCTCGAAGCATCCTCTCGCATATTCCCGCCTGAATCCCGTTACGGGCGCTAGCCCTTAGCACGCATTTGTTTCAGAATCGTGACACCGCATTGCGCGGCTGGTCCGGCATAGCCGTTGATGAAAAATGGCAACTGCCTGAGGAGTTTGCGTGCGTTCTGTTGGCCGCTGGCTGCATACCCCCGCCACTGCCCTGGTGCTTTTGTGCACCCTGTTTCTATTGTTGCCCCTGGTCGCTCGATACCAGTTGGGCTGGTCGCACCCCTACGGTTACCTGTCGGATCTTGCCATCGGCGGCCTGCTCGTCCTGGCCGTCCACCAGCGCCGCTTGCTGCTCGGCATCGTACTCAGCCTGACGTGGTGCCTTTTCACGCTCGGTACGGCCGAACTGGTCGCGGCGGTCGGGCGCATGCCAGAGCCCGGCGACCTGCAGTACCTCGCCGACCCACAGTTCGTCAGCCATTCGACTCAGGAAGGTGGCCTCAGCCAACCCTGGCTGGCCGTGGCCATGGTCGCGCTGCTGGGCCTCTATCTGACCGTACGCAGGGTTCAGCAGAGCCTGCCAAAACGCCCCCTGGCCTGGACCTGGATGCTGGCGCCCGGAGCGCTGCTGGGTGCCCATGCGCTGTACCAGTACCAGAGCCCAAGCGCCGCTGAGCAATGGCAGCAATTCAACCTGCCACACAAGTTGCTGGCCGAGAGCCTCAGCAGTGGCCAGATGCAGCTGCGCGACTGGCTGGCCGGCGATAACCCGAACAGCGCGCCGGATATCAGTGCGTTTACCACCCTGGACCTGAATGGTTCGCCACTGCTGGCCAACCCTGGGCAAGCGCGCAACCTGCTGATCATTACCCTGGAAGGCGTCACCGGCGCCTATATCGAAGCGGCGCAAGCGGCCATTGGCAGCCCCCCTGATGATACGAGTATGCCGCGCCTGAGCCAGTGGGCCGAGCGCGGCATGCTCACCGCGGATTACGTCTTGCACGGCCACCAGACGATCCGTGGGCTGTACGCGATGCTCTGTGGTGATTACAACAAGCTCGACTCAGGCACGCCAAAGGGGCTGGAGCTGCTCAACAACCCGCTGCGCGCAGCACAGTGCTTGCCTGCACAGCTGCGCGAAAACGGCTTCAGCACGCACTTCCTGCAGGGCGCTGGGCTGCGTTTCATGGCCAAAGATCAGATCATGCCGCGCATGGGCTTCGAGCACACTCGGGGCCGCGAGTGGTTCCGCAATACGCCCTATGTGGATTTTTCCTGGGGTATGGATGACAAAGCGTTTTTTGAGGGCGCGCTGAAGTATGTCGGTCAGCTACGTGAGCAAAAGGCCCCCTGGATGCTCACGCTACTGACCGTTGGCACCCACCAGCCCTATTCGGCACCGGCCGATTACCTGGATCGCTATCCCAGCGCCAAGCAGGCGGCAGTCGCGTATCTGGACGATGCCCTGGGCGATTTTCTCGATGCTCTCGCGCAGCAGGGCGTGCTGGATGACACCCTGGTACTGGTCACCTCCGACGAATCCCACGGCCTGGATGACGTACGCCTGGCCTCGGCCTGGGGCTTCAATCTACTGCTGGCCCCGGAGCAGGCGCAGTTACCTGCACTCAAGGACGGGGTTTATGGCCACATCGACCTGACCGCCTCGGTACTCGACTACTTTGCCCTGCCCCTACCCGACGCCATTGCCGGACGCTCATTGCTGCGCAACTACGCCAGCGGGCGCGCGATGATGTCCTACACCAACGGTTTGCTGCGTCAGCACGATGGCCACGGCACATTTACCGAATGTGATTTCCAGCGTGTTTGCCGACGCTACGCCAGCGACGGTTTCATCGCACCGAGCGCACGTTATCTGGAACGCGTCACCGGGCGTGAGGCGCGCCTGGTCAGCCAGCGCGCGGGTCTGCTCGATCAATCCTTGCAGGACAACCTGGCTGGCCAGCATTTTCAGTTCGCCAGCAATGAACGCATCCTGCTGCAGAGCCATCAGGCCGATGACTGGGCTGATAATCTGGTCGGCGCGCAATATCTGGAGCTACCCAAGGGCACCCGCACCCGCGTGACCTTGCAGGTGCGCGCCCTGCAACTGGGTGCACAAGGCGCCCGACTGGAACTCAAGACCAAGGAATACGACCGCGAGGTGCGGCTGCCAATCCCCACCTTGCCGGACCTGGCCGAAGGCGAAACGCTGACCATCAGCTTCGACTTCGACAATATCGATACGCGCAAGGCGTTCTCTTTCCACTTGCTCGGCCAGGGCAGCGGGATTATCGAGATCAGCGACTTCAGTGTCAGCAGCTCACCCCTGGACACGGAAATGGTTGCCGCACAGCACGACCCGCTTGAGCCGGCCGTGCAGTAAGGCGAACAGCGCTCAGTTCAACGCGTCTGCAGGCCGATGCGCAACAACTGGCCATTGGATGCATCGGTGAGTACATACAGGTAACCGTCTGGCCCCTGGCGTACGTCGCGCACGCGCACATCAAGGTCTTCCAGCAAGCGCTCCTCATGCACCACCTTGTCGCCCTCAAGCTGCAGGCGAATCAGCGACTGCCCAGCCAGCGCGCCAATAAATAGGTTGTGCTGCCAGACCGGATAGCGCTCGGCATTGTAGAAGGCCATGCCGCTGATCGCCGGGGATTTGGCCCAGACATGGTGGGGCGGCTCGGTGCCTTCCACGGTTTCCCCCAGCGCCTCAGGGATCGCCATCATCGAGTAGTTGATGCCGTGGGTCGCCAGGGGCCAGCCGTAATTCTTGCCCGCCTGCGGGATATTGATTTCATCGCCGCCGCGCGGGCCGTGTTCGTGGGTCCACAACTGACCGGTCCAGGGGTTGAGCGCCGCACCCTGCTGGTTGCGGTGGCCGTAGGACCAGATCTCCGGACGTGCGCTGGCCTGATCGACAAAGGGGTTGTCCTCGGGAATGCGACCGTCGGGATGCAGGCGCACCACCTTGCCCTGCAGTTTGTCGAGATCCTGAGACGTGGAGCGCTGGTTGTTCTCACCCAGGGCGATAAACAGGTAACCCTCACGGTCGAATACCAGGCGCGAGCCAAAGTGCGCGCCCGTGGACAACTTGGGCTGCTGGCGGAAAATCACCTCGAAGTTTTCCAGACTGCTCAGGTCGGCTGACAACCTACCCCGGCCAACAGCCGTACCGGCACGCGCCTGCTCCCCGGCCTCGGCGTAAGAGAGATAGACCAGACGATCAGTGGCGAAATCCGGCGACAACACCACATCGAGCAAGCCACCCTGGCTATTGGCGTAAACCTCGGGCACGCCAGCCAGAGGATCGGAAAGACGACCATCCAGGCGTGCAACGCGCAACTGCCCGGTTCGCTCGGTCAGCAACAGCCCCTGATCATCCGGCAGAAAGGCCATCCCCCAGGGATTCTGCAAACCATCGATCAGCGCAGTGACTTGCAAGGTGCCCTGCTCGCTTGGGTACTCAACGGTTTCGGCATGGGCCCAGGGGGCTGTCAATACAGCCGCGACGGCCAGGGTGGGGGCTATGCGCATTGGCATGGGAAGATCTCCTCGCTGTAAACAGGTACCGCACGGCCATGCGCGCGGCATCCGAGCAGTGTGCTACAGCCTGGAGCGGGCTACAGCCCTTTGACCATTACCTGAAATGTCAGAGGGACCCAGCGCAACGGCGTTGCAGAGAACGAAATATCAACAGGTTCCTAATAGAGCGCATAACGCTGTTCAATGGCCGCGTATTCACCATTGGCGCGAATCTGCGCAAGCCCTTGATCGAAGCGGTCACGCTGCTCACGCGAGCGAAAGCCCACCTGATAGTGGGTCGGTTCAAATAAGGGATACCAAGTCAGCGGCTGGCTGACATCAACCTGCTCATACACTTCGTGGTTGAAGTAGCGCAGGATGCGCCTGTCACCAATCACGACATCGATGCGACCACTGTAAAGCAGGCGATTGCGGGCGATCTGCTGAGCCTCCTCACGGTAGGCGGGGTTACTCTCCGCCATGGTTTGGAACGCCGGACCAAGCAGGTAGCGAGCACGCTGGAAGGCGCTTACCGAGTACTGTCCAAGATCGGCAATGCTGTCAATCTTCAACCCACGGCTGGCCAATGCGACTGCTTCATTCTGGTAGGTCAGGTGGGGGACCGAGTAATACGCGGGGACACCACTGAGCGTGTTGGTCGGCGCAATTGCATCGATCTCACCTCGGCGCAACAGCAAGTGCAAACGCTCCATCGGCAGATAATGCACCTGCACCTGAAATCCCGCAGCGGCTGCGGCCGCAACGACGATGTCGTACTCCAGACCGCGTGCCTGACCCTCGAATATATAAGGCGGTTTATGGGTACCAAACCCCAAACGCAGGGGTTCGGCAAGCGCCCCCAGGCTGAAACATGCTACGACCGCTACCCACACTGCTCTCATGCCACCCCCACCGTTGATCGACACGCAGCATAGTCGGTGGGCGATATGGCTGCACCTCAGGGTCTGTTGAGAATTCGTCGTGAAGCGCGTTGCCGCGAACGAAATGGCAATAGACCACAGGCCTCAGGTCACATTGGCCGTGCGCGCGATTTCATCAAACACCTCAGGCTGCAGCGCGCTATCGCCCTTGGCATTGAGCAGTTCACGCGGGTGTGACTCGCCGGGGATGGCGCTGTCGATCATGCTCAGCAATTGCAGACCACGGGCGGTGAGTACGAAGTTCTCACCATTGCCGCCTTCTTCCTCAGGACGTGGCGCAATAAAACCATCGTGCAGCAGCTGCGCTTCATAGTGCGCGGCAAGGGCCTTGAGCGCGTCCAGGCTGCCCACGGCGTCACCGGCTTGCTGCTGCTCATGGGCCAGCTCTTCGGCATGAATGCGGGGAGCGAAGGGCTTGCCTGCACCGTTTTGTACTTCATGCAACAGGCGTTCGATCAAATCCCAGTTGTAAGTCGTCATGCTGTTCTCCTGTGATCGGTTCAGTCGGCTTGCCGGCTTGGCGGCGCTCAATAGCGCAACCCTGTACTCTGTCGGACTGCCCCCGGACGGCTAAGGTTCGGCTTCATTTCCAAGCCTGAACCCCGCACCTGACGCTGAGTCTGAGCAGACCTGCATCTCCATTTTCAAGAGGTAGTTCCATGCGTGCTGCGCCCCTGTTTGCCCCGGTTCTGCTCGGTTTGTCCCTGTGGGCCAATGCCGCCGAGCCTCTGCGCGTTGCCCACCTGGCACGCTGCGGCGACCTGCTGGCACCGGATGCGCAGCAGTTCTGCCTGAACCTGCGCGGCCTGACTGACGCTCCCGTCGAGGTGCTGCTCAATGGCAAACCGCTACCTGCCAGCGCTGTGCGCCGAGATGGTCAGCGTCTGCAGGTCGAGGTATCGCGCAAGGCCCAACGCAGTGGCCCGCTGTGGCTGGAGCAGAACGGTGCGCCGAGCAACCCGGTGTGGCTGTCACTCGCGGGCAGCCACGTGTTGGCAGCCGGCCCGGCAGAGGTGGCAAAGAACATGGACGGGCTGACCACTTATGTGGATCTGGTCAGCCTGATCATCGAGGAGGACAGCGAGGGCGCGGTCGTCGCCCAGCAGCTGGCGGACAAATACGGCGCCAAGGTGGTCGGCGCCATCGCCCCGCTCAACACCTATCAACTGCGCTTACCGGCGCACAACCTGATGGAGCGTGACGCGCTGGTGCTGCGCCTGGGCAGCGAGGTCGGCGTCGATGCAGTGGTCATCGAGGAATCCTCGGCAGAAGAAAATGAAGTTTCCTCCACTGATCAACGTCTGCGCCCCAATGCCGATGAATGGGCGGCCAACCGCTTTCTCGATGCGGTCAATTACTACCAGCGGCGCATCCCGGCCAAGAACGCACCGATCCCCACGACCGCTGTGCGCATTGGCGTGATTGAGCGCGATCTGGACTTCGATGCGGCTGACTTTCAGCAGTACCTGGGCACGGCCAAGACCCGCAATGGCAAACCCCACACCCGCGTCTATGGCCGCGACGCCACGCGCCCTGACGGCCATGGCAGCACCGTTACCGGTGTGCTTGCGGCGGCCTGGGACAAAGGCGGCAACACCGGCTTTCTCAGCGGCCTGGACGGTGCAGGACCGGGCTTCGAGGTGATTGTGGAGCGCAACTCGGACGCGGGCATCACCGCCAATATCGCCGCCTCGGTCAACCTGGTCGAAGATGGCGTGCGCATCCTCAACTGGAGCTGGGGCATCCACCGCGTCGGCGCGCGCAAGGTCGATGGCGAGGAAGTCGATTCCCTCGTGCGCTCCGGCCTGGCCATGAGCGGCTACGAGGAACTGCTCGAAGAATTCTTCCTCTGGCTGCGCCGCGAGCACCCTGACGTGCTGGTGGTCAACTCGGCCGGCAATGGCTCCTCGTTCTCCGGCGCCGACGAATACCGCCTGCCCTCCTCGTTCGTCACCGATCAGTTGTTCGTGGTCGGCAGCCACCAGCGCAGCGAGCGCGACGATGTGGCCATCGATGACCCCGCGTACGTGGTCAAACGCAGCTCATCCAACAGCGACACCCGTGTCGATATCAGCGCGGCGGCCTGTGTGCACGCCTCCACCCTGAAACCCGACGAGCAGGTCGAGACCCACTGCGGCACCTCCTACGCCACCCCGCTGGTGGCCGGGGTAATGGCGGCGATCCTGTCGATCAACCCTGAATTGCGCCCCGACCAGTTGCGCATGCTGCTGCGCCGCAGCGCCATGACCATCGGTGAAGAGTACGACTTCGAACCCACCGACGCCGAAGACCTCACCGCACCGATCCTGCCGTCAGAACGCAACTTCGAGCTGAACAACCCCGACGTCGGTCATTCCGCCCGGCTGGATATGCAGAAGGCCTTGGACCTGGCGGTGAAAAGCCGTAGCCGCGTGCGCTGAGCGCAAAACCCTGAACTTTGCCGCGACCAGGGCAATCAACCGGTGACATCCGCTTGACTGGAGAGCCGACCATGAAACTGCCCGTCGCCCTGACCTTTACCGCCCTGCTTTTAGCCCAGGGGCACGCCTTTGCCTCCTGTACGCCCGAGGAAGCCACCGCCAAAGCGCAAGAGCTGGCCGAAAAAATCGACGCCATTACCCAGGATGACCCCGAGCGCGCCGCCCAGCTACGCCAGGAGCTGATCGAACAGGACCCCAAAAGCGCGTCCGACACCCTGACCGACAGCTGCAAGGCCTATGACCAACGCCTGCGTGAGCTGGACGCCGCCGAAGAAGATGTAGACGCCTAAGGGTAAAATCACCGAGATCGATAATGCAGGATTCGACGCGTTGCGGCGCTCAGGGGCTAGACTGCCACCCCATTGCAGTCCCGAACCGCCCTCTTTCTCTGGAGAACCCCGATGCTCAAGGCCCAATACCAAACCCGTGGCCCGGTCCCGCAGGACGTGATCGAAGCCGTTGACCTGCACCTGCCAGAACCTGCCGCCGGTGAGGTGCGCGTCAAGGTGCTGGCTGCCGCGATCAACCCTTCCGATGTGCTCACCCTGACCGGCGAATACGGCATGCTGCCGCCGCTGCCTGCAGTCGGTGGTAACGAAGGTGTGGGCCGCGTCGAAGCGCTCGGCGCTGATGTCGGCAACCTGAAAGTCGGCCAGATGGTTTTGCTGCCAGTTGGCTGCGGTACCTGGGTCACCCACCTCAACGCCCAGGCCAAGCAACTGATCCCGCTGCCGGAGGCCGACCCGCAGCAACTGGCGATGATGACCGTCAACCCGCCAACCGCCTCGCTGCTGCTCAGCGAATTCGTCGACCTCAAACCAGGCGACTGGGTCATTCAGAACGCCGCCAACTCGGGTGTGGGCAGCTATCTGATTCAACTGGCCAAGCTGCGTGGCTTCAAGACCCTCAACGTGGTACGCCGTGAGTCGGCCGTGGCCGGCGTGCAGGCTGAAGGCGGCGACGTGGTGCTGGTTGACGGCCCGGATTTGGCCAAGCGCGTACGCGCGGCGACCGACGGTGCGCCGGTGCGTCTGGGCATCGACGCCGTCGGCGGCGAAGCCACCGACCACCTGGCCGCGGCCCTGTGCGACGGCGGCATCCTGGTCAACTACGGCATGATGAGCCGCCAGCCCTGCCAGGTTTCACCCTCCTCGTTCGTTTTTCGCGACGTCACCCTGCGTGGCTTCTGGCTGGCCAAATGGTTCCGCAATGCCAGCCCGGCCGAGCAGATGAAGGTGTTCGGTGAGCTGACCCAGCTGATCGCCAGCGGCAAGTTGAAGACGCGCATCGCCGCCACCTACGACGTCAGCCAGATCAAGGAAGCCGTCGCCGCAGCCGCCGCCGGCGAGCGCGAAGGCAAGATCCTGATCGTGCCGCGCTGAGCAAAAAGGCAGCCTCAAATCTACTTGTGTAAGCGCCTCCTTCGCGTCTACACAAACTGAGGTTGCAACACGGTTTTGGGACAGAGCCAACAAAAAGCCATGTCCCAAAATCGTGTCGCTCCCCGGACAAGCCATCACGCAGGACCTAGGTGAACCGCCGACACGCGCAGGAGCCCCGCCTCGGGGCGAATCGATTGCAGCCATCCAGTGACTTCGGCGTTACCTATGGCATTCGCCGCGGGGCGCGGCTCCCACAAAAGCAGCGTCGGGACAGCGCCAAACAAAAAGGGGCCACGCATCACGCGTGGCCCCTTTTTTTGCTATCAGCCTGAGCGCCTTGGCGCTTACTCAGCAGCCGGCGTGCGGCGCTTGAGCGGCGCCAGGCCGTCCTGGCTGACTAGCACAGGCGCGTCGGGCTTGGGTTTATTCTGTGTGTTGCGCTTGCTCGGGGCTTTAGCCGCCGGCTTTTTCACCAGCTTCTTGCCGGTCTTGGGATCGACCTTTTTCTTCTTCGGCCCAGCTGCTTTGCCGGAGGCCTTGAGATTTTTCGGCCCCTGATAGAGGCCTTTGAGGTCCTTGATATTGCGGCGCTCGAAACGCTGCTTGAGGTAGCGCTCGATGCTCGACATCAGCGCCCAGTCGGTGTGGCAAATCAGCGAGATCGCCAGACCTTCGGCCCCGGCCCGACCGGTGCGACCGATACGGTGCACGTACTCGTCGCCCGAACGCGGCATGTCGAAGTTGATCACCAGATCGAGGCCGTCAACATCCAGGCCGCGTGCCGCCACATCGGTGGCTACCAGAATCTTCACCGCGCCCTGCTTGAGGCGGTCGATGGCCAGCTTGCGATCCTTCTGATCCTTCTCGCCGTGCAGCACGAAGGTCTTGAAGTTCTGCGCCACCAGCTTGCCGTACAAGCGGTCGGCCTGGACGCGGGTGTTGGTGAAGATGATCGCCTTGTCGTAGGTCTCGTTCTTCAACAGCCACTCGACCAGACGCTCTTTGTGGTGGTTGTGGTCAGCGGTGATGATCTGCTGACGGGTGCCTTCGTTGAGCTGGCTGACGCGGTTGAGCTGCAGGTACTCGGGGTCCTTGAGTACCTTGGTGACCATTTCGCGCAGGCCTGCACCGCCACTGGTGGCGGAAAACAGCAGGGTCTGGCGCGTGTCATTGCACAGCTCGGAAAGACGCTGCACGTCTTCGGCAAAGCCCATGTCGAGCATGCGGTCGGCTTCGTCGAGCACCAGCACTTCCACTTCATCGAGCAGCAGGTTGCCGGCGTTGGCGTGTTCGATCAGACGCCCTGGGGTGCCGATCAGGATATCAACCCGGCGCAGCATAGCGGCCTGGACCTTGAAGTCTTCGCCACCGGTGATCAGGCCGGCCTTGAGGAAGGTGAACTGGGCGAAGCGCTCGACTTCCTTGAGGGTCTGCTGAGCCAGCTCGCGGGTGGGCAGCATGATCATCGCGCGCACGCTCATACGCGGCGAGGATGCGCCATCGCCAAGCAGGCGGTTGAGCATCGGCAGGACAAAGGCGGCAGTTTTGCCGCTACCGGTTTGTGCGATAACCCGCAGGTCCTTGCCTTGCAGCGCCAGCGGAATAGCCGCCACCTGCACCGGCGTGGGCACGGTAAAGTTCAACTCGGCCACGGCTTTGAGCAGGCGTTCGTGCAGGGCAAATTCGGAAAACACGCGGGTAACCTCGACAAGAAACAGAAATCAGCTGCATAGCGTAACGGTTTCCCGCGCAATGACCGAATTTCTTTACGTGCAATCTACACAGCGTTGTCAGCGTGAGGCGCCGACAGCTCTGGAATGCAGGGCCTGACGCCGCTGTTTGAGCAGCAGGCGAGTGCTGTCCCAGCCCACCAGAAATACCGCCAGCCAGATCGGCAGATACGTCAGCCACTGCCTCGGGTCGAACTGCTCGCCGAGAAACAACAGCGCCACTGCGAACAGCAACACCGGCTCAACGTAGCTGAGAATCCCGAACAAGCCCATCGGCAGCAGGCGGCTGGAGGCCATCATCGCGGCGAAAGCCAGGGCCCCCAACAGGCCCAGCCCCGGCAACCAGAGCAACAGCGCTGGCGCCTGGCTGAACAGGGCTGGTGGGCCGTAAGCCAGAATCAGCCAGATCGCCAACGGCGTCAGCATCAACATTTCCAGAGCGAAACCGGACAAGGCGTCCAGGCGCATCCAACGGCGCAGCATGAAATACGGTGGGTAGCCAAGCGCCGTGACCAGGGTGATCCACGAGAACGCCTGGGTTTGCCACAGTTCGTGCACCACACCCAGCAGCGCACACGCCACGGCAATCGCTTGCAAGGGGCGCAGACGCTCGCCGTAGAACACGCGCCCAGCCAACACCATGGCCAAGGGCAGAAGAAAATAGCCCAGCGACACATCCAGCATGTAACCGGCCAGCGGCGCCCAGACAAATATGCCCCACTGGATGCCAATCAACACGGCAGCCACTGGCAGCGCGGCCAGCAGCAGTGGCTCGCGGCGCAGGCGTTGCAACACGCCAGCCAGCACGCTCCACTGCCGCCCGAGCAGCACCAGCAGGGCCACCGCCGGCAGCGACCAGAGCACCCGCTGGGCAAACACCTGCACACCGTCGAGCGGCGCCAGTTGCTGGACATAGCCTGGCATCAGCGCAAACAGCACCGAAGCGCCCACTGAAAGCGCGACACCCCGCCCGGATAATCCTGGATTCACCCAACCACCTTCGGCGCCCGGCCCAGGCGCGTAATAGCCAATGAGGCGATGATCACGCTGCCGCCCAGCGCCAGGCGCAACAGGTCGGCATCACGGTTCCACAACAGCAGGTTGACCAGCAGCCCCGCCGGGACCAGTGCATTATTCATCACCGCCAGGGTGCCGCCATCAACCAGGCTGGCGCCCTTGTTCCACCAGTAAAGACCCAGACCAGAGGCCGCGATGCCCAACCACACCAGCACACCCCACTGGGTGACGGTTTCCGGCATGCGCGCGGCGTTGCCGAACACCAGGAAGGCCGGCAGCGCCACCAGCAAGGCACCGAGGTAGAAATAGCCAAAGCGCTGATAATCGGCCAAGGGCGACGGGTGACGGGCCAGCAGGTGCTTGTAGAACACCTGGCCTGCGGCGAACGTGGCGTTGGCCACCTGCAACAGTAAAAAGCCAAGCAGGAAGTTGGCGCTCACCTGGTCGTAGCGAATGATCACCGCACCGGCCACCGCCACCAGAGCGGCAAGCAAGGCCCAGGGGTTGAAACGCCGATTGATGGTGTCCTCGATCAGCGTGACGTGCAGCGGCGTGAGGACGGTGAACAGCAGCACCTCCGGCACGCTCAGCAGGCTGAAACTCAGGTACAGGCACACATAGGTCACGCCGAACTGCAGCGCGCCAATCACCAGCATGCCGCGGATAAACCTCGGTTCCACACCGCGCCAGCGCGTGAGAGGCAGAAACAGCAGGCCGGCGATGATGATCCGCGTCAGCACCGCGAAATAGCTGTCCACCTGGCCGGCCAGGTATTCACCGATCAGGCTGAAGGAAAACGCCCAGAGCAGGGTCACAAAAAGCAGATAGCGCATGGTCACCTCGTTGCGAGGCGGCGACATTAGCCTGTTGCTGGCATTTCAACAATCTAGGGACTGACGCCAAAAAGGTTCTTTGCATTCCTGTGGCGATGTTGGGATTGGTACCGGACTGGCAAGTTTGTGTGCGTATCGACCGAAGGCTTGGCATGGCCCATTAACGCGTGTGCTGAACGTTTGGGTTGCGCCCCTCACGGGCGCCACACCTTTCTTGCTTGCCCAAGAAAGGTGTGCCAAAGAAGGGCACCCCGACATCCGGCCCTGGCTTCGCCAGGGTTCCCTCGCTCTGGTGCTGCTCCGGGGGCCGGCTTACAAGGGCCATCCATGGCCCTTTAAGCCTCTCGCCGCATCCATGCGGCTCGTCCCCCTACGCAACACCTACGCTCGGCCTCCTGACGGGACCCAGTCGCGCGCTTGCAAGATTTCTACAAGATCAAGTACAGCGGCGTCTGGCTTTTTGCTTTTGCCCTTGAATCGCGATCGTGCAGACGACGCCCAAGTCCCCTTCAGGAGGCCGAGTGGAATCGCCGCGTAAGGGGTTGAGCGGCATGGATGCCGCGAGAGCCGCGATGGGCCATGGATGGCCCTTGGCGGCGTGCCCGTGAAGCGGGGATGGAAGGAGGGAACCCCGGCGCAGCCGGGGCCGGATGATGGGGTGCCCTTCTCTTTGGTTACTTTCTCTTGGGCAAACAAGAGAAAGTGACTCGCCCGTAAGGGGCGAAACCCGCCAGACCAGACAGCGCGGTAATGGATAGAGCCACGTCATCGGCAACGCACACTTATTTGCCAGTCCGGTATGAACCAGCACTCTCACAAACTTACGAGAAAAGCAAAAAACCGGCCGCGCACAGAGCAACGGCCGGAACAGTGCACCCAGGAGCACGGGTGCCAGGAGGAGACTTAGGGTCGATCAGACCAGTTCAGTGAGCTGCGCCTTGGCACCGGCCACACCACGCTCAAGAAACTCGGCTCCCAGGTTCAGGCCTTCGGCATGCACGAAGCGCACATCATGGATACCAATAAACGCCAGTGCCTGGCGCAGATAGGGTTCCTGATGATCCATGCTGCCGCCGGCGTAGATGCCGCCACGGGCAGTGAGGACGATGGCGCGCTTACCGCTGAGCAGGCCCTGGGGGCCGGTTTCGCTGTATTTGAAGGTCACCCCGGCGCGCAGCACATGGTCGAGCCAGGCCTTGAGCGTGCTGGGGATACCGAAGTTGTACATGGGGGCAGCCAGCACCAGCACATCGGCAGCCAGCAACTCATCGGTCAACAGGTTGGAGCGCGCCAATGCAGCTTGCTCGGCCTCGCTTTGCTGGTCGGCCGGGGTCATCCAGCCGCCGAGCAGGGTGGCATCCAGATGCGGCACCGGGTCACGGGCCAGGTCGCGCACCGTCACCGTATCGGCCGGATGCGCAGCCTGCCAGTGGCTGATGAATTCGCCGGTCAGTTGACGGGAAACCGAACCCTGGGTGCGTGCGCTGCTTTCTATAACCAGAACCTGAGACATGCCCGTTACTCCATCGATAAGGTGTGTAAGAACGATGGGCACAGCGTATGTCTGGCCAGGCCGATTAAAAAGCGTAAAAAACCACTGCTATTTATCGACTGTATTGATTTGTTAGAAACGACACACTAGTCTCGACGGTCAGATCCCGCACGTCAGCTCGACACGCAGACGAATGATGCTGCGGGCGAATTTCATCGTCAGGTTACTGCTGGCACCCGGCTCCAGGGTCACCTTACGGGTGCGTGGCGCTTCGGGGCCGTTGCGAAACACTGCCGAGCATTGCGCCTGACTCTGGCCGTAGTTGTAGAGCACCACGGCACCGATGTTGTGATCGACCTCCTGGGTGGAGACCGAAACCTCGGCGCCGTTGAGCTGGCGTTCCACATCAATCGGGTAAGCGAATGCGCTCAGGGGCAACAGGGCGATCAGTGCACAGGCAAGTTTTTTCATATGGCAGCCTCCAAAGGGGCTGCCAGTTTAGGGCGAGAATGCCGAGCTGTGCACCCGCCTGCGCGAATACCAACAGGAGAGCATCAGCATGAAGGCGCCACGCGTTACCCTCGATCAATGGCGCACCCTGCAGGCCGTTGTCGACCAGGGCGGCTTCGCTCAGGCTGCCGAGGTATTGCATCGTTCGCAATCATCGGTGAGCTACACGGTGGCGCGCATGCAGGAGCAACTCGGTGTTCCGCTGCTGCGCATCGACGGACGCAAGGCTGTGCTTACCGAGGCTGGCGACGTGCTGCTGCGCCGCTCGCGCCAGCTGGTCAAGCAGGCCAGCCAGCTCGAAGACCTGGCCCACCACATGGAGCAAGGCTGGGAAGCCGAAGTGCGTCTGGTGGTGGATGCGGCCTACCCCAACGCCCGTCTGGTGCGCTCCCTGACCGCCTTTATGCCACAGAGCCGCGGCTGCCGCGTGCGCTTGCGCGAGGAGGTGCTGTCCGGCGTCGAGGAGGTGCTGCGCGAGGGCGTCGCCGACCTGGCCATTAGTGGGTATTCGCTGCCCGGCTTTCTCGGCTCGGAGATGAACCCGGTGGAATTCCTCGCCGTGGCCCATCCCGACCACAGCCTGCATCGCCTGCAACGCACCCTGAACTTTCAGGACCTGGAAACCCAGATGCAGGTGGTGATTCGCGACTCCGGTCGGCAACAACCGCGCGATATGGGTTGGTTGGGCGCCGAGCAACGCTGGACAGTCGGCAGCCTGGCCACCGCCGCCACTTTCGTCAGCAACGGCCTGGGGTTTGCCTGGCTACCGCGCCATCTGATCGAGCGCGAGCTCAAGGATGGCTTACTCAAGCCCCTGCCCCTGGAAAAAGGCGGTACCCGCAACCCGCCGTTCTTTCTCTATGCGAACAAGGACAAACCCCTCGGCCCGGCCACGCAGATTCTCGTCGAGCTGATCCAGCGTTTCGATGAAGCCCCACTGGGCGCGGCCTTCGCCGCGCCGCTACCGCCCGCCTGAACCTGCAAGGACGCTCGCCATGCCCTACTTCGACCAGGACGATTGCCAGCTGCACTACGAGGACTACGGTCAGGGAACGCCACTGCTATTGCTGCATGGGCTGGGCTCGAGCGTGCGCGATTGGGAGTACCAGATCCCGGCGCTGGCCCGCCACTACCGTGTCATCGCCCTCGACATACGCGGCCATGGGCGCTCCGACAAACCCCGCGAGCGTTACAGCATCGCCGGCTTTGCCAGCGACGTGACGGCCCTGATCGAGCACCTGGCGCTGCCGCCCGTGCACCTGGTCGGTCTGTCCATGGGCGGCATGATCGGCTTCCAGCTGGGCGTCGACCAGCCCCAACTGCTGCGCAGCCTGACCATCGTCAACAGCGGCCCGGAGGTCAAACCCAAGAGCCTGCGCGACTGCCTGGAGATCGCCCGGCGCTGGACCCTGTCCCGCGTGCTGAGCCTCGATACCATCGCCCGCGGCCTCGGTCGGTTGATGTTTCCCAAGCCCGAGCAGGCCGAGCTGCGGCGCAAGATCGAAACCCGCTGGCCGCAGAACGACAAGCGTGCCTACCTCGCCAGCCTCGACGCCATCATCGGCTGGAGCGTGCGGGAACGCCTGGCCCGTATCACCTGTCCTACTCTGGTTATCAGCGCCGACCATGACTACACCCCGGTGGCGCAGAAGGCGGCCTATGTCGCCGAGATGCCGAACGCACGCCTACTGGTGATCGACGACTCGCGCCACGCCACCCCGATGGATCAACCCGAACACTTCAACAGCAGCCTGCTGGCCTTTCTCGCAGAGGTCGACAGTGCTGCCCAACCCGCCCCAAGGATGCCCTGACATGCTCAAAAAACTCGTGCTCACTGCCTGCTCGCTGCTGCTGGCCAGTCACCTGATGGCTGCTGAACAACCGCGCGTACTGCTGACCACCAGCCTCGGCGAAATCGAAATCGAGCTGAACGCCGACAAGGCGCCGATCAGCGTGAAGAACTTTCTCACCTATGTGGACAGTGGCTTCTACGCCGGCACCCAGTTCCACCGGGTAATTCCAGGCTTTATGGTGCAAGGCGGCGGCTTCGATGCCGACCTGCAGCAAAAGCAGACCCAAGCCTCGATCAAGAACGAAGCCGACAATGGCCTGCATAACGTACGCGGCACCCTGGCCATGGCCCGCACCCAGGTGCGTGACTCGGCCACCAGCCAGTTCTTTATCAACCACAAAGACAATGCCTTCCTCGACCACGGCTCGCGTGACTTCGGTTACGCAGTATTCGGCAAGGTGACCCGCGGCATGGACGTGGTCGACAAGATCGCCCAGGTGCCCACCGGCAATCGCGCCGGTCAGCAGAACGTGCCACTGCAACCGGTGCTGATCATCGACGCCAAGCGCCTCTAACAGCGCGAACCGCCACCCGCGCCTGCTGCAAAACCGGCAGACGCGGTGACTCTTACAGTTGCCAGGAAAGGCTATATCCCTAAATCGTGTTGCATCCCGTGCAAGCCATCACGCAGCACCAGAGTGAACTAGCGAACATGCGTAGGAGCCCCGCCTCGGGGCGAATCGATTGCAGCCATTCAGTTATTTCGGCGTTGCCCATGGCATTCGCCGCGGGGCGCAGCTCCCACAAAAGCATCGTCGCCGTGCAACACTGTTTGGGACATAGCCCAAGGAAACCCCATGCTGTTCCAGCGTTTCGAAGCCCTTATCGACGTATTCAAGCCCAGCCCGGACGTGGCCCCGCCCGCCGGCTTGCTGCGCTTTTATGCCTATTACCTGCGGCAGATCTGGCCGCTGATGCTCGCGGTGATCGTGGTCGGCTTCTTCGCCGCGCTGATCGAGGTGGCGCTGTTCAGCTTCCTTGGCCGCCTGATCGACATGACCCAGGCCACGCCAAGCGCAGCCTTTTTCAGCCAGCACAGCGGCGAGCTGCTGTGGATGGCACTGGTCGCCCTGCTCATTCGCCCACTGGTGTTCGGTCTGCATAACCTGCTGGTGCACCAGACCATCAACCCGGGTCTGACCAACCTGATCCGCTGGCAGAACCACCGCTACGTGCTCAAGCAGAGCCTGGGGTTTTTCCAGAATGACTTCGCCGGGCGCATTGCCCAGCGCATCATGCAAACCGGCCCTTCGCTGCGCGACTCGGCCATGCAGGTGGTCGATGCGCTGTGGCATGTCACCGTGTATGCCGGCAGCGCGCTCTACCTGTTCGCCGCCGCTGACCTGCGCCTGGTGATCCCGCTGCTGCTGTGGATCATCGGCTACTGCGCCACGCTCTGGTACTTCGTGCCACGCATCAAGGACCGCTCCGCTGCGGCCTCGGCCGCACGCTCGGCGGTCATGGGCCGGGTGGTCGACGGCTACAGCAACGTCAGCACGCTCAAGCTCTTCGCCCACACCCAGGTCGAAGAGAACTACACCCGCGACGCCATGCAAACGCTGCTCGAGCGCTTCCGCCTGCAGGGCCGCACCATCACCAGCCTGGACTTCACCATCACCTGTCTCAATGGCCTGCTGATCGCCGGCACCGCCGGGCTGGCGCTGTGGCTGTGGCACCAGGAGCTGATCAGCACCGGCGCCATCGCCCTGGCAGTGGGCCTGGTGATCCGTATCAACGGCATGGCCGAATGGATCATGTGGGTGGTCAACGGCATCTTCGAGAACGTCGGCACCGTGCAGGACGGCATGCAGACCATCGTCCAGCCGCGTCTGGTGCAGGACCGTGACGATGCCGAGCCGCTACAGGTGCGCCAGGGTGGCGTGCGTTTCGAGGGTGTGCAGTTCCACTACGGCAAAGCTGGCGGAGTGATCGACCACCTGGACTTGCAGGTGGCACCCGGCGAGAAGATCGGTTTGGTCGGCCCATCCGGGGCAGGCAAGTCGACCCTGGTCAACCTGCTGCTGCGCCTGTACGACCTGCAAGGCGGGCGCATTCTCGTCGATGATCAGGACGTCTCTCGGGTCACCCAGGAAAGCCTGCGCGCGCAGATCGGCGTGGTCACCCAGGACACCGCTCTGCTGCACCGCAGCATTCGCGACAACCTGCGCTACGGCAGGCCCGAGGCCAGTGAAGCCGAGCTGCTGGAAGCCGCCCGCAAGGCTCGCGCCGATGCCTTTATCCCGCTGCTTGACGACGGCCAGGGCGGCCATGGCCTGGATGCCCAGGTCGGCGAGCGCGGCGTCAAGCTGTCCGGCGGCCAGCGCCAGCGCATCGCCATCGCCCGGGTGTTGCTGAAGAACGCGCCGATCCTGATCCTCGACGAGGCCACCTCGGCGCTGGACTCGGAGGTCGAAGCGGCCATCCAGGAAAGCCTCGACAGCCTGATGGAGGGCAAGACGGTGATCGCCATCGCCCACCGCCTGTCGACCATCGCGCGCATGGACCGCCTGGTGGTGATCGACGCTGGGCAGATCGTCGAAACCGGCAGCCATGCCGAGCTGATCGCCCGCGGCGGCCTTTATGCGCGCCTGTGGCAGCACCAGACCGGCGGTTTTGTCGGCGTCGACTGAGCCCACTTAGGGGCACACTTAGGCCTGGCGATACGGCAGTAAGGTGCGCGCCTCTTCGGCATACGCGAGCACGCCAGCGCGCTCCTGGTCGAGAAAATCGGCCACGGCGGCGCGCAGGCCGGGATGACAGAGGTAATGCCAGGAGCGAGTGATCTGCGGCTCGAAACCGCGGATCAACTTGTGCTCGCCCTGGGCGCCGGCATCGAAACGCTGCACACCCTGCTCGATGGCGTAGGCCATGCCCTGATAGAAACAGGTCTCGAAGTGCAGCCGGTCGAACTCGGCCAAACAGCCCCAATAGCGGCCGTACAGGCTACCGCCACCAATCAGGCTGAACGCCATGGCCACCGGCCGACTGCCCTGGCGCGCCAGCACCACGCGGATTGACTCGGGCATGCGCTCAGCCAGCAGGCTGAAAAAAGCCCGCGTCAGGTACGGCGCCTGTCGCCGCACCTGGTAGGTGTTGGCATAGCACTGGTAGACAAAATCCCACTCGGCCTCAGTGAGTTGATGGCCCTCGCGCCACTCGAACTCGATGCCCTGCCCGGCCACCTGCTCGCGCTCCTTGCGCATCTGTTTGCGTTTGCGCGAACTCAGGGCCTCAAGAAAATCCTGAAAATCCCGGTAGCCGCGGTTGTGCCAGTGAAACTGGCAACCGTAGCGCTCCAGCCAACCCTCGCGCCCCTGCAACAACGCATCGGCTGCCGGGTCAGTGAAGTTCACATGCACACTCGACAGCCCCTGCGGCTCCAGGCTGGCGGTCAGTTCATCGAGCAACTGCGCCGCCGCCAACGGATCCCCCAGCAGGCGCGGCCCGCTGACCGGTGAGAAGGGAATCGCGCCCAGCAACTTGGGGTAGTACTCAATGCCTGCGCGGTGACAGGCATCGGCCCAGGCGTGATCGAACACATACTCGCCGTAAGAATGCTGTTTGACATAGGCCGGCAGTGCGGCCAGCGGCTTGCCGTCTGCGCCCAAGAGCACCTGATGGGCCGCCTGCCAGCCCGTACCAGCGCCGATGCTGCCGCTGTCTTCCAGGGCACTGAGAAAAGCGTGACGTAGAAAGGGTTGGTCAGTGGCCGACAGCGCGTCCCAGCTCGTAGCCGGCAAGCAGCGCAGAGAATCTGCGAGCAGAAGGGTCATGGCAGGGCTCCGAAGAAAATTTCCCGAGAGGGACTGCTCCAGCGCTGCGCGAACGAAATGGAACAGGCCCTGACAATGGCCAGACATGATGCCGTCGCACGCGAGCCACCACAACTCGAAGCCGTACTCTAAGTTTGCCAATCAACATATGAGGTTCGCCCGCGCGGCCCTACCGCGGTGATCGCTCCCCCGCTAACGGGGCCTTATATGCAATGCAACTGCTTGATTCTGAAAAAGTTCCCCTGACTCTAAAATGTCACACGGGAGCAAGCCTTCTGTCATATGGGACTTCCATAATCGCCTCCGTCCAAACAGATGAAGTCATGCCAAAGGCGATGACGGCGTTTCATAACCGAAGGAGTTTTTCAATGAAGATGAAGTTGATTGCGGTTGCTGTTGGTGCTGCTCTGTCGGTACCTGCTGTGGCCATGGCAGACGTAAGCGTCTATGGCCGTGCGCACGTATCGGTGGATTACCTTGATGATGGTGCCAAGTACTCCGAAACCAACCTGTCGAGCAACTCCTCCCGCCTGGGTTTCAAGGGCGACCATGAAATCAACCCGGACCTGAAAGCTTTCTTCCAGATCGAGCAGCAGATCAATTTCACCACCGGCTCCTCCAGCGGCGGCACCAGCTTCGCCACTCGTGACACCTTTGTCGGGCTGAGCGGCAACTTCGGCGCTGTTCAGGCCGGTCGTTTCGACAGCCCGTTCAAGGTAGCTCGTGGCCCGTTCAACCTGTTCGGTGACCAGGTCGGCGACATGAACAACCTGGCTCGCGTCACTTCCGGCCGCCTTGACGAGCGTTATGACAACACCATCCAGTACACCACGCCTGACTTGAATGGCTTCAATGTCAAAGCGGCCTACTCGATGTACCAAGGCCAATCGCTCAACATCACCGATAGCGCTGCCAACAACGAAGATAGCGATGCCTTCAGCGTGTCGCTGAACTACCTCGGTGGTCCTCTGGAAGCCTCCCTGGCCTACGAGCAGGTAGAAGAAGATACCCTGCGTGGCGAGGCTGACTCCATTCGCGCCGCTGCCGCCTACAAGCTAACCGAAACCTTCAAACTGGTCGGTTTCTACCAAACCACCGATTTCACCGGCGTTGACGATACTACCAGTGCTCAGCGTGATGCTGGCACCTTCAACGTCTTCGGCCTGGGTGGCGAGTTCGCAATTGCCAAGAACACCGCACTGAAAGCCACCTGGATGACCAACGACAGCGACACCAGAAATGCTGACGCCACCATGTGGGTAGTGGGTGTCGAGCACAAACTGGACAAAGCTGTACGCGTCTACGCCAACTACGCAGTAGTAGACAACGACGAAAACGTTGCTTACTCCCCATGGATGCAGTCCCGCACTGCCACGCCAAGCGGCCAGTCAATCGACGAAAACGACGTAAACAGAGCAGCCGGTGAAAAAGCGGCCGGTCTCACCGTAGGTCTGCGCTACGACTTCTAATCCCTAGGGACTGGAATGAAAACAAACCGGGCTGCTCCGCGAGGGGCAGCCCGGTTTGTCATTTAACTGACACTTATCAGTCTTATTCTTGTGTTCGAAATGCAATCGACCAAACCGCCGAGTACCGGCGGGCCTTCGCAATTAGGAGTTTCCATGCGCCGCTTGTTCGTTATCACAATGGCCTGCCTGATGGCCGCCTGTGCCCAGCAACCACAAGTTCAACTGTATTCCGGCGCACCGCAGCCGCAGAGCAAGGTACTGACTGTAGTGGTTCCCGGCGAGTTGGAGATTCGCAGTATCAACGGCCAGCCCTACTCCGCAGCCAACGCCGCGTATAGCCTGGACGACAAGCAACTGCTACTACAACCAGGCGCCTACCAGATTCAGGCTTTTTACAAGAATGGTTTCGACATCGCTGGCGGCATCAGCCATGAAGTAGTGCGTGGCCGCACTGCCATCTTCAATATCGAGGGCAAGGCCGGTGATCTTTGGCGCCTGGAGTTCGACCGCCCGAACAATCTGGCAGAAGCCAAGAAGTTCGAGGACGAATTCACTGCCTGGGCCGTGAACACCCGCACTGGTGAGCGTCAGCAAGCACAGGCCGGCAATCGTAACGTCTCGGCACTCGCCGCCCTGATGGGGTCCAGGGAAGTCGCCCCGCAAGCCACTACCGTCGCACCACTGGGCACAGCTTCCGGCGCAGCGACCCAACCAGTAGTACTGTCTCCCGCACCGGCTCAGGCCGCTGCGCTGCCGCACAACGATGCAACCCTGACCACTCTGCAACAAATGTGGAACCTGCTGACCCCGGAAAGCCGCAGCGCCTTCCTGAAATGGGCTCAACAGTAAGCACCTAAAACAGGGCTCCTGCGGTGCGCAGGAGCCAACTCTCAAGGCGCTCATCTATCACGACGCCCTCCCACTGCAGGGGCCTTAGCAGGGTCTTTTGATGTTTCGTTCGCGGCAACGCGGCGTGCAACGAAACATCAAAAGGCCCTCACATCCAAGGTGTCCTGGAGACGATTGAAAAAGGCTCTGTCCCAATAGGCTGTTGCAACCTTATGCAGGCCATAACGCAGCGCCGGTATAAACCACCCTACAGGCGTAAGAGCCCCGCCTCAGGGCGAATCGATTGCAGCCATTCAGTTATTTCGGCGTTGCCTATGGCATTCGCCGCGGGGCGCGGCCCCCACAAGTCGATTCTTGGACGCAGTGATTCAGGTACAGCGAAGGTTTAAGGACACCAGATGCCCTGACGTTGCCAGTCATCCAGCACGATCTGGGCGTTGTTGAAGTACTGCGTATCGGCCCTCAGGCCATGCTGCTGGGCCAGTTCCAGCAGAGCCGGTTCGGCCTCGCTGACATCCAGCGCCAGCTCGACCCACTCGTAATGCGCCAGCTCCAGCACAAACGGCGGATCGCCGGCCTCGGCGACATAGCCCTGCTGCAACCAGGCGAGAAACTCCTGGCTGATCTGCAAGAAATACGGCGTGCGCGCCTGGTGCTCAGCGATAAAACTGCGCACCAGGCGCTGCCAGCGACTGGCCTCGATCAGCCGGTGCAGCACCGGAAAGGCGCCGCTGATAAAGCCTTCGATATTGTTGCCGCTGTGAGTATTTTCTGCCGCGTTGAAGCACACAGCATCAGACATTACGGGGGAGAGTCGCTGGAAGGGTTGCGGGACAATGCCTGCAAGAAGACTCAGGGCAGCTCGCGGCGGGTCTCGGCCAGGCGGCTGGCGAGCGCATCGAGCTCGGCGCTGACGGGTTTGTCCAGCTGCCGCAGCACCGCCTGACTCAGGCGCATCTGGCGGATAAAGCGCCGGCAATGCCCGCACAAGGCCAGGTGCGCGCACACCGCCAGACGGCCGCGCAGGTTCAGTTGTCCATCCAGGTAGTCACTGGAATGCGCGACCAGCTCTTTGCACGTCAACATTGGCCGGTCTCCTCGAAGTGCTCCAGCGTGGCGAATACCTTCAAACGTGCACGATGCAGCAGCACGCGGACATTGGAGAGCGAGATGTCCAAAAGATTACAGATGTCTTGAAGCTCCAGCCCCTGTTGCTCACGTAGCTGCAAGACGCTGCCTTGCAACTCGGACAGGCTGGCCAACGTCCGCTCCAGGCAATCGCGCAGCTCGGCCTCGGTCAGCAGCGCCTCAGGGGTGTCCTGATGCCAGGCATGGGGGGCTAGCAACCAGTGGCCGTCTTCGGCGAAGCGCGCATCGTCGATGCTGCCGTGAGGCGATGGCAGATCATCCATCAACACCTCACGGCGGTTGTGGCGCAAACGGGTCTTGGCGGTATTGGCAGTGATGGTCAGCAGCCAGGTCTTGAGGCTGGCGCGACCCTGGAAGCCATCGAGGCTACGCACCACGGCCAGCCAGGCATCCTGCACCACTTCGTCGGCGTTACGGCTGCCGACAATGGCGAACGCCACCGCGCGCATGGCGCCCTGGTAAGTGGTAACCAGCTCACGGTAGGCCTTCTGCTCACCGGCCAGAAGACGCTTCAGCAGATCGGCATCCGTCATGGCGTTCCCGTAGGGTGCGCTATGCGCACCACAGCCGCATCAACAGGTACGCACGGCGCACCCTACAGCGATCTCAGCGTTTGCGCAGGATCACGCTGCCAATCGAATAACCCGCACCGAAGGAACTCAGCACGCCGATGCTGCCACTGGGCAGGTCTTCGTGGTTCTTGTGCAGGGCAATCACCGAACCCGCCGAACTGGTGTTGGCGTAGGTATCGAGGATCACCGGCGCTTCATGGGGCTCGGCGTCACGGCCCAGCAGTTTGCGGGCGATCAGCAGGTTCATGTTGAGGTTGGCCTGGTGCAGCCAGAAGCGTTTGACCTGGGCGACTTCCAGGCCGTTTTCCTGCAGGTGCGCGGCAATCAGTTCGGCAACCATCGGACAGACGTCCTTGAATACCTTGCGACCTTCCTGCACGAACAGCTTGTCGCGGGTGCCGATCCCCTCTTCCGCCGCGCGGTTGAGGAAACCGAAGTTGTTGCGGATGGTGTTGCTGAACTGGGTCAGCAGCTTGGTGCCGAGCACGTCGAACTGCTGCGCCGAGGTGGCCTGGTCGGCACGCTCGATGATCACGGCGGTGCAGGCATCGCCGAAGATAAAGTGGCTGTCGCGGTCACGGAAGTTCAGGTGGCCGGTGCAGATCTCCGGGTTGACCATCAGGATCGCCCGCGCCTGACCGAGCTGCACGCTGTTGACCGCAGCCTGGATACCGAAGGTTGCCGAAGAACAGGCGACGTTCATGTCGTAGCCAAAGCCCTGGATGCCAAGTGCGGCCTGTACTTCAATGGCCACCGCCGGGTAGGCGCGCTGCAGGTTGGAGCAGGCGACAATCACCCCATCAATGTCGGCGGCGGTCTTGCCGGCTCGCGCCAGGGCATCCTGGGCCGCGCCAATGGCCATCTCGCAAAGGATGCCCCACTGCTCGTTGCTGCGCTCGGGGATACGCGGAACCATGCGTGCCGGGTCGAGGATGCCAGCCTTGTCGATAACGAAGCGGCTCTTGATACCCGAAGCCTTTTCGATAAAGGCACTGCTCGACTCGGTCAGCGCGTCGACCTCGCCACGCTCGATGGCGCTGGCGTTCTCGGCATTGAACTGCTGCACGTAGGCATTGAAGGACGCCACCAGCTCATCGTTGGAAATGCTGTTGGCCGGGGTGTACAGGCCGGTGCCACTGATGACGACGTTGTGCACGGTCATTCCTCTTGTTCTATGCCACACGGGCAGACAGTTATCCGGGCGGCGCGGGCAGCCTGTCCGGGAGCAGATGGGACACAGGCGCCAGGCAGGAGCACATCCCTCTTAAGCAGCAGAGTGTGCCATAACCAAACCCTTTCGCCCATGCCGCTCGGAGACGCTACAGCGCTGGCAATTGCTGGCGAATATGCAGGGCGAACGCCGCCACCAGGCTACTCGGCTGCTCCCGGTCAAAGCGCAGGCTGATGCCCACGGCCGGTAGCGGCGGTAAGCCGGCGCTGGCCGGCACTATTTGCAGGTCGGCCGGTACCGCAGTCTGGGTCAACACCGCAATTGCCTGGCCGGAGCGTACCAGCGCGGTCAAGCCAGCGAGGCTGCTGCTGGCATAGGCCACGCGATAGGCACGGCCGACGCTGTCGAGCGACTGCCGCGCCGCCACGTGGTCAAGCGTGTCCAGGTGCGAAAGCGCCAGAGGCAGAGGCTCAAAGGCCGCGGCATCAGTGCCGGAGCAGCCGACCCAGACCAGCGGTTCACGGCGGATCACGTCCGTGGCATCGGCGTCGGCCAGGGAAATCAGCGCCAGGTCCACGGCATGCCCCTCGATCTGCTCAAGCAGGCGCGGAGTGGGTGCACAGATCACCTCCACCAGCACCTGCGGATGCTCGCGGGCGAAACCGCGCAGCAAGTGCGGCAGGAACACCGCGGCGTAATCGTCCGGGCAGCCGAAGCGGATGGTGCCGCTCAGGCCCTTGCCCGTGAGATCAGCCAGGGCCTCGTCGTGACAGCGCAAGATGCGCTGGGCATGCACCAGCAGGCGTTCGCCCTGAGGGGTGAGCAATACACCGCGACCGGTGCGTTGCAGCAGCGGCTGGTCGAGCACCTGCTCAAGGCGCTGCATCTGCATGCTCAAGGCCGACTGAGTGCGCCCGATATGCGCAGCGGCGCGGCTCAAGGCGCGGGTTTGCGCGACCATCACGAAACTGCGCAACAGATCGATATCCAGAGACAGGCCCACGCTATAAGCACTCCTGATAACTCATATAAGAACTATTCGATCCAATAAAACCTGAGGCAGCCCTAGACTGCAAGCTCAGTCAACGCTCACAGGAATCACCCGCCATGTCCGCCAATAACGATCCCATCTTCTGGCGCAATGCGCGTGAACACCTGATCCGCTATGGCGGCAGCTTCGAGCCGATGATCATCGAGCGCGCCCAGGGCAGCTTTGTCTATGACGCCGATAGCCGGCCGATTCTTGATTTCACCTCGGGGCAGATGAGCGCCCTGCTCGGCCACGGCCACCCGGACATCTGTGCCGTGGTCAGCGAGCACATTCAGCGCCTGGACCACCTGTTCAGCGGCATGCTCAGCCGCCCGGTGGTCGAGCTGGCCAGCAAACTCGCCGAAAAGACCCCGGCCGGCCTGGACCGCAGCCTGCTGCTGAGCACCGGAGCCGAGTCCAATGAAGCGGCCATTCGCATGGCCAAACTGGTCACCGGCAAGTTCGAAATCGTCGGCTTCGCTCAGTCCTGGCATGGCATGACCGGCTACGCCGCCTCGGCCACCTACAGCGCCGGGCGCAAGGGCTATGGCCCCGCGGCGGTCGGCTCGCTGGCAATCCCGGCGCCCTTCCCCTACCGGCCACGTTTCGAGCGCCACGGCGAGTTCGACTGGCAAGCCGAGCTGGATTACGCCTTCGACCTGGTCGACCGGCAGTCCACCGGCAACCTGGCCGCCTTTATTGCCGAGCCGATTCTCAGCTCCGGCGGCATCATCGAGCTGCCAGCCGGCTATATGCGTGCCTTGAAAACCAAGTGCGAGGAGCGCGGCATGCTGCTGATCCTCGACGAGGCGCAGACCGGCATCGGCCGCACCGGCATGATGTTCGCCTGCGAACGCGAGGGCGTAACGCCGGACATTCTTACCTTGTCGAAAACCCTTGGCGCCGGCCTGCCTCTGGCCGCGGTGGTGACTTCGGCGGCCATCGAAGAGCAGGCCCACGAGCGCGGTTTTCTGTTCTACACCACCCATGTCTCCGACCCGCTGCCTGCGGCTGTGGGCCTCAAGGTGCTGGAAGTGGTGGAACGCGACAACCTGGTCGAACGCGCCAATGTAGCCGGTGCGCGCCTGCGCAATGGTCTGCTGGCCTTGCAAGAGCGCTTCGACTGCATCGGCGATGTGCGCGGCCGCGGTCTGCTGCTGGGCATGGAAATCGTCAAGGACCGCCAGACCAAGGACCCCGCCTCGGAGCTGGGCGCGGCCATCACCCGCGAGTGCATGCGCCTGGGCCTGAGCATGAATATCGTGCAACTGCCGGGCATGGGTGGGGTGTTCCGCATCGCACCTCCGCTGACCGTTCGCGACGAGGAAATCGACCTGGGCCTGGCGCTGCTTGGCAGTGCCATTGCTAACTGCTTGAGCAAGGGTGTGTGAACACGCGCACGGTGATACCCAGCGCGCAGGCTTTCTGGTTAAGTGTCGGCTGCGCGATCTTTGCGAGCAGCCGGCATGCCCCGACGCCCCCTCACCTGGTACTCCCTGGTTTTTGCCTGCCTGCTTCTGGTGGGCAAGGCAACAGCTGACGAACAACGACCGCTGCGTTTTTCCGTCAGCGATAGCTGGGCCATGCCGATGATGCAAATCGTCGAGGGTCAAGCGACTGCCGGCATCCTCTACGACCTGCAGCTGCGCCTTGCCCAAAAGGTCGGGCGCCAGGCGGAGCTGTTGGTGCTTCCGCGCCTGCGCGTGCAGCAGATGCTGGTGCGCGGTGAAATCGACGTGCGTTGCTACGTCAACCCGGCCTGGCTGACCGAGTCCCATCATCAGTACATCTGGAGCGTGCCCTTTATGGTTCAGCACGACCTGCTGGTCGCGCACCAGCCAGTTGCTGTGGAGCCAACGCAGTTGCACGGCGAAACCATCGGCACCGTACTGGGCTTTACCTACCCGACCCTCGAAGCACTGTTCAGCAGTGGCCAGTTGCGCCGTGAAGACGCCCGCAGCCAGGAGCTGGTGCTGGAAAAGCTGAAGGCCGGACGCCAACGCTATGGCATCAGCAACTCAATGACGTTGGCCTGGTTCAATCGCCACCAGTCACCTACGCAGCAACTCTACCCAGTCAAAGCGCTGGCTTCCGATCTGGTGGCCTGCATCGTGCGTGACGAGCCGGATGTGCCAACCATGCGCTTGCTGCGCGCGTTGGTGCAGATGAGCCAGGACGGCGAATTCGAAGAAATACTCGCGCGCTATCGCTAAACCTGACTACCGGGTTTCCCGCCGACCTGTGAAAGGGGGATAATCGGCGGCTTTCTTCGCCGCACCGAGAGCCTCTGATGACTGCTGCAACCAGCCCCCGATTGACGCCGCGGGCGATCCTGCTGATCGAACTGGCTCTGGCCCTCGGCGGCTTCGCCATCGGCACCGGCGAGTTTGCCATCATGGGCCTGATGCCCGAAGTGGCGCGCGACCTGGGCATCAGCGAACCCCAGGTCGGTCATGTGATCAGTGCCTACGCCATCGGCGTGGTGGTCGGCGCGCCGATTCTGGCCATGCTCGGTGCTCGCCTGCGCCGACGCCCTTTACTGCTGATGCTGATGGGCACCTTCGCTCTGGGCAACGTGGCCAGCGCCCTGGCGTCCGACTATCCCTGGCTGATGCTGTTTCGCTTTCTCGCCGGCCTGCCCCACGGCGCCTATTTTGGCGTCGCCATGCTGGTGGCGGCGTCCATGGCCCCGCCACACAAGCGCGCCAAGGCCGTCAGCCGGGTGCTGATGGGGTTGTCGATCGCCATTCTGATCGGTAACCCGGTGGCCACCTGGCTCGGCCAGACGTTGAGCTGGCGCTACGCCTTCGCCCTGGTGGGCCTGATTGCCCTGTGCACCGTGGCCATGGTGGCGATCTTCCTGCCGCTCGACCGCAGCGAGGTGCGCAGCAGCCCGCTGGGCGAGTTACGCGCCTTCAACCGCGCGCCGGTGTGGCTGGCGCTGCTGATCGGCTCGATAGGCTTTGCCGGCATGTTCTGCGTGTTCAGCTACATGGCGCCGACCTTGTTGCAAGTCACCCGCGTCGACCCCGGCTGGATTCCGGTGGCCCTGGCGATCTTCGGCCTGGGCGGCATCCTCGGTAACCTCGCGGGCGGCTGGCTGTTCGACCGCCTGCGCTTCAAAGCGGTGGCCTGGATTCTCCTGTGGAGCGCCCTGGTGCTGGGCCTGTTCCCCCTGGCTGCCGACTCCCTGTGGACCCTGCTGCCGGCGATTTTCATGGTTGGCACCATGGTCGCCCTGGCCCCGGCGCTGCAGACCCACCTGATGGACGTGGCGCAAGGCGCGCAAACCCTGGCCGCCGCCTCCAACCATGCGGCCTTCAATATCGCCAATGCCCTAGGCCCATGGTTGGGCGGCCTGGCGATCAGCGCCGGCTTCGGCTGGACCATCACCGGCTATATCGGCGCCGCCACCGCCCTGGCCGGCTTGCTGGCGTTTGCCTGGGCCTGGCAGGTGCAACAAGCCAACGCGCAGGCAAACACCTGAGTACAGCCCCATGCGTAAGAAACGCTCGCGGCTAAAGCCCCTCCTACACACAGCTCGATAGCCTTCAGTGTTGTAGCCTGGGCCGCGCGAAGCGACAGCCGGGAATTAGCGTGTTCCCATGGGGCCGTTGATGGTCCCGATCATTGCGCACGACGGCCTCGACCGCGCTGGCGTAAAACGCCGCCTTGCTCCTACGCAGGCGGCGTTTGGCTTTATGTGCCTGAAGGCTGAACGTCCACGCGCTGCTCGTGCACGCTGCAAGTGCCCGCCCGGCAACGGTTGGCCTGGTGCTTGGGATCTTCGCGCAGGAGTTGTCGGGTCACCCCGTTGGTCCAGCCAAAGCCGTCCTGCAGCGGGTACTCACCCCCGTCAGCAGGCTCGGCACCCGCCTGCAGCACATACTTCTCGACCAGCTTGCTGCCCTGCTCGAAGCGCTCGGCGACGATGGACAACCAACGCTGCTCGATCTCCTCAGCCAGTTGCGCATGGCCGTAATGCTGCAGGCCGCGGATGGCGATCCATTGCAACGGCGCCCAGCCGTTGGGTTTGTCCCATTGCTGCGCGCTGACGTCCACGGTGGTGGTCGCCAGGCCACCGGGCATCAGCAAGTGCTCGCTGACCGCCGTCGCCACGCCGTCGGCCTGGGTCGGGCTGGCCAAGCCGACGAACAGCGGCGTGAGCATGGCAGCGGTCAGCGCGGTACGCGGGCTGGCGCGCTGCCAGTCGTAATCCAGGTAGGTACCCGCCTCAGCGCTCCACAGATAACGGTCGATGGCGACGCGCCGGGCATCGGCCAGGGCGTCGAAAGCTTCGGCCGACTGCGGGTCGTCGCGGATCGCGCTGAGCCGGGCGATCTGCCGCTCCAGCTTGTATAAAAAGCTGTTGAGGTCGACCGGCAGGATGCGAGTGGTGCGGATGCTCGACAGCTGCTGAGGATCATCCAGCCAACGCGAGCTGAAGTCCCAGCCGGATTCGCAACCGGCACGCAGGTCGCGGTAGACATGGTGCGGCGGCCGCGCGCAGGCATGGGCCGTTTCCACATCTTCGAGGTAGGCTTCGTCACGCGGCGTATCGCGGTCGTCCCAGTAGCGATTGAGCACGCTGCCGCACGGCAGGCGCACGCAACGGCGATGAGTTTCTCCGGCAGGTAGATGATCTGCGCCGTCCATCCAGAACGCGTGTTCCTTACGCAACTGCGGCAGGTAATCGCTGGCGCGGCGCACCCCGCACTCCTCGAACAGGTCGGTCATCAAGGCGAATACCGGTGGCTGCGAGCGGCTCAGGTAGTAGGTGCGGCTGCCATTGGGGACATGCCCGTAGGTGTCGATCAGGTAGGCGAAATTATCGGCCATGTGGCGCATCAGCTCGCACTGGCCACTGGCGTCCAGGCCCAGCATGGTGAAGTACGAGTCCCAGTAATACAGCTCGGTAAAGCGCCCGCCCGGCACTACGTAGTCGAACGGTAGCGGCAACAGCGAGGAACGCTGCGGGTGCTCGCAGGGGTGGCGGGTCAGCACCGGCCAGAGGCGGTCGATGTGCGCGCAGAGGCTGGCGCTGCGGTCGGCATCAAAATCACGCTCGGCGAAACTGAACACACTGAAGTGCGCATCGACGAACGCCGCCAGGTCGAAGTCCGGCCCATGATGCTCGGCCCGGTAAGCCTGCAGAATGTGCTCGGGGTACTGGCGCGGGGCGCAGTCAACGAAGGTTTTGCTGTCGGCAAAAACGCGCTGGGTCTGCACCGCAACGAACAGCTCCTGATAACGCTCGGCTGGCGACAGGGTGTCAGCCGGACAGACATCGGCCAACGCATCGCTAAAGGGATCAACCAGGGTCTCGGCGTTTATTGTTCGCTGTACTGCCATAACAGGCCTCCATCGACGACCAGCGTGGTACCGGTGATGTACTCGGCATCCGCCGAAGCCAGAAAGGCCACGGCGCCAGCCACATCGCGCGGCTGGCCCAAGCGTCCGGCGGGGATGTTCTCAAGCAGTCGCGCCAGGGTTTCGGGGCGGTTCATCAGGGCCTGGTTGATCGGCGTCTCGATGGCCCCCGGCGCCACGTTGTTGACCCGGATACCATGGGGCGCAAGCTCCAGCGCCAGGTTGCGGGCGAGCATCTTCAGCCCGCCCTTGCTGGCGCAGTAACTGCTGAAATTGGGGAATGGCAGCTCCTCGTGTACCGAGCTGTTATTGATCACGCAACCGCCACCACCCTGCTCCACCCGGTAACGGGCGAATGCCTGGGAGACGAAAAACGGCGCCCGCAAGTTGACCGCCAGCACCCGGTCGTAATCGGCTTGTTCTGCGTCGAGAAAGGCGGCGTGCTGCTGCACCCCAGCGTTATTGACCAGTATGTCCAGCGTGCCCATCTGCGCGATGGTCTCTGCTACCAGGCGTTGGCAGTCTGCTACGTGGGCCAGGTCTGCGGCGATAAAACAGGCGCGCCGCCCCTGCGCCAGTAACTGTTTCAGCGTCTCGCGGCTGTCATCGTCTTCACCACGGCCATTGATGACGACATCAGCGCCTTCGTCGGCCAGACGCAGCGCAATGCCGCGTCCAATGCCTTGGGTTCCACCGGTGACCAACGCCACCTTGTTCTGCAATTTCATCCGTCTCTCCAGGCACGCACAGGGGTGTGCAGGTTCAGACGGGGTAACGCGGCAGGTGTTCCCCCTCAAGCGTTGCAGAACATGAGGGGGCGGTTTTTACGGGGCTTCGAGGCGCAGATTGAAGCCGCCCTGGGACTGGCTGACGATGCGCACGTGCTGGGTCTGGCCGGACACGATCGGCACGGCGATTTCCTTGCGCAGGCGGCCTTTACCGCAGAGCGTGTCATCGGCTTCATCGACGCCGATCCCGACGACCCGCTTGCCCGCCGGCACTTGCAGAGTCACTTCTTCGCCGATGCCGATGCGCGCAGCGACCTGACGGTCGACCAGCACGGCGACATAGCAGCCACCGCCGAGCATACCCAGATCGCGGTTGACCACCACCTGGCCACCACCGGCCACCGGCGCCTGGTAAGCCAGCACGCGATCGGCCGGCACCTGGGTGATGGCCTCGGGATCAGCCTTGAACGAAGAACAACCGGCCAACAACAGCACGGGCCATAAGGCATGGATCAATCGCATGAAAGCCCTCCATGGGCGCAAAGAATTCAGCATTTAAGGTGGGTTAAAGCCTGCTCGCTCAAGCCTGTAAGCGTTTGAGCAAGCGCGCCTGCAACGCTTCGAGGTCGGCTGGATCGGCTTTCTGGCTGGCATGCACGCCCAGGCCCTGCTCGGCAAACCGCGGCACGATATGCACGTGCAGATGGAACACCGTCTGCCCGGCGGGCGCGCCATTGAACTGCGCGACCTGCACGCCTTCAGGTTGCAGCTCCTCGACCAGGACGCCGGTCAAGCGCTGCACCACCGCCATCACCTGGCACAGGCTCTCGGTGTCGATCTCGAGGATATTGCGCGCCTGAGCATGCTTGTGGATCACCAGCGTATGACCAAACGACTGCGGAAACAGATCGAGAAAGGCCAGCACGTTGTCGTCTTCGTAGATTTTGTAGCAAGGCGCATCGCCCCGGATGATCAGGGCAAAGATGTTTTGGGGATCGTAATCACCGTACAGGCTCATCGGGGTTCTCCGCTGATGGAATGAGGCTTGTCTGATGCGAACCATACCGGCTTCTACCCTGCCAGGTAAAAGCCTGTGTGCGCTATCGCCTGACGGTTTGCCGGCCAACCCATGATCATCGTGCGCCGGTGTCGTCTCGGGTCTGTTCCCGTTTCGTTCGCGGCAACGCAGCTAGCGACGAAACGGGAACAGACCCTAAGCTCTATGCGTCGGCCTGCTGAACAAGCACAATAGCCATGTGCCTTTATGGCCACCACGTCCGGTGTGGTTCGACAGTCTGTTGTCCTCACCTGCAGTTTTTTCAAAGGGTGCGGTATGCCAGCTCAACTGGAAACCAACGAACGCCACAAGCGCATGGTGCTCAAGGCACTGCTCTGGACCACTCTGGCCGGTGGCATATTCTTCGGCATTCTCAACCTGTTTCACGGCATCTGGGTGCTGTCCGCGCTTGAAGGCATTTATGCCTGCTTCTCGGTGGCGCTGCTGCGCATCGTTGAGCGCACGCCCCATCTGCGCTTTTGGACGCTGGTCTACCTGCTGCCGTTCTTCTGCGTCATGATGATTGCGTTGCTGCTGGCCAAGACCAGTTACACGATATTCGCCTGGATCCAGACCATCCCCATCATCTGCTACCTGCTGCTCGGTCTGCGTACCGGTTCGCGGGTCGCCATTGTGTTCATTACCCTTGGCCTGCTGGCGTTCAACTACCGCTTTACCGGCGAAAATCACCTGCTCAATCTCTCGATCATGTCCAACGTTGTCCTGGCCAGCCTGGCGATGGTGCTGTTCTCGCACATCTACGAGCGCAGCCGCATGGACAACGAGCGGCGGCTAATGGAGCTGGCCAGCACCGACAGCCTTACCGGCCTGGCCAACCGCATGAAACTGACTGAAGTGTTCAAACGCGAGCATGCTCACGCCCAGCGAAATACCGCGCCGCTGGCGCTGATCTTTATCGACATCGACCATTTCAAACTGATCAACGACCAGTATGGCCACGAGGCCGGTGACCAGGCGCTGCAACACCTGGCTCAGGTGCTGGGCGAACGCCTGCGCACTACCGATCTGCTCTGCCGCCTGGGCGGCGAAGAGTTTGCCGTGCTGCTGCCCAACACCGCCCCTGCCCAGGCCATTGAAGTTGCCGAAAACCTACGCCAGCGCCTAGAGGACAGCCCCCTGCGACTGGGTGAAAAATGCGTGGCGATGTCCCTCAGTGCAGGTGTGGCCAACCTCGGCTATGACGGCACCAGCCTGGACGATCTGCTGCGTACAGCCGACAGGCGCACCTATGCGGCCAAACGCAACGGCCGCAACCAGGTGGTGAGTGTCGATGAGCCCAGTGCTGATGCTCAGTCCGCCTGACCACTCGTTTAACAGGCTGTTGAAAAACTACCTGCGTGGCCATCGCCGCGTTAAAAACAGGCTCAAAATGCTCATTTACAACTCGTAAACTCCGCTTTTTCGCCTGTTTTTGTCTTGCGCTGGCTGCCTCGTCTACGCTTTTCAACGGCCTGTTAAAGGAACATACCGCCAGACGCCTCGATCCGCTGTCCGGTAATCCAGCGGCCACCGTCGCTCAGCAACATGGCAATCGCCCCGCCGATATCATCCGGCAAGCCGACCCGGCCCAAGGCCGTATTGGCGGCGATAAAGGCGTTGACCTGGCTGTTATCGCGCACCACACCGCCACCGAAGTCGGTCTCGATGGCGCCCGGAGCCAGCACGTTGACGCTGATCCCGCGCGGCCCCAGCTCCTTGGCCAAGTAGCGCGTCCACACCTCAATACCACCCTTCATTGCTGCATAAGCGGCATAGCCTGGCAGGCTGAAGCGTGCCAGGCCGGTGGAGATATTGACGATGCGACCCTGCTCGGCGATCAGCGGCAGTAACTGTTGAGTGAGGAAGAACGGCCCCTTGAGCTGAATATTCACCAACTGATCGAACTGCGCCTCGCTGGTTTCGGCAAAGCTGGCGTGAATGCCGATACCGGCGTTGTTGATCAGAAAATCAAAATCGCTGCGGCCAAAGGTGCTCTGCAAGCCTGCCGCCACTGCCGTGGCAAACGCAGCAAAGCTACTGCTCTGGCCAACATCCAGTTGCAGCATCAGCGCACGCGCGCCGAGCTGCTCGACCTCGCTAGCCAGGCTTTGCGCATCAGCCGCCTGACTGTGATACGTGCCGATGATGTCGATGCCCTGGGCCGCCAGATGCAATGCAGCATTACGTCCAAGGCCGCGGCTTGCGCCGGTGATCAATGCGATTTTACGTGTCATGTGCGTACCCTCTAATCGGTGACTAGCCGTGGTTGCAATCAGTGAGCACAGGTTATTGCTCGGTTTAAGCTGGATAAACCCAGAAAAATTGGAAACACTGATCGTCAATCACGAACAATCCAGTAGAGCTGCTGCCCATGAACACCCTGGAACTGCTGCGCACCTTCGTCCGCGTCAGCGAGCTGGCCAGTTTTACCCAGGCCGCCGATAACCTGGGCTTACCCAGGTCGAGCGTGTCGCAACAGGTTCAGAGCCTGGAAACCCTGCTCGGCACCCGCCTGCTGCACCGCACCACCCGCAAGGTGCGCCCCACCCAGGACGGCCTGGTGCTGTATGAGCGCAGCAAGGACCTCCTGGCCAACATGGACGAGTTGGAGAACCTGTTCCGCCAGGACGGCACGCAGCTCAGCGGTCGCCTGCGCATCGACATGCCGACCGCTATTGCACGGCGTCAGGTTGCCCCTCGGCTGGGAGAATTTACCGCGCAGCATCCCGCGATCGAGCTGGAGATCAGCAGCAGCGACCGACGTGTCGATCTGGTGCGCGAAGGCTTCGACTGCGTGCTGCGCGTCGGTGTAGTCAACGAGCCCAATCTGATCGTGCGCCCGCTCGGCCAACTGCCCATGGTCAACTGCGCCAGCAGCGCCTACCTGGCGCAATACGGCACCCCCCAGAACCTAGAGGACCTGGCCCAGCATCGGCTGATTCATTACGTGCCGGTGCTGGGCAGCCGCTCAGATGGTTTCGAATACCTGGACGGCGACACCCTACGCCAGCTTCCGATGGCGGGGAGCGTCACGGTCAATAACATCGATGCCTACGAAGGCGCGTGCCTGGGCGGCCTGGGGATTATTCAGGCGCCGCTGATCGGCGTCAGCGAGTTGCTGACCAGCGGCCAACTGCACCGCCTGCTAACGGATTACCTGCCGCCGCCCATGCCGATCAGCCTGCTCTACGCCCAGCGTCGCCATCAGCCGCAGCGGGTGCGGGCCTTTATGCAGTGGCTGGAAGAATTGCTGGCCGAGCACACAGGCACCTGACCAAACCACCAATCACCGTTATCCTGCGCCTTTCGCCACCCTCATATCCGGAGCGCGTATGTCAGACCCTATCGCCCACCCGATCACCCACAAATGGCCCGCCCAGCACCCCGAGCGCCTGCAACTCTATTCGTTGCCCACGCCCAACGGCGTCAAGGTCTCGATCATGCTCGAAGAAATCGGCCTGCCCTATGAGCCGCACCTGGTCAGCTTCGAGACCAACGACCAGCTCAGCAGTGAATTCCTCTCGCTTAACCCGAACAACAAGATTCCCGCCATTCTCGACCCCGCCGGTCCAGACGGCGTGCCCTTGGCGCTGTTCGAGTCCGGCGCGATTCTGATTTACCTGGCGGAAAAAACCGGCCAGCTACTGTCTCAGGATGCCGCGACGCGCTATGAAACCATCCAGTGGCTGATGTGGCAGATGGGCGGCATCGGCCCGATGTTCGGCCAGCTTGGCTTCTTCCATAAGTTCGCCGGCAAGGACTACCCGGACAAACGCCCGCGCGACCGCTATGTCGCCGAAACCCAGCGCCTGCTCGGCGTACTCGACCAACGCCTGCAAGGCCGCGACTGGATCATGGGCAATGCGTACAGCATCGCCGATATCGCCATCTTCCCCTGGGTGAGAAACCTGGTGGGTTTCTACGAGGCCGGCGAGCTGGTGGAGTTCGAGCGGTTCAGCAATGTGCAGCGGGTCTTGCAAGCCTTTGTCGAGCGCCCGGCGGTGATCAAAGGCCTCGCCACTCCAGCCCGCAGCTAACCTGAGATAACCGCGCCCCTGTAGGAGCGAATTTATTCGCGATTGTGCCGCGAATTTCGCGAATAAATTCGCTCCTACAGGTATGCAACATCCTATTGGGACATAGCTAATTTATTCGCGATACGCTCGCGCTACACAAGCCAAATCGGGGCGTAACAGCCAACTTGAATAGAGTCAGCACCCCATTCAACACTTACAAAAACAGCGTCACGAGAAGCGATATGAACAACCCACTTCAACAACCCACGGTGACAGCATGATCGAGGTAACCGAGGTTTCCATTGCCAAGCTGCGCGCCGCGCTCGAAGCCGGCCAGACCACAGCGGTCGAACTGGTGCAGGCCTATTTCGCGCGCATCGGTGCCTACGATGGCGCCGACACGCCGACCCGGCTCAACGCCGTGGTGGTACGTAACCCCGATGCGCTCAAGGAAGCCCAGGCATCCGATGAGCGCCGCGCCCGCGGTGCCACCCTCGGCCCACTCGATGGCATCCCCTACACCGCCAAGGACAGCTACCTGGTCAAGGGCCTGACCGCCGCCTCCGGCAGCCCGGCCTTCAAGGACCTGGTCGCCCACCGCGACGCCTTCACCATAGAGCGCTTGCGCGGCGCCGGGGCCGTCTGTCTGGGCAAAACCAATATGCCGCCCATGGCCAACGGCGGCATGCAGCGCGGCGTCTATGGCCGCGCGGAAAGCCCGTACAACGCCGGCTACCTCACTGCGCCCTTCGCCTCGGGTTCGTCCAACGGCGCCGGTACCGCCACTGCCGCCAGCTTTGCCGCCTTCGGCCTGGCCGAGGAAACCTGGTCGAGTGGCCGCGGCCCGGCCTCGAATAACAGCCTGTGCGCCTACACACCCTCGCGCGGGGTGATCTCGGTGCGCGGCAACTGGCCGCTGACGCCAACCATGGACGTGGTGGTGCCTTACGCCCGGACCATGGCCGATCTGCTGGAAATACTCGAGATCGTGGTCGCCGACGACCCGGATACCCGTGGCGATCTGTGGCGCCTGCAGCCCTGGGTGCCGATCCCCAAAGCCTCCGACGTACGCCCCGCCGCCTATGCCGAGCTTGCCGCCAAAGCCGATGCCCTGGCCGGCAAACGCTTTGGTGTGCCGCGCATGTTTATCAACCAGGACGCCGCCGCCGGCACCAGTGACAACCCAGGCATCGGCGGCCCAACCGGCCAACGCATCCACACTCGGCCATCAGTCATTGCGCTCTGGGAGCAGGCGCGTAAGGCACTGGAAGCCGCCGGCGCCGAAGTCATCGAAGTGGACTTCCCGCTGGTCTCCAACTGCGAGGGCGACCGCCCCGGCGCGCCAACCGTGTACAACCGCGGCATCGTCACCCCGGATTTTCTCCACGATGAACTGTGGGAACTGAGCGGCTGGGCCTTTGACGACTTCCTGCGCGCCAACGCTGATCCCAAGCTGAACAAACTAGCCGACGTAGACGGCCCGCAGATCTTCCCCCACGACCCCGGCACCCTGCCCAACCGCGAGGGCGACCTGGCCGCTGGCATGGACGAATACGTCAACATGGCCAAGCGCGGCCTGAAGACCTGGGAGCAGATCGAAACCCTGCCCGATGGCCTGCGCGGCCTGGAGCAAACCCGCAAGCTCGACCTGGAAGACTGGATGGACAACCTCGGCCTCGACGCCGTGCTGTTCCCCACCGTCGCCGACGTCGGCCCGGCGGACGCCGACATCAACCCCGCGTCTGCCGATATCGCCTGGAGCAACGGCGTCTGGGTGGCCAACGGCAACCTCGCCATCCGCCACCTGGGCGTGCCCACCGTCACCGTACCGATGGGCGTGATGGCCGACATCGGCATGCCCGCAGGCCTGACCTTCGCTGGCCGCGCCTACGACGATTCCGCCCTGCTGCGCTACGCCGCCGCGTTCGAGTCCACCGGCTCGAGGCGTTTGGTACCGCCGCGCACGCCGCCGCTATCGCGCGCTTGAAAGTAAAACGGGATTGGCGCGCAAGGCGTCAATCCCGTTTGGCGAGTCCATGAGATGCGCTACACTCTGCCAAGTCATGCACCAAGAGGTGAGCATCAATGGGCACCCTCAGCTTTGAAGCAAAGAAAGCCTATGCAGCCCGGACACGCAAATCCAACTACCTGGCCAGCCTGCGCCTAGAAGGCTTCAAAACATCTCTCGCAGACAGCAACTCCAAGCTGCCTTCTCGTGATGAAATCCTGAACGCTTTGGCTAAGCCCCGGCGCTAATGCCTGACAAATACGGCGTCGGCCAAGACTCCTATTGCTACCCGGACTCCACTGTCCTGTGCAACAAGCTCGGCATTCGTGACGAAGCAACCTTGAGCGAGGTTGAACGCCAACTATCGATGCTCGCAGCTGAAAGTCTTGATTTCAGCCTTCCGCCTTATGACCTGGGATATATGCAGAAAATCCATCACTGCCTATTTTCGGACCTGTATGAATGGGCCGGAGAGTTACGGACAGTGGGTATAGCAAAGCAAAACACCCGCTTCTGCCAACCAGAATATATGGCAAAGGAAGCCGACAAGATCTTCAAGACGATGGCGGCGGCAGACTGGTTTGAGGGCAGAGATCGTGCGGACCTGATTGTCTCGGTTGCGGAGGCATATTCAGAGCTCAACGTCGTACACCCGTTCCGTGATGGTAATGGTCGTACGCAACGGATTCTTTTTGAGCACCTGATCATGAACGCTGGATTTGAAATCAGTTGGTGGGGGATTGAAGAAGACCAGTGGCTCTACGCAAATATCGCGGCATACAGCTGCAACCTCGGGCCTATGGAACAGGTTTTTGAGAACTGTATTGGTCAGGCTATTGAGCCTTAAATCCCGCGACACTCATCAAAACCACATGGCGGTAGCCTGAAATATCTCCAAGGCAAAAGGGGATTCAGTCAAACCCGTTTGTTTGCTGTATAGCCCCGCAGCCAGTCAGCCGACAGTTCCTCAGTCTTTTCTAATGTTCTGGTAGAACATCAACCGCGAGGTTTCGTGCAGGACGCGGGTCAGTTCGGCTAGGCGTCGAAACTCTTCGGGGTATTGCTCGGCAACACTATTGAGCAGGGTTTGCGAGGCCAGGTCTTGCAAGGCTGGCTTGCTGCCGTCGTGCTGCATTTACCGGAGGAAGTTTTAAGCGTAAGCCTGGATAAACAGCTCCACCGCCGCGGCGATGCGTGACTGATCCGTAGGCGTGCTGGTACCGGGGTCCAGGTTACCGACCGCGAGCAGCAGGAATTGGCCAGCGCCGCGCCCAGGGTCGCGGCAACGGGCAGATTGGCCGAGCACTTTTTCCAGGTAGGCCTGATACGGGTGATAGCGCTTTCGCCAGCGCTTTTGTGGCACCCAGTTAGAGCGCAGCAGAATGTTCGTGAGTGCGAGAAATGCCGGATGCATGCTTTGCTGCAACAGCGCCTGGGCGACTGCGTCCAAACAGGTGCATAACTCGCCATTCACCGCGCTTGGCAGCGACGGCTCCGGCAGCTCCTCCATCCAGTACTCGATAACGGCCCGAAACAGCTGCGCCTTGTCGCCGAAATGCGCATAAAGCGTCGCCTTGGTCACGCCGGCGGACTCTGCAATCATCTGCATGTTGGCAAGGTCGTGGCCGAACGCCGCGAATATATCGCTCGCCGCCCACAACATCTCCCTCTGGCGCCTGCCACGGCGGGAGTCTTCTCGTAGCCGCAGACTCATGACAGAGGCTGCCAACGGCGCAACAGCAGGCTCGCATTGACGCCGCCAAAACCGAAGCCGTTCGACAGGGCGTACTGGATCGGCATTGGCCGCGCATGCAGGCCAACCAGATCGAGGCCGTTTGCCGCCTCATCAGGGTTGATGAGGTTCAGCGTGGGCGGAACGATCTGATCGCGTAGCGCCAGGACGGTGAAGATGGCCTCAACTCCACCTGCAGCTCCCAGTAGATGGCCGGTGCTGGATTTGCTCGAGGTGATCGCCACGCCCGAGCCAGTCCCAAAAACCGCGCGAATGGCGGCCAGCTCGCCGCAGTCGCCCACGTGGGTGGAGGTCGCATGGGCATTGATATGCTGCACCTCACCCGCAGTAACACCGGCCTGACGCAACGCCTGCTCCATGGCACGGCGCGCACCGCTGCCATCCTCGGGGCCGGCAGTGAGGTGATAGGCATCAGCACTGGTGCCGTAACCGACCAGCTCCGCCAGTGGCTGTGCGCCGCGGGCCAACGCATGCTCCAGGGACTCGATCACCAACAGGCCTGCGCCCTCGGCCATGACGAAACCGTCCCGGTAACGGTCGAACGGGCGCGACGCTTGCTGAGGGTGGTCGTTGAAGCCTGTGGACAGGGCGCGCGCCGCGGCAAAGCTGCCGAGCGTAACGCGATGGATCGCCGCCTCGGTCCCGCCGCACACGGCAATATCCGCCTCACCGCTGCGGATCAGCCGCGCTGCATCGCCGATGGCTTGCGCACCGGCCGCGCAGGCGGTCACCGGCGCGCCGAGCGGCCCCTTGAAGCCGTGCCGGATCGACACATGCCCGGCCGCCATATTGGCGAGAAACGAAGGCGCAGTGAATGGCGAGAGCCGGCGCGGCCCGCGTTCGTCGGTGATGCGCACGGCCTCGGCAATGGCTCCGAAGCCGCCAACCCCGGAGGCAATGATGGTCGCAGTGCGCTGGCGCTGCAGCTCGTCTGTCGGCTGCCAGGCCGCCTGCGCCAGGGCTTCCTGGGCGGCAGCGAGGGCAAACTCGATAAAGCGATCCATCTTCTTGCGTTCCTTGGCGGCGACGTATCGCTCCGGGTCGTAGCCGGCCTGTTGATCTTCTTCCAGCGTGGGCACCTGCCCGCCCACCGCACAGCCAGTACCGTCGGAAAGCTCGTCAGGCAGCGCTCGGATGCCTGATTGCCCAGCCAGCAGGCGCGACCAGACCGTCTCGCTGCCGCAGCCCAGCGGGCTGACCACTCCGACGCCCGTGACTACGATTCTTACGGGGTGCTCTTTATGGGTTGCCATATCTCGATCCTGCAACGCTGATGATGGGATAGCCAACGCGCTTTCAGCCGATACCGAAAGTCTTGCGCAGGCCAGAATCGACAGGGCCTGCCGGCATGAAGCGGCGCAGCCTTCTCAGCAAAGTGGCCTCGCCACTGGGCGTGTGGCGCATCTTCCAGCCGCCCAGGGCGGCTTCGACGATGGTCGCGGCGACACTTTCGGGCGCCGGCGCTTTGTGCACGTTCATCTGTATGGCCTGGGAGACGGTCGCCCGCTCGCTGTCGTATGCCGCAATTCTCAAGGCCGCCTGAGGCGCATTGAGGTCCAGATTGGTCTTGGTGAAAGATGGCTCGACCAGCGCAACGCGAATACCGAACTTGCGCACCTCGTGATCCAGGGTTTCCGACAGCCCTTCCACCGCATGCTTGGAAGCCGAATAAAGCCCCATATACGGCGCGGGAAGAAAGCCGAGCACCGAACTGACATTGACGATCCGTCCGCTACGCTGCGCGCGCATGTGCGGCAGTACCGCCTGGACCATGCGCAGAATGCCGAAGACATTGCTATCGAACAGCGCCACGGCCTCGCTGACTGCGGTTTCTTCCACCGCGCCGATCAGGGTCGTACCCGCGTTATTGACGAGCACGTCAATGCGCTTGGCCTGGTCGATGATGGATTGGATGCCAAGACGAACAGAGGTTTCCTCGCGCACATCCATCTCGACCAACTCGACACCGGCCAATGGGCTGGCGTTGGCAATGCTGCGTACGCTGCCAAATACCCGGCAACCCTGTTTGACAAATTGCTCCGCGGCGGCACGGCCAATGCCCGATGACACGCCGGTAACCAGAACAACGTTTGAATTCGACATAGCAGTTTCTCTCGCTTTAGATGAAAAAATGCGCCAGGGCCTGCCCGCCACAGACGCCTGTTTATGCGGGCTGCGCCTCCAGGAAGCGGCTACTGCTATCGGGTTTGATCCGGAACCAGATGGAGTACATGGCCGGCAGGAACACCAGGGTCAGCACGGTTCCCGCCAGGGTGCCGCCGATCAGGGTGTAGGCAAGCGTTCCCCAGAACACCGAATGGGTCAGCGGAATAAACGCCAGAATCGCCGCCAATGCGGTGAGGATTACCGGGCGGGCACGCTGCACGGTGGCCTCGACCACGGCGCGGAACGGATCGAGACCGGCCTGTTCGTTGTGGTGGATCTGCCCGATCAGAATCAGCGTGTTGCGCATGAGGATGCCGGACAGCGCAATCAGGCCGACCAATGCATTGATGCCGAACGGCTGCTGGAACAGGATCAGCGTCGGCACCACACCGATCAGCCCCAACGGGCTGGTCAGGAAGACCATGATCATTGCGGAGATCGAACGCACCTGCAGGATGATGATGATCAGCGTGACGGCCAGCATGATCGGGAACAGCGGCAACATGGCGACCATGGCCTTGCCCGACTCCTCGATGGAGCCCGCCTGCTCGATGCGATAACCGCTCGGTAGCTTCGCCATGATCGCTTGCAACTGCTGGGTGATGGCCGTCGATACGTCTGGCGGTTGCAGACCTTCGGCGATATCGCCACGCACAGTGATGGTCGGCATACGGTCGCGCCAGCGCATGATCGGCTCTTCCATGCGCACCTCCACGGTGCCGATCTGCGACAACGGGATGCGCTGGCCATCGGCACCGGCCAGGGTGAAGTCCATGACGCGGGTTGGATCGAAGCGAATATCGCCGGCCGCCCGGGCCATCACCTGCACCGTGCGGATGTCTTCGCGAACGGCGGTGATCGGTACGCCGCTGAGCAGGAACTGCAACTGTTGTGCAACGGCGCTGGAAGTGAGCCCCACTGCCTGCAGACGATCCTGCTGCAGGTTGAAGTGCAGCGCAGGCACGCGGGTGCCCCAGTCGCTATTGACCGTGCGCATCAGCGGGCTGGCGTCCAGCACCTGCTGCACCTCGGCGGCTATATCACGCAGCGTGTCCGGGTTCGGGCCGGTGACGCGATAAGCAACCGGGTACGGCGAATACGGACCGAACACCAACTGGCTGACGCGCACCTGCGCCTCGCTGGCCAGCCCCTCGGCAATCACCTGACGTAGCCGGTGCTTCAATGCTTCGCGCGCTTCCTGGCTGTCGGTCCGCACGACAATCTTGGCAAACGAAGGATCAGGCAGCTCCGGCCCCATGGCCATGAAGAAGCGCGGCGCGCCCTGGCCGATGTAGGCGGTGACGATCTTCGCCTCTTCCTGCTGAGCCAGCCAGGTCTCGACTTTTTCCGCGGCGGCGCTGGTCTGGGTAATGGAGGTGCCGTAGGGCATCTGCACCTCGACCAGCACCTCGGGGCGGTCGGAGATGGGGAAGAACTGCTTCTTGACCAGGCCCATGCCAAGCACCGCCACGACGAACAATCCGACCACGGAGCCGGCGACCAGCCACTTGTGGGCAATGACCCGGCCCAGTAGCTGGCGAAAACGGTTGTAGCGTGGGGTGTCGTAGATGGCGCCATGGCCGCCCTCAACCTTCTTAATTTCGGGCAGCAGCTTGACGCCGAAGTAAGGTGTGAAGACTACCGCGACCAGCCAGGAGGCGATCAACGCGATACCGACGATCCAGAACATGTTGCTGGTGTATTCGCCAGCGGTGGAGCGGGCAAAACCGTTGGGCATGAAACCGACGGCGGTGACCAGGGTACCGGAGAGCATCGGCGCCGCCGTATGGCTCCAGGCATAGGCGGAGGCCTGCACGCGGTCGTAGCCCTCCTCCATCTTCACCACCATCATCTCGATGGCGATGATGGCGTCGTCCACCAGCAGACCCAATGCCAGAATCAGCGAGCCCAGGGTGATGCGGTCGAAGTTCTTGCCGCTGGCAGCCATCACCACGAAGACCATCGCCAGCGTCAGCGGCACTGCCACGGCGACCACAACACCGACGCGCCAGCCCATGCTGACGAAGCACACCAGCATGACCACCAACAGCGCGACGAAGAACTTGACCATAAATTCGTCAACCGACGAGGCGATGTTGACGGCCTGGTCCGTGACCTTGCTCAGGCTCATGCCCAGCGGCAACTCGGCGTTGATCGCACTCACTTCGCCGTTCAGCGCCTTGCCCAGGTCGAGCCCGTTCCAACCCTCGCGCATGACAATGCCGAGCAGCAGGGCCGGCTCGCCACCGTTGCGAATCAGGAAGGTCGCCGGGTCCTCATAGCCGCGCTTGACTGTGGCGACATCCGACAGCTTCAGGGTTCGGCCCTGGGCGATCACCGGCGTGTCGCGAATCTTCTGCAGCTCATCGAAGGCGCCATCCAGGCGCAGGAACACGTCCGGGCCGCGGGTTTCCACTGAGCCGGCCGGGGTCAGGGCGTTCTGCCCGTTGAGCGCGGCGAACACCTCCTGCGGGCCAATGCCCAGGGTCGCCAGGCGCTCATGGGAGAACTCGACGAAGATGCGCTCGGCTTGCTCGCCGATGATGTTGACCTTTTTCACCCCCGGCACGTGCAGCAGCCGTTGGCGCAACGTCTCGGCGTCGCGCACCAGGCGGCGCTGCGGCTCGCCCTTGGCCTTGAGTGCGAACAGGGCGAAGGTGACGTCGGAATACTCGTCATTGACCAGCGGGCCGATCACCCCGGCGGGCAGCGTTTTCGCCTCGTCGCTGATCTTCTTGCGGGCCTGGTAGAACTCCTCCGGCACCTCAGAAGGCGGCGTGCTGTCGCGCAGCGACAAGGTGGTAAAGGCCAGGCCTGGTCGGGTGTAGGTCTCGCTACGGTCGTACCAGCGCAGCTCCTGCAGACGCTTTTCGATTTTCTCGGCGACCTGGTCCTGCATTTCCTGGGCGGTAGCACCGGGCCAGGCGGTGACGATGGTCATCACTTTGACCGTGAACGCCGGGTCCTCCGCACGACCCAATTTGAGAAACGCGATAACCCCAGCGAGCGAGATCAGGCAGACCAGAAACAGGGTGATGGAACGCTCGCGTACAGCAAGCGCTGACAGGTTGAAACGCCCTTCGCTCATGGCCGGTCTCCCTCGGCCGCCGCGACGGCGGCCTCACCGGCCACCCGTACCTGTTGGTCTTCGCGCAGCAGGTGCACGCCGAGCGCAACGACCCGCTCACCTTGCTTGAGCGGGGCAGTGATGCGTGCGTGCTCATCATCAAGGTGCTGAACCACCACCGATTGCCAGTGAACCTGTGCCGGTTCGCCCTGGATAACCCACACACCGGGGCCCTTGCCCGCGTCGTACAGCGCGCCGATCGGCACCTGCAAGAGTTCTTGCACGGAGGAATGCTCCGTTGCGGCAGGCCCGTGCGAAATCTGCACGGTGATCGTGGTGCCCAAGGGCGCGTTAGCCAACGCCCCTTCCAGCACATAGCGCGCCTCAAAGGTGCGGGTCTGGCTATCCGCTACATCCGAGAGTTGCCGCAATGTGGCCGGGACGCTAACGGCAGCATTGCCGAAGAGCATGGCCTGGGCAGCGGAGCCGAGCGCCGGGCGCAGGGTTTCCGGCAACTGGATAAGCGCTTCACGGGAGCCGGCATGTGCCAGACGCACTACGGCTTGGCCGGCACTGACGACCTGCCCGGGCTCGACCAGCGTGTCCATGACAACGCCGTCGGCATCCGCCCGCAACTCGGCATAACGGGTCGCATTGAGGGCTACCTCCGCCTGGGCCTGGGCCGCACGGAGCTGGGCGTTGGCGGAATCCGCCGCGGCCTTGAACTGATCATAGGCCGACGCCGATATCGCGCCGGTTCCGCGTAGGTCGCGGTAGCGCGCTTCATCATCACGGGTTTGCTGTGCCAGCGCTCGCGCAGCGGCGACCGCTTCGCGCTGTGCATGGGCGGCAAGTTTCAGGTCGACGGGGTCGATACGCATCAGTGGCTGACCGCGCTTGACGGTCTGCCCCGCATCCACAAGCCGTTCCAGCACCTTGCCGGCGACACGAAAACCCAGGTCGCTCTGCACGCGCGCCGTTACGGTTCCGCTGAAGGAACGCGAAGCGGGGATTGCCTGTTGCACGGTAGCGGCACGCACCAGCGGCGCTTCGGTGCGTGGATCGGTTTGCGTCTTCTCGCCGCACGCAACCAACGCAAACGGCAATACGCAGATAAGGGTAGGTAAAACAAAGCGACGCCGGAGCATGAGAGTCCCATACGCGAAATGATCGGGGCTCTCACTTTGATTCTAGTGACCAATTTAGTCAATAGTCACAACGACAATGATGCTGTTACGGTGACAGGCTGCGCAGTACCAGGCTGGACAGTTGCGCCGGCGCCTCGTCGATGTAGTCGAAGCCGTGCTGCAGCAGCAGTGGGTTGATATAGGGCCGAAGAACCAGATAGATCGCCATCACGGTTTCATCCAGGGGCGTCTTGCGCTCGAAGTCTCCGCTTTGCCGACCGGCCTGGAGGATGTCCTGCAGCAACTCGCGGATGCGCCCTTCATAAGCAAGCGCCGCCTGCCAGCGCTCGGTCGCCGCCGACGTCGCAATCTCGTAGAGCTTACGGTCCTGGGAAAACAGACGCAGGCTGGCCTCGACGATCGACTTGAACATCCGCCGCAGCTGCTCCGGCGGGTGTTCGGCCTCACTGACGGCCGCCCTGACATCGGCCTCGATCTGGCTCAGACAGTTGGCGCAGATCGACTCGCCAATGGCCTGCTTGGACTCGAAGAACTTGTAGATATAGGCCTTGGAAAAGCCGATGGCCTTGGCGAGATCGGAAACGGTGGTCTTCTCGTAGCCATACAGGCTGAAGTGCTCGGTTGCGGCGGCAACGATCTGAACGCGCACATCGTGATCAACCGGGCCGCGGACCGAACCTGAATTAAGCTCTGTCTTGCTCATGGGTACATGCCTACTGCCAATATTTAAAGTGGACAACTAGTGACCAATACGTATTATGGTCACAAGCAGTCTGTTTATCATACCCCGTTCTGGAATAAGCCCATGCCAACCAAGCGCGTTCTTGCCCTGCTTATCAGCGTCAGCCTCTCGGCAGGCTGCGCCGTCGGCCCCGACTACACGCAACCCGATACGCCCCTGCCGGAGCGATACCTGGGGCAAACGGTAGTCGAGCAACGGCATGCCGCTGCCAATGCCAGCCTTATCGCCTGGTGGACAGGTTTCGACGACCCGCAGCTAACGCGCTTCGTAACCCTGGCCCTTGAGCAGAACCTCGACCTGTCACAGGCGGCCGCCCGCGTCGCTCAGGCGCGTGCTGGACTGGGAGCGGCGAATGCCGCTTTGCTGCCCTCTGGCAACATCAGCGGTCAAGCGGCCAGGACCTACCAGTCAGTTGAAACGCCGCTGGGACAAGTGCTGAATTCGACACCCGAGTTCGACCGCTACGGCAATGCCTATGAAGCCAATCTTGGCGCGAGCTGGGAGCTGGACCTGTTCGGTGGCCTGCGCCGCGAACGCGAAGCAGCGCTGGCCGAGTACCAGGCGAGCGACGCCGGGGCGAGCGCCACACGATTGGCTGTGGCGGCACAGACCGCAGACATTTACATCAGCATCCGCGGGCTGCAGGCCCGTCTCGACATTGCCCACAAGCAGATACAGACCCAGCAAGAGCTGCTTGCGAGGGTCAATCTTCTTTATAGCAAGGGGCTGGCTGCCGAACTCCAGGTCCATCAGGCTGAAGGGGCACTCGCCCAGGTTCAGGCATCCGTCCCCGTCCTCGATACGGCCCTGACGGCGGCCATGAACGCAATGGATGTGATGCTCGGCGTATCGCCCGGCACACACCGCACGGAACTGGCCGAAGCGACCGCCATACCGGCTGCGCCGCAGATTGCGGCGACGGGGTCACCGGGTGACCTGCTCAGACGCCGCCCCGATCTGATTGCGGCCGAACGCCAACTGGCCGCCGCCAACGCACGTATCGGCGTCGCCATCGCCGAGTATTACCCCAAGCTCTCCCTGAGTGGACTGATTGGCAGTGCGACCTCGGTGTCCAGCGGCAACCTGTTCAGTAACGCCGCCAGCCAGACCGCCGGCGTGCTGGGCCTGCGCTGGCGTCTGTTCGATTTCGGCCGGATCAACGCGCAGATCGACCTGGCCAAGGGCCAGGAGGCCGAGATGCTGGCGGCCTATCGACTGGCCGTGCTGCGCGCCACCGAGGATGTAGAAAACGCCTTCTCGGCACTGGTCAACCGCGAGCAGCAGGCAACGCTACTTGCCAGGGGCGTCGACTCGCTCGGCCAAGCACGCGATGCTTCGTTTATGGCCTATCAGAAGGGGGCTGTCAGTCTGATCGAAGTCTTGAATGCCGATGAAACCTTGCTGCGCGCCAGCGATACGCGCGCACAGGCGCAGACGGAATCAGCCCGCGCAGCGGTCGCGGCCTTCAAGGCCCTCGGTGGCGGCTGGCAACCCCGTGAGCCGGCACAGCAGTTGCTCAGCGCTGCACAAATCTTCTAAACAGCGCTCGGCAAAACGCAGTAATTTGAGCGCCCACGCAGATTAAGCTGAACAACCACTTCTGGAGTCATCCGTGGATACACGCAACTGGATTGAGCTGTCCCAGGATGCCGATACCGGGATTGAGTCTATTCGCGCCCATTTTCAGGGGCATGCCTACGATCCGCATTGGCATGACAGCTTTCTGGTGGGGGTAACCGAACAGGGCGTACAGCAGTTCAATTGCCGGCGTGTGCGCCATCTCAGCACACCGGGCAAGGTCTTTATGCTCGAGCCAGGGGAAATCCACGATGGGCATGCGCCGACCGAGGAAGGCTTTACCTATGCCATGCTCTACCTTGAACCGCATTGGCTGGAAAGAGAGTTGCACGCGCTGTTCGAGCACGTACCAGCCAACAGCCAACTGGGCTTTGCCGCCACCCTGAGCCAGGACCGCGACCTGTCCATGGCCATTAATCAGGCATTCCACGCGTTCCATGGCGGTGATCTGCGCATCGTGCGCCAGAACGCCGTCGACACCTTGCTCGACTCGCTCACTTGCCACCTTGATTGGCGCAAACGCCAATCGCGTGACCCGCGTCTGCCGCTGGTGGCCCAGGTTGCACGTGATTACCTGCATGCACATGTCTACGAGAACATCGGTCTGGATGATCTGGCACAAGCCTGTGCAGTTGACCGCTTTCGCCTGACTCGAGCCTTCAAGGCAGCCTTTGGCTTGGCCCCACATGCTTATCTGATCCAGCTGCGGCTGGCCAAGGCCCGCCAGCTGTTAGCCCGCGGCGAGTTGCCGGCACAGGTGGCCAGTGCCCTCGGGTTCGCCGATCAAAGCCATCTGGGGCGCTGGTTTCGTCGGGCCTACCAACTCACACCAGCGGATTACCGCAAGCGCTGCTCAAACCTTCCAGACTGACTGGCACTGACTTGCAACCATGGACTTCTTTTCGATTCAGGAGTCCATGCCATGCCGTTGTCACTGCTCGCCTTGCCTGTCTCATTGCACTGCAAGGGAGCCTGAGCCATGGAGTCCTTGCTGCCTTTTCTGCTGTTTGCCTTTGTTGCCTCGATTACCCCAGGGCCGACCAATATTCTGGTGTTGAGCCACAGTTCGAGGTGCGGGCTAGGCGCCACGCTGCCGATCATTTTGGGGGCATGCACAGCGGCGGCATTTATAGTGTTGGCCGTCGGTCTCGGCGTAGGTGAAACGCTGCTGCGCTTTCCACTTGTCCAGCAGGTGATGGTGTGGTCCGGCGTGCTGTGGCTAAGCTGGCTGGCGTGGCAGATTTTCCATAGTCCACCGCCCTCCCTGGACGTGCCGAGCCCCCGCGGCAAGGGCATCAATGTCCTCAGTGCCGCCACCCTGCAACTGGTCAACCCCAAGGTCTGGATGATGGCCGTGGCAGTGGTCAGCGTGTTTGTCGGTGCTGGCGACAAGACTTTGCAGGTGATGGTCCTGACGCTATTGTTTCTGCTGGTCTCCTTGCCGTGCATGACCCTATGGGCATTACTCGGCTTGGGCAGTGCCCGAGTTTTACGCTCGCCTCAGGCGCTCAAGCGACTGAACCAGGTGCTGGCGTTCTTGCTGCTGATCTCGGCTTGGATGCCCATACTGGTCTAACGCAGTGGAAGAGCCTTGAACACTGCGGCAGTCAATTGCCGTTATAGCCCCAATTGCGAAAGCCCCGGATGCTCGTCAGGACGACGGCCCAGTGGCCAGCGGAATTTACGCTCGGACGCCTGAATGGGCAGGTCATTGATACAGGCAAACCGGTGGGCCATCAGGCCGTTTTCGGCGAACTCCCAGTTCTCGTTGCCGTAAGAGCGAAACCAGTTGCCCGAGTCGTCGTGCCACTCATAGGCATAACGCACGGCAATGCGGTTATCGGTAAACGCCCACAGCTCCTTGATCAGGCGATATTCCAGCTCCTTGTTCCATTTGCGCTCTAAAAACGCCTGGGCTTCGGCACGGCTGGTCACGAACTCCGCGCGGTTGCGCCATTGGGTATCAGGGGTATAGGCCAGGGCCACTTTTGCCGGATCGCGGCTGTTCCAACCGTCTTCGGCCAGACGCACTTTCAAGGTGGCGGACTCCCGGGTAAAAGGCGGCAACGGTGGACGCGTTTCAGCACTGGGCATGACGGTGGCTCCTGTTTTTTTGAGAGAGGGAATAGCCGGCTAGTATCGCGTCAACCATGAAATGTCGGTACGCAGGATGGGCCGGGCGGCGCTCCGCTTTAGCCGCAACACTGCAGCGCTTTAACGATTTATCGCGAATAAAGGCTAGGCGCCCCCTTCGCTACTACAAAAAGCAACAGATGATTCGTGTCGCGACACTAGAGTTCAAGCACCAGAGGTTGGATACCACCTTCCTGCTGCGCCGGTACAGCGCAGCAGATCAGCACACTATCGCTCGCCGGTAGCTGTGCCGGGGGATTGGGGTAATGCACGTTGCCGCTGATCAGGCGCGTTTTGCACGTACCGCACGAGCCGCCACGGCAGCTGAAGTCGGGGCTCAGACCGCGGCTTTCCGCCAGCTCCAGCAAGCTGCCACTGCCCGGTGTCCAGCGCGCCTCTTTCGCCGACGAGGAGAAATAGACCGGTACCGGGGCACTGGCGGCGGGTAACTGGGCCGGTGCAGCAAACGGTTCAACCGCTAAGCGCTGCAATGTCGAGGGGCCGAAGGCTTCGGCGTGGATGCGTTCATCAACAATGTTCAACCCGCGCAGGCCGTCGTACATGCTCTGCAGAAAGCTGCCAGGACCGCACAGGTAAAAGTCGTAGTCATCCAGCGGCAACCGCGCCTTGACCTGGGCGAAGTCGAGCCGGCCGGTTATTTCAAAGTCGCGGCCAGCCACAGCATCCGCACCCGGACGGCTTAAGGCGCGATGGAGATGCAGGCGTTCGGCATCGCGTTGCTGCAGCGCCTTGAGTTCTACCTGGAACGGCAGGTCCTCCAGGGTTCTGGCACTTTGAAACAGATGTACCTGGCGCTGGGATTGATGCGTTTGCGCGGCCAGCTCCCGGAACATCGAGAGCAAGGGCGTGATGCCAACCCCGGCCGCGATCAACACCACGGGGCGCTCGGTTTCCTCGATCAGGGTGAAACTGCCCATGGGCGGGCGAACCTCCAGGACATCGCCCACCTGCACATGCTTATGCAGATGATGCGAAGCCGGCCCCTGGGCCTTGACGCTGATACGGATATGCCCGTCGGACGGCGCGCTGGAGACGCTGTAGGTGCGGATCAGCGGCGCCTCAGCGTCAGGTGTTTGCAGGCGTAGCGGCATATGCTGGCCTGGGGTAAACGCCACCGCGGCCTTATCCAGCGGCTGGATAAACAACGAGCGGATGTCCTGGCTCTCTTGCTGTATCTGGGTCACACGCCATTGTTGCCACTGCCGGCGTTGTTCGTTCTGCCGCAGCTTCTCGTCCGCCTCAGCCCAGGAGCCGGTGGCCAGGCTGGTCGGTGCGTAATCGTGAAATTCCCAACGCAGCGCTGTTGCTGCCGGGCGTAATACTGCCTGCTCGACATCGAAGGTCCAGAGACGCTCGGCGCCTTCAAACGCGGTGATCATCGGGCCATCGAGAATCAGCTCGGTACGGCCGGTAAGTTGCAGCATGTCGCCGCTGACGAAATCGACAAACAGCAAGCCGGCGACAGGATTGGCCTGCAGGTTTCCCAGGGTGTTGAAGAACAGGTTGCCGGCGTAATCGGGGATGGTCAGGCGGTTACCCTCGACTTTGACAAAGCCGGCGCGGCCACCGCGATGCGAGACATCCACCGAGCGGCTGTGCGCGTCATGGTCGAAGTAACTGGCGATAAAGAAGGTGTCCGCTGCGCGGATCAGCTCGGTGGTGCGGGCATTCAACTCCGTGAAATCCTCGCGTGCGGCGCGGTGCTTCAGCCGCTCCGGCAAGCGGCTATAGCCGCGTGCCTGGATGTACTTGGGGCAATTGCCGTAGGAGTGCTCGACCGCCACGGCCAGGCCATCGGCAGAGACCTGCTGGATCACCCCGTTGATGCGATTGCGCCGCCGTGTATGCAGCTCGATGCCGAGCAAGCCAATGGCCTGGCCGGGTTGCAGGCCGGCAGCGGCCGGGTCCTGCTCGTCGGGTTGTACGGCCACTAGCAACTGCTGCGGATCGGGCGAAGTGACGAAGCCTTCCGGCCCCTCAAGCAAGGTCGCCCAGGGCCGCTGCTGTGCATCGACCGCGCCGACCAGCATAAAGGGCAACTGCTGATAAAACTCACGATGTTGCTCAGGCATGTAGTCGCGAATGACCTTCTGCCCGATAACCTCCATGCGCTCGGAAACGCTGTAGCGCTCCTGAAGCTGTTTTTCCCCGGCATGCCAGGGTGAGCGGCGGTGTTTGGGCAGATGATCCATGCAATGCGCTCCTCGAAAGGGCTACCGGAAAACCCGGCAGCCAGTACGGGCTCAGAGGGTTTGCAAACCGGCAGCAGTACGCTGCATGGGCACAAAACCTGGTAGTGCTTCTACCCGCTCCAGCCAGGCGAGCACGTTCGGGTAGGCCTGCAGCGAAACATTGCCTTCCGGTGCATGGGCAATGTAGGTGTAGTTGGCGATATCGGCGAGGGTGGCCGTATCGCCTGCCAGGAAAGGCGTGCTGGCCAGTTCGCCGTCCATCACCTTGAGCAGGGCGTGGGAGCGCGCGATCACTTCCTCGGCATTCAATGGCGCACCGAACACCGTGATCAGCCGCGCAGATGCAGGGCCGTAAGCCAGTTGACCAGCCGCCACCGACAGCCAGCGCTGAATGCGCGCAGCAGCAAGAGGCTCTTCAGCCAGCCACTTACCGTCGCCATATTTCTTCGCCAGATAAACCAGAATGGCATTCGAGTCGCTGAGAATGGTGCCGTTGTCATCGATAACCGGCACCTGCCCAAAAGCGTTGAGCGCGAGGAACTCAGGCTTTTTATGGGCGCCATTGGGCATGTCGACAAACACCAGCTCGGTGGGCAGCTGCAGCAGTGACAGCATCAGTTCGACGCGATGGGCATGGCCTGAAAGAGGGACGTGATAGAGCTTGATGGCTGGTTGAGACATGGGGTGGCTCCGCATCGGGTTAGGGATGTCAGCGCAGCTTGTTGCGCTGGTAGACCCATGCTGCACCCGCTCGCGGCCAAGCAGAATCCCCATGCAGAGCAATGCATAATTTCGTTTTCTAAAAGAATGCGGCTGTGCGCTGAGGTGACAAGCGCGCGGCGTCAGCCAATAAATGCCGGATGAGCGCGCAGCCTGGGCGTGGCAAAATCGATAAAGGTGCGCACCCGCGCCTCGGCACGGCGGCCATCGCGGTAGATCAGCTGCACGGGCAGATCCTCGCTGGCAAAGTCGCTCAATACGGGCTCAAGCAAGCCGTTCTGCAGCTCATGGTGCGCCTCGTAGCTCATGCAGCGAATCAGGCCCAGCCCTAGGGTCGCAGCATGGATAGCGGCGCGCTGGGTGGTGCAGGTCAGCACTGGCGTGGGCTTCACCAGGCGTGTGGTGCGCTCATAGCGAAAGCGCCATTCGTTTTGCGGGCCGTCGGCCGTAGTCAGCACGCTACGGTGCACTTTGAGGTCGTCGGGTATCTGCGGGCGCCCCCACTTGGCCAGGTACGTGGGAGAGGCGCAGACAATCGGCCGCACCCTGCCCACCGGCATGGCGAACCCGGAAGAGTTCGGCAAATGGCCCACCACCAGGGCGACATCAATGTTCTCCTCAAGCAGCTTGGGCACGCCTTCGCTGGCCCGGGTGACCAGCTGCACCTCGGGAAATGCCGCGAGATAGTCGAGGGCGATTGCTGTGAATACCTGCTGATCCATCAGCATCGGCAGTGACACGCTCAACTGCCCGGCAGGGCTAGCATGCAAGCCGGCAGCGGAGCGTTCGGCAACCGCGGTTTGTTCGAGGATCTGCCGACAGCTGACAGCAAAGAGTTCGCCCGATGGGCTCAGCTCGACACCACGCGGCCCGCGAATCAGCAGGGTGTTGTTCAGGCGTGATTCCAGCAAGGCGACGCTACGCATGATGGTCGCGGGCGAGTGGTTTAGCTGACGCGCGGCCGCTGCCAGGCTGCCGGCTTGCACCACGGCGTCGAACACCTGCATCTGGCGATAGCGGCTCACGGGTTAAGCACCCCCGCCCCGCTGCAGCGCGGGATCCTGCAGGAAGCGGCCGGCACAAAAGTCGACAAAAGTGCGCACCTTGGCCGGCACTCGTCCGCCACCTTGATAGAGCACATGCACCGGTATCGCTGCCGCCTCAAAGCTATCGAGGATGATCTCCAGCTCCCCTTTCGCGACCAACTCGGCTACCTGATACGACAGCACCCGCGTCAGCCCCCAGCCCAGGCACGCAGCATTGATTGCCGCCTGATTGGAACTCACCATCAGCCGCGGTTTGGGATGCAGGGTAAGAGCGCTGGTGCCCAGGTTGAATTGCCAGTCGGTAAGCAGGCTGCTGGCCGAGGACATCACCACAGGAGCCGCCAGTAAATCCTTGGGCTCTTGCGGCCGACCAAAGCGCTCGAGAAAGGCCGGAGCAGCGCAGATGACCGGACGGATATGCCCGACCTTGATGGCCTGCAAGCCGGTTTCCGGCAACTGGCCAATGCGGATGGCGACGTCCACGCCCTCCTCGACCATATTCACCAGGCGGTCCACCAACAGCGCGTTGATCGCCACCTGCGGATGCGCCGACAAGTACTCGGTAATCAGCGGAATCAGATACAGCTCACCGAACATCACCGGCGCCGTCACCGTCAGGTTGCCCCGCGCACGAATACTGCTGCCAGTGGCCAACTCCTCGGCCTCTTCCAGCTCCAGCAGGATGCGTTTGCAGTCTTCGACATAGCGCCGGCCTGCCTCGGTCAGGCGCAGGCTGCGTGTGCTGCGCGCCAGCAACAGCGTGCCCAGCCGCTTCTCCAGCCCGGCAATTACCCGGGTCACGCTGGGCGGCGACATGCCCACCAGCCTCGCGCCACCGGCAAAGCTTTGCGCCTCGGCAACGGCCAGCAGCACCTTCATCTCCTGAAACCTGTCCACAGTCACCGCCCGACGTCGAGATTGGCGTTAAGAATTGCATAAAACGCAACTGACGGAGCGTTTGCGCGCCGCCTACCAGCAGACAGCTGCGGACAGACAGGCGTATTACCACCGTTAGTCTTTGCTGGGCAGATTGCCGCGCGCCAGAGCGGTAAATGCCTTGAGCGCTGCGGAGGGGTTGCGACGGTTCGGGTAGTACAGGCACAGATTGTCTCGGGGTGGAGTCCAGTCTTCCAGTACGCGCTCGAACTGCCCAGCCTCGATTTCAGCCAGCACATCCTGCTCCAGGAAAAAGCCCAGCCCCACACCTGCCTGCACCACGGTCTTGGCAACACTGGACTCATCAAGGGTCAGCGGCCCGCTTATATCCAACCGGGTCACCTCGCCCGCCCGTTCAAAATGCCAGGGGAAGATCGCGCCATTCGGCAGCCGGATACGTAGGCACTGATGGTGGAGCAGATCGGCTGGCGTAAGAGGCCGGCCATGCTGCTCGAAGTACGCGGGCGAACCAACCACAGCGTAGCGTTGCGGTTGGCCAAGGGGGATCACGATCATATCGCTGGGCACCAGACTCGCGGACCGTACACCGAGATCGAAACCGTCCGCGACTATGTCCACCAGGCGGCCTTCAGTCACCAGGTCGATATGCACCTTCGGGTAACGCTGCAGAAACTCCAGCACCAGCGGCAGCAATGCGGCGCGAGCGGCACTGGCGAACGCATTGATGCGCAACACGCCAGATGGCCCGGCATTATGCGAGCGCACGGCTTCCAGCGCTGCCCGCACGTCCTGCAATGCCGGCCCGACCTGCTGCAGGTACAGGGTGCCCGCCTCGGTCAGCGACACGCTGCGGGTGGTGCGATTGAACAACCGCGTTTCGAGACTCGCCTCCAGTTTGGCAATGGTGTTGCTCAATGCCGTAGTCGAAACATCAAGGTCGATAGCCGCCTGCCGAAACGAGGCGCGGCGGGCCACGGCCAGCCCGGCTTCCAGCTCATTAAGGCCCAGGCGCGGGTCTGCCATGCAATTGTCCTGAAATTCGGGATAGGTCATTAACTTCTATCCCAGTTGAGCAAAGTATCCGTCGAGCGGCAAGATCACAGTCGTGAATCCCAACCCACTGTGAGAGGAGATCAGGCCATGAACCTGCAACTGCCTGACGCCGTACAGACCTACTTCGATGTCAGCAATGGCGGCGACATCTCGCGCCTTGCCGCCTGCTTCTACGCGGACGCCAGGGTGACCGACGAAAACCGCACGCACCAGGGCATTGCCGCCATCGAAACCTGGCAACAGGAAGCCCGCCAGGCATTCACCTATAGCGTCGAGCCGCTGGCGGCGACGCAGAGAGACGACACGCTGAGCGTCACGGCACGTTTGGTCGGTAACTTCCCTGGCAGCCCGGTGCAGCTGAATCATGTGTTTCTGCTGCAGAACGGCCAGATCCGCTCACTGGAGATTGCGCCATGAACCTCGATCTGAGCGGTAAGCGAGTTCTGGTAACAGGCGGCACCAAAGGCGTCGGCCGCGCGGTGGTCGAGCTGTTCCTCGCCGAGGGCGCCAAGGTGCTGACCTCGGCTCGGCAGGCAAACAGCGAGCTGCCGGCCGAGCTGTTCGTGCAGGCCGACCTCTCGACCCCGAAAGGCTGCGCAACACTGGTAACCGCAGCGAAGCAACGGCTGGGCAGTGTGGACATCCTCGTCCACGTCCTGGGTGGTTCGTCAGCACCCGGCGGCGGCTTCGCAGCGCTGGACGACGCGCAGTGGCAACGCGAACTCAATCTGAACCTGTTTCCAGCAGTGCGCCTGGATCGCGCCTTGCTCCGATGCTGTTGGCATAAGAGTGTTTATAACTGACCTCCGACGCCATGGTCGCTATACCGGCTGGTCACGTTCGTTCAATGACGAATGTTCCCGTGAGCTACGTGTGCGTTGGCGCAGCCACTGCGCGACGTCATCCAGGTAGGTAAAGACCACCGGGATCACCAGCAGACTCAACAGGGTCGAGGTCATCAGCCCGCCGATCACGACAATCGCCATGGGTGAGCGGAAACTCGGATCAGCGCCCACGCCGAGGGCAACCGGCAACATCCCCGCGCCCATGGCAATGGTCGTCATGATGATGGGCCGGGCGCGCTTGCTGCAGGCGTCGATAATCGCGTCCCACCGCGCCAGGCCGTAGTCGCGGCGCGCGAGGATGATGTAGTCGATCAGCAGAATCGAGTTCTTGGTGGCGATGCCCATCAGCATGATCAGGCCGATCATCGACGGCATCGATATCGCGGTTGCGCTAAGAAACAGGGCCACGAACGCGCCAGGGATCGACAGCATGGGCGCGGCCAGAATGGTCAGCGGCTGCATAAAGTCCTTCAGCAGCAGCACCAAGACCATGTAGATGCACACCACCCCCGTCAGCATGGCCAGCCCGAAACCCATGGCCAGCTCGCCCATCGCTTCGGCATCGCCACTGGCGCTCTGTATCACGCCCGCCGGCATGTTCTGCAAGCTGGGCAGCGCCAGCACCGCCTGCTCGATAGTGCCCAGTGCTTCGCCGTTGAGCTCAATCTCGAAGTTGATGTTGCGCATGCGGTCATAGCGGGCAATTTCTGCAGGGCCACTGCCGATCTCCAGCGTCGCGACATTTTCCAGCGGCACCGGGCCGCGCGCGCCGGGTACCGGGAGGCGCTTGAGCATCTCGAAGTCGCCGCGTGCGGCATCGCTAAGCCGTACGACCACGGGCACCTGCCGTTCGCTGAAGCTCAGTTTGGCCAGCTCCTGATCGTAATCACCGGTCGTGGCGACACGCAGGGTGTCGGCGATCGCGGCCGAGGTAACACCAAGATCGGCCGCACGGGCAAAATCGGGCCGTACGATCAGCTCGGGGCGCACCAGGCTGGCCGTCGATGTCACTGCGCCCACCCCAGGAATGGTGCGCAACTCGCGCTCCACCTGCTGCGCGTGACGGCTCAGTACCCGACCGTCTTCGCCCGCCAGCACCAGCACATAGTTTTCCGAGTCGCCCATGCCAACCTTGACGCGCACGCCAGGCAATACGGCCAGGGCTTCGCGCAGCTGGCTTTCGATCTGCTGCTTGGTCAGCCCAGGGCGCTCCTCGCGGTGCGTCATGTTCAGCGTCAGCAGCGCCGTGCGCACATCTCCAGCGGAGCTTCCAGAGGCGTTTATAGGGTCGCCACTGGTCGCGCTTGCGCCGATGCTGGTGTACACCATCTTTACCTGCTGGTTGTGCTCGATGATCCTGCGCGCGCGCTCGGCAAGCACGAGGCTGTCGTCCAGCGTGCTGCCGGGGGCGAGCGTCAGGGTGACCTGGGTCTGCCAATTGTCATCGGGCGGAATAAAGGTGCCCGGCAAAGACGACGCGAGCAGCAACCCACCGACGAAAAATGCCGCTGCCGCCGTGACCGTCAGCGCGCGGTGGCGCAGGCACCAGCGCGCCCAGACCAGGTACAGGCTTATCCAGCGCGAGGGCTTTTCCGCCTGCTGCTTCGGTGCCCGCAACAGGTAAGCCGCCATCATCGGCGTGAGCATGCGCGCGACGAGCAGCGAGAAGAACACCGCGATTGCCGCCGTCCAACCGAACTGGACGAAGAACTTGCCGACCGTACCGCTCATAAACGCGGTGGGCAGAAACACCGCAATCAGGGTGAAGGTGGTCGCGACAACCGCCAGGCCGATCTCGTCGGCCGCCTCCATCGCGGCCTGGTAAGGCGTCTTGCCCTGACGTATATGGCGCGCGATGTTTTCGATCTCGACAATCGCGTCGTCCACCAGAATGCCGATCACCAGGGACAAGGACAGCAGCGTTACGGTATTGAGGGTGAAGCCCATCCAGTACATCACCGCGAAGGTCGGGATCGCCGACAACGGCAACGCCACGGCGACGACAAAAGTCGCCCGCCAGTCGCGCAGGAAGAGAAACACCACCAGCACGGCGAGCGCCGCCCCTTCATAAAGCAGGCGCATCGAGCCATCGTAGTTCTCCACCACCATGTCAACGGAGTTGAACGCTTCGGTGACGGTGATTTCCGGGTGCTTGGCTTTCAGCTCATCGAGCGCGGCACGCACGCCTTCGCCAACGTCCACCTCACCGGCGCCACGGGCGCGGACGATTTCAAAACCGACTACCGGCTGGCCATTCAACAGTGCGGCCGAGCGCGGCTCGGCGACCGTGTCAGAGACGTTGGCAACCTGGTCGAGCCTGACGCGCCTGCCATCGCTGAGGGTGATTTCCAGCCTGGCAATCTCCTCAGCCGACTGCACGGTGGCGATGGTGCGCACCATCTGCTCACCGCCGCCAAGATAGGCCCGGCCGCCGGAGGCTTCCTGCTGCACCTGACGCAGCTGGCGCGAGATGTCCAGGGCCGTGGTGTTCAGCGCAAGCAGCTGCGCCGGATCCAGCGCAATACGCACCTCGCGGGTGACGCCGCCGACCCGAGAGACGGCGCCGACGCCGGGCACAGCAAGCAATGCCTTGCTGATGTCGTGGTCGACGAACCAGGACAGGGCTTCATCATCCATGCGCGTCGAAGCGACCGTATACGTGAGGATCGGCGAGCCGGAGATCACCACCTTTCTGATCACCGGGTCGCGCAGGTCTGCCGGCAGATCGGCGCGTACCCGGGCCACGGCATCGCGGACATCGTCCAGCGCTTCCTGGGTCGACTTCTCGAGGCGAAACTCGACCGAGATATCCGCAGTACCGTCAGTCAGGGTGCTCTGGATATGTTTGACGCCCTGCACCGTTGCGAGGGAATCCTCTATCTTGCGCGCGACATCGTTTTCCAGCTGTGAGGGCGAAGCGCCTGGCAATTCGGCCGTCACAGTGATCACCGGCAGGTCGATATCGGGAAACTCCTGGATTTTCATCATGCCGAACCCCATCAGGCCGGCGAACGTCAGCAGGATGAACAGCAGGATGGCCGGGGTTGGATTGCGGATCGACCAGGACGAGACGTTCAGGCTCATTGCACACCTCCGCTCAAGGAGGTGCTGACGGGTGTGGCGTCTGTAACCGAGGTCAGCGGGTCATTACTCAAGGCCGGCGGTTCCTCAACCACGCGAACAAAATCGCCGTCACCCAAAAACCCGCCGCCCGCCAAAACAACCTGATCTGCTGTATCGATGCCGTCAGTAATCTCGACGCGCTGCCCTACTCGCCGTCCGACCGTCACCTTGGTTTGCACAACCTTGGCGTCCGCCCCCACGTGCAGCACATAACTGAAACCGTCGCGCAGCAGCACCGCACTCTGCGGCAAGGTCATCGCCTGATCGCTGCCGACCTCGAACTCGCCACGGGCGAACATGCCGGCGCGTACCGGGCTGTCCGTTGGTAGATCGACATACACCAGGCCGTTGCGGGTTTGCCTATCGACCACCGGAGCAATCATTCGCAGCCGGCCCTCCACCACCTGCTCATTGGCCACGCGCACCTGGGCAATCTGGCCGGGCTGCAGCCGGGCAAGGTCCGCTGCGGCCACCTCGGCGTGCCATTCAAGGCGCCGGCCGCGGATCAAGCGAAACAACTCCTGACCGGCCGGGAGCACGGCGCCCACGGTGGCGCTGCGCGATGAGATCACGCCATCGTCAGGCGCCAGTACACGGGTCTGGCCCATGCGCAGACGTTGGGTTTGTTCGGTCGCTCTAGCGGCCTCCAGCCGGGCCTGCGCCGTACGCTCCGCCGTGAGGTATTGAGTGATCTGCTGCGCCGATAACGCCCCACTGCTTTGCAGTAGCCGCGCCCGCTGGGCGTTGGCCTCGGCCTCGGCAAGCGCCGCCTCTGCCTCTGCCGTCGCCGCGCGACGTTGCGCCAGCTCGGCGCTCACTGTGTCGGCGGCAAAGATGGCGAGCACCTGGTTACGCCGCACCAGATCACCCACATTGACCATGACCTCGGCAAGGCGCAGGCCGTCCGCCTCGGTGCCAACGCTGGCTTCCTGCCAGGGCATGACATTGCCGTTCGCCTGTACGCGAATGGGCAGGGTCGCGGGTTGCAGGCGGGTGACGGAGACCGTGAGCGCAGGCTTCGCCGTCGCGAGCGCCTTATCGGTAGCCGGCGCTGGGCCAGGGAGCCATACGAGCAGAGCCGCGATCACGAGGGTAAACGCCGCGACCATCGTCATGACGATAAAGGCAGTGTGGCGGGTTGTTCTGTTCATGGGTGTAGTAATCCTGGGCAGGCGTGCGAGTGGCTTATGGGGGCGTCACACGCCGCTGATTTCGTTTAGTTCAGCAGCGGACCAGCCACCGCCGACCGCGCGGTACAGGGTGATCCAGCTGGCGACACATTCGCGTTGCAGCTCGATCAGGGTGACCTCGGCGGCAACCTTGCTGCGGCGCGCATCCTCAAGCTCGAACAAGCTGGCACTGCCGACCCGGTAACGGGATTCGACGGCGAGATATGAACGCTCGAAGCCGTCGAGCGCACGGCGAGCATCGTCACTGCGGGTCGCAGTGCTTTGCAGGGTGACGAGTGCGGTTTCCACCTCACGGATGGCGTTGCGCAAACGCTCGGCGTAGACAACGCTGGCCACCTCGTAGCGCACCTTTGCCGCCTCGGCATTCGCCCGCCGAGTACCGCCGTCGAACAGCGGCAGCGTCACCGCAACCGGGCCGACGCTCCACAGCGTGCCGTTGCTGCTGACACCACCCTCCTCGGCGATACGTGTGCTGCCGATATTTCCGCTCAAGGTGACGCGCGGCCAGCGCAACGCCTGCGCCTGTACCGACTCAGCACTGGCGGCGACGACATCGCGCGCCGCCGCATAGATATCGGGGCGCTGCGCCAGCACCTGGGCCGGCACGCTGGCTACGCGAAACTGGGCTGGCTGCGGCAGTTGCGCAGTGGCGTCAGCCAGTTGCTTGCGTAGCACCGGCTCATCTCGCGCCGTCAGGGCAACCAGCGACTTGATCAGGTAGGCGCATTGCACGCGCTGCTCAGCCAGGGTCACCTGCCCTTGCGCCGCGCTGGCACGAGCCAGGTCGGCCTCGGCGGGTGCCTGAAAGCCGCCCATCACCATCAGCTCGGTCAAGCGCGCTGTTTCTCTGCGTGATTCGGCGTCGAATTCGGCCTGCACGACCTGCGCTTCGCACGCCCGTAGCTCGACGTACGTCGTCGCTATCTCGGCGGCCAGTGAAACGCGTGCGTCATGCCAGCCCGCCATGCGCGCTTCCAGCTGTGCCTGCGCGGCGCTGGCGCCAGCACGGTTGGCGCCGAACAGGTCCAGCTCCCAGCTGGCCTGCAGACCTGCGGAAGATAACGAAGCAACCGGGGCGGCCACTTCGGACCGACCACGGCTGGCCTCGATAACCGCATCCAGCGAGGGCAGCAACGCCGCCATGCCACCAATGCGTGCCGCCTGTGCATCGGCAATACGCCCAAACGCCTGGGCCAGGGTCGCACTGGCGTACTGCCCATCGGCGATCAGGCCGAGCATCAGCGGGTCGTCGAATTGCGCCCACCAACGTGTCAGCTCATCGACTGTGCCCTCATGGGCAAGGGGTGCATGCCAACGCGCAGCAACGGGCGCCTCGGCACTGCCTGGTGTGGGCGGCGGCGCGATAGAGGCGCAGCCGGCGAGCACGGCTGCTGCCAACACGGCCCAGGGCAGGCTGAGTAATGCATTCAAAACGACGTTCTCCCTTCTTACGTGGGCAAAGCCGCACGTGTTCAACACGACGCCACTGGCCGTCGGTTAGCTGTTTTCGGGAGTCACTATCGGGGGGCCAACCTTTCCAGATACTTACCGGCAGGCGAAACAAATAAGGCGCGGTCAGTAAGTGTTCAGTAAGTCAGAGCTGCCAATCATTGAGCCGTCTTCATCCTTGCTCTGGAGAGCCCAATGCATCGTTTCCGCTTCCCCGCTCCGAACCTATCGCGTGCACTCATGCGCACCGCAGCTGCTTCAGCCGTTGTCGCGGGCCTGTGCTCATCGCTCACGGCCCACGCGGGCGAACAGCCAGCCAGCGACGGGACGTCGTCCTGGGGCCTGGGGCTTGGCGTTGCCAGCACTCAGCAGCCCTACACCGATATCGACCGTGATAACCAGGCAATACCGCTGATCTATTTCGAGAACGACTATGTCCGGGTATTCGGCCCAACTGCCGAGATCAAGTTGCCCAGCCTGCGCATCAGCGATTCTCAGCAATTCAACTTCTACATCGTCGCCGAGTATGATTCCAGCGGCTATGAAGAAGGCGACGCGCCAATTCTCGATGGCATGGACGATCGCGACGGCGGCTTCTGGGGCGGGGCGAAAGTGGAGTGGCAGAACGAGCTGGTCAACGTCAACGCCGAGTGGCTCGCCGATATATCGGGCGACAGCGACGGCCAGCGGTTTACCCTGGGGCTGGAAAGAAGCTGGACGTTCGGCGAGCACATAATGCTCACCCCGCGGCTGGCCGCCGTCTGGCAAAACCAGGATTACGTCGACTACTATTTCGGCGTGCGCAGCGACGAAGTCCGTGTCGACCGCGCAGCCTATGAAGGGAAATCCACCATCAACACTCAATTTGGCGTGCGTGGAACCTACATGTTCGATCAACAGCACTCGGTATTCCTCGACCTGGAAGCCGTACGCCTTGGCAGCGAGATCGAGGACAGCCCGCTGGTAGACACCTCTAGCGAAAACAGCGTGCGCTTCGGTTACCTGTACCGCTTCTGATGAGCCGCATTCTCCTGATCGAGGATCACGAACGGCTGGCCCAGCTGATCTGCAAGGGCTTGGCGGGCGCCGGCATTGCGGTCGATATGGTCAGCCGCGTGGATGCCGCCTGGGCGGCGATCCAGCAACTGCCTTACCAGGCCATGATCCTTGATCGGGGCTTGCCGGATGGCGACGGTCTTACTCTGCTGCAGAAACTACGCAGGGCCGGCCAGGGCCTGCCTTGTCTGGTATTGACCGCCCGCGATGCGTTACATGATCGCGTGGAAGGTCTGGACGCCGGCGCCGACGACTACCTTGCCAAACCCTTCGCCATGGATGAAATGGTGGCGCGCGTGAAGGCGCTGCTGCGTCGTCCTGTGGTGCTCAACGCCCTCGATCCCAGTTACGGCGGTCTGACCCTGCGTCCCGACACCGGGGTTTTATGGCACGGGGAAAACAGCGTTGCCCTATCGCCTGCGGAGATGCAGATCATGCTGCTGTTTTTGCGCAACCAGGAGGATGTGGTGCGCCGCAGTGCGCTGGAGGCAGCAGCCTGGGGCCTGAGCGAAGCGGTTACACCAAATGCTCTGGACGTCGCCCTGCATCGTATTCGCCGCAAGCTGATCGCCATTGGTTCACGCTACAAAATTGTCAACGTCAGAGGGCATGGTTATGCGCTTCGCGAGCACGCTGGGGCTCAATAGCCTCGCGGCAAAAGTGTTGCTTGCCTACATCGCGGGCGCGGTGCTGACCACCACCCTGATGGTGCTGGCCGTCGTCTCCATCACGACCTCGCAAAGCGCCTTACTCTCTGACGCAGAGGTGGCCGATACCACGAAAGAGTTGGCTGATGACCTGCTATTCGACCGCAATGGCATACCCATTGGGCTCGACATTGACGACTTCGACGTCGAGTGGGTATTCGACAGCCTGAAACAGGAGACCGCTTACCGCGTGCTGGATACCTCAGGGAAGGTTGTGCTGTCCGCGCCGACCAGCGAGGTCATCTGGCCTGAAAGCGCCGCCGGCCAGCCCCAGCCTGGCAGCTTCACGTTCGAGCAGAGGGGCGTGACGATGCACGGCGCCACCGAAGCCGTCGAGCACGACGGACGCACCTGGTATCTGCAGTTCACCGCCAGTACGCGGTTTTTCCACTTGGTCTATCGGGCGTTTGCCATGCCATTTACTGGCCTGGGCATCACCCTGTTCAGCCTGATGCTGCTCTTCGTTTTCGGCGCAAGCGTTTATGTGACCTTGAAGTACAGCTTCAAACCACTGCGGGACATATCGACTGCCGCTGCCGGCATTTCCCCGCGCTCCCTTCACGCGCGCCTGCAGAGCGATACGGTCCCGACGGAAATTGCCCCACTGGTGGACAGCTTCAACAAGGTGCTTGAGCGGCTTGAACACGGCTACCGCGTCCAGCAGGAGTTTCTCGCAACCGCAGCGCACGAACTGAAAACACCCCTGGCATTGATTCGTGCGCAGATCGAGCTGATTGACCATGGCCATGAGCGCGAGTCACTGCTCAACGATGTCGAGCACATGACCCGCCAGGTCCACCAATTACTGCACCTGGCCGAGGCGAGCGAACTGCAGAGCTATAGGTTCGCCAGCGTCAACATTCGCGACCTGGCAAGCGAAGCGGTGAATTACCTGCAGCGCATGGCAGACACCGCGGATGTGCGCCTGGTGATGTCTGGCGATAGTGAGCAGCAGTGGCTGGCTGATCGAGGCGCCCTCTTCACCCTGCTTAAAAACCTGCTGGAAAACGCCATTCAGCATGCCCCAGGCGGAAGCGAAGTTCATCTTGAGGTACGTAGTAATAGCCTGACGCTACGCGACTGGGGTCCTGGAGTGGAGGCAGAGCAACTGGTCCATCTGTTCGTGCGCTTCTGGCGTGGTGCGCACAGGCGTGACCATGGCGCAGGCCTCGGCTTGGCCATCTGCCAGGAAATTGCAACGGCCCATAGTTGGACACTGACGGCGCAGCGGGCGGAACCGGGCCTGATATTTCAGCTGTCTCGACCGGAGAATGGGCCTGCGCCTGAATCGCCCTTGGCGGTGTAGCCTTCGCAAAGAAATACCCGCTTAGCCTAAATCTTTATCCCTTTTGCGCTGCGCATTGACATATCGGTAAATTTCGATATTATCGCCCCCATGGAATTACTCGACGTATTCAAAGCCCTCTCCAACCGGACACGCCTTGAAATCTTGAAAGGCTTGAAGGACCCGGTGAACAGCTTCCCTCCGCAGGATGAGGGCGACGTGCTCACGGTTGGCGTTTGCGTCAGCAGTATCCAGGAAGGCGTCGGCCTGTCCCAGTCAACGGTGTCGGATTACCTTGCCACCCTGCAACGAGCCGGCCTGGTTGAAGTCAGGCGCATTGGTCAGTGGACTTACTACAAGCGCAATGAAGCAAACATCAAAGCCCTGGCCGAGATCATAGGGACAGAGCTGTAATTTTTTGCCATATCGCATCGAAAAATCTCGATATCCCTTTTAACAGAAATGAGGCTCCTCATGACATAGAAATGCGCAGTGATTTTCCGCCACAAAACATCGATATTTCCCGATATTCCTTTTTTCAGAAATGAGGTTTTACAATGAAAGCAATGATACTCACGTCATTCGGCGGCCCTGAATCGTTCGAACTCCGCGACCTGCCCAAGCCAGTGCCGGGCACGGGAGAAGTTCTGGTGCGGGTACACGCAACCTCCATCAACCCGTTGGATTACCAGGTCCGCCGTGGCGACTATTCCGACTATGTGCCACTGCCGGCCATTACCGGTCACGACGTATCTGGCGTTGTTGAACAAGTCGGCCCAGGGGTGTCGGCTTTCGCGCCTGGCGATGAAGTCTGGTACACCCCGCAAATATTCGACGGCCCGGGCAGTTACGCCGAGTACCACATTGCGGCCCAAAGCATCGTTGGCAAGAAGCCCGCCTCGTTAAGCCATCTTGAGGCGGCAAGCCTCAGCCTGGTCGGCGGAACAGCCTGGGAAGCACTGACCGTGCGAGCGGCGCTCAAAGTGGGCGAAAGCATCCTGATACACGGCGGCGCGGGAGGCGTCGGTCATGTGGCGATCCAGCTGGCAAAAGCCATTGGCGCAAAGGTCTTCACCACCGTGCGCGAAGCCAACGCTGAGTTCGCACGCAGCATGGGTGCCGATGTACTTATCGACTACGAAAAGGAAGATTACGTCGACGTCATCAACCGGGAAACCGATGGCCGCGGCGTCGATGTGGTGTTCGATACCATCGGCGGCAACACACTGTCACGCAGCCCCGACGCCCTCGCCCAACTTGGCCGCGTGGTCTCGATCGTCGACATCGCCCAGCCACAAAACCTCGTTCAGGCCTGGGGCAAGAACGCGAGTTATCACTTCGTTTTCACCAGACAAAACCGCGGCAAGCTGGATGAGCTAAGCACCTTGATCGCGCGCGGCCAGCTGCGCCCGCACGTTGGCGCCGTCTACTCCCTTGCCGACATTGGCCTCGCCCATGCCCGGCTGGAAAGCCCCAACAATGGGCTCCAAGGAAAAATCGCAATTGCCGTCGTGCCGTCGTGCATAACGTTAAACATTGAGGAAACGCCATGATTTACGAGATCGCTCTACTCCCCGTCCACAAACAACAGATTGACGCGTTCAGGCAGGCATTTGCCGAAGTCGCCCCGCTACTCAGCCGCGCGAAGGGTTACGGCGGGCACATGCTCGCCCAAGGGATCGAAAACCCCGAGCAATTCAATTTGATCGTGCGCTGGCAAACACTCGAAGATCACACGCCGGGCTTCGAAGCGAGTGAAGACCATCGGCTGTTTATGCTGGGCCTGCAGGAATATTTCTCGGTAAGCGCTCCATAACCCCCATCTACAAATGACATGCAGCACCCTTGATGCTGAGCTCCCATTTCTTGCTGGAGCTCACCCTCATGATGCGTCCCGACACCAAGGTGCAGAAGGTCTACCTCTATCCCAAGCCCGTCGACTTCCGCAAATCCATCAACGGCCTGGCAGCATTGGTCGAGTTGGACATCAAAGTGGAAGTATTCAACCCGGTGCTCTTCGTGTTCCTCAACCGCTGCCGCAACCAGGTCAAGATCCTCTACTGGGAACGCAATGGCTTCTGTCTGTGGCTCAAGCGCCTAGAAGCCGAGCGTTTCAAG
>NZ_FOFP01000034.1 GCF_900110925.1 Pseudomonas cuatrocienegasensis | reverse complement strand
CTGCACAACGTGCCGATTGTGGAAGTGGTGCGTTGGGCGCGGCCTCCAGCGTGGTCATCAACAATCTGGTAGAACAGGTCACGGGCCAGGCCGGAGGCTCACTGACCCCAGCGGAAAAAGAAGCGCGGAAAAATATCGTAAGCGCTCTGATTGCGGGCGTGACGGCAGCATCGGGTGGCGAAGCCGCAGTCGCGAATACCGCCGCGCAAATCGAGTCCGAGAATAATGCGTTCTGGGTTCCCGTCATCATTGGCGCCGCCTGGCTAGTCGACAAAGGCATGACGGCCTATGATGCGTATCAAGATATCCAGGCACTTCGTTCGGGTGAGACAACACTCGAACAGCTGGCTATGGAAAAAGGAGAGGATTACATAGCCCAAGTCATTGTGGGCAACGTTGGTAAATATGGATTAAAAGCTGTCAAGATCGGAGGTAATTGGGTAGCTAACAAAATAAGTGGTGCAAAAGGGGAAGTGAAACTTGCTAGTGTTGAGGTCGATGTGACCAAAGCCAGTAAAGGTACACCCGAATACAAAATCCTGAATGAGCCACCGCCCAATAGCCAAGTCAAGCTGAGCAATGGCACTGAGTTTAAGACCAATTCAAGCGGTTATGTCGATGAGCTCACTTTCACTCCGTCACTGGAAAAAGGGACTCGTGATACGCGGCAAACAGCAGTTGGTAAGGAGGAAGGGCTGTCAACGGACGTTGGAGGGCACGTCCAAGGTTGCCAACTTGGTGGAACCTGCGATCGATTCAATCTCTTTCCGCAGGATGGCAATTTTAATAACTCTGCGTTTAAGCGTTGGGAGATGGGAATAAAACGTGCGCTGAAGAGCGGCGACCAAGTTGGCCCAGTTACGGTGCGCTTTTCGAGAACTGATCCTGCGTCAGCACGACCGGACTCATTGGTGATTGACTACTCAGTTAATGGAGAGAAAATGCGTAAGTCGTTCAGAAATGAGGCAGGGCAATGAGCATTGAGCAACAAGTAGAGGTCTTAAATGCCCTCACGCAGATCATGCACGACTCTGCTCATGGGCAGTATGAAGAGATGTGCTGTGAATTTGAGTATGAGGTTTATGACGGAGGATGGTCTGTAGGTTCTAAATATTCGTTCGTTCGAGATGGTTTAACTGTCAGCGAGCTTTTAGATGATCCTGAAGATAGGGCTTCTAGTTTCGTTCATAAATTGCACGGGCTTATGAAATCACACACGGGCGGCGACTGGAAAAAATTTGTGCTTGCTATTGGGCCCAGCGGTAAAGCGAATACGAAATTCATTTATTGATCAGAACAATAGGGGACAGACCCTGAGGAATCCCCAAAAAAATCCATTTGGATCAATAGGATGGGTTGAGATGGCCTGCATGAGTCGGGCAGTTTGGTAGTCGCCAAACACACCAACCTCCCGAGACTCATGCAGGCCGTACGATTTTTACACAAGGCATTTTCCCAAGCACTCCCCACGATCCACAGCAAGCGACTGAGCGCGTTGATGAGCAGCGTCAGTGCCTTACTGCACGGGCATCGCCTGACTCTGACCGATCTGGGCAGGGCCATGCCTAGCGAGGCTTACACCAAGCATTCGATCAAGCGCGTGGATCGCTTATTTGGTAACGCTCATCTGCAAAACGAGCGCCCGCTGTTCTACTAGAAAATGTTCACGGCACTGATTGGCTCTCTGCCTCATCCCTTGATCCTGGTGGATTGGTCGCCAATCAATGCCGCGTCTGACCTTTACTTGCTGCGAGCGTCAATCCCGTTGGCCGGTCGAGCGTTTCCTGTGTACGAGAGCGTGCATCATCGTGAAGGCTGCCCTCAGCGTCAGAGGCAACTGCTTGATGCACTTAAACTCATATTGCCCGCGGACTGCATAACGATCCTGGTGACCGATGACGGGTTTCGTCGCCCTTGGTTCCAGGCTGTCGAAACCAAAGGCTGGTATTACGTGGGTCGTGTACGCAATCGTGACCTCTATCGTGACGAGCAAGGTCAATGGCAGCCAATCAAGCAGCTTTACGAGCAGATAACATCGAACGCACGGTCACTTGGCCAAATCGAGATGACAAGTAGCTCACCGCACAGAGTTGCGTTGTACGGCATTCACCAACCGCCCAAGGGCAGAAAACATCGACGCGTGACGGGCAGCATCGCGCGCAGCAAGCTCAACCGACAGAACGCTCGCCGTGAACAAGAGCCCTGGCTGCTCGCCAGTAACTTGCCACAACCCAACTGGACGGCGCGTCAGATCGTGAGTATCTACCGCAAGCGAATGCAGATTGAGGAAGGGTTTAGGGATGTGAAAAGCCTGCGCTTTGCCTTTGACCTGCATCGAACACGTTGCCCACGACGTATAGAGGTCCTGCTACTGATCGCAGCGTTGGCCTGTTATGCACTGTACTTGGCCGGTCTTCAGGCTCAAACGACAGGCCACTCACGTCGCTTTCAGAGCAACAGCGTCAGGCACAAAACTGTGCTGTCGCTCTGGCGTATAGGCCTTGAATACCTCAGGCGCTCAGCCAGCATTTATCCTGTTCGGCACTCACCAAGATGGAGCTGTTGCTGCGTGATGAGGTTCACCGGCAAGCTCAGACGCTGGAGTAGATTTGTGGGGATCCCTCAGACTCAAACCCATCTTCGATGAAGAGGAGATCCGAGCAGGCTTTGAAATCGCCGGCGCCTTCACGCGAGAAGTCGGGACGTTCCTCGACAATAAGGCCAAGGAGTCCACCATCTAGATTGCCAAGATAAGAGGTCAGGTATGCAAATAGTATTAGAGAGTGGTTTTTGCTTTTCAGAAGCGCCTTGGTTGAGTTGGGGTGACATTAAGTACGGTTTGGATCGTGGCTTCTTAAGTTCGATAGGGGTGGTTGAATATGCTGTTAAAAGGCTTTCTGCCGAGTCTCCTGCGGAGCAGTATGAGCTGGCCTGCCTGGATGGCGATAATGCTAATGATGTTCAGGAGTGCGTTAGTCGCCTCGCCGTTAAGGATGCTCGAGATGTTGAGTGGGCAGAGAAGACATGGATATTTTTGATTCTTCTGTGGGTCTTTATAAATAGGGATAGATATCAAGATCCATTAGGAATTGTCGAAGAGCTATATGCGGATTTTGATTATCCGGAATCTATTGCTTCTATTGTGCGGTATGTGCCGGCAGTAGACCCTTCTTTAGAAGGTGAAGATCAGCTTTTTAAAAACTGGTCCGATATATTGGAGTCATTTAGGCAGAAGCTTCAGGCTAGTCGCTCTGGATGATTTCGTGTAAAAGCGACTGGGGCTGCTGGAGAAGTTGCTGGTGCGGATATTAGAACTTCGTTGCTTGATGATGCAATACTGAGAAATAGTGATCGCCTTGTTGTGCTTTAAGGGCCTGTGCCGAATGGCACTTGCTTGATGTTAAGTTTTTGAAAATAGTAGATCGCTTGAGGATCTTAATGTGGGAATTATTTCCTTGTAGGATAGGTGGAAGATAGACCCTGAGTTATTACCGCCTCTACCAAGATCAGGAGGACTTTAGGTATGAAAACTTTACTGTCGGATTGGTGTGCCTTCTGTGAAGACAAGGTAGTGTTCGATAAATCTCATTTTTTGGGGCTATTGAAAGCGCATAATAGTAATGAGGAGCTTCGGCAGATTTTTGGCTACTTTCCGTTCGCAGAGGATCTGGTTGATAGGGCCGCACGTGTTATTTCTTCGGGGCGGATGGAGGATTATATTTATCTTTTACCTGCATTTGATGGGAATGAAAGTGAGCTTATCCAGTTAGGTGGCGAGTGGCTAGAGGAGCAAGAAAAGATATCCGGCGCTCTTGGTGAAAGCGATATTTTTGATATCTGTTGTAGTACTCAAGTTTTATTTGTATCCGAGTATGATCTGGAATGCTCGCTTCAAGAAGACATTCCCCATTATTGGTTGTTTGAAGCGGTCGGGGATGCAATCAGGATAAGCAGGATATCCGATTCAAAGCAGATATATGCATTGTTTGAGGCTTTATATGGATTGGCTGCAGACTATTATCTTGCTTGGTATATTGGGCGACCTTTGTTTACATTTGAAATTAATCTTGAACCGTATTTTAGATTTTGGCGATCAGGAGGGAAGTGCGCTCTTACTGAGAGGTCCTTTTTGGTTTCTAACTAGACCGAACAATCGGGCAGATCACAGTGTCCCGTCTGCGCATTGCCGTCACGCCGGGCACCCAGCAGCAGAGCGTCAAGGACCTCACCACCAGCCAGCAGAACACCGACAGCAAGGGCAGCAGTGCCAGCGTTGGTATTGGCTTCTCGTTGGGCGGTAGCAGCAACGGTTTCACCCTGAATCTGGGCGTAACCGGCAGCCGTGGTCAGGCTGACGGTGATGAGCTCACCCATACCAACACACGGATAGAAGCAGGCAATGCGCTGCTCCTGCAATCGGGCCGTGACACCAACATCAAGGGCGCCGTCGCCACCGGTAAACAAGTCGTGGCGCAATCTCAACATCGAAAGCCTGCAAGACACCAACACCTAAAAGGCTTGGAGAGTGATGTAGGCGGACATGTTCAGGCCTGTAGCCAAGGAGGTACTTGTGATGGTTACAACCTATTCCCGCAGGACAGCAATTTCAACAATTCCGCTTACAAATTTTTTATGAGAATATAATCAAGAAAGCTCTTGATGATCCAACCAAAACGGTAGGAAAAACGACAATAGTCTTCGAGCGGAAAGCCCCGGGCTCTATATGGCCGGATGCACTAACAGTAAGCTGCACAATTAATGGTAAGGTTGAAGCTGCATATTTCAGAAACGAATCAAAAACTCCGGGAGTCAAGTTGTGATAGTCGATGATTTTAAAATTGCTCAAGCCTTGTTTGAGCTTGTTGAAGCAGCTATTCCTCGGGAATACGAAGCTTTCCAGTTTGGCATACATCTTCAAGATGGTTATATAAATCAAGCATTCCTCCTTGAGTCTGGCGGCGTAGAGTATGCTGACGTAAATTTAGGACTGAACGGTGCTATTATTTATGATTTAGTGGACGAGCTTAAAGCTTCAGCAGCCAAACGCGGAGAGCACTGGAAATCTTTCACAATGTCATATCGCCACGGAGAGCAGATTCGTATTAATTTTGAATACTAATTTATCAAGTCGTCTGTCCCGTCCAAGCCTAAGACGACAGTCTATCCGAAGCTATAGGTACTAGGCGTATATGAAAATAATTTTCCTCTGGGACGGCGAAGGTAACGCTCGCGAGCCTCACTGTCGGTCTGATGCGCTAGGCCACGATGGAATAGATTTCTTAGCATGCTTACTGACTGATCATGGCGGCCAAAAATATGAAAGCACCATAGCTTGGCTGGATGAAGGGCTATCTAGAGTCGGCTCGGTAAGATCTGGCGCTATTAATAGTTGCGATTGGAGTCGTGATAGTTGGGGGGTGACCTTACCAATGGAGTTGCAAAAATATATTCGTTATATGATGAGAAATGTTTTTTGTTATGGCTATTGGTGACTTTGAGAAAGCTCTATTAAAGTTTATTATAAATTTTTGAAGGGCGATCAATGGGGTCAGGTGGGGGTGGAATATGAATGCTATTGAGCTTGATAGCTTCAATGATGAGTTGATGGCTTTCGTTATTACGTGTTTGTTTTGTGGTGCTATCAGCAAGGATGAGCTAAATACGTGGTGCGCTCAAGCCTTGTCACTAAATAATGCCCCAGCTTTTTTATATGGTTTGATGGTTTTTCAAGATGAGATTTCTAAGGTGTATAAGGTAATTGGCTACGTGCCTCATTGGGAGCATGCGGAGGGCGACGAGTACGCATTGTATGGTATCGCTGTCCGTCGAGATTTTAAGCCTTATGACATGCCTGTAACCACGAACGAAGCGCTTACTCACCTTGACGCGTCACCACACATTGAAAATTTATTCAAAGAGGTCTTTGCCTTTATCAAGCTGTAAGTTCCTCTGGACTGAGTAGCAAAAAGTCTGCGTAGTATCGAACGCTAAGACTTATCAGAACCTTGAAGGCCGAAACCCGCGTTTCGGCCTTCAAGTTCAAGTGCGCATGCTGTCGAGCACGGGTACTGCGTTTAGATCTTGATAAAGTTCTGTGCAGCCAGCGAACCGAAGGGCAGTGAAGCCAGCGGACCACCGACATCCAGTGAGCCCAGATCTACCGGGTAGAAGCCGGCGTCTTCAATGATCTGGCGCACGTCTGCCTTTGCCGCAGCATCGTCGCCCGAGTAGAACAGCACGCGTTTTCCGCCCGCGACTTCTGGCTCCGGCAGGACGTTAACGTCGAGGTGGTTGAACGCTTTGACCACCCGTGCGCCTGGGACGAATTGGCTGAACAGCTCGCTGGAATGTTTGCCGCCCAGGTCGACGGCCTTGATGCCGTAGGCGGCGAGCGGGTTGCTCGGGTCATTGGCATCCGGCGAGTTCGGGTCGAGAAACTCGACGGGGTTGGTGCCGTCAACCACGATACGGCCATTCCACGCCGGCAGGCTGCGCATTACCGCTTCGGCATCGCTCCAGCGCACGGCGGCAAACACGATATCTGCGCGTGCGGCTTCTTCGACTGTGCCTGCTGTGATGGTGGGGCCGAGTTCCTCAACCAGCGCGGCGAGCGATGCGGGGCCGCGGCTGTTGGAAATTGTGGCGGAAATACCTTTTTTGGCGAGTGCTCGTGCGATGTTGGAGCCGAGTGCGCCGGAACCGATAATGCCAATACTCATGGTGTTCTCCTGATAACGAAGGGCTTGGAAAGTTAAGTGCTGCCAGCGCCCTGAAGGCTGAGCAGCGCTGTGTCTGCATGTTTTGCTTGCAGGCGTTGCCTGGGTTGGCATCGCCTGTGGTGTTGTCGTATGTGTTGCGCGAGTCCGTGAAGGTCAGGCGTTAAGTGCGCTGATCTGTTGCTCGGCGGCGGCGATTGCGGCAGCGCGCTGCTCGGGGCCCAGGGCAATACCCTCGGCAAGAATGACCTGCGGGTCGTGGATGCCGATAAAGCTGAGCACGCTGCGCAGGTAGGTTTCCCCATGCTCCATCGCAGCGATGGGCGAGTTCGGCCCGTAGTGACCACCGCGGGCAACCGCAAGAATGACTCGCTTACCGCCAGCAAGCCCTTCCAACTGCCCTTCGGCGGTGTAGCGGAAGGTTTGCCCGGCAACCAGGACGCGGTCGACCCAGGCCTTGAGCTGGCTGGGGACGCTGAAGTTGTAGAAGGCAACACCAATCACCACGGTGTCAGCCGCAAGAAACTCCTGCAGCACGGCGGCGCCGGTTGCGAGGTCGCTCTGCATCTCTGGTGTCTGTTCGCTCCCTGGGCTCTGCAGCGCGCCTAGATAGGCACCGGACAGGTGGGCGATGGGCGCGGCCGACAGGTCGCGGTAGGTCACCACGGCATCCGGTGTTTCCACCTGCAGCTTTATGACCATCTGTGCCGACAGGGCACGGCTGACCGAATGGGCCCCGAGGATGCTTGAGTCGATGTGCAGAATGTTCATGGTTAACTCCTGGAAAGTGGTTGCGTTCGTGTGTTCTGGTACGGTGTCTTGCAGCATCAGGGCCGGTAGCCGTTGCGCCGCAGTTCGTTACCGATGCGCCGTATTTCCGCCTCACCCTGAGCCAGCGCGGCCTCGCTGGTGTGCACCGAGTAGTAACCAGTCACCAGCTCATGCGGGTGTTTCACGGCCGAGCCCAGGACAAAGGTCGTCTCGCCCTGAGCGCCAAAATCGATGGCCTGGTTTGTCTCTTCAAACACGGCCAGCTCACCGGCGCTAACGGTGCCGTTGCTCCTGAGCAGGCCTTCACTGACGGCTACCCAGGCCACGTTGTGGCCGGCTGGCGGCGTGTAGCGCCATTGCTCGCAATCCTTCAAGGTCACGGCGAGGTAGGTCATGTCGGCGGGGGCCGGGATAGCGCTTTTGGCATTGCCGTAGCGACCGAGCAGCACCCGCACCGGGCCTTCCTGAGGAACCTGTTCTGGGGCGAGGTAGTGGCTTTCAGCGGGTGCGTTTTCCAGCGCGGCGGGCAGGGCGACCCACAACTGGAAGCCGCGCATGGCGCCTTCACCGATCGGTGTACCCGAGTGCCAGATGCCATTACCGGCGCGCATCCACTCCACGCCGCCGGCGGGCAGTACGCCCTTCTTGCCAGTGGTGTCTTCGTAGATCACCTCGCCTGCCACCATAAAAGTCAGCGTGGCGATGCCGGAGTGAGGGTGCATGCCGAAACTTGGGGGCTTGGCGTTTGCCTGGGTGCTGAAGATGTCGAGAAAGACAAAAGGCTTAATCAGTTGGCCCAAGTCGCCTGGGCTTACCAGACGTGTGACTGGCCCATGCGCGCGACCACGTGTGCGGTGGACGATGGCGCGGGCTTTCTCGTAAGTACGTTCTGTTGTGTAGCCGAGTTGGTGATCCTGAATGAGTCTGCGAAGAGCGGGCATATTCATGGAGTTGTCCTCGAATGAGTGGGCACTGACAGTCAGTCCGACTGGCGCATCAACGGGTTGAACGCTTGTGCTGCACGGGGCAGAGGGGAATAGATTTTCATGACCTGGCAGCGCCTCGTGACAGTGGAGGAGGGTGGTTCGTCCCTCGTTGTCGCAAGGATAGGGTGGCCCCATCTGCTTGATAAGATGGCTATATGGGAATGCACTCATCCATTTTTAGTTGTAATTCAGGCGAGTGCAGGCCGGCAGTCGACCTGCTGTGGCCTAACTGTGGGGGGGAGGTGTGCGGGAGGTGAGAACTCAGATCGCTTGCGACGGCGGCTCGGCGGGGAAGGCTTCGGCTTTGAGTTTCTCCAGCACCAGCCCGATAAAGGCTGAGACCGCCAACGGCAGATGGCGGCGGCTCGGGTAGAGCACATGCAAGCCGTGGCTTGTGCGGTGGTACTGCTGCAGGACGGGCAGCAGACGCCCCGCCTTGAGGTCGATGCGGGTGAGTGCGGGCGGGAGCAGCGCAATGCCCAGTCCGGCCAAGGTGGCTTTGCGCAGCGCCTGGGCGGTATTCGCGGTCAATCGACTGGCGATTTGCACCTCCTCCTCGCGACCTCCGGGGCCAATCAGGCGCCAGGTCGTGACGCCGCTGGGGTGGCCGAAGCTCACGCAGTCATGCGCGCGTAAGTCTTGGAGTGCGGTGGGGGTTCCGTGCGCCGCGAGATACTCGGGACTGGCCACCAGTCCCTCACGGCTGGCGTTGATCAGTTGGCGGCCGACGTAGCCCGAGTCGGGTAATGCACCGCCGCGAAAGGCGATATCGATCCGGTCGGCAATCAGGTCGGCGCGGCCATCACTGAGCACAAAATCAAGCTGTACCCGTGGATGGGTATGCAGAAACGTGGAGACCCATTCCATGGGGAAGAAGTCGAAAAAGTCGGCCATGGCGGCAATCCGTACGCGGCCACTGGGCTCCTGGCTACCGGTGATCAGCTCCTGTCCTGCGCCCAGCAGGCCATCGACGGCACCCACGCAGCGTTCGTGAAACGCCTGGCCGGCATGGGTCAGCGTAAGCTTGCGCGTCGTGCGCTGCAGCAAGCGCGTCCCCAGTTGGGTTTCGAGATTTTGAATGCGCCGGCTGAGGGTATTGGGCGGTATGCCGAGCTGGCGCGCGGCTTCGGCAAAGCTGCCGTTGCGCACTACATGCACGAACAGCGCAACGTCATTGAGGTCGAGCATCTGGGTGCGACTCCCCATAAAAGCGGTCATGTTAAGCCGTCGAGGCTGCTTGGGAGCCCATGGAGGGTGGCGGCTGCGAAAGCCACTGGGGCGCCGCGCCGGCGGTGTCTGCCAGGTATCGTCTCAGTCCAGGGCTAACTGAGTGCAGTGAACACGGCTTTGATTAAGCGTGCAACGACCTATGACAGGCCAGGCGCGCGTTGTCTCGAAACAAATCAATGCGCCATAAAGAGCTGATTGCCGGGTGCGGCAAACAGCTCTGGTGCTGCTCAGTTGCGCTCGTCAGACGCGGAAATGGCTGACCATCATCTGCAACTGGTTGCCCAGGCGTGCCAACTCGACGCTGGACGCAGCGGTTTCTTCACTGGCGGCAGCCGTCTGCTCGGAAATATCACGCACGTTCACCACGCTTCGGCTGATCTCCTCGGCGACCGCACCTTGCTGCTCGGCAGCTGCCGCGATCTGCTGGTTCATCGCCTGAATGTTGGAGACCTTGCGGGTGATCACGCCGAGCGCTTCGCCGGCCTTGCGGGTCAGGGTCACGGTGCTGTCGGTCATCTCGCGGCTGGCCTGCATGATGGTCGCCACTTGTTGAGTGCCTTGCTGCAGCCCTGCGACCAGCCCTTCGATCTCTTCGGTGGACTTTTGTGTGCGCTGGGCCAGCCCACGTACCTCGTCGGCTACGACCGCGAAGCCACGGCCTGCTTCGCCGGCTCGTGCGGCTTCAATGGCCGCATTGAGCGCCAGCAGATTGGTCTGTTCGGCCACTGTCTTGATGACATCCATCACGCCACCGATCTTTTTGCTCTCGTTCTGCAGGTGATTCATGGCATCGACTGAGCGGCTAACCTCCGCCGCCAGGCGGTCGATCTGGGCGATGGCATCGGCGACCAAGCGGTCGCCATTGCTGGCTTCACGGTCTGTGTCGGCGGCGGCTTGAGAGGCTTCGGCGGCATTGCGTGCCACTTCCTGCACGGTGGTCGACATTTCGTGCATGGCCGTGGCCACCTGATCGGTCTCGATCTTCTGATTGTTCACCCCGGCGCTGGTCTGCTCGGTCACGGCGGAGAGCTCTTCGGCGGCGCTGGCGATCTGGGTGACACCATCGCGAATGCCGCCTATCAATTCACGCAGGGTCTTGCCCATGCGCTGAATACCCAGTTGCAACATACCCATCTCGTCCCGACGGTTGACCTCTAAGGTCTGGCTGAGATCGCCGCTGGCGATGCGTTCTACCGCTTCCAGGGTTTCCTTGAGTGGCTGGGTGATTTGCCGTGTGATCAGCCAGGCCGACAGGATGCCCACCAGCAAGGCCGCCAGTGCCGCGCCCAGTAGCATGCGAGTGGCGAAGGTGCTGTCATCGTTACGCGCGGTCATCTGGTTCTGCGTCAGTTGGTCACCCAAATGGATAATTTCTTGTGACTGCTGGACCATGCTCTCGCGCACCTGCACACGCTCTGCGAATGCGGCCCTTAGCTCGCCCAGCAGGGAGCGGTAATCGCTGATCACCTTTTCCAGTTGCTGCACCTGGTTCTGATAGCTGGTGCCGAAAGTCGCTGCCAGCGTATCGAGCCCCTCATCGACGCGCTCTATCTGCTGGTCCAGGGCCTGCTCGTTACGCTCATTGGCATCGGTGACGTAGTTCAGTACGCGGTAGCGCAAGGTCTGCATCTCGTTCTTTACAGACGCAATGGCCTCAAAGCGTCCGAAGCGTTGCTCATCGAAAGCCGGGCTGCGCGAGATGTCACTCATGACGCCGTCGATCAACTCATCCGCCTGGTCTGCACGCGCTGACATCTCATCGCGGGCCTTAGTGGCGACGTCATAGGCTCTTTGGGTTTTCTCGAAGGACTGCTGGTACTGCTGCGCGATTTCGCTCTGCTGCCTGATCAGTTGAGCGTTTTCCGGATTCTTGAAGTTCGGCAGGAGTTCCTGCTGGCGCTGGATCAGCAAACGGAGGTTTTGCTGCGTTTTTTCGGCATCCGCTGGGGCGCCACCGCTCACCAGGTACTGCAAGCGTGCAATGCGCAGGTCGGTCAAGTTGACCGTCAGGCTGTTGATGTCGACCATGCGGTCGGTGCGATTCAGGATGCTACCCAGGCTGCTCCAGCCAACCGTGGCAAGTGCGGCTGTCAGGAGCAGCACAAGGCCGAACCCCAGCGCCAGCTTGAGGGTGACGCTTATATTGCCAAACCACGTATTCATAGAGTGCTCCAACTGTAGGTATCAACTGATCGTGTCGCTGGAGACTTATTCTTGTTTGGCCAGCTCGCGATCCGAGCTCGGTTTGATGCCATTGCTGCAAGGTTGTGGCAGTAGCGCAGCACAGATGACAGTAGAGGCGGTATCCCGCAGGTCGAGTAATAGCATTGTGGCACTGACGTGTCACTAATTTGGTACGGTTGTCTTACCTTTGTCATAAAAAGAGACACGTGCCAAGTTGTAGCCTGTTCAAGTGATTTGTTTATGCAGTGCAGTGCCTTGCAAGCCTCCTGCGACCTGTTCAAACCGTTTTTACTAATGTGCTGGGCATTTCCCCCGCAGTGTTGGTCACTGCTGTTGCGGTTATCTCCAGGGCGGCTTACTTCAAGCCACGTTATCGGCGAGTGCCAGCGAGCCGGAGTGATGGCTTAAATCGTTGCAGGCCGCCATCCATGCCACTGACCTGTGACGAAAATTCAAAGCTGGTGTGATTTTCTGGCTATATCGGATGAATCTCTACCAGTCGTAGTCTCCCCCCCATCGGTATGGAACGCCCTCCGTTGTTCCGGTGCCGCCAGTACTCCGATGCTCGCCACTCACGATCATTCGGAACAATAAAAATAAAATTATCCGGAGATTTCCCTATGGGACTCGCGCAAGAAAAAGCCGGCGTCATTGCGTCCTTAACACGTGTTTCCAGGGGTGCGGGTACTGCTTCCTGGGGGGCGATGATTTTGCTCTGGCTGGTCTATGCCATGGATGCAAACTCTCGCCAGATGTTCTTTATGGTGTTGCCCTCGATTACCAGCGAATTCAAGACCAGCCCTGAGTTGACGGGTTTGCTGGCCGCTATCATCACGGTCGCCACATCCCTGATCGCCGTGCCGTGCATGATCTGGGCGGACAAGGGCGGGCAGGGCTGGATGCGCAAGTATCGTCACCTGCCCATCGTCATTGCCTACACGCTGTTCACCTTCCTCACGGGCCTGAACATCCTCACCGCTTCGCTGGGCATGTTGGTGGCCTTGCAGATTATTTCCCACGCATTTGGCGGTGCCGGTGAGGCCATCGAGGTCACCTCGGTGTCCGAGTGGTGGTCCAAAGAGCGCCGTGGTTTTGCCCTGGGCCTGCACCACACCGGGTATCCGTGGGGCACGCTGATTGGCGGCCTGGCGATCAGTGCGTTGCTCAATGCTTACGGCCCGGAGAACTGGCGCCTGGCGTTTCTGCTGTTCCCGGTGCCGATGATCATCATCTTCTCGATCTACTGGTGGTTCTGCACCAAGAAGCGCTATGACGCCTTCGTCAACCATGTGCGTGAGACGGGCGAAACCCTGCCGGCGCTGAGCGCGGCGCAAGGTACGGTGGTGGCCCCCGAGGGCGCGTTCCGCTCCGCCATCCGCAACCCGAACATCAGCAACATTGCCCTGGTGTCGATGTTGGCCATCGTCGGCTATTTCGGCATCAGCTTCTGGTTGCCGCAGTACCTGGCGTTTGTCGCCCGCTACAACTTTGCCGAGGCCGCGGCCTATTCGGTGCTGTTCACCATCACCGGTGGTATTGGCCAGATCGCCTGG
>NZ_FOFP01000032.1 GCF_900110925.1 Pseudomonas cuatrocienegasensis | reverse complement strand
AGGGCTTTGTCGATGTCCTTGGCATCGGAACGCGGGAATTCGCCGATCACCGAGGCATCCACCGGGCTGGTGTTGGTGAAGTACTGGCCACCCACCGGGGCGACGAACTCACCGTTGATGTAGTTGCCGTATCGGGCCTGCAGCGCCAGAACACTGCCCTGGCTGTGCGGTTTTGCATAGATCATGTCGAGCACCCTTGTTCTTGTGGGGGGGCAGGTGGCCTGGTTCGCGCCCTGGAAACGGCGCTGAGCAAATAACTTAACGCGTGTTTAGTTAATGTGTCTATGCCCTTTGCGCAGGGGCGATTGAGTCGACTTTTTTCTTCGGCATGTTGGGCTTGCCTGCTTTATCAATCCGGTGTACAAAAATGAACACCTGTTTAGGAGATGGCCCGATGTTGGAGTTCAGCTACCGCGAAACCCTGGAAGCGAGCGCCCAGAAAACCTGGCATGCCATGCGTGACTTTGCCGCCATCGCCCGGGCGGGCCTGGCCGAGCGCGTCGAGATGGTGGGCGAGGGGGTCGGCAGTTGCCGGCACCTGCAGATGCCCGGTGGTCTGGTGCTGGTTGAGCGCCTGGAGGCGCGCGACGACGCCGCGCGCACGCTGACCTACGCGATGACGGAGCCAGGCCCCATGCCGTTGGCCCACTACCAGGCAACCTTGCAGGTCAGCGGTGATGAGCAGACCTGCCAGGTGCTCTTCAGCGCTACGTACGAGCCACGCGCCATCAGCGAAGAAAAGGCCACGCGCATGTTGAGCAATGTCTACCGCGCGCTGATCAACACAGCCAGAGCCGACCTCGGGCTGGCCGGATAAGGAGTATCTCGATGGCAGTGCTCAGTTACCTGACGCAAATCCAGTTCGACCACGGCGCGCTCAAGCACCTGGGCAAGGGCATGCAGCGGTTGAATATGCAGCGGCCGCTGATTGTCAGCGGGCCTAACCTGTCCAAGGGGCCGATCCTGCAGGCGCTGCGCGAGCACCTGCCGGCAGAGGTGCCCTTCGTGCTGTTCAGTGAGGTGCCGGCAAACCCCACGGAAGCCGCCGTGCTGCAGGCCCTGCAGATGTACCGCGCAGCGGGGTGCGACAGCGTCATCTGTCTCGGTGGCGGCTCGCCCATGGACCTGGGCAAGGCGGTGGCCTTGCTGGCCCGCCAGCCGGGGCCGCTGGCGCAATACGCCGCCACCGAAGGCGGCAAAGGCAAGATCCGCGAGGTGGCGCCACTGATCGCCATCCCCACCACCGCCGGGACAGGTTCAGAAGCCAGCGTGGCCAGCGTGATCATCTGTGAGGACGGCCGCAAGCTGACCTTTGTCAGCGATTTACTGCTGCCGCGCCTGGCCATCTGCGACCCGCAACTGACGCTCGGGTTGCCGCCCGGCCTCACCGCCGCCACCGGGATGGATGCCGTGACGCACTGCATCGAGGCGGTGTTGTCGCCGGTGGTCAACCCGCCGGCAGAAGCTGTGGGCCTCGACGGCCTGGAGCGCGCCATCGCCCAGGGGCACTTGCTGCGCGCAGTGCAGGACGGTCAAGACAGCGAGGCGCGCTGGCAGATGATGATGGCCTCGACCGAGGGCGCGCTGGCCTTTATCAAAGGGCTTGGCGCCGTGCATGCGATGAGCCATGCGGTGGGTCGTCTGCATGAGCTGAACCTGCACCACGGCACGCTCAACGCGCTCATGCTGCCGGCTGTTTTGCGCTTCAACCAGGCCCATGTGGGTGACAAATACCAGCGCCTGAAACGCGCCATGGGCCTGCCCGCTCAGGCGGATCTGGCCGATTTCATCAGCGACCTCAACCAGCGCCTGGGCCTGCCGGCCAATCTGCGGCAGATGGGCGTTAGCGAGGCGCACCTGGACGGGCTGGCCGAACATGCCATGGCCGACCTCAACAGCATGACCAACCCCAGAAAACCCACGGCGCAGGACTATGACGGGCTGTTCAAGGACGTCATGGGTTGATGTAGAGCCATCCCCGCCGGTCATTGCACCTACAAGGAGAATAATAAGATGCTTGGTTTGATGATGGAAAAACCCCTGTTGGTCGGCAGCCTGCTGGAGCACGCCGAACGTTTTCACCCTGAGCAGCAGGTGGTCAGCCGGCTGGTGAGCGGTGAGGTGGTGTCCCACCGCTACAAGGAGCTGGCCCAGCGCACGCGGCAGTTGGCCAATGCCCTGCTGGCGCTGGGGATCGGGCCGGGTGATCGGGTGGCGACCCTGGCCTGGAACACCCATCGGCACCTTGAGCTTTACTACGCCTGCGCCGGCATTGGCGCGGTGTGCCACACCATCAACCCGCGCCTGCACCCCGAGCAACTGAGCTACATCATTGAGCATGCCGAAGACCGGCTGATGTTCTTCGATACCGATCTGAGCGCCCTGGTGAGCAAGCTCGCTGGCGCCCGGCGCGGGCAGATGTGCTGGGTGGCGCTGGGCCACGAGGCCGACCTGAACAGCGCCATGCCCGAGGGTTGCCTGGCCTATGAACCCCTGCTCAGTGCGCAGGGCGATGAGCTGCAGTGGCCGCAGTTGGACGAGCGTGCGGCCTGTTCGCTGTGCTACACCTCGGGCACCACGGGCAACCCCAAAGGCGTGCTCTACAGCCACCGCTCCACGGTGCTGCATGCGCTGATCTCAGCCTTGCCCGACAGCGCGGCGTTGTCAGCGCAGTCGGTGGTCATGCCGGTGGTGCCGATGTTCCATGTCAATGCCTGGGGCATGCCGTACGCGGCGTTACTGACCGGCGCCAAGCTGGTGATGCCGGGTAATGGCCTGGATGCCCCGCGCCTGTACCAACTGCTGCAGCAGGAGCGGGTCACGCTGGCGCTGGGTGTCCCGACCATCTGGCAGAGCGTGCTCAACTACCTGGACGAGCAGCAGTTGCGCTTCACGGAACTGCGCGAGGTGTTTATTGGCGGCGCGGCGCTGGACAAGACACTGTTGCAACGCTTCGAGGCCATTGGTGTGACGGTGCTGCAAGCCTGGGGCATGACCGAGCTGAGCCCCATCGGCGTGGTCAATCGGCCACTGCCGGACTCTGCCAGCCTGGGTGAGGCGCATTTTCAGCAGGAGAAGCTCAAGCAGGGCCGAGGCCTGTGGGGGGTCGATTTGCGCATCGTCAACGACGACGGCCAGACCCTCAACTGGGACGGCGCCAGCGCCGGGCACCTGCAGGTGCGTGGGCATTGGGTGGCCGGTCAGTATTTCAAGCAGGCAGAGTCGGCCTGCAGCGCCGACGGCTGGTTCGTCACTGGCGACATTGCCCACATCGACCCGCGCGGGTTTCTCAAGCTGACCGACCGCTCGAAAGACGTGATCAAGTCGGGTGGCGAGTGGATCAGTTCGCTGGAGCTGGAGCTGGCGGCGCAAAGCCACGCGGCGGTCGCGCAAGCCGCAGTGATCGGCATCCCCGATGCGAAATGGTCGGAGCGGCCCTTGCTGATCCTGACCCTCAAGGACGGTTGCGAGCTGGACCCAGACAGCATGCGCATGCACCTGCAGAGCCAGGTTCCGACCTGGTGGTTGCCGGAGCGGATGGAGGTGATCGAGCAGATGCCCTTGGGGGCGACCGGCAAGGTTCACAAACAGTCATTGCGCGAGCGCTTTGGCTGAGGCGCAGGCGGAGAGAGGATATGGATTGGCGGCAGGCGCGCAGTTGCTCGGGGGTGCGTTATTTGCTGGAAACGGCGAAAGATAACCACCTGGCCGTCGAGCCTTGCCTGTTGGGGAGCGCCATCGATAGCGCGCAGTTGGCCCGTTCGGACAGCACCATCGAGGCCTGGCAGGAGCTGGCGGTCATTCGCAATCTGATCCAGCGCATCGGCCGGCCTGGGCTGGGTTTTTCCGCGGGGCGTCAGTACCACCTGACCACGCTGGGGCTGCTCGGCTTTACCATGCTCGCCAGTGAAACCCTGGCCAGTGCGCTGGCGGCCCTGGACCGCTTTCAGTCCCTGGCACTGGCCATCTGCCCGGTGAAAACCCTGGCCGAGCCGCGCGGCCTGTGGGTCATCTTCGATGACTCGGTGGTGCCGCGTGATGCCCGTGTCTTTGTCGTGGAGCGTGGCCTGTCTGCTGTGGTACAGATCGTCTCGGAGCTGATGCAGCGTCCGTTGGTGCCGCTGGCGATTGAGGTCCGTTATGCGTGCCCGACCGAGGGGTTGGCGGGCTACCTCGCGTTGGCATGTCCGGTGAGCTTTGCCAGCAACAAGAATGGTGTGTTGTTTGCCGCGGCAGACCTGGCGTGCGCGCTGCCACAGGCCAACCATACGGCGCATCATCAGGGCGAGGTGCTGTGTGGGCGCCTGATCGAAGAAGCCGAGCTGGCATCTGGTGCCCTGCCCATCACGCGGAGGGTGCAGCGGGTCTTGTTGGAACATGCGGCGTCATTGCTGACAGCGAGGGCGGTCGCCAGTCTTATGGGGATGTCGGATCGCACTTTGCACCGGCGTTTAGCTGATGAAGGGCAGAGGTTCAGGTCGCTGAATGACCAGATCAAAGCGCGTTTTGCGCAACGCTTGCTGAGCGAGTCGAGAATGGATCTGCAGCAGGTTGCTCAGTGTATTGGCTACTCCGATGCAGCGAGTTTTTGCCGTGCCTTCCAGCGTTGGACAGGGCAGTCCCCCGGGCACTGGAAGCGGCTCTCTTGATGGCATGAGCGTCACAGTATTGTTGGGCTTGGCGGGTACGCGCGATACTCTTGGCGCACGCAGTCGATCACCCGTAGATGAGGCCACCATTGTCCAAGCACGACCAGAAAGCGCTGATCCTCAACGAGGCGCGCGCATTGTTTCTTGAGTCCGGGGAGAAAGGGCTGTCGATGCGCAAGCTCGCCGCCTCGATTGGGGTGACGCCTGCGGCGATCTACTGGCATTTCAAGAACAAGGAAGAGTTGCTTGGCGAAATCTTCCTTGAAGGTGTCGAGACCTTCTCCCGCTACATGAGTCGCTCCCTCGCCGGCGACACGCCGCTGCATCGCCTGCTGCTGTGTTCCGAGTCTTTTCTGGCCTTTGGCCTGGAGCAGCCCAGCCACTACGACGTGTTTTTTCTCAGCCACAAGCCGCAAGTCAATGCAGAGGTTCTGCAGCAGTTCTTCTCGCTGCGGCGTGGGGCGTTTCAGATACTCATCGACCGTGTGCGTGAATGCCATAACGTTGGCGTCTTCAGGCAGGACATCAACATTGAGCGCACCGCGATGATGATGCTCAGCTCGTGCCAGGGCATGATGACCATGTACCGGCATGGCCAACTGGGCGACAGCGAAGCGCATTTCACCCAGATCTACCGCAACACCTACCAGGTGATCGAGACGCTGCTGCTGGCCCAGCCGTGATCACTTGAAAGTTGCCTGAACCGCCGCACGGGGCAGCGGGCCCATGTGCCCGGTGTACCAGGTGGTGATCGCCGTATGGCTCAGCAGCGTGGCAATGTCCTGATCATTGCGCTGCAGCGCGCACATGTAGAAATGTCGCGCGGGTTTGCTGGTATTGAGCAGCGCGCCGCGCACCAGGTCGCCCACAAACGCCTTGTCATCAATCAGCAGCGCGAGCGATACGCTGAGGGTCGTCACACGGCGTTGATCAGTCGGGCTTGATAGGGGTGTGCTGCACCCGCTCAACACCAGCACGAGCAGCAGGGCGCCGACTGACTTTTGAGCGAAAGAGGTGCCAAGGTACTTATTCATGGCCTGCTCCGGTGTTCTGCCAGAAGCCGGTTCATTGCGCGCTTTCCAGCGTGTCTTTCAGGTTGCCCAGTGCAGTTCTCGACAGTCCCTGCATGCCGCTTTTCAGGGTGGCGATATATTTGTCTATCGAGTAATCGAGGGTTCGCTTGAACAGCGTGCCGTCGCTGCGTTGCTCCAGGCGGTAGTGAATGCTGCCGTCGATAAGGGCCGAGGTGAAGGCGGTCTTGAACTCATTAGGCGGCGAGGCGATCAGCACCACATAGCTCATCTGGGTTTCCTGGCCGTAAATGCGGATCTTCTCCGAGAACCTGTCGCCCTGCTTCAGTTCCCCAGCGGTTGCGGTGTCTGCACTGAGCGATGCCGGGTGCCATTCATGCCAACGGTGCGGCTGGGAGACATAGTCATAGACCTTCTGGATGGGCGCCTCGATAAGCACCTCATTGGTGTTTTGCTCGGCGGAGGCCGTGCTGCAAAAAGCCATAAGGAGTGCTGCAAGACTGGTCCATTTGTTATGAGTCATAGCGAACCTCGAATCGGGTGAATGGCCTGCGGTGTGCTCCCAGAGTAAGAGGCTTTGGTGGGGGGGCATTGATGGTTGCTGCCGGTTTTTGATAGTTGACGTCATTTGCAGGGGATGGCAGTGCGCGGGTTGCTCGCAGCAATGAATATTGACATTGGTATTATGGTACGAGTATTTTCGTATCTATTGCGGCTTAGTTAATCATCCTGCTCTATGCTCAGGGGTCTTGGGGGGGGGCCTTCGCGGCAGTGCAAGCCAATCTGCGCGCTACGGCTGTATGAAAAATATTGCCCGGATATCGTTCGGCTGCAGGCAGGTGGTGGGTTAGACGTCAGCCGGTTACGCATTTATATGGAGTACGAGGAAGAATATGAGCAAAGTTTCTTGGTGTGCGTTCAGCGCCATCGTTACCGGCGTGGTACTAGCCTGTTCTGGGGCTGTGGCTGTGGCTGCAGAAAATACGCCGCGTTTGAGTGCTGATAGTGTTCAGGTGCCTGGCTATTACCGGATGGCATTAGGTGACGATGTAACGGTAACGGCTTATTACGATGGGCCGGTCTATCTGCAAACATCGGTGCTGAAAAACGCCGACGGCCTAGACCTGAATGGTCTGTTGCAGGCGATGTATGTACCCATCAGTAAAGATGGCGTACAAACCTCGGTAAATGCTTACCTGATACAACAGAAAGATCGTCTTACACTGATTGATGCGGGGGCTGCCAAGTGCTTTGGAGATACCTTGGGTAATTTGGTTGATAACATCAAGGTGTCCGGCGTCAGTCCCGAAGAAGTTGATGAAGTTATCGTTACCCATATGCACCCAGACCATGCGTGTGGGGCAACGAACCCCGACGGTACAGCGGCATTTACCAATGCCGAGTTCGTCGCACCGAAGGATGATGCGGATTACTGGTTGAGCGAATCAATTGCCGATGCTGCGCCAGAGGCGGATCGTGTTTTCTTCGCGGCTGCTCGCCGCACAGTAGCGCCCTACAAGGCTGCCGGTAAATTTCGCACCTTTGAAAAAGGTGAGTCCCCAGTTGCTGGCATTGAAAGTGTCGATGAGGCGGGTCATTCACCGGGGATGACCGGTTACCTGATTGGCAGTGGTGACAGGCAACTCCTGGTCTGGGGGGACGTCGTGCATAGCCATGCCGTGCAGTTCAAGCACCCTGAGGTATCTGTGGTGTTCGATCATGATCCAGAGGCCGCCATTGCTACCCGTATGCGCATCCTGAAGTATGCCGTGCAAGGGCAGTTGTGGATTGCGGCTGCACACTTGCCGTTTCCCGGGATAGGCCATGTGGTGACGGATGGTGATGCGTATCGCTGGGTTCCGGTTGAGTACAGCCCGGTTCGTTGAGTTGAGTTTAAAAGGCCGTCTGGGTTAACGCCTAGACGGCCTTTTTATTGGCGATGTTCCAGTACCCTGTTGCACGGCGCCGATGCTTTTGGGGAGCCGCGCCCCGCGGCGAATGCCATGGGTAACGCCGAAATAACTGAATGGCTGCAATCGATTCGCCCCGAGGCGGGGCTCCTACACCTGTAGGGTGTTCATACCGGTGCTGCGTTATGGCCTGCACAGGGATGCAACAGCCTATTGGAACAGAGCTTTTTATTGTCTAGGCATTAAGTAGGGGATGGCTAAAAAGCAGGCGCGAACGAATTGAGTGAGACTACGGTTTTTTATTGAGTAAGTAATGGTTAATGGTATCTGTGGTGACGGGGTCGTGGGCCAGTGGTTGCAGAATGGCATTGAGCAACCCGGGAAAGCGCGCATCCAAATCCTCACGGCGTAACGACAGTCGGTATTCGCGGCCGATGCGCTGCTGCCATACAACACCGCTGTCGCGCAAAATTCGCCAGTGATGGGTCATGGTGGATTTGGGGATGTCCGGCAAAACATCACAGCACAGAAACTCATCACCTTGCGCAATCATATGAACAGCGGCGAGCCGTAGTGGATTGCCCAGCGCCCCAAAAACATGTTCAAGACGAATGAGCTCGCGCGCAGGATGGTTGGCCAGGATGTTTTTTGCGGGTGTGTGTTTTTCAGTCACGGCTTGCTAGCGCCTAGGCTGGGATGTCGGCCCGAGAGCATAGCATGTCAGTTGCAGCCTCGTAATGGCTTGGCTGAGGCTTAAGGGAAGAATTCGGAAGTTTTACTGTTGGAGAAGTTATAGTGATGTTCATCATATTCAGAAGGGTTCCTGAGTGATGAGTTCTAATTGAAGTGGCAATAGGCTTTTTGGCTGTTTTGGATAAGCCGACTTGCACTGTTTATGAAAACAGACCATCTCGAATAAAAATATAATAAGTCATTTTTATAGAGAAAATTAATCAGCATAAATTCTCGTGAGAGTCTGCTGGCGGGCGATCTCTTCCAATGCAAAAACATCGCAGGTAAGGACGCGGCATTACCCGGGCGCTTATACAGTTTGCTACGCGACAGCGCGGCGGCCTGGACGACGGACGGGCCCTGCAAAAAGCGAAAAAATGATTCGTGTCGCGACGCTAGGAGCCTGTCGGACTTAACACTGTTCTACTGCGCAAAAGCCGGACTTGGCCAATTTTGCCGCTCTTTCTCGTTAAATAGCTCGCTATTTGCGGGGCGGCCATCCGCCTCGAAAGAGCAACAAAACTGACTCAAGCCGAAATGTCGGACCACGGACTTTCCCTCGCTACGAACGGTCAAGCCCGACAGGCTCCTAGAAACGATCAACGCTGAGCAGCGAAAAGCACATCGTTGATGCTGCCGGCTTCAGGGTAAATCCAGGCGAACTCCACCTGTTGCTGGTGGCGGCTATAGCCTGGCCTGGCCGTTTCGGCCGGACAAGCTCCGTTCTGCCATTGCTAGGGCGGTCACATTTTCTTTATCCCGTATCAAGTAGATTGCGTCCCGCGAAACGTTCAGACGTTTTCGCTATATGAAATTTTCGTCTTCCGTTCAGAAGGTTTCTTTCGCTACTGGTCAAGGCCCGTCTTTGCCGTGTCTGTTCAGTGCCACTGCCCATTGTGGCGATATCACTATCGCCTCTGATTTTAGGCCACAAGGACGTGAAATGCCCCCGCATGCACATTGTTCACTATTCGAGTTATGCCCCTTTCGACGTTTTGTGGGGGTGACCTGCTTGCCGTCTTTGCGTACCAAACATGTCGCGCTGATGGTGCTGGTGGTTTGGCTCATCGCAGTGGGCAATGCTGCTCAGGCTGCCGAGCCTGAAGATGAACTGCTGCGCCAGCAAGAGCGCGAACGGGTCATGCGTGATCAGTTGCAGTCGCGGCCTGATGTGCGGCTTCAGGTGCCTCAGCATGAGGGCGATTCCCGTTTGCCGGAAAACGAAGTGCCCTGCTTTGCGATCAACGACATTCGCTTGATTGGCGAGGCATCCGAACAGTTTCAATGGGCGCTGGAAGCCGCCAACCCCCCAGATGATCCTGCCCTTGGTCGGTGCCTGGGTGGTGCAGGCATCAACATGACGATGAAGCGCATGCAGAATGTGATCATCGAAGCAGGCTATGTCACCACTCGCGTCCTCGCCGAAGCCCAGGACCTGAACAGTGGGGTTCTGGTGCTGACACTGGTACCCGGACGCATTCGCGAGATTCGTTTTGCCGAAGGTACCAGCCGTCGCGCCAACCTCTGGAATGCAATGCCCGCCAGCCCCGGCGATTTGCTCAACCTGCGCGACATCGAACAGGCGCTGGAAAATTTCAAGCGCGTGCCCACAGCCGAGACCGACATCCAGATTACCCCCGCACAAGCGGCTGATGCCAAGCCAGGTGAAAGTGATGTCGTGATCAAATGGAGTCAACGGCTCCCGGCGCGTGTGAGTCTGTCCATCGATAACTCGGGCAGCAAGAGCACCGGCAAGTACCAGGGCAACGTGTCGCTGTCTCTGGATAACCTGCTGTCACTCAACGACTTGTTCTACGCCAGCCTCAATCACGACCTGGGCGGCGGTGAATCCGGTCAGCGGGGTTCTGACGGCAACAGCTTCCATTACTCGCTGCCATTCGGTTATTGGCAACTGGCATTTACGACCAGCGAATACCAGTACGAGCAGTCGGTCGCTGGCGCCAACCAGGCTTATCAATACCGTGGCGAGAGCCGTAGCAATGATCTGCGCCTATCGCGCCTGCTTTACCGCGACGCTGTGCGCAAGACCACGGCATGGGGTGGCCTGTGGACCCGCACCTCGGAAAATTTCATCGATGACACCCAGATCGGCAATCAGGACCGGCGCATGGCTGGCTGGCAGTTCGGCGTTGACCATCGCGAGTTTATCGGCGCCTCGGTTCTTGATCTTGGCGTCGCTTACCGACGAGGTACCGGCGCTCATGACTCGCTGCGGGCACCTGAAGAATTCCTGAACGCAGGCACATCACGTTCGCAAATCATCACCACAGATGCCCAGCTACAAGTGCCGTTCACCCTCAGTGGCCAACGTCTGCGCTACATCGGTGGCTGGCGTGCGCAATGGAATCGGACTCCGCTTGTTCCGCAGGACCGTTTTTCGATTGGCGGGCGTTACAGCGTTCGCGGTTTTGACGGGGAAAACATTCTCTCCTCGGACCGAGGCTGGACACTGCGTAACGAAGTCGGCCTGACACTGGGGCAGACCGGCCAGGAGCTTTACACCGGTATCGACTATGGCGAAGTCAGTGGTCAGGCCAGTGAGTTTCTGATCGGCAAACGCCTGGCGGGTGCCGTGGTAGGCGTGCGTGGTGGTTACAAAGGCCTGTTTTATGACTGGTCGCTGGGCACGCCGCTCAAGAAGCCGGATGGCTTCGACACGGCCAGCTCGGTCAGCGCCTTTACCGTCACCTGGTCATTCTGAGGTTATGCCATGCGCTTCGATACGCTAGAGATCACGGCCCCGGGGCTAATTGACGAGCCCTGGAATGAGGCCACCGTGCTCGGCTCGGTCACGTGGCTGTGGATGCACTCCAGGGCACACCGTGATGCGCCGCTGCATACCCTACCCACACTGCTGCTACCCGCGCTCAAGCACCGTCAGTTCGTGCTCGGCAGCGAAAATGGCAAGCCGGTGTGCTACCTGTCTTGGCTCAACTTCGACGAAGCCGCCGAGCAGCGCTATGTGCAGCAGTCACCCTTGATGCTCCGTGAGGCCGACTGGAACAGCGGCGAGCGCCTCTGGTTCAACGACTGGGTGGCGCCTTTTGGGCACAGCGCTGCGCTGTCACGTGTGCTGCAACGCCGACTGTTCGCCAATAAATGTGCTCGCGCGCTCGATCACCGAGGTGAGGAGCGCGGTCTGCGGATCAAGACATTCCAAGGTATCGGTGTGATCCCCGAACAGGCCAAAGCCTGGTTTGCGGCTCATCCGGTCGCTACCGCGCCTTCACTTAAACCCTAGTCCCATACCCCTAAGCTTCGCGGGCTTGATCCGCAGATGGAATTGCTATGAACAAGCATCTGTACCGAATCGTATTCAATAAAGCACGTGGCTTGTTGATGGTCGTGGCGGAGAACGTCGCCAGCCAAGTCAAGGCTCCCGGCACCCGGGCCAGCCGGGCGGCAGTTGCGCCTGCTTGCATAGCGACCCTGGCGCAACTGCGTTTTGCACTGATGACGGCGATCGGGCTGGTGTCTTTGAGCGTGATGCCGGCCTGGGCCGGGACCATCGTAGCCGACCCCGGTGCTCCGGGTGGTCAGCGGCCAATGGTAATTGAAAGCGCTAACGGGACACCGCAGGTGAATATCCGCCCGCCCAGCGCTGCTGGCGTTTCGCGAAATGTCTACAACCAGTTTGATGTCGACCGTCGTGGGGTGATCCTCAACAACAGCGCGGTCAATACCCAGACGCAGCTGGGGGGCTGGATCGAGGGCAATGTGGCGATGCCCCATGGCGGCGCACGGGTCATCCTCAACGAAGTCAATGCCAGCAATCCCAGCCAACTGCGTGGCTATGTCGAAGTGGCAGGTCAGCGTGCTCAGGTGGTCATCGCCAACCCGGCGGGTATTACCTGCGACGGGTGCGGTTTCATCAACGCCAATCGGGCAACCTTGAGTACCGGTCAGGCGCAACTGGAAAACGGCAACATCACCGGCTACACGGTGAGTGGCGGCGCGATCACTGTTCAGGGCAATGGCCTTGATACCCGCGACGCCGACTACACAGACCTGATTGCGCATACGGTACAGGTCAATGCTGGAGTCTGGGCCAACGACTTGAAGGTCACTGTCGGACGCAATCAGGTCAACGCCGAAAATACCCGGGCCGAGCCCCAGGCCGGAGATGTCGGAGAAAAGCCCGTCGTGGCCATCGACGTTGCCCAGCTGGGTGGTATGTACGCCGGGAAAATCATGCTGGTAGGCACTGAGTCCGGTGTCGGCATGCGTAACGCAGGACAGCTAGGCGCCATGGCCGGTGAGGTGGTGATCAGCGCGGACGGCACATTACAAAACCTGGGTGCTATCAGTAGCGCCGCGGCGACTCAGATCAACGCCACCCGCATTGAAAATAGCGGCACCCTATACGCCAAGGGTGATGTAACACTCGACAGAGTCATTGACATCGACAACAGCGGCACCATTGCCAGCCAGAAGCATACGACGCTGATTGCCCAGACCGTCCGCAGCACCGCCGCTTCCAGCCTCGCAGCGGGTGTCGAGGCGGACGGCAAGCCAGGCACCAGCGGCAACCTTGTGATCAAGGCCAGCACCGTCACCGCCCAGGGTCTGAACCTTGCCGCGGGCGATGTGAGCGTCGAAGCTGCTGATGTGGATTTGAGCGCTAGCCAGACCCTGGGCCGCAACATCACCCTGACCGCCAGCACGGGTGACGCCAACCTCAGTGGCAGTCAGATCGATGCTTCCCAGGTGTTGAAGGCAACGGCTGGTAAAACCCTGCGTACCGACTCCGCCAAGGTCAATGCCACCAACCTGCAACTGAGTGCCCGCGACCTTTCCAATATCGCTGGTGAGCTGCTACAGACGGGCAGCGCAAACACCTCTATCGAAGTCAGCACCGCCCTTGACAACAGTAATGGGCGTATCGCTTCCAACGCCGACAACCTGAAGCTCGGCGCCACCCGCTTCGACAACAGCAAGGGCAAGGTCGAACACGCGGGCAAAGGCACCCTGGATATCCAGGTGAACCAACTGGACGGCAGCGAAGGCCTTTTGGCGAGCAACGGCAAGTTGATGATTGAGGCCGCCAAGGTGGTGGTCGATGACGGTTTGACCCAAGGCCAACAGATCGAACTCGACACCAAGACCTTGTCCAACCAAGGCGGGCGTATCCTGCAGACCGGCGCCCAGTTATCGCAGATCAGCGCCACAGAGCGCTTCGACAACCAGGATGGACAAGTCAGCAGCGCCGGCGTCATGACCCTTGATGTCGGCACGCTGAACAACCAGGGCGGTAAGGTTCTGGCTACCGGGGATAGCGCGTTGACGGTCACCGCCAGCAAGCTGATTGATAACAGCGGCGGCACCCTGGCCGCCGGTGGTACGGCGAGGGTGAGCGGCAAGCGCCTGGACAATATAAAAGGCACCCTGAGTACGGGGGGTGAGCTGCACGCGGAATTCGATCAGATAAACAACACCGGTGGCACGCTCGCGGCCACCCAGCACATGAAGATCATCAGCGGGCAGTTGAACAACACCAACGGTGTGTTGGGCTCGGTGCAGTCCTGGATTGATGTCAGCGTCTCGGGTGGCATGCTGAACAACAACGGCGGGCGTCTTGAAAGCCGCGGTGATATCACACTGTCGGCCTTGGGCCTGAATAACCAAAGCGGCGTGATCAACGGCCAAGCCCTGGAGCTCGACAGCCATGGCCATCTTCTGGATAACAGCCAGGGTACGTTGAATGCGGGGTCGACCCTCGACCTGCGCAGTGGTGAACTGCGCAATGTGGCGGGTGTGATCCAGGCCCATGACAAGCTGTTTATCGACACCGGCAGCAAGGCGTTGAACAACACTCAGTCTGGCACCACCCAAGGCATCAGCGGCCAGGGTGATGTAGAGATTCGCAGTGCCAACTTCAATAACAGTGCCGGTTTTCTCAGGGCCAAGGGCGCTCTGTTGCTCAAGACCGCCGACCTGGTCAACGACAGCGATGGCCAGATCATTGGCGAGAACAGCGTGACCGTCGAGGGTGCCCGATTGGATAACCGCGGTGGTCAGTTACAAGCGCTCGGTGATGTCAAGCTGGTGCTGGATGAGACACTCAGCAATCAGGGCGGCCTGGTCCGCAGTGCGCAGACGCTGGACGTGAGTGCCGATACAGTCAACAACGGCGCCACCCAAGGCCCCGATCAAGGTCTTGAAGGCCGCAGCATGAGCCTGGCGGTCGATACTCTGAACAACCAGAGCGGTGCCATGCGAACCGATGAGGGGTTGTCGCTTGGCGTCAGCCTGACGCTGAACAACCAGAACGGACTGATCTCGTCGGGCGGCGACCTGAGCATTCGCGACCGGGATGCCGCGCAGCGCCGTCAGTCGGTGCACAACCTCAATGGCACCTTACTCGCGGGCAGCCTGCTGTCGCTCAATGCGGCCTATTACGGTGGTTCTGGTCGGGCCCTGAGTCTGGGCGACCTGACCTTCAGCTTGCAACGCGACCTCGACCTGAGCGGGCAGATTCAGGCCAACAACAGGGTTGACCTGAACACCGCCGGGTCGATCAAAAACGCTGGCCGATTACTGGCAGGCACGTCGCTTCTGCTCAGCGCGCAAGCGCTGGACAACGCTGTCAACGCCGAGATCAGCGCCGGGCAGGTTAACTTGAAGCTCACTGACACACTCACCAACCGTGGCCTGATCGACGGTCAGCAAGTGCGTGTACAGGCCACGACACTCAATAACCTGGGCACCGCTCGTCTTTACGGCGACCAACTGGCCATCGACGCATCGACGCTGAACAACCGTGATGAGAACGATAGCGCTGCGACCATCGCCGCCCGCGACTCGCTGAACATTGGCGTGGACAATTTGGACAACCGTGAGGCGTCCTTGATCTTCAGTGCCGGAGATCTCGCGATTGGTGGCAGCTTGAGCGCTCTCGACAGCGCCGAGGGCCGCGCTCAATTGCTGAGCAACGCCAGTGCGACCATTGAAGCCCTCGGCAACCTGTCGCTGGACGTAAAACGCGTGCGCAACACCAACGAACATTTCAGTACCCGTGACGTGCAGGTCAGCCGTACGGCGCAACAGGAATTTCAGCTCAGCGGCTCTACCAACCGTTATCAGTCCAGCCAGATCTCCCTGGACAATGATGAAGTGAATTACCTGACCACCCCCGAGGGCCGGCGAGACAACTGGAACCGTTACGACTACACCCGCGTAGTCAATGAAACCCAAATCGCCACCTCGTCACCGGCACAAATCTTGTCCGGCGGGACGCTGCGTATCAGCGCAGAAGATGTGCTCAACGACAAAAGTCGCATTATTGCCGGCGGGTTGCTGCAGGCCAACATCACCCAGCTGACCAACACCGAGCTGGCGGGTCAGCGCACGACCGTCGACAGCGGCACTGTCACCAACTTCTACCGCATCCAGGAAAAGGGCCGCGACCGGCAGGGATCGAACAGTGCAACCTACACGCCTGCGCCCTTGATTCAGAACATCTCTCTGCAACCTAGCGTCTTCGCGCAGAACTCGGCCATCAGCGGCACGGGGACCCTGATCAGCACGCGCAGCACCCAGGCCGTCGACCAGTCGATCGACGCCACCGGCTCGGTCAGTACCCCCACGGCCAGAACCTTTCAGGTCGCGCCCATTGTGCAGGTTGCCGCCCAGACCCAACTGAACGGCCAAGGTATCGACGAGCAGATTCGCAGCGGCGGTCCGTCCCTTGAGTTGCCGAACAACAGCCTGTTCACCAGCAATCCGCAGGCCACCAGCAGTTACCTGGTTGAAACCGACCCGCGTTTTGCCAGCTACCGCACCTGGCTGTCCTCGGACTACATGCTCGAGCGCCTGCAAGTTGACCCGGCGTTGACCCAGCAGCGGCTCGGTGATGGCTTCTACGAGCAGAAGCTGATTCGCGAGCAGATCGCGCAACTCACCGGCCGCCGCTTCCTTGATGGCTACGCCAGTGACGAAGTGCAGTACCGCGCGCTGATCGACAACGCCGTCACCGTCGCCAGCCAATGGCAACTGGTGCCTGGCGTGGCGCTCTCTGCTGAGCAGATGGCCCAGTTGACCAGTGACATTGTCTGGCTGGTGCAACAGCAGGTTACCCTGGCCAACGGTGAAACCCGCAACGTGCTGGTGCCGCAGGTCTACGTGCGCGTGCAGGAAGGCGACCTCAACGGCTCCGGCGCACTGATTGCCGGGCAACAACTGAATCTGAACATCGCCGGTGATCTGGTCAACAGTGGCAGCCTGGCCGGGCGTAGCGTGATGGCGATCACTGCGCAGAACATCGAAAACCTCGGCGGCCGCATCCAGGCCGACAACGTCTCGCTGACGGCGCGCGACAACCTCGACAACCTCGGCGGCCTGATTGGGGCCACAAACAGCCTGGCAATCGAAGCCGGTGAAAACGTCAACGTCATCTCCAGCAGCCGCGACAGCAGCAGCGAACAGGGGACGCGCACCAGCCTGTCACGGGTAGCCGGGCTGTTTGTCAGTGGCGCGGGCGGCACCATGAGCGTCAGCGCTGGCAAGGACCTCAACCTGACCGGCGCCCAAGTAGTCAACGCCGGTAGCGGCGGCACATTGCTGGAGGCGGGCAACACGATCAACCTGGCGACGGTCGGCGAGGCGCATCAGCAGTCAGTGACCTGGAACAGCAGCAACTGGCGTAAAGACGCCAGCCAGACTGAGGTCGGCTCGACCATCCAAGGGCAAGGTGACGTGCGCCTGAGTGCCGCGCAGGACCTCAACGCCCGAGGCGCCAGCGTGACCAGCCAACAAGGTGCGGTGATTGCCGATGCAGGGCGCGACGTCAACCTGAGTGCAGCGCAAAACAGCCAGTTTGCCGATGAAGCGCACAAGGTCAAAGGCAGCAACGGGATGTTCTCCAGCAAGACCACCACCACGCGCGACACCGTCAAGCAAACCCAGGCCCAGGGCTCGACCCTGAGCGGCGAGCAAACCTATGTACAGGCCGGTCGCGACATCACCCTGATCGGCAGCAACGTGGTGTCCACCGACCAGACTATTTTGGCGGCTGACAACAACATCAATATCGAAGCGGCGAGCGAGAGCATCAGCGAGCGTCACGACAAGTCGGTGAAGAAAAGCGGGCTGTTCAGCGGCGGCGGCTTCGCAGTCACCCTGGGCAGCCAGCAGCAGAGCGTCAAGGGCCTCACCACCAGCCAGAGCGCCGCGGCCAGCACCGTTGGCTCGACCAATGGCGATGTGCTGATCGAAGCGGGCAAAGGCTACCGCCAAGTCGGCAGCCAGGTCATGGCGCCCGAGGGGAGCG
>NZ_FOFP01000049.1 GCF_900110925.1 Pseudomonas cuatrocienegasensis | reverse complement strand
TCACGCCCGGGTTCGTGCAGCACCTGCAGGCGGGTTTCGTCGCAGTGCAGCACGGGGTAATCGAGCAGCGTGTCGCGCATCAGGTTGAGCAAGGGTTGCAGGCGCTCGCCAGACTGGATGACCCAGCGCGCCAGGGTTTGCCGCGGGATGTCGACGCCGTGACGGCTGAGCATTTTCTCGAAACGGTACAGTGGGATGCCGTCGGCGTACTTGGTGGTCAGCAGCATGGCCAGCACGCTGGGGCTGGCTAAGCTCTTCTCGATCAGTTGCGCTGGCTTGTCCGCTGTAACCGGGGCGGTTTCACAGGCCTTGCAGGCGTAGGTCTTGCGGATGTGTTTGATCACCCGCACCTGCATCGGGATGATCTCCAGCTGCTCGCTGGTTTCCTCGCCGATGGCTTGCTTACGGCAACCGCATGCGCAGGTCAGTTCGTGCTCGGGCAGTTCGTGGATGACCTCGACGCGCGGCAGCTCGGCCGGCAACGGCTTGCGCTTGCCGCGGCGCTTGACCGGGGCCACAACGTCTTCTGCCTCGGTTTCCTCGCCGTCTGAGTCGACAACGCAAGCAGGCTCTTCGACCAGCTCTTCGGCCTCGTTGAACATGGCCAATTGAGGCGAGTCGGCGTCTTCAGCGCTGCGCTCGGATTTTGGCGAGAACAGTTTGTGACGCAGCAGGACGACCTGTTCCTGAAGTTGCAGAATCAGGGCCTTGAGCAGGACGGGATCGTCAGGGAGGGAGTCAGCGCCATATTTCATGGCGCGGATTATACCGGCTCAGGCCACGAAACGCGGCGTCAGAACCCGGTGCGGTCGATTACTCCACAGGTCGATACCGTCGAGTAGCCAGTTCAGCTCATCGACCGTCAGTTCGATGGCCTCGTCACCCGCCTCGGGCTTGGTCTTGAAACGCTCGGCTTCTAGGCGCTTGAGCCACAGACAGAAGCCATTGCGTTCCCAGTAGAGGATCTTGACCTGGTTGCGGCAGCGGTTGAGGAACACGAAGAGCACCGGGTTGAATACTTCCACTTTGATGTCCAACTCGACCAATGCTGCCAGGCCGTTGATGGATTTGCGGAAGTCGACGGGCTTGGGATAGAGGTAGACCTTCTGCACCTTGGTGTCGGGACGCATCATGAGGGTGAGCTCCAGCAAGAAATGGGAGCTC
>NZ_FOFP01000028.1 GCF_900110925.1 Pseudomonas cuatrocienegasensis | reverse complement strand
TACACCCTTGCACATGTGTGCAGGGGTGTATGTTGTCTTTGCGCTTTGGGTGTATGGATGCGCGTATTTATACACCTTTGCGCACGTTGCGCACTGGTCGCGCTGTGCTGTTGACAAGGCGCTGGCGGCGTGAGTGGAAAAGGCGAAGGCGCTACCGCTTTGCTGCCAGGCGCGCCAGCGGGAGGCATACCCTATAAGGACCAGCGCTTCGCGCTGTCGGTTTATTGCGCGGGAAACCCGCGCAGCTGCTGGGCTCAAGGCCAGGGGAGAAAGGACGCACCGTTGACGGCGTACAAGGTTGGCCGCTGCGCGGCGCTTTCTTTTGTTCTTTTGTTCTTTTGACTTCTTGCGCTTTTGTTCTTTTGCTCTTATTCTTGCGCCGTCAGACCACAAAACCCCAGGAGGGGCCACCGATGGCAAAGGTAATTTCAGTTTTAAACCAGAAGGGCGGCACGTCGAAAACGACCACGTCGACGAACTTGGCGAGCTGCCTGGCTTCGCTCGGCTACCGCGTGCTCCTGGTCGACCTCGACCACAAACAGGGCAGCGCGACCGACTGGGCGGCCAGCCGGGCCGGGGCCGAGGATGATCCGCGCGTGATCCCTACCGTCGCCATGGGCCGGCAGCTGGCGCGCGACCTGCCACGCGTCGCTGGCGGCTACGACTATGTGGTCGTCGACGGCGTGCCGCAGGTCGACGAACTGGCCGCCGTAGCGATCAAAGCCGCCGACCTGGTACTGATCCCCGTGCAGCCGAGCCAGTACGACATTTGGGCCTGCGCCGACCTGGTGCAGCTGGTGAAGGACCGCAAAGCAATCACCGACGGGCCGCCCGTGGCGGCGATGATGATCGCCTGCGCGGTTGTCGGCACCACCCTCGAGCGCACCGCGCGCGAAGCGCTCGAGGCCTTCGAGCTGCCCATCCTTACCGCACAGACCTGCATGCGCCAGGCGTACCGCCTCGAGGTCGGCAACGGCCTAAGCGTCATGGACCTGGCCGCCGACAACAAAGCCCGCCTCGAGATCGAGGCCCTGACCGCCGAACTGTTGGAGCTGCTGAAATGACCGAAGCCAACAAGCTAAGCACCAGCCGGCCAGCCCGGGGCGGCGTAGCGCCTGAGCGACCACACGTCGAGAAAGCGCGGGCGGCAATGGCCGGCGATGGCGAAGAAAAGAAGATCCCACTACTGGCCCCGGTGCGTTACCACAAGGGCCTGCAGGAGGTGAAAAACCTGACCAGCGACTCGACGCCGGTCAAGTACCTGCTACTCGAGGCAATCGACGACCTGTTCGAGAAGTATGCGCGGGGCGATGGGCGTTTCGAGGTCGAAGACACTGCAGAACTAAAGCGACGGCTGCAGGCGTTGAAGTAAGGAAGGAGCCCGGCCAGCGGCGGCAACCGATGGCCAGGCGAGGACACAATAAAACCGTGAGAGGTCTACACCATGTCCGAAGCGAACTATACCACGGCGGCCCAGCTGCCCCTCAACCGCGTGACCGATCCAGCCGTGCGCGCGCTGGTGCTGCAATTCGCAGCGCACCACGGCGGACGCACCGGGGCCGCCCTGGTGGCTGCAACCAGGAGGGCCGCCTAATGCCCGCCTTCAACCAAACCAAGGCCCTAGAGGCCGCAGCGCAGCGCCTGGCCGCACACGCCGGCCACGACTACAGCGCCGAACGCATGGTCGACCACTACCTCCGGCGCGCTCGCCGAGCAGATCCAGTGATCCGCGACCTGGTCGCCGAGGCCGACGCGATCGTGCGCCCGCTGCTCGACACAATCACCGACCTCGAGGCCGAAGGCGACCTGCTGCAGCACCGCCTGCGCCAGTGCCACACCGAGGGGCGCAATCTGGCCGACTATGTGCGCGCCCTGGCGAATCGCCTACCCTCCCACCTCGAGGCGCACTGGCCGAGCGGCGAGCTGCGCGCCTGGCTAATCGCCGAGGCCGCCAAGGCACCTTACCCACCCTACAGCGCAGCGCCGAAGGAGGCCCGCCCATGAGCATTCGCGACAACGTATCGAGCGCCATCGAGCCAGAGGACCGCCACCGCGTGCGCGCGATCGCGGCCTCCATCCTTGAACACCAGGGCTTCCAGGCTAGCGAGCTGCTCGACCTGGTGATCGACGACCGCGCCCACACCGGCTACAGCGTCGCCAAGGATCGAGCCGAGCGGGCCGTCGAGCTGGCGGCCGTGATCGTCAACTACCTGCGCGAGGATCTCGCGAACGATCCACGCCACGAGCTGCTGCAGGCGCTGCAGCGGGAGGCCGGGCAATGAGCCGCAACAGCGTGTCATCGATCGAGCTGCTGCTCGGCCTGTTCGGCAGCGCCCTGGCCGGGCTGTTCTGGCTGGGCGGTTACATCTGGCGCACCTACAACCAAACCTTCGACGACCTGGGCAATGAGACTCAACAAGGGAGCGACAACGAATGAGCAGATCCCCGAAACAGATCGCGGCAGGCCAGCGCCAGAGCCTGCAGGCGATGGCGCGCAAGATCAAAGCAATGGCCGCTGAGTGGGCCGACGTCGACGCCTTCAACGAGGGCGAGCTGGAAAGCCTGGGCGAGAAAATCGAGGAGTTAGCCGCGCCGCTTGGCGGCCTAGTAGCAGAATAGGGACCACGTAACCCACCCCACAAGCCCGCCACCATGGCGGGCTTTTTGTTACCCTGCTCCCGCCACATAGGGAGGGGCACAGGATGAAAAAGCTAGTGATCGGGGGCGCGGTAGCGCTTGGCCTGGCGGGCGCGCTGCTCGCCGACCTGCTCGGGAAAGAGACCAACGGCCTGGCCAATGCCCACCGGGCGGCCGGCTACGACCCCAGCTGCGAAACCCTGCAGGAAAACGGCGAGACCTGGGCGCTGTGCTCGATCGGACGCGGCGCGCCGGCCGTATGGCTGCAGCGCGGCGAGGCATGGGCCACCGCGAACGGCATCGCCCAGGGCGTGACCCAGCGCCTCGAGGCGCGCGGGCCGGGCCAGTACCAGGAACTGCCGAGACTGTACGTCGACCGGGTGACGCCCGTCGTCATGCCGAAGGCCGTGCTGGCGAAGTTGTAGCGGATCCAGAAACGACAAAAGCCCCCACCGCCGCGAGGCAGTGGGGGCTTTTTTTACATATCAGGGCGCGACGTTGATCGCGAACACGTCGACCGGATCAGGGCCGAAGTGTGGGTGCGTGATGGTCGCCAGGCGGTAGCCCTTCCAGGGCAGCACCAGACGGCGGATGGTATCGCCGCGCGGCGGGTAACCGCGCAGCAGCTCGATCCGGTCATACTCCCGGCCTTCCAGTCGCTTCCGCCAGTACGGCGTCACCGCGCGGAACTCCTCAGGCTTAGCGCCGGCCTTGATAGCATCGAAGTATTCGCCCTTTAGGGGAATGGTCAGGGTTCGCATGGGGCGGGCTCCTTTGATTAGCAGTCGTCGCACAGAAACAGCCGCTCGGCGCGGGTGCGCGGGTCGCCCGACGCCGGGCCGCAATTCATGCAGCAGACCTTCGACGACGGATCGAACGCGGCAAGGGCCGCCGGATCTGCGCGCGGCCACTCAATCGGGGCAGATGGCGGGGCGGGCTTAGCCTTGCGGGCCTTGACGCCCAGGAAGGCGCGCGGGTCAGCCATTGGCCACCACCTTCGGCAGCTTCGCCTGCCGCGTCTTGAGCTGGAACAGCTCGAACAGGCCGGGGTGCATGCGATAGTCGCCGGCTTCCCACTCCTGCCAGCGCCTGCAGGTCGAGCGCACGAGCTCGCCGGCCTGGGTCTGCGTCAGGCCCGAAGCCGTGCGCGCCGCGAGGATCTCCTCGGGCGTAGGGTTCGAGGAGGCGCTGCGCGCGCCTCGGTTCGGGTGGTTGGCCATCGTAATTCCTCGAGGAGGTGCCGCCCTCAGTGGGCGGCGGTGAAGAAGCGGGAAGGGAGATCCATCAGCGCGGGGTCGGTGCAATCCATCCAGGCCTCGAAGGCCGCAGCGTCGCGGGCCTCGAGGGCGTCCATCAGCACGCCGCGAACCACCGGAACCTCCTCGCCTTGCTTGGCGTTGGTCAGCTCGAAGGCCTCGACCAGGTTAGCCAGCGGCAGGGCGGCAACGGTGGCGCGCATCTTGTTCATCAGTTCGTTTTGCATGTTGATCACCAGCCCCTGACCGACCGAGGCGCGTCGTCTTTCGATGGTTCGCATTCTACGCGGTTTCCGCGTATCGTCAAGCGTAAAAAACCCGGCGCTTGGCCGGGCTCCTGGTCAGGCTACGAACTCCAGCTCCCACCCTTGCATCGGGCCGCTGGCGGCGAGGATGGCCAGCTCGATCTCCTCGTCGCTGACTTCGCCCATGGTGGCGGCCTCGACAGGCTCGCAGGTCTCGTCGTCGAAGGTGATCACAATGCGCTTCCAGGCTTGCGAGTAGATCGATTTCATCTTGTATTACTCCAGCCCCTGACTGACCGAGGCGCGTCGTCTTTCGATGGTTCGCATTCTACGCGGTTTCCGCGTATCGTCAAGCAATAAAAACCCCGGCACCTGGCCGGGGTCTTTAGGCGTCACACGCCGCGAAGGTTAGCGAACAGCGGCGTGGTCGGTTCCATGGTCAGCAGGGCGATCTCGCGGCCCTGGCGCAGCTGGCAGCTCAGGCCGTCGCCGCTGATGCTGGTCACCAGCCAGCCGTCGGCGGTCCATACGTCGCAGTACAGGAAGGACGAGAAAAAGCGGGTGGCGTGGTCTTCTGCGGTGATCTCGATCAGGCCAGCGGGTGGCATCTTGCGGCCCAGGTCTGCGGTTTTTTGCGTGAGAATTTGCATGGTGTTACTCCAGCCCCTGACTGACCGAGGCGCGTCGTTTCGATAGTTCGCATTCTACGCGGTTTCCGCGTATCGTCAAGCATAAAAAAAGCCCCCACAGCCGAAGCCATGGGGGTGGGTGTCACTCCTGTTTTCCGTCCGGATAACTCGCCTCGAGCGTGCTGCGGTAGCTCTGCTGGCGGCTACCGCTTTCGGTCACCTTATCGACCGACCAGGTGCCGCGCATGTGGCTCGGCCAGCTGTCGTCGAGCACCACCAGTCCCTCGGCACCGAACGCCGGATTGCCGGGGCAATCAATGCGCAGCTTTGCCGCCTCGCGCTGGGTCTTTGTGTGCTCGCCCTTGGCCACCGCGCGGGCCTCGTCTTCGTTCTGGTAGCGCTGGCGCACCTTCTTGAAGGGGGCGGCCCCCACCTCGACCTGCACCTCGGTGCCGGCGGATCCGTCCCACCAGACCGTGCGCGCGCCCTTGAAGCGCACGCGGCTATCGTTGTCGATGCTGGCCGCGATAAACGAGCGCTCGCCCGGCCGGTTGTCCGTAGTGACCGATATCGTCACCGGCGGCAGCGGCTGGCCGCTCAACGACTTGACCTGGCCGCGACGGGCCAGCACATACAGATCATTGACCGGCTTGGTCACCGCGTCGAAGCGCTTCGCGAGGCGCGTCAGAAAGCCCATGTCGGTTTCGTTGGCTTGGTCGACGTGGTCGATCTTGATCGCGTCCAGCTCCGGGGCCACGCGCGGCGAGAAGCCGTGCCGGGTGGCCAGCTGGCGAAACAGCGCGCCGAGCGTGGTCGGCCCATAGCTCGCCGAGCGGCGGGCCTTGAAGCCGGTCTCGTCGGCCACCTTGAACGGCGCGGCCGTGGCCACGATCAGCAGCTGCGCCGGGAACAGGTTCGGCGTGGTGCGCGTGACCACATACTCGCCCTTATCCACCAGGCCGGTCTCGGCATAGCCGACGCGGATGCCGATCTTGCCGTCGACACTTGGCAGGCCGTCCAGGCCCTCGATGTTGACTGTCAGTTTCAGCGTGTCCGACTCGATGCCCGCCGCGTCGACGCGCTCCCAGTCGATCAGGCGGCTATTGATCAACGCCGCGTTAGCGCCGTAGATCTCAACCGCCGGCGTGTATCCGATAGCCATATTGCCCCCTTAATCCCAAGCCGTGATCGGCGCGCTTTGTGGTGCCGCCTCGAGCAGCTCCGGCAGGAAAACCCACAGGCCAGCCGGCAGGGTTGCCCCATGCTCGGCCAGCCCCGGGTTGATCAGCCAGAAGGCCTCGTCGGCGGTGTCGTCACTGCGCCCCAGGTGGCGGAATAGCAGCACGTTGGCCGAGTCTCCGGCGATCGTTCTAACCCGTCGCATTGACGAACTCCCGCAGTTCTAGGGTCCATTCCAACCAGGTGGCGGTACCGTCATCGAGCACGCGCGTCTGCTGTTCGTTGACGGCATCGATCCGCCAGCGACCCCACACGCGGCCGACGCCGTCGACCAGGGTGTACGGCTTGCGCTGGTTGGCCATGCCGCGCAGGCGCTCGACCGCCTGCATGCCGGCCTCGTATTGAGCCTTGCCACTTAGGCGCAGCTCCTCGAGGCCCTGCCCGGTTTGATGGGATAGCGGCTTGCTGTAGATGATGTCGAGATCTACCCAGCCGCCGCTGGTTTTGCGCTCGAGGCGCTCATAGGGAAAGTCGGCGGCGAGCCCGAACACGAACTCGCCCAGGGCCATCTGCTGGCGCATCAGTCACTCCCATCAGTCAGAGAAGCCCCACGACGTACCGCCAGGGGGTTGGCCATCATCAGCGGCATAAAGCTGGCTTTCACCTTGCCCAGGACGTCATTCGCCAAGGCCTCGGCCGTCGCCTTGTCCGCGCCGCTGATTTGAAACACGGGCGCGAAGTGGATCTGCCGGTTGTCGGCCACGCTGTTGACCACATCCTTGGCCGTATCACCAGGCGCAGCCAGACGATCAGGCGCGCCCGCGAGTGGTGCGCCCGGGGCCGCGAGCACGGCCTTGTTGGTCGCCGGTGCCAGGAGCAGCGGCACCTTCGGCGCGACTGCAGCCGCCGCAATGGCCGCCGCTGGCTTCGCCTCCGGCCCTGCAGCCGCCTTGTCGCCGTCAAACAGCGAGCCGGCACCCTCGCCCACCCATTCGCCCAGGCTGCTGCCAGCCAGGCCGCCGAGCGCGCCGCCGATAATCCCGCCGATGGCCGTGCCCACAATCGGCACAACCGAGCCAATCATGGCCCCCGCCGCAGCGCCGGCCCACATGCCGCCCATACCGCCGGCGGTACTGCCTACCGAGCCGCCGATTTCCTTGCCGCTGGCCCCCTCGCTGACCAGGCTCGCCACTTCCATGGCCCCAATACCCAAGGCCAGCGCGCCCGCGCCCTTGCCGAGCATGCCCAGCTTGCCGCCGGCACCACGCCCAGCGCCGCCACGGGCGGCCACACCGCCCAGCGCGCCGGCACCAGTACCAAGCCCACCCCGGCCGGCGCGCCGACCTCTACCGCGACGCCCAGCGCCACCGATGCCGCCAGCAGCACCCAAGCGGGCCATGGTGCGATTAAGCCGCGCGACCGCAGCATCCGCCCCCATCGCCGTGCGGCCGGTGGTGGCATCCAGTTTGGCGCGGGCGAGCCCGGCCTTGTTGAACGCCTGGCCGACCAGCAGGCCGGCGAACTTGAGGCCCAGCGCGCCCACCTTGAGCGCCGCCAGGCCGCCAGCGGCCACCGCAATGGCGGCCGTTACATTCGGGAAGGTCTCGGCCGCCCAGCTCAGCCCGTCGACCACGGCCCCCAGGGGCACCAGGACGGCGTTCAGCGCGGGCAGCATGGCGTTGCCGACCAGGGTCGACAGGCGCGTCAGCTTGGCGGTAAAGCCGTTCCAGCCGGCGCGCGAGGTGTCGGCCACGCCGGCGGCCTCTTTCATCATCGAGCCGGCGGCGTCGGCCTTGTTGGCCACCATGCCGAACGCGCGATCGACCTCGCCGAGGTTCTGCAGCAGCGGCATGATCGCGCCGATCGACTCGGAGCCGAACAGCTGAGTGGCCAGCGCGCTTTGCTCCTCCTCCGGTGCAGCTTTCAGCGCCTCGAGCACCGACATAATGGTTTTCGGGGCGTCCTGCTGCATGCCCAGGGCGAGCTCCTCGGGATCGAAGCCCAGCTCCTCCCAGGTCTCGCGCTGCCCCTTCGTTGCCGCCTTGCCCTTCGTCAGCGCGGCGGTGAAGTTCTTAAACCCGGTGCCCGCGATTTCCTTTTCTGTGCCCGGGTTGAGGAACGCCGCCGATAGCGCTGCGGTCTGCTCGGGCGAAAGACCCGAAGCCTGACCGACCGCGCCGTAACGCTTGACCACCGACGCGATATCGGCGGGCGTGGCGTTGAAGCTGTTGCCCAGGTGGTTGGTCGCGTCGGCCAGATCCAGCGTGCCGGCGCGGTCGAGATTCATCGAGGCCTGCCAACCGGCCATGGTCTCGCCGCTGCTCTTGGCGTCCATATCGAACGCCGCGCCCATGATCGCAGCGTCGCGGGTGAACTCGACGATCGCGGCCTGCTTGCCGGCGCTGTCCTTGGCGTCGTTACCGATACCCGACTGCCCAGCCGCGTACTGGATCTGCGCCAGATCCACCGCCGTGATGCCGGCGGCACTGATCAGCCGGTCGCTGGCCATCTTGAGGTTCGCCGAGGCCATCGCCTCGCGCTGCCCCTCCTCGAACTGCACCACCTTGGCCACGTCGGCCATCGCGGTCTCGAGTTCCATCGCCTGGTTGACCGGGCGGCTGGCCAGGTAGCCGATCGCCGCCGTCTCGACCATCTGCCCGCGCAGATCCGCGCGAGCACCGCGATTGCCGTCCACCTTGCCCTGCGCCGTGCGTACCGCGTCCAAGCGCGCACGCTGCGCCTGCAGCGCGGCGTTGGCCTGCTCGGTTGCCGCCTCGAGGCGCTTCTGCTCGCTGGCCAGCTTGCCGGTATCCACACCGGCACCCGTCAGCGCAGCCTGCAGGCGGGTCAGTTCGTTACGCTCGGCCCGCTGCGCGCCTTCCAGGGTGCGCACGCTGGCCGTGTTGCGATCCTGCGCCGTGTCGAGCTTTTTCACCTCGGCCGTGGCGCTGTTCAGCTCCTGGCCGAGGCGCTTCTGCTCGATGCGAGCGGCGCGGATCTGCGCGTTGGTCGCATCGGTCGAGCCTTCCAGGGCCTTGGTCGCCGCAGTGGCCTGGCCGTACTCCTGGCCCAGCCGTTCGACCTTGGCAGCGGCCTGCTCGTGCTCGCGCCCTAAGCGGCTCTGCTCGACCCGCGCGGCCTGCAGGGCGGTGGTGGTTTTTTCCACCTTCTCGCCCAACTTGGCGAAGCCGTCGGCATCGCGCGCCGTGCGGTTCAGCTTGTCCAGCTCGGCGCGCTGCTGCTTGACGCCTTCCTGCAGCTCGTCGGCCTGCTTGCTAAAGTCGCCGAAGGTTTTCGAGAAGGCGTCCACGGCGGCCAGCCGTAGCGAGTATTTCGATTCGGCCATGCCCTACCCCTTATTCACGCCCAGGCGCGCCATTGCCAGCTCGTAACGGCGCAAACCCTTGCCGGCGTCCCACTCCAGAATTTCCGACTCGCTTACGTGGTAAACGAGCGGCACGACGTCGAGGATTACTTCGATGTCGCGCTCTGAAAGAAGGCCGCCGGTTTGTTCAAAAAATCACTCAGGCGCACCTGCAGCTGGGTCCAGTCCGGAATGCTCAGCCGGGTGATTTCCTGCGGGGCGATGCCCGTGCAATGGGCGCTGATAAAGTCGGTCCGGTCGTGGTCGGTTTTCATCTTGACCATCACCTTGGTGGCTTTCATGGTCGGCACCTCGAGCGCCAAGCGCTCGACCAGACGGCCCATGACCTTGATCGGCACCAGAAGCGGCGCATCGTCCAGGTTTTCCGGCTTCTTGCCGCTGAAAAAGCTCGCCGGCATGTTGACGTACTCGCTCAGGCGCTTGGACAGGGTCACGTAGTCGGGGCGCTTGAGCTCCTCGATCACCTCGAGCGGGTGGCCGGTGGCGAGCACTGCCAGCTGCTCGAAGCGGGCGTCTTCATCATCGCCAGCACGGGCCAGGGCGGCGCGGTGTTCGTCCACGTTGAAGGCGCGCAGCTCGAGCACGGTCAGGGTCTCGCCGGCTTCGGTGGTCACCGGCCATTGCAGGGTCAGCGGCTCGGGTTTCCAGGTCATGCGGGAATTCCTTACAGGCACAAAAAAGCCGCCCTAGTGGGCGGCCTTTTTCGGTTCAGCGGATGGGTTAGGCGACCATGCCGGCGAGGCGGCGGGCACCTTTGAGAATGTCGACGCCGTTGATCACCACCTTCTGCGTCCGGGTGTTGATATCGATCATCGGCACGCCCATTTCGAGGCGGGTGTAGGTTTTAAGCGCGATCTCCAGCACGGTGACCGGCTTATCCTTCATCTTGAGGGTCTTCTCCTCGAGCTTCTTCAACTTGCCGCCGTTGATGTGGATGGTCGACCATTCGTTGCCGTCCTGGTCCTCGCCCGCTTCCTGCACCGTCAACAGGATGTTATCGCCGCCGGTGACGCCCAGGGCGGTCATGATCGGCAGGCCAACGCCCTGCAGGGTGATCTTCGCCGTCAGCGCTTTAAGCCCCTTGGCCATTTCTTCGGGGATGAAACGGCCGCCGGTCATTTCTTCCATCTCGAACTCGATCAGCGGCGGATCGTAGTCGTCGATGGTGGCCATCAGCGGCAGGCCCTGCAGGGTCGCCGCAATCGCTTGCCTTACGCGGTTAGTGAACATTAGAGGACGTCTCCCAGGAATTCTTCGATGATTTCATCGTTGGCGTTGAGCTGGTAAATCATGTGTTCGTTCGGCGCGTAGCGGCCGTAGTCGATCACCAGATACCAGGTGCCGTTCTTGTACTTCTCGACGCTGTTCAGCTCCGGGTGCAGGTAGATTTTCGCGCCCGGGATGGTGCCGTCGGCCACGAGGGTCTGCATCCAGTCGTCAATCCGCTTGACCTCCTGCTCCATAAACTCCTTGGTCAGGTTTTTGGCCATGACCTTCTGCGCCGCCTTGCCGAGCTTGCGACCCAGGGCGTCCTCGAGGCCCACGTAGCTGATGAACTTGCCGGTGATCGAGCGGTTGCCGATCAGCGAGAAGCCGCCCAGATCCGTGCGCGCGTAGTAGCTCACCCCGTAGCGGTTGAGCAGGTCGCCCTCGCTCGACTTGTCGAGAATGTTGTACTCGACGGTCCGCGAAACGTCGGCCGCGTAGGTCACCTGGTTGCCCGGGCTTTCCCACTGCTTGACCGACGCCAGCGCCGCGATCGCCAGGCTCGACGGTGGCAGGAACACGTTCGCTTTTGCGGCTTTGGAGTAGACCGCCGGCATCTGGTGCACCACGTAGCAGCGGTCATAACCCAGTTCAGCGCCGCCGATGGCCTGGCTGTTCGTCACCTGGCCGGAGACCGGCACGTCCTTGCCATCGAGCACCACGCGCGCGCGCAGGCGCTTGCCGACGCTGGCCAGCTCGCTATGCACCGCCTGTTCGCTCGAGAAACCCGGGGCACCGATGATGGTCGGCGCTTCGGGGCAAACGCCCAGCGCCTGCAGGCCGAGTTTCTGGCCCGATTCCAGGTCAATGCCGCCGATGACGTTGTTCAGGGTGTCGGCGTCGGTCAGGCCTTCCTCGACCACCACGACGTAGATCGGCACCTTAACCACCTTGAGGATCTGGTGGACGGTCTGGTAAAGCGTGCCGGCCTCGAGGCCGGTCGGGTCCAGCATCGCGGCCAGGGTAAAGCTGTTGATGCGAAACGGGGAGTCCAGCGGCACGCCCAGGGCCTTGTTCGGCGCAGTGCCGACCAGGCCGATGACGTTGTCACCAATCCCGCCCATCGCCTCCGGCGGCTCGCTCGCTTCGATCGATGCACCGTTGTGCTCGAAGTTCGTTACTTCTGCCATGGTTATTCCTTAGCGGTGGCTTTCTTGGGGGTGGCCTCGGCAACCGGCGCGGCAGGAGCCTCGGCGGTGACCTCAGAGGTCAACTTGATGCGCCCAGCGCGGCGCAGGGCCATGGCCTCGACGTCCAGCAGCTCGAGCGTGTCGCCCTTCTTGGCCCAGTGGCCGCCGCCTTTCGGGAAAGCGACCAGGACGGTGTAGTTTTTACGGTTGGACATACGGGTTCTCCAGGCACAAAAAAAGCCGCTCGCGCGACTTCCGGGGATTGAGGGGCGGGCTAGATAGCCTTCGCCGGGTTGATCTTGAAGGTCATGCCCTTGCCGGGCTCGGCGGTGTCCTGGTGCGCTGGCTTGACCTTGTAACCAAGGCGCACCACAAAGGCCCTGGCTGCGCCGTAGGGCAGCGCCAGATAAAAGCCATACCAACGGGAGACCCCGCCCCGGCGGCGCGCGCTGACGAACTGCCAGCCGCCTTGCCCGGGCTTATCCTCGACGGCGTAGTCGCCGAGGTAGCGGATCTCGCACTCGCTCACCGGGCAATTGAAGCCAGGCACCAGGCGCAGGTTGTTGACCGGGTTGCGCAGCGCAGCCCACCACCAGCGCGCGAGCCACGAATCGGCGTCCAGCCAATCGACAGAAACACCCAAGCGGCGCAGCAGCGGCAGCAGGCCGAACAGCACCAGGTCGTCGCAGTTGTCCGCCCACCACAGGCGCTTGTCGCCATCGAGGCCGTCGAAGTCGTTGCCGAACAGCCAAGCCCAGCGCGGCAGGTTCCAGATCGGCCGGCCATCGCTCAGCGAGAAGCCCGGCACGGCGAACAGGATCGCCAACGCCACCACCGGCAGACCGACGACGATCAGCGCCACGCGCACCACCAGGAGCACCGCCCATTGCACCAGGGCGAGCAGGATATCGAGGCACCACAGGGCACCCCGCGTGATTTTTTCGAGCATTGCGGATCCTCAGAAACGCGAAAGCCCCCAGGGCGGGGGCTTTCTGCAGGTGTAAAAAAACCGCTTTCGCGGCGGGGGCTTTCGCTCTTTCGCTACGCCTCGGCAGGCAGCGGGTAGCGGGCTTTGATTTCGGCGACCTTATCGCGCCAGGCCTGCTCGGCCTCTGGCGTTTGGTCATACTGCCACTCTAGATAAAGCGGGTCCGACTCGACCGCGTATGCCTGCCGGCGAGACGCCTGCGCATCGGCCAAAGCCCTCGCCGCGACAGCGGCGGTCACGATATCGAGCGGCACACCCATTTCGAGAAGCGAGGCCGCATTCGCCCCGTAATACTCAACTCCAGCATGCTCAACTTTAATCACTTAACACCTCAAGAATTTGTAATTACGTCAATATTGGACTTGACCGTCGCAGCTGGATAGAACTCGATCCCAGCGGCTTTAGATACGGACGCAACGCGCAGCGTCGCCATGCCATTAGTTCGGAGCTTTATCACCGTACCGGCACTTCCCGTAATATCTGTTGTATTAATATTAAGGTAAGACATAGATCGGTCGGCTACAACAAACACCGCTTTAGGATCGGCCCCCATATCTATCTCGGCCCGAACATTAGAACCGCCTATCTCACCATAATCCAGCGAGACCGTACTCGAGTGAGCCAAAATAAGCCCGTTAGTCAGCGGCTCAGTTACAGCCGATGTAATGCCGTCCCGATATGGATGTTTTAATTTAACGCCATTCAATCTCAGACTGCAGGCCATTAGAGACAGGACATCTACCGCCCCACCTTCTTTAGTCTCAAAAGAGATAACCGGCTTTGTATCATTACCCCACGGACGGATGGTAATGAATTGATTGGTCACATACTGGTTGCCGCTTAACCGGTACTCCTGACCACATTTAAGAATGATGGAAATACTGCAACCACTAATTCCTCTTTTTAATGCGGCATTAATTGTTTTGAGGGGGGAGCCACTACTGCCCGAGTTAGTATCGTCGCCGGTCTGACCGTCCACGTAGACGGCTACTGATAGCAGGCTTTTCAACGTATTCGGGACGGCACCCTCGAGGGCCACAACTTTTGCATCTACCTGAGCGATCTTGCCATTTACGGCGGCCGTCAAGCTGTTCGACGCCGCCACCAGCGCCGCGATTTGAGTTTCAAGGCTCACTGTTCAAACTCCTATATTGCGTTGATCTGCGCGGCACCGTTATTGAAGGCGGTCGCCAAGCGGTTAAAACCATCGGCGACTTCGGCCTCGAGGCTCGAAACGCTGGCGGCGGATGCGTAGTAGGCCGGGGCGTTGCCGCCCAGCAGGGACGAGTCGGCCGCCTTGCCCGTTTTAAGCAGGAACTTGCCGTCGGCTTGGATGATTGTGTAGGTGGTCGCCTTGTCGGCCTTGGCGTTCAGCGCCGCCAGCATGGTGGCGGCGAAGTTCGGATCGTTGCCGAGCGCGGCGGCGAATTCGTTCAGCTGGTTGAGCGCTTCCGGCGCGGCCCCGATCACCTGGGCGAATCTCGCCTCCATCTGTGCAGGCGTCACCGTGGCGGTTTTGTCGGCCTTATCCAGCAGCCCGGGCACCGTCACCATTAGCGTGACATTGCCGGAGCCGTCGAAACCGACCTCGCCGGTTGCCTCGCCGCTCAGGGTCAGCATGCGCGCGACCTTGAGCCTCGAGGCGGTGGCGGCGTTCGCGCCCAGGGTGCGCAGCGGGTCGTCGAGATCCGTGCGCGTGTAAACCTCGGTTTTGTTGGCCTTGTTGCGCAGCTTGCCGTCGATCACGCCCATCAGGGTGTTGACCGAGGCGAGCAGCGTCTCGAGCTGGGTTAGCAGGCTCATCTAGCCCCCTTGTGCGGAGATAGCCCCCGCGTGGTAAACGAAAGACCCATTCAGCTCCTCGAGCAGCGCGCCCAGGGCGGCGCTTGCATCGTTAGCCAGGGCAAGGGCCGCGCTTGCGTCAGCTTCGGCCTGCAGGGTGCGCTGCAGGACGTTCTCGGCCAGGGCACCCACCGGCCCCTGCACGCCCACGCTGACCACGGTCAACCGGGGCGCGAGCTGCTGGCGAACCTCGACCACCTGGCCGCCCTGGCGCACGGTGACAATCCGCTCGACGCCGTGGGTCACCACCACGCGCGTCTGCCCGGCATTCATGCCAGCCCCGGCGAAAGCGCCACGGTGCCGCGCAGCAGGCTGTAAACGTCGCCGCTGGGGTATTCGATGCGCAGCTCATAGCGCGCGCCCTGCCATTGCTTGCTGTGCTGGCCCGCCGTCTTGCTCGGCGCGAGGGCGACGACCACCTCACCAGTGGCACCGCCCAGGGTGATGCCGTCGGCCTGGGTCGTGCATTCGGCCAGCACCTGGCTGCTACTGGCCGGGCAAATCACAAAGCGCGCCGCGCAGCCAGTGATATCGATCGGCGCGCCGGCGGCGTCCGACCAGGTCAGCTCAAAGCCGAAGGTGGTGCCCTCGACGATCTGGAACGTCGGCCCGTTCATGCTCAGCCCTCGAGTTCCATCACGCGGAACAACAGGCCGACGTGGCGCGCCATGTTGTCGATGTTGGCGGTGGCCACCGTGGCCAGCTCCTCAGTCATCAGGATGTTCAGGTTCTCGCTGCCCACGATCACCGTCACGCTATTGGTCGGCAGCGCGCTGATATCCAGGGTGAACTTTTGCAGCAGCTTGGCCGTGGCGGCCTTGTAGCTCAGCAGCTGGCCCGCGACCGAGTAGATCGCCAGCAGCGTGCCGGACTCGAGGAAGAAGCCGAACTCGCCGACCTCATACTCCAGAGCACCGCCGAACAGGCCGGCGATACGGATCTGCTGCGAACCGAGATCCTCGTAGTCGGCGATCGCGACCCGTTGGCGCTCAGTCTTGAGCGCCGTTTCGGTGCCGAGCGGGTTATAGCGGGACGTGCCGGCGGCGATGTGTGTAATCGCGCCTTTCAGGCCCTGATTCTTTGCCTGCACCAGTTCGGCCAAGCCGGCATTGGTGAAGCGCACCAGGCGGGTGGTGTCGGTCATGTTTGCGCCTCGAGGTCGTAGTCGTTGAAGGTGTATTGATCGATCGCGCCGGTCGCGCCCAGGTTGCCGCCTATTTCCAGCTCAGGCAGCGAGCCGCTCAGGTCGAGATCGCCAACCGCCAGCGGGGTGCCTGCAGCGCTTGCGCCGCCCAACTTGCCGCCTATATCGAGCTCAGGCAGCGCCCCGGACAGATCCAGGTCGTCGATGGCCACCGGCGTGCCGGCCGCACTGGCGAGCCGCAGGCCGCCGGTGGTTTCGTGGACCAGGGTTAGATCCAGCTGGTCGCGTTCGCTTTGTGCGGCAGCGAGCCGGGCCAGCAAGCGCACATGGTCGCCAGCAATCCAGGGCCGCGACATCGAGGCCTCGACGGCGAAGCTGTACGGCACGCCGGCCGGGGTCATTTCGTGCCAGCTGGTGACCTTGACGCCCAGTTCCATGGATTCGACGGCATAGGTCAGCGCGCGGCGCGTGCCGGCTTGCCGCTTGATCGCCCAGGCCAGCGCAGTGGTCAGCCGCAGCTCACCCTCGCGCGCCGCCGGATCCCACTCGGTCACGCCACGATCGGCGGCCAGGTACGGCAGGAACGCCGCCGGGGTGGTCAGCGGATCCATCAGCTCGGGAAACGGCGGCTCGATGCGCTCGAGCAGCTTCGCGAAGGCCAGATCCAGGCCGGTCTCGAGCAGCGAACGGTTGGCCGGTAGCAGGGTTACGCGCGGGGCGTCGGTGTCGTCGCTCATAGCGTGCGCACCTCGATCTCGACGCCCTCACAGTAGGGGGCCTGGTGGGCGGCGCACTCGATCGGGGCGAGCGGCTCGAGCAGCTGCAGACGCTCAGCGCCGGCGGCGTGCAAGACGTAGTCAATCCGGCTCGGGTCGACATAGCCCTCGAGCAGGTGCCGGGCGCTGGCGTAGGCCTGCAGGGCCGCCTCGGCCTGGCCCTGCGTCAGCTGCGAATCCGGGCCGTTGTTGATGTAAACCACGGCGCGGATCCGGTAGCGCAGGATCTCGGCGGCGCGCACGGTGACCAGGTCGGTCTCCGGCCGCACGTCGTCGCGGGCGAAGTGCGCGCGCGTGGCAGCGAGCAGCGCCGCGCTCGGCGTGCCGTCGCCAGCACGGGCCAACACGGTGACGGTGACCTCGCCCGGGGCCGTTCTGCGCCCGTTGGCGTCTTTCACCTGGGCGGCGAAGCCGTCAGGGTCGAATGTGTAGGTGACCACCAGCTGGCCGACGTCATTCCGCTCGATGGTGATTTTTGCCCGCTCGCCCAGGGTCATGGCTTCGCGGCGGTACTGCAGGCGCGAGCCAGCAGCCGGGGCATGCGGCGCGAGGTAGTAGCGGATCCGCGCGTCATCGTCGGACTCGACCACGGCCGGCACCGGCGGGAAAGCGCTCGGGTCGCCTTCGCTGATAACGCGGCGCATTAGGCCCATATCGGCCAGTCGCGCGTCCAGGTTCGAGCCTTCGGCCCACCAGGCCAGGTGCTGCTTGATACGGGCGTTATATTTGCGTTCGTGCGTCTGCAGACGCACGGTGAAGGCCTGCAGGGCCATCGTCAGCAGCTCGCTGTCGTTGTCCAGGGACTCGGCCAGGCGCGCGGCCTTCTGCGGGTCGCGCGCCGCGACGTAGGCCAGCACCTCGGCTTTGAACTCAGCCAGCAGCGGCTCGAAGGCCTCGACCTTGACGATCTCCGGCTCGGCAAGCTGGTTGAGCCCGGGAATCAGCATCGTGCTCGTGCTCACGTAACCACCTCGAACGTCATTTTTCGGTTATGCCAGGTGCCGGCCATGCGCAACCGCAAGCCGGCACCCTCACGGGTGGCCACGATGGCCTCCGGCACGAAGTCGCCGATGCCGTTGGCGGGGTTGTAGAAGGCGTCGGCCGCATCGCCCTGGGCGAGAATCAGCAGGTTGTCGCCGGTGATCTTGGCAAAGCGGGTTGGCAGGCGACTGCCGTACTCGGGGCGCTTCTGCCTGGTGCCCAGGGGCGTGGTCAGGGCGCGGGTCGCGCGCTGCACAAAGGCGGGCCAGTCGTCGACTGTCGCGCCGGTATCGCGGTCTATTCCGATCATGCTGGCTCCCCGCCGATGCTCGGCCCGCCCGAATTCTTGTGCTTGTGGTCCTTGCCGATGTTCTTGCCGTCGTGGTCAACAGCGCCGCCGATGTGCGAGAAGCCGGCGGCGGTGACCTTGAAGCCGACGCCGCCGAGCATGACCTCGACCCCGGCGCGATCGGCTTTCACCGACAGCGGGCCGTTCTTCCAGTTGAAGGCGTGGGCGGCGTGCTCATAGCTGCTTTCGGTGCCGTCCGGATAGGTGCGGCGGTGCAGCTCGGCGCTATCGGATACGCCCGGGAAGCTGGCCGACTCGATGCCGCACAGCGCCACGCTCTGCGCGCTACCGTCGCCGGCACCGTAGTTGATCAGCAGGCACTGCTCGCCCACCGATGGGTGGCGGGTCTCGTTGACCTCGCCGGCGGCCGGGCTGAAATACTTGATCCAGGGCGTGCGCAGCTCGCCGTGGCTGACCTGGCAGCGGCGGCCGCCGGGGTTGACCGCCACCACGGTGCCGATGCGGTTGTGGTTCTCGCCACGCCGGCGCAGATCCTCGATCTCGGTCTCGAGCTCGGCCAGGCGCTCGACGATGGGGCCGAGCTGCATGCGCAGAATGGCGTCGAACATGGTCAGACCTCGAGCGTTTGATAGTTCGCCGGGTCGTCGAGGTCGCCAATGCTCGCGACCTGCCAGCTATAGCCGACCTGCGGGGCGGTGTTGAGGATGATCTCCGGCTCGACGTCGCCGATCGCGAGGCCTTGCTGCCAGGTCGCCGACCAGGCGTCGTAACCATCGGCACCGCGCTGGAACATCGACGGGCCGCTATGCAGGCCCTCGGGCAGGTTGCATTGCCGGCCAGAGAAGCCCCAGCGGTTGCAATCGGCGAGGCGCTCCAGGGCGGTGGCCAGGTTCGTGGCCTCGAGGGCCGAAAACTTACGCCAGCGCGCGACGACCGCGTGCAGGGTCACCGTGACGTTATGCACGTAGCGGCCATCGTTCTGCTTGATGCCGGGCGCGGTGCGCTCGAGCTCGATCAGCACCTGGGCGTCGCCTGTCAGGCCGGCGAAGTCGTCATAATTGGCGACGTCAACGCCCAGGCCAGCGGCGTGGATGGCGTCACCGATCGCGAAGAACAGATCGGAGAGCTGGTTAAGCGGCCGTGAGGGCATGGCGGGCTTCCTGCTCAAACAACTCAAAGAAACGGACCTGGGCGCGCTTCTCCCAGCGCTCCAGAGCGCCGATGGCGGGGCCTTCCCAGTCCTCGGTCACCTTCTCGATCGGCAGGCGCTCGCGGCCCTTGCGCCGGAACACCAGGCGCTGCGTCGATCGCATCGGTGATATGAAAGCGTCGTCGTATTGGCGGTGACCGACCGCGACGCCGGTCGGGGTCTGCTTGGGCGTGCCCAGGTAATGCACGCCAATCGGCTGCAGACCGACCCAAAGCTTCACCTCGCGGGAGGTGGATCGGCTATGGATCTGGTAACGGTGGCGCAGTGGGCTCTGCGTGATGCGCAGCTCGCGGGAGATCTCCCGCGTGCTGTGCGTGCGCAGCCACAGCGCCGTTTTGCGCAAGGCGCGGGCAGCGGCAAGGTCTAGCTTTTTCGGCATATCGGCGAGGGATCGTTCCACGTCGCCCCAGCCGTTCACGTCGAAGTTCAGCTCGAAGCCTGCCACTTTCCACGCTCCCCAGCGGGTGCTGCTCGGTTGCCATACGGGACCAGGGTCAACAGCGTGCGCAGCCGGCCCAATGGCTCAGCCGCGGCGATGGAGTACTCCGCGTCGTCGGTCACCACCTTGGTGGCTTTCCAGTTCAGCGGCACCTCGTCGCGCGGCAGCTGCAGGCTGGCCTGGTTAGGCTTCACCCGCACGTTTGCCGCGTTCGGATCCACACCGGAGCGGTACAACCGCCCCGACTTTTGCGGCTCGCCCCACATGCCGTTGACCGCGCGCGCTTCGCGCCCCGGCTCGATCAGCTGCACCGTGCAGCCGAACTCCTCGGGGTCGAAAAACGAATCGAAGTCATCGTCGCCGATCACTTCTTAGCGGCCGCTGCTTTGGCTTTTTCGAGAGCGGCGACTTCGACTTTCAGCGCGTCGCGCTTTTCCTCGAGGGCCGTGCGCTCGAGGGCCAGCGCCTTGATCTCCTCGATCAGAGCGGCGCGGTCGTCTTCGAGGTGGCTGTCATCCTCGCCGGCACCCTGCTCGCCTCGATAGGCCTCGATTTCCGCATCGGTGGCGTCGCGGGCCAGCTTGGAGCCGATCCATTCGTTGCGCACAGGGCGCTCGACCTCGAGCGTCTCGCCCTTGTTAATAAACTGCGGGCCTGCCCACATGCTGCCCAGCGCCACCACCACGAAGGAGGTCGGGCGGTTGTTGGTGTTATTCATGCGATTACCTGCTCAATCAGCGAAAGCGAAACGGGGGCCGGAGCCCCCTACCTGCCCGCTTTCAGGTTCAGTTAAGCCACGGCCTTCTTGGCGATGCAGAAGGACTCTTTGCGGCGGTTGACGACGTCGACGTCTTGGAAGGCGCGCAACACCAGGCCATCGCTGGCGGCCAGCTTGGCGGTGTCTGGTTTGAGATCCAGAACGCCCCACATGCCGCAGATAACCTGCGAGAAGTCGCCGAAAACCCAGGTATCAGCCGGCACCTGGTTGGTCGCCTCGGCCTTGTGGCCGTTGACCCGGTCGTTGTCCCACAGGTAGGCCGCGCCGGAGACGTTGTTCTTCAGGGTCTGCAGCGCATAACCGCGCTCGATCACGCTGGTCAGGTAAGCCAGCGAACCACGGTCGGCGTTGTAGGAGCCGATGGTGGTCAGCATGTCGACCAACTTGCCGAAGGTAATGCCGCCGGCCGCGTACTCCAGGCCCGGCACGCCGATATCGTTAAGCAGGCCGAGCGGGGCCTTGCCACCCGGGCCGGCCAGCATGGCGTAGTCGATCGCGACGCCCATGCCGTCGACCAGGTCCTCGATGATCAGCGCCTCGATCGAGCGGCTGGCCTGCTTGCGCAGCTTGCGGGTCAGCGGGATGGCACCGGCGATGGTCTTCGGCGTCATGTTCAAGGTGGTGAAGTCGAAGTCGCTGTCGAGCGCGTCCTCGCCCTCGCCCAGCCACTGGAACGTCGAGCCGGTGGTCTTCTTCGGCAGATCGATATCGCCCTCGAGGCCGGTCAGCATCTTCATGCCCAGCTGAGCCATTACCGTCTTATTGCGCAGCACGTCGGCGAACTGCTCGAGCAGCAGCTCAGTGGTGACCAACTCGCCACCCTTGCCCGGAGCACCCTTGGAGAGGCCACGCATCAGGATGTCGTGCGGCACGAAGAAGCCGCGCGCCTCGCGCTTGACCTCCTCGGCCACCGCGATGTTGATCGCGCGCTCGAGGCCGGCCTTGCTCCAGTCGCCGGACGCGGCGGCGTTGAGCGCACGCATCAGCGAATATTTTTCTTGTTCCTTTTCGCTCACACCCAGGTCGCGGGCGGAAACCTGATGTTTCTTGAAGCCTGGCAGGTCACGGGCACCCTGTTCGGCCGGGGCCTGGCTCAGCGGGGCGGCAGGGGACTGGCGTTCGAGGATCATCGAGCGCATCTGGTCGGCGCTGTAGCCCTTGCTGATCGCCTCGCTGGCCAGATCGCGCTGGTTGTAACGATCACCCAGGGCGATCACGTCAGCAACGCGCTGGCGCTCGCCGGCGACCGGGTCGGTGGTGGTGGTGGTGACGGCAGGAGCGGGGGCGCTGCGTTTACCGTCGTCGATGGCTGGGGTCGGTGTAGGCATTGCGATACCTCGAATGGTAATGGTGTTGGTTGTTACTTCTTGGGAACGCCCCACCCCGACGGTCGGGTCTGCGGCTACGGAAACGCTGGAAACCTCGTAGGGCTCCCAGCGGGTAACGCGGTAGTGATCGAGGCCGCCTTCGCTACGCTCGAGCACCATGTCGTGAATCAGGTAGCCGCAGGAGATGTTGCGGCGAATGCCGTCGGCGACGTCCCTCCAGATCTTCTCGGCCTCATCGCTACGCGAGAAACGCACCCGCGCGCGGATCTTGCGATCGCTCGCGAGCCAGGCGTCCTCAACCACGCCGACCTGCTCGGCGCGACGGTGCTCGAACAACAGCGGAGCGCCGGACAGCAGGCGGGAAAGGTCGACCGCATCGGCCGAGTGGTCGAGCACTTCCATGCCGAACCACTGCCTGGCCGCTCGCTCACTGGAAACCGCCACCTCGACGGTGCGGTTTTCGGTGTCCAGGGTGCTCAGGTCGACGGCCAAGGCCCGGTACAGCGGGCGGCCCTCCATTTGGCGCAAGACAGGCAGCGGCGCGCCGCTAGTCGTCGTCGGCATCGTCTAGTTCCTTTTCGGTTTTCTTCGGTTCGGATAGCAGGCCCTTCTCCCGCAGCCGCTTTTCCTCCTCCTCGATCTCCTCGAAGATCTCGTCGGGGTCATCGCCATTCAGGCGGATGTAATAGGCGCGCGACTTGGTGCGGTTGCCGATGCTTTCGGTCGCCGCTTTGGAGTCTTTCAGCGGGTCGACCCAGTCCCAGCCGCGTGGCTGCCAGCACTGCTCGGCGCTGCGCTCGAGGTCGCGCGGGGCGATCTTGAGCGCGCCTTTCAGTACCGCGCACTCGAACCAGACCGCGCCCAAACGCTCGAGCAGCGAGCTGATGGCGAACTCCTGCACACACTTGTAAAAGTCGCGCTCGTCGAGCTCGCCGGAGCGCAGGGAGGAGTAGCTAACCCCCTCGAGGTCATGGGATAGCCGGTTGTAACTCGGCCCAAGGCCGCCAGCGGCACCGCGCAGGGTGTCTTTCACAAACGGCGCGTAGTCGCTGCCCGGGGTGTTGTGGCTCAGTTCGCGGAACTTGTAGCCATAGGGGATTTCCCGGGCGGTGCCGGCCTCGATTTCCTCGAAGACCGGCGCGTCGTTGTCATCGTCTGGCGGGTCGAGCCATTCGGCGTCCGGCTCATAAAAGCCGGTGATCTTGGCCGAGTGCTCGGCCTTGATCCGCGTCGCGTGGCGGAACTCCTCGAGGTGGTGGATATCCAGCGCCGCCGAGTGCGTCCAGGTGAAGCCGCGCGACTGGTGCGGCCGCCATGGGTCGAAGGTGTGGATCAACTCGCTGGCCGGGATCCGCTCGTACTTCTCCTCGGCTCGGCGGTAGATATCGCCGGGGTGGTCCTTGAGCATCCAGTAGGCGATCGGCTTTTCCCAGGCGTCGACCTCGACGCCCATGCGCACGCGGTTGCCGTTGGTCAATTCCGTGTTTAGGTTCAGATCGAGGCGGTCGGCCTCGAGGATCTGCACCGCAAAGCCCCACTTGCTCGGCCAGTTGCGCACCAGGCGCACAAGCACCTCGCCATCGCGGGCCAGGGTCTCGATCCAGAGCCAGGAGAACGTCACATAGCTATAAGTCCCGGTGACGTCGAAGTTTCCGGCCTTGCAGAACTTGGCCCATTCCTTTTCGATCAGGCGGCGCGTCATGCGGTCTGGCTTGCCGTCTGGCAGCAGCGCCTTGGACTGCAGGCGGATACCGTAGGCACCAACCACGTTCTGCCGCAGCAGCCGATAAAAGCGCTTGAGCGGCGAAGCGTTGATCGACTGCTCGCGGGCGCGCTGGCGTAGGGTCTCGTGGTCGGCGTAGATCTGCTGGTTGGCGTCGGATCCGCTCGAGCGGCCCGTCCATGACTTTGTCAGCCGGCCACCGCCGGCCATCTTGAAGCCACGACGGCCGCGCAGGCTCGGTTCCTTGCGCTCGGCCTGCGCATCGAGGGCGGGCGTGCGCTTGCCGGCGAAGCCGAGCATGCGCCAGGCTCTTTTCAGCGGATTCATAGGCTTACCCCAGGATGAATTTCACCGGCCGGCCGAAGGGCCAGCGGCGGTTTCGCTCGCGTTGCACTTCGCGGCGGTACTGCAGGCGCAGGGCGTTGAGCCGCTCGATCGGGATCCGGTCGAGGCGTTGCCCGTCGATTTCGTAGCTCTGCTGGTCTTTCGGGATCCGCTTCTCGAGCGCCGCCTCGATCAGGGCGAGCATCCGCAGCGCGTGGCTGCGGGCGTCGCCTGGCTCGGCGGTGACAAGGTTCGGGTCGACCTGCAGGCGACCGTTGGCCACCGTCAGCCGCTGGTCACCCTTTAGGGCCAGCGCGACCCAGCGGTACAGCCCAGGAGCCCAGGTGGCCGTGGCGGCCGCCGTCAGCTCGACCCGGTAGGGCGCTGCAGCGATCGCGGCGACGCTGTGCCGATCCGGGCCGCTGAACACGTACTGCAGCGCCCAGCCGTCAGATGCGGGGCACTCGGGCACGTCACGCGACCAGGCGACCGAGTCGCCGGCGTGTAGGGTTGTCGGTTCCATGGGTCACCGGGATGGTTTGCGGATGATCTTCAAACGCGGCTTGGCCTTCGCTTTCGCCGGGGCCGCGTCGGTTTTCCGGGCAGCTGGCTGGCGGCGATCGCCGGGGTGCGCTTTCGGCGGCACCGGGGCGGGCTCGGGCGCTTCGTCCGGCCCCGGATCCTCGCCAGAAGCGAGGGCGGCAGGCCTGGGCACCTTTACCGCTGCGCCGAGCTCGACCAGGGTCAACGACCCGACCTTGCGGCGCTGCAGCTTGTCCCGCAGGGCGAGGATGTATTGCATCGCCTCACAGTCGAGGTAATGGTTTTCGCCGACCTGGTGGAACGTGCCGTCGCCCTCGTGCCACTCCTCGCCGACCAGCTGCTTGCAGTAGTCGTCTGTTACCTGCTGGTGAATCAGCCACCAGCCCGGGCGGTTGTCCGGCCGGCCGAAGCGGCTATGCACCCAGCGTTTCGCGAGGGGTGAATCGAAGGCCCAGCGCGCGTCGCCGCGCTTGCGGGTTTTGCCCTTCTTGTCCTGCTCGACCAGTTCCTTGCGGAACGGCTTATCGAGCCTGTCGCGACCGCGCAGGGCGATGGCTCGCCCCTTGTGTTCGTTGATGAACTTGTAGACCTGGTCGTCGCGGTAGCCGATATCGACCCCGGCCAGGCTGATGCCGTGGCCATCGCCGTATTCGGTATCGAGCAGCTCAGAAAGCTGGTCCCACACCGCGTCCTGGTCCGTCTCGCCCCATAGCTCGCCGTGCTCCAGGAGCATCGAGCCGAGGCCGGCGTACCAGGCGCGAACCACGTAAACCAAGCGGTTCTTTTGCACGTCAACGGTGCAGTAGATCCGCAGCGGCTCGAGCAGCAGCTCGCTGGCCGCGTAACCCCAGCACAGCGCGCGAACTTCTTCCCAGGTAGGCACGTCGCCGCCCTCGGCGTAGATCTCGCCGAAGCCGGTGTTGAACACCGCCAGCAGCTTGGCCGGGGTGCCGTCGAGCTGCGCGGCCAGTAGCTTTTTCGCAAGGAAGCCGTAGGACTTCTTCACCGCAAAGCTGCACAGGCCGGAGACCCAAATCGAGAAGTGTGTAAAGCCGGCGGTGTCGGCGGTGCCGTTTATCACGCCCTTTTTGCTGACCGACTCGCCAGGGGCAACCGCAACGCCTCGGGCATTCATCCAGGGTCGCCACTTGTCCTCGATCATGCTGCCGCAGCAGGGGCAAACCAGCCGCGCATGCTTGAAGGCCTCGTCAGGGGTGCATTCCTCCGGCGTACCCTTGCCGGGCCACCAGAGCAGGTCGGACCAGGGCACAAAGTAGTCATTGCAGGTCGGGCACGGTACCGCCCACTCGTGACGGGTGCCCGATTGCCACAGCTGCCAAACCTTCGACCCGATCTTTTTCGCAGCACCTGGTACCCAGTGCCAGATCCCGGTGCGTTCGTCCTTGCGGCGCTCGACCCGGCCATGCGTCGGGGTCGCGGTGTAACCGATTTTCGAGTCGGCGTAGGCATCGCCCCGCGCCTCGATGATTTCGGTGGTGTCGCCCTCGCCCGTGTTCACGATCCGGTCGACCTCGTCGACCATCACCAGACCGGCCGAGTCGGCGGCGAGCTCAGTCGCAGAGCCCGCCCAGGCAAAGCGGAACTTGGTCCCGCCCAGCCACTTGACCATCTTCGTGCTGCGCGCTTCGTACTTCTTCGCCAGCGACTCGCACTCGTCGAACATGGCCATAAACTTGGGTTCGACCGTGCCATCGATCAGCGGCCGGGTCGGCGCGACGTACAGGCAGGGGGTCGGATCCTCGTCGAGGCGGTGCCCGATGATGTTCTCCATCGTCACGGACTTGCCCATCTGCGTGCCCATGACAAAGGTCACGCGGGAGAAACAAGGCTGCGCAAACGCCCAGGCTACCGGGCGCATGTAGGGGTTCGTGTCAGGGTTGAACGGGCCAGGGATCGGAGAGCTCGGCGGCATGATCCGCTTATCGCGAGCCCATTCGTCAGCCGTCCTGGGCGGCGGTGCCTGCACCATCTTCGCGGCGAAGCTGATCGAGACCGTCAGCGTCAGCAGCGAGCTCGCGTGCGCGACGTTCGAGGCGGTCGGCTGTAGCTGCGCGGATACGCCGCGTTTCTTCAAAAACTCGCGCTCGGATTGTGGCAGGGTCATCGATCACCGCCAGATCGGCAGCGCAGCGGCTTGGCAGCGCGTCGAGTTGAGTCGCATAAACGGCCGCGACGCTGATCAGGATCTGCGCCACGGTGTCACCAGGCAGGAGCCGGCCGCGCTCGCGGTCGATCTCGAGCTGTAATTTTTCGCGGCGGGCGCGCTTGAGCAGGCGGTCCTCGGTTGATGCCGAGGACAGGCCGTCTTCGTCCTCGCCCTCCTCGCCCAGCTCGCGCCGGACTTCACGACTGACCAGCCACTCGATCGCGGCCTGGCTGTCGATCTGCACCTCGACGCCACGACCACCGCCGCCGGCGACCGGCAGACCATCGTCGATCAGTTTCGAGATCCAGCGGGGTGACTTGCCGAGCAAGTCGGCCAGCTCTTTCTTGCTGATCAGCTTGCCCATAGAGAAAGGACCAAAAGAGCCAAGGAACAAAAGCACAAAGGCGCAATAGTCCCTTTAGACCTTTGCCCTTTGACGCTTTGCGGAATAGGTTCGAGGCCACGCCGTGACTGGCTGCGGGGTCAGCCGAGCGATGCAGTCAGGCAGGCCTCGAGAAAGGAAGAACGGACCCGACTCGCGGACCCAAACGCGCGCGAAGGCCGCGAGTTACACACCCGTGAGGGGGAGGGGGCCGGGGGAGGACCCAAACCAGCGGCGCGCACCATGGTGGTGCATCATGCTCGCCCTGCCATCGCGTCGACGGCGTCAGAGCACGGGCCGCCGGGGCAAGCGCAAGCGCTCGGGTCGCCGGAGAGATAGCCACAGGCAGGACGATCAGCAACAGGCTGGACAGTCGCACGCATGCGCTCGATGGCCTCGCGCCCGTGGTCATGCTTGATCTCGTGCAGGGTCTGCTTGAGGCGATAGCCTTCAAACTGCCAGAGCGCGTCATGTGCCAGGGCCTTGGCCTTGGTGATGGCGACCTCGATGCCCATCTGCAGGTTGAAGTCTTCAGCATTCAGGCAGCGCGACTCAGCGGTCGCCAGCGTGAAGCCGCTAGGCATGATGGCCGTGGCCAGAATGGTGGTGGTGCCGGGTACAACGTGCGTGTGGTAACCCACGCTTTCCAGCAGTTTGGCAATATGCTGCTTTGTGACGCCCAGGGCACCACCGCCCAGCACTACGATCTTTGTCGGGGTCTGCTGCTCGTCGCGATTCATGCGGCGCGGTTCCTTGTAAGAGTTGAAAGAGGTGCTGCCCCTATCTGTATAACGACCGGCGCGCAAAACTCGCCTTAGTGCGAGCGAGGGCGCTGCAGGAAGGCCAGGAATGGCTTCAGGGCTCGGGCCGCACTGCGCCGCGTGCGGTACAGGGTGCAATCGGCACCGAGGCGTTTGATCAGCTCGGGGCGCAGCCGATACGGATAAACCTCGCACTCGGCGGGCCAGTAGCCGCGACGACTGGTGGCCAGGTACTCAATCACCACAGGCACAGGCAACGGCCCGCGCACAAAATCGATGTACGAGACAAAGAACGTCTGCCCGGCGCGGATCTCCTCGGGGCGGTAGGTGTGGCGGCTGGACATCTGCTGGCTCACATGGCAAGGAGTGGGGTCTGCAGCCCAGCCAGGCGATCGGCTGTGACGGCGTGATAGTGTTCGGTCATTTCACAGCCTGCCCAGCTGTAGCCCTCGAGCTCAGCCGCGACCAGGGTCGTGCCGGATCCGACGAAGGGCTCGAGGATTCGGCCACCAGGGCGGCAGATCTTCACGATCTGGCGCATAACGTCGGTTGGCTTGCCGGTGGTGTGGTGCTTGTCGGCCTTGCGCACGCACTCGCGGAACACACCAGGCAGGACCGGCACTTCGCGCTCGAGCGGCATAGCGCCCTTACTGCCCCACACGATGTATTCAGCCTGGGCGCGGAAGCGGCCCTTCTGCGGGCGGGTGCCCTCGGTCTTATCCCACACGGCGATACCGCGCCAGGTGAAGCCGGCCATCTGCAGCGCGTCGGTCGTCATAGGCAACTGACGCCAGTCGGTGAACAGGCACACCGGCGAGCCATCGCGCAGCAGGCGGTAGCACTCCGATAGCCACAAGTTGCACCAGGCCAGGTGGCTGCGCTGGTCGCGGTGGTCGCCCACGAACTCGGCCTCGGCCCACTTCGTTGGCCCGCTGCCTTGCATGTACTTCTTCGACGGGGCCGCCTGGCGTGCCCCCATGTGCAGCCCACCGCTCGCATAGGGCGGGTCGGTGATCAGCGCGTCGAATGTGCCGCTTTCCTGGCTGACCAGGAACTTGAGGCAGTCGCCGAGGAATAGTTCGTTTTCAGGGTGGGGCGTCAGCATTTCGGGGGCTCGTGATCAATTTGTGAAGCCGCAGGTAATCCAGCAGGCTTTTCAGCTGTTCGGCGTTGGCTTCGCACTTGGCGTAGTTGCCGGCCGTGGTGACGGCGACGGCAGAGAGTCCAACGCCCGAGGGGGCCTCGTCAGCAGCTCCGGCAGGTTCAGGGGCTGGCAAAGCGTGGGCTGCTGCGTCGTGCAGCCGGACAAAGCCAGCAGGCACAACGCAAGCGCGATCAGCTTTCTCGGATACATAAACGGGCACTCGCTCAATGATGGTTTTGCCTTGCTTCTCGATCACCTGCACCCGGTCGACGTATTCCGTCACAACCCGGTCGCGCACGGTGCCGAGGGCCTGGCCCTGCTCGAAGGCCTGGCGCAACTGCGAGCGCTCGAGCGCCTGCGCCTTGCCCTGCTCGTGATCAACGCCGAGGCGGTAACCGATGGCCACCAGGGCGGTGGCCACGGTCAGCATCAGCAGCACATAAAGGCGCGTCATAGGTTCACCAGGTAGAGAGTGCGCTGCAGATCGCGGCGGCGAGTGATGCCCCCGCAGTTGCTCGAGGGCTGGCGGCAATCGAGGCCGCCGACGTAAACCCAGCGGCTGAACTGCGCTGCGGCGGCGTAGTGATCGCCAGCCCGGGCCAGGCGCAGCAGCGTCGAGCGACCGAACGCCCCCGCGCCGACGTTGTAGACAAAGTCGGCCATTGCCAGCTTCGCGAACAGCGGGGCATTCGGGGCGCGTGCCAGGACGTAGTCGACCGACTCGACCAGGTCGCCCTGCAGGTAGGCCGCGCACTGCTCAGGCGTTGCGCGATCACCAGGGCGGACGCCCTTCGTGTGGCCGGTGCAGATAGTCCAGACGCCCCCTGTGTCGGGGTAGGCCTCGAACTCTGTGCCTTCCATTTCCGGCGTTAGCACCATCAGCCCGGCGATGATCGCGCCACGCTCGACCGGGGCCGGCAGGCCCGTCTCGTTTACCGTGAAGCCAGCAGCGGCGAGCGACAGGGTCACCGCCGCGATGATGCGTTTAACCAGCGTCATTGCTGCGGCCCTCCTTTCGGCGGGAGATCCAGAAACGCCAGAGCGGCACGACCCAGCGCCGGGCGACCAGGTCGACCAGGAGCGCGAAGTAATACAGCGCCGGCAGGACCAGCAGCCACTTCTCGAGGGTCAGGCCGTAGAACGCGAGAGGGATCGCGGGCGGTAGCAACTTGACGCCCTCGAGTGTGGCGACGTCCGCCAGTGGCTGCAGCTTGTGGGCATCCATTGGCGGCGCTCCAGGAATAAAAAAGCCCCGCACGATGGCGAGGCGAAAGGTTCACCGATGGCGTCGGTAAACTGAGAGGAATGCGCCACGCGGCGCGGCGACCAGAAACGACAAAGCCCGCACGGGGCGGGCTTTGGTTTGCATGTATCGCATTAGAGCAGTCATTAAACATTTAACCGGACTTTTATGCAATACCCCTTTAACGCTTTTTCACAATTACGCTTAACCGCCTTTGTTCTTTTGCACCTTTGCGCCTTAGCGCATCGAGCGAACCCAGCCCGCGATCGCGCCGCAGATACTGCCAAACCCTGCAGACTCGAAGCCGCAGCCGGTACACCTGGCACCCCAAGCGCCTGCGCGCATAAAGAAGCGAGGAGGCCGACCGACCTTGCAACTATGCGGCGGCAGGTCCGGGTCGTTTATCAGCTGCCAGGAGCCCCGCGCGCCGGCCTCGCTAAGCGTGGCAACGCCATGGTGCCGACACCCCGGGCAGGCGTACATCCGGCGATCAGTCTCCGGATCCAGCCGCCGCTCCGGCAGGCCGCCACACTGCGAGCACGCGAGAGCGGTCACAGGCCGCGATCCAACAGCACGAAACGAAACCCGTCGAGCTGCTTGCACAGCGCGCCAAGCGCGGCCCGATCCATAGCGAACGCGGCCGACTTCAAACTCTGCCAGCGCGGCGACCAGTGTTTGTCCCAGTTCGACTCGGTGACGCCCAGGAGCTCGCGCAGACGGTAAGGATGGTGCAGATCCTGCCCAGCATTGATAAACCGCTTGGCGTTCTGCACGGCGAGGTGCGCGAGGCCCTGCGCCGCCTTCCTGGTCTTCGCCTGCACCTTGCCTAGCTCAGGTTCATAGCGAGCCCACAAGGCCACCACAGCACCCTGCTCGTCATCCCAGGCCAGCGAGTCGGCGTAGGCGTAGCGGATCCAGTGCTGATGCTCAGGGGCCAGGCGGCCGACCTCGCGCACAATGCGCGCATCCTGAAACGCCAGGGGGCCGAGCGGCACGGCGCTTTTCTTCTTCGGGCGGGTCTCGCTGGCAATCACGCGGGTGGTTCCTTTCGCCAGGCCGGCGACGTAGGCGGCGGGCAGGCGGCCAGACAGCTGGCCGTCTGGCGTGCGGCACTCGCGCAGCTCCTCGAGGTGGGCGGGGAAAGCGTCGCGGGTGGTCTCGGTCGTATAGGGCGCGACATAGGTGCCGTCATCCTCGCGAAAGTGCTGCGGACCGAGGAAAGCCCCCAGCACCAGGTCGCGCATGATGTTGCGATCGTGGTCGGTCACCGCCGGCACCTGGCGGCGCACCTCGAGGAGCACCGGCTTGGCCGGGGCAGGGGCCTCGCCCAACACATAAACCGGCCCCGGGGCAGGGGCGGCAACAGGCCAGCCCCGACTGCTAAGCGTCAGCAGTTCCATGGGCGCACCCCTTGGCGATCAAGACGGCACTGGCAAGGAACACACCGCAGGGCCTCCGGAGCGGCGCGCAGGCGGGCGGCAGGAATCGGGCGCGTGCAGTCGACGCAGTCAGCCGAAACGCGCGATGGCGGCACCGCAGCGGCGAGCAGGGCGCGGCGATCCATGAATGCCGCGCCGATATCAATCTGCAGGTCAGTGACCCGATCACATGCGTCAGGCATTCAGCAACCCCACAGGCTCAAGGGCGGGGCGATTGCCGTGCAACCAGCGCTCGGTGACGGCGTAGCCCACGCGGGCCTCCAGCGAGCGCCACCAGTCTTCGGCGGCAGCCTCATCGTAGGCGGCGAAGAAGTCAGCGGCGGCCGCTGGCGTGGCGAAGAACTTAACCCCGGACGCCTGCGCGCCAAACACACGACCCGCGAGCCGCACACAGCAAACACCGCCGCGAGCGGCCTCATTCGCAACCGTCAGCACCACATGCGGGGCCAAATTGAAAACCTTGAACCAGGGCGCGCTCATTGATCCACCTCGGGGCGTGACGGAATACGAACAAACTCGGCGAATGCGTGACAGTCACGACGAGCCAGGTCGGCGACATTGCGCAAAATCAGGGTGATGGCCTCGGCCTGCTCCTCGAAGCCGCCCAGCTCGCAGATCAAAGCCAGATCCGCCTGGGTGCCCTTGTAGGCCTCGAACGTCACCGGCACCGAACTGGCGCGCAGCTGGGCGAGCTCCTGGCGGCGGCGCTGGCGGCGCTTGCGAATCCGCGCGTGGCGGCGCTTGCGATCTTCTGCGGTTTCCCCCTCCGGGGCCGGCTCCTCGAGGTCGAAGGCCAGCTCCTCGAGGTCAGTCGGGGCGAGATCTTCGGCGGGCTCATTCATGGGGCACCGGCACCCCGACCAGCATCTGCAGCGCCGGCAACGAACGGCCGGTACCGGCAGCGATGGCCATCAGCTCGCTGATCATGGCCAGCACCGCGTCGGTGCCTTCCTTGAGCATGCGATCGACCTCGACGGGGTCGTCGCTGCGGTCGTATCGGCCGTTATGGGCCGGGGTACTAGCGGCGACGAACTGGCCGAACTCCTGCATCAGCTCGCCGAAGCGGGACGGCACCGACGGCAAAGGAGCGGGCGAGAACGACGGCACGCGCAGATTGGGCACGTCAAACAGCGCCAGGCAATCGCGCAACGCCGCGCGGGCGTATTCCTCGGGGAGGCACTGAAGCCAGACGGCTTTCCACTCGAGCGGGAAAGGGGCGGTGCCGTTAAAAATGCGGTTTAGCCGCTGGCCCCAGGCCTTGCGGCTTCGCATGTACTCCTCGCCCGTTTCGTCGGTGGCCAACGGCTCGACCAGGCCAGCAGCGGCCAGAGCGGGGGCCAGCAGGTCGTGGCCGAATTTCTCGACCGACCACTCCGAATGCCGAAACCAGTGATTTGTGTGCCCTAGCACCGCTTCGCGCTCTGTTTGTGCCGCCATAGCACTTTTCCCCTCTCAATACGTACTAATGTAATTGTGTCTACATTTTCGGCATACCGAACGAAAATGGCAACACAATTTCGGCAGGCAGCATGGAGTTATTGCCTAACCAGAACGGACAATAGGTAAGGGACTGAGAGGGCCGAGCATGAAAGAGAAATATTCAATCGGGGCGGCGATCCTGAACCGGCGCACTTTGCGCGGCTGGTCGCTGCAACGGGTATGTGACGAAACAGGGGGGGCCATATACCCCAGCTCGCTATCCGCTATCGAGAAGGGCACCAGCGTGCCAAGCGTGTTAAACGCCTACGCTCTGGCGAAGGTATACGGCACAACTGTCGAGGCGCTGATCGAGGAGTCGATGAACGACACCCCGCCCCCAACAGCCCCGGCCGAGTCGGCCAAACGGGTGCCGGTGGTGCCGTGGAATATGGCAGCAGATTGGGCCATAAGGCCGGAAATAGGGCGTCTGCCCAGTGGTACACCGTGGGAAATATCACCAGAGAACCCGCCCGGCGCGATCTTCGGCCTGGTCGTGAGTGACGACACCATGCACGCACCCAGCGGCCCCAGCTTCCCAATGGGTGGGACCATTTTCGTGGATCCGCGCAGGGAGGCCGAGCCGAACGACTTCGTGGTCGGCTATACGGGCAACCCGGCCGAGGTCACGTTTAAAAAGTTGATCAAGGACGGGTCGCAGCGTTACCTTCGGGCATTAAATCCACAATTCCCGATGGTTTCGATTGACGGGAATTTCAAGGTGGTCGGCGTCGTAATCGGCATGACGATGCGCGTCGCAAAAGGGCTTATTCGCTAGAGGAAACGCGCCAGACTTTCGGCATACAGAAAACATGGGGTAGACTGCGGGCAACCCGCAGCAACAATAACGGCTTTAGCAGCGCAGAAAAGAAAAAGGCCAGGGGTCTGGACAACCCCCGGCCTATTCTGAGAAACGTCGCAGGACAGCGACTGGAACCACATAAGTGATTGACCCCGTTGATGAATTTCCTGTTTTGCGGGCAGGGTAATTCAAGGGCGAAACACTTTCACAGGCCCAGTCTAAACCCCGTCACTGCAGCGTCAATCGAATGTTCTTTTGTGCTTTTGCGTTTTTAGACAAAGGGACATAATGACAAACGCACCTCGCGATAACGGACTTGCGGCATTTTTCAAAGAGCGTTTCAACGCCGACCCTTACGCCCTGGTCGATTATTTCGACGGCGATATCGCCGCCGCCGCCGACCAGGTCGGCATCGATTGGGCGACCATCAGAAACGACATCCAGCTATCCGGCGATAAGTACCGGGGCAAGATCGGCACAACCCAAAAGCGCTATAAATCCAAGGTCATGGCCTGGGGTCAGATCAAGCGCGCCGACGACTTCGACTATCCGCATTTCACCTTCAACAACAACGTGGCCTCGATCGGCTCGAGCACCTGGTCGGGCCTTGGCGCACTCGCGGACCTGTACGCGCGCGAGGGTGGCCGCCAGGCCAGCGAGAAGCACCAGCGGTGGCTTGATCGCCAAACCGCCCAACGCCTCGAGCGCGAAGCCAAGCGCCACGCACGCGAGCAACGCGAGCGCGACCAGCAAGCGCGCATCCAGGCCGAGCGCCTGGCCTACGAAAAGGTCTGGCACTGCGGGGGCCGCGAGGCGTTCGAGTACGAGAACAAGGCCGGCAAGATCCTGCAGGGCTTCGTCGAACTGATCGGCCAGGAGGATGGCAGCGCGCCTTACCTGCAGGCGAAGGGCATCGCCGCCATCGCGTCACGCTTCAAAATGCAGCGTATGCGTGACAGTCACGGCGAGTTTTGCGCGGTTCCCCTGTTCAATATCGCCGGCGGCTTCGTCGGTGTGCAGCGCCTGTATGCCGACAAGAAGCTCCAGGGCACCGGCGTTAAGATGGACGGCGTGCATTGCATCCTCGGCGACCTCGAGACCGCAGACCGACGCTATGCCGCCGAAGGCTTCGCCACTGGCGCGACCGTCTTCCTGGCCGAGCTCGAGGCCGGCAACAACGTGGCCGTGGTGATCACCTTCAACGTCGACAACCTCGGCAAGGTGCTGCGCCTGTACAAGAAACATTGCCCGGCCTGGCGCTTCCATAACGCCGCCGACAACGACCAATGGACCGCCGCCGGCAACGCGGGCCTGCTGGCCGCCCTCGAGATCCACCGCGAGCACCAGCACCCCGGCATCGTGCCGAACTTCGAGCAGCTCGGCGAGGAGGCCCTCTCCGGCTTCAAGGCCGCGCGCAAAGGCCCAACCGACTGGAACGACTATGCCGCGCACTTCGGTCTCGAGGCCACGGCCAAGGCCCTGCGCGCCCGCGATAACGTCTATCGCGCCGAAAAAGACTGGTTCCCCTACTGCCTGCAGCGCATGGGCGTGGCCGGGCTTGGCGTCAAGAAACACGCAGACAAGGCCATCGCGGCGGGCATGCTCCTGGTGCCGATCAAATACAGCACCAGCGACGTGCTGCGCATGGTTATGGCTTCGATCCCGGCCGGGGTCGAGCTAAACCGTTTCGAGATCCGCCGCTTCGCCCTTTGGCTGGCCAAGCAAAAGCTGCAGCAGGCGCAAAACCTGCGCGGCTTCTCGCCGGAGACCCTGGCCAAGTCCAACGTGCAGCATCTGCGCATCGAGGGCGTTCGCGCGGCGCACGGTGGCATCGAGCTGCCTGTCCACCTGGCCGACCTGGTCGACTCGCTCGAGGGCGTTGTCATCGTCCGCGCCCCGATGGGTGCCGGCAAAACCGAGCGCCTAATCGCGCCCCTGATGCAGGCTGCACCGAAAGCCGCCTACATCGCGCACCGGATCTCGCTCCTCGACGACGCCGCCGCGCGCTTGAACATCCAACACTATCAGCAGGCCCGCGCCGATTTCATGGCGGATATTTCCCACCTGGCTTGCTGCGTCAATTCGCTGACCAATTCCAAGTTTTACAACGACGCCGAGCGCTCCTGGTTTACCACCATCGATACCCTGTGCATCGATGAAGCCAGCCAGGTGATCAGCCACACCGCCAGCGGCCCGGTCGATGGCCGCGTGCGCGTCTTCGATGCCCTGCTCGATGCTGTTGCCGTGGCCCGCCGCGTGCTGCTCTGCGACGCCGACGCCAACGACCGCGTCGTCGAGTTCTGCGAGATGGCCCGCCCAGGTCAGACCATCACCATTCTCGAGATTGAGGGCAAGGCCGAGCACATCCGCGTCGACCACTCCGACGACGAAACGGTCTGGCAGGTCGCCCTCGATTGGATCTGTGCCGGTAAGCGCGTCCTGGTCGCCAACGACTCGGCCGAGTCGGCCAAGAAAATGGCCGCCCTGGTCGAGGAGCGTATCGCCGCCGGCGAGGCCAAGCCGGTGCGCATGCTCCTGGTGCATGCCGACAGCAAAGCAGACCCGGACGTCACCGCCTTTCTGATGAATCCCAACGCCGAGGCGGTCAAGTACGACGTCCTGATTTACTCGCCGGCGATCAGCTCCGGCGTATCCATGACCACCCCCCATTTTGAGCACCATGTCGGCCTGTTCAGCGGCAACAGCGTCGGGCCATCCGACGCCATCCAGATGTTGCGCCGCGATCGCACCGCCCGCCATTACCTGGTCGGCATCGGCCACAGCACCAGCCAACGGCAAACCGACCCGGCCGCCCTTTATCGCGGTATCCATGGCCTCGACGAGCTGACATTCGAGTACCAGGAGGACGCCGACGAGGTGCGCTTCGTGCGCAAAAAAACCGCCTTTGACCAGATCTGGCTGAGCTCCGTCACCGCCGAGAACCGCGCGCGCAACGACTTCGCCAACAACCTGCTGCTGATGCTGATCGCCGACGGCTACCAGGTCGAGCGCGCCAACCTAGACGACCCGGAAACCACCAAGGCCTCGCGGCAAAACCGCGCCCACGCCGGCGAGCTGGTCTTCGACAAGCGCATGGATCTGATTAAGAGCGTCGAGACGCCAGACGAGGCCACCTTCGTGCGCCTCAACCGCCAGGAAGTCCGCAGCGAGGCCGAGAGCGCCATGGTCGACCGCTTCCACATGCAGCACCAGCTCGGCGTGGAACAGTTCACCCCCGACGACGTCGCCTTCTATGACGATCGCGGCATCGCGAAGGTGGTCGCCCTCGAGCTCCTGCAGGCCGAGGAGCCCCAGGCGAAGGCCTACGACGACGTCCAGCGCAAGGCGCGGGTGGTACTGACCCAGCACCGCTACAAACGCGCCACGCGCGCGTTCCTGGTCCAGGTGTTCGAGACCCTGGGCGTCGACCGTTTCACGGGCCAGGGCGAGTTCAGCGCCGCCCAGTGCCGCGAGGTGCTGGCCATGGTCACCGAAAGCCAGGAGGCCCTCGAGCGTTACAACGCGATGAAGGTCGGCCGCTACATTGCCAGCACCAGCGCCAAGGTCTGCGCCACCTCACTGGTGAAGTCGATCATCGAGCGCTTCGGCGTCACGGTGAAGAAGCGCAAAAGCAGCGGCGCGAACCTGTTCACCATCGATGCAGACAAATGGGCGTTTGTCATGGCCTACGTGCTGCGTCGCCAGGCTATCAACGTGCATTCGCTGACCACCCACGAAACCGAAACCGCCTACCAGCCCAAGCTGGCAGACGAGGCCCCGGCGGCACCCGCCCAGGCCGCGCAGGCCCTCGCGTGCAGCGAAAGGGACACTTTGCATTGTGATGGTACAGACACAGATGAAAAGTATCCCTTGGCAGTGACTGAGAAGCTCCTGGCTTTGGCTTCTCGCTGTTACCAACCCCTCGGCATATCGCTTGCCCGCTTGGTGGGGGCGCTGGCACCCGAAGTGGTTCGAGATTTCATGGCGGGCAGGGATAGTGACGCGGCGGTAGGGCGCACCCTGGCGTTTGCTGAGAAGCTTCTACGGCCCGACCGCCGGTGATACTGTACGCATTGACAGTGAGGCAAAATAACATCACCGCCATAGGAAGGAATTCGTAGTCATGGGCTTGGAACAAATGGATGCTGCGGCCGGTAAAATCCGCAGGGCTTTGGCTGTTGTTTCGCTGCTCGAGGTAGCAGCGGAACAGGTCACCAGGGAGCAGATCATGGAAGCGGTGGGGGTCTTGAAAGACCACCTGCAGGACGCAGGGGCCGCGATCGAGGAGGCGTATCTGTTACGGCAAAAGCCGGGGCATGCCCCGGCTCTTGTTCAATCCCGCGCACCAGTTGCCAGCCTGGTGCCTAGCTCGAGGCCTTTGCAAACACCTGGCTGAGCGCATCCGCTTTATTCGCGGCCTCGGCCTGCGCCACTTCCACACCGTTGACCGTAGCAGTGGCCCGCCAGATACCGCTTTCCAGCTGATGCGCAACTAACCGAGGCTTGCCCCTGGCCACGTCCTTGGGCACCTCGACCGCGACCGCCGCCATCGCCCGATTAGGGGTGGCCAGCGCCTCGCCGGCGATCTCCAGGTACTCCTTAATATTCGGTCGGTAGCTGCCCACGTTGGTGGTGATGGCCTTCTGAGAAATTCGCGCCTCCGGCGCGGCCTTCACCGTCTCTTTCACCCACTGGTGGATCCGCTGCATCGCCGCGCTGCCTGCGATGCGCTCGTGCCCGTCAAGGGCCTGCAGCGCCTCGAGGCGATTCGCCCACTTGCCCACCACCTCCTCGCCAGCTTCGGGCTTGGTGTAGTCGATCTTGAAGGCCTTATAGCTTTCCTGCGTATCCATATCGTCATGGCCGAGCATTTCGCGCCAGAACACGGTTTCGTTTACTTTTTTCCAGCGCTCGTCGCGGTTGAAGTGCAGCTCGAACACCATCCGCGCCCAAATTTTCCGCGAGTCCTTGAACACTCGAGCCTGGTCGCCGAACGTCCGCTTGGCCAGCTGATTCAGGTTGCTATGCACGCGGTTGTTTACTGCGATGTTGTCCAGGTGCTGCAGCTCCTCAACCTCGGGCAGCGCCCGCAGCTTGGCGAAGGCCTCGAGCACCACGTCGGCCGCCACCAGCGTATAGATCCGATAGCTTTCGCTGTAGTCGACGCCTTCGCGCTTTTTGACCTGGCCGGAAAATTCCAGCTCGAACTCGCCGGCCTTCTTGAACCGCGCCCACTTGAGCACCTCAACCTCGCGCCGGCCGGTGGCCAGCGCTATGCCAAGGGTCAGGTGCGAATAGTAAGGCGAGACGCTGCCGTCGTTGCGCAGCTGCTGGCTTGATAGCAGGTCGTTGATCGTGGCCATCAGCCAGTGGAAGTTGACCTCGATCGAGTTCGTGGCCTGCACCTCGAGGCGCTCGACGGCATCCGCCGCCAACTCGGCCTTGGTCGCGGCCGGCAGGATCAGGTGCCGCATGATCTCGTGGTCGAGTTTCATCGAGCGCACCGCCTCATAGGCGTCATCATCCCGCGCGCGGCGGATCTCGGTCAGCAGGTCGCGGTGGGCAAACCGCAGATCCTTGATGCTTTCGTGCTCGAGCAGGCCCTGCAGTTGCTCAGCCCAGCGCGGATGCCGGCGCGCCAGCCGGCCGATCGACTCCTCGAGCGAGTGGTGCCGCCAGTTCTGCGCGGTGATCGCGTTCCTGATCGTGGTCAGGTAGCGGCGATAACTGGCCGGTGCCAGCTTGTCCTCCTCTTTCCGCCGGCGGTCCTCATACAGCCCGTTTTTCACCCGATCAGCCAGCCGCGCCAGGCGCTTGGTCTTATCGCCACGGCTTAGGTCAGCATTCGCGTCGATCGCCTTCACGTCCTTTATCAGGTGCTCGATCACGTCTTCTAGATCAACCTTGCGTCCCATTGCTTTGCCTCCTTTGGCATACACCCTTAAACATAGCTCGAATCATACGCCTGTCAAACATACACCGCAACGCATTTATAACAGAGCATACACCCATGCGCATACACCCACACGCATGC
>NZ_FOFP01000027.1 GCF_900110925.1 Pseudomonas cuatrocienegasensis | reverse complement strand
GATGCCGTTGACCGTCTCCACCAGAAACGCCTGGTTCTCTGCGCCACGGGCAAAGCTCTCGTTAAGGCGCGCGCGCAGCACCGGGGTAATCAGCAGGGAAACGATGAAGTACAGCGGCAGCGACAGGATCACCACCAGGGTCAGCCAGCCGCTGTACATAAACATCACGGCGATAAACACCACGGAGAACAGCACATCCAGCAGCAGGGTGATGGCGTTACCGGTCAGGAAGCTGCGGATATTCTCCAGCTCACGGACCCGCGCCACCGAGTCGCCCACGCGCCGGGCCTGGAAATAAGCCAATGGCAAGGTGACCAGATGGCGAAACAGCCGCGAGCCAAGCTCGACATCGATGCGGCTCGCCGTATGAGCAAACACATAGCTGCGCAGGCCCGACAGCAGGGTCTCGAAAATCATGATGCCCAGCAGGCCGATGGCGATCACATCCAGGGTGCTCAGGCCGCGATGAACCAGGACCTTGTCCATTACCACCTGGAAGAACAGCGGCGTCAGCAGGGCAAATATCTGCAGCACAAAGGACACCAGCAGCACTTCGCCCAGCAGCTTGCGGTACTTGACGATGGCGGGGATAAACCAGGTGAAGTCGAACCTGGACAGCTCGCCGGCGACCGAGGCCTCGGAGCGAATCAATATCAGCTCGCCGCTCCAGCGCTGCTGCAGCGCTTCATGGCTTAGGACTTCAGGGCGCTGGGCGGCGGGGTCGTGAATCAGCGCCTTGTCATCGTCCAGGCGCGCGATGATAAAGAAGCGGCCGTCTTGGTCGCAGGCAATCGCCGGCAGCGGGGTTTGGCTCAGCCGCCCCAGCGAGCTGCGGGCAGACTTGGCCTTGAGGCCGAGCTTTTTCGCCGCCAGCAGCAGCTCGACCTTGCCAAAGGTGCGGCCGTCTTCGGCGTACTCATGGGCGAGTTGTTCAGCAGAGGCGGCGACGTTGTGAAAGCGGGCCAGCATGACCAGACAGGCCAGGCCGGTGTCGAGCCGTTGGGAGGGTTCGGAGGGTGTGGGTTCATCCCGCATTTTTTGCGTCCATGCATAGCAGTGGCACAACGCCACAAAAAATCGATACTACTCGTAACTAAATATTGCACAAGCTAGTGAATAGCGAACAGATCACAGTTTCCGATGCCCCGTTCTCCACCGCTGAAGGCTGACCATGAATTGGTTGCTGGACACCTTCATAGGAGCGAATTTATCCGCAAACTTATGCGTATACACATTCCCCGGGTGTCGCTTCGCTCGACCCAGGCTACGACTGCAAAGTGGGTATTGAAGGAAATGCGCCTGTGGGCATTCGGGGAAGAGTTGGTGCGCGCGGCGCACCCTACGGCAATAAAAAACCGCAGCCTAGGCTGCGGTTTTAGGTGCTGCGGTGCGGGGTTTAGCCCTTGGCGCGGAGTTTTTCCGGGTTGATCAGGAAGCGGGCCAGGGCCGGCAGCAGCCAGATCGCGCCGATCATGTTCCAGAGGAACATAAAGGTCAGCATCAGGCCCATGTCGGCCTGGAACTTGATCGCCGAGAAGATCCAGGTCGCCACGCCGATGGCCAGGCACACACCGGTAAACAGCACGGCCTTACCGGTGGACTTGAGCGTCTCGTAGTAGGCGTCTTGCAGCGACAGGCCCTGGCGCAGGTAGGTCTCCAGGCGGCTGTAGATGTAGATGCCGTAGTCGACGCCGATGCCCACGCCGAGGGCGATCACCGGCAGGGTGGCAACCTTGACGCCGATGCCCATAAAGGCCATCAGGGCGTTACCCAGTACCGAGGTCAGCACCAGCGGCAGGATCACGCAGAGGGTTGCCGCCAGCGAGCGGAACGTCAGCAGGCACATGATGCTCACCGCCGCGTACACCGCGATCAGCATGGTGGTCTCGGACGCTGCGATCACTTCGTTGGTCGCGGCTTCGATACCGGCGTTGCCCGCCGCCAGGACAAACTCCAGGCCTTCGCGGTTGTGCTCCTTGGCGAAGGCTTCGGCCACTGCCACGGTGCGCTCGAGGGTTTCGGCCTTGTGGTCGTTGAGGAACACCAGCACCGGCGCCACCGAGCAGTCGGCGTTATACAGGCCGTCCGCACGGGCGATGGAGTTGTTCAGCACGTCCTGGTTACGCGACAGGGTTTCCCATTTCAGGTTGCCCTCGTTCATGCCTTTGATCACCTGCTTGGACACGGTGACCATGGAGATGGTCGACTGCACCCCTTCGGTGTTTTCCATCCGCCACATCAGCTCGTCCATGGCTGACAGGGTCGGGTAGGTCGAGCAACCCTCGGTGGCCGTTTTGACCATGATCACCAGCACGTCGGAGCTGGTCGAGTAGTTGCGGATGACGAAGTCGTTGTCCAGGTTGTAGCGTGAATCCGGGTGCAGCTCCGGGGCGCCCTGGTCAAGGTCGCCGATCTTCAGGTTCTGCCCGTACCAGACGCCGCCAGCCAGGGCGACGACCGCCACGACCACGGAAATCGGCGCGACCATCGGGTGTGCGCACTTGGACAGGAAGCGCCAGAACGGGTGCTCACGAGCAGCTTCTTCGCGGCTGATCTTCACCGCCTTCTGGCTGATACCGATATAGGAAATGATCACCGGCAGCAGGATCAGGTTGGTCAGGATAATCACCGCCACGCCCACCGAGGCGCCGATGGCCAGCTCGCGGATCACGCCGATATCGATCAGCAGCAGGGTAACGAAACCGACTGCGTCGGACAGCAATGCCACCAGACCAGGGATAAACAACTGGCGGAAGGCCATACGCGCCGCAGCCAGGGCATCGGGCGCATCACCGGAGGCCATGGCGATGCCGTTGATCTTCTGCACCCCGTGGGAAATCCCGATGGCGAACACCAGAAACGGCACCAGCATCGAGTAGGGGTCCAGGCCAAAGCCCAGCACATTGAGCATGCCCAACTGCCAACCCACGGCGATCAGGGTGGCGACCAGCACGGCCAGGGTGCTCTTGACGCAATGGGTGAACCACAGCAGCAGGACGAAGGTGATGCCGATGGCTACGGCGAAGAACAGCGCCACGCCGATCAGGCCATCGATCAGGTCACCGACCTTCTTGGCGAAGCCGATGATGTGCACCTTCACATTGGGATTCTGCGCCTGGTACTTCTCGCGAATCTTTTCTTCCAGCTGGTGGGAAAACTGCTGGTAATCGAGGGGGATCAGCGTGCCCTGGTCGTTCGGATCCGGGTAGGCTTCGAGCAGCGGAATGTCGACGATGCTCGACTTGAAGTTGTTGGCCACCAGACGGCCAACCTGGCCGGACTTGAGCACGTTGTTGCGCAGCTCTTCCAGGCTCTCGGCCGAACCGTCGTAGGTCTGCGGGATCACCTCGCCACCGGCGAAGCCTTCCTCGGTCACTTCGGTCCAGCGCACGCTGGGGCTCCACAGCGACTTCAGCCCAGAGCGGTCGACACCGGAAATATAGAACGCCTCGTCGCTGATCTGACGCAGGGTTTCCATGTATTCCTTGGTGAAGATATCGCCTTCCACCGCCTCCACCGAGATACGCACGGTGTTGCCCAGGTTGGCCAGGTCGTTACGGTGCTCGAGCATCTTCTGGATGTAAGGATGGCCCAGCGGAATCATCTTCTCGAAGCTGGTCTGCGGGCGAACCTGCGAGGCCTGGTAGAACAGGAATACGCTGATCAACAGGCAGAGCAGAATCACTGCCGGGCGATTGTTGAAGATCAACCGCTCGAGAAACGAAGCGGGTTGTTGTTGGTGCTTACTCATGCAAAGGCTCCCGGCTTGTTATTGTTGGCCCAGATCGGCGCCAGACAGCGAGGCGAGATGCACACCGCCCTGCCCTACCAGTATCAGGTTGCCGTTATCCGTTGCTGTAACCCCGGCCAGTGAAATGCGATCACTGCGATTGTCCAGGCTGAAGGTCTGGCCCTTGTCGGTACTGCTGAGTACCGTGCCGCCATGCCCCACCACCACGATGGTGCCATTGGCCAGCAGGTTGCCGTCGGCCAGGCCGAACTCCAGCGGGCCGTTGCCCGGCGTCTGGATTTCGATCTGCTCCCAGGTGTCGCCAAAATCGCTGGAGCGGAACAGGTGTCCGCGCAGGCCGTAAACCAGCAGACCGCCCGGCTCACCCGTGGCGACAGCACCAAACAGCGAACCCTCGTAGGGCCCTTGAATGGTTTCCCAGGTCAGCCCCCAATCGGCGGAGCGGAACATGCCGCCCAGTTCGCCCACGGCATACAGCCCGGAGCCTTCGACGCCGACAATGGCGTTGAGGTGATAACCGTCCTCGCTGTCGAGGCGATCGCTGACATCCTCCCAGGTCTGCCCGCCATCTTCGGTGGTGAACAGCGCGCCATAGGCGCCGACCACGAAGCCGGTGTTGCGGTCCTTGAACCAGACATCGAGGAAAGGCGCGCCTTCTTCACGCTCCAGATCGCTGAACTGCTGAGTCCAGGTCTCCCCGGCGTCACTGGTCGCGAGGATCTGGGCATCGTGGCCAACGGCCCAGCCGTGCTGCGCATCGACGAAATAAACTGCGGTGAGCAGTTGCCGGGTCGGTACCTTGGCCTGGGTCCAGTTGGCGCCCTGATCGTCGGAATACAGAATGTGCCCACGGTCGCCCACGGCAACCAGGCGTTTGCCGGCGAGTGCGACATCCAGCAGCAGGCTGTGCACGGCTTTGGCGGATTCGATGGAATAGTTGGCGGTATCGCTGGTGGTTTGTGCGCTCACCGGCACGGCGCCGAATGCGAGTATGGACAAGACACTGCAGAGCGAGAGCGCTTTGGCCAGCGGCGAGTGGACGCTAAATACCGGTGTCAGAAGACGCGCAACATGACCGGTCTGGGTGCGCCGCATGACGGGCTCACTCATATACCTTCCCCCTTTATTGTTATAGGTGGTGCCGCTTAATAGAGCACCTCTAAAAACTACCTGCGTTGCCATCACTGCGTTAAAAACAAGCTCACAGCCGTAAGGCTGAACGTGCTTTAGCACGGCCCCGAAGGGGTGAGCGAAGCGAATCAAATGCTCATTTACAACTCGTAAAGTCGAGCGCGACTCCGACCGTTTTTCGCTTGTTTTTGCCTTGTGCTGGCTGCCTCGCCTACGTTTTTAGAGGCGCTCTATAACGGACTACCTATGCTATCGACCTTTCGAAAGGCCTGACAATCGGCGTGACGTTATGTTTTGTTAAGGCAAACCCGCGTGATTGACGCCTTATTCGACTAATTGATACGAAAAAGCCGCTACGACTGCAGGGCACCTGTAGCGGCCTTGGACGAAGACTACAGCACTATCAGCGTGTCCCGCGACGGCGCAATTCAGCCGGTTTGAAATAACTGTCCGCCGGTGCCGGCTGGCTGAAGTCGATGGTGTTCGGCTCTTCGTTATCCAGGTTCTGCACGTGATAACGGCGAGCCTGCAGATCATGGAACACATCGAGGGCTGACCAGGTGGTGGGCAGGTCGTAATAATTTTTCAGGTAGGCCACGGAGACGCGCCACAGCTCGCCGCGCCCGTCGTACTGATCGACCACCGCGGCCTGCCAGCTGTCCTCGTCGAGGTACAGGGTGCGCTTGGAGTAGAGATGACGCGCGCCGGGCTTGAGCGTGCCTTCTACTACCCACACACGGTGCAGCTCATGCCGGGTCAGCGCCGGGTTGAGGTGGCCGACCTGCAGCAGGTCGTCGTATTTCACCTCCGGGCTGGTGACCTTGTAGTTGTTGTAGGGAATGTAGATTTCCTTCTTGCCCAGCAATTGCCAGTCGTAACGGTCCGGCGCGCCGTTGAACATGTCGGTGTCGTCGGCGGTACGCAGGCCATCGGCGGCGGCAATCGGTGTGTCGTACGCCAGGTTTGGCGCACGGCGTACGCGGCGCTGGCCGGCGCTGTAGCCCCAGGCCTGGCGCGGTTCCTTGACCTGATCGAGGGTCTCGTGGACCAGCACCGCGCCACCGGCCAGGCGCGCCGGGCTCTTGGTGAACGACAGGTAATAGAACAGGATGTTGTTGAGGTCCGCGTAGGAACCCTTGGGGTTGTAGAACTTGAACAGCGCTTCCTGCTGCGAGGTCACCAGGGAAAACGCGCCGTTGCGCTGCACCGCCACCTCCGATGCACGGCGAATGACATAGCTGCCGCGGTAACGGGCCATGTGGTTCCACAACGCTTCCACACCACTGCTGGGGATCGGGAACGGGATACCGCCATAGGCGTCGGCGAAGCCGTTGCCGCCATCGAGCAGCTTGGCGCTGCTGGCGTTTTTCAGGGTGTTGTCATACACCCACTGCGGTGCCGAACCAGAACGACGCGACGGGTAGACCGGCATCTGGTAGCTGTCGGGGTAGGTGTCGAACAGGGCGATTTGCCCTGGGGTCAGGTTGGCCTTGTACTGTTCAAGGTTGGCTTTAGTGATGGTGAACAGCGGTTTGTCGTCGGCGAAAGGCGTCAGGCTGTTACCCAGTTTGGCGGCTTCCTGCGGCGAAACGCCGGCAAAAGCGCTACCGGCGCAGAGCGCCAAGGCTGCAGCGGCGCTGATTAGCGTGTGCGTGTTGAACATCGTGGTTCTCCGTGATGAATCATCGTCCCAGGCCTTGTAAGCAGACCCGGGGTTGCGCAGGGTTAGAAGGAATACTTGACGTTCACGCCGAGGTTGTCGCGATCGCGGCTCGCATTGTTCTGCCCGGCGCCGTAAAACGCGGTGTACTGCAGTTCGGCTTCCAGGCTGTTCAAGTAGCTGGCGCGCAAACCGAGGGTATGGGCCTTGCGCCCCTCGATAAAGTTGCCGGTCTGGTGCGAGTTGCCTTTGAAGTCATGCTTGAACACCGCGAACGGCGACAGGTTGACCCCGGCATAGACATCGTTCCAGGTACCCGACAGCACCAGGGTGTAGCCGTAGGCGTTCTTGTTGATCTGGTCGTCGCGGTCGTAACCATTGATATAGGAGTTATTGGCGCGGCTGGAGTAATAACGCGTGCCATTGCGCGACTGATACTGCAGATCGCTGCCGCGTACGTGCTCGGAGCCGAGTTCGGCCACGCCAAACAGCGAGTCGAATGACAGCGCCGGGCCGAAGTTATACAGCGTGCCAAGCGAAGTGTTGAACGCCTCGACTCGCTCGTAGTTGTGAATCGCATCGCCCAGTTGCACCTGTTGCCCGCCGATATTGGTTACCTGGCCCGAGGCCAGCGCAGGGGCTTGGGTCAGCAGGTCACCGAGCAGGTCGTTGGTGGTGGCGATACCAATCGGCAGGTTCGGGCGGTAGGCCAGCTCGCCAAATACCGAGGCCTCGCCGACGGTGGTATTGAAGCTGAAGCCGTACATGCGAATGTCTTCGGCATATTCGCGGCGCGCGGTGATGCGATTGGCCGTATCGACCGTTGCGGCCCCATTGACCAGGCCGAGCAGATCACGGGCATCCGGCGCATTCACCGAGGCGGCGGCCAGCAAGGAGGCATAATCGCTGATCGCTCCAGCGCTGGCAGCATTGGTGATGGTATCCAGGTTGAGCCCGGAAAAGCCGTCGAGGTCCGCGTAAATGCTCGGTTCTTTGGCGTGGTAATTGACGACGTAAAACCCAAACTCGGTGGCGTTCAGCTGTTCGGCGATATAGCGCAAAGCCACACCAAACTGGCCGTCATTCTTGGCATTGAGGTCGGAGCCGATAGAGGCGACCTTGAACACCCCGTTGCTGTCGAGGTAATCGCTGCCCGTCAAGCCGCCAGCCCCCAGCCCGCTCAGACCTGCATAGTTGGTGCGAAAAGCAGCAGCACCCAGCGCCGCCATGGTGGTGTAAGCGGTGTTGCCACCCTCGGCGAACAGATCGGTCTCGGAGAAAAAGGTGCCCGCCGGATCGATGGCGGTTTCCTTCCAGTTGAACTGGTAGAAGGTTTCCAGCGACAGGTTATCGCTCAGGCCAATGTTGAAACTCAGCGCCTCCACCGGTACCAGCACCTCCTTCACCTCCGCGCCGGGCAGGCGGAACTTGGCGGCATCGACCGGGTTGGTGGTGTTGACGCCACCGCGGTAGAACAGGCCCTCCCCCCAGTTGAACACCTGGCGGCCCAGGCGCCCGGTCAGCGGCGTGTCGCCTATATCCCAGTTGCCGTACACATAAGCATCGAGAATCTGCGCATCACGCCCGGCCGTATGCCGGGTGTCGTAGGTAAAGCGATTGTCGTTGGGGGTGTTCTGGCTCGGTTGAGCCGGATCGTTGGCGCTCCGGTAGTCGTTGCGCCGGTCCATGATCTGGGTGTCGTAGAACGCTGTGCCACGCACAAAGGCGCCGTAGTTCTGGTAGGTCACTTCCATGTCCGAGGTGATCTTGAACACCTCGGAGACCAGGCCGGTATCGAAGTTGCGGTTACCGTCATTGCTGTTGATGTCGTTGTTGCGCGCGTCCTGCCCCTGCACCCGCCACAGTTGACCGTAGGACAGCGTGGTGTCGATGGAACCGCTGATTTCATTATCGGCAAAACTGAATTCCACGCCCTGAGCCTGGGCGGCGAGCAGCACTCCCGCCAGGGAAAAGCCAGCCTTGGCCGGCGCAACCAGCAGGCCACGCATGCGGGATGTGATGTGCATCGAAACGTACTCCGTGAGACAGATCATAGTGGGGTGACCTCACATGGGCGGATCACCGAATGCCGTACTGCGACGACTTGTTTTTTTCAACGGGCGCACCACCGGCTCCGAACACTCGGTAGAAGGCAGCGGGTCGTTGCCATAGCAGCCATGTTGCCAGCTCAAACAGCCGTATAAAAAATCGGGGAATTTGCTGAAAAACGCCGACTTAGAGCGGCCGGGGCGCAATATTAGCGCGACACGAATAGTCTGCCGCTACTGAGTGGTGAATTTATTTACGATGGCGCTGCTGTGGCGCCAAGGCTGCTCGGCACTGGGCTAATCCGAACCTGTAGCCCACAAAAAAGAGCGACCGGTGCGACACCGATCACTCTTTTGAGAAGGTTGTGTCCCAGTTCTGTGCTGCACGGTGTCGCTACTTCTCGTAGGAGCCGCGCCTCGCGGCGAATAGCAGCCATTCAGCGGTCTCTGAGATAGCCCACAAGCTTCGCGCCGGGGCGGCGCTCCTACGGGAGTCGCGCACGACTGCAACAGTCAATTGGAACATAGCCTTTGCGAACGCCTGAACAACTCAGGCGAGGCTTTTGCTGACCACCTCATAGACATCGCTGGACAGCTCACCCGACGCGAGAATCCGCTCCAGTTCGGCCGTCATCAGCGCCTGACGGGTGCTGTCGTACTTGCCCCAGCGGGTCAGCGAACCGAGCAGACGCGAGGCGATCTGCGGGTTCAGCGCGTTGAGGATAATCACCTGATCCGCCAGGAAGCGGTAACCGCTGCCGTCGATGCGGTGGAAGTTGAGCGGGTTCTGCCCGGCGAAGGCGCCGATCAACGCGCGCACCTTGTTCGGGTTTTTCAGGGTGAACGCCGGGTGTTCCATCAGCGCATGCACGGTGGCCAGGGTGCCGTGGCTGGCACTGGCCCCCTGCACGCTGAACCACTGGTCCATGACCAGCGGGTTGTCCTTGAAGTGCTCGGCGAAGCTGGCCAGGGCGGCGGCCTTCTCTACGGCGAACGGCGAGTTGACCAGCACGGCCAGGGCGGTCATGCGCTCGGTCATGTTGTCGGCGTGCTCGAACTGCTCCAGGCAGGCCGCCAGCACGTCGGGCTTGCCGCTGAGCATCAGGTACGACAGGGCGATGTTCTGCAGGCTGCGACGGGCGAAATGCGTCGCCTCGGCCATATAGGCGGTGCTGCGCGACTGCTCGCGATTAGCCTGATAACGCTGCCAGAGCAGGTCGTGCAGGGCTTCGCCAAGCTGCTGGCGGGCGAACTCGCGGGCAGCGTGGATGGCATCGACATCGGCCACTTCGCTGATTTCCGTGAGGTAGCCTTCACCGGGCAGCGAGAGCATTTCAGCGACCATGGCCGGGTCCAGCGCCGGGTTTTCCAGCACCGTGCGCAGGGCGCTGACCAGGCGCGTGTCGAGTACCAACGCCTCGCCACGCTGGTGCTGGCCGATCAGCTCCTGGAGCACCTGCACGGCCAGTTGCTGGCCGGCTTCCCAGCGGTTGAAGCCGTCGCTGTCGTGCTGCATCAGGAACATCAGCTGGTCGCGGCTGTAGGGGAAGCTCAGCTTCACCGGCGCGGAAAAACCGCGCAGCAGCGACGGCAGCGGCTGGGCGTCGAGATCGACGAAGGTCAGGGTCTGCTCGGCCTCGGTGATCGAGAACACCCGCGTGGTTGCGCCGGCCTGGGCCTCGCCTTCCAGGCGCAGCGCCAGGGCACGGCCCTCGGCATCCAGCAGGCCCAGCTCGACGGGAATCACGAACGGCAGTTTCTCGCTCTGCCCTGGCGTGGCCGGGCAGCTCTGGCGGAAGGTCAGGCGGTAGCTGCGCGTGGCCGCGTCATAGGCTTCGCTGACCGCCAGGCGCGGCGTGCCGGCCTGGCTGTACCAGCGTTTGAACTGGCTCAGCTCGACGCCGTTGGCGTCTTCCATGGCCTTGACGAAATCATCGACGGTCACCGCCTGACCATCGTGGCGCTCGAAGTACAGGTCCGAGCCCTTGCGGAAACCCTCGGCACCGACCAGGGTCTGGATCATGCGCACCACTTCGGCGCCCTTCTCGTACACGGTCAGGGTGTAGAAGTTGGAGATTTCGATAAAGCCTTCCGGGCGCACCGAGTGGGCCATGGGGCCGGCGTCTTCGGCAAACTGGTGCGTGCGCAGGTAGGCCACGTCCTCGATGCGCTTGACCGTGGCCGAGTTCATGTCGGCGCTGAACTGCGAGTCGCGGAACACCGTGAAACCTTCCTTGAGCGACAGCTGGAACCAGTCGCGGCAGGTCACGCGGTTGCCCGACCAGTTATGGAAGTATTCGTGGGCGACAATCGCCTCGACGCGCTGGTGCGCAGCGTCGGTGGCGGTTTCTGCCTTGGCCAGCACGGCGCTGGAGTTGAAGATGTTCAGGCCCTTGTTTTCCATGGCGCCCATGTTGAAGTCGTTGACCGCGACGATCATAAAGATGTCCAGGTCGTACTCGCGCCCGTACGCCTCCTCGTCCCATTTCATGGACTTCTTCAGGCTGTCCATGGCGTGCTGGCACTTGTCGATGTTCTCTGGCTCGACATAAATGCGCAGCGCCACTTCGCGCTGGCTGACGGTGGTGAAGCTGTCTTCCACGCACCACAGGTCGCCGGCCACCAGGGCGAACAGGTAGGCCGGTTTCATAAACGGGTCTTCCCAGGTCGCCCAGTGCCGGCCGCCGTCTTCCGGGCCGCTGGCAATCGGGTTGCCGTTGGACAGCAGCACCGGGTAGCGATGCTGCTCGGCGCTCAGGGTGGTGGTGAAGCGGCTCATCACGTCCGGGCGGTCGAGGTAGTAGGTGATCTTGCGAAAGCCTTCGGCCTCGCATTGGGTGCAGAACATGCTGCCGGACTTGTACAGCCCTTCCAGCGCGGTGTTGCTTTCCGGGTGGATGCGCACGCTGGTGTCGATAACGAAGCTAGACGCAGTGGGCTGCAGGCTCAGGTGGCTGTCGCTGAGCTGGTAGTCGCCCTCGCCCAGGGTCTGCCCGTCCAGCGCGACCGAAAGCAGCTCAAGCTGCTGGCCATCGAGTTGCAGTACCGGCAGCGCGCCGCTGCACAGCGGGTTGCGGCGCATCACCAACTGGGCATGCACCAGACTGTGGTCCTCGAACAGCTCGAACGTCAGGTGCGTCTCGTCGATCAGGTAATCGGGAACCTGGTAATCCTTGAGGTAGATCATCTTCGGTTGTTCGGTGCGCATGGGGACCTCTGCGTGGTAGCGGCAAGCGGTGGTCAGGCGGCAATCTCGTGGACGGCCAGCTGATAAGCGGTGTATTTGCGTATGTTGATCACGCCGGTGTCGAACATCAGGTACTGACCCTTGATGCCCAGCAGAGTGCCCTCGGCCAGCGGTAGCTTGTCGAGGTTGAAGCTGTTGATCTTGGCCGGGTAGGCCTCGATCGGATAATTAATGCTTTGCACCGGCAGGTCGAGGGTCTGAATGGCCTGCAAGCCAAAGCGCTGCTGCAGGCCGACAAGGCCCTCGGCACAGGAGGCGAACAGTTGATCCCGCACGGCCAGCAGGTCGACTGGCGGCGCATCGCCCTTGAGCAGCGCGCGCCAGTTGGTCTTGTCGGCCACCTGGCTGCGCAGCAGGTCTTCGACAAAGCCGGATTGCTGGCGCGTGGCAACCCGCAGGATCGGCACGGCCTGGGTCGCGCCCTGGTCGATCCAGCGCGTGGGAATCTGCGTGGCGCGGGTGATGCCGACCTTCACCCCCGAGGAGTTGGCCAGGTAGACGATATGGTCGGTCATGCAGAACTGCTCGCCCCAACTCGGCTCGCGGCAGGTGCCGGCGTCGTAGTGGCAGCGCTCGGGGCTCATGATGCAGATATCGCACTGCGCCAGCTTCTGCATGCAGGGGTAGCAATAGCCCTGGCTGAAACTGGTCTTGGTCTTGCGACCGCAATGGCTGCAGTGGATCGCACCGAGAAACTCCAGGCGCAGGCTTTTGCCGAGCAACGGGTTGACCGGCAGCAACTCATCGCCCAGACGAAAGCTGTATTGCACCGGCGCATCCAACTGCGCGGCCATCTTGCTCAGGGCGCCACGGCCTAATTCAGCCATCAGTGCAGGGTGTCCGAGGACTTGAACAGCAGGTTGGGCACCGGCCCCGACTTGGACGCGCACTCCTGCGGGCCCATGTAGCCGATGCGCTGGTCTTCGGGCAGGTTACGGATTTCCCAGGCGATCAGCGCCTGCAGGGTCAGTTCCTTTTGCTCCTGGCTGAGCTTGCGGCCATCGGGCCACTTGCCGATTTCCACGGCGAGTTTGAGATTCTGGTAAATCTCGGGGGTGATGTTTTCAATGGCGTCGAGAAAGGATGACATGGCGACCTCCGAATGCGAGGCGGCAGTTTACCAGCCCGCTCCGCACCCAGGCGAGCCGCACGGGGCTATGGCACCGATTGATAACGCCGCGCCAGCAGGCCACCGACAATACCGGTGATGCAGCCCGCCACCAGCCCGCCGACATGGGCGGCGTTGGCGATGGCGCCGAACTGCAGCAGCTCGAACACCCCGGTCATGCAGATCAGCAGCCAGGCCAGCATCATCACCAGCACACCTTTGGGCAGCTTGTAGGCCGGTGTTGGCGCCAGGCGCTGGAACAGCCAGCAATGCCCGAGCAGGCCATAGAGCACCCCGGACAGCCCACCGAACAAGGACGGCCCGCCCACTGCATACTGGGCGATGTTGGCCACCAGGCTGAACGTCAGGGTCAGGCCCAACAGCATCCAGGCGCCCTGGCGCGCCTCGATGCGCCGCCCCAGCTCCCAGTACCAGAGGCTGTTCATCGCCAGGTGCAGCACGCCAAAGTGCAGCAACATCGGGGTGATCAGGCGCCACCACTGGCCTGACTCCATGCTGGCGCTGAAGTAGTTCAGCTGCAGGTAGTCGCCCTCGAGGCGAAAATCGGTAAAGCTCAGCCAGCGCACCGCGGCCAGGTTCTCGCCGCCCCAGGTCAGCAACGCCACCAGCAGGGTCAGCACCAGCATCGCCGCGGTCAGCGGGCTGGCCGCCAGTTGACCGAGCAGGTTACGCCGCGGCGCGGCAGGCGCTGCCGGCAAGAGAGCCTCGCTGGCGCCTTCGGGGTACTGGCTATAGAGCACCCGGACCTGCTCGCCCAGGGCTGCATTCGGCACCCAGAGCACCTGCTCGCCGGCCTCTTCGCTGACCCGGTGCGGCACGCGCAAGCGCTGCAGCAGGGCGATAAAGCCACTCAAATCGACCTGCAACGGCAGGCGCAATACGGCAACAGCATTCATGACACACGCTCCGGCCGCTCGACATTGACCCAGACGAATTTGCCCGCATCCAGGCGGGTTTCCTGGTCCAGTCGATAGGCCACCAGCTTGCCGTACATCACCGCGCTGTAATCCAGGCACGCCAGGTTCGGACGGATCGCCGAGGGTCGTCCACGCCGCCAGTAGTGACCGACGAACAGCATCGGCTCGTGATGGCCATAGCGCAGCAACTGATTCTTCTGCAGCTCGCTGAGCGGGGTCTGCGCGGCCAGCTCCGGCAGCGCATCGGGCTGAAACACAATATCGCCATAGGTTTGCGGGTTATCGGCCCAGAACTTGGTGCGAAAGTGCGCCCGGGTGAAGCCGTCTTCGCTGGTCAACGTCAGCCCGTGGGGCAGGCGCATGTCGGTGCCGCGCAACAGCCGGTCCATGGTCGTGCAGGCAAAACTGCCGGGCACCGCCGAGGCCTGGATAAAGGCTTCGTCCACGCAGCCATCGGCAAACTGCGCGCGCAGCGGGTCGATCAGGCTGTCATCCCAGCAGGCATGCACCACGCGGAAGCGCCCGGCATCGAGAAACAGCGGCAGCTCGTAGAACCAGTCGAGAAACTCGCGCCACTCGCCCGGGTAGGCCTCGAACTGCTCCAGGGTTTCGCGAATCAGCCGCGCGTGTCGTGGCGTGTGCTCGCGCACGAACTGGCGGCCGCTGCCGGGCGCGGCCGGCGTGGTCCAGCCCAGGGCGTTGTACTCGTGGTTGCCCATGATGCACAGCGCCTGGCCGGCCTCGACCATGGCATACACCAGGTGCAGCGCCTCGCGGATGCGCGGGCCACGGTCGACCAGGTCACCGAGGAAGATCGCCATGCGCCGCGGGTGCCGCCAGACGCCGCCCTGCTGGCGGTAGCCGAGGGTATCGAGCAGGTGCTCCAGGGTCTGGGCACAGCCGTGAATGTCGCCGATCAGGTCATAACCACGGTCAGGGTCGACGTGCAATTCAGTCACTCCCACCACCGAGCCGGCTGCCCCAGCCCAGCTTGGTACGACAGATTTCATAGTAGTTGTGGTCCAGCGGGTGGATCAGGCAAAGCTTCTGCGGCTTCTTGCGCACGGTGATGGTGTCACCCGGCGCGCAAGTGAAGTGGTTCTGCCCATCACAAGAGACCTGCGGATAGAGCTGCAGATCCTTGGACACGACAATTTTCAGCTCACTGTTGCCATCGACCACGATGGGCCGGCTGGACAGCGTGTGCGGGTACATCGGCACGATCACCATGGCATCGAGTTTGGGATGCATGATCGGTCCGCCAGCCGACAGCGCATAGGCCGTGGAGCCCGTGGGCGTTGCTACGATCAGGCCATCGGCCTTCTGGCTGCAGACGAACTGGCCCTCGATATACAGCTCGAACTCGATCATCCGGTTGGACTTGCCGGGATGCAGCACCACGTCGTTGAGCGCATCGCCCTGGCCGATGGCCTCGGCATGCCGACGCACTTCGGCCTCCAGCAAAAAGCGGTTCTCGGTAAGGTAGTTGCCCTCAAGCACCTCGGCGACCTTGGCTTCCAACTCATCCGGACGAATGTCGGTGAGAAAGCCCAGGTTGCCGCGGTTGATCCCCAGCACCGGCACCTTGTGCTTGGCCAGGGCGCGCGCCGCACCGAGCATGCTGCCGTCACCGCCGACCACGATCACCAGGTCACAGACCTCGCCGAGGATCTTGCGCGACGAGGTCTGCTGACCATGCCCCGGCAGGACTTCGGCGATGGTGTCCTCGAGGATTACGTGCAGGTGCCGATCGAGCAGGAATTTCTTCAGCCGGCGAATGGTGTCGAGCACCTGGGTACTGCCCAGGCGACCGATGATGCCGATATTTCGAAAGTGCTCCATGGTGCTCCCGCAAGACGTTGGTTCTAGTCGCCCGATTATGGGCGAAAGCCAGCGGCAGCGGCAAACCAGCCGCGCTATGCTCGCAGCATGACGCCTTTCGCCGAGCTGACCGATCTGCCCCTGCGCCTGCGCGAGCCCGCCGTGCGCGACCTCGCCTGGACGCTCTGCGCCCCGCCCCTGCTCGCTCAGCCACCGGCGCCGCAGCGCCATCCACTGACAGCCAGCAGCTGGGCCACCTGCCCGGCACGCCTGGCCGACTGGCTGCTGGCCCTGGAGCGCGAAAGCCAGCCATTGCAGGCCTGGCTCGCGCGGCGCCCGGTACGCCGCCTGGGTCTGTACTACGAACACCTCTGGCAGTTCGCCCTGCAGGCCGCGCCGGGGGTGGAGCTGCTGGGCGCCAACCTGCCCGTGCGCACGGCCGGGCAGACATTGGGCGAGCTGGATTTGCTGCTGCGCGACGCCGACGGCGTGCACCACCTGGAGCTGGCGATCAAGCTGTACCTGGGCCAGCCCAGTCAGAGCGCGGAGCCGGCGCACTGGATCGGCCCGGGCGGGCATGACCGCCTCGACCTCAAACTCGATCACCTGTGCCGCCACCAGCTACCGCTGCCGACCACATCCGCCGCACGCCAGGTACTCGCCGAACTGACCCAGGCGCCCATTCAGTCGGCCCTGTGGCTGGCCGGCTATCTGTTCTACCCGCGCGACAGCGCCTGCCCTGCCCCCGCCGGCCAGCACCCGGCACATCTGCGCGGGCGCTGGCTGCATGCCCGGGATTGGCCAGCCTTTGCCGAGCAGGCGCCGCCAGGCCCCTGGGCCGTGCTGCCACGCGCCGCCTGGCTGGCACCGGCGCGCCTGGACAGGCTGCCTGACAACCCACTCACGGACATCCCCGGCCAGGCACAACTGCGCGTGCGCCTGAGCCAGGCAGCGGATGGCAGTTGGCAGGAAGCCGAACGGGTGTTCGTGGTGGACGATAACTGGCCGGCAGCAGGCGTTTGAAAGGCAATGTCCCAAAACCGTGCTGCACGGCGAAGATGCTTTTGTGAGACCCGCGCCCCGCGGCGAATGCCAGGGCCAACACCGAAATAACTGAATAGCTGCAATCGATTCGCCCCGAGGCGGGGCTCCTACGCGTGCTCGGTCGTTCACCCTGATGCTGCGTGATGGCTGGCACGGGATGCAACACGATTTTGGGACATAGCCTTTTGAAAGACGATGCATGAACTAACGGTTGAACGATCTGTAGGAGCGAATTTATTCGCGATATTCGCGCAGCGCCGCTCGTTCGCCGCCACACGGCGTACAACGAAACGAGCGCCTAACCACTGCGCTCGGTACGCCCGCCCGAGCGCGCCAGGTAACCGGCACCGCTCTGGCACAACAGGGCATCGCGCTGCAGCGACGGCAGGGCATCGAGACCATCGCGCAGGGCGTAGGCATCGAAGCCCAGCTGCGAGAGCAGAAACACCGCACTGAGGCTGCGCTTGCCGCTGTCGCAATAGCACAGGTAGGTGCGCTGGCGGTCGAGCAGACGGCTCTTGAGCCTGAGTAACTGCAGCGGCATGTTCAGCGACTCCAGGGCATGGGCGCGCTGGTACTCCTCCTGCAGCCGCACATCCAGCCACTGAGCACCGCCGGCCAGCAACCGTGAGGCCTCGCCAAGTGACACCTCATTGACCACCGGCGCCTTGAGCAGGGCGAAGAAATCCTGGCGATCCAGGCGCAGCACCTCGCCGTCCTCGATCAGCGTGACAGTGGCGTTGCGCGGGCTATCAGACAGCAGCGCTTCCTCGCCAAAACAGGCGCCGATCTCCAGCTCCGCGAGCACCTGATCGTCGCTGCCGACGCGGCGAATCACCTCGGCCCGGCCGCGCTTGAGGAAGTAGCAACAATCCCCCGCCTCGCCTTCGCGCAGCACCGCCTCGCCGGCCATCACCGCCACCGGCTGCAGCCGTTCTAGCATCGCCCGCACGTTGGACGGCGGCACCTTGGCGAACAGCAGGTTGGCCAGCAGGCGCTCCAGCCACTCCACATCGCCACTGGCCTCGCCGAGTTCGAGCAGTAAATCCTGATAGGCCAGGCGCCAGGTCAGCAGACGATTGAGCGTGGCACTGTCGATTGCCAGCACGCTGGCATCGCGCAGCGCATGGGCCTCGTGCAGGCGTGGCAGGCTGGGCGACAGCGGATGACAACTGGCCGCGCTACCGGCGATCAGGTGCTGCGTGGTGCCATCCTCGGCCCGCAGCAGCAGCTCGCCGGCCAGCAGGAAATAGGTCAGGCGCGCCTGGTCGCCATGGCGGAACAAGGCCTGACCGGCCAGCAGCGGCTGCGGCACCAGTTGCGGGCGCAGCTCACGCCACTGTTGCTCGGACAACACGTTCAGCGGCGTCAGGCTACGCAGCTGTTCCAGGCTCAGGGGTTCACTCATGGGAAGGCTCGACCGCCGCGAATTGTTCGTCAGTGTAGCCGGGCACTTGCTGCAGCGCCGCTGACCGCCCCTGTAAACCGCCGGTGTGCACCACAATCAGGCGGCTACCAGCGGGTATCGCAGCGCTTTCGATCTGCCCCTGCAGGGCCAGCAGCGCCTTGGCCGTGTATACCGGCTCCAGCAGTACGCCGCTGTGCTGCTCGCACGCCAGGGTGAACGCCGCCAGCTCCGTATCGACCCGGGCAAAGCCGCCGCGCGCGGCCTCCAGCAGGCGATAACCCTGGGCCGCCTGGCCGGCTTGCTGCAGCACCTCGGCCACCTGCTGGGCTACGCCATGACTGGCCGGCACCGCCAGCGCCGCCGTAACGGGGTGCGCGCCGGCCTCGCCGAGGACCAGCCCGGCGAGAGTGGTGCCAGTCCCAGCCGCAAGCCACCAGCCGTCATAGTCCGCCCAGCCCAACGCCGGCAGTTGCGCGCGGGCCATGCTCACCAACACCTGACAACCCTGGGCACCGAGCAGCCCACCACCGCCCTCTGGCACCGTTGCAAAGTGTGGGTAAAGGGCCTGCCAGGGCGCCCAGAAATCCGCCTGATGGCGTGCGCGGTAGCCGCCATAACCGAGCCAGTGCAGCTGCATGCCCCAACGCTGCAGGTCGCGCACTGTCGCTGTGTCCTGGGGCTCGCCGCGCAACAGGCCGACCGTGGCAAAACCAAACCGCTGCCCAGCGGCGGCCAGCGCGTGCAGGTGGTTGGAATGGGCGCCGCCCAGGCTGATCACACCTTCGGCGCCCGCCTGGGCGGCCACAGCCAGATGCGGGGCGAGCTTGAACCATTTGTTGCCGCTGATCAGCGGGTCGATAAGGTCCAGGCGCAGTACCGCGAGTGACACACCCGCCGCCTCGGCCCAGGGCAGCGCCAACGCCTGCAACGGTGCCTGGGGCTGCCAGGTGGGGAGCTGCAACGCCACCTAGCTGACGGGACGCAAACGGCTGGTGGCCTTGTGTCGGGCGCAGCAATTGGAGTCGCCAGGGGTAAAGCGGCTCGGCGTATCGACCCGGTCGATCGGCATCGCGCAGCGCTCGCCGCTGGGCAGCAGCGCCTCGCAGGCCGGCTGCTGGTAGTGCGTCAGCCACTGGCGGTACTGCGCCTCGCTGACAAAACACTTGGCCGCCGCATAGGCCATGGGGTTGTCCTGATAGCGCGCGACGTCCTGCAAGGCGATGGTCAGATGGCCGGCGCCGGGATGGTAGACCACGAAGACCATGCCCAGACGCGCCAGGCGCTCGAGCACCTGGTCACCGCTCTGCGCCGCCAGTTCGTCACGCGCCAGGCGATAGCGCTCGATATCCTGACGCAGCTGGGTTTCCTGCTCGTTACGATAGGCCAGCTCGACATCACGAATGGCCACCTGCTCCTTGAGGTCGGCCACTGCGGCGGCGATTCTGGCTTGAGTTTCGGTCTCGAACTGAGCACGCAACAGGTCCTGCTGGGTGCGGTTGTGGCGTTCCAGCGTACGCAGTTGCTCGGTCATGTCTTCGCGGGTGGTCTGCAGGCTGACGGCCTGGGCCGCCAGCTGCGCCTTGAGTGCCGCATTGCGCGCCTCCTGCTGCTGCAACGCCTGCTGCAGGTGCTGCAGCTTGGCCTGCAATTGCTGGTGCTGCTGCTCAGTGGCGAGCTTGAACTGGGCCAGCTCGTCTTCATGCTGCTGGCTCAGGCTGCTGATGCGCAGGCGCTGTTGCTTGATCAGTTGTGCGGTCTTGGCCCGATGCGTCTGCTCCAGCTCAGCGGCCAGCCGCTCGGCCACCTCGCGCGAGGGATCGGGTGCGTGCCAGTTGTCCTCCGAAGCCATCTGCAAGCGCGCGGGCTCGACCGCCGCGCCACCGTCCTCCTCGACCAGCAGACCCAGGCTGTTGCGCTTGACCGTGTCGCGCAGCAGCGCCAGGTCGTTCTGCCCCGGTGCCAGGTTGGGGTCCCACAGGTGCATCTGGTGCCAGGACACCGGGCACTGGCTGCGACAGGCCAGACGAATCGGCCCACCGCCCAGGTCCGGGCCGCGCCCGGCGCGGTCGGCCAGGTGCTGCAGGGGGATATTCCAGCCGCTGTCCGGCGCACCCTTTTCATCGAAATCGAGGAAGAAGAACACCGCAGCCTTGACCTGTAAGCGCGGGTTGATCACCGCATACACCACGCGCATCTGTTGGTCGGCGAATTCCGGCATGTTGACCACGCCGTCGAGCAGCGCCTCGAACTCGGCGAAGAACATCTGCTTGCAGACGCCGCGCTCGCTGAAGAACATCACGGCTTCAACCATCTGCGGCTTGTTCTGCATGCTCATCAGTCGCCCTCTGGACCTGTACGGGTGCCCGCCAACGTGCGGAACGCTAACGCGGCCAAGGGCACGCGTGCGGTGCACAATGCACCACAGCCGGGCGCAAGTGCCCGGACCAGGCAAGTCTAGGGTAAAACGCGGGCGCAGCAATGTGATTCGGTTGGCAGACGCTGGCGCCACCGCTATCAGGCACAGCCCTGCGCTGATCGATCAAGCACGATAGGCCGCGAGCAACGGCGCCAGGCGCTGGCCCATTTCCGCGCCCAATGCCTGCAGGCCACTGAGCGGGCGAACCATCACCTCGAACTCGACAATCAGGCCGGCCTCGTCGAAACGGATCAGGTCGATGCCCTTGAGCTCGCGCTCGCCGACCCGCGCACTGAACTCCAACACCACGTTCAGGCCGTCGGCACTGACCAGCTCGCGGTGGTAGACGAAGTCCTCGAACACCTTGACCACGGTGCCGAGGATCAACGCCACCACCGGCGCACCGACATAGGGCTTGAAGGCCATCGGTGAACGGAAGACCGCCTCGGGATGCAACAGCGGCGGCAACCCACTGAGATCGTGAGCGGCGATCAGTTGATGCCAGTGCGCCAGGGTTTCAGCCGCGGCGGGCGACAGGGATGAAGGGGACATGCGCAACTCCTCGTGCTCGATAAAACCGGGACGCCGGCCCGCCAGGCGGGCCGGCGCTGCATCAGAGCGCAGCGGCCAGGCGCGAGCCCTGGTCGATGGCGCGCTTGGCATCCAGCTCGCTGGCCACATCGGCGCCACCGGCCAGGTGCACGGTCTGCCCGGCGGCGACCAGGGCGTCCTGCAGCTCGCGCAGCGGGTCTTGCCCTGCGCAGATGATAACGGTGTCCACCGGCAATACCTGTGGCTCGCCACCGGCGATGCTGATATGCAGGCCGGCATCGTCGATCTTCAGGTACTCGACGCTGTTGAGCATCTGCACCTGCTTGTTCTTCAGCCCGGCGCGGTGGATCCAGCCGGTGGTCTTGCCCAGGCCATCGCCGACCTTGCTCTTCTTGCGCTGCAACAGGTACACCTGACGGGCTGGTGGATGCGGCTGCGCCTGCACACCGGCCACACCGCCGCGCGCCTGGAGGGTGCTGTCGATGCCCCACTCCTTCCAGAACACCTCACGGTCCAGGCTGGAGGACTCGCCCTGATGGGTAATGAACTCCGACACGTCGAAACCGATGCCGCCGGCGCCGATCACTGCCACCTGCTGACCCACCGGCTTGCGCTGCAAAATGGCATCCAGGTAGCTGATCACCTTGGCGTGCTCGATGCCGGGGATGGACGGCGTGCGCGGGGCGATGCCGGTGGCCAGGATGATCTCGTCGAAACCGCCGGCCAGCAGCTGCTCGACCGTGACCCGGGTGTTCAGGCGCAGGTCGACGCCAGTGGTTTCCAGCTTGCGTTTGAAGTAGCGCAGGGTCTCGAAGAACTCTTCCTTGCCCGGCACACGCTTGGCGATATTGAACTGCCCGCCGATTTCGCTGGCGCCGTCGAACAGAGTCACCTGATGGCCGCGCTCGGCCGCTACGGTGGCACTGGCCAGCCCGGCAGGCCCGGCGCCGACCACGGCAATCTTCTTCACCTGGGTGGTCGGGATGTAGTTCAGCTCGGTCTCGTGGCAGGCCCGCGGGTTGACCAGGCAACTGGTCAGCTTGCCACCGAAGGTGTGGTCCAGGCACGCCTGGTTGCAGCCGATACAGGTATTGATCTCGTCACTGCGCCCGGCGGCGGCCTTGTTGACGAACTCGGGGTCGGCGAGGAACGGCCGCGCCATGGAGACCATGTCGGCATCGCCTTCGGCCAGCACCTGCTCGGCGATTTCCGGGGTGTTGATGCGGTTGGTGGTGATCAGCGGGATCTTCACCTCGCCCCGCAGCTTGGCGGTGACCTTGGTGAAAGCCGCACGCGGCACCTTGGTGGCGATGGTCGGGATACGCGCCTCGTGCCAGCCAATACCGGTGTTGATCAGGGTCGCACCCGCCGCTTCGATGGCCTTGGCCAGGGTGACAATCTCATCCCAGGTGCTGCCGCCCTCGACCAAGTCGAGCATCGACAGGCGATAGATGATGATGAAGTTCGGCCCGACCGCCTCGCGCACGCGACGGACGATCTCCACCGGCAGGTGCATGCGGTTCTCGTAGCTGCCACCCCAACGGTCGGTGCGCTGGTTGGTGTGGGCGGCGAGGAACTGGTTGATGAAGTAGCCTTCCGAGCCCATCACCTCGACGCCGTCGTAGCCGGCCTGCTGGGCCAGGCTGGAGCAGGTGACGAAATCCTGGATCTGCTTCTCGATGCCGGCCTCGTCCAGTTCATGGGGCTTGAACGGGTTGATCGGCGCCTGAATGGCGCTGGGCGCCACCGACTTGGGGCTGTAGGCATAACGCCCGGCGTGCAGGATCTGCATGCAAATCTTGCCGCCGGCTTCGTGCACCGCCTGGGTGACGATGCGGTGCTTCTCGGCTTCCTCGGGCGTGGTCAGCTTGGCGGCGCCGCTGTACACGCCGCCCTCCTCGTTCGGGCCAATACCGCCGGTGACCATCAGGCCGACACCGCCACGGGCACGCTCGGCAAAATAAGCGGCCATGCGCTCGAAGCCACCCGGCTTCTCCTCCAGACCGGTGTGCATGGAGCCCATCAGGGTGCGGTTGCGCAGGGTAGTAAAGCCCAGGTCCAGCGGGGCGAGCAGGTGCGGGTAACGAGCAGCGGTCATGACAATCTCCACATCAGGCGGTGGCAATTCACGGAAGCGCCTGGGTTTCAGATGAACTCAGGTCGGTATGGCAGAAACGATAAGCAGCTGGCTGTGCCCCCTCAATGACCCAAAGTGACAACTTATTGATCCTGGTGTACAGCAGACGCTTGGCAAGCTTGGGTGCACGCCCTACCCTGTTGCCCATGAAACGTACCGTCTCGCTTATCGCCCTGCTTGTACTCGCCTTCGCTGGCCTGATCAGCTTTCTGATCTGGGCCGAGCGTCGGCCGCCCAGCCATTACCTGTCGGACCTGCGCACCCAGGTCATCAGCAGCCCGCGCCCGGCAAACAGCCAGGGCAACCTGCTGCTGGTGCGCCCACAGTTGTACCCGTCCGACTTCCAGAGTACCGCCCAGCTACGCCGCAAGCTGGCCGCCGCACTCGATCAGGCGCAGCAGGCCGGCTTGCTGACCCCAGACACGCTGGTGGCACTGCCGGAGCATATCGGCACCTGGCTGCTGGCCCGTGGCGAGAAGGCCGAGTTCTACCAGGCCCGCACCCGCCAGCAGGTGCGCGACTGGCTGCTGCTGGGCAACCCAGTACTGGCCACCCGCGCCCTGCTGCTCAACCTCGACGCCGAGCGCCTCGACGAAGCGCTGCTGCGCATGAAGGCCGAGCAGATGGCCCGCGACTACCAGCAACTGTTCGCCGGCCTGGCCCGCGAGTACCGCGTCACCCTGCTGGCAGGTTCGATGCTGTTGCCGGCGCCATATATGCAAGCGGGCGAGCTGCACAGCGGCGATGGGCCGCTGCGCAACCTCAGCCTGGTTTTCGACGCCCAGGGCCAGGTGCAGGGCGAGCTGTACAGCGAACCCTGGCCCTGGCGCGATGAGGGCAGCATGCAGCAGGTTCGATTGGGCGAGCAGTGGTTTGAAGTCGAGCGCGACTGGCACGCCGGCCACCCGCAAAGCCGCCTGCGCCTGCCAGCAGGGACCTACGGCCCGCCGCTGTTTCTGCGCGGTCAACTGGACTGGCCGATTGGCGGCGCGACCCGGCATATCCACCTGATCCCCGATAACGCCGAACAGGCCAGCGACGCGCCAGGCTCGCACCTGCTGAATATCTGGATACCCGCGACGTGAACAGCCCGCGGGTGCGCCTGGGCGACCTCTCCGTGGGTTTCGTGCACAGCCTGGCCGACGCGGTGGCGCAATCCGGACACGACCCCGCACCGCTGCTAGCGCAATATGGCCTGGATGCCGCGCGCCTGGGCGAGCCCCGCGCGCGCCTGTCGATCCCGCGCTATATGCGCCTGGGTCATGCCGCCATTCAGTTGTGCGACGCCCCAGCCCTGGGCCTGCGCATGGGCCGCCTGAGCCGCCTGGGGCAGATCGGCCTGGTCGGCGTCACCGTCGCCCAGGCCCCGACGGTACGCGAAGCAGCCCGCGCCCTGACCCGTTTCGAGCCGTTGTACGCGACCAACTACCGTGGCCAGTCGAGCCTGCATGAAGATGCGCGAGGCGCCTGGCTGCGCTTTTATTCGATCAGCCCGTACAACGCCTACAACCGCTTTGTTATCGACTCGGTACTGGCCGGCTGGCAGCAACAGCTGGCACTGGTGGCGCAACAACCGCTGGCCGTGGAGAGTGTGCAGATCGAGTACGCCGCCCCGCCCTACGCCGCCGAGCATGCTGCGCACTTCGCCTGCGCCGTGGAGTTCGACTGCGAATACAACCAACTGCGCCTGGATCAGGCCAGCCTGGCCTTGCGCAACCCGGAGCACTGCCCGAGTACCTGGCGGCATCTGCTGGATATCTGCGAACGCGAACTGGAGCAGGCAACCCGCACGCGCAGTCTGCGCGAACGCGTTACCCAGCTACTCGGCCCGCTGCTGCACGGCCGCGAGCCAGACCTGGCGGAAGTCGCTGCACGCCTGCAACTACCCAGCTGGACCCTGCGGCGCAAATTGGCGGAAGAAGGCACACAGTTTCGTACCCTGCTCAACGAGACCCGCCGCGACCTGGCCATGGCCTATATCCGCGACACCGAGCTGGCCTTCGGCGAGATCGCCTACCTGCTCGGCTTCGCCTCGGCTGAGGCCTTTCAGCGCGCCTTCAAACGCTGGAACCAGCAGACCCCGGGAGAATTTCGCCGCACCCAGCGCCTGCGCGCTTAAGGCTGCTGCGACTTACAGCTCCATCGCATCGTCTTGCGGCTCGCTCGGCTCTTCGGCCAGCGCGCGCTGCTCAAGCAGCTCTTCCTGATACTCATCCATGGCGTAGCCTCCAGAACACTCGGCAAACCACTGCGGTTTGCCTGTGTGCAGCAGTCTGCGGGCCGCAAATGAAACCGGGATGACACAGCGATGACAAAACCAGCAGGCAATAAAAAACCCTCAGATCTTGCGATCTGAGGGTTTCGTATATGGCGCAGCGGACGGGACTCGAACCCGCGACCCCCGGCGTGACAGGCCGGTATTCTAACCGACTGAACTACCGCTGCGTGTCGGTGTGGACTTGCGTCCGTACAACTCTTGCTTCATCTGGCCTACGTTACCGCTTGTAGACCTCATCCCCGGTAAACCTGGGATGGAAAATATGGCGCAGCGGACGGGACTCGAACCCGCGACCCCCGGCGTGACAGGCCGGTATTCTAACCGACTGAACTACCGCTGCGCGTCGGTGGACTTTCGTCCTATCTCACAAAGGTGGTGGGTGATGACGGGATCGAACCGCCGACCCTCTGCTTGTAAGGCAGATGCTCTCCCGGCTGAGCTAATCACCCGTTGCTTTGCGAGGCGCGCAATTTAAGGGGCGGGCGGACCTAAGTCAATACCCTGCTTGAGTTTTTTCTAAAATAATCCAGCAACCAGGGTTCATGGCAGCGCCTGCAAACTCAAACGCGCACCGACCAAGCCGCCCTCGCGCCGCTCCAGCGCGGCCTCGGCCACCTGCACACCCTGCCGCTCCAGGGTTTGCAGCCAGGCCAGTAACCGCTCAGCCGGTGCTGACTGCAGGTTCAGTTGCACACTGCCCTCGCCCAGGCTCTCCAGGCGTTCGATCTGCAGACCAGCTTCGGCGGCGCTGCTGGTGACCCACCCCTGCAAACGGGCCGGATCGACGCGCTGCGTACTACCGCTACCCGGCTGCACCTGTGGCGCATTCGCTTGCAGGTAAGCATGCAGTGCGCGCTGCTCGATGAACGCCTCGCGCGCCGCCTGCGCCTGGCGCTGCACCGGTTGCCAGAGCGCCAGGTAACCCAACACCAGCAGTAAAAAGCCCGCCAGTGCCAGCAGCGCATGCTGCTCACGCTGAGCCAGACTTTGCCAGCGCTGCGCCAGGGGCGACTGCTGCCAGCGGCTTTGCCAGTCGATCTTACCCATGCGCCTCATCCTCCAATAACCAGGCGTGCGCTGACACCGTTTGCTTCACGACTTGCCGCGCCCAGTTGCACAGCCATGTCGGCGCCCTGCAGGCGCTCGCGCAGTTGTTCGAGCTCGGCAAAGCCTGGGGCTGTGACCTGCAGCGACAGCTCACCCGGCGTGGACCGGTAGTCCAGTTGCTCGACCTGCACCTGGGCACCGAGCAACGCGCCAATCGTATCCAATTGACTGAGCAACCCACTCTGCCCCGCGCCGGCTTCACTCAGGTGCTGGTCGAACTGCGCGCGCAGGTTGACCAGCCTGTGGTCTTGCGGGAACAGCTCGCGGTACAGCGCAGCACTGGCGTCGGCATAGGCATCGGCTTCGCGCTGCAGGTGCCAGCCTTGCGCCAGGTTGAAGCCCCACTGCAGCACCAACCACAGCCCCAGCAAGGCCAGCAGCGGCCGCAGCGATTGCCAGCGCACATCCTGCGTCGCAGGGGCGAAATCACCCTGGGCAAGGTTGGTCCCACGAGCCTGCCCGGCTAACCACAGATGCGCATCATCTAACTGCAGCACCTGGTCGGCTGCAAGCGGCTGAACATCCGCGCCGGCCTGCACACAGCAATGCGGGCGCGGGTAGCGATCTGCCAGGCTGCCCCAGGCCTCGGGATCGAGTGCCAGACGCGTTTGCGTGCTGCCGCCCAGCAACCAGCGGCCATCCAGCCAGAGCAACTGGGTGCCTTCGTCCGGCAGGCAATCGGCGTCCATCAGGATACGGCCGGGGGGTGTCGGGCAGACGGCCAGCCAGTCGCTCAACCAGGCACGCCGCAGCGCATAGACCCGATACCGGCCATCGGCAAGCAGCTCGCCCAGCGCCAGGTGCAACTGTTCGATGTCATCGGCCAGTTGCTCCTCGACCGCAAACGGCAGGGCCTGACGCAGCCAACGCGCCTTGCGCGTGGGCAGGTGCACGGCACAGGCGGTCACCGCCTCCACCGGCAGCACCAGGGTCCAACCGCTCTGCTGTTCGGCACAGGCCTCGGCGAACGGCAAGGTCTGGGACTGCCCGGCGCGCACCTGGCGCACCGGCAGTTGTACATCTACCCCGGCACAGGCCGCAGGCGGCAAAAATACACAGCTGAGGTTCATGGCTGTTGTTCCTTGTCGGGCGCAGGCAAACCGCTGCGACCTAAATCTCGGGCGAGAACATACACCTTACCCTCGGTTGTACGCTGCAACTGGCTGTGCAGAACCTGGCGACGTTCACCGATCTGCACCTCGGTGAGCACCTCGAAATGCATACTGCCCACGGCCAGACCACCACCGCTGATGCCCAAGGCCGGCAGCCGGCCGAGAAACGCCTGCACATCGCTAAATCCCTCGGCACCGCGGGCCTCGATCAGCGCCACGCCATCGGCCAGGGACAGGCCCTCGGCAAGGCTGGCAATCACCGGCGCGCTGGCCGTGTTGATATTCAGCGGTGCCTCGACCGGCAAGGCACTGACCAAGGGCTGCAGGCGTTGGTAGTCGCGCTCAGCCATCCCCAGCAGGCGCAACTCCGAAACATCCGTGAGCAAGCGGTTAGCAGCGCGATAAGCGGGCTGCGCCAGCAGGTACTGATCGTCTTCGGCGCCAGCACCGCCCTGGGGCTCGCTGTCTTCGTCAAGCCAATCGGTCAGGCGCTCGACATAGGCCACATCGATCTGCAGGATGGCCAACAGGCGGCGAAACTGCACGCGCGCAGCCTCCCCCGCCTCACCGGCGTCGGCCAGCCGATTGAGGTTGAAACGCCCGCTGGCGTCCAGGATCTGCACGCGCAACATGCCGTTGTCGAGGGCAAAGGGCGTGCGCAGCTGAGCCCACGGCTCGCCCAAGTGGTCACGCGGCGCACGCGGGTCACCCTGCTGCAGGTCGCGGCGCAAAATGGCCTTGGCGAGAATCTCCCCGCCCAGGGCGTAATGCCAGGCCTGACGCACCAGCAATTGATTGGCGGTGCTGCGAATCGCCAACTGCTGACGGGCGATGATCCCGGCACAGACCACCGTGACCACGGCCACCACCACCAACACGGTGATCAGGGCCATGCCGCGCTGCGGCTTCATGGCGTCACCTCACCGACCTGTTCAGCCGGGGTATCCGGCAGGCCCTCAGGCAGCCGCAGCAGGCGCCGCAACTCGCCTTGCCGGCGGTGCTGCAGGCGCAACTCGACGGCCAGCGGCAGGTGGGTTAGGCGCTGCTCAACGGTATCCGTCAGCGGCGGCCAAGTGTCTTGCCAGGCGCCGTCCTGGTCGAGGTAACGCAGGCTCAGCGCCGTCACCCCGTCTAGCGCCTGCTGCACCTGCGGCTGGCTGTCCTGGGCCTGATCCAGTACCTGCCAGTACAGACGCTGCCATTGCCCATTCTGCAGTTGCCAGCGCACCCGCTGACGTTCGGCGCGTAGCGAACCCTGCGGGTTACGCCAGCCCGCACGGGTCAGCTCCAGGCGCGCGGAATCCTCGCTGTCACCCTGCAAGGCCGGCAGCGCCTCACCGTAACCATCGCGCACGGGGCGCACGGCGACCTGCAGCACATCGCGCTCAAACGCCGCCAATGCGCGCACCAGTTCACGCAACTCGCGGTCATGGGCGCGGGTGCTGGCATCGGTACGTAAAACGCTGTCGAGCATCTGGTAGGTGGCCAAGCCGATCAGCGCGAAGATGGCCAGGGCAATCAGCACTTCGAGCAGGGTGAAGCCGCGGTTGCCGTTCATGGCGCGACCTCGATAAAGCCCTGCAGGTTGACCACCGAGCGCTCGCGAACCGCCACGCCGCCACTCTGCCAGGGCGCCAGCCACAGGCTGACGCGCTGCATCTGCGGCTCGCTGGTGGCAATGACCTCGCGCTGCCATTGCCAGCGGCGCCCGGCGAACTCGCTCTCCCCGGTTGCCGAGCCAAGCGCTAGCGGGGTCGGCGCCAACTGCCACTCGCTCAGTTGGTTATCGGCCAGCCACATGGCCAGGGTGCGGGTTTCCAGTTGCGCGGCAACCTGCAGGCTGCGGGCGCCGGCGCTGAGCACACTGGCGGCGACCAGGGCAAAAATCGCCAGTGCCACAAGCACTTCCAGCAAGGTAAAGCCCTTTGTTCGCCTCATAGCCTGGACCCCGCATCGACCCGCTCGACCACTGGCAGACGAAAACCATCACTGCTCAATCGCAGCCGCGCGCCACCACGGCGCTGTTCGGCCAGCAGCAAGCGAAACGGGCTTAGCTCACCACTGGACAACAGCACCAGTTGCGGCTGCAGGTCTTCCTCAGACTCCGACCGCTCCTCGTCACCGGCAAGGCGTAGCGTCTCGCCTTCAAGCTCGACACTCAACACGGCCCATGCCGGCAAACGGTGCAGATCCTGGCCAAGGGCTTGCCAGCGCTGCTGCTGGGGATCATGGCGCAGCACCTGATAGGCCTGGGCCTCGAAGCGGATACCGTAGTCACGGTTATCCAACACCGCTTCCTCGCTGACCACGCCGATCAGCCCGGCCAGACGCTCGGCCTCGTTGCGCAGCGCGCGCTCCGGGCTGGCCAGCCCGGTACTGAGCACCACCAAGCCGACCACACAGCCGAGGATGACCAGCACCACCAGCAGTTCCACCAGGGTGAAACCACGCACAGTGCGGTGAAAGCGCGGCATGCCTCAGGCGCGCCCGGTCACTGGTCCCAGTTGCCGATATCAGCGTCCTGACCGCTGCCGCCCTGGCGCCCATCGGCACCCAGCGAGTAGAGGTCGAACGCGCCCCGGGTGCCAGGCGCCAGGTACTGGTAAGGCGCGCCCCAGGGGTCGACAGGCACCCGTTTGAGGTAACCATCCGAGTTCCAGTTACTGGCGGGCGGGTTGCCGGACGGTTTGCGCACCAGCGCCTCGAGCCCCTGCTGGGTGCTCGGGTAGCGCTGGTTATCTAGCTTGTACATATCCAGCGCTGCGCCAATCGCCTTGATGTCGCTCTGCGCCACCGTGACCTTGGCCTGATCTGGCCGGCTCATGACCTGGGGTACCACCAATGCAGCAAGGATGCCGAGGATGACCACGACGACCATGATTTCGATAAGGGTGAAGCCGGCCTGGGAGCGGAAGCTGGATGTTGTCCTGTTGTGCACCTGTTACCCCACCAACTGATTGAGAGAAAGAATCGGCAGCAGAATAGCCAGTACGATGACCAGCACAACCGCCCCCATAAATACCAGCATGGCCGGCTCGAACAAACCGACCAGCAGTGCCACCTGCGCACTCAGGTCACTCTCCTGGTTGCGTGCAGTGCGCGCGAGCATCTGGTCCAGTTCGCCAGAGCGCTCGCCGCTGGCGATCATGTGCAGCATCATCGGCGGGAACTGCCCACTGGCCTCCAGGGCTCGGGTCAGGCTGCCGCCCTCACGCACCTTCTGCGCGGCGATCACCACCTGCGTACGAATCGCCCGATTGCTGATCACCTCAGCGCCAATGCCCAGGGCTTCGACCAGCGGCACGCCGCTTTGCGTAAGAATCGCCAGGGTCGAGGCGAAGCGCGCGCAGTCGGTCGCCCGCACCAGCCGGCCGATCAGCGGCAGGCGCAGCAGCAGGCCATGCCAGCGCAGCAGCAGTGCCTCTTCACGCAGCGCCCGGCGCGCTAACACCACAGCCAATACACTGAGTAGCACGGCCAGCCAGCCCCAGTTCTGCACCCAGGCGCTGGCCGCGATCAGCACGCGGGTCAAGGTTGGCAGCGTCTGCCCGGAGTCGACGAACACCCGCACCACGTCCGGCACCACATACCCCAGCAGAAAACCGACGATCAGCAGCGACGCGCACATCAGAATCACCGGGTACAGCAACGCCAATTGAATTTTCTGCCGCGATTGCTGGCGTTGCTCGGTGTAATCGGCCAACTGCTCGAGCACCGGCCCCAGGTGCCCGGTGTGTTCACCAGCGGCCACCGTGGCGCAGTACAGCGCCGGGAAGGCCGCCGGAAACGCCCTCAGGCTGCCGGCCAGATCATGCCCTTCGAGCACCCGCCCACGCACCGCCAGCAGCATCGCCTGGATGCGGGGCGAAGCCGCCTGGGCCGCCACCGCGCCCAAGGCTTCCTCGATGGGCAGCGCCGCCTGCACCAGCGTCGCCAGTTGCCGCGTGATCAGCGCCAGGTCGCGGGCCGAGAGGCCACGCTGGAACCATCCCTGAGTGGCGCCACCGCCCACCTCACGCGGGCGACTGAGGTGCACCTCCAACGGCGCCAGGTGCCGGTCACGCAGCATCTGGCGCACCTGGCGCGCGCTGTCAGCCTCCAGTACGCCCTTCTGTCGGCGCCCTGCCGGGTCGAGGGCCAGGTATTCAAAGGCGGCCATTATTCTTCCCGGGTCACGCGCAGCACTTCCTCGACGGTGGTCACCCCTTCCAGCACCTTGCGCCGACCGTCATCGCGAATGCTCGGCCCCAGGGTGCGCGCATGACGGACCATGACCTGTTCGGCAGCGGCGCTGTGCACCAAGGTGCGCAGGTAATCGTCGAACACCACCAACTCGTAAATACCGGTACGCCCGCGATAGCCCTGCTGATGGCAGGCGGCGCAGCCACAGGCGCGATAGAGCGTCGGCGGGTTCTGCGCATCGACGCCCAGCAACGCGCATTCGGCAGCGTCGGCCTGGTAGGCCTGGCGGCACGCTGGGCACAGCACCCGCACCAGGCGCTGGGCCAGCACGCCGAGCAGGGATGAGGCCAGCAGAAACGGCTCCACGCCCATGTCGACCAGGCGGGTGACGGCGCCAATCGCACTGTTGGTGTGCAGGGTCGAGAGCACCAGGTGCCCGGTCAGCGAGGCCTGCACGGCGATCTCGGCGGTTTCACGGTCACGGATCTCACCAACCATCACCACGTCCGGGTCCTGCCGCAGAATGGCGCGCAGGCCACGGGCGAAGGTCATGTCGACCTTGGTGTTGACCTGGGTCTGACCGATGCCTTCGAGGTGGTACTCGATCGGGTCCTCGACGGTGAGGATATTGCGGCTGCGGTCATTCAGGCTGGCCAGGCTGGCGTACAGCGTGGTGGTCTTGCCGGAGCCCGTGGGGCCGGTGACCAGCAGAATGCCGTGGGGTTTGCGCACCGTGTCTTCCATCACCTGACGATCACGCAGGCTCATGCCCAGGTGCTGCAGATCGAGGCGCCCGGCCTGCTTGTCGAGCAGGCGCAATACCACCCGCTCGCCATTGGCCGACGGCAGCGTGGAGACGCGGATATCGACCTCACGCCCCCCAACCTTGAGCGAGATACGGCCGTCCTGCGGCACACGCTTCTCGGCGATGTCCATACGCGCCATGACCTTGATCCGCGAGACCAGCAGCGCGGCCAGGCCGCGCTTGGGTTCGAGCACTTCACGCAGCATGCCATCGACGCGAAAACGCACCACCAGGCGCTTCTCGAAGGTTTCCAGGTGAATGTCCGAGGCATCCTCCTTAATAGCCTCACCGAGAATCGCGTTGATCAGGCGGATGATCGGCGCGTCGTCTTCCTGCTCCAGCAGGTCTTCGGTTTCCGGGGTCTGCTCGGCCAGAGCGGTCAGATCGAGGTGTCCGCCCAAATCCTCGGCCAGCTGCATGGCCCCCGCTTCATGCTGGTAAGCCCGCGCCAGGGCCTGCTCGAAGGCAGCGGCCGAAAGCGCACGCCAGCGCAATGACTGGCCCACGAAACGCTGCACCTCGGCTAGCGCCACAGGTTCGACCTCAGGGCGATGAGCAACATAGGCCTGACCGTCTTCGAGCAGCAGAACCACCCCATGGCGTTTGGCGAAGCTGAATGGCAAACGGCGCAACGGCGTTTTGAGCAGCGAAGCGTTCATGCGACAGGCCTATAGACAGAGCGGCAGCAAAAGCCAAGTGCAACACGATTAGCGAGATGAAGCTAGAGCACCATGCCGCATACTTTTATTATCTCAAAAGGGTGCCATCTGGATTTATAGCATCCTCATCCCGCCTATTTGGATAAAATATTTTTCTTCTCGCCCACAGAAAAGGGACAGGTTTGAATGGCACTTACTTAATATCTAACCGTTTTATCTGAAACGAAAAAGGCCGCTCCCGGTCTACGGCCCCATTGATTTCTACCGGACCTCACCCAAATCGCTCATTACGCGCCCACAACTACCCCTAATTTCTTTAGTACCTTGAAGGGATTACCAATGCCTGACTGGAACACCAAGAACAGACAAATTAGCTTTAACCAAACAAGGAGAAAAATAGAGACGGCAATTATCAGCGCGGAAATTTTTGCAGTGTCTTCAGCATATCCATTAAGCGCCAAATTTACTGCAAAAACTATCGGCGCAACCATTATTGCCAAGCACAACGCACTTACAATAGCGATAGTAAAAATCCTTTCTACTTTACTCATCTTAATATTGTACTCTATCCGCCCCTGCACCTCCGTTATTGCAGCATAGTGCGATGGCGAAGACAGAAATCCGCTTTTCTTAATCTTTATTTTCTCACTCTCTACAATGACTGAATAATTGTTTGTTTTTTTACCATCAACATTAATCTTAAGCTTGTCAAAATCGCCACCTTCAGGAAGCACGACAGTACGCTCACCTAATATATACCGACCTAAATTTAAGAATTTTTGAAAAAATTTAATTGCCATAGTTATTTTCTGACTCCATCAGCAAAACTAGCTGTACCGCCTACCGTTCCGCTAGCGTTGGCTCCGTATCCATACCCGTAATGGATACTTCCTCCGGTAAAGTTATTAGCCCCGTTAAAACTGGCAGAGCCCCCAAAACGGCCAAAGTGAGCGCCCATTTCCGCGCCACCACCACCTAAATCACTTACAGACCCTGATTGGTAACCCAGACCAATAGAGAACTTACCAATACCAATATCTTTACCACCAGCTTGTACCCCACCATATACGCCAAAGTCCCATTTCCCACCCAGCGGTCCTGGAAATGAGAAAGCCACACCACATGTAAGCCCTTGCGGTGAAGCCTCGTGACCAAAGAAATCACCAATAAAGCCAGGAATTCGTATAGCCCCTTCAGCAGTCACGGTATCAAGGCCTAATGGGTCATAAAACTTGATAGGGTTCCCCATGACGTACCCGTAAGTATTGAGACCACCTTTTAGCCCAATCGGATCACTTTCGACGTACCGCCCGGTCTCGGGGTCGTAATCGCGGAAGTAGTTGTAAACTAATTCTCTTTAACACCCCTGGTCACACTGCCTCTGCTCTCCCGCCAACAGGGCCGCAACTGACCGCCGGCACCGCCATAAGGTTGACTGCACAATCCATCGCCATTAGCCTTGGCACCAAGAATAACCCCCACGCCTCGGGCGGGACTCGTCCCGTACTGCGCACCAGGGGGTTAGTTTTTTCTGCCCTCCCAGCACGCCCTCCAGTGCTCGCGCTGCTCAAAACTCATCAGCGCTCTCAAAAGACAAATCCATACGCCAAGGCGTGGACTTCACCAGACATGTGGGGCTATGCAGTCCTGACTTCGTTCAGTAGCTCAGGGTGGCGATCAAGCACCTTGAGCAATTTCACCAGAGCCAGCGGCGGCTTGGTTTTACCGTTCTCGTAGCGCGAGAACGCATTGACGCCACCGCCGAAAATCTCGGCCGCTTCGCGCTGGTCAAGGGCGAGCTTCTTGCGGACGCTGGTGATAAAGCCCGGATCGACAATCGAAGCATTCACCTGCTTGTTAAATCCCAGCATCGCCGTGCTGACGCGGGCCGACTCGCCTGCATCAAGAACCACTTCGCCACAGGCCGGGCAGAAGTCGCCGGTTACTGCCGGAATGGAGGTCGATTCGCTCTTGTAGGTGTACGGCATATCACGGGTGTCATGCACCAGTTCCGCCGCTGCGCAAGATGGACATTTCATGTTCATAGCTCCTTGAAGGACACGATGAGCACATCATCAATGACCGTGAGTTTCAGATAGACCTCTCCGGCCTCCGTGTTAGTCCGGTACACGTCCTGCCAGACCGTATGATCGGCGTGCGTGGTCATGCTTTTGTAGAAGTCTGCCGGGACCAGCGCCATGACAACGCCGATGATCCCCTCAAAGTCGAACCCCAACGCCGCCCCGCCAGCCAGGGCGGACATGGTTGAGCGCACTTTCCTTGCTTCGACCAAGGCTTTCACGACTGACAGCTTGCAGTGTGGGGTCCTTTTTTCCATATACGTCACGCTAACCTACTAGGTTATATTTGGCAACTTGGTTAATCGCCTCAGGGTAGAGCTTTCTGAGTTCTACGGGCCTCCTCAAGCAGCTTTCCTGGGCCGGAGCTCTGGGCTGCGGGGTGCGTTTTGCTATACACACCTTGCAGATCAGTGATGGTCACATGGGTGTAGATCTGGGTGCTTTCGATGCACTGGTGTCCCAGCATCTCCTGCACATAACGGATGTCCGCCCCATTGCGCAGCATGTGTGTCGCTGTTGCATGGCGAAGGGCATGGCAGGAGCCGCTTTTACCGATCCCGGAACGCCGGATGTACCTACCAACAAGCGTCGTTAGCTTACTTTTCTGGATGCGCTTGCCGGATATGCCCAGAAAGAGCGCTTCGCCGCTGGCCATTGTCGCCAGGCTGCCTCGAACCTCATTCAGATACTGCTCAACCCGGTCGAGTGACTGCTGTGCAATGGGAACACGCCGATCCAGGCCGCCTTTCCCTTTGCGCACGGTAACGATCTTCTGCTTGAAATCCACATCTCGGATATCCAACCCGGCCAGTTCTGCTCGGCGTATTCCTGTGGCGTAGTAAACCTCCAAGATCGCTCGATCCCTCAATCCCATCCGACCCTTCGTGGTCGTCTGATGCAGAATCGGAGCAATCTCATCTTCGTCGGGGATCTGCTTGGGTATCTGGCGAGGAGCCCTGGGCAACGGAAATCTGGAGTAGAAATCCGATGGCACAATGCCGAAGTAGTGCAATCGCTTGAGCAGGCCTGTCACGGCCATTAACCGCATACGCTGTGTTGCAAGCTCCAAGGGCTCGTGGTCGCGCGCCTTGCGATAGCGATACAGGTGTTTGCGATAGCGCTCCAACAGATCCAGATCAACCTGCGAAACATCGTTGATACCCTGAGGCTCGCACCAGAGCACAAACATTTTCAGCACTGTCGTCTTGGCATATGCGGTCGCATCGCTTTGACCGCGAGCCAAGCAGTCATCCACGTAGAAGCTCACACACGCGGACAGGGTGGTTGGATAAGTTTCACTGGTCATATTCACCTCCCATTTTCTTCGGAAACACCAATGACTCCCTCAGCAGGAGTGAGAGCTCTTTGGCGGGGTCGCTAACCGTAAGGACAAAAGCGTTGCTATCTGCGCCCTGCGGAAATAGAACGAAGCGCACCTCGATGTCGTTGTGAGTAAGCAGGTGGGCAATTCGCCTAGCCTCATCAAGCTCAGGCCGGGACGAACCAAAGGCGAGATACACCAGCCTGACCAGGCTGCTCTGCAGGATGCTCAGGTGCTCATCGTCAAACCCTGCGAACCCCAGGATGGCAACCACGTTGCGGTATCCATGGCACCACCAGGTCAGTGCTTCGATTGGGCTTTTGCAGAGAATCAGCTCAGGGAATTCGAACAGCACCTTCTGGTTGAAGAAACCAGCTTGCTCAAGGTGCCAGTGGACGTGGTAGGCCGAATGGGCCGCCAGCTTGGGCGTGATCCGACGCCCATAGCCACCCAGTACCTGCCCGTCCTGATCGAACATTGGAAACACTAGCGCGCCACGAAACAGCTCATGTCCTGACACCTTCAGTAGACCGACACGCTGCAGCGCACCTCGGACTGTTTCCTCCTGAAGGTAATCCAGCTTGTGTAGCTGCAAACCCAATGAGCGATCCGCAAAACCCAGACGGAACTGAGTCAGCAGATCTGCATGGCAAAGACCTCTGTGCTGCAAAAAGGCCTGAGCCTTGGCATGGCTGCGTAAGGTCTCGGTGTAGTAGCCGACCACCTGGCCAATCACCAGACCATCAGCCATGCCGTCGTTGTAGTTACAGCGAACGATCGGTTGATGGATCACTACATCCTGGTCCTGAGTTTGATGGGGTTCGTACATGGCTAGCCCTCCCCATCATCGAGACCGAGCTTCTTGCGCATTAGAGTCGCCGCGCATCTCGATCTTGTGCGCCCGGTGCACGATGCGATCCAAAATGGCATCTGCTAGCGTCGGCTCGTTGATGTACTCGTACCACTTGGCCACCGGCAGCTGGGAGGCGATCAGGATGGCACCGGCCCCCGTCCGGTCATCGACGAACTCCAGGAGATCCTGTCGGCCGATATCGGTGAGCGGTGACATGCCCCAATCATCGAGGATCAGCAAGTGGCATTTCGCGAGCTTGCTGCGGAAGCCGGCAAGAGAGCCGTCAGCCCGGGCAATTTCGGTTTCCTCCAGCAATCGGCTGACGCGGTGATAGGCGACGGAGCAGCCGCGGCGAATCGCTTGCATGCCAAATGCGCACGCCAACCAGGTTTTACCGACGCCCGTAGGCCCGCTGATGAGCAGGTGTTGATGGCGCTCTATCCACTGACATTGCCCCAGCGATAGCAGCTGAGGCTTGTCCAAGCCACGCCGTGGCCTGTAGTCGATATCCTCCAGGCAGGCATTGCGCATCTTCAACTTTGCCTGCGCCATCAATCGCCGCTGACGACGATTGTCGCGGTCGTGGCACTCGGCCTCGACCAGCAGTGCAACTCGATCGCTGAATGGCAGACTCTGAGTACTGGGACTCTCCAGCTGTGAAGCCATGGCGTTTGCCATGCCAAACAACTTCAGCCCATGGAGCTGCTCGATTGTTTGCTGCTCATTCATGGCGGCTCTCCCCGGCGTAGTAATCGGAGCCGCGAACATTGGCGTGTGGCGGAATCAAAGTGGCTGCGGGATGCACTGAGCGGTGCAATTCATCCAGCCGGTGTAGCAGGATGGAACGTAGGCTCTTGATCGTGGGGGATTGGATGGCCAAGGCCCGTGCGCAAGCTGCCTCAACCCTGGTATTACCGTAGTGCTTGGCCAGGTGCTGCAACTGCTGGCAGGCCTTACTGCCAGAGATAGAGAAATCAGCCTTGCCATGAAATTGCGCCTGAACGACCTCTGAAGTAGCAGTACCGAGGCCATAGGCCCATTCGAGGTAATGGTGAGCGGTTCGCGAGGCATAGGCCTGGTGAGCCTCTGGGCGATGGTTGGGGTTAGTCGTCGCGGCCCCTGGCGTGTCGTCGCGCGGGTGAATGGCTACTCGCTTGCTCAGGTGGAACAGGGAAATGGCCGACGGGCTGACCCGGGCCTCCACCCGCTCCCCCACCAAACGCCAGGGCACCGAGTACGCATGATTCAGCACATAGACGTGATAGTCCGGGCCAACCTTCTGAGCTGCCATCCATTCGCCGTACTCGTAGGGCTCTGCCGGCAACGGTTTCAGCGCAGGCTTATCCAACTCCTGGAATCGCTCGAAACGATTACCGGGCAGGCGTTTGAAAGAACGCCGATTCAATTTCTCCAGCAGCTCAGCCAAAGCAATGTTGATCTCTTCCAAACTGAAGAACTGCTGGCGACGAAGAGGCACGGTCACCCACTGCGTGGCTAGTTTCACACCCAGTTCTGCTTTGGATTTGTCCTGCGGCTTCCGAACGCGAGCTGGCACCACCACGCAACCATAATGCTCGGCCTGTTCCTGATAGGTCTTGTTGATGGCGGGGTCATTGCCTGGCGTGGTTACGGCCGATTTGAGGTTGTCCGGGATAACTGTCGCAGGCACGCCACCGAAGAACCGGAACATCTGGTTGTGAGCTTCGATCCAGTCATGCAGCTTTTGACTGGCACTGGCCCAAGCAAAGGTGTAATTGGAGCAGCCCAGCACACCGACAAAGAGCTGAGCTTCATGCTGCTTGCCCTGTACGGCGTCGAACCAAGGAATGGTCTGACCGGCGTAGTCCACAAATACGCAGTCACCTGCGAAATGGACCTGCCGCATAGTGATATCGATCTTGCTCAAGAACTCGCGGTAGTAGTAGGTGAACTGAGAGTACGAGTAAGCCGCAGACTTGAGCTGATTGCGGTACTCGTCCCAGAGCTGGATCAAGGTCTGGTGCTTGGCCTGCATGAGTTGATGGATGGCCACCCAGTCCGGCATGACCTTGCCACTCTCCTGCTGCCTGACCGTGTGAAAGCAGGTTTTTAGCTGACGATCATCCATGTCTTGGATGGTCGCCCAATCCCATTCGTTGGCTTGCGCGACGGACACAATCTTTCTAGCGGTATTGATAGAAACGCTCGCCATCTTGGCCATTTGTCGCAGGCTCATTGCTGAGCAGCAGTGGAGATGCAACGCCTTGCGATAGGTTTGAACTTGCATAGCTGTACCCTCCACGAAGTCGGATCCAGCTATTCAAAGGACGAGCTGGGCCGGCATCGCTAGACGCAATCGAAAAAAGGATACAGAGAGGCCCCGAAGCCAGAATCTGCACACTGGCTCTCGTCTTGACAGACCGGGCTTCGGGGATAAGACTGAAGATAGTCGGGCTGAAATCGACTGTCTGAAAGGGCCTCTGGGATTGCACTCCCGGGGGCTTTTTCTTATCCGCGCCTCACTGCGTTGGTTACGCGCGTAGTGGCTAGCTCATCTGGAATCACCTCCTTGCTCATGATTGAGTGAAACTCCGAACTTGGCGCTGAAGCGCTGCTCGGTCAAATGACGGGCAACGTCCTTCACCAACGCGTATTTCCCGCGCCGGTATTCGAGGTCAAACAGAGGAATTGCAACCGTGTTGCGTACCAACGATTGTCGAAAGGCTTCGCGCGACGGATAGCCCAACGCACGCAGTAACTCATCCCCAGTCATCACCGGGCCATAGCGACCCAGCAAATCGCTCTCAAGGCTTTTGGCGAACTCTTCAATCAGAATTGCTTTCTCAGCATCATCCATCGCGGCATACCCAAGTCATTCGTGATTGAGCGTGACCTCACCTCACGAAGTTTATGCCACCGCAGAAATGCCCGCCGTTCGTCGTGCTGCCAGAGAAAATCTCATAAATTTGAAATACTGAGACTAAATTCCCTTCCCTTCTCCGCAGGGATAAAGGGCCTCTCCAGCTGGAGGTATGTTTCGCGCTTTAGCGCGAAACATTTTGCTTCATGGATCAATTTTTCATATACCCAAAGCCTGTAATAGAAATTCGAAGCAAATACTACGTAAGTGTTTTGCTTAATCGGCTGGGGGTTGAGAGAGTTGCCAATATTCCTAGGGAAACTCTGAAGAAGACTTCCTGATTTTGGCAAAATACCCGGATTCCACCCGCCGAGTTTTCCGATGAAGCAGATGACCTTTGCCGACGCCGAGTACGCAGGCAAGCGCAAGCAGACCCGCAAGGAATTGTTCCTGATCGAGATGGATCAGGTTGTGCCGTGGAAGGGTTTGATTGCCTTGATCGACCCGCATTACCCCAAGGGTGAAGGCGGACGTCCAGCCTATCCGCTGATGGCGATGCTGCGAGTTCACCTGATGCAGAACTGGTTCGGCTACAGCGATCCGGCGATGGAAGAGGCGTTGTACGAGACGACCATTCTGCGCCAGTTCTCGGGGTT
>NZ_FOFP01000002.1 GCF_900110925.1 Pseudomonas cuatrocienegasensis | reverse complement strand
CGGCCATCAAGAGCGCGGTGGCCTTTTTTAGGATCGACTTTTCCCGCTCCAGCCGGTTGATCCGGGCTTCCAGTTCTTGGATCTTTTGCTGCTCGGGTGTCAGCGCTTTGCTGGTCGGGGTTACACCGTTTCTCTCTTGTTGAAGCTGGCTTACCCATCGGCGCAAGGCCGACTCAACCAACCCGAGCGAGCGGGCTGCATCGGTATGGCTGTAGCCTTGGTCGAGTACCAGGCTGGCTGCCTCGCGTTTGAACTCAGGAGTAAACGTACGGCGTTGTTTGGTCATCAGACACCTCTCTTATGGCGAGCATTCTCACCTTAAATGGGTGTCCGGGTTTAGTAGACCACTACATGTCCACGGCACCGTAGCGTTTCGATCAAGTCTATGGAGATAGAGCGAAAAGGCCCGATATGTGGGCTTCGAGCCGTGCCCATTGGGCGAGCAAGTTATTAAAATCCATAAGGACTTTTTCTTCCGTGAAGGCAGCTGGTATCCGACTTACAGCGGCGATTGATGTGGGCTGAATGTACACAATCTTCAGCTGAGCCTTAGCAACCGGTTCCCGCTAGCCTTCGCAATCACTTACCAACGACGCCGACATGCAAGACAACGATAGAGATAGCCTTTGCTCAGCAAATTTTGACGAGTGCCAGCTGTACACAACACTCGTTAGTTGGCCGTTTATATTTTTTCGTCACCATCTCTAAGCAGTTCGAGAATGTCTAATCTGCAAAGTTCTGTAACGAGCGTCTTGATGGTGTTGCTATCCGTATCGAAACCTTCTGAAATTAACTCATGAAGTGTTATTCCAGGTTTAGAAGATATTTTACTTATGAGGCGAATACCTTTAGGGTCTAGGTTTAATTTGGTGCCGTTGGCAATTATGTAGCCATCTTCCTTTCCATGAGAATTTTGGGAGCATAGCCGTAGCCTTGCACTATCTGGGATCGTGCCGTTATTTCCAAAGATTTCTAACGCCAGTGGTGATTGGACTCGTATATCAGAGTTGAACTTATCCATGAATAAGTCATAGTTCTGCTTTGAGGAAATTAATTCCTCTAGACTGCGAGCAAGCATCATTATAATTTCTTGGTCATTTTTCCAGCAACTAAGCGATAATCGTGCCTCTCGGATCTCTGGCATGCTCTTAAGCGCCCACAGCAAATAATCCATTCCGTAGGCTGGAAAGGTGCCTAGTGCAAGATGGAATGTGGGTTCGCCGAGTGGTAGAGGGTTGTGCCACCAACCTCTGGGTAGATAAAAGACATCTCCTGGCTCAAGAATAAAATCCATGTAAGGTTCTTCTGGGCGAGGAAATAAATTTTCATAGTCCTTACTTTGCTGGGTAAAGTAAGGCGCTTCGAGAGATGGCGCGTGCACAATCCAGCGCTTACGTCCAATCAACTGAACCGCGAAGACGTCTCGTGTATCCCAATGACTTCGGAAAGAGTCTTGTGTTCCGAAAGCCAAATATGCACTGCTGACAACTTGCCGTTTTGTGTAGAGTGCAATGGTGCGTGAGATTCTCTCTACAGAAGGCTCGTTGATTATTTTGTTTGCGATCAGGGTAGCACCCTTTTGTAAGAGGTCATACACGGCTGGCTTTATGAGTCTATGCCGTAGCTTGCCAATATCCCAATAGCTTTCAACGTATTCTTCTTTGGGGCGAATGCCGGCCAATGACAGTTTGAAGTCACTAGAAGCGACATCGCTTCTTTCAAATATCTGATTAACATCTCCCCAAGAGAATGATTCGGTATTTGCCGCACCTTTAATCAATAGAGGCTTTTTTTCCTCGTATTTTTCTTTGAACTCGGCGCTCGATAGATCGAAATTTATGCACATAGAGAATCTTTCCTTGAAGGTATAGCACCGAGAACTAGGTCTAATGAGGGAGCGTAGAGGCGAGGTATTAGTTTGCTCGAATTTTGAGCACGTTTTTTGAAGAAACCTTAGTGAGTGCTCACTAAGGTTTTTGAGATTGACTCAGTTGTAGCCAGTTCCATCCGTTCCGTAGTCAATTCCAGAGGGATCGGGTAGTGCATCGGATATCCAGCTTTGGATCGGTGTGTTGTTATTTAGCCAAGTACCGACCGCATAACCACCAACAGCTGCGGCACCAATTCCGCCACCGTAGTATGCTCCAATCCCACCCATGCCTAGTACGGCTGTCCCTGTTGCTCCCATCTGTGAGGCGAGAGACGCGCCCACTGCTGCTCCAAGTCCGGCCCCGACTGCGGTTGCAGCAGCCGTGTCACCAAGGCCGCTAGCCCCGGATACAAGCTTCATCTCTTCCATGCTAATCGTTCGCATATAATAGTCCTAGTCGGCTTTTTTACGGTACATGATGTTTTTGAAGGATTGGGAGTTAGGCGATCTCAAAAAGTCATCCATATTTTTTATATTCGACTTTACAAAATAGCCAATGGCAATTGACCCAAGTGCGAAGAATATACTTCCACCAATTAATTTGGTGCTCAGCTCAATATCTGTGCTGCCGACAGCAATACAGATTGAAACGAGATAGATGAATATAAGTGCGAAGGTCATTTTATAGTAATTCATGAGCTCATCTCCTGTTGAACCATGCTGTAATCCAAGCATTTTTGCTGGGTGCCTAATTAAGTTAAGCTTCAGATGACTGGCTGGGAACATTATTAAATCAGCTCACTTCACCACGGAGCCCTAAATTTTGTGCGAATTTTTTCACGTCAGAATTGATGTCTCAACCCTACACCCGTAGGGGGGGGCTGTAGACAGAAAACCTAAACCATTCCCTGAGCGAGGATGCGTGAGGCTTTTATAGAAAGCGTGCAAAGCACGCCTTTGGCAATTCGCCACTATATTGGTATTGCTGCACCACTATTAGCTTGATCGGTTTTGTAATAGCCTTGCTAAGGAGAGAAATATTTTTTAACATTTTTTTTATTGCGGATGATTATCGTTACGTGTACTCTAAATTTGCTCAATGGAAAATAAGCAGTGGTGCAGACAGGATGTTTCGCAAAGAAGTAAATGAGGCAAAATCTAAGAGCAGGCTTGGCAACGTTCTTATCATCCAGCCAATCAGTTACACCCTGATTTCTTGTTTTGGCATATCTCTCGCGTTAGCCACGTTAGCCTTCGGCTATTTCGGGTCATACACAAAGAAAGCCACGGCAGGAGGCCTGCTTATGCCGGAGCAGGGTCTCTTACGGATTAGTTCAACTGGTAGTGGGATAATATCGAGAATAGAAGCTGCTGATGGAAGCCAAGTAGAGAAAGGGCAACCCCTCTTTGTTATATCCGCAGAGCGACATAGTGTAGAAGGTGGGACGCAAAAAATTATATCTGAGCAAATAAAGCATCGTGAGGTGCTTCTAAAGAATGCTCGGAGCTTGGCCGATGAAAGGCTTGCGTCTCAGATCAGGATGGCAGATACACGTTTAAGGAGCCTGAATGACGAACTTGCGCAGTTTCCCCATGAGATTAATCTGTTAGAGCGTCGAGTTCAGCTCGCCAAAGCCCATCACGCACGCCAAATCGAATTATCTGCCGCCAGCTTCGTTTCAGTAGCCCAGACCCAGCAAGCAGAAGCAGACATGCTTGCCATTCAAGGTCAGGTAGAGACGCTCCGGAGAGCGAAGGCAACTATGCATCGCGAGATGCTAGAGCTCGAATCCATAAAAGAAGATTCGATTCTCCGCCATAAGTCAGATATATCTGATATCGATAACAGTCTCAGTCTTATCCGCCAGGATCTTGCGGAAAATAATGTGCGTGTTGAGCAAGTAGAGGTTGCCCCATATTCCGGCACGTTGACGGGAACCAATGTACAACTTGGTCAGCAAGTTACAGCAGGCTCACTACTTTCAAGCCTTATCCCATCTGACAGTGATATTGCAGCGCATATCTATGTACCAGCCAAGCAGGCCGGATTCATCGAGGTTGGCCAGAAAGTGTCGTTACGATATGCGGCATATCCCTACCAGAAATTCGGCATGGGAAAGGGTGTTGTCGCACACATCTCGAAGAGCCCCTACGCTTCCCAGGAACTGCCTGTTCATATTAGCAGTGCACTACAGGCAGTTGCTGGTGCGCCAGCTCAGTTGTTCTATAGGATTTCGGTCGACCTTGAGGCTCAAGATGTGATCGGCTATGGAAAATCACACCAATTACAGGCCGGAATGCTACTTGAAGCTGATATCCTTCAAGATCGTCGCCGACTCTATGAGTGGTTGCTGGAGCCGCTGTTTTCCATCACCGGAAAGACAAGCCACTCAATATGACAGCTAATACCTGGCGAAACTAATTCCAAAATTTAATTGCTCACATTGTGCGTGCCCAATCGAAGATTGAATGTTAGGAATGTTTTGCTTTATGGCTGCCAGAAATCAGAAGGCAGGAGTGAACGTAGTGTCCATTTTTGTTCTCTGCGATTATTTCAAGGAAAGCTATGACTAGGCGAGAAAAGGACGTGATGGAGCACCTCGTTTCAGGGAAAACCAATAAGCAGATCGCACTCGCTCTGGGAATCAGCCCGTACACAGTTCGCGATCATCTATCCTCACTAATGAGGAAGATGGATGTTGAGTCTCGAACAGGTTTGATCACTGAGTATCTTCTCAGCGCAAGAGAGCTCACTCCATGAATGAAGGTAGTTGTATTTCCTACAATAGATACAGTCCTCCTTGTGTGGAATGCGTAAACATCTCCCTAATTTTTTAGGATGACCTCACTTATTATCTAAGGCGTCGCATAGCCAAGCATTTCGATTGGCGAGGGAGTGATCCCTGTCTCATCTATGGCGTGCGGCGAGTGTGAAAATTTATTAAACAGTTCGCGAGGCATGAGGTTGTTACATTGAACTGATAAAAATTATCGGCGAGCGCACGCACCTCTTTTTGCTCGTATATTTTTATACCAGACACATAATAAAAGTCTGCAATAATCTCTATCGAACTCTTACTAAATGTCGATCAAACCAATTTTACAAAACGAAAGTCAAGAATGTGGCTTAGCCTGTCTGGCGATGATCAGTTGCTTTCACGGGAAGCATCTAGACCTCCTGGATTTGAGGCGTAGATTTTCTATGTCCGTCAAAGGGACGGGTTTGAATACCTTGATAGGTTATGCTCACGAATTAGGTTATTCCTCTCGTGCATTGAGATTAGAACTCTATGAATTAAGCCAACTTCGGATGCCCTGTATTCTTCACTGGGATCACAACCACTTTGTTGTGCTAGAGAAAATCAGCCGTGGAAAAATCCAGATACTAGATCCTGCTCGTGGGATCAGGAAATTAACTGAGTCTGAAGTTTCAGACCACTTTACAGGCGTAGCGCTAGAGCTAAATCCAAATATTGGTTTTCAGCATTCAAAGCCAAAGGATCGTATTAAGATTAGGGATCTGCTCGGTAGGGCTGTTGGACTGAAGAGAGCCCTGGGGAGCATCCTTGGTCTTGCCGTGGCACTTGAGGTAATCACACTTCTTTCTCCACAAATAACTCAATGGATCGTTGATAGTGCACTAGTCACGGCGGACAGGGATCTATTGTTCCTTGCTGTGCTGGGCGGAGGATTATTGCTTGTCATCGACTTTGTCTTACGTATGGCCAGGGGGTGGATCGGCCTGCGTATAAACCAACAACTTGCAATCCAGTGGACATCAAACGTTTTTGGGCATCTTTTAAAATTGCCATGGCCATATTTCGAAAAACGTCAACTAGGCGATATTTCTTCTCGGTTCCACTCTCTCTCGGCCATTAGGCAGTTTTTTGCTAATGGTGCAGTAATGGCTGTACTTGATGGGGGTGTGGCAATTATTACACTTGCCATGATGTTCCTTTATAGCCCGGCGCTGACTGCCGTGGTCGCTGTTGCTATTCTTTTGTACGGTATTTTGAGAGCAGTATTCTATTACCCTTTGAGAATGGCCTCCGAAGAGCGCATCGTTTTGTCCGCCCGTGAAAATTCATACTTTCTTGAAAGTATCAGGGCGGTACTCCCGCTAAAATTGTTCAGTACAACCAGTCAGCGCCTTTCCAGATGGACTAACTTGCTGGCCGACGTACAGAATCGAGATGTCTTAACACAAAAGCTAATGCTCTTTTTTTCTTCGCTAAACACCCTGATATTTGGTATGGAAGGGTTGGTGATTCTATTCATCGGTGGGCACTACGTCCTAGATGGAACGTTAACATTGGGAATGCTTTTAGCGTTTATTGCATACAAAACTCAGTTCACAGGGCGTGCGAGTAAATTAATAGACCTCTCTGTCGAGTTTCGTATGCTCACCCTTCATGCAGAAAGACTGGCAGACATTGCGTTAGAAGATCCAGAACCTGAATCACCACAAGAAACGGATATTTCCCGCTTGCCTGCTAGTGTCGAGTTTCGCAATGTTTCCTTTCGCTATGCAGATGGTGAACCATGGGTGGTTAAAGAACTAAATTTGATGATATCTCCAGGCGAAACTGTTGCGATTGTCGGCAGGTCTGGATGTGGAAAAAGCACTCTGTTCAAAATGATTTTGGGGTTAGTAAGGCCTACGGAGGGTGAGATTTTAATCGGGGGGATACCTCTTTCCCAGCTGGGGCCTACTGCTGCGCGGTCGATGATTGGCGCGGTTATGCAAGAAGACTATCTGATGGCTGGATCTTTGAGTGAAAATATCGCCTTTTTTGATTCTGATGCTACGCAGGATGATATCGAGTCCGCTGCGAAGAAGGCGAATATCCATAAGGCAATCGTCAATATGCCAATGGGTTATCAGACCTTAATATCCGAAATGGGGAGTGGGCTTTCTGGAGGTCAGAAGCAGAGATTGCTCCTGGCAAGAGCTCTTTATAGAAAACCTAGAATTCTCGCACTTGATGAGGCCACTAGCCATCTGGATATTCATAGTGAACAGCACGTTGTCAGTGCTCTGAACTCAATTAATATGACACGTATCCTTATTGCGCACAGGCGAGAAACTTTAGTCTTTGCGACACGAGTTCTGTTTTTAGAAAAAGGCTTGATCGTCCAAGATTTAGCCCCTGAGAAACCTATAGCTGAAGTATGAAAATTAAAGTTCTACTTGGCCTGATTGTCGGTTATTTTTGTGTTTGTGGATATTTAGAGGCCGCCGAAAATCTAGACCTTGTGCAATCCTATCAACTAGCCGTGGAAAGGGACGCAGCCTACTTAGCTGCGGGGTTTCAAGTAAAAGCGGCGAAAGAGAGCGAAGGCCAGGCATTGGCAGCGCTTTTACCCAGCTTGTCGTTCGATGCACAGACCACACGAGTAGATGTGACCCATGAGACGGCTGGCGGAGAGTTGAATCGCAAAGGGCGCTCAGAGAACTACGGGCTCCAGTTCAGCCAACCGGTATTTAACTGGAAGTCATGGGTTACTTACCGTCGAGGAAGCAAGCAGAAAGCCTTGGGCATGCTGAAGTATGAAGTTGCCTCTCAAGAGCTGAAGCTTAATGTGGCACAAAGCTATTTTAATGCGGTAGCTGCCATGGATGTCTTGGAGTCTTTGGAGAGCTTGTCTTCTACTTTGCAAGAGCAACTGAAGCGTGCGACGGTAAATTTCGAGATCGGTAACGGTTCCGTCGTAGAGGTGCATGAAGCTCAGGCTAGCCTCGATGCCAACCGGGCCAACATCGTTCAAGCGCGAAGTGATGTGAGCATTGCGCGAGTTAGCCTCGCAAAATTTACGGGTGGTTACCCTCACAAGCTCTCCCGGATGCTCGATTCTGCACCGGAGTTGCAACTGCCAGAGGAGTCACTAGGAGAGCTAATTCAAGCATCACAGGCATTCAATTTACGGATTCAGGAGTACGAACTCCTAAGGGATATTGCTGAGAACAACAAAGACATCGCCTTCTCCGATCACCTGCCAGCATTGGATTTGGTCGCTAGCCACACGATGCAACAGAACCCGAGTGCTGGCACCAACCAGAGTGACTCTAATGTCATTGGGCTGCGCTTCTCCATGCCTCTTTACTCTGGAGGACGTGCGTCATCTAGTCAGAGACAGGCCGAGGCGCTTTACCAGCAGTCAGACTTAGAGCTCTTGGATATTCGCCGGCAAGTCTCAGTAGAGGTCAATGAGGCTTGGTCTGGTGTTGAGGACGGTATCGCTCTGATTCGTGCGTTGCAGGCTGCTAGGAAGTCAGCAGCATCATCAGTTGAGTCAAATCAGCTCGGATATCGCCTTGGGGCGCGCATGGGGGTGGATGTTCTGGATGCACAAAGCCGCCTGAGCGATGTCATTCAGCAGCTGGCCAAGGCTAAGTACGATACCCTCATGGCACACCTTCGGTTGCGGTCTGCTGTTGGGGCTCTCACAGAGGGGGATCTGATCGCGATCAATGACTACTTGCGTGCAGACTGATCGGGCCTGCTTACCAAGGGTGAATCGCCCCAGGTTTTCTAGACACTCTCCAGGCTCAGGAAATAGCGCTTTTCGAACTCTACCGGCGATAGCTGGTTGTTGAAACCATGCCGGCGTTTTGGGTTGTAGAACATCTCGATGTAATCGAACACATCGGCTCTGGCATCCTGCCTGGTGCTGTAGATCTTCCGCCTGATCCGCTCCCGCTTCAGCAGCTGGAAAAAGCTTTCCGCAACCGCATTATCATGGCAATTACCGCGTCGGCTCATGCTGCCAAGCAAGTTGTTCGCTTTCAGGAAACTCTGCCAGTCACCGCTGCTGAACTGACTACCCTGGTCTGAGTGAATCATTACTTCCTGCTTGGGCTTACGCCGCCAAACGGCCATCAGCAATGCATCAATAGCCAGATCGCTGGTCATCTGCGGCTTCATCGACCAGCCAATTACCTGCCGTGAAAACAGATCGAGCACCACCGCCAAAAATAACCAACCCTCATAGGTGCGGATGTAGGTTATGTCCGTGACCCAGACTTTGTTGGGTTCGGTGACGTTGAATCGACGCTCAAGATGATTCGGCGAAGCGACTGGAGGCTTGCCACCATAACGCCCCGGTCGACGTCGGTAACCCGTCTGCGAACGCGGTCCTTCCTGACGCATTAATCGAGCAACTCGGTGCCTGCCGCACTGTTCGCCAAGCTCGCGCAGATCGTCATGGATTTTTCGGTAACCGTAGATGCCACCGCTCTCTAGCCACGAATGCTTGATCAGGCCTAGCAGCCGCTGATCATCCTTGGCTCGCGCCGACTTCGGCTCTGCCAGCCAGGCATAGTAACCGCTGGCATGTACTTTTAGAGTCAGGCACAGACGGCGAACCGCATAGTCTGCGGATAGCTGATTGATGAAGGCGTACTTCAGCCGCACTCCTTGGCAAAGTACGCGGCGGCCTTTTTTAAGATGTCTCGCTCTTCGGTCACGCGCTTGAGTTCAGCACGCAAACGACGCAGTTCAGCATGCTGGTCGTCTTCTTGCGCCCGCTGCTCTTGAGGCTTGCTGTAGCGCTTCACCCAGGCATAAAGGCTGTGTGTCGACATGCCCAAACGAGCAGCTACCTCAGCCACCGGCAGACCTCGCTCGGTCACCTGTTTGACTGCTTCGATTTTGAATTCTTCGGGATAACGCGGGTTGCTCATGGCACCTCCTAATGGGCCGTATTATGAGGCCTGGAGGTGTCTACGAAACTAGGGGCGATTCAGATGTTATTTTTTCTTTTCTGATATCTTGGTCTAGATTGTCTTTGGTTATTTCATATAGTTTTGCTCGAACAGATTTTTTGGGGCGGTAAATAAAGGTGTATGTCCCTTCCAGGTTGTCTTCGCCCGGCAGGATGCTGTGATTGGCAAGGACCAAATCTTCGTCAGAGCTCCCCAGGTCAGCGAATTTGAACGCGATAATTATCCAGTGGCCATTTGGCGGACCAAGGCCTCTGTAAAAGTCAGAGTTGGTTAGTTGGCGAGCGCTTAATGGTAAATTCTCATCTAGTACTAACCGCATAGCATAAAATAAGTTTGTTTTTCCTGAGGCGTTTTCACCTATCAGGGTGTTTGCGGTGTTTTTTGTGAACTTAAATTTGGCTGATTCAAAGTTTCTGAAATTTCTAATCCCTACCTCTGTTATGTGCATTTACTAATCCTTGGTTTTGTTTAATTTATTTGAAATTTAGCTTAGCTTCTTTGCAAGTATTTCTATGCTTGGATGGTAGTACCGCATCAGCATACGAGTGTCCTGGTGCCCGGTGATCTTGGTCAGCTCGTGCAGTGGGAAAATTTCGGCTAGGCGCGATGTGGCTTCATGTCGTAGGTCATGAAAGCGTAGATCCATCAAAAACGGATCATCGCTGATGCGCTTGTCTATTTTCTCCTGGGAAAGCTTTTTCTGCTTCAGGTGAAGGTTAAGCCCTTCCGTGTAGGTGCTACGAGCATCGGCGATGGCGTCCGCGAAAGCCTTGGTGATTGAGTCCGGCCGGCTCTTAAAGCAGCGACCATCGTCGCGCTCGGCGAGACTTTCCAGTATCTCCACCGCTTTGCTGGAAAGGGGTACGCCACGGGCAGAGCCGTTCTTGGTCATAGGTAGCAGAGCGACCCGCTTGTCTAGGTTTACGTTGGCGCGAAGCAGGCCGGTTATCTCACTGCGGCGCATCGCTGTTTCCACGGCGAAGGCTACGATCTTCGGCAGCTCGGCTGAGCGCGAGTGTCGGCAGATCATTTCCAGCTCGTTCAGGTGCTCGTATACCAGCTTCCCGTCTTTGCGTGTCCATACATCGGCACTGAGGATGCGTCGCTCGCGGGCGTCATCAACGCTCGGTTGGCGGATCAGCTCGACGGGGTTACTCAGTGACTCCATGCGCCACTCTTTGCGGGCGATGGTGAAGACGTGAGAGATCAGAGCCAGCTCGCGGCGCACGGTGGAGGGGGCCATGCCTTCTTCGAGGCGCGTGTCACGGTAGGTCGCCATGTCAGAGCCACGAATGCTGGCGAGCGAGCGAAGCGCCAGCGGATGGCGTTGCATGGCCTGGATGCGCGATAGCTCGGAGGCACTGCTTCGTTTCTTGCTGGTCACTTCGTTAGCATATGTCTCTAGTGCCTTCGAGAATGATGTGGACTCAGCCTCGTTTCGACTGACGAAAATTCCGGCGTCCATCTCGCGTTCGATCATGGTCGCCCAAGTCTTGGCTTCTGCTTGGGTATTGAACGTCTTGGTTTGCAGGGGCCATCCTTTGCGTCTGACTTGCACCTGCCATTGGGATGGGCCGCGCTTGCGAAAGGTCGCCATTTCTAATCTCAGTGTGACAAAATTGTGCCAAATATCATAAAGGAATACCCATGGAAGCCGCAAAGCCCCAGTTAGTACGCGAAACCTTCCCCGTCGGGCCTTTGCAGTGCAACTGCACGATCATTGGCGACCCGGTCACCAAGAAGGCCATCGTGGTCGATCCGGGGGGCAATCCTGACTTGATCATGGCGCGGCTGGAGGTCCACGGGCTCAAGGTGGTGAGCATCATTCACACCCATGCCCATCTGGACCATTTTCTCGCCTCCGGGCAGATGAAGGAGCAGACCGGTGCGACCTTGCATCTGCATAAAGAGGATCAATTTCTCTGGGATAACCTGGAGATGCAGTGCCGCATGTTCGGTGTGCCCTACACGCCGGTGCCGGCGCCTGATCAGTGGTTGAGTGATGACGAGGAGCTGGCCTGTGGCTGTGGGGTAGCGCTGCATACGCCAGGGCACACGCCGGGGTCGATGAGTTTCTGGTTTGCCGATGCCAAGCTGCTGATTGCCGGTGACACGCTGTTCAAGCGCGGGATCGGGCGTACTGATCTGTGGGGCGGGGATTACGCGACCATCGAGCGTTCGATCAAGCAGCGTTTGTACTGCCTGGATGAGGACGCGACTGTGGTCACCGGCCACGGCGCCGATACGCGCTTGGGCGATGAAATGCGCGAGAACCCGTTTATCCGCGCCTGATGCTGCACGGCTGGGCCAGGCGTAGAATCCGACTGCTGTGGTCTTCCTTGAGGAGTGTTTCCCATGCTGCGTCGTTCTTCGCTTATTGCCTGTGTTTGTGTCTTTCTGCTGGCCGGTTGCGCTTCGCAAAATCCTTACGATCAGCGTGCGCCGAGCAGCAACCGTACGGCGACTTACGGTGGTCTGGGCGCCCTGGCTGGGGCGGCGGCGGGTGCGTTGATCAACCACGATAACCGCGGTAAGGGCGCGCTGATTGGTGCCGCGGTCGCGGGTGCTGCAGCCGCGGGCTATGGCTACTACGCCGACAAGCAGGAAGCCGAGTTGCGCCGCAGCATGGAAGGCACCGGTATCGAGGTGCAGCGTGAAGGCGATGTGATCCAGCTGATCATGCCGGGCAATATCACCTTTGCCACAGACTCGGCGCAGATCGCCAGCAGCTTCTATGCGCCATTGAACAATCTGGCGACGTCGTTCCGCTCGTATAACCAGAACAGCATTGAGGTGGTCGGGCATACCGACAGCACCGGCGCGCACAGTTACAACATGGGGCTGTCGCAGCGTCGCGCCCAGAGCGTGGCTGATTACCTGCTGGCTCAGGGCGTGGACAGCACGCGGCTGAGCACTCGTGGCATGGGCCCTGACCAGCCGATAGCCAGTAACGATAACGCCGAGGGGCGTGCGCAGAATCGACGGGTCGAGGTGACCCTGCGACCGTTAGCCGGCGCACAATAAGGCGAGGCTCAAGGCATGGGCTGTGCTTTATGGTGCAGCGATTGCGTCAGGTCTACAGACGGTTATGGAACTTAGCTGCATAACCACTGCTCGAAGTTCGCGGCGTAATGCCGCTCAGAACCATCTGTTTAAGGAAGTCCTATGAAGAACTGGCGCAATCTGATCCTGGCGATAGCAGGCTTTACGCTGTTGGCCGGCTGTACGACCAACCCCTATACCGGAGAAAGCCAGGCAGGCAAGGCCGGTATTTATGGTGGTGTGGGCGCCGTAACCGGTGCACTGATCGGCGCTGCCACGTCGAGCAAGAAGGACCGCGGCAAGGGTGCACTGATCGGTGCTGCCGTGGGTGGGGCGGCCGGTGGTGGCTACGGCTACTACGTCGATACCCAGGAAGCCAAGCTGCGTCAGACCCTGCAGGGCACTGGTGTGCAAGTGCAGCGTAATGGCAACGACCTGAAGCTGATCATGCCGGGCAACATCACCTTTGCCAGCAATTCGGCAGATATCTCCAGCGGCTTCTACGGCACGCTCAACTCCCTGGTGCTGACCTTCAAGGAATTCGACAAGAACGGTATCGATATTGTCGGTCATACCGACAGCACCGGCTCGCTCGAACTGAACCAGAACCTGTCCAACCGTCGCGCCCAGAGCGTAGCCGCCTATCTGAGCGGTAATGGCGTACAGGCCTCGCGTATTTCTGCCTATGGCGCCGGCCCGAGCCAGCCGATTGCCAGCAATGCCAACGAAGCCGGTCGCGCGCAGAACCGTCGCGTCGAGATCAACCTGCGTCCTCTGTAAAGCGTTGTCCCCGCTCTAACAGGCTGTTGAAAAACGACCTGTTAGGCGGGCTGTCGAGTACAGCAGCGCTGGCGCAACGCCAGCGTCGTTATTTCTGACTAGACTCCCTTTACGTTCCCTTTAGCTTCACCGGCTTGCTCCGGTGCGCACGGAGTCATCATGGACGATAAGTCGCCTGCTCCTTCCCTGCATATGCGCTTGCCAATTGCTGTCAGCCTACTGCTGCTATTGGTCCTCAATGGTGTGGTGGTCTGGCAGTGGCGTTTACTCGATGCGCGCAATGAAGAGGCGCTGCAACAACGTTTCCAGCTAGAGGTGCAGGGCATCGGCCAGCAGGTCGAGACGCGCATGCGTGCCTATGAAATGACCTTGCGTGGCTTGTCCGGGCTGATGATCGGCAGCGATCAGGTCACGGCCGAGGAGTGGCAAGAGGCCGTCGATCAGTTGCAGATCGAAGAGCGCTACCCCGGTGTGCTTGCCCTGGGCTGGGCCCGGCGTCTTGACCGCGAACAGCTCGATACCTTTATACGTGAGGTTCGTGAGGGCGGCCGTGGGATCTATCCGGCTCCGCGTGAACCGGCGGACGAATATGTGCTGGTGGACTTCGTGAGCCCGCCGACCCGGCAGAATCGTCAGACCGAGGGTTATGACATGCTCGGTGACCCTAACCGGCGGGTTGCGATCGAGACTGCCCGGCGCAGTGGTCAGGCAGTGCTCAGCGCACCACTGACGCTACGCCAGGATGCCGACGATAATCATCTGACCGGTGTGCTGCTGTACCTGCCTGTGTATGCGCGAGATGCGCGGCTGCAAGACCCTGAAGCGCGCAGCCAGGCGTTGACCGGAATGGTCTATGGCGCATTCCGCAGCCAGGAGCTGATGGCCGGGATTCTCGGTCCCCAGAGCCGGCTATTTTCTATCGCCATTCGCGATCAGTCGGCGAACGGCCGCGAGCTGCTGAGTATCGAACAGCTTGAAGCGCAGCATGCGTCACGTTTCCGCCAGCAACTGGAGTTGCCGTTGTATGGCCGTATCTGGCTGCTGGATGTTGCCAGCACGCCTCTCTATGACGCCGCTCTGGGCAAAGGCCATAGCCAGTTCGGCTTAGGGCTGGCGCTGTGTGCGGCGAGCTTGTTGGCGTTGCTGATCGGAGGCTACCTGTATGTGCGTGAGCGTGAGCTATCGCGTTCGCGGCGGGCCACCGAGCTATTACGTGAGCGCGAAGAGCGTTTCCGCCAATTGGTCGAGCGCCTGCCCGTCGCGACGCTGTTGTGTGATGCCCAAGGGCGCATCGAAATGGCCAACCTGCGAGCAGTAGAACTGCTCAATTGTCCACTGGCTGGTTTGCAGGGTGAACGCGTGCGGCGCTTCATCCCCGTGTTGGGGGGCTTGGCCGATCTCGCTGACGAGCTGGGCGATACGGCGGCGACCCGTGACTATGACCTGTGTCCCGATAGTGGCGGCGCGCTGCCGATATCCCTGAGCCTGTGTGCGCTGAAGGATTCGACCGGGACTACCTACCTGCTCAATCTGGTCGACCTGCGCCTGCGCAAGAGTGCCGATGAACGCTTTCGTCTGGTGGTCGATGCTTCACCCAATGCCATCGTCCTGGTCGACAGCCGGGGGCAGATAGCCATGGTCAATCGGCAGACCGAGCAGTTGTTCGGCCATGCACGGGACGCACTGTTGGGCCAGCCCGTGGAGATGTTGCTGCCCGAGGCATTACGCAAGGGGCATGTGCCCTATCGCCAGGGCTATCAGGTCAGCCCCGAGCCGCGTCGCATGGGCGGCAATCGGGACCTGTTCGGCCAGCACCGCGATGGCCACCTGATTCCGCTGGAGGTCGGTCTGTCGCCCCTGCACAGTGGCGGAGAGGTGTTGGTACAGGCGGTGATTATCGACATCAGCGAGCGCAAAGCCGCCGAGCAACGCCTGCGTGAGCAGGCCGAGCAATTGGTATTGGCCAATCGCTACAAGTCGGAGTTCCTGGCCAATATGTCCCATGAGCTGCGCACGCCGCTCAACAGCATCCTGATTCTCAGCGATCAACTGCGGCAGAACACCACCGGCAATCTCTCGGAGAAGCAGACCAAGCACGCCGATATCGTCTATCGCGCCGGGAGCGATCTATTGCAGTTGATCAACAATATTCTCGACCTGGCCAAGGTTGAGTCCGGGCGCATGCAGCTGAAGATCGAGCCGATGGACCTGCAGGAAATGCTCGTCGAACTGGATGCCGGCATGCGCCCAATGGCTGAGCTCAAGGGCTTGCGTCTGCAAACCCGCCTGGCCGATGCCGTGCCGCGCCTGGTGCTGGCAGACCGGGTGCGGCTGACACAGATCCTGCGCAACCTGCTGTCCAATGCGCTGAAGTTCACCGAGCAAGGCGATGTCAGCCTGCTTGTCGATGCCGAGCGGCAGGGGGAGGGCGAACTCGAGTGGCTGAGCTTTATCGTGCAGGACAGCGGCATCGGTATTGCCGCCGACCAGCACGAGCTGATTTTCCAGGCGTTTCAGCAGATTGACGGTTCTACCAGCCGGCGCTTCGGCGGCACCGGTCTGGGTCTGGCCATTACCCGGCAACTGGTGCAGGCCCTGGATGGCGAGATCGAACTGCGCAGTGCGCCGGGGCAAGGCGCCTGTTTTATCGTTCGCTTGCCCGTGCAGATCGCGACCGTGCAGGAACCGGCTACCAGCGGTGCGCAGCCGGTACGTCGGGGTGCTGGGTCGACGGTGCTGATCGTCGAGGATGATGCCAACTTTGCCGCTGTGCTGGTCGAGGAAGCCCAGGCCCACGGCTTTGCCAGCGTACATTGTCGGACGGGTCTGCAGGCGCTGACACTGCTGCAGCAAGAGCATTTCAGTGCTGTGGTGCTCGACATCCTGCTGCCGGATATCAGTGGCTGGCAGCTGTTCCGACGCCTGCGCAGCCAGGCCTCTTATCGCCATGTTCCCGTACATATCATTTCCTGCGTGCCGCAGCCGGCCGACTGGAACGAGGACGGCACCCGCTACCTGGTCAAACCGATCAGCCAGGATGACCTGGCAGCCGTATTCGTGCGGTTGCAGCGCGATAGCGATACGCCCCAACAGGCATTGCTGCTGGTCGAGGATGTACCGGTGGAGCGCGAGCACTATCGCGAGTACTTGCAGCATTTGGGCTTTGCCGTACACGCCTGTGCCGATGGCAGCGAGGCGTTGGCCGCTTACCGCGAGCAGTCGTTCGCCGCGCTGGTGGTCGACCTGGATCTGCCTGATCAGGACGGCTTTGCGCTGCTTGAACAACTTGACCAAATCCGTCCGCTTGCCGGTCAGCGCATCGTCGTCAATACCGGCGTGGATGTAAGCCAGCGCCATCTGCAACTGTTGCGGCGCTTCAGTGCGGTGGTCGTGCGCAAGCAGGGCGATGACCTGCAACAACTGAGTCAGGCGGTGCAGGGCTTTCTCGAACGGGTGCCGGCGAGCACCTTGTCTGCGCCCGAGCCCCGGGCTCGTCGCTTGCAGGGGCGGCGAGTGCTGCTGGTCGATGATGACATCCGTAACGTCTATGCCCTTAGCGCTCTGCTCGACGAAGCGGGGCTGCAGATCAGCACGGCCAAGGATGGCGCCGAGGCCATTGAGCGGTTTTTGCAGGGCGGCCACGATTTGATTCTGATGGACATGGCGATGCCGATCATGGACGGCTACACCGCCACCCGTCTGCTCAAGCAGGAGCATGGTTGTCAGATTCCGATCATCGCCCTGACCGCCCATGCGATGAAAGGGGATCGAGACAAGTGCCTGGCCTGTGGGGCGGACGATTACCTGGCCAAACCGGTTGGCCAGGATGAGCTGCTCGAGCGCCTGCTGCATTGGCTGGAGGTCGGCTCGGCCGGCTGAGCGACGTTAACTGGTCTACGCTCTGCGGCAGGCTCGGGAAGAAGCCACTGCATTAATCAAGGAGTGCGTCATGGCGGTTGTGCAAATGGTCAATCACGCTCGGCGGCAGGTGTTGCTGGTGGTCGATGACCGGCAGGAAAATCTTGAAGCGATGGAGGCCCTGCTTGAGCAGGGTGACTGGCAATTGCGCTGTGTGGCTTCGGGCGAAGCGGCTTTGCAGTGCTTGCTTGAAGAGGACGTCGGGCTGGTGCTGCTGGATGTGCAAATGCCCCACATGGACGGTTTCGAGGTGGCGCGGCTGATGCGCGGTAACCCGCGCACGCGTTTTACACCGATCATCTTTGTGTCGGCCATCGCGCAAACCGAGGACGCGGTGCTCAAAGGCTATTCCACCGGTGCGGTGGATTTCATGCTCAAGCCTTTCGACACCCGTGTGCTGCGCCACAAGATCTGCTCGCTGCTCGAACACGCACGCCATCGTCAGGAACTACGTGCCCTGACCGAGCAGCTGGAGCAAGCGCGGGCGTTCAGTACCTCGATTCTGGAGCATGCCGGCGAAGGCATTCTGGTAGTGGGCGAAGACGGCGGTATCCAGTTCGCCAACCCGGCCATCGCGCAGATGTTGCGTTACCCGGTGGAGGCGTTGCTCGGGCGCTCTCTGGTTGACTGTCTGCCGCCCGAAATGGGCGCTCAGGGCTGGCATGAGTCGGCCTTTCACCAGCACTGGCGAGCACAGACGGTGTACCGCCTGCATGAAACCAGCCTGGTGACCTGCGACGGTCAGCATGTGCCGGTAGCGCTGTCCTGTGCGCCGCTGCCCAGCCCGCGTCAGGCGATGGTGTTGGTTATCCAGGACATGACGGTCGTGCATTGCCTGCATACGCAGCTCGAAGCGCTGGCGATTACCGATCCGCTCACCGGCTTGCTCAACCGTCGCGGCTTTCATCAAGCGCTGGCCAATGCCCTGGCCCGCACCGAGCGTCAAGGCCAGCAGCGTATGGCCGTGTTGTATCTGGATCTGGACGGCTTCAAGCGTATTAACGACTCATTGGGGCATGAGGCGGGCGACCAACTATTGCGCCAGGTGGGCGAGCAACTTCGCGCGAGTCTGCGCCCGTACGATGTGCTGGCGCGCATTGGCGGTGATGAGTTCACCGCACTGCTTGATGACCTGGATCATCCTGAAGACGCCGCGCGGGTTGCGGAAAAACTGATGGAGCACCTGGCCGTAAGGCACAGCGTGGAGGGGCTTGATTTCACCGTCGGTGCCAGCGTCGGCATTGCCTGCTTTCCCGAGTGTGGCAGGACCGTCGAGGGACTGCTGCGTGCCGCCGACATGGCCATGTATGAGGCCAAGCGCGCGGGGCGCCAGCAGTATCGTTTCTTCACCCAGGAGATGAATGGCCGTGCCCGCTCCCGTCTGATGCTTGAAGAGAGCTTGCGCCGCGCCATCGAGCAGGACGAGTTTCGCCTGGTGTTCCAGCCCCAGGTTTACCTGGACAGCGGCCGCTTGCGCGGTTTCGAGGCGCTGTTGCGCTGGCAGCACAGCCAGGCCGGCGAAATCGGCCCAGGCGTGTTTATCCCGTTGCTTGAGGAAACCCGCCTGATCAACCGGCTCGGTGCCTGGATCTTTCGCAAGGGCGCCGAGCAATTGGCGTGCATGCAGCAGCAATTTGGCAACGACATCATTCTGAGTCTGAACGTCAGTCCCGTGCAGTTCGCCATGCCCAACCTGGCCCAGTTACTGCGTGAAGCGATAGAGGCCCATGGGCTGCAGCCCGCCCAACTGGAAGTGGAAATCACCGAAAGTGCATTGATGCAGGATATCGATGCAGCGCGCGAACAGCTCGGCCAGCTGCGCCGGCTCGGGGTGCTGATTGCCATTGATGATTTCGGGACCGGCTACTCATCGCTGGCCTACCTGCGGCATTTCGAACTCGACACCCTGAAGATCGACCGCCTGTTCATTGCCAATATGCTCGACTCGCCGCGTGACGCGGCGGTGGTCAGCACCATCATCGACCTGGGCCGGCACTTGGGCCTGGAGGTGATCGCCGAGGGGGTGGAGACCCAGGCCCAGCGCGAATGGCTGGTGGCCCATCAGTGCGCGATCATGCAGGGCTTCCTGGTTGCCCCGGGTTTGCCCATCGAGCGCGCTCTGGCCCTGCCGGCGCAACTGGACTGGAATGTGTTGACGGACGTTTAGCGGCCCATGTTTCAGCGCGGCGTTGATGCCGCGTAGCGATCGTGCAGCTCGGCCAGTTCGGCGTCCTTGGCTTCCCAGAGCTCGTTAACCCACTGTTGGAAGGCCTGGCGATACTCGCTGTCCTGGTCGTAGTTGCGACCGAGAAAGGCCGCTGGTATCGGCAAGGCCTGAAACCTCACCACCACCTCCGAGACCTCGCCGCTGAGCAGCGCCCAGAAGCCGGGGTTGCCTGCCGGATAGTGGATGGTGACGTTGACGATCCGGTGCAACTGGTCGCCCATGGCATCGAGTACGAAGGCAATGCCACCGGCCTTGGGCTTGAGCAGGTAGCGGTAAGGTGACTGCTGTTCGGCATGCTTGGCGGGGGTGAAACGCGTGCCTTCGATAAAGTTGAAGATCCCCACCGAGGTGCCGCGAAAACGCGCGCAGGTGCGTTGGGTGGTCAGCAGGTCCTGGCCTTTTTTCTCCGGATGGCGGGCCAAGTAGGCCTTGCTGTAGCGCTTCATAAACGGGAAGCCCAGGGCCCACCAGCACAGGCCTATCACCGGCACCCAGATCAGCTCCTGCTTGAGGAAGAATTTCAGCGGCCGCACGCGACGGTTCATCAGGTACTGCAACACCAGAATATCGACCCAGCTCTGGTGGTTACTGGTGACCAGGTAGCTGTGCTGGTAGTCCAGCGTGTCGAGGCCTTCGACATGCCAGCGCGTACGCCCCAGCCCCTTCATCCAGACTTTGTTGCAGCTGATCCAGCCCTCGTGAACCACGTTCATCACCGCCGCGCAGGCGCGCTGGGCCGCCGGGAAGGGCAGGCACACCTTGAGCAGCGTCACGGCGAACAACGGGCAGCACCAGAACAGCGTGTTGAGGGCCAACAGGCTGGCGCCAATAACGCCTCTCAGGGGCGCGGGCAGAACATGCAGCATGGCGGCGTTTGCCTCCGAAACAGGGCGCAGGCGGGCGACAGTCACACAGTGGTGGCGGTCGACCGCGCAGGGGCGCAGCTCATCAGGGACCTGCTCCGGGCAGGTCGGTCGGCGCACAGGTTAGCGGTTGTGCAACGAACTGCAAGCCCGGCTTAACCCTGATGATCGCGGCCAATCGGTGCCTATTGCCCCATCACTGCGCAGTTGTCGCGGGCGGATTGGCTGCCTGAATGGCCGTCAGGGCGATGGTGTAGACAATGTCATCGACCAGGGCGCCGCGCGACAGGTCGTTCACCGGTTTGCGCAGGCCCTGCAGCATCGGCCCCACACTGACGCAGTCGGCACTGCGCTGCACCGCCTTGTAGGTGGTGTTGCCGGTGTTCAGGTCGGGGAACACGAACACCGTGGCGCGTCCGGCCACCGGACTGCCGGGCGCCTTCTGCTGGCCGACGCTGTCGATGGCCGCGGCGTCGTACTGCAACGGGCCGTCCAGCAGCAGGGTGGGCGCCAGAGCACGGGCCAGGCGCGTGGCTTCGCGAACCTTCTCCACTTCTTCGCCGCTGCCCGAGTCTCCGGTGGAATAGCTGAGCATGGCGACCCGCGGTTCGATGCCGAAGGCCAGAGCCGAGGCCGCGCTCTGCAGGGCGATTTCTGCCAGCTCCGGGGCGCTGGGGTCGGGGTTGACTGCGCAGTCGCCGTAAACCACCACCTGATCCGGCAAGAGCATGAAGAACACCGAAGACACCAGGTTGTAGCCGGGCGCAGTCTTGATCAATTGCAGTGCTGGGCGAATGGTGTTGGCGGTGGTGTGAATGGCCCCGGAAACCAGGCCGTCGACCTCATCCAGGGCGAGCATCATGGTGCCCAGAACTACGGTGTCTTCGAGCTGAGCCAGGGCCATGGGCGCGTTCAGTCCCTTGCCTTTGCGCAGGGCGACCATGGGCTCGACGTAACGCGAGCGGATCAGGTCCGGGTCGAGAATTTCCAGGCCTGGCGGCAGCTCGATACCCTGAGCCTTGGCCACGGCGAGCACCGCTTCGGGCTTGGCCAGCAGCACGCAGCGGGCGATCCCACGGGCCTGGCAGATGGCGGCCGCCTGCACGGTGCGTGGCTCGCTGCCTTCGGGCAGGACGATGCGTTTGTTCGCCGCCTTGGCGCGTTGCACCAGTTGGTAGCGGAACGCTGGCGGCGACAGGCGCAGCTCGCGCGGCGTGTCGCAGCGGGCGCTCAGCCAGTCGTGGTCGAGGTGTCCAGCCACATGGTCGGCCACCTTGAAGGCGCGCTCGGTGTCGTCGACCGGGATTTCCTTGTTCAGCCGGTTCAGGTGGGTGGCGGTGTCGTAGGAGCCAGTGGCCACGGTCATCACTGGCAAGCCGGTCTGCAGGGCGCCACGGCACAGTTCCATGATGCGCGGGTCTGGCAGGAAATCGCTGCACAACAGCAGGCCGGCCAGGGGCGTGCCATTCATCGCCGCCAGGCTGGCGGCGAGGATGATGTCGTCACGGTCGCCGGGGGTGACCACCAGGGTGCCAGGTTTGAGCAACTGCACGGTGTTGGCCACGGCACGGGCGCAGAGGACGATCTTCAGCATGCGTCGCTGGTCGTAGTCGCCGGCGTTGAGCACCCGCGCGCCGAGCAGGTCAGCGATGTCGCGGGTACGCGGCGCATTCAGCTCCTCCAGCCAGGGGATGCAGCCAAGCAGGCGGAAGTCGTCACGTCGCAACAGCGGCGAGTGCTCGCGCAGGCGCGCCGCGAAGGCCTCGGTGCCGTCTTCACTGCGCACCTTGTTGAGGATCACGCCGAGCACCTTGGGATCTTTCGGCCCGCCGAACAGCTGCGCCTGAATATCCACTCGGTCGGCCAGTTCGTTGAGGCTTTCCTGTTCGGGCGCAGAGACCAGAATCACGTCGGCATCCAGGCTCTTGGCCAGGTGCACGTTGACCCGCGCGGCGTAGCTGGCCTGGCGCGTCGGCACCATGCCTTCGACGATGACCACATCCTTGTCGCGGGCGGCTTCCTGATACTGGCTGATGATTTCTTCGAGCAGGGCATCCAGGTCGCCGTCGCCCAGCAGGCGCTCGACGTGATGCAGGGCCAGGGGGCGCGGCGAATGCAGGTCATGGGTGCGCGCGATCAGCTCACTGGAGCGCTCGGGGCCGAGGTCACCGGGGTGCGGCTGGGCGATCGGCTTGAGAAAGCCAACCTTGAGCCCGGCGCGCTGCAGGGCGCCGACCATGCCCAGGCTGATGGAGGTGAGGCCGACGCCGAAGCCGGTGGGCGCGATGAAAAACGTGTGCATGGGGCTTCCTTATGATCAGGCCGAGAGCAGGGTGAGGGTGTCGAGGGCAATCTGCCGTTCTTCATTGGTCGGGACCACCAGCACCCGGGGCGAGCCTGGGGCATGAATCGGCCCACTGGCGCCGCCGCGCGTACGCTGGTTGGCGGTCTCGTCGAGGGCCAGACCGAGCAGTTTGAGGTGGGCCACCGTGGTGGCGCGGATCAGCGGTGAGTGCTCGCCAATCCCTCCGGTAAAGATCAGACCGTCGAGTTGCGGCAGCGCGCAGGCCATGGCGGCGAGGGATTTGGCCAGGCGGTAGCAGAACACCTCGATGGCCAGGGTGGCACCGCTATGCCCGTCAGCCCGCGCTTGTTCCAAAGTCCGCATGTCGTTGGACAGCCCGGAGAGGCCGAGCAGGCCGCTTTCCTGGTTGAGCATGGCGTCGATGCGCGCCAGGCTCCAGCCGAGGGTGCGGGACAGATGACCATGCAGGTTGGGATCGACGTCGCCACTGCGGGTGCCCATCACCAGCCCTTCGAGCGGGGTCAGGCCCATGCTGGTGTCGCGGCTCTGGCCATTGACCACTGCGCAGGTCGAGCAGCCATTACCCAGGTGGGCGACCAGCCAGCTGCTGCCGTCAACGGCCAGCCCGGCCAGTTGCGCGGCCTGCTGGCTGACATAGCGGTGGCTGGTGCCGTGGAAGCCGTAGCGGCGCACGCCATGCTCGCGGTACAGCGATTCCGGCAAGGCGTAGCGGTAGGCGTGTTCGGGCAGGGTCTGATGAAAGGCGGTGTCGAATACCGCCACCTGCGGCAACTGCGGGTACACCGCCAATGCGGCTTCGATGCCCTGCAGGCTGGCCGGGTTGTGCAGCGGTGCCAGCGGCGCAATAGCGCGGATCGAGGCGATCACCTCGGCATCCAGGCGGCAGGCCTGGGTAAAGTGTTCACCGCCATGTACCACGCGGTGGCCGATGCCCAGCAAGCTGCCTGCGCTTGCGGCCTGGACCTTTGGTAGCAGGGCCGCGAGGGCGGCGCGGTGATCGCCGCCATGCAGCGCTTCACTGTGTTGCTGGCCGTCCTGTTGCCAGTGCAGCACCGCCGTCGTGCTGCCCAGGCGTTCGGCCAGGCCGCTGAGAATGAATGGACCGGGTTGGGCGGCGACCAGGGCAAATTTGATTGATGAGCTTCCGCAGTTGATCACCAGAATCGTGCGTGCAGGCATTAGGACTCCTTGTTGGATAACGTGCTGTTCTGCGCGCACCAGCCGCAGGTGAATGGACGGCCGCGAGCAGCCTGGCGCTGAGCGGGATCGAGCACCCAGGCACGACCCTGCCAGGGTGGCTGGTGACGCAGGTGTTGGGTGTGCCCGCAGGACAAGATTGCCACCCAGTGGCCCTCTTCGTCCTGACGGAAGTCAAGCAGGCGTACGGTTGTGAGGGGACCCGATGTGGGCCGTCCGTCTGCGTCAGGTTCGCTTTCGGGCGCACCCTTGGTTAAACTGGCCAACTCATTATTTTCGAGCAAAAGGTCCTGCCCCATGCTGATCGCCGCCAATAAGGCCGTCTCCATCGACTATACCCTGACCAACGATGCCGGTGAGGTGATCGATAGTTCTGCTGGCGGTGCTCCGCTGGTTTATCTGCAAGGTGCCGGCAACATCATCGGCGGCCTGGAAAAAGCCCTGCTCGGCAAGCAGGCGGGTGACGAGCTGGACGTTTCCGTCGAGCCCGAAGATGCCTACGGCGAATACAGCGCCGAGCTGGTCGCCACTCTCAATCGTTCGATGTTCGAGGGTGTCGACGAGCTGGAAGTGGGCATGCAGTTCCACGCCTCCGGCCCGGACGGCAGCATGCAGATCGTCACCATTCGTGACCTGGACGGCGACGACGTGATCGTCGACGGCAACCACCCGCTGGCTGGTCAGCGTCTGAACTTCAAGGTCAAGGTCGTCGATGTACGTGACGCCAGCGCCGAAGAAATCGCCCATGGCCACATCCACGGCGAAGGCGGTCACCACCATTGATGCAGTGAGGCGAGGGTTCGCTCCCGTTCCGGCGCTGCCGCGAGCGAAACGGGAACAGCCCCCAGGCGGTGCTCGCAAGACGACTTATGGTCGTCGCAACTGCCTAGCCGGCTGCTAATATGACGTAAGCGAAAGGCGCCTTTGATAGGCGCCTTTTTTGTCCGTCGCGTCGAGAGCTGCTGTTTTCCAAGGAGTTTCATCATGAGTGCCTTTCACGACCTCAATCTGCGTGCGCTGGATGGCCAGGATCTGCCTCTCGCACCCTTCAAGGGGCAGGTGTTGCTGGTGGTCAATGTGGCGTCCAAGTGCGGCCTGACGCCTCAGTATGCCGGTCTGGAAAAGCTCCACCAGCAATACCGTGATCAGGGTTTCAGCGTACTCGGCCTGCCGTGCAACCAGTTCGCGGGTCAGGAACCGGACAGCGAGGAGGCAATCCAGGCCTTCTGCAGCCTCAATTACGGGGTCAGCTTCCCGTTGAGCAGCAAGCTGGAGGTCAACGGCCCCGGGCGGCATCCGTTGTATCGCCTGCTGGCAGGCGAGGGCGCGGAGTTTCCTGGCGACATCACCTGGAACTTCGAAAAGTTTCTTGTCGGTCAGGATGGGCGAGTGCTGGCGCGTTTCTCGCCGCGTACTACCCCGGATGACCCAGCGCTGATCCAGGCCATCGAAAAAGCCCTCGGCTGATTTCTACGCCGTTCGCCTGCAGCTTCGCAGGCGAATCCAGGCCGCAGCTGCCTGGATGCTTGCCGCCAGCCGAGCTTCTGCCTGCCGATCACTGCTATCAATAGTGCTGGGCGCAGACCGTGCCGCGGCCCTATGCTCAGAGCCATGAACGGCGGTCTCCCGCCCTTTACGTGCTGATCACTGCCGGCCTCCACGGCCGCCTGCCTGCGTGCACTTGACCCCATCGACGAAGCGACCGGCCTGCTGGCTGGCGAAAGGACTGATGATGACTGATCCGGTAAAAGCCCTGTTCCAACCCTTCAGCCTGGGTGCGCTGACGCTGCCGACCCGTGTGGTGATGGCGCCCATGACGCGCTCTTTCTCACCCGGCGGCGTGCCCAACGCCAAAGTCGTCGAGTACTACCGTCGGCGTGCCGCCGCTGGTGTCGGCCTGATCGTTACCGAAGGCACCACCGTGGGTCACAAGGCTGCTAACGGCTACCCGAATGTGCCGCGCTTCTATGGCGAAGATGCTCTGGCTGGCTGGAAGCAGGTGGTCGAGGCCGTGCACGCCGAGGGCGGCAAGATCGTCCCGCAGCTGTGGCATGTGGGTAATGTGCGCAAGCTGGGTACCGAACCGGATGCCAGCGTGCCTGGCTACGGCCCGTGCGAAAAGCTCAAGGATGGTCAGGTGGTGGTGCACGGCATGAGTAAAGCCGACATCGACGAGGTCATCGCTGCATTCGCCCAGGCGGCCAAGGATGCCCAGGCCATCGGTATGGACGGTGTGGAAATCCACGGCGCCCACGGCTACCTGGTCGACCAGTTCTTCTGGGCTGGCAGCAACCAGCGCACGGACGAATACGGCGGCGACCTGGCCCAGCGCTCGCGCTTTGCCATCGAGCTGGTGCGGGCCGTGCGGGCCGCGGTTGGCCCTGACTTCCCAATCATCTTGCGCTTTTCCCAGTGGAAGCAGCAGGACTACAGCGCCCGCCTGGTGGAAACCCCGGAAGCCCTGGGCGCTTTCCTTAAGCCGCTTGCCGATGCCGGGGTGGATATTTTCCATTGCTCCACGCGGCGTTTCTGGGAGCCGGAGTTCGAGGGCTCTGACCTCAACCTGGCCGGCTGGACGCGCAAACTGACCGGCAAACCGACCATTACCGTAGGCAGCGTCGGCCTGGATGGCGAGTTCCTGCAGTTTATGGTCAACACCGACAAGGTGGCTGAGCCGGCGAGCCTGGAGAACCTGCTGGAGCGCTTGAACCGTGAGGAGTTCGACCTGGTGGCAGTCGGTCGTGCGCTGCTGGTCGACCCGGATTGGGCGGTCAAGGTGCGCGATGGCCGCGAGCAGGACATCAAGCCCTTCAGCCGCGAAGCCTTGATGACTCTGGTGTAAGTCTGCTCGGCGCATCGTCCCTGATGCGCCAGCCCCTTCAGGGGCGAATCTCGATCAGCGTGCCATCCTTGACCAGCGACCAGACTTCACGCATGTCGGCGTTCTTCATGGCGATGCAGCCTTCGGTCCAGTCCAGGGTGTGGAAGAACCATTCGGGGTATTCCTCGTCCACCGGGGTGCCATGAATCATGATCATGCCGCCCGGCGGCACACCTTCGGCCTTGGCCCGCACCTGATCGCGGGCGTTGGGGTAGGAGATGTGCAGCGACAGCTGGTAGTTGTCGCTCGGCTTGCGCCAGTCGATCCAGTAATAGCCTTCCGGGGTGCGCAGGTCGCCCTCGCGCTGTTTGGCGCCGGTGGGCTGTTTGCCCAGCGAGACCCGGTAAGACTTGACCGGCTGATCGGCGTGGATCAGGTGCAGCACGCGTTCGGACTTGATCACCAGAACCTTGTCGATTGGCGGCGTGGCCGGACTACTGGCGATAGCCACCGGGGTCAGGGTGAGGCAGAGCAGGGCAAGCAGCCAGCGCATTGACGCGATTCCGTTCAGAGGGGGATGTTGCTGTGGGCGCGCAGCGCAGCCAGCGGTTCGTTGCGCACGGGGTAGTGCTGGTGTGGGCGGTCGGCGAAGTAGCATTCCAGGGTCCGGCCGATGGTGGGGAAGGCCAGCTCGCGCCAGGGGATTTCATGCTCCTCGAACAGGCGCACCTCCAGGCTCTCTTCCCCCGCGGCGAAATCCAGGTCGACCAGCTCGGCGCGAAAGATCATGTACACCTGGTTGATGTGCGGCAGGTCGAAGAGTGTGTACAGGCTCAGTGCCTGCACCCGCGCGCAGGCTTCCTCGTGGGTTTCACGGGCGGCGGCCTGCTCGACGGTCTCGCCGTTTTCCATAAAGCCGGCGGGCAAGGTCCAGTAGCCTCGGCGCGGCTCAATGGCGCGGCGACACAGCAGCACCTGATCACGCCATACCGGTAAGCAGCCGGCGACGATGCGCGGGTTCTCGTAGTGGATGGTCGCGCATTGGTTGCAGACATGGCGCAGCCGGTTGTCTCCCTTGGGGATCGACTGGCTGACGGGGCTGCCGCACTGGCTGCAGAATTTCATCGGGAGTCCTCTTTGCTGGTCGCTATCTTGGCGTGCGCCGGGCTGCTCGGCAAGCGCTGTGGGTGGGCTAGAGGTAGCGTGGGGCTTGGGTGTCGCGCTGCTTTCATGCCATCATCCGAGGCAGAAAAAAAGCGAGAACGATCATGCTCGATGAGCTGCTCCACCGCGTGCGCGGTTACAGCCCACGGCTGCTGGGGACCGACGGGAACTTTCCGGAAGCGGCGGTGCTGGTGCCGATCACGCGCAGCGATGCACCCGAGGTGGTGCTCACCCTGCGGGCCAGCGGGTTGTCGACCCACGGCGGTGAGGTTGCCTTTCCCGGCGGTCGGCGCGACCCGGAAGACCCGGACCTGATCCGCACCGCCTTGCGCGAAGCCGAAGAGGAAATCGGTTTGCCGCCAGGGCTGGTCGAGGTAGTCGGGCCGTTGAGTACGCTGGTGTCGCGCCATGGCATCCAGGTCACGCCCTATGTTGGCCTGGTCCCGGACTTTGTCGAGTATCAGCCGAACGACGGCGAAATTGCCGCGGTGTTTTCCGTGCCGCTGGCGTTCTTCTGCGAAGACGTGCGCGAAACCACCCACCGTATCGATTACCAGGGCCACAGTTGGTATGTGCCCAGCTATCGCTACGGCGACTATAAAATCTGGGGGCTGACGGCGATCATGCTGGTCGAGTTGGTCAACCTGGTCTACGACGCCGGCATCGAGCTGCATCGCCCGCCTGCGCATTTCATTACGCTGAGCTGAGCCGAGGAAGCATCCATGAAGTATCGCCTGGGACAATCGCAGGTCGACACCCATCCCGACAGCTGGGTCGCGCCCAACGCCACCCTGGTGGGCAAGGTGCGCCTCGAGGCCGGCGCCAGTGTCTGGTTCAACGCCGTGTTGCGCGGCGACAACGAGCTGATCCATATCGGCGAGCACAGCAATGTGCAGGACGGCAGCGTCATGCACACCGATATGGGCTACCCGCTGACCCTTGGCAAGGGCGTCACCGTGGGCCACAACGCGATGCTGCACGGCTGCAGCGTCGGTGATTACAGCCTGATCGGCATCAACGCCGTGGTGCTCAACGGCGCGAAAATCGGCAAGTACTGCATCATCGGTGCTAATACCCTGATCGCCGAAGGCAAGGAAATACCCGATGGCTCGCTGGTGGTCGGCTCGCCCGGCAAGGTCGTGCGCGAACTTACTGAGGCGCAGCGCAAGATGCTCGAAGCCAGCGCCGCGCACTACGTACACAACGCCGAGCGCTATGCTCGCGAACTGCAGGAGCAGGACGAGGCATGAGCGAAGAGCGTCCGGTGGCCTCGCCCTGCGTGCATGTCTGCGCGCTGGATGAGGACGACATCTGTATCGGTTGCCAGCGCAACGTGGCGGAAATTACCCGCTGGGGGCGCATGGACAACCCCGAGCGGCGTGAGGTGTTGCAGCGCTGTCACCAGCGTGCCGAAGCCAAGGGCATCCTCTTGTGAGTGCTGTGCGCTGTCCCATTCGTTTGACTGATTCCTGGGCCTAGTCGGCCCATCTTTTACTGCCCATCAAGGAACCTGTGTATGCCCCGTATCGGAACCCCGCTGTCGCCGAGCGCGACCCGTGTATTGCTCTGTGGCTCTGGCGAGCTGGGTAAGGAAGTGGTGATCGAGCTGCAGCGCCTCGGCGTTGAAGTGATCGCCGTGGACCGTTACGCCAACGCGCCGGCCATGCAAGTGGCGCATCGCAGCCACGTGATCAACATGCTCGACGGCGCCGCGCTGCGCGCGGTGATCGAGCTGGAAAAACCGCACTACATCGTGCCGGAAATCGAAGCCATCGCCACGGCGACGCTGGTTGAGCTGGAGAACGAAGGCTACACCGTGATCCCCAGCGCCCGTGCCGCACAGCTGACCATGAACCGTGAAGGCATTCGCCGCCTGGCCGCTGAAGAGCTCGGTCTGCCGACCTCGCCGTATCGTTTTGCCGATTCGTTCGAGGAGTGCCAGGCGGCGGTCGAGGCCATCGGCTATCCGTGCCTGATCAAGCCGATCATGAGTTCCTCGGGCAAGGGCCAGTCGGTGCTCAAGAGCGCTGCCGACCTGCAGCACGCCTGGGACTATGCGCAGGCCGGTGGTCGCGCGGGTAAGGGTCGGGTGATTGTTGAAGGCTTTATCGATTTCGATTACGAGATCGCCTTGCTGACCGTGCGTCATGCCGGCGGTACCACCTTCTGCGCGCCGGTCGGCCATCGTCAGGTCAAGGGCGACTACCAGGAGTCCTGGCAGCCGCAACCAATGAGCCCCAAGGCCCAGGCCGAAGCCGAGCGCATTGCCCTGGCCGTGACCGGCTCCCTGGGTGGCCGTGGCCTGTTCGGCGTCGAGCTGTTCGTCAAGGGCGACCAGGTGTGGTTCTGCGAGATTTCGCCGCGCCCCCACGACACCGGTCTGGTGACCCTGATTTCTCAGGACCTCTCCGAGTTCGCCCTGCATGCCCGGGCGATTCTCGGCCTGCCGATCCCGGTGATTCGCCAGCATGGCCCATCGGCCTCAGCCGTAGTGCTGGTCGAGGGTGAGTCGCAGCAAGTGAGCTTCGGCAACCTCAGTGCGGCGCTGGCCGAGCCGGATACGGCGCTGCGTCTGTTCGGCAAGCCCGAGGTCAGTGGCCAGCGCCGCATGGGTGTGGCCCTGGCGCGGGACACTTCGCTGGAGACCGCACGGGCCAAGGCAACCCGCGCGGCGCAGGCGGTCAACGTCGAGCTGTGAGCCGCTGGCGGGCGGCACGCTGGTGGGCGCTGACCCTGCCATTGCTGCCCGTGCTTATCCCGCTGGCACTGGTCACTCGCCGGCAGGCTTTGCGCCTGCCGGCGGCTGCCGGTGCCCGACAGGGCGCCGTGGGTACTGAGCATCCAGGCAGGCCTTTGCGCGTGCTGCTAGTGGGCGAGTCACCCGTCGTCGGTGTGGGTGTCGAACAGCTGGATGACGCGCTGGCGGCGCAGTTGGCGCGCGCGTTGGCTGAGCGTCTGCAGCGTCCGGTGCTGTGGCAGCTTTGCGGAGAGAACGGCCTGACTGCCGGCCAAGCCGTCAGTCGCCTGTTACCTGAAGCGCAGGGCATCGCCGCGGATTGGGTGGTGCTGGTCTTCGGGGTTAACGACAGCACCCAACTGACTTCTATTGACGCATGGCGGCAGGCGTTGCTTTGCTTGTGCCAGGCGTTGGGGCAGGGCGGCCAGCAGGTCGCGCTCACGGCGGTGCCGCCGCTGCAGCATTTTCGCGCGTTGCCATGGCTGTTGCGGCAGGTGTTGGGTGCCAGGGCTCGCCTGCTCGATGCTGTAGCGCGTGAGGTCGCGCTCAGCGAGGCGGCGCAGCACTTGGCGCTGGAGCTGCCGTTTCAGGGTGATTACCTGGCGCTCGACGGCTTTCATCCGTCGGCAGCAGGTTATCGAGCCTGGGCTCAAGGTCTGGCGGCACAGCTGGCGTTGCCGGAGGCTTAGTCCTGCTGCTCGTCTGGCTCGTCACTGCTGAGTTTGTCAGTGGCTTTCCAGGCGCGCACGCTTTTTACCCGGTTATCCGATGACTGCAGAATCTCCAGGCGATAGCCGCCGATCTTCAAGCACACCGCGCTTTCCGGAATGCTCTCCATGGCTTCGGTGATCAGGCCGTTGAGGGTCTTGGGGCCGTCGATTGGCAGGTGCCAGCCAAGCGCCTTGTTGATCTCGCGAATATAGGCCGCGCCGTCGATGACCTGGGTGCCGTCTTCCTGAGGGTGGATGTCGGGGCTGCGCAGGGTGTCCTGATTATTGAAGTCGCCGACGATCTCTTCGAGGATATCTTCCAGGGTGACGATACCAATCACGTCACCGTATTCGTCGACCACAATGCCGATGCGCCGCTTCTGTTTCTGGAAGTTGAACAGCTGGGTCGACAGCGGTGTGCTTTCCGGGACGAAGTAGGGCTCGCTGCAAGTCGCCAGCAACGACTCCTTGGTTAACTGATCGTGAGTCAGCAGCCGGGCCAGCTGGCGCATGTGCACGATGCCCTTGATCTGGTTGATGTCCTGTTCGAATACCGGCAGGCGGGTGTGGGTCGTGGTGCGCAGCTGGTCGATGATGGTCGTCAGGTCGTCCTGCAGGTTGATGCCGATTACCTCGTTGCGCGGGATCATGATGTCGTTGACCGTGACCCGCTCCAGATCGAGGATGCCCAGCAGCATGCTCTGGCGGTTCTTCGGCAGCTCATGGCCAGACTCACGCACCACGCTGCGCAGCTCCTCGGTGGTCAGTGCGTCATTGCTTTTGCTCGCCGGATCCACCCCGAGCAGGCGCAGCAGACCGTTGCTGATCCAGCCGAGGGAAATCACCAGCGGGTAGAACAGCTTTAGCAGCACTTGCAGCGGCAGGCTGGCCGGGTAGGCGACTTTTTCCGGGTGCAGGGCGGCCAGGGTCTTGGGGGTGATTTCGCCAAAGATCAGCAGGGCGATGGTCAGGCCCAGGGTGGCGATGGCGATCCCGGCTTCGCCGTACAGCTTGATCGCCAGAACGGTGGCGATCGAGGAGGCGAGAATGTTGACGAAGTTGTTGCCGATCAGAATGGTGCCCAGCAACCGGTCTGGGCGGCTGAGCAGGGCGCTGACGCGCTTGGCCCCGCGGTGTCCTTCTTTGGCCATGTGGCGTAGGCGGTAGCGGTTGAGGCTGAGAATGCCGGTCTCGGAGCTGGAAAAGAATGCCGAGCAGGCCAGCAGAAAGATCAGCAGGCCGATCAGAAAGCCAGGGTGTGCGTTGTCCACGAAAATGCCTTTGGGCTTGAATTAGATGTGCAGGATGAATTCACGGACCAGCTTGCTACCGAAGTAGGCCAGCATCAGCAGGCAGAAGCCGGCCAGGGTCCAGCGAATCGCCTTGTGGCCACGCCAGCCGAGTTGGTGGCGGCCCCAGAGCAGCACCGCGAACACCACCCAGGCAAAGCACGAGAGGATGGTCTTGTGCACCAGATGCTGGGCGAACAGATCGTCGATAAACAACGCGCCGGAGAGCAGCGACAGCGAGAGCAGCGCCCAGCCTGCCCAGAGAAAACCGAACAGCAGGCTTTCCATGGTTTGCAGGGGAGGGAAGTTGCGAATCAGCCCGGAGGGGTGCTTGTGCTTGAGTTGGTGATCCTGCAAAAGCAGTAACAACGCCTGAAACACCGCAATGGTCAGCATGCCGTAGGCCATGATCGACAGCAGGATGTGCGCCAGAATGCCCGGCTCTTCATCCAGCGGCTGGAGCGTGCCTGATGGCATGAACTGGGCCAGCAGCGTGGTCAGGGCGCCGAGCGGGAAGAGCGGCAGCAGCAGGTTGTCCACTGGCAGGTTGCGGCAGGCCAGCAGGATCAGAGCGATGACGGCAAAGGCGATCAGGCTGGCGGCATTGAAAAAGTCCAGGGTCATGCCGGCGCTATTGAGCATCTGCATATAAAGGCTGGCGCCATGCAGCAGCAGGGCGAGCACGCCGAGGATGGCCAATAGGCGTTTGTCGGGTGTGCTGCGACGGATCAGGTGGCGGCCCTGGTAGGCGGTGGCGCCGAAATACAGGCAGGCAGCCGCGAGGCTGGGGAACAAAGGGTGCATAAATCCTGGAGAGGCGAGCCCGAAAGGCCTGAGTGTGGCATAGCTGCCGAATTGACGAAAGACTGCTGGCGGTGTCGGTGGGGCGGGCAGTTGGTTATAATCTGCGGCTTGCTGCATGACCACCGCCTCGGCCGTCGGCCTGAAAGGAACCTGCATGTTCGAAAATCTGACAGATCGCCTCTCGCAGAGCCTGCGAAACGTCACTGGCAAGGCCAAGCTGACCGAAGACAATATCAAGGACACGCTGCGCGAAGTGCGCATGGCGCTGCTCGAAGCAGACGTCGCGCTGCCGGTGGTCAAGGACTTCGTCAATAAGGTCCGGGATCGCGCGGTCGGCACCGAAGTGTCGCGCAGCCTGACACCCGGCCAGGCCTTTGTGAAAATCGTCCAGGCCGAGCTGGAAGGTCTGATGGGTGCGGCCAACGAAGACCTCGCGCTGAATGTCACGCCGCCGGCCGTGGTGCTGATGGCCGGTCTGCAGGGTGCGGGCAAGACCACCACCGTGGGCAAGCTGGCGCGCTTCCTCAAGGAGCGTAAGAAAAAGACCGTGATGGTGGTTTCGGCCGACGTTTACCGGCCTGCCGCGATCAAGCAGCTGGAAACCCTGGCTGCTGAAGTGGGTGTGACCTTCTTCCCCTCCGATATCAGCCAGAAGCCGATCGCGATCGCGGAAGCGGCAATCCGTGAAGCCAAGCTCAAGTTCATTGATGTGGTGCTGGTGGATACCGCCGGTCGCCTGGCCATCGATGCCGAGATGATGGCCGAGATTCAGGCGCTGCATGCCGCGGTCAAGCCGGCGGAAACGCTGTTCGTGGTTGACGCCATGACCGGTCAGGATGCGGCCAATACGGCCAAGGCCTTCAATGACGCGTTGCCGCTGACCGGCGTGGTGCTGACCAAGGTCGACGGTGATGCGCGTGGTGGTGCGGCCCTGTCGGTGCGCCATATCACCGGCAAGCCGATCAAATTTATCGGTATGGGCGAGAAGAGCGACGCGCTCGAACCCTTCCACCCGGACCGTATCGCTTCGCGCATCCTTGGCATGGGTGACGTGCTCAGCCTGATCGAGCAGGCTGAGCAGACCCTGGATCGGGACAAGGCGCAGAAGCTCACCAACAAGCTGAAGAAAGGCAAGGGCTTCGACCTTGAAGACTTCCGCGATCAGCTGATCCAGATGAAAAGCATGGGCGGTCTCGGTGGCCTGATGGACAAGCTGCCGCAGATGGGCGGCGTCAATCTGGCGCAGATGGGCGGCGCCCAGGGCGCGGCCGAGAAGCAGTTCAAGCAGATGGAGGCGATCATCAACTCGATGACCCCGGCCGAGCGCCGTGACCCTGAGCTGATCAGCGGGTCGCGCAAGCGCCGCATCGCCATGGGCTCGGGCACTCAGGTGCAGGACATCGGTCGGCTGATCAAGCAGCACAAACAGATGCAGAAGATGATGAAGAAATTCACCGCCAAGGGCGGCATGGCCAAGATGATGCGCGGTATGGGCGGCATGCTGCCCGGCGGTCTTGGCGGGTTGCCCAAGCGTTGATATCAAACCGGCGCATGCTGCGCCGGGTCCCACCTATCCGGCTGGTCGAAAAAGACATTTGCAAATGTCCGGATAATCCTTAGAATATGCGGCCTTTCGGGCCTAGTGCCCTATGCGTGCATTTCAGTTTTGCAGCACCGACTACAGGAACGAAGTTCAATGGTAACCATCCGTCTTGCCCGTGGCGGCTCTAAAAAGCGCCCCTTTTACCACCTGACCGTGACCAACAGCCGCAATGCGCGCGATGGTCGCTTCGTCGAGCGTATTGGTTTCTTCAACCCGGTTGCTACCGGCGCAGAAATCAAGCTGTCCGTTGACCAGGAACGCGCCACTTACTGGCTCGCCCAGGGTGCACAGCCGTCTGAGCGCGTTGCTCAGCTGCTCAAGGAAGCTGCTAAGGCTGCTGCCTAAGCATCCTTATGAGCATGTCGCCAGCTCCCGCCGAAGACCTCGTCGTACTCGGCAAGATTGTTTCGGTGCATGGCATAAAAGGGGATGTGAAGGTGTATTCCTTTACCGATCCTTTGACCAACGTGCTCGATTATCCTCGCTGGACGCTTCGGCGTGACCACGAGGTAAAGCAGGTCGAATTAGCCAGTGGACGCTTGCAAGGCAAGGTTCTGGTAGCAAAGCTCAAGGGGCTTGATGATCGTGAAGTGGCGCGTACCTACGCCGGCTTCGAGATCTGTGTTCCGCGCAGCCAGTTGCCTGATCTGAGCGATGGCGAGTTTTACTGGTATCAGCTGGAAGGTCTCAAGGTCATTGATCAGGCAGGGCAATTGCTCGGCACTATCGACCATCTGTTTGAGACTGGTGCCAACGATGTAATGGTGGTCAAGCCCTGTGCGGGCAGCCTGGATGATCGTGAACGCCTGTTGCCCTATACCGGGCAATGTGTGCTGTCGATTGACCTGGCCGCTGGCGAGATGCAGGTCGACTGGGATGCGGACTTCTAAGCCTGATGCCGAATCTGCGCGTAGACGTCATCACGCTGTTCCCGGAAATGTTTGCTGCCATTAGTGATTACGGCATCACCAGCCGTGCGGTGAAACAGGGGTTGTTGCAATTGACCTGCTGGAACCCGCGCAGCTACACCACTGATCGTCATCATACGGTCGATGATCGCCCCTTCGGTGGCGGCCCCGGCATGGTAATGAAGATCAAGCCGCTTGAGGATGCTTTGCTCAATGCCAAGCAGGCCACAGGTGGAGCCGCGAAGGTGATTTATCTGTCGCCGCAAGGTCGCCCGCTGACGCAGGCGGCAGTACGCGAGCTGGCGAACGAGGATGCGTTGATCCTGATCGCCGGCCGCTACGAAGGCATCGACGAGCGCTTTATTGAGGCGCATGTGGATGAAGAATGGTCGATCGGGGATTACGTCCTGTCTGGCGGTGAGCTGCCGGCCATGGTGCTGATCGATGCGGTAACGCGCCTTTTGCCTGGTGCATTGGGTCATGCAGCCTCGGCCGAGGAAGACTCCTTTACGGACGGCTTGCTCGACTGCCCGCACTACACCCGCCCGGAGGTGTATGCGGATAAACGTGTTCCCGAGGTGCTGCTTAGCGGTAACCACAAACACATCCGGCGCTGGCGTTTGCAGCAGTCCCTTGGTCGGACCTACGAACGACGCGTCGATCTTCTGGAAAGCCGCTCGCTTTCTGGAGAAGAGAAGAAGCTGCTGGAGGAATACATCCGCCAGCGGGACGATAGTTAACGTATCGATGGCAGGCCTGATTGCCTGTCTTAGGAGCGCAGCATGACCAACAAGATCATTCAGCAGATCGAAGCTGAGCAGATGAGCAAAGAGATCCCGACTTTCGCACCGGGCGACACCATCGTCGTTCAGGTTAAAGTGAAAGAAGGTGACCGTCAGCGTCTGCAGGCTTTCGAAGGCGTAGTAATCGCCAAGCGTAATCGCGGCCTGAACAGCGCATTCACCGTTCGCAAAATCTCCAACGGTGTCGGCGTCGAGCGTACTTTCCAGACCTACAGCCCGCTGGTCGACAGCCTGGCTGTGAAGCGTCGCGGTGACGTTCGTAAAGCCAAGCTGTACTACCTGCGCGACCTGTCCGGCAAGGCAGCACGCATCAAGGAAAAACTGGGCTAAGGTTCGGTTTTCGGAAAAAAGCAGCCTACGGGCTGCTTTTTTCGTTTCTGGGGCACGGGGTACGCGGAGACCTGTATGTCGGCTATTGATCACCCGCTCATAGATCGCTTTCTCGAGGCCTTGTGGCTGGAGAAAGGCTTGTCCGTTCACACTCGTGCGGCCTACCGCAGTGACCTGGCGCTGTTCAACGGCTGGTTGCAGGAGCGTGGTGTCGAGCTGGCCACGGCAGAGCGCGCGGTGATCCTCGATCATCTGGCCTGGCGGGTCAATGAGGGCTACAAGGCGCGCTCCACGGCGCGGATGATCTCTGGGTTGCGCGGCTTTTACCGTTTTCTCCTGCGCGAAGGCGTGATCGCTGTGGACCCGACCCTGCAGGTTGATTTGCCGCAGTTGGGTCGGCCATTGCCCAAGTCGTTGTCCGAGGCCGATGTTGACGCATTGCTGGCCGCGCCGGATACCGATGATCCGTTGGGTATGCGCGACCGGGCGATGCTTGAGGTGCTTTACGCCTGCGGCTTGCGCGTCAGCGAGCTGACCGGGTTGACGCTGGAGCAGGTCAATTTGCGCCAGGGTGTGCTGCGTGTATTTGGCAAGGGCAGCAAGGAGCGCCTGGTGCCGTTGGGCGAGGAGGCCATCGAGTGGCTGGAGCGTTATCAGCGCGAGGCGCGGGCGTTGCTGTTGGCCGGGCGGCCCAGCGATGTGTTGTTTCCCAGCCTGCGCGGCGAGCAGATGACCCGGCAGACCTTCTGGCACCGGATCAAGCTGCATGCGCGGGTGGCCGGGATTGCCAGCAGCTTGTCGCCCCATACCCTGCGCCATGCCTTTGCCACGCACCTGCTCAACCATGGGGCGGATTTACGGGTGGTGCAGCTGTTGCTCGGCCACAGTGATTTGTCGACTACGCAAATCTACACCCATGTCGCCCGTGCCCGTTTGCAAGCCCTGCACAGCCAGCACCACCCGCGCGGCTAAGAGAACCGCCTACCCGCCTGCGGTCGGTGTTTGGGTGCTTCTATGGTAGGCTTTGTCCATCTTCGACAGTCCGTCGCTCGACAGGAGTTTTCATGCGCGTTTCCCGTCTTTTCGCCGTCGCGGCCCTGGGCCTCGCCAGCAGTATTGTCCTGGCTGCCGATCCTGATCAGGCGATCCGCAAGAACCTGCAGTCGATCCAGCCCGACCTGCCGATCGAGGCCATTGCCGAGAGCCCGATGCCAGGGGTTTATCAGGTTCAGCTCACCGGTGGCCGTCAACTGTATGCCAGTGCCGATGGCCAGTTCCTGCTGCAGGGTTATCTGTTCCAGTTCAAGGATGGCAAAGCGGTCAACCTGACCGAGCAGGAAGAGGGGCGGGGCATCGCCAAGGTGATCGATGCCATTCCAGCCAAGGATATGGTGGTATTTGGTGCCGATAAGCCCAAGACCCATATCACTGTGTTTACCGACACCGATTGCGGTTATTGCCAGAAACTGCACAGCGAAGTGCCGGAACTTAACCGCCTTGGCGTCGAAGTCCGTTATGTGGCGTTCCCGCGTCAGGGGCTGAATAGCCCGGCGGCACAGGAGCTGGTCAACGTTTGGTGCGCCAAGGACAAACAGTCGGCGATGAACCGGGCGAAGAATCGTCAGAGCGTCGATACCGCGCAGTGCGACAACCCGGTGGCCAAGCAGTACGAGCTGGGACAGATGATTGGTGTCAGTGGCACGCCGGCCATCGTCCTAGCCAATGGCAAGATGATCCCCGGTTACCAGCCTGCGCCGCAGTTGGCCAAGCTGGCGCTCGACGCGCAGTGAGGCCTTGGGTCTGTTCCCGTTTCCTTCGCTCAGACCCCGCCCCGCCAATTGACTATTAAACAGCCGCTTCGTAAGGTGCGGCTCTTTTATTCCACGGCCGGAGCATGCTCCGGCCGTTTTACGCAGTGCAGATGGGAGTTCAGTGTGAAACCGGTCAAAGTAGGCATCTGTGGGCTCGGTACCGTCGGTGGCGGTACGTTGAATGTACTCAAGCGTAATGCCGAGGAAATTACCCGGCGCGCAGGGCGCGGTATTGAAGTTGCCCAGATTGCTATTCGTTCGCCCAAGCCGCAGTACGATACGACCGGTATTAGCATGACCAGCGATGCGTTCGAGCTGGTCAACAACCCTGAAATCGACATAGTGGTCGAGCTGATCGGTGGTTACACCCTGGCCAAGGAACTGGTGCTTAAAGCCATCGACAATGGCAAGCACGTGGTTACCGCGAACAAGGCGCTGATCGCCGTGCACGGCAATGAGATCTTCGCCAAGGCCCGCGAGAAGGGTGTGATCGTCGCCTTTGAAGCGGCGGTGGCCGGTGGTATTCCGGTGATCAAGGCGATTCGCGAAGGTCTGGCGGCCAACCGCATCAACTGGCTGGCCGGCATCATCAACGGCACCGGCAACTTCATTCTCAGTGAGATGCGCGAAAAAGGCCGTGCCTTCGACGACGTGCTCAAGGAAGCACAGGCGCTGGGTTATGCCGAAGCCGATCCAACCTTCGACGTCGAAGGCATCGATGCGGCGCACAAGCTGACCATCCTGGCGTCCATTGCCTTCGGCATCCCGCTGCAGTTCGACAAGGCCTATACCGAAGGCATCACCCAGCTGACCACCGCTGACGTGAACTATGCCGAAGCGCTGGGCTACCGCATCAAGCACCTGGGTGTGGCCCGGCGTACCGACGCAGGAATCGAGCTGCGCGTGCACCCGACGCTGATCCCTGCCGATCGCCTGATCGCCAACGTCAACGGCGTGATGAACGCGGTGATGGTCAACGGCGATGCCGCCGGTAGCACCCTGTATTACGGTGCCGGCGCTGGTATGGAGCCGACCGCTTCTTCGGTGGTCGCTGATCTGGTCGACGTGGTCCGCGCGCTAACTGCTGACCCGAGCAACCGCGTACCGCATCTGGCCTTCCAGCCCGATGCGCTATCCGAGCACCCGATCCTGCCGATCAGTGCCTGCGAGAGCGCTTACTACCTGCGCATTCAGGCCAAGGACCGCCCCGGCGTGCTGGCCCAGGTGGCGAGCATTCTTTCCGGGCGCGGTATCAATATCGAGTCGATCATGCAGAAGGAGGCCGAGGAGCACGATGGCCTGGTGCCGATGATCCTGGTCACCCATCGCGTGCTCGAAGTGCATATCAATGAGGCGATCAGCGCCCTGGAGGCCCTGGACGACGTGGTTGGTCCTGTCGTGCGCATCCGCGTCGAGCAACTGGTCTGAGGAAGTAGTCATGCGTTATATCAGCACCCGCGGCCAGGCACCGGCCCTCAATTTTGAAGATGTGCTGCTGGCCGGTCTGGCGACCGATGGCGGCCTCTATGTGCCGGAAAATCTGCCGCGCTTCACCCAGGAAGAAATCGCGTCCTGGGCTGGCCTGCCGTACCACGAGCTGGCCTTCCGGGTGATGCGCCCGTTCGTTACCGGCAGTATTCCGGACGCCGATTTCAAGCAGATCCTCGAACAGACATATGCGACCGGCGCCGATGGTGTGTTCGCTCACAATGCCGTGGCGCCACTGCGCCAGCTCAATGGCAACGAATGGGTACTGGAGCTGTTCCACGGCCCGACCCTGGCGTTCAAGGACTTTGCCCTGCAGTTGCTCGGCCGCCTGCTCGATTACGTGCTGGCCAAGCGCAACGAGCGTGTGGTGATCATGGGCGCCACCTCGGGCGATACCGGCTCGGCTGCCATCGAAGGCTGCAAGGCCTGCGAGAATGTCGACATCTTTATCATGCACCCGCACCAGCGCGTGTCCGAGGTGCAGCGTCGGCAGATGACGACCATCTTCGGCGAGAATATCCACAACATCGCCATCGAAGGTAACTTCGACGACTGCCAGGAAATGGTCAAGGCCAGCTTCGCCGACCAGGGCTTCCTCAAGGGCACCCGTTTGGTGGCGGTCAACTCGATCAACTGGGCGCGGATCATGGCCCAGATCGTCTACTACTTTCACGCCGCCCTGCAGCTCGGCGGGCCGGCGCGTTCCGTGGCGTTCTCGGTGCCGACCGGTAACTTTGGCGACATCTTCGCTGGCTACCTGGCGCGTAACATGGGCCTGCCGATCAGCCAACTGATCGTCGCGACCAACCGCAACGACATTCTGCACCGCTTTATGAGCGGCAATCAGTACGTCAAGGGCGACCTGTATCCGACCCTGTCGCCGTCGATGGACATCATGGTCTCCTCGAATTTCGAGCGTCTGCTGTTCGACCTGCACGGCCGCAACGGCGCGGCGATTGCCGAGCTGATGGCCAACTTCAAGCAGGGTGGCGGTTTCAGCGTCGAGCAAGACCGCTGGACCGAAGCGCGCAAGCTGTTCGATTCCCTGGCGGTCAGCGACGAGCAGACCAGCGAGACCATCGCCCAGGTTCTGGCCGAGTCCGGCGAGCTGCTCGACCCGCACACGGCTATCGGCGTGCGTGCTGCGCGCGAGTGCCGGCGCAGCCTGGCCGTGCCCATGGTGATCCTCGGCACCGCCCACCCGGTCAAATTCCCCGAGGCGGTGGAAAAAGCCGGGGTGGCCAACGAACTGGAGCTGCCGGCGCACCTGGCTGACCTGTTCGAGCGCGACGAGCGCTGCACCGTGCTGGCCAATGACCTGCTGACCGTGCAGGCCTTTGTCGCCAATCATGGCAACCGTGGTAAGCCGCTGTAACTCAAACAGTGATGAACAAGGCCGGTACTCGCAAGAGACCGGCCTTTTTCTTGGTTATGTGTATTAGCTGCTGCATCTGTGGAACGAATTCATTCGCGAATAAATTCGCTCCTACAGGAGCTGAATTGACGTTAAAACAGCCGGCAGATGCAGGGCGTTCTTGTGCGTGGGCAACGTCAACGTCGCACCAACGTCTGTGCCGGTGGGCAAGCGGCTTTGTCGTAGGGGCCGACATAGGGATTGCTCCAGCCCATTACGCAGCTCATCAACTGGTTGCGCTGGCGCTCCCACGGCTGCGCGGGATAGGTCTTATGCCAGGCGCTGAACAGTTGGCGATTCTGTTTCGACAGGCGCAGCTTGTAGCGCTCGCCCATGTACAGATAAGTGCGCGCGATCATCCCGCGTATCTCCTTGCGCGGCATGACCTTGCGCGCCTTGAAGTCGACCACTGTGGGGCAGGCGCCGTATTGGTTGGGCGCCTGGGGTAGCCAGGCGAAGTCATAGTTGCTGCGGTCGCCATTGACCTCGCCGATGGCCGGCACCAGATTGTGCAGGTCGGCCTCGGCGCGGCGGAATACGCTGTCGTTCTTGCTGCAGTTCTTGCGCCCGCCGTTCTGCCAGCACTGGCGCTGATGACCGATCTGCCAGGCTGGAACTATATGCTCCCATTCGATGCGCGCGGCGCGGTTAGCGTTCTTGCGCGGTACGTAGCCGCAGCTCTTGAGGTCGACGCGGGTGCCGGTGAATTTGCAGCCGCAGTAGAACTCGACTGACTGACGGGCGTAGAGGGTCCAGCCAATTTTCTTGGCGGCGCTGAAGCTGGTGGGTGGATTGGCGAGAGCAGGGGTACACAGAAGCGAGCAGAGCAGAACAAGCGTACGGCGCAGGGGCATGCAGGGGCAGTCCAAAAGCGCCGCATCATACGCATTGCAGAGACGCTGCCAAGGCTAGCCTTTTAATAGCTCAGCGGCTCAGGAGTAGCCCGACGACGGCCAGTATCAGGATGAAGGCCAGCCACACCAGTGCATTGAGCGGGCTGCGGCGGATGATTCCGGCACCGCGTAAGCGAATCGGCGGGGTGTCTTCCTGGTAACGATTGAGCAGTTCGCTGGCGTCTGCTTCGCTCAGGTTGAGGTGCTCACGCAGGCGCTGCAGGGCGTAATCCCGTTCGCCGAAGCGTACGGCGCGGGCGATATCCTCAGGCAGCGGGGGTAGAGGTGTCGGCATCTGTGGTTCTCCGGTCTGTACAGGGTAGACGACAGGGTGCGTCAGGCGTTCATCCGATCAGGCCGCCTGACCGCAGACCGCGCATGGGGTAGACTGGCGCGCTACGTCGCTCAATCAAGAAGTTCACCCATGGCACAGCCGTCCACCACCTACAAAATCGACCTGAACCTCACGGACATGGACCGCAGTGTCTACGAGAGCCTGCGTTTTACCGTGGCCCGACACCCGTCGGAAACCGAGGAACGCCTGGCCGCACGGTTGATTGGCTACGCCCTGTTCTATCACGAGCACCTGGCGTTTGGCCGTGGCCTGTCGGATGTCGACGAGCCGGCGTTGTGGGAAAAGAGCCTGGATGACCGGGTGCTGCACTGGATCGAAGTCGGCCAGCCAGACAGCGACCGTATCACCTGGTGTTCGCGGCGCACCGAGAAGTTCAGCCTGGTGGCCTACGGCAACCTGCGCGTGTGGCAGACCAAGGCCCTGGACCCGGTACGCAGCCTGAAGAATATCAACGTCGTGGCCCTGGACCAGGAGGCGCTGGCCAGCCTGGCGCTGAACATGCCGCGGGCCTTGAACTGGAGCGTGATGATCAGCGACGGCGAGCTGTTCGTCACCGACGAGCTTGGTCAGCACGAGATCCCCATGCAATGGCTGGCGGGCGAACGCTGAGCCGCGCGGGCCTTGGCGCGTTGCTGGGGTCCTTGATTCACGCCAATGCCGGCGCTCACCTGAGCGACCTTTCACCTGGTAGACACAACCCCCATGCGCATTGAAGCCCGCCCCCTTCCCGCTACGCTGCCCGACCTGGGCAACCTGCCGCCGCTGTTGACCCGTTTGTATGCCGCCCGCGGTGTGCAATCCGCCGAGGAGCTGGACAAGGGCCTGGCGCGCTTGATCCCCTATCAGCAGCTCAAGGGTATCGACGCGGCGGTGCAGTTGCTGGTCGAGGCGCTGGAGCAGCGTCAGCGCATCCTGATTGTCGGCGACTTCGATGCCGACGGTGCCACCGCCAGCACGGTCGGCGTGCTCGGCTTGCGTCTGCTCGGCGCAGCCCATGTCGATTACCTGGTGCCGAATCGCTTTGAATACGGCTATGGCCTGACCCCCGAGATCGTCGCCGTGGCGCTTGAGCGCCAGCCGGATCTGCTGCTCACTGTGGATAACGGCATTTCCAGCGTCGACGGCGTCGCCGCAGCCAAGGCCGCCGGCTTGCGCGTGCTGGTCACCGACCACCACTTGCCAGGTGCTGAATTGCCGGCAGCCGATGCCATCGTCAACCCCAACCAGCCGGGTTGCGATTTCCCCAGCAAGGCCATGGCCGGCGTCGGTGTGATGTTCTACGTGCTGCTGGCGCTGCGCGCGCGCCTGCGTGAGATGGGCTGGTTCGCTACGCGGCAGGAGCCGAATCTGGGTGAGCTGCTCGACCTGGTGGCCCTGGGCAGCGTGGCCGATGTGGTGCCGCTGGATGCCAATAACCGCATCCTGGTGCATCAGGGCCTGGCGCGCATCCGTGCCGGTCGGGCGCGGCCTGGTTTGCGGGCGATTCTGGAGGTGGCGGGGCGCGATCACCGGCGCATCACTTCCACCGACCTCGGTTTTATCCTCGGTCCACGCTTGAATGCCGCCGGGCGTCTGGATGACATGGCCCTGGGCATCGAATGCCTGCTCTGCGAAGACGAAGCCCTGGCCCGCGACATGGCGGTGCAGCTCGACCAACTGAACCAGGACCGCAAGGCCATCGAGCAGGGCATGCAGCGCGAAGCCCTGGCCCAGCTCAAGGACCTGCCGCTGGATGACATGCCGTTCGGCCTGTGCCTGTTCGAGGCCGATTGGCACCAGGGGGTGATCGGCATCCTCGCCTCGCGTCTCAAGGAACGCTACCACCGCCCGACCATTGCCTTTGCCGATGCCGGCGAGGGCGTGCTCAAAGGTTCGGCGCGCTCGGTGCCGGGTTTCCATATTCGCGATGCATTGGATGCGGTGGCCGCCAGGCACCCGCAACTGATCAGCAAATTCGGTGGCCATGCCATGGCGGCCGGGTTGTCGCTGCCGCAGGAAAACTTCGGCGCTTTCGCCGCCGCCTTTGATGCCGAAGTGCGCCGTCAGCTCTGTGAGGATGACCTGACCGGGCGCCTGCTCTCCGATGGCCAGCTCGGCGTCACCGAGTTCCATCTGGAACTGGCCCGTGCGCTGCGCAATGCCGGGCCCTGGGGCCAGCATTTTCCCGAGCCGCTGTTCCATGGCGTGTTCCAGATCGTCAACCAGCGGGTGGTCGGCGAGCGCCATCTCAAGTTGGTACTCAAGACCGAGTGCGGCAGCATGCAACTCGACGCCATCGCCTTCAACGTCGACCGTGAGATCTGGCCCAACCCCACGGTGCGCTGGGCCGAACTGGCCTACAAACTCGACCTCAACGAGTTTCGTGGCAACGAGAGTGTACAGCTGATGATCGCCCACCTGGCGCCGCGCTGAGCGGCAATATCTGGTCGCATATCGCGGCTGCAATAGCGGAATTTTTGTTCGCCGCCTGTGTTCTGATTTGCATCCCGATATGGAGAACAATCAATGAATACGCGCGGTTTGCTCGATCAGTTGCTCAAATCCGGCCAGGACCTGCTGCAGAACAAGGCGGGCGGTTCATCGGCTGGCGGCGGCCTGGGTGGTCTGTTGTCCGGTGCCGGCAAAGGCGGCCTGGGCAGTGTGCTGGGTGGTGGCGCCGGTAAGGGCGCGCTGGCAGGTGGGGCGCTGGGGCTGTTGCTGGGTAACAAGAGCGCGCGCAAGTTTGGTGGCAAGGCGCTGACCTACGGTGGCCTGGCGGCGCTCGGGGTGATTGCCTACAAGGCCTACGGCAACTGGCAGGCGCAGCAGGCCCAGGCACCGCAGGGTGACCCGCAGACCCTGGATCGCCTGCCCGCGCCCCAGGTCGAGCTGCACAGCCAGGCGATTCTCAAGGCCCTGGTGGCTGCGGCAAAGGCCGACGGCCATGTCGATGCCCGCGAGCGCGAGCTGATCGAAGGCGAGTTCGTCAAACTGACCGGCGATGCCGAGGTGCAGCGCTGGCTGGAGAGTGAGCTGAACAAACCGCTCGATCCGGCCGATGTGGCCCGCGCGGCCAGCACCCCGGAAATGGCCGCAGAAATGTACGTGGCCAGCGTGCTGATGGTCGATGAGGAGCACTTTATGGAGCGCGCCTACCTGGACGAACTGGCCCGCCAGCTCAAGCTCGACCCGCAGCTCAAGGCTGAGTTGGAAGCACAGACGCGCCGCGAGTTGGCCGAGGTCTAAGCCGGCAGTGCTGTCGTCACGCGTGCGACCAAAGGGGCATTTCCCCTGCGTCGGGCTTGCGTCTAGTCTCAGTCGCATCGACAGGATGATGCGAGGCACGCGTGGACCCACTCCAAGACAGCTACGACTACCTTATCGCAGGTGCCGGCCCGGCCGGTTGCCTGTTGGCCAATCGCTTATCAGCTGACCCCAGTGTCAGTGTCCTGCTGCTCGAAGCGGGTGGACGCGATAACTACCCCTGGATTCATATCCCCGTTGGCTACCTCTACTGCATCGGCAATCCACGTACGGACTGGTGCTACGACACCGAACCGCAAGCAGGGCTGAACGGCCGGGCGTTGCGTTATCCGCGGGGGCGTGTGCTCGGCGGCAGTTCGTCGATCAACGGCATGATCTACATGCGTGGCCAGGCCGGTGATTACGATGCCTGGGCTGCCGCCGGCAATCCTGGGTGGGCGTGGCAGGATGTCTTGCCGCTGTTCAAACGTACGGAAAACCACTATGCCGGCGACAGTGCCCTGCATGGTGCGGCGGGCGAGTGGCGGGTGGAGCGTCAGCGGTTGTCCTGGGCGCTGCTTGAGGCCTTTCGCGGTGCGGCGGCGCAGAGCGGTATCGCCAGCATCGAGGATTTCAACGGCGGCGATAACGAAGGGTGCAGCTACTTTCAGGTCAACCAGCGCAGTGGTGTGCGTTGGAATGCGTCCAAAGCCTTTTTGCGCGGCATTGCCGAGCGCCCCAACCTGCGGGTGCTGACGGGTGCCGAAGTGCAGCGGGTGGCGCTGGCTAGCGGGCGGGCGGAAGGGCTGCACGTGCGCTGGCAGGGGCGTGAGCAATTGCTTCGGGCGCGCCGCGAGGTGCTGCTGTGCAGTGGTGCCATCGGCACGCCGGCGATTCTGCAACGCTCCGGTATAGGTGCACCCTCGCTGCTGCAGCAGGTGGGGGTTGGCGTGGCCCATGCATTGCCTGGCGTGGGCGCCAACTTGCAGGATCATTTACAGCTGCGCCTGGTTTACCAGGTCAGCGGCGTGCCGACGCTCAACCAGATCGCCGGCAGCCTGTGGGGCAAGGCCGGCATGGGCCTGGAGTATCTGTTCAAGCGCAGCGGGCCGCTGGCCATGGCGCCGAGTCAGTTGGGCGCCTTTGCCCGGTCGAGCCCCGAGCAGGCGTCGGCCAATTTGCAGTACCACGTGCAGCCGCTGTCGTTGGAGCGCTTCGGTGAGCCGCTGCATGCCTTCCCGGCCTTTACCGCCTCGGTGTGCAATTTGCGGCCGTACAGCCGTGGCTCGGTGGCCATCCGTTCGCTGGATGTGGCCGATGCGCCACTGATTCAGCCCAACTACCTGAGCGACACGCGGGACCTGGCGGTGGCAGCCGATGCCATTCGCCTGACCCGGCGCATTGCCGCTGCGCCAGCCCTGGCTGCTTTCAAACCGGTCGAGTACAAGCCCGGCCCGGACTACCAGAGTGAAGAAGACCTGCACCGTGCGGCGGCGGAGATTGGCACGACCATCTTCCACCCGGTCGGTACCTGCAAGATGGGCCAGGGACCGGATGCGGTGGTCGATGCGCAGCTGCGGGTGCATGGGATTGCCGGGCTGCGCATTGCCGATGCCTCGATCATGCCGTCGATCGTCTCCGGCAACACCTGCTCGCCGGTGTTGATGATTGCGGAGAAAGCGGCCGAGCTGATCCTGCAAGGGCATCAGCGTCTCGCTCAGGCGCCGTTACGCGAAACTGTCCTTGCTGTTTAACGTCAGCTGGTCGGGCCCGAGTGAAACAGCACGCGATTACGCCCTGCGTGTTTGGCTCGATAAAGTGCCTGATCCGCCAGTTTCAGCGCTTCATCGAGCTGCTCGCTGTGCAATGGCCAGAGCGCCCCGCCGATGCTGCAGCCGACCTGTAGCTGTTGATCTTCCAGACGTACCGGCGCGCTGAGCGCGCTAAGGGTGCGCTGGGCAATCAGTTCAGCCTGCTGCAGGGCGTCCTCGGTGGGCACCATCAGCACCATAAGAAACTCATCGCCGCCCAAGCGGGCTACCAGATCGCCTTCGCGCAGGCAGCCGCGCAGGCGAATCGCCGTTTCGCGCAATACCTGGTCACCGGTGGCATGACCAAAGCGGTCGTTGATCGGCTTGAAACCGTCCAGGTCCAGGTAGAGCAGAGCGAGCGTGCTGTTGGTCAACTGGCAGCGTTGCTGGGCGTGCAGCAGGAACCTGTCCAGGGCTGTGCGGTTGGGCAGGCCGGTGAGTGCATCGTGGTGGGCGAGGTTTTCCAGGGTGCCGAGGGCGGCTTCCTGGTTTGTCAGGCTCTCGACCAGGTGGCGGATCGACTGGCTGAGCTGTTCGATTTCTCGCGTGCCACTCAGTTCGGGGATGGCACTGGGCTGCCCGGCACTCAGGCGGTCGGCGGCGTCGGCGATCTGCTGCAGTGGACGGGTGAAATAGCCCGCCAGCAGCCAGCCGATAAAGGCAAATAGCAACGCCAGGGCACTGCCCCAGATCAGAATCGCGCGCAGGACCTCGTAGGCCGGCGCATAGGCGTCCTCAAGTGGCTGGCGGGCGATTACCGTCCAGCCAAGGCCGGCATAGTCATTGTGCCCATGGCTCAGAGACAGGCCCGTGAGGTACTCGGTGCCATCTGGCCATTGCTCAACAGCCCAGCGGCTCTCGCCGGGCTTGAGGTCGTCCAGGGCCGCCAGGTGCAGGCGCTGTCCGATCAGCTCCTTGGGCCCGAGGATCAGAGTGCGGTCGCTGCCGATAACGAAAAAGTCGACATGCCGGCGCTGCTGGATCGGCTCAAGGATCGATTGGCGCACTTCATCAGCCCAGGACCAGGACAAGTGCGAGGCCAGCACGCCGCGCAGACTGCCGGCGGCATCGTGCACCGGCAAGCTGATATCGACGAACTTCATCGCCTCACCCGTGGGGTTGGGCAGCAGCTTGGCCAGCAGTACCGCCTCGTGCACATCACCGATAAACAAGCCTTTGCTACCTTCGAGAAACACCGGGCGCTGGGCAATACTGACGTTTTCCAGAATGCCATTGCTGGATGCCAGCACCGTGCCCGCCTCATCGGTCAGGCCGATCCAGGCAATGCTGGGGAATTCGGCCTGCAAGCGATCAAGCAGGCGGCGCACCTGGGCTGTGTCGCGGGATTGCCCCAGTACTTGCAGCTGACCCAGCACCTGCAGCATGCCGGCGCGGCTTTCCATGTCGCGATCCAGCCTGTCGATCATCATGTACGACAGCTCGGCCAGGTCCCGCCCCACCTCCTCGCGAATGCGCTCGCTGGCGTCGTTGCCCATCAGGGTGCCGAGCAGCCAGGTCAATGAGCCGACCAGCAGGGCGATGAGGATAGCGAAGCGACTGCGCAGGCTGTGCGTTGAGCGCATGCAGGGGGGAACTCCAGAGGCAAGCAGGATTTTGCCTGGCAGTATAAGCGCTCAGCGCACTTAGGGGCTGCGCCGCACCGCCGATTGCGCACTGCCGGCGACCCGGTAGTTAAGGTATACTCGCCGGCTTTTCCGAAAGTTTGACCTGCGAGTGCTGCCAGCCATGGAAATCAACCCGATCCTCAACAGCATCAAGGACCTGTCCGAACGCACCCAGTCCATTCGGGGGTATCTTTGACTACGATCAAAAGCATGATCGTCTTGTCGAAGTAAACCGCGAACTCGAAGACCCGAACGTCTGGAACAACCCCGAGTACGCCCAGAACCTGGGCCGTGAGCGCGCTACCCTGGCGCAGATCGTCGAGACCATCGACGACCTCGAGGGCAGCCTCGGCGATTCGCGTGACTTGTTGCAGATGGCCGCTGAAGAAGACGACCAGGACGCTGCCGACGATGTCGCCAGTGAGGTCGAGCGCCTGCGCGGGATCCTCGAGAAACTCGAGTTCCGCCGCATGTTCAGTGGCGAAATGGACCCCAACAACGCCTACCTGGACATCCAGGCCGGCTCTGGCGGTACCGAAGCGCAAGACTGGGCCAACATGCTTCTGCGCATGTACCTGCGCTGGGCCGACAAGCGCGGTTTCGACGCGACCATCATGGAGCTGTCCGCCGGCGAAGTGGCCGGGATCAAGGGCGCGACCGTGCACATCAAGGGCGAGTACGCCTTTGGCTGGCTGCGCACCGAGATCGGCGTGCACCGTCTGGTGCGCAAGAGCCCGTTCGACTCCGGTAACCGCCGCCACACCTCGTTTACCGCGGTGTTCGTCTCGCCGGAAATCGACGACAACATCGAAATCGAGATCAACCCGGCCGACCTGCGTATCGACACCTATCGCTCCTCCGGTGCCGGTGGTCAGCACGTTAACACCACCGATTCGGCGGTGCGGATTACCCACGTGCCGACCAACACCGTGGTCAGCTGCCAGAACGAACGTTCTCAGCACGCCAACAAGGACACCGCGATGAAGATGCTGCGTGCGCGCTTGTATGAGCAGGAAGTGCAGAAACGCAACGCCGCCTCCCAGGCGCTGGAGGACACCAAGTCGGATATCGGCTGGGGCCACCAGATTCGCTCCTACGTGCTGGATGCCTCGCGGATCAAGGATCTGCGTACCAACATCGAGCGTAGCGACTGCGACAAGGTGCTCGACGGCGACCTCGACGAATACCTCGAAGCCAGCCTCAAACAAGGTCTGTAATACCTTTTGGTTCCGCCCTGAGAGGGGCGGCGACTATACCGTGATGGAATCCTGACGAACATGAGCGACCAACAACTCGACCAGCAGCAACTGCAACAGGAAGAAAACAAGCTGATTGCCCAGCGCAAGGACAAGCTTGCTGCCCTCCGTGAGCAGGGCAACGCCTTCCCCAACGACTTCCGCCGTGACAACTACTGCGCCGACCTGCAGAAACAGTACGCCGAATCGAGCAAGGAAGAGCTGGCCGAGGCCGGTATTGTGGTCAAGGTTGCCGGGCGCATCATGCTCAACCGTGGCTCGTTCATGGTGATCCAGGACATGACCGGGCGCATCCAGGTCTACGTCAACCGCAAGACCCTGTCGGAAGAGACCCTGGCCGCGGTGAAAACCTGGGACATGGGCGACATCATCTCCGCCGTTGGCACCCTGGCCCGTTCCGGCAAGGGCGACCTGTACGTGGAAATGACCGACGTGCGCCTGCTGACCAAGTCGCTGCGCCCGCTGCCGGACAAGCACCACGGCCTGACCGACACCGAGCAGCGTTACCGTCAGCGTTACGTCGACCTGATGGTCAATGAAGAGGTGCGTCAGACCTTCCGTGTACGTTCGCAGGTCATCGCGCACATCCGCAGCTTCCTGATGCAGCGTGACTTCCTCGAAGTGGAAACGCCGATGCTGCAGACCATCCCCGGCGGTGCGGCGGCCAAACCGTTCGAGACCCACCACAACGCCCTGGATATGCAGATGTTCCTGCGTATCGCCCCGGAGCTGTACCTCAAGCGCCTTGTTGTCGGTGGCTTTGAGAAGGTCTTCGAGATCAACCGCAACTTCCGTAACGAAGGCGTCTCCACTCGGCACAACCCCGAGTTCACCATGCTTGAGTTCTACCAGGCCTACGCCGATTACGAGGACAACATGGACCTGACCGAGGAGCTGTTCCGCGAGCTGGCCCAGTTGGTCCTCGGCAGCACCGACGTGCCCTACGGCGACAAGGTGTTCCACTTCGGCGAGCCGTTCGTGCGCCTGTCGGTGTTCGACTCGATCCTCAAGTACAACCCGGAGATCAGCGCAGCGGACCTGCAGGATATCGACAAGGCCCGTGAAATCGCCAAGAAAGCCGGCGCCAAGGTGCTCGGCTTCGAGGGTCTGGGCAAACTGCAGGTAATGATTTTCGAAGAGCTGGTCGAGCACAAGCTGGAGCAGCCGCACTTCATTACCCGCTACCCGTTCGAAGTCTCGCCGCTGGCCCGTCGTAGCGACGATGATCCGAGCGTTACCGACCGCTTCGAGCTATTTATCGGTGGCCGCGAGATTGCCAACGCCTACTCCGAGTTGAATGACGCGGAAGACCAGGCTGCGCGTTTTATGCAGCAAGTGGCCGACAAGGACGCCGGCGATGACGAAGCCATGCACTACGACGCTGACTTCGTCCGCGCCCTGGAGTACGGCATGCCGCCGACTGCGGGCGAGGGCATTGGTATCGACCGCCTGGTGATGCTGTTGACCAACTCACCGTCGATCCGCGATGTCATCCTGTTCCCGCATATGCGTCCACAGGGTTGAAATCAAGCCGCCTTCGGGCGGCTTTTTCATGCCCTGATCACGGCCGTCATGCACTGCGCTTGACGGCTATCCTGAGGTGGATGGACTATCGCTGTGCTGCTGCACGCGCGTGAGGCCCATGTCGGGTGTTTGTCCAAGGAGAGCGAAATGAAAGCCTGGCGCGTACTGGTCGCCGTGTCCTGCCTGCTGCTGAGTGGCTGCCTGGTTACCTTCACCGATCCGATTCCTGCCAACGAGGCGGCGCCTATCCCCCTGCTCGGCGAGTGGTCACGCACCAATGAGTGGGGCGAGCAGCAGTTTCTGCAGATCAGTCGGGCCGGCTCCAACGTCTACAAGGCACGTACCTGGATCGACAGCCCGGATAGCGAAGAGAGCCTCGATGAATACGGCTTCACCGTTGCCCATCATGGTCGCCGCTGGTACCTCTCGGCGGGCCTGCCGAAGAGCCTGGGGGCAAACTTCGCCATTGCCGGCTTCGAACTGACCACGGGCAATGAGCTGGTTCTTTATAACCTCGATGTCGGTCGCATCAGCCAGGAGATGCAGGCCGGACGCTTGAAGGGGCAGAGCGTGGATATGTCCGAAGGCGATGGCGTGCTCATCACCAGCCCGCTGGATGAGGTCTTTGCCTACCTCGACGACCAGGCCAATGCCGATGTGTTTATCGAAGTGGCCCGTTTTCAACGTGCTGGTGACTGAGCCAGCCGCCCCAGGAGACTTGAAGCGCCCATGAACAGTGTTGCCGGGCTGGATGACTACCAACTGACGGTGCGGGCGCTGTCCGACCGTATCGTCGATGCACAAACGCCGATTCGCGTGCTGGACGCGGTGAAATGGGACGAGTCGGTACGCCGCGGGTTTATCAAGGCCAAAGGCCGCGAGTTGCCCGCCGTGGACCGCGACTACTACCTCAACCGTCCGCTGGCGTTCGATGCTACGGCCAAGAAGCTCGAATTCCAGAACATCGAGCGCGACATCACCCGCCTGCTCGGCCAGTTCAACCCGGTGGGGCAGATCATGCGCCGCATGTGCCGCGAGTACCGCATGGTCATTCGCATGCTCGAAGCCCGCGGCACCGAGGACTTCGGCCTGATCTCCCAGGAACTCTATGGCGCGGCCTCGGACGCTTTCCATGCCGGCGACCCGACGCTGGCTGATCTGGGGGTGATGTTTTCCGACTTTCTCAACAACATCGATAAGCGCGGCGACCTCAAGGACGAGCCTAAGCTGCTCACTGCCAAGGATGCCGTGGCGCTGTTGCAGCAGCGACTTAATCGGGTGTTCGGCGAAGCCGATGACACCATCCGCGTGTTCGAGTCCGACGGTATTCTGGCCGACGCGGCGGCCGGTGCCGATTACATCAAGATCCGCAGCGATGCGCTGTTCAACGAACGCGACGTCAAGGCCCTGGAAGTCCACGAGGGGCTGGTGCATGTGGCGACCACCCTGAACGGGCAGAACCAGCCGATTTGCACCTTCCTGGCCAAGGGGCCGCCGTCCTCGACCGTGACCCAGGAAGGCCTGGCGATCCTTATGGAAGTGATCGCCTTCGCCTCCTACCCCAGTCGCCTGCGCAAATTGACCAACCGCACTCGCGCCATCCATATGGCCGAGCAGGGCGCTGACTTCGTGCAGGTCTGCGACTTCTACCGCGAACAGGGCTTCACCCTGGAAGACAGCTATAGCAATGCCAGCCGCGCGTTTCGCGGCTCCAGCCCGACTGGGCTGCCCTTCACCAAGGACCTGTCCTATTTGAAGGGTTTCATCATGGTTTACAACTACATCCAGCTCGCCGTGCGCAAAGGCAAGCTGGAGCAGATTCCGCTGCTGTTCTGCGGCAAGACCACCCTGGAAGACATGCGCACCCTGCGTCAGTTGGTCGACGAGGGCCTGGTGGTGCCGCCCAAGTACCTGCCGCCGCAGTTCCGTGACCTCAACTCATTGTCGGCCTGGATGTGCTTCTCCAACTTCCTCAACCACTTGAGCCTGGACCGTATCGAAGCCGACTACGCCAATATTCTTTAAAGCCGCAAGCGGCAAGTTACAAGCGGTTTACCTGCTCCACTTGCCGATTGAAGCTTGCCGCTAACCGAAGGTTCCCCCATGCCTAGCCATCAACTCGATTACGAGATCCTCGGCGCTTCGGCGCAAAGTATCGAAATCATCCTCGACCCCGGTGAAACGGTGATCGCCGAAGCCGGGGCGATGAATTACATGACCGACGGCATCCGCTTTGAAACGCGCATGGGCGATGGCTCGGCCAGCGGTGTGCTGGGTAAATTGTGGGGCGTGGGCAAGCGCATGCTCACCGGCGAGTCGCTGTTTATGACGCATTTTTCCAACGCCGGCAAAACCCCCGCACGGGTCGCTTTCGCCGCGCCTTACCCTGGCACCGTGGTGCCCATCGCCCTGAGTGAGATCGGTGGCACCTTGATCTGCCAGAAGGACGCCTTTCTCTGCGCCGCCTACGGCACCTCGGTGGGCATCAGCTTTAACAAGCGCCTGGGCGCCGGCTTTTTTGGCGGCGAGGGCTTTATTCTGCAAAAGCTTCAGGGCGATGGCCTGGCCTTCGTGCATGCCGGTGGCACGGTGATCCGCAAGCAGCTCAACAATGAAACCCTGCGTCTGGATACTGGCTGTCTGGTAGGTTTTACCGCTGGCATCGATTACGACATTGCCCTGTCGGGTGGCCTGCGCAGCATGCTGTTCGGCGGCGAGGGTATCGTGCTGGCCACGCTCAAGGGCAGCGGTACGGTATGGATTCAGAGCCTGCCGTTTTCGCGGCTGGCGGCGCGGGTCTATGAGTCGACCTTCAAGGCGCGCGAGGAAGTTCGCGCGGGCGGCAAATGAGGGCGCTGCTGGTCCTGGCTCTGCTGTTGCTGCAGGGCTGCAGCAGCCTGCTGTTTTACCCGCAGCGGCAATTGCCGTTCACTCCCGAGCGCGCTGGCCTGGCTTACCGTGATGTGCAACTGACGGCCGCCGATGGCACACGCTTGCATGCCTGGTGGCTGCCGGCCAAACCAGGGGTGGCGGTCAAAGGCACGGTGCTGCACCTGCATGGCAATGGCGGCAACCTGGCCACCCACCTGGGCGGCAGTTACTGGCTGCCTGAGCAGGGTTATCAGGTGTTGATGCTGGATTATCGCGGCTACGGTCTGTCCGAAGGGGCACCGAAGCTGCCCGATGTCTACCAGGATGTCGACGCCGCCTTTGCCTGGCTGGCCACTGCTCCCGAGGTGCAAGGCACGCCCCTGGTGCTGCTCGGCCAGAGCCTGGGCGGTGCGATTGCCGTGCATTACCTGGCTGAGCACGGGCTGCAGCGTGAACGCCTGAGTGCTCTGGTGCTCGACGGTGTGCCGGCCAGTTACCGCGAGGTGGCGCGCTTCACTCTCGGCAACGCCTGGCTGACCTGGCCGCTGCAGGTGCCGCTGTCCTGGTTTGTGCCCGACGGCGACAGCGCCATCCAGGCCATTGGCGGCTTGCAGGGCTTGCCACTGCTGATCTACCACAGCATCGACGATGCCGTGGTGCCTCTTTCCAACGGCGTGCGCTTGTATCAAGCTGCGCCCCCGCCGCGGGTGTTCCAGCCGACTCGCGGTGGCCACGTGCAGACCTTCGCCGACCCGACCTGGCGCCAGGTGATGCTGCTGTTTATGGGCGATCCGCACGGTTTTACCGGCTTGCGGCGTCTGGCTGAAGTTCCTTCTGTAGAGAGTGCACAATGAGTGAACGCAACCTGATTCCCTTCATCCTCACCGGTATTGGCAGTGTCTGCGCCACCGTGGCGGTGCTCGGTTACTACGGCTACCTGCATGTCGCCAAGCCTGAGGATGCTTTGCTGCTGTCCGAATTCACCATGCTCAAGACCATTCCCGGTGAGGACTACAAAGTCTCACTCAAGCCCGCCAGCCAGGTGGCGCAGTGTATCGATGGCGTGCTGGTGCTGTTCGACATGGAGCAGAAAGGGCTGAGCGGTGTGCTGGTCGATGCGCGCAAGCAAGCGGTGCGCTGCAATCAGGAGTGATCCGGCCTGTAGGCGCGGAGGGCGCGCCTCGTGTCGCGACAAAAATGATAGGTCGCTATCTGTAGGAGCGAATTTATTCGCGATAGACCTTGAAATCGCCGAAAGCATCGCGGCTAAAGCGGAGCGCCGCCCGGTCCCTCCCGCGCTCCTGACATTGACCGACATTTGATGGGTGACGCGACACTAGTTAAACGCCGGCATGACCTGCTCGATAAACAGTTGCAGGGACTTTTTCTTCTCGGCATGGGGCAGGCTGTTGTCGGCCCAGAAGCTGAACTCGTCGACCCCCAGCTCCTGGTAATGGCGGATCCGTGCGATGACTTCGGCGGGGGTACCGATCATGGTGTTCTTGCGGATGTTCTGCAGTTCGAACTCGGGACGGTCCTTGAACTTCTCCAGCGGGCTGGCCGGTAGCAGGCCGTTGACTGGGGTCTGTTTATTGCCGAACCAGGCATCGAAGGTGCGGTAAAAATGCGAGATGGCCTCGGCGCCGACTTTCCAGCCGTCCGGCTCCTGCGGGCTGTGTACATGGGTATGGCGCAGCACCATCAGTTGTGGGCGAGGCACTTCGGGGTGGTTGGCCAGGGCGGTATCGAATTTGTTCTTCAGATCGAGGACTTCTTCATCGCCTTTCATCAGCGGTGTGACCATGACGTTGCAGCCATGCTTGACGGCGAAGTCGTGGGAGTCAGGGTCGCGGGCGGCGATCCACATCGGCGGGTGAGGGTGCTGTATGGGCCGGGGGGAGGAGGTGGCGGTGGGGAATTTCCAGATGTCGCCGTCATGGGCACAGTCGCCCTGCCACAAGGCTTTGACCACCGGCACCATTTCCCGCAGGTGCTGGCCGCCGGATGATGCTGGAATGCCGCCCGCCATGCGGTCGAACTCATACTGGTAGGCACCTCGGGCCAGCCCCACTTCCATACGGCCATTGCTGATGACATCGAGCAGAGCGCACTCGCCCGCGACGCGGATGGGGTGCCAGAACGGCGCAATGATGGTGCCAGCACCTAGGCGGATAGTCTGGGTGCGCGCAGCCAGGTAAGCCAGCAGCGGCATGGGACTTGGCGAGATGGTGTAGTCCATCGCATGGTGTTCGCCGATCCACACCGTACTGAAACCACCGGCTTCGGCGAGCAAGGTCAGCTCGCAGAGGTCTTCAAACAACTGGCGATGGCTGCTGTGCTCATCGTAGCGCTCCATGTGTACGAACAACGAAAACTTCATGACGCTTACCTCGGCAGTATTAATCATCGGCCTGGGTGGCCGGGTGGGGCGTGATCTGAGTGATCCTGGCGGCATTTACCCATTGCCTGGGCAGCAATGCCCCGCGCTGGACGTAGCCACTCACTGCTTATGTTGTTATCTGGTATACCATAATATTGTATTCTTGCAACTCCTTGTGCATGCTGCGCGACCGCACAACGGTTGGGCTTATTCGGCTTGCCAGGCGTACCAGCGCTTGGCAATGGCATCGCCCTGCTTGCTCCAGAACTTGAAGTTCAGGGTGATCTGGCTGTCGGTATTGGCGCTGGGTAAGTTGCTGGCCAGGTTGGCGGGGATAAGCGCGGCGCTTTTCAGGTTGACCGGGGCATAACCGGTCTGGATGGCGAAGTCGGCCTGAGGTTGCGGTGCGGTGACATAGCCGAGAAATTGTTTGGCCGCCGCGGCATTTTTCGAGCCCCGCGGGATCACCAGGAAATCGCCGGAGACGAGGTTCTGCTGCCAGTTGATTGCCACCGGCGAGCCGCTTTGCTGGAGCGCATGGACGCGGCCATTCCAGAACATCCCCAGACTGGCTTGCCCGCTCGACAGTAACTGTTGTGACTCGTCGCCGCTGCCCCACCAGAGAATGTGCGGTTTCAGGGTGTCGAGTTTGCGAAATGCTCTGTCCACATCCAACGGGTAGAGGCGCTCTGGCGCAACACCATCGGCGAGCAGGGCCATTTCCAGCACGCCGGGGCTTGGCCATTTGTAGAGGGCACGTTTGCCGGGGTATTTCTGGGTGTCGAAGAGGGCAGTCCAGCCCTCGGGGGCGCTGGTCAGTTGCGAACTGTTGTAGCCCAGCACAAATGAAAAATAGAACGAACCCACCCCATAGATGGTGACGAAACGCGGGTCGATGTTGCGCTGACCGACCTGTTTCAAGTCCAGGGGTTCGAGCAAGCCTTCACGGCCGGCCTTGAGGGCGAAATCGGCCTCGACATCCACCACATCCCATTGCACGTCGCCGCTCTGCACCATGGCGCGGAACGCTTCGTAGTCGGTGGGCCCCGCCTGGCGCACCGGGATACCGGTTTCCTGGGTGAACCCGTCGGCCCAGGTGCTTTGCTGGGCTGCCTGGGTGGTGCCGCCCCAACTGACCAATGTCAGAGGGTCCTGTGCGTAGGTGGGCAGGCAGACAAACGCCAAGCAGATGGCGAGCCGACGAACCTTCAACGACATACTCATACGCATTCATCCTCTATTCAGTGCATGGGAGGCTGCTCTGTGATTGAACGAATGAAAGACGCAAGTTGTATGCCGGTATGCCATATTTCTGTAGGTCGATGGGCCTGAAGGCGTGAGGGGGTGTGACTCAGGCCACGTTTGCCTGGCGGATGACTGTGCAGGACGCCGCTTGAGTTAGTGTGCGGCGCTTTTGCTCAGGTCGGCGGCATTCCATTCGCTGTACACGCAGGCATCCGCCGCGGCCCAGCGCACCCGCACCTGAGCACCACTGTGCAACGGTGCCTGACCATGGGGCAGGGCTTTTACGGTCAGACGACTGCCCCCTGGGGTCACGACGCTGCAGGTCAGGCTGTCACCGAGGAACACCACTTCGCTGACCTGGGCGGTTATTTCGTTCCAGCCGGTCAGCAGCGGCGTTGGCGCGTCCAGTGGCAGCACCTGGGCTTTTTCCGGGCGCACCATAAGCAGCACGTCGCTGTTGAGGGGCAGGTTTTGCGGTTTTATGGCTAACGCTTGCTGCTCGAACTGCACCGAGGCATTGCCCGTGAGGGTGCCCTGGAGGAAGTTGGAGTTACCGAGAAAGGAGGCAACGAAGGCGTTGGGCGGGTTCTGGTACAGCGTCTGCCCGGTGCCGAGGCCGACGATGCGGCCGTGGCTGAAGATGGCAATGCGCTGGGATAGACGCATGGCTTCCTCTTGGTCATGGGTCACGTAGACAATGGTGATGCCCAGGCGGCGATGCAGGTGGCGCAGTTCGTCTTGCAAATCCTCGCGGAGTTTTTTATCCAGCGCACCGAGGGGTTCGTCCATCAGCAGAATGCGCGGCTCGTAGACCAGCGCCCGAGCAATCGCCACCCGTTGCTGCTGGCCACCCGAGAGTTGAGAAGGGCGGCGGTGGGCGAAGCTCTCCAGTTGTACCAGCTTGAGCATAGCCTCGACCCGGCGCTCGCATTCATCGGCGGCGAGTTTGCGGATATCCAGGGGGAAGCTGATATTGCCGCGTACGGAGAGGTGCGGGAACAGCGAGTAACGCTGGAACACCATACCGATATCGCGTTTGTGCGGCGGCACATTGATCAGTGATTTGCCTTGCACCAGGATCTCCCCGGAGCTGGGCGTCTCGAAGCCCGCGAGCATCGACAGGGTGGTGCTTTTGCCGGAGCCGCTGGAGCCGAGGAAGGTTAGAAACTCGCCTTCATGGATATCCAGCGAGAGGTTGTCCACCGCGACGAAGTCGCCGTAGTGCTTATTCAATTTGCTCAGGCGTACCAAGGGTGTCGCGGCGGCCTGGGAGGTATCGGTGATCACGGCACTCATGCAGTTCTCCTCGGGATCAACGGGTGGGTGACGTGCGTCGGCGCAGCAGGGCGGCGATCAGCATCACCAGAAAAGACAGGCCGATCAGCAGTGTCGAGGCGACGGCAATCACAGGGGTCAGGTCCTGGCGCAGGGTGGTCCACATTTTCACTGGCAAGGTCTGCAGGCTCGGGCTGGCCATCATCACGCTGAGTACCACTTCATCCCATGACACCAGAAACGCAAACAGCGCGCCGGCCACGATGCCTGGACGAATCGCCGGGAAGGTCACCTTGAGGATGGCTTGCAGGCGCGAGGCACCACAAATCACCGCCGCATCTTCGATGGCTTGATCGAAGAGCTTGAGCGAGTTGATCAGCGAGATGACGGTGAACGGCAAGGCGACGATCACATGGCTGACCACGAAGGCGAACAGCGTGCCGGTGTAGCCAAGCTTGAGAAACAGCGCGTAGACCGCCACCGCGATAATCACCAGCGGCACAATCATGGGCAGGGTGAACAGTGCATAGAGCAGCTCGCGCCCAGGGAAGCGCCCGCGCACCAAGGCAAAGGCAGCTGGCAGGCCCAGCGCGAGTGCGCAGATCGTAGTCAGCACGGCCACCTTGAGGCTGACCAGGGCGGAGGTCATCCATTGTTCATTGGCGAAGAACTGGCCGTACCATTTCAGGGTCCAGCCCGGCGGTGGGAAAATCAGCCACTGCGACGAGCCGAAGGACAGCAGCACAATGAAGACGATCGGCAGCAGTAAAAACAGCGCGATAATTGCCGTGGTGCAGAACAGGCCATAGCGCAGGCGCCGTCCCATGGCATTGGGCGATAGCAGCATGACAACTTACCTCGCTGTGCTGGAAGCCACAGGCGATTCCGCTTGCAGCTTCAAGTAGACATAGAACAGCACCAGGGTAATCAGGATCAACAAGGCCGCTGCCGCACTGGCCAGCCCCCAATTGAGGAACGATTGCACCTGTTGGATGATGAACTCCGGCAGCATCATGTTCTGCGCCCCGCCGAGCAGCGCCGGAGTGACGTAGTAGCCGAGGGACATGACGAAGACCATCAGACCGCCGGAAAAAATGCCCGGTCGGCACAGCGGCAGAAAGACCTTGAAGAAGCTGCGCAGTGGGCTCGCGCCGCATATCGAGCCGGCCTGCAGCACCATGGGGTCGATGGCGCTCATGGTGGCCTGCAACGGCAGCACAATGAACGGGATCATGATGTAGCTCATGCCGATCACCACGCCGGTGAGGTTATGCACCATCGCCAGCGGTTCATTGATCAGCCCCAGGCTTTGCAAGGTGCTATTGATCACCCCTGATGATTGCAGCAACACCAGCCATGAATAGGTACGTGCCAGCAGGCTGGTCCACATCGACAGCAGTACGATGTTCAGCAACCAGCGGCCCCAGCCATTGGGTGTCAGAGTAATCGCCCAGGCCAGGGGGAAACCCAGCAGCAGACTGAACAGAGTCACCAGACTGGCCACTGCGAAAGTGTTGAACAGCACCTTCGAGTAGGCCGAGCTGGCAAAAAGTTGTTCGTAATTGCCCAGGCCAGGCGTTGGCTCCAGCACACCGCGCAGCAGCAACCCCAGTAGCGGTACGAGGAAGAACAAACCCAGGAACAGCAGCGCGGGTAGCAGGTACGTTGCACCGCGCCAGCGCACCGCCTGCTCGCCACTGTGCGATTGGGCCGTGGGCGCGCGACTTGCGCGCGCTGCCAGGTTCGCCGCCGGAGTTGGGCGCGCGGCCATCTTCATTTCACCAGCCACTCATTCCAGCGTGTCGCGATTTCGGCGCCGTTCTTGGCCCAGTAGGCGTAGTCGAGCGTGATCTGATCGGCGGCGTGGGCGGTGGGCAGGCTGCTGGCCAGGTCAGGCTCCAGCAAGCTGACGCTGTCGACGTTGACCGGTGCGTAGGCTGTCAGGTTGGCAAACTCGGCCTGGCCGGCGGCACTGCTGGCCTGGGCCAGAAACTTCATGGCGGCCTCTTTGTTCTTGGCACCTTTGGGAATGACCAGGAAGTCAGCCATGACCAGGTTCTGTTTCCAGCTCACGCCAACCGATGCACCTTCTTGCATCAGGGCATGCACCCGCCCGTTCCAGAACTGGCCGATAGCGGCTTCTCCTGAGGCCAGAAACTGCTGGGATTGTGCGCCGCTGCCCCACCAGATGATGTCTTTCTTGATGGTGTCGAGTTTCGTGAAGGCGCGGTCCAGGTCCAGCGGGTAGAGCTTGTCCGGCGTTACGCCGTCGGCCAGCAGCGCCAGCTCGATCACCCCAGGGCTTGGCCATTTGTAGAGTGCACGTTTGCCGGGGAAGGTCGTGGTGTCGAACAGGGCACTCCAGTCTTGCGGGGCTTTATCGCCACTGCGTTTCTGATTGTAACCGAGCACGAAGGAAAAGTAGAAGGAGCCGACACCGTGATCGGAGACGAAGCGCGGGTCGATTTTATCGCGTGCGATGACGTTGAAGTCCAGGGGTTCCAGCAAGCCTTCGCTGGCGGCCCGCAGGGCGAAGTCGGCCTCAACATCGACCACATCCCATTGCACGTTGCCGCTTTCGACCATGGCCTTGAGCTTGCCGTAGTCGGTGGGGCCGTCCTGCAGCACCTTGATGCCGGTGGCGTCGGTGAATGGGTCAGCCCAGGCCTCTTTCTGGGCGTCTTGAGTGGTACCGCCCCAGCTGACGAAACTCATGCTCTGCTCAGCGGCGTTGGCCACGCCCATGCCCAGAAGCCCTGCTGCGATCAGCGTTAATGCAGATTTTTTCAACACCATCATGAATGCCCTCTTTCTTGTGGTTTACGCACATGAGCATCACGTATGCCCACACACGCTTTAAGGAGCAGTAGGTCCATGGGGGCCTTAAAAAGGTGGCCAGATCGGAAGCTGTTATTAGGACTTTCCCTTGCGGGCGCTTCATCAATTAGCTCGGCCTACGGAATGTCATATTATGGTATTCCAAACTTTCTGCAAGCCTTTGCCAGGGTCGATTACCGCGATCTCTTTGTCTTTTTCCAGGTCGTACACAGGAGCTTTTGATTTGTAAGGTATTAATCTGCAGCCAGGGCCGCTGATGCTCAGCTGGCAGGTGCCGGCTCATATGGAATGCTGCTCAGCACCTCCAGGTTATAGCCCGCCAGGCCGACATATTTCAGCGGCGGCCCCAGGTGGTGAAAGACGCCCACGCCCAGGTCCTGCAATATCTGTGCACCTGTCCCCACCTCCGAGTAACTGCGCGACGCGACCTGATTGAATGGGCGCTTGGCTTGCGTCAGCTGCGGTACCCGTTCCAGCAGCGCCTGGGAAGACTCGTGGTTGGCCAACACGACCACCACGCCGTTGCCTGCGGCTGCGACCTTTTGCAGAGCGGCCCAAAGCGTCCACGCTGGCGGGCCGCTGTATTCCGCGCCCACCAGGTCGCGCAGCGGATCCAGGGCATGCACGCGCACCAGGCAGGCGTGATCGCGCTGTATATCGCCCATCACCATGGCCAGGTGGACGCCTCCGTCGAGGCAGTCTTCATAGGTCACCAGGCGGAAAGTGCCGTGCACGGTGGGCAGTTCCCGCTCACCAATACGGCGGACCGTGTGTTCCGTACTGAGGCGGTAATGGATGAGGTCGGCGATGGTGCCGATCTTGATCCCGTGGCGCGCGGCGAAGGCCTCCAGCTCCGGGCGGCGAGCCATGCTGCCGTCGTCGTTCATGACCTCGACGATCACCGCAGCCGGGCTAAAGCCCGCCAGGCGCGCCAGGTCGCAGCCGGCCTCGGTGTGCCCGGCACGGCTCAGCACGCCACCTTCGCGGGCGCGTAGAGGGAAGACATGGCCGGGTTGGACCAGGTCATCGGCGCAGGCATCAGCCGCCACCGCTGCCTCTATGGTGCGGTTGCGATCAGCCGCAGATATGCCGGTCGTCACCCCCTGGGCGGCTTCGATCGAAACGGTAAAGGCGGTGGCAAACGCGCTGCCATTATTTGGCACCATTTGCTCAAGCCCGAGGCGCTGACAATGTGCGTCGGTCAGCGTCAGGCAGATCAGGCCGCGCGCCTCTCGCGCCATGAAATTAATGGCCTCGGGGGTACAGGCCTCGGCGGCGAGGAGCAAGTCGCCTTCGTTTTCCCGGTCCTCATCGTCGACCAGCAAAACCATTTTGCCTTGGCGAAAATCCTCGATGATCTCTTCGGTGCTATTAAAAGGCATACCGGCGTCCCCGTTGGAATGTGTCATGGTATTTTGGTATACCATAATACAAATTTAACAACAGAGGGAATGCCATGAAAGGCTATTGGATCGCACAGGTCGACGTGACCAACCCCGAGCAATACGGCGAATACACCGCCCGTGCGCCAGCAGTATTTGCCCAGTACGGCGGCCGCCTACTGGCACGGGGCGGGCGCGCGCAGGCACTGGAGGGCCGAAGCACCCCGCAACGCAGCGTGGTGATCGAATTTGCCTCCTATGAGCAAGCGCTGGCGTGCTACCACTCACCCGAGTACCAACACGCCGCCCAACATCGCCAGGGCGCGGCCATCGTCGAAGTGATTGTGGTGGAGGGGCTTGGGACTGTGGAGGGGATGGTGTGAGCGGGGTTGCTGCGGAAAATCGTTAGGCCAGGCCTACACCTTGCGTCGTCTCAAGCATTAACTGTCGGTCAATGGCAGGCTGCGCGGGAGGTGCTTCTTGTAGGAGCCCGCTTGCGGGCGATCCAGACTTTTGTAGGATCGAATTTATTCGCGATAGCGCGACAGATCATTGCTAGCACGACACTAGAAATTCTCTAGGCTGACCTGAACCATTGCCTCTTTTGCCAGCACGATGATCTCAGCTACGCGTTCTTCTCTCGCGATAAATCCTACATACTCATCGCCCCCAGTATTCAGGTGCAAATAGCGTCGGCCGTAGGGTTTCAACCAGAGGTCAAATTCCGTTAAGACCTCGGCCAGAGTCATCAGACTGTTGTTTGAGTAGACAAAGGGCGTTGTGATGCCGCTCGCGCGAACGAGGTGCGGGGCGAGGTACTCGAAGGAGTCGAAGCCACGGAAGTCACAGGCCATTAGTGCTAGCTCATTCAGTTTTTGCCCGCGCTTTTCCTCAACGAGGCCTTCGTATAAAGCATCACTGGGGCAGTACCCATTGTCTAACTTTCGTAGTGCGCGTCGCACCAGCCTGCTGCGCTCGGCGTCGGGCGTGCAGATTAATATAGCTTCGAGAAGCGCTTTCAAGGCCCGACGTTGCTGAGGTAGTTCCGGTCTTAATGCCTTGAAGCATTCGCTGTCGCTGAGGTTAGTGCCTTCTGGTGGCGGCATGCTAAAGCTGCCACCAAAAATCCGATCCCAAATTCCCATTCGCTTGATCTCAGTTTCCACCGCCGCCGCAAACACGCCTCAACAGCCCCTAGCGGATAAAGTGTACGTTGCCACTGTCGTCGCTGCCCATATAGAGGCCATAGACCCCGGCCTGACGTTCTGCGATATAGCGTTCGAGTATCTGCTGGATGGCAGGGTAATAGATGTGCTGCCACGGGATGTCTTCGGGCGCGAAGAAGTGGCAGGCGAGGGTTTCCGGGCCGAAGTGGCCGGTCACTTCCAGGGCCGTGGCACGGAAGATGATGTAGACCTCGCTGATCGTCGGGACACTGAAGATAGAGTAGGGCGAGAGAATTTCCGCCCGCACGCCGCTTTCTTCCCAGACTTCGCGCAAGGCCGCCTGTTCGGTGGTTTCGCCTTGCTCCATAAATCCGGCGGGTAGGGTCCAGGTGCCTGGGCGCGGGGGGATGGCGCGCTGGCAGAGCAGGTATTTGCCGTCTTGCTCGATAATGCAGCCGGCGATGATCTTCGGATTTTGGTAGTGGATATAGCCGCATGCCTGGCAGCTCAGGCGCGCATGCGTATCGCCAGGTGGCAGGCTATAGCTGAGCCCATCGGCGCCGCAGCAGGGGCAGAAGCGCAGGGTGGGCATGCCGTTAGCGTCCTATGCGGGGCTCTTGCAGGGCGATGGGCACCGTGATCTCGCGAATGTTGCTCGGCTCATCCTGTTTGGCCTTGAGGTAGTCCAGGGCGACTTTTGCGGCTGAGCGAACATGGTCCACTGAAGCTTGGTGAGCGGCCAGGGGATCACCGCTCTTGATCGCCTCGACGATGCGCTCCATCTCCAGGTTACTGGCCCCGCGGCGATTCGCCTGGGATACCGAGGTGGCGCGCAGGTAGCTGATGCGTGCCTGCAGCTGGCGCAGTTGGGTCGCTGCGATCGGGTTGCCGGAGCCTTCCATCAGTACATCGTAGAAGCGCTGCACAGACTCCAGCACCTGCTGCAGCTCGCCTTCCTCCAGCGCCGTGCGGTTTTCCTCGAGCGCGCGCTCAAGGGCGCGGATGGCCTTGGTGTCGGCGTTGAGGGTAAAGAGTTGGACGATCAAGCCCTCCAGTACGCAGCGCAGCTCGTAGATGTCGCAGGCGTCAGCCAGGGTGATGATGGCCACCCGTGGGCCTTTGGCATCGGCGAACTCCACCAGCCCTTCGGACTCCAGGTGGCGCAGGGCTTCGCGTACCGAGGTGCGGCTGACTCCCAAGCGCTCGCAGAGGTCTCGCTCAACCAGTCGGTCACCCGGCATCAGTTGGAAGTTGAGGATAGCGCCACGCAGTTTTTCGAGGACTATTTCACGCAGGGTGATGGGGTTGTGGTTGACTTTGAAGCTGTCGTCGAGGGGCATGCGTTTCATAAGGTCCGCTCTGAAAATGACTGAAACGTCGGCAAGCATGACGCCCTCAACGCTACGCAGCCATGGCGTGGTGTTTATGGTTGGGCGTTGGCGTCGAAGTCAGCAAAGGCTTCCTTGGCCACCCTGAAGCTGTCTACCGCTGCGGGCACGCCGCAGTATATGCCGACTTGCAGGAGTATTTCGCGGATCTGCTCCTGACTCAGGCCGTTGCGCAGGGCGCCTTGGATATGCAACTTCAGTTCGTGGGGCCGATTGAGCGCCGAAATCATGGCCAAGTTTATCATGCTGCGTTCTTGCAGCGATAAGCCCTCCCGCCCCCAGACGTGGCCCCAGCAGTACTCGGTGACCAGCTCTTGCAGGGGGCGGCTGAAGTCATCGGCGTTCGCGATGGACTGCTTCACATAGGCTTCGCCTAAAACCTGGGTGCGAATTTCCAGGCCTTTGGCGTATTTGTTAGTGTTCATCAAGCCTCCTCAGGAGCAGGCAATTTCAGGCAGGGCGCCGAGCTTGCCGCGGTGATAGAGCATTGGCATGACTGGGGTTGTCGGCAGGATCAGGTTTTGCACGGCACCGACGATAATGGCGTGGTCGCCACCATCGTACTCACGCCAGAGCGCGCATTCGATAATCGCCGTGGCCTTCATCAGCAGCGGGTTGCCCAGTTCGCTTAGGTACCACTCGATGCCCTGGGCTTTGTCCTTACCCTTGCTGGCAAACGCATAGGCTTCGGCCTGTTGGTCGCCCGCCAGGAGGTGGATGGCGAACTGCTGGCTGTCGCGCAGAACCGGGTAGGTGTCCGAGGCATAGTTAGGGCAGAACAGCACCAGCGCGGGGTCCAGCGAGAGGGCGCTGAACGCGCTGGCGGTGAGGCCGACCAGCGCGCCATTGCCATCCAGCGTGGTGACAACGGTCACGCCTGAGGGGAAGGCACCCATGACTTCTTTGTAGCGTGCGGCATCGATCATGTCAGGCGTCCTCATTAACGCATGATGAAGGGGTCGGCCATGGGCGCTTGCGAGAGGTTGATCCACACCGTCTTCAGTTCGGTGTAGGCCAGCACCGAGTCGATGCCGCTCTCGCGGCCATAGCCGCTGTTGTTGAATCCGCCGATTGGCGCCATGGCCGACACTGCGCGGTAGGTGTTGATCCAGACGATGCCGGAGCGAATATCCCGCGCCATGCGGTGCGCTCGGCCCAGGTCGCGAGTCCAGATGCCGGCTGCCAGGCCAAACTGTGAGTCGTTGGCCATCGCCAGGGCCTCGGCTTCGTCCTTGAAGCGGATGACGGAGGCCACGGGGCCGAAGACTTCTTCCTGCATGATCTTCATCGAGTTGCGGTCGCACTCGAACAGCGTTGGTTCGTAGTACCAGCCGTTGCTGTCGAGCGTGGGGCGCTTGCCACCCAAACGCAGGCGCGCACCCTCGGCCAGGGCGTCGGCCACCAGGCCTTCGACCACCGCCAGTTGTTGCGCCGTGGCCAATGGGCCCATCTCGCTGGCGTTGTCCTGAGGGCTGCCGATGCGGATGCGCTGGGCGCGTTGCACCAGGCGCTGGACGAACTCGTCGTAGATGCTGTCTTGCACCAGCAAACGTGAGCCGGCTACGCAGCTTTGCCCGGAGGCGGCGTAGATGCCGGCCACCGCGCCATTGATGGCGCTGTCCAGATCGGCATCGGCAAAAATAATATTGGGCGACTTACCTCCCAGTTCCAGGGACAGCTTGGCGAAGTTCTCTGCGCTGTTGCGCACGACGTGGCGCGCGGTGGCAGCACCGCCGGTAAAGGCGACCTTGCGCACCAGAGGATGGCGGGAGAGGGCGGCGCCGGCGCTGGGACCGAAGCCGGTGAGCACGTTGACTACACCGGGCGGTATGCCGGCTTGCAGGGCCAGGCGAGCCAACTCAAGGATGGTGGCCGAGGCGTGTTCCGAAGGCTTGAGGACAATGGTATTGCCAGCCGCCAGGGCCGGCGCCAGCTTGATCGCCGCGAGGTAGAGGGGGCTGTTCCACGGGATGATGGCGGCCACCACACCCAGCGGTTCATGCAGGGTATAAGCCAACATATCTGGCTTGTCCAAGGGCAGGGTGCCGCCCTCCAACTTGTCGGCCAGCCCGGCGGTGTAATGAAAGAACTCCGGTAAATAACCGACCTGGCCACGGGTCTCGCGGATCAGCTTGCCGTTGTCGCGGCTTTCCAACTGCGCCAGTTGCTCCTGGTTTTCTGCAATCAGATCGCCCAGGCGGCGCAGCAACTTACCCCTGGCGGTTGCACTCAGGCTACGCCAGCTCGGCTGCTCAAACGCCTGCTGCGCCGCTTGCACGGCGCGCTCGACATCGCGTTCATCGGCATCGGGCAACTCGGCCCAGGCGAGTGCCGATGAGGGGTCGAAGCTCTGGAAGGTCGCGCCGGATACGGCGTCGACCCACTGGCCGTCGATGCACATCTGAAAGCGGACGAGGCTCATGCAACTATTCCCTTTATCGGTGGGCTCAGGTGACAGGCGGTTTGCAGAAAGTCCAGCAGCATCTGGTTGACCAGGCGCGGGGACTCCACCGGCATCATATGCCGTTGCTCCTTGAGCACCACGACCTGCGCGTCGGCAATCTGCGCGGCCAGCTGCCGAGCCATCTGCGGGGTTGAACCGGGGTCTAGCTCACCGGTCGCGACCAGGGTCGGCACCTTGATACTGGTCAAGTCGTCGGCGCGGTACATGTCCTGGGTGGCAAAGAGTTCGTAAGCCGTTAGGTAGCCCAGGGGGTCGTTGCTCGCCAAGGTCTGGCGGATGGCGGCAATCTGCGCCGGGTTGGCCGCTTGGTATTCACGGCTGAACCAGCGCGACAGCGCTTCCTGTGCGTTGGCATCTGGGCCATGTTCGGCCGCCTGGCGGGTGCGTTCAACGACGCTCGCGCGCTGTTGCTCACTGCGCTGGAACACGCTGTTGAGAATCACCAGTGCTTGTGTGTGCTGCGGGTAATGCAGGGCAAATGCTCGCGCCACCAAGCCGCCCATGGAAAACCCGACAACCATGGCCTGCTGCACCTGCAAATGCTCGAGCAGCTCGTGCAATTGCTCGGCATAACCCTCCATCCCGATCCCTGGCTGTGGGCGTGGGCTGGCACCGTGGCCAAGCATGTCGTAAGCGATGACCTGGAAGTGCGGTACCAGGCCGACGATTTGCCCGCCCCACATTTCTTTGTTCAGACCCACGCCGTGGATCAGCACCACCGGGTAGCCTTGGCCTGCTACCAGGTAACTGGTACCCGCCGGGGTACGCTCAGCCTGTAGCCCAATCATTGCAAGCTCCTGCACGCGTTTCGGGTCACTGGGCTTGCTCAGCGGCCAGCTCTTCCAGGTCGCTATAGCGATTGCCGATGCGTGGGTGCAAACGGCCGCCGTCAGCGGCGCCGAGCACGATCACCAGTTCGTCGGCGCGAGGCGCGTCTTCTATCTGCATTTCCAGGGTGATGTAGTGCGAGCGCAGGCCTTCGTCGTCCTTGTGCATCATCGGAATCTGGATCGAGGTGCCTGGCCCGCCGCGCTTGTTGGTGAAGCTCAGGTAGCTTTTGGCCTGCACCGCCTGGCGGTAGTGGTTGCCAAAGCGCAGGGTATGGATAACCGCAGAGGCATGCTCGATTTCGCCATCGGCGCCCACCACCGCTGCCTTGCCGTACGCCTCGATGTTAGCGGCACCGCCGATGAGCGCGGTCAACCGTTCGACCATCAGGGCACCCAACGCCGAGCAATGGGCCTTGATCTCCGGCTTCAGGTCTTCGACAAAGCCGCGACCGTGCCAGGGGTTTTTCATCACCACAGCGAGTCCGGCCATGGTCACGGGTTTTTCCGCAACCTTGCCACTCTCGATAAAGGTCTCTTCTGTGTAGCTGACGATCTTGCGAATCTCGAAGCCCATTATGGTTCTCCAGGCGCGGTAAAGACGGGTGCTGCGGAAGTGTTTATGGGCTTATGGTATACCATAATACAGTTGCTGCAAGTCAAACGCTTAAAGGCGCGCAGAACAGATCTGCCTGGGGGGCGTTAGAGGAGGTGCCGACCGCTGTCGTTGGGAGGCGCGGCGCGGCTGGCTTTATCAGAATGGTTAGGCGTGAGTCGCGTCGTGCTGGATAGCCTGAGCAATTGCTGGTTAGGCGGGATCTTAGGCAAAAAAAACGCCGCGATTCCCATCGGGGATCGCGGCGTTTTTTAGCTGCAGCCCATTACATAGGCTGTGTGCTTACTGCTTGTATCAGTTACTGCCCCATCGACGAGCGCGGTGCGACCGGCTGGTTGTCGTTGGAGATGGTCACTTCCACACGGCGATTCATCGCCCGGCCCGAGGAGCTGGAGTTGTCAGCTACCGGGTATTCCTTGCCGTAACCCTGAGCGACGATGCGCTCAGGGCCCACACCCATCTTCACCAGCGCAGCGCGTACAGCGTTGGCGCGGCGCTCGGACAGTTGCTGGTTGTAGTTGGCCGAACCGGTGCTGTCGGTGTAACCCTCGACAACGACTTTGCGCTCAGGGTTGTCCTGAAGGAACTGAGCCAGCTTGTTGACGTTACCCAGACCGCCCGGCTTCAGCTCGGCGCGGTCGAGGTCGAACAACACGTCGCCAAAGGTAACCAGGGTGCCGCGTTCGGTTTGCTTGGCATTCAGGCTGCTTTGCAGCTGCTGGATTTGTGCGTCGCGCGCTTCCAGGCGAGCTTCTGCACGCTTGGCAGCGGCGTTTTGCAGGTTCTCTTCAGCAGTGCGCAGGTTGATGGTCTGCTTGGCCACTTCGACACGCTGGTTGGTGAGGTAGGCAAGTTGGTCAACCTTCTCCTCGTCTTCCTTGTCCAGATAAGCCTTTTCGGCACGCTTGAGCATTTCGCTCGCGTCTTTGGTTTCCAGGGCGGCGACCTTGGACGCTTGCGGATCGCTCTGCAGGCCGGAGAAGTTGGTCTGCGCCTGTTCCAGATTGACGTTGGGCTGCGACGAGCAGGCGGCCAGGCCGACGCTGAGGGCGAGCAGGGCGGGGATCATGACTTGTTTACGCATAGCGGTTCATCCTTAATCAATTGAGGTCTTGAAGGTCGCAGGGTTACTGCTGGGTGCTGCGCATCCCTTCCTGACGCAATTCTTCGATGCCCTGGTTGGCATCCTGTACCGCGCGCTCGGCTTTGGCGGCTTGGGCCTTGCGTGCGGCTACACGGGCATCCCACTCGGCCTGCTCAGCCAGGCGCTTGGCTTTTTCATAATCTTCGTCGTGCATGGCCAGCTCGGCTTGCTTGAGCTTGTCGCGGGCCGATTGCATTTCCACCGCCGCATATTCGGTAGCGCCTGCGCTGACGGCATTGTTAACAGCCGATTGGGTCACAGCGAACTGCTCGGTGGGCGGATTGCCGGCACAGCCGGCCAGAATCACGCTGCTGCCGATCAGCAATGCAGCCAATTTCAGGTTGCGCATAGGTGTCGAGGCGCGAGTGCTGGCCTGGGTCTTCATGCTGTTCGTTTCCATTGGGGGAACTCCTTAAAAAGTTCGGAAAAAGCCCGGCTATAGAGGCTCGGGAGGCACGCTTGCTTTAGCAGGCAAGGCGGTGCTGAAAATCAGCGGCTATGTGCCATGACTCATAGTTTCCGACCGAAGGGGGTTCGCAATGGTTCAGAGAATTTGTCGAGTCGGTCAGTCGTGATAGAAGCGGAACCGCTTTGGCTCGCGCTTTTCAGCGCTGATTTCAACCGTGCGAAAACAGCGCTGTCGGCAGGGCAAAAATGACAGGCGGTGATTTAAGTCTCGCTGAGTAGGCGCTGCAGGTGCTTACGCGAAAGCGCCAGGTAGCGCGGCGTTGGGCCGATGTCCTCGTATTGCGGGTCACCCTGTTCATCGGTGGCGATAACCTGGGTGCCCTGGACGTAAGGGAAGCTCGCTTCAAGCTCTTCCAGGGCGGCGCCTATCAGTTCGCCGAGTAACTCTTCGGCATGGTGTTTGGGGTACATCTCGGCCAGTGCCGCCAGGCGTGCGGCGGCTTCGACCTCCAGGTGCAGTTGATAGGAGGTGCGGGTCAGACGGCCCTTGGCGGTGGACTCCCAATGCTGAGTGAGTTCGTGGATTTTCATACCGTTCTCCAGGCAATGGCGCCGCCGCAGGCGGGCCGGGTGCATTCAGGGCGCGTATAAACATGCCCTTGTAAGTAAGAATGGACCCTCGTGGGCCACTCTCCAGAGTCTGTTGCCGTTTCGTTCGCAGCAACGCGGCTTGCGACGCAACGGCAACAGACCCTAGTCTTGGGCAACAGGCAGGCGGCAGGTGTTCCGCTGGCCATGTGCTGTTCACGGCGAGGGAGCTGCATGACTGATATCGATGTGCGTTTGCGTGAAGAGGTCCACCTGCTGGGCGAGCTGCTCGGCACCACTATCCGTGACCAGCATGGCGCGGCCTTCCTCGACAAGATCGAGCTGATCCGCAAGGGCGCCAAGGCCGGACGGCGTGGCGCTGCCGATGGCACCGAGCAGCTCAGTGCCAGTCTCGACGGGCTCAGTGAGGACGAGTTGCTACCGGTGGCGCGGGCCTTCAACCAGTTCCTCAACCTGGCCAATATCGCCGAGCAGTACCACCGCGTGCGCCGTCGCAGCCCCGGTGAGGCCGAGCCCTTCGAGAACCATGTATTGCCGCAACTGCTGCAGCGCCTGATTGCTCAGGGCCATAGCGCTGACGCCCTGGCGCGCCAGGTTGGGCGTCTGGAGATCGAGCTGGTGCTGACCGCCCACCCGACCGAGGTGGCACGGCGTACCCTGATCCAGAAATACGATGCCATCGCCGCCGAGCTGGCGCGTCAGGATCACAGTGACCTGTCTGCCGCCGAGCGCGAGCAGATCACCCAGCGCCTGCAGCGGCTAATCGCCGAAGCCTGGCACACCGAAGAGATTCGCCGTGTCCGCCCTACGCCGGTAGATGAAGCCAAGTGGGGCTTTGCGGTGATCGAGCATTCGCTCTGGCAGGCGCTGCCCGCGGTGTTGCGCAAGGCCGATCAGGCGCTGCATGCGGTGACCGGTCTGCACCTGCCGCTGGAGGCCGCGCCGATTCGCTTCGCCTCCTGGATGGGCGGTGACCGCGACGGCAACCCCAATGTCACGGCTGCGGTTACCCGCGAGGTGCTGCTGTTGGCGCGCTGGATGGCGGCCGATCTGTACCTGCGCGACGTTGACCACCTCGCCGCCGACCTCTCCATGCAGCAGGCCAGTGCCGAGCTGCAGGCCTTGGCCGGCGACAGCGCCGAGCCCTACCGGCAGGTGCTCAAAAGCCTGCGTGAGCGTCTGCGGGCGACCCGGCAATGGGCGCAGCAGGCGTTGCATACACCGCTTGAGCCGAGCGCGGCAGTGTTGCAGAACAATCAGGAACTGCTGGCGCCCTTGCAGGCCTGCTATCACTCGCTGCACGCCTGTGGCATGGGCGTGATCGCCGAAGGCGCGTTGCTCGACTGCCTGCGCCGGGCCGCGACCTTCGGCCTGTTTCTGGTGCGTTTGGACGTGCGTCAGGACGCGACGCGGCATGCCGCTGCGCTGAGTGAAATTACCGAGTATCTAGGCCTGGGGCGTTACGCCGACTGGGACGAGGCGCGCCGCCTGAGCTTCCTGCAGGCCGAACTGGACAGCCGTCGGCCCCTGCTACCGAGCCATTTCAAACCGGCTGCCGACACCGCCGAAGTGCTGGCGACCTGCCGTGAAGTCGCTGCCGCGCCCGCCGCTTCGCTCGGCTCCTACGTGATCTCCATGGCCGGGGCGGCCTCCGACGTGCTGGCTGTGCAACTGCTGCTCAAGGAAGCCGGTTTGCAGCGGCCGATGCGCGTGGTGCCGCTGTTCGAAACCCTGGCTGACCTGGACAACGCCGGCCCGGTGATCGAGCGGCTGCTTGAGTTGCCAGGCTACCGCGCGCGCCTGCATGGCCCGCAAGAGGTGATGATCGGCTATTCCGACTCGGCCAAGGACGCCGGCACCACGGCGGCGGCCTGGGCGCAGTACCGCGCCCAGGAAACCCTGGTCGAGGTGTGCCGCGCGCATCAGGTCGAACTGCTGCTGTTCCATGGCCGCGGTGGCACGGTCGGCCGGGGCGGTGGTCCGGCCCATGCGGCGATCCTGTCGCAGCCGCCGGGTTCGGTCGCCGGGCGCTTTCGCACCACCGAGCAGGGCGAGATGATTCGCTTCAAGTTCGGTCTGCCAGACATCGCCGAACAGAACCTCAATCTGTATCTGGCCGCCGTGCTGGAAGCCACCCTGCTGCCGCCGCCTGCGCCGGAACCGGCCTGGCGCACATTGATGGACCGCCTGGCCGACGATGGCGTCCAGGCCTACCGTGCGGTGGTGCGCGAACACCCGCAATTCGTCGAGTACTTTCGCCAGGCCACACCCGAGCAGGAGCTGGGCCGCCTGCCCCTGGGCAGCCGCCCGGCCAAGCGCCGCGAGGGTGGGGTGGAGAGCCTGCGGGCGATTCCCTGGATCTTCGCCTGGACCCAGACGCGCCTGATGTTGCCGGCCTGGCTCGGCTGGGAAACCGCCCTGAGTAATGCCCTGGCCCGGGGCGAGGGTGAGCAATTGGCGCAGATGTGCGCGCAGTGGCCGTTCTTCCGCACACGTATCGACATGCTGGAAATGGTCCTGGCCAAAGCCGATGCGCAGATCGCCGAACAGTACGACGAACGCTTGGTGGAGCCCGCGCTGCAGCCCTTGGGTGCGCATTTACGCGGCCTATTGTCGCAGGCGGTGACCTGCGTGCTCGGCCTGACCGGGCAGTCGCAGCTGCTGGCCCACAACCGCGAAACCCTGGAGTCGATCAGCGTGCGCAACACCTACCTTGACCCCTTGCACCTGCTGCAGGCTGAACTGCTGGCGCGCTCCCGGCAGCAGTCCAGCCCAGCTGGCAGCGCGCTGGAGCAGGCGCTGCTGGTGAGCGTGGCGGGTATTGCCGCCGGTTTGCGCAACACCGGCTGAGCCCCAGGCAGAGGCCCCAATGCCCCACCAGCCGCGGCATAAACCCGGCTGGCAAGGGGCCATGTTCGACCGTTCGGGTCATGCTTTATCCGACTTTTGGGTGGCTTGTGCGGTGGGGGTGCGCTGTGTATCTTGATCAACCTTTTGGCCGTTTGGCACCTTGTCCGACGCGGCTCGAACCATTCTGAGATTGGCCCCACGAGGCGAGTCCGACGATATTTATCCAATCTTGAGGAGCACATCGATGCGCGTGATTCTGTTGGGAGCGCCCGGTGCGGGCAAAGGTACTCAGGCCGGTTTCATCACCAAGAAGTTCGGCATTCCGCAAATCTCCACGGGCGACATGCTCCGTGCAGCGGTCAAGGCCGGTACCGAATTGGGCCTGGCAGCCAAGAGCATCATGGATGCCGGCGGCCTGGTATCCGATGACCTGATTATCAACCTGGTCAAGGAACGCATCACCCAGCCCGACTGCGCCAACGGTTTTCTGTTCGACGGTTTCCCGCGCACCATCCCCCAGGCTCAGGCCCTCAAGGATGCCGGTGTGATCATCGACCACGTCGTTGAAATCGCAGTAGACGACGAAGAAATCGTCGGCCGTATCGCCGGTCGCCGTGTGCACCCGGCCTCGGGGCGCGTCTACCACACCGAGCACAACCCACCGAAGGTCGCCGGCAAGGATGACGAAACCGGTGAAGAGTTGATCCAGCGTGAAGACGACAAGGAAGAGACCGTGCGTCATCGCCTGTCCGTCTACCACTCGCAAACCAAGCCGCTGGTGGACTTCTATCAGCAACTCTCGGCGGCCGAAGGCACACCGAAATACAGCCACATTCCGGGCATCGGTAGCGTCGAAGAGATCACTGCGAAAACCCTGGCCGCGCTGAACTGAGTTAGTTTCGTCCAGCCGGTCTGGACTCGGGGCTTGTTGCGCAAGCCCCTTCTTATTGCGCCACGCTTTGTGTGCTGGCGCATCATCCGCAAAGGCTCCCTGGGAGCCTTTGTCGTTCATGGTGGTACGGATACGTTTGGGTCGCTCTCAAGCATGAGGCGGCGCGACAGGCTTTCTACTATCGGTAACGCTCGCGGTCGGCTGTCCGCTGCAGCGGACAGACGACCCGCCTATCACCCCTAAGGAAGAGAGGACATTCAATGACCGAGAAACCAGCAATCAGCCGCCTTTGGCTGGGCCTTGCGCTCTCGCTGCTGGCCACCCCAGCCGCTTTTGCCGATACGGCTGCGCCAGCCAAGGAGAAGGAGCAGTGCGCTGTCGCCGAGCACACCATGGGGCTGCGTTTCCAGCAGCAATCGGCGGAAGTTCAGGCCCTGCAACTGCAGGCCTACAACATCGCCACGCTGAAGCTGGATGCAGCCGTGGCGGCGGCCAAAGATGCATCGAAGCTGGCGATCGTCACCGACCTGGATGAAACCGTGATCGACAACAGTGCCCTGCTGGCGCGCGATTTGGCCAACTGTCATACCTATGATGCCTGGGATACCTGGCTGCCCTGGGAGCGCGACGGTACGCCTGCGCTGATCCCCGGCGCGAAGAAGTTTCTCGAGCATGCCGATAAGCTGGGCGTGACCATTCGCTATATCTCGGACCGCGCCGACGAGCAGAAAAAGTACACCCTGGCCACCCTGAGCAAGCTCGGTCTGCCACAGGTCTCGGAGGAGAGTGTGCTGCTGCTGGGGCCACCCAAGGTCGAGCGTCGCGCCATTGTCAGCGCGGACCATCAGATCGTCCTGCTGCTGGGCGACACCCTGCACGATTTTGACGGGCGTTTCCGCAAGACGCCGCTGGACGAACAGCGCGCCACAGTCGCCGCCGAAGCGGACAAATGGGGTGCCGAGTGGATCGTCTTCCCCAATGCCGGTTACGGCACCTGGTCCAAAGCGCCGCTGCAAGGCTGGGACGCTGAGACGGTTATCGAGAAGTGGTGACTTTAGCGTAGCAACGCGCTGAATGCGGTGGGCGTATTCTGAAGGCTATGTCCCAATTGACTGTTGCAGTCGCATGCAGACCATAAACGCGGCTCCCGTAGGAGCGCCGCCCCCGGCGCGAAGCTTGTGGGCTATCTTATAGACCGCTGAATGGCTGCTATTCGCCGCGAGGCGCGGCTCCTACGAGAAGCAGCGGCGCCGTGCAACACCGAGCTGGGACATAGCCATTCTGAAACCCGGATTACGCCCGCGGCAACTCGGCTCACGACAAAACAGCAACAAACCCAGACGCCCCTTCGCTCGCACAGCGCGCGAAGGGGCGTCTGTGCTGGAAAATTCCCCCCTAAACCGGTTTAATGCCCGCCCGCTTAGCCATCTCTGTAGATCGTCATGACCACTCTGCTGGCCCTCGACACTGCCACTGAAGCCTGCTCCGTTGCGCTGCTGCATAACGGTGAGGTGATCAGCCACTACGACGTGATCCCGCGTCTGCATGCCCAGCGCCTGCTGCCGATGATTCAGCAACTGCTGGCGCAGGCTGGCGTGTCCCTGAATGCTCTGGATGCAATTGCCTTTGGCCGTGGGCCGGGCGCGTTCACAGGTGTGCGCATTGCCATCGGCGTGGTGCAGGGGCTGGCGTTTGCGTTGGAGCGCCCGGTGCTACCGGTCTCCAACCTGGCGGTACTGGCCCAGCGCAGTCTGCGTGAAGCGGGTGCGCAGCAGGTGGCAGCCGCCATCGACGCGCGCATGGATGAAGTGTACTGGGGCTGCTACCGCGCTGAAGCGGGGGAGATGCGCCTGCTGGGCCATGAAGCGGTTTTGCCGCCGGAGCAGGCGTGTTTGCCGGCGGGTGCCGAGGGCGACTGGTACGGTGCGGGCACTGGTTGGGGCACTCACGCCGGGCGCATTGCCGTGGCCACCAGCGGTCAGGATGGTGCGCTGCTGCCCCATGCCCTGGACTTGCTCACCCTGGCCCGTTTCGCCTGGGCGCGGGGAGAAGCGCTGCCGGCCGATCAGGCGCAGCCGGTCTACCTGCGCGATCAGGTCGCCACCCCCAAGGCAGCACGTTAATTCGGCCTTCTGTCGCGAAAACGGCTTGCCGCGTCCGGCGCGATTGCCAAGCCGGGATGGCGCGGCTAAATTGCAATCACTTTGCCTCTATTGGCTTCTGCCGAGCAGTTTCTGAATGCGCATAGACGGTTCCATCGCTCCCTACTCGCCCGATCGCGGTCCTCGCTCGGGAACGGCCGTTACGCCGTTCCGTGAAGCGCAGCGCGAGGTCGAGGCGCGTCGCGAGCAACCGGCCGCACCGTCGAGCACCCAGGGCTTTGAACAGACACCGCAGACCCGCCGCGTCGAGGCTTCGTCCGCCAGTGTCGACAGTTTTCCTGCGCGCACGCGTGATCTGGACTACCAGCCAGCCCTGAGCAATCGCGCCGCACAGGCCATTGCCAGCTACAGCACCACCGCCGCCTACGCCAACGATGTCGATGCACAGCAGGTGCTGGGTCTCGACCTGTTCGCCTGACGCGTGCTGCCCTATTTTCTCGGTTGTCCGTCCTGGAACGAAGCCGCCTGGCGCGGCAGCGTCTACCCCGCTGACTTACGCTCTGCCGATCGTCTCGAACACTACTGCCGACTGTTCAATGCGGTAGAGGGCAATACCACCTTCTACGCGCGGCCTGCGGCCGATACGGTGGCGCGCTGGGCCGAGGTGATGCCGGCGACGTTTCGCTTCTGCGCCAAGCTCCCCCGCGATATCAGCCACGAAGGCGACCTGCGCGACCAACTGGCCGCGACCCGTAGCTTTCTCGAACTGCTCGCGCCATTGGGTGCGCGGGTAGCGCCGCTCTGGCTGCAACTGCCGGCCAGTTTCGGCCCGCAACGCCTCGGCGAGCTGGGTGACTGGCTGGAGGCTTTCGCCTCGCGGGCGCTGGCCGTAGAGGTGCGGCATCCGGCGTTCTTCGCCAAGGGTGACGAGGAGCGGGCACTCAATCGCCTGCTGCATGGTCTGGGGGTGGAGCGTATCTGCCTGGATTCGCGGGCCTTGTTCAGTTGCCAGTCGAGCGCCCCGGCGGTGCTGCACGCGCAGGCGAAAAAGCCGCGCCTGCCGATTCGCCCGACTGCCTTCAGTCAGGCACCCCAGGTGCGTTTTATCGGCGGACCGGATCTTGAAGCCAATCAGACGTTTCTTGAGCCTTGGGTGGATAAGGTCGCGGGCTGGATCGAGCAGGGGCTGACGCCTTATGTCTTTCTGCATACCCCGGACAATCAGCTCGCAGCCGCCCAGGCGCTGCGTTTTCACGCATCGCTGGGCACACGCCTGCCGGGCTTGCCGGCGTTACCTGAGCCGACAGCTCAGGTTGCAACGCCGCAACTCGACTTGCTGTGAGGTTGTCCGTAGGTTGTCGGTTCAAAGCCAAAGGAGGTGGGTGATGACCAAGCAGGATCAGCAACAACGGGGTGAGCGATTTCGCGCCCTGCACCAGGGTGACGACCTCCTTGTGCTGCCCAACCCCTGGGATGCCGGCTCGGCGAAAATGTTAGCCGCCCTGGGCTATCAGGCCTTGGCCACCACCAGCGCCGGCCTGGCATTCTCCCTGGGGCGACGGGATGCCGAAGGGGCGGTGAGCCGCGAGGAGACGCTGGCCAATGCGCGAGCGATCATCGAGGCGACGGCATTGCCGGTGGCCGCCGACCTGGAAAATGGCTACGGCGATGCGCCCGAGCAGTGCGCTGAGACCATCCGTTTGGCGGCCTCGATCGGCCTGGTCGGTGGCTCCATCGAAGACGCCAGTGGCCAACTGGCGGCGCCCATCTACCCCTTCGAGCTGGCCGTTGAGCGCGTTCGCGCAGCGGTCGAGGCGGCGCGTGACTTGCCATTTCCCTTTACCTTTGCTGCGCGTGCCGAGAACTTTCTCCACGGCCGGCCCGACCTGGACGACACCATCAAGCGCCTGGTGGCCTTCGCCGAGGCGGGTGCCGATGTGCTCTATGCGCCGGGGCTGACGACCCGCGAGCAGATTCGTGCGGTGGTCGAGGCAGTCGCGCCGCGCCCGGTGAACGTGCTGGTGGGTTCGGCGGCGCTGCAACTGAGCCTGGATGCGCTGGCTGAACTGGGCGTCAAGCGTGTCAGCCTGGGCTCCAACTTCGCACGGGTGGCGTATGGCGCCTTTTTCGCTGCAGCCGATGAGCTGATCAACCAGCGCAGCTTGACGGCCACGGGCCGGGCCATGGCATTCGAGCGCATCAACGACCTGTTCAAGGGCTGAGGGCTCAGGATGCGCGGGCTGATCCTGCTGCTGGTGATGGTTGTCGGGGGCGCAGTGGCGGTTCAGCAACAATGGCTCGCGGTGCCCGCGCAGTGGAACCCCTGGGCGCCGCTGGATGTGCAGCGTCCGCCGAATTGGCTGACGCCGTTCAAGCTTTGGCGACTGCAGGATGATCCGGCGTTGTGCGCCCAGGCGCTGGACAGCTCCACCTTGCGTTACGTCGCATTGGCCGACAGCACGCCTGAGGCCAACTGCCCGCTGAGCAATACCGTGCGCGTGCAGGGCTCTGAGGTACGCCTGAGCAGCAGTTTCGTCGCCAGCTGCCCGTTGGCCGCTGCCTTTGCCCTGTTCGAGCGCCATGGCCTGCAACCGGCGGCGCAGTCGGTATTCGGCAGCCCGGTGACGGTGGTCGAACATGTCGGCAGCTTTGCCTGTCGCACCATCGCCGGTAGCCAGCGGCGCAGTCAGCATGCCAGTGCCAATGCGTTGGATATCGTCGGCTTTCGCCTGGCGGATGGCCGGCGTATTCGTGTGCTGAACGATTGGTCGGGCGATGATGACGAGGCGCGTTTTCTACGCGCAGTGCGTGATGCTGCCTGCCGTAGCTTCAACGCCACTCTGGGCCCGGATTACAACGCCGCCCACCGTGATCACTTTCACCTCGATATGGGCTTGTTCCGCATGTGCCGGTGAGGCTTATCCGCTCAGACATTGCTGCATAGTATTTAGTGCTTATGCGGCGCAGGAGCTTAGATCTGTAGGGTGCGCTGTGCGCACCATTTTCAACGGCTTGCTTAGCCGCTCAGGCGTTGCTGCAGTGCCATGCGCGCGAGCAGTTGCTCCCAGGGCAGGATCATCGGTTCGTTATCGGTGGTGCTACGCGTGGCCAGCGCGGTGCCAGGTTCGTTTGCCGGGCTGGGGGCGGCGATCAAGGGCCAGGCATTGGCGGCCAGACCATTGCGACCGTGATCGATCACTTGCAAGCGGCTGGCATAGGCACGTTGCTCGGCGATCAGGCTGCCCTCGGTCGCGGCCTGGGGCGCGGCTTGCGCAGCTGCATCGTGCATAGCCGACGCGGGCAGGGCAGGGGTGGTTGCCGGCGCTACGGGCTGCGCGGGGAACATCAAACTGTGCAGGATCTGGTCGTAGAGCACCGAGCAGGCTTCGGCACCCTGGACGCGCGCGGCGGCCCTGGCTTTGGAGCCGGAAACATCATCAGCAAGGCGGGATACGATCTCAAGCATGGCAAACTCGGTGCGCCGGGCGCCTGCCGGGTCTGGCAGAATGCGCGCTCATTCCCCTATCGGCCGCTTGGCCACGAAATTGAGCCGTACATGAGCACGATCTGCGAACACCCGAATGAGGCCTCGATCAGTGTGCATTCCCTGGCGCCGCATTTCCATGAGGCGGCGGCGCAGTGGGCCGAGCGTCTCGGCTTGCCCCTGGGCAGCGACACGGCCTTCGCCCTGCAACTGGGCGCCGAGGGCCTGCAACTGGTCGAGCGCGGGCCCCAGGCACCCGGCCCGGTGCGGGTGGACTTCGTCGAGGGTGCCATGGCCCATCGGCGGCAATTCGGTGGCGGCACCGGGCAGATGATCGCCAAGGCGGTTGGCGTACAGCCGGGCATTCGCCCGCAGGTGCTCGACGCGACCGCGGGGCTGGGTCGCGACGCCTTTGTTCTGGCCAGCCTGGGGTGTGCGATGACCCTGATCGAACGCCAGCCGCTGGTGGCGGCGCTGCTTGCCGATGGGCTGCAGCGTGCGGCGCTGAGCAGTGAAGTGGCGCCGATCACCGCGCGCATGCAGCTGCTGACGGGTAACGCCATCGAGTTAATGCAGGGCTGGACACAAACGCCGCCCCAGGTGATCTACCTCGACCCGATGTTCCCGCACCGCGACAAGAGCGCGCTGGTGAAAAAAGAGATGCGCCTGTTCCGCCCCTTTGTCGGCGACGATCTCGACGCCCCAGCGCTGTTGGCCGCGGCCCTGGCCTTGGCGAGCCATCGGGTGGTGGTCAAGCGTCCGCGCAAGGCGCCGGCGATCGAGGGCAGCAAGCCAGGCTACGTGCTTGAAGGCAAATCCAGTCGTTACGACATCTATCCGAAGAAGAAGCTCGAACCCACGGGCTAAGGGCTAAGAGGTCAGGTGCGTTCACTGACCTGAAAGGCCCGCACGAACAGCGCCACCACCTCTCGTACATGCTGTTCTGCGGCCTCGCCTTGTGGCGCCTCGCCACACCCGACCAGCAGGCGGAAATTGGCGACGCCCTTGAGCAGGCAGAGGAAGTGTTCGGCGGCGGTTTGCGGGTTGCCGAGGCGTAACTGGCCGCGGGCGTCGGCCTTGCGCAGCAAACGCTCCATTTCCACCAGCACGCGCTGTGGACCAGCCTCGTAGAACATCCGCGACAGCGTGGCGTCCTGGGTGGCCAGGGTCACCATGACCCGGTGCAACTCGATGGATTCATGGCTGTTGATCAGCGCACAGAAGCTCAGGCCGATCGCTTCGAGCACCCGTTCGATGGGCGCACCCTCGGGCAGCTCGAACAGGTGCTCGGGCAACTGCTCCTCACAACGCGCCTGCACCGCGGCAGAGAACAGCGTCTCCTTGTCATTGAAATGGCTGTACACGGTCAGCTTCGACACACCGGCCTCGGCGGCGATGGCATCCATGCTGATGCTCGCGTAGCCGTGGCGCAGAAACAGCGTTTTGGCCGCTTCGAGAATGGCCTGGCGCTTGGCTGGATCCTTGGGCCGACCCGGGCCGCTGGCGGGTAACGAGGTATTCGACATGAGGCGTATTAAATACTGGACTGGCGGGTTTGCTATTTTTACTATACTCCGCAGTACAAATATTCCAAACCCTCTTGAATGGTCATCCCTCATGTTACGCCAGGCCCTCTGCGTTACTGTGCCCCTGACTCTTGCCCTGCTGCTCGGCGCCTGTGGCGATGGTGCGCCGACCGAGCAGCCCATCCGCCCCGCGATGGTGGTGCAGCCGCAGCGAGCTGGCGAACTGGTCGACAGCTACCCCGGCGAGGTGCGCGCGCGCTTCGAGCCGCAACTGGCATTTCGCATTGGCGGCAAGGTCAGCCAGCGTCTGGTCGACGTGGGTGACCAGGTGAAGAAGGACCAGCCCCTGGCTGAACTCGATCCGCGCGATGTGCGCCTGCAACTGGAGGCCACCCGGGCTCAGGTCGCCGCCGCGCAAGCCAATCTGCAGTTGGCCAAGGCCGAGCGTGACCGCTACAAAAAGCTGCTTGAACGCAACCTGGTCAGCCGCTCGCAGTACGACAACGCCGAAAACACCTACCGGGCGGGTGAAGCACGGCTCAACCAGATCCGCGCCGAGTTCAGCGTGGCTGACAACCAGGCCGGTTACGCCGTGCTGCGCGCGCCGCAGGATGGGGTGATTGCCGAGCGTCAGATCGAAGTGGGGCAGGTGGTTGGCGCTGGGCAAACCGTATTCACCCTGGCCGCCGATGGCGAGCGCGAGGTCCTGATCAATCTGCCAGAGCAAGCCTTCGAGCGCTTCAAGGTCGGCCAGGCGGTCGAGGTGTCGCTGTGGTCGCAGCCCGATCAGCGTTTCGCTGGGCGCATCCGCGAAATGTCCCCGGCGGCAGACGCACAGTCGCGCACTTTCGCCGCTCGCGTGTCCTTTACCGAAGGCAAGGTCCCGGCCGAGCTGGGCCAGAGTGCCCGGGTGTTTATCGCCCATGAAGGCAACGTGCCGCTGGCCGTGCCACTCTCGGCACTGAGCGCTGAACAGGGCAAGCCCTATGTCTGGGTCGTCGACCCGCAGACCTCCACGCTCAAGCGCACGTCGGTCCGTGTTGGCCCCTATGGCGAGAAGATGGTGCCGGTACTCGAGGGGCTTACGGCCGATGATTGGGTCGTGGCCGCAGGTGCGCAGGTGCTGCGTGAAGGGCAGCAGGTACGCCCGGTTGACCGTGACAATCGGTTGATCAACTTCGCGGCCAAGGAGTGATCGCGATGGACTTCAACCTTTCCGCTTGGGCATTGCGCAATCGCCAGATCGTGCTCTACATCATGATTCTGCTGGCTGTGGTTGGGGCCTTGTCCTACACCAAGCTGGGACAGAGTGAAGACCCGCCGTTCACCTTCAAGGCCATGGTTGTGCGTACCAACTGGCCCGGTGCCAGCGCCGAGGAGGTGGCGCGCCAGGTGACCGAACGCATCGAAAAGAAGCTGATGGAGACCGGTGAGTACGACAGGATCGTTTCCTTCTCGCGTCCTGGCGAGTCGCAAGTGACCTTTATGGCCCGCGACTCCATGAACTCGTCGCAAATCCCCGAGCTCTGGTACCAGGTACGCAAGAAGATCGGCGACATTCGCAATACCTTGCCCCAGGGTATCCAGGGGCCGTTTTTCAACGATGAGTTCGGCACCACCTTCGGCAATATCTACGCCCTGACCGGCGAGGGCTTCGACTACGCGGTGCTCAAGGACTATGCCGATCGCATCCAGCTGCAGCTGCAAAGGGTCAAGGATGTCGGCAAGGTCGAGCTGGTCGGCCTGCAGGACGAGAAGGTCTGGATCGAGCTGTCCAACACCAAGCTGGCGACCCTCGGTCTGCCCCTGGCGGCGGTGCAGCAGGCGCTTGAAGAGCAGAACGCGGTCAGCTCGGCCGGTTTCTTCGAGACCACCACTGACCGCGTGCAGCTACGCGTTACCGGGCGCTTCGAGACGGTCGATGAAATCCGTAATTTTCCTATTCGCGTGGCGGATCGCACCTTCCGCATCGCCGATGTGGCCGAGGTCAAGCGTGGCTTCAACGACCCACCCGCACCGCGCATGCGCTTTATGGGCGAGGACGCCATTGGCCTGGCCGTTTCGATGAAGGCCGGCGGCGACATTCTGGTGCTCGGCGAGGCCCTGGAAGTCGATTTCGCTCGCCTGCAGGAAACCCTGCCGGCGGGCATGCAGCTGCGCAAGGTCTCCGACCAGCCGGCGGCGGTGCGTACCGGTGTCGGCGAGTTCGTCCGGGTGCTGGCCGAAGCGGTGATCATCGTACTGCTGGTGAGCTTCTTCTCCCTCGGTATCCGCACCGGCCTGGTGGTGGCGCTGTCGATCCCGCTGGTGCTGGCGATGACCTTCGCCGCGATGTACTACCTGGGCATCGGTCTGCACAAGATTTCCCTCGGCGCGCTGGTACTGGCGCTGGGGCTGATGGTCGACGACGCGATCATTGCCGTGGAGATGATGGCGATCAAGATGGAGCAGGGCCTGGATCGTATCAAAGCGGCCAGCTACGCCTGGACCAGCACGGCATTCCCCATGCTCACGGGCACCCTGATCACGGCGGCAGGCTTTCTGCCCATCGCCACGGCCCAGTCCGGTACGGGCGAGTACACCCGTTCGATCTTCCAGGTGGTGACCATCGCACTGATCGTTTCCTGGATCGCCGCCGTGGTCTTCGTGCCTTACCTGGGCGTCAAGCTGCTGCCTGATCTGGCCAAGCGGCACGCTGCCAAGCAGCATGGCAAAGACGACCACGACCCTTATGGCACACCGTTCTACAGCCGCGTACGACGGACCGTGGAGTGGTGCGTGCGCTGGCGCAAGACAGTGATCGTGCTGACCCTGGGCTTGTTCGTTGCCTCGATTCTGCTGTTCCGCTTCGTCCCGCAGCAGTTCTTCCCGGCCTCCGGGCGCCTGGAACTGATGGTCGACCTCAAGCTGGGTGAGGGCGCTTCACTTAGCGCCACCGAGGCCGAGGCGCATCGCCTGGAACGTCTGCTCAGTGAGCATGAGGGCATCGATAACTACGTGGCCTACATTGGTACTGGTTCGCCGCGCTTCTACTTGCCGCTGGACCAGCAACTGCCGGCAGCGAGCTTTGCCCAGTTCGTGGTGCTGGCCAAGAGCATTGAGGAGCGTGAGCAGGTGCGCCTGTGGCTGATCGACACCCTGCGCGAGCAGTTCCCCAGCCTGCGTACGCGGGTGGCGCGCCTGGAAAACGGCCCGCCGGTGGGCTATCCGGTGCAGTTCCGTGTTTCCGGGGAGCACATCGACGAGGTGCGTGCCCTGGCCCGCGAAGTGGCTGACAAGGTGCGTGAGAACCCCCATGTGTCCAATGTGCATCTGGACTGGGAAGAGCCGAGCAAGGTCGTGCGCCTGAATATCGATCAGGAGCGCGCCCGTGCCCTGGGCGTCAGCACCGCCGATCTGTCGAGCTTCCTGCGCAGCTCGCTGACCGGCTCGCCGGTCAGCCAGTACCGCGAAGGCAACGAGCTGATCGAAATACTGCTGCGCGGCACCCTCAGCGAGCGCCAGGAACTGAGCCTGCTGCCGAGTCTGGCGGTGCCCACTGAAAGCGGTAAAAGCGTACCGCTGGCGCAGGTGGCGACCCTGGAATACGGCTTTGAAGAAGGCGTGATCTGGCACCGCAACCGCTTGCCGACCGTTACCGTACGGGCCGACGTGTATGGCAAGGAACAGCCGGCCAGCCTGGTCCAGCAGATCCTGCCGACCCTGGAACCGATCCGCACGGCCATGCCGGACGGCTACCTGCTGGATATCGGCGGCAGCGTCGAGGACTCGGCCCGTGGACAGGCATCCGTGAATGCCGGTGTGCCGCTGTTTATCGTGGTGGTGCTGACCCTGTTGATGCTGCAGCTCAGAAGCTTCTCGCGCTCGGCCATGGTATTTCTCACCGCGCCCCTGGGGCTGATCGGTGTGACCCTGTTCTTGCTGATCTTCCGCCAGCCGTTCGGCTTCGTTGCCATGCTCGGCACCATCGCCCTGTCCGGGATGATCATGCGCAACTCGGTGATTCTGGTTGACCAGATCGAGCAGGACATCAGCAGCGGCATGGATCGCTGGCACGCCATCATCGAAGCCACGGTGCGGCGCTTCCGGCCCATCGTGCTGACCGCCCTGGCGGCGGTGCTGGCGATGATCCCGCTGTCACGCAGCGTATTCTTCGGGCCGATGGCCGTGGCCATCATGGGCGGGCTGATCGTCGCCACCGCCTTGACCCTGCTGTTTTTGCCGGCGCTGTATGCGGGGTGGTTCCGGGTTAAAGAAGCGGAGCGCGTGGCGGATTGAGTGTGGGCATCCCCTGGAGCGAATTGCTGCCTGATTGACCTTGGGCGCGCTAAACGCCGGTGTCTGCCAGGCAGCGTGGGAGGGGCTTTAGCCGCGATAGGTTAAGGCTCTGTATCGATGGTTCCCACGCTCTGCGTGGTAACCCCGCTTGGCACGCTCTGCGTCCGTTGTAGCGAGACGCGGAGCGTCTCTGGCTGCATGCCCACGCGGGCGGTTCGACGTCTCGACGTGGGAACGATCAATATTGCATGGCCGCTTGGCGGGGAGCGACACGAGTAGCCGAGTAGGGTGCGCTGCGCGCACCTAGAGCCTGCGCCGGCGCGCACCCTGCGGCCTCAGGTGTACCGTGCGCTGTGCCTATCCCTGGGTATCGCTGCGCTCAACCCAGGCTACCAGGGCAGGTCGCTATGGCTTGCTTAGAGCGCGCCAAACACCTTCTTCGCCAGGCTGGTCGCGGCGGCGGCGGGGTTTTCGCGGATGCTGGCTTCCTGTTGGGCGATCATTTCGAACAGGCCATCGAGCGCCTGCTCGGTGACATAGCTTTCGATATTGGCGCTTTTCGCGTCGATCACGCCGAAGCTCGCGGCCTGGCCGGCGAAGCTGTTGTACTGCTTGGCCAGGCCGACCTGGTCGGTGGCCTGTTTGACGATGGGCAGGAACTTGGCACGGATCTGTTCACGGCTGCTTTTGTTCAGGTACTGGGTGGCGGAATCTTGCGGCCCGCTGAGGATGCCCTTGGCGTCCTGCACGCTCATTTTCTTCACCGAGTCGACGATGATCGCCTGAGCCTGGGGGACGGCGGCTTCGGCGGCCTTGTTCATGCTTGCTTCAAGCTGGCTGACCTGGGCACCCATGCCCATCATCTTCATGGTCTTGGCCGCTTTGCCGAGGTTGCCCGGTAGTTCGATGCGCACGTCCGGGTTATTACTGAAGCCGCCCGGCGTGCCGAGTTGTTTGACGGCCACTTGCACGCCCTGGGTCAGGGCATCTTTGAGGCCGCCGCTGGCGTCACTTTGGGTCAGGTCGGCGAGCGACAGGGCGAGCGCGCTGGTGGACAGGGCGAGACCAGCAGCGAGAGTGAGGATGCGGCGCATTGAGCAGACCTATGGACAGGGGAGCGGTCAGACGAGCTTAGCCGACCCGGCGGGCGCCGCCAATCGGCGTGGAGCGCGCGCGACACGCCCAAGCCACGTAGAATCAGCGGTCATTGCGTATTACAGAGATTCAGGGTGGACCTGCAACAGGGCTTTGTCCTCACTCGCCATTGGCGCGAAACGCCGAGCGGCACCGAGATCGACTTCTGGCTGGCCACCGACCAGGGGCCGCAGCGCATTCGCGTGCCGCCACAAACCTCCGTGGCCTTCGTGCCCCAGGAGCAGCAGGCCCAGGCCGAGGCACTGCTGGCCGGCGAGCGCGATCTCGAGTGGCGCGCCCTGGCGTTGCGCGACTTTCACCAGCGCCCGGTAGTGGGCCTCTACTGCCGTCAGTACCGTCAGTTGCTGGCGCTGGAAAAACGCCTGCGCGCCGCCGGGGTGGATGTGTACGAGGCCGATATCCGTCCGCCGGAGCGCTACCTGATGGAGCGCTTTATCACCGCGCCGGTGCAGTTTGGCGGCAGCGCTGTCGAGGGTTGCCTGGTCGATGCGCAGATCCGTCCGGCGCCGGACTACCGCCCGCAACTGCGCCTGGTGTCGCTGGATATCGAGACCACCTCGCGCGGCGAACTCTATTCGATTGCCCTGCAGGGCTGCGGCCAGCGCCACGTGTATATGCTGGGCCCGGCCAATGGCGATGCCACCGCGTTGGATTTCGACTTGAGCTACTGCGCCAGCCGCGCCGAGCTGCTGGAGCGCCTCAACACCTGGCTGGCGACCCACGACCCCGATGCGATCATCGGCTGGAACCTGGTGCAGTTCGACCTGCGCGTGCTGCACGAGCATGCCCAGCGCCTCAAGGTGCCGCTGCGCCTGGGCCGTGGTGGCGACGAAATGGGCTGGCGCGCGCACCGTAGCGCCAGCAACCATTACTTTGCCGAGGCGGCCGGGCGGCTGATCATCGACGGCATCGAAGCGCTGCGCTCGGCGACCTGGAGCTTCCCCTCGTTCAGCCTGGAGAACGTCGCCCAGACCCTGCTCGGCGAAGGCAAGGCGATCGACAACCCGTACCAGCGCATGGACGAGATCGACCGCATGTTCGCCGAGGACAAGCCGGCGCTGGCGCGCTACAACCTGCGCGACTGCGAGCTGGTCACGCGGATCTTCGCCCACACCAAAATCCTCGACTTCCTCCTCGAGCGCGCCACCGTTACCGGCCTGGCCGCCGACCGCAGCGGCGGCTCGGTGGCGGCCTTCACTCACCTGTATTTGCCGGCGATGCACCGCCAGGGCTTCGTCGCGCCGAATTTGGGTGAGCGTCCGCCCCAGGCCAGTCCCGGCGGCTTTGTCATGGCGTCGCAACCCGGTTTGTACGAGTCGGTGCTGGTGCTCGATTACAAGAGTCTGTACCCCTCGATCATCCGCACCTTTCTGATCGACCCGGTGGGGCTGATCGAGGGGCTGCGCGAGCCCGACCCGGCGCACGCCGTGCCGGGCTTTCGCGGGGCGTACTTCTCGCGCACGCGGCACTGCCTGCCGGCGATTGTCGAGCGTGTTTGGCAGGGCCGCGAGACGGCCAAGCGTGAGCACAACCAGCCGCTGTCCCAGGCGCTGAAGATCATCATGAACGCGTTTTACGGTGTGCTCGGTTCCAGCGGCTGTCGTTTTTTCGATACGCGCCTGGCGTCGTCGATCACCCTGCGCGGCCACGAAATCATGTTGCGCACCCGTGCACTGATCGAAGCCGAGGGTTATCAGGTGATCTACGGCGACACCGACTCCACTTTCGTCTGGCTGCGCCAGGCCCATGACGAGGCCGCGGCGGCGCAGATTGGGCGGGCGCTGGTGGCACGGGTCAACCAGTGGTGGCGCGAGCACCTGGCGCAGGAGCTGGGCCTGGTCAGCGCCCTGGAGCTGCAATACGAAACGCATTACAAACGCTTTCTGATGCCGACCATTCGTGGCACCGAGGAGGGCAGCAAGAAGCGCTATGCCGGGTTGGTTGGGCGCAGCGACGGGCCGGATGAGATGGTCTTTAAGGGCCTGGAAACCGTGCGCACCGACTGGTCGCCCCTGGCCCGGCAGTTTCAGCAAGAGCTGTACCGACGCATTTTTGAGCGCCAGCCCTACCAGGACTATGTTCGCGAAACGGTGCAACGCACCCTGGCCGGTGAGCTGGACGAGCTGCTGATCTACCGCAAGCGCCTGCGCCGGCGTCTTGATGACTACCAGCGCAACGTGCCGCCCCATGTCCGCGCAGCGCGCCTGGCCGACGAGCACAACCACGCCCAGGGCCGCCCGCTGCAATACCAGAGCGGAGGCTGGATCAGCTACCTGATCACTCAGGCCGGCCCCGAGCCCCTGGAAGTGCGCCACGCGCCCATCGACTACGGGCATTACGTCAGCCGCCAGTTGCAACCCATTGCCGACGCCATCCTGCCGTTCGTGGGCGACGATTTCGCCACCCTCATCGGCGGGCAGATGGATTTGTTCTAGCGTGGGAGGGGCCGGGCGGCGTTCCGCTTTAGCCGCGATGCTTTCAGCGCTTTCAAGGATTATCGCGAATAAATTCGCTCCTACAGATAGCGACCAATTATGTGTGTCGTGACACTAGTCGAGTTCTGTGGGAGCGCCGCCCAGCCCCTCACACAGAAAACTGCGGGGCCTGTGAGGCTGCTTACAAGCGGAACGAGGCGACCTGTTTTTCCAGCGCTACCGCCAGCTGCTGCAGGTTTTGCGCGGTTTGCGAGGTGTCGGCCACGGCCTCGCTGTTCTGCTGGGACATCTGCGCGATGCGTTCGACGTTGCGCGCCACGTCCTGGCTGGCTTCGCTTTGTTCGCGCAGGGCCAGGGAGATCTGATCCACCACACTGACCACGCGGCTGGAGGCTTCGCGGATAGTGACGATGGCTGTGCCGGCCTGGTTGGCCTGCTCAACACCACTGTTCACCTGCTGCACGCCGACTTCCATATTGCTCACCGCACTGCGCGTACCGGTCTGGATCTTCTTGATCATCTCGGTAATTTCCTGGGTGGAGTTGGCCGTGCGCTGAGCCAGCAGGCGGACCTCGTCGGCGACCACGGCGAAGCCACGGCCCTGTTCTCCCGCGCGAGCGGCTTCGATGGCGGCGTTGAGTGCCAGCAGGTTGGTCTGGTCGGCGATTGCACGGATCACGCTGACAATCGAGGAAATCTGGTCGGACTGCTTGCCCAGTTCATCAATCTGCACCGCAGCGCCCTGTACGGTTTCGGCGATGCGCTGCATGCTCGACAAGGTGTTCTGGATCACCGTGCCGCCTTCGGCTGACTGTCGGCCGGACTCACTGGACAGCTCATGGGCCTCGCGAGCGCTTTCGGCCACATGGTTGATGCTCACCGTCAGCTCTTCGACGGTCGCAGCCATGCTCGACGAGGCCTGGGATTGTTCCTGGGTCGAGACCGACAACTGGGTGGATGCGCTGGAAATATTCTGCGCGGCGCCGACCAATTGCTCTGCACCCGCACGGATCTGCCCGATCATCTCGCGCAGGCGTTGCTGCATGCTGGCGCAGGCATCCAGCAGAACGCCGATTTCATCGCGCCCGGCAGGTTCGATGCGAGTATCCAGGCGCCCTTCGGCAATCGCGCGGGTAACCGCCACTGCCTTCTGCAGGCGACCGGCAATATTGCTCGAAAGGCTGTAGGCCACGGCAATCGCCACGGCGGCGGCCAGCAGACCACCTATCAGCAGAATCATCAGCGCCATGGATTGGGCTGCTTGCATGGCTTCAGTGCGCTCGGCTAACAAGCCTTGCTCCTCATGCTCCATGTCGTTCAGCAGGGCGCGCATGGCGTCAACCTTGGCTTTTCCGGTGCCTGCGCTGACGTGCTGCACCACGGCGTCCATCGGCTGCGAGCCTGCCGTTACTTGCCGGCGCAACTCGACGCTGGTGGTTACATCCTCGGTAAACCATTGGTCGTACAAGGTGTTGAGTCTATCCAGGCGTTGCTGCTGGGCTGGGTTGTCCTGGGTGAGGCGGCGCAGAGTGCTGATATTTTGCTGAACGGCCGTTTTGCCATCGTTGAGCGGAGTAAGAAAAGGGTCCAGGCCACTGATGACGAAGCCGCGCATTCCGGTCTGGATGTTGAGCAGATTGGTCAATAAGTCAGCGGATTCGTCGAGGACTTGATACGTGTAAATGTTGCGTTTAACTGTCGTATCGACCTGATCGAAGCCGTGCCAGGTCGAGATAACCAGCATGAGAAGAATCAGGAGGATGACGCCGAACCCGGTATAGAGTTTTTGCGAAATGCTCAGATTGGCAAACACGGTGAACCTCCTGCTGAGGGCATGCCTGACTCTGCGGAGGGCGCCCTTCTGAAGTTTTTTGGGGAGTAGCGGTAGGCGCAAGACACGAGCTGAGGGGCAGCCTGCAACAACAGGCGGCCGGCATTATGTCTGAGCAGGACTTAACCTGTACATATATTTATAAATGTACAGGTTTTGTACAGATAAACGCTCGTAGAGCAGGAGGCGCGCACCACTGCCCGGCAGCGCAAGGCGCGAACTCCGTTTAACTGTGGCGGGGAGGTCAGCTACGTATTGAGGGGCTGCGCGCTTAGTGACGATCGGCGCACAGATGGCCTGAATGAGAGCGCCTTGCGGCTGACGACACTCACGGGTGACCACTAAAGGCAGCGCTGAAACGCCGCCTTTAGTGGTGCTTACAGCGGCTCGACCGCGTCCTCGCTGCTGTCCATGGTCACCTGACGGATCGACAGGCGAATTTCCGCAGGCAGTACGCGCTTGGCAGCGCCTTCGGCCAGTTCGCTGAGCAGCGGGTGGTGGCTGAGTTTGCCGGCTTCGTCGCGGCGCAGCACGCCTTCGTCGAGCAAGCGCTGGATAAAGTGGCGGAACAGGCTCTTGTCGAAGAATTCCGGCGCATTGAGGCCATGCAGGATCGACAGGCGCTGGGCCATGACCGTACACAGGTCCTCCAGCGCTTCGGCGCTGAGGCTGTTTTGCCCGGCGTTGAGCAGCAAGGCGATGGCCATATAGAAGCGTTGCAGCGTCTGGGCGATGGCGCGCGACAGCAGGGTCAGCAGGACGAACTGGCGCGAGCTGGGGGCCGGGCGTATGTAGACATCGTTCTCCACCTTGAGCAGGCCCTGCTCGACGAACGCCGCCAACCACTGGTCGATTACGCTTTCGAGCTCATCGCGTTGCCAGCGGATAAACAACTCGGCCTGCAGGTAAGGATAGAGCGCCTGGGTATAGCGCAGGATCTGCTCGCGGCTGATCCGCCCGCTGTTCTGGAAGAAGCTCGCCAGCAACGCCGGTAGGGCGAAAATGTGCAGCACGTTGTTGCGGTAATAGGTCATCAGGACTGCATTGTGCTCGTCCAGAAAGAGAATCTTGCCCAGGGCGTCCTTCTGCTCGGCAAGCAGGTTCATGCCCTGCACGTACTCGATCAGTGCCTGGCCGTTGCCATCCGGCAAAGTGGTGTGCGGCGAGTAGGGCACCGCGCGCAGCAGGGCCAGGTAAAGGTCGAGCACCCGCGCCAGGGCACGGTCGTCCAGGGCCAGCTTGCTGGTCGAGAGCAGCGCCAGGGCCACCAGGTTGACCGGGTTGACCGCTGCGGCCTCGTTGAGGTGACGCGCCACGCGCTCGCCGAGGCGGTTGGTGGTCTCGTTCAGCCAGGCGGGGCGGTACTGCGGCGCCAGCTCTTGTTCGCGCCAGTCAGGCTGCTGCTGGTCGAGAAATTCATTGAGCTTGATCGGTTCCCCGAAGTTGACCCACACCTGGCCGAAGCGCTGCTTGAGTGCGCCAAGGACCTTGAACACGTCGAAGATCGACTCCTTCTTCTTACTCTTGCCGCGCAGCTCGCCCAGGTAGGTACGACCTTCCAGCACCCGTTCGTAGCCGATGTATACCGGCACGAAGACCACCGGCAGACGGTGGCTACGCAGGTAGCTGCGCAGGGTGATGGCGAGCATACCGGTCTTGGGCTGCAGCATGCGCCCGGTGCGCGAGCGGCCACCTTCGACGAAGTACTCCACCGGGTAACCCTTGCTGAACAGGGTGTGCAGGTACTCGTTGAACACGGCGGTGTACAGCGGGTTGCCCTTGAAGGTGCGGCGCATAAAGAACGCCCCGCCCCGGCGCAGCAGGCCACCGACAATCGGCATATTCAGGTTGATACCCGCGGCGATATGCGGCGGGGTCAGGCCGTTCTTGAACAGCAGGTAGGACAGCAGCAGGTAGTCGATATGACTGCGGTGGCAGGGCACATAGATCACCTCATGGCCCTGGGCGATGTCCTGTACACCTTCGATATGGTTGACCTTGATGCCGTCGTAGATCTTGTTCCAGAACCAGGAGAGCACCAGCTCCATAAAGCGGATCACCGTGTAGGTGTAGTCCGAGGCGATCTCATTGCCGTAGCGCAGCGCCTGAGCTTCGGCCTTCTCCACGCTGATCTTCTCGCGCTCGGCTTCATCCAGAATCGCCTGGCGCACCAAAGGGCCGTGGACCAGGCCTTTGACCAGGTTGCGCCGGTGCGACACGTCCGGGCCGATGACCGCGGCCTTCTGGTTGCGAAAGTGCACCCGCAGGATGCGCTGGACCATGCGCAGGGTGCGCTCGTGGCCCTTGTCCTGCTCGACCAGCTCGCGCAGGTGGATGGGCGCGGCGAACTGCACGCGGGTCTTGCGCCCCAGAATGAGGATGCTGACCAACTTGCGCAGACGCCCGGTGACTGCCCAGCTGTCGGCGAACAGCAGTTTCCAGGGGCTGGTTTCGTGGTCTGGCGATTGGCCCCAGAACACGCTCACCGGAACGATCTGCGCATCGTCGACCGCCTGCTGGCCAAGGGCGCTGACCAGCCGTTCGAGGGTTGGCGAAATCCCGCGCTTGTCCTGGCGGCCCAGCCAGTCCGGCTCCGGCGTCAGGTAAAAGAAGGCCGAAGGCTCGATGTGCTCACCCACCGCCACCGGCACCACCGGCCGTGGTAAGCCCGCCTTGCTGCATTCGCGGTCGACCACCGCCAAATCGCTCAGCGACGGCTGTTGCAGCACGAAAAACACCGGCTTGCTGCGGTCCAGCTTGAGGGTAAAGGCCGACTGGTTGATGGTCTCCGAGCGTACCCAGAGGTACAACAGGCGGCGCAGGGTGCCAAACACGAGGCGGCGGAACGGGGAGCGGGTCATTCTGAGGTCTGCTGGCTATGCAAACGAGCGGGTGCTCGGGGGGCGCTAGTGTGACGCAAGCCCGGGCGCCGGGCAAAACTCTCTCGACAGGGCGCAGGCTTACGCCAGCTTCATCAGCACCACGCTCGCCGTAATCACCGCGCAGGCGATTAAACGGATCGGCCGCAGCGGCTCCTTGAGCAGCACCGCACCGAGCAGCACGGCAAACAGCACGCTGGTTTCGCGCAGCGCCGAGACCAGCGCCACCGGTGCCTGGGTCATGGCCCAGATAACGATGCTGTACGCCGCCATCGACATCGCACCGCCGGCCAGGCCACCGCGCCAATGTCCACCCAACTGCAGAAACGCCCGTGGCCCACGGGTGACCGCCAGTACCACCCCCATGACTACACCGTTTACCGCAAACAGCCACAGTGAATAGGACAGCGCATCGCCATTGGCCCGCGCGCCCAGGGCATCACTCAGGGTGTAACCGGCGATAAACAGCGCGGTCATCAAGGCGCAGAACAGCAACGCGGGTGGCGGCGCCTTGCCATGCCCGCCGCGCATGGCCATCAGCCAGATGCCCAGCACCAGCGTCAGCAACCCCAGCCATTGCCCCGTCCCCAGGCTGTCGTGCAACAGCAGCAGCGACAACAGCGCGACGAACAGCGGCGAACTGCCCCGCGCGATGGGGTACACCTGGCCAAGGTCGCCGTACTGATAGGCCCGGGAAAGGAATACGTTGTAGCCAATGTGCAGCAGTGCCGACAAGGCAATCCACGGCCAGGCCGCCGCGGCCGGCATGGCCACCAGCGGTAACCCACAGAGGGCCACCAGGCCGGCGCCGATTTGAATCAGCGTGGCGGTGAGAAAACGGTCGAGGCCGATTTTCAGCAGGGCGTTCCAGCCGGCATGCAGAGCAGCGGCAGCAATAACGGCGAGAAAGACCGTGGTGTCCACAGGGGCCTCGAGAGGATAAAAACTGAATTAACGCTGACGCCGATCTCGCCTAACGCCGTTCAATCTGCCCGGCATTGAATCAAAAGCTCACGTGTTTGGGGCGCGCGCCGCATGACGTCAGGCTCTACAAACCAGAAACGATAGGCCTCCTCACCGATTTGCTGCAGCAGACCATCGAGTGCTTGTGTGTCGACATTGCGGCGTAAAGCAATGGCAACGGCCAGGTGTGCATTGTCCGGGGCGAAATTGTGGGCCGTGCGAACGCTGCGGATCTCCCGCAGCAGCTCGGCAGGGCTGACAAACGGGTGCACGGTTTCATCAGCGTCCCAGTCAGCAACAAAGAGCGCACGAATACCAGGAGGCAATAAATTGGCAAACAGCAGCGCATTTTTTAGCGATACGCGCCGCCGAAACGCCTGCAAAACACCGACCACCATATTCCAGGCCATATTGGTGGTGTGAAGTTCGGCCGCGTCGCGGGCATCGAGCATAAAACGCTCGAACTGCTCACTCGCGCGATAATAGGGGGGCGGTACTGGCATGCAGGTTTCCTTGAGCAGCAGTCAGCAAAAGTGCACACGTTTTTATTGAATCACACCATCACCCGGAGAAATACAGTGGCCTTTATTTTGCCCAGCGGCATGGTGCTGCGGCCCCGGTGGGGACATCTCGATGGTGCCCACGCTCTGCGTGGTAACCCCGCGTGGGACCCTCTGCGTCCGTTGTCGCGAGACGCGGAGCGTCTCTGGCTGCATGCCCATGCGGACGGTTCGACGTCTCGACGTGGGAACGATCAAATATTAAAGATTTAGCGCTCGTAGGAGCCCGCTTGCGGGCGATCCCCTCCACGCAGCTGCACCAAGCGTAAGCGGGGCCACTTAGGTCGTGCGCACCAGCCCGTCACGCGGTAAACACGGCGGTGCGCGCGGCGCACCCTACGGTCGGTATCCGCGCATTTAACCCACGCATCCCCTATAAAAAATGCCAGTCAACTGAGCTGACTGGCATCATCGGCGCTGCTTCTTTGAGCCTGCCTCAAAGCAGGCTGTCGGCCGCGTTACAGCGTGACCGATATCCCGGCCTGCAAGGTGCGAGGCGCGCCTGGATACGCCCAGATGTTACCCCAGGCGCGCTCCTCGTAGTCCTCGTCGAACAGGTTGTTCAGGTTCAGGTTGAGGCGAACGCGCTCGGTCAGCGGGTAGTACGCCAGCAGGTCCACGGTGGTGTAGGCGCTCATGTCGAATGCGGTGTTCGAGGTGCTGCCGTAGCGATCACCCACGTATTTGACGCCCACCCCAAGGCCGAGCCCGTCCAGCGAGCCGCCGGCAAACTCGTAGGTGTTGAGCAGATTAAGGCTATGGCGCGGCACATTGGCCAGGCGCGTGCCGACCGGCATGCTGGTGGTCGAGCTGTCGGTGACCTGCGCATCCACATAGGCGTAACCACCGATGGCCCGCCACTCGGGGGTGATATTGCCCGCCACGCTGAGGTCGAAACCGCGGCTGCGTACCTCGCCAGCCGCGACCTGGAAGTTCTCAGAAGCGGTATTCAGCGGGTCGCTGGTCAGCACGTTTTCCTTGGTGATGTGGTACACCGCCGCCGTCACGCTGAGGTCATGCTCCGGCAACTCGTACTTGATACCGAGCTCATGAGCGATGCCTTCTTCGGGGTCGAACGCCTGGCTGGTGCGGTCGGCGCCACGGTTGGGCTTGAACGAGCGCGAGGTGTTGGCATAAACCGCCAGCGCCTCGGTCAGGTCGTAGATCAGCCCGAAGCGCGGGGAAACGGCATTGTGCGCCTGGTCCCAGGAGCTCGTGCTGGAGAGCTTGTCGACATAACGCTGCTCGAACCGCTCCAGGCGGGCACCGATCTGTGCGCTGAGGCGCTCGGTCAGCTCGATCTGGTCCTGCAGGTAGAAGGCGTAGGTCTTGAGGTTTTCGTCGTCATGGGTGGTGGTTCGGGTCAGTGCGGGTAATGCCTGGCCATAGACCGGGTTGTACAGGTCGATGGGGAAAGCATTTACCCCATTAGCCGAACGCCTGATCAGCGAGTTGTAGTTGTACTCATCGTATTCCAGACCCAGCAACAGTGTGTGCTGCAGCCCAGCGGTGTCGAAGTGGCCTTCCAGGTTGGTCTGGGCGGCGAAGTCGTTCCAGTTCAGCCAGCGCTCGCTGTAGTTGCGGCCAACGGTGCGGCCGTCGGCGGCCAGGCCATTATTCTCGACGGCACCGCCATCCAGGCTACCGTCCAGGTACTGCACGCCGCCGCGCACAGCCCACTGGTCATCAAGCTGGTGCTCGACACGCAGCTGCGTGGTGGCGTTCTGGTTGGTCAACTTGCCGGCGCTTTCCTCGCCGAGAAAACGATCACGCGACAGCTTGCCGGCCTGCGTGGAGTAGCGCGTGACACCGCGGTCCAGCGGGTGTCGGTTGTGCAGGTAGTCACCCTCGAGGATCACTGCCGTGTCTTCATTGAGCTGCCAGCGCAGGACCGGCGCAATGTTGTAGCGCTCGCTCTGCACATGATCGCGGAAACTGTCGCTGCCCTCGGCCACCAGGTTGAGGCGATAGGTAAAGGCCGCGCTCTCGTCCAGAGCGCCGGTGGTGTCCAGGGTGCCGCGGCGCAGGCCCTGGGTATCGACCTGGCTGCCGAGCACCGTGCGGCGCTGGGCCTGGGGCTGTTTGCTGACGATATTGAAGGTACCGCCCGGATCGCCACGCCCATATAGCATCGAAGCCGGCCCCCGCAGCACCTCGATGCGCTCCAGCGTGCTGGCATCGGGCATGTTCGGATAACCACGGTTCACCGCGAAACCATTGCGGTAGAACTCCTGAGTGCTGAAGCCGCGCACCAGAAACTCTGTCAGACCTTGCCCGCCAAAGTTGTTGCCACGCTCCACGCCGCCAGCGTAGTCCAGCGCATCCTCCAATCGCGTGGCGCCAATGTCCTGCACCACCTGCGCCGGGACCACGCTGATCGCCTGTGGCGTTTCATGGATGGGCGTATCCGTGCGCGTCGCACTCGCCGAACGCGTTGCCCGGTAACCCTCCACCGGCCCATCGGCACGTTCGGCCGAGGTGGTGATCTCCATCGACTCAAGAGACAAGGGCGTTTCTGGGGTTGTTTCAGCAAAAGCCGCTACAGGGCACGCGAGGGCAGGCACCGCGAGCATCGGGAGGAGAAAGCGCCGCATGGACGATCCTTGGCAGAGAAAAGGACGCGGATACTATTCTTAATGACAAGCGTTATCAATAACTGCGCGACAGTTTGAAAGTGTGTTTCGAGTGGGACGATGGCTTAGTGGTAATTGGCAACGCGACAGTCATGCCGGTGGGGACCAAAAAGGCGGATGGTTCCATGTGGCTGTGGTGAACAGCTATTTAACAGGCGAGGCCGTAGGGTGGATGACGCTTTTTCCATCCACCACCGGGCGCGCACCAATTCAACGTCTGGCCCCGTGGCGCGCATTACAGAATGGCAAGGGCCAAGCGCCAAGCGCCAAGCGCAGGCCGGATATACGACTGCAAGCGCGCTGACGACAGGTGCAGAAGAAAAGCTTAACTCACTGCTTGTGGGGAGAGTCCATATACCATTTGTTATGCACTCATTATCCGCTAGCATTCAACTCCAATAAGCCATTGAGTTTTATCGGCGTTTGATTTGTCAAGATCAGGGCGGCGAGCCAGTGGCTCAGTGCATCCTCTTGGTTGAATGTACTCTTCTGCGACTTCTGATGCTTCGGTCAAAGAAATTGGCTTTTTGTCGTTGCGTTTGACGGTGATGTAGTACGGCTGCTGAAACGGTATTATGTAACTATCAAGAATATAGCTATTGCCGTCTCTGATTATTGTTGCATGATTTTCTTTTACAAGAACCAAGTTACTTGTATCTATGTTGTTGTTTGATGCGCAGCCAAGAATGCTGCTGACTGTTATTGCGGTTAGCACGATTTTTAAGTATTTCACTTTAGTCTCCTTTCAATGAGTTGCGTGGCGGTGATATCTGAAGTGAAGGCATAACGTTTGGTTAAGGGGCGGGCTTTAGCCCGTCCCAGTGAGCGAAGCGAACGATTTGAACCACTAGTTAGGCATCATGGCTAACTGATTGTAAGAATCTAGCTTGAAAATTGGTTGCCAGCATTCGATCTATTGCGTTCAGAGATTCTATAGCCTGCTGAGGATCAAATGTGCGGTCTTGCAAGATAACGTCAGCTTGGTTATGGAGAGCATATGCCAGATGGGCTGCAGCTTTTACCGCTGGATCAGAATTGTCGTCGCTACCTAAATGATGGGCGAGCAATTGCCGGATTTCGTAAATGGCGAAAGCAAACAATTGGTTTGGTGTAACGTCCATGCAAATTATCTCCATGGTGCCTAACTATAAATAGACACCAACTGGTGTATAACTCCCCGAACAGGCGTGGTGCTAACATTCCTTGTTCCTCTCGCTATCCCTATCTAAGCCAAGGCCTTCAGCAGTCCTGCGACCGTATAAGGGTGTTATACACCACGGTTGGACGGCTTCGTTCGCTCGATCAGATGCGTGTGCAGATATGCCGGAGACACTACTCGATTCTCGCGGAGCCTGTCTATTGCAGGTGGGGCGCGGGTTATGCGCTTTTTTCGTTATTGGTATCTGATTGAAGTGGCTGCTGCTGAATGCGTAATAGGGCGGGTGCCTATTTCGTTCATTCGTCGGTGCTTGTCGATTTTTCGCGCGGTGTTGTCTTGCCTGAGTGGGGGCGTGGTGATGTCGATGCGATTGGGGCGGGCAGGCATGTTTGCGATGGGCAACAGCATCGCGAATAAATTCGCTCCTACAGGGGGAGGTAGGAGCGTAGGGGTGTTAGCCGTTGGTGCTGCTGCGGCTTAGCCTGTGCGCCAGGTGATTTCTTCGACGCCGTCGTCGCTGATGCGCATCCAGCGGTCGGCTTGTTCGTCGCTTTCGCTTTCTTCCCAGCTGCCGGGGGCGCAGCGGACTTCTACGCCTAGGGCGGCGTAGGCGGCCTGGGCGCAGGCGAGGTCGTCGGGCCAGGGGGTGTTGGCGCTTTCGAGGAGCAGGCTGTGCCATTTGCCGACGGCTTTGGGCAGCCAGGTGACGGGTATGTCGCCGGCCTGGCATTTGTAGGTCTGGCCTTTTTGCTGCCAGGTGCTGCAGGGGCCGAGGGCTTCGCCCAGCCATTGGGCGATGGCCTGGTGGTCGGCATCCTTGAGGTAGATCTCGATATCCGGTTGGCGCATACGGGCCTCTGTGGTGGGGTGCGTGTAGGGCGCGCGGGGCGGCCTGGTTAGCAGCGTTCGATCCAATCGTAGCGTATGGCCACGCCGACTTCTAAGGGTGCGGCGATGACCGCGGCGCGGCGTTCGGCGCTGGCGCGCCAGCCGTGGGGGGTCATGGCCAGCAGGTCGGCGCGGGCTTGTTCGCTGTCCAGGTGCAGGGTGAAGCGCAGGGTTTCGCTGTGGGCCAGGCGCATGCCGGGTGGGATCAGCTCCAGGTGTTTTTCGTCGTCGTAGTCGCGCACTTCGTCATACAGCTTTTGCCGTAACGCCATCAGGTGCTCGCGGGTCGGCCCCATGCGCAGCAGGCCGCCACCGGGGGCAAGCAGGCGCTGGGCTTCTTGCCAATCGAGCGGGCTGAACACGCTGGCCAGCAGGTTGCAGCTGGCGTCGGCCAGCGGCACGCGGGCCATGCTGGCGACCAGCCAGGTGAGCTGCGGTGCGCGCTTGCAGGCGCGTTTCACCGCTTCGCGGGAGATGTCCAGGGCGTAGCCGTCGGCCTGGGGCAGGGCGGCGCCGAGCTGGGCGGTGTAGTAACCCTCACCACAGCCGATATCCAGCCAGCGTGCCGGGCTGCGCTCGGCGGCCAGCTCGGCGAGGCGCGCCGCCAGCGGAGCGTAGTGGCCGCCGTCGAGAAAGCGCCGCCGGGCTTCGACCATGGCGGCGTTGTCGCCGGGGTCGCGGCTGTTCTTGTGCTGCACCGGCAGCAGGTTCAGGTAGCCCTGGCGCGCACGGTCGAAGCGGTGCCCCGCTGGGCAGACAACGCCGTTGTCGACGGCGCTGAGGGCGCCTTGGCAGAGGGGGCAGGTGAGCATGGGGCGTTCCGAAGGCTGTGCGGACGAAACCCGGCGCGCGGCGCCGGGCGGCAGGGTCAGGCGAGCAGCTTGACCAGGGTCTGGTAATAGATTTCGGTCAGCACATCCAGGTCGCTGGCCAGCACGCGCTCGTCGATCTGGTGGATGGTGGCGTTGACCGGGCCAAGCTCGACCACCTGGGTGCCCAGAGTGGCGATAAAGCGCCCGTCCGAGGTGCCGCCGCTGGTGCTCGGCGTAGTTTCGCGGCCGGTGACGCTGCGGATGCTGGCGGCGACGGCGTCTAGCAGTGCACCCGGCTCGGTGAGGAACGGCAGGCCCGACAGCGCCCAGTCGATGTGGTAGTCCAGGCCATGCTTGTCGAGGATGGCATTGACCCGCTGCTGCAGGCCTTCGACCGTTGACTCGGTGGAGAAACGGAAGTTGAACACCGCCTTCAGCTCACCGGGGATGACGTTGGTCGCGCCGGTGCCGGCGTTGAGGTTGGACACCTGGAAGCTGGTCGGCGGGAAGAAGGCGTTGCCGGCGTCCCAGTGTTCGGCAGCCAGTTCGGCCAGGGCCGGGGCGGCGAGGTGAATCGGGTTCTTCGCCAGGTGCGGGTAGGCCACGTGGCCCTGCTTGCCGCGCACGGTGAGGGTGGCGCCGAGGGAGCCACGGCGGCCGTTCTTGACCACGTCACCGACCAGGGTGGTGCTCGAGGGCTCGCCGACGATGCACCAGTCCAGACGCTCATTGCGCGCGCGCAGGCGCTCGACTACGGCTTTGGTGCCGTGATGGGCCGGGCCTTCTTCGTCGCTGGTAATCAGGAAGGCGATGCGCCCCTTGTGCAGCGGGTACTCGGCGACAAAGCGCTCCACGGCGATGATCATCGAGGCCAGGCTGCCCTTCATGTCAGCCGCGCCGCGCCCGCAGAGCATACCGTCGGCGTCGATCAGGGCGTCGAATGGCTGGTGTTGCCAGGCCTGCAACGGGCCGGTGGGGACTACGTCGGTGTGGCCGGCGAAGCACAGCACCGGGCCGTCGTCCTGGCCGTGGCTGGCCCAGAAGTTGTCCACGTCTTCGATGCGCATGGGTTCGAGCGCAAAGCCGATGGCGGCCAGGCGGCGCATCATCAGTTCCTGGCAGCCCTCGTCGACCGGTGTCACCGAAGGGCGACGGATCAGGTCGCAGGCCAGTTCCAGGGTGGGCGTGAGGGGCGTGGACGGGGCGGTCATTGCGGCTCCAGGGCGGGCAGTGCGGGAAAGGTCGACATCTTAAAGCAAAACGGCGGCCCTTGGCCGCCGTCTGCTATGTGCTGCGCGCGGATTAAACCGCGACAGGTTGATCGTCAGTTTCTTCGATGGGCTTGGGCAGCGACGACAGCAGCGCCATGATCAGCGCGGCCAGGTACGGCAGCGACTGCACCAGCAGCATGGCCACCCAGAACTTCACGTCGGCGCTTGGCAGGCCCTGGACGATGCCGATGCCTACAGCCGCGCCCCACAGCAGAAGCATGATGAATACTTCTTCGCGGGCTTCCGACAGGGCCATCAGCATACCGTGGCTGCTGCGCATCTTCGGCGTACGGAAGAACGGGATGCTGGTGGTGAAGAAGCCATACAGCACCGCCTTGGCGATGGTGTGCGACAACGCCAGACCGGCCAGCGCTGCGGAGAAGGCATCCTTGAGGTTGACCCCGACCGCGCGGCGGTAGAGGAAGACGATCTTGCCTACCTTGAATACGAACAGCGCCAGTGGCGGGATGGCGAAGATCAGCAACGGCGGGTCGACCCGCTGCGGCACGATGATCATGGCCGCAGACCAGAGCAGGGCGCCGACGGTGAAGAAGATGTTCAGGCCATCGGCAACCCACGGCAGCCAGCCGGCGATAAAGTGGTAGCGCTGGCCGCGCTTGAGTTGCGAGTCTTTACCCAGAAACAGGCTACGCGCGTGGCCCTTCATGATCTGAATGGCGCCATAGGCCCAGCGGAAGCGTTGCTTCTTGAAGTCGATAAAGGTGTCGGGCATCAGGCCCTGACCGAAGCTGTTGTGCGCGTAGGCAGCGGCGTAGCCCTTCTTGAACACGCGCAGGCCCAGCTCGGCGTCTTCGCAGATAGTCCAGTCGGCCCACTTCAGCTCGTCCATCACGCTACGGCGGATCATGGTCATGGTGCCGTGCTGGATGATCGCGTTGCGGTCGTTGCGGGTGATCATGCCGATGTGGAAGAAGCCCTTGTACTCGGCGTAGCAGAGCTTCTTGAAGATGCTCTCCTTGCCGTCGCGGTAGTCCTGCGGCGACTGCACTACGGCAATGCTCGGGTCAGCGAAGTGCGGCACCATGTACTTGAGCCAGTTGGGGTCGACGCAGTAGTCGGCATCGATCACGGCTACAACCTCGGCGTCGGGCGCCGTGTGCGGCAGGATGTAGTTCAGCGCACCGCCCTTGAAGCCGGCCAATGGCGACACATGGAAGAAGCGAAAGCGCGGGCCTAGCTCTTCACAGTAGGCCTGCACCGGCTCCCACACGGCCGGGTCTTTGGTGTTGTTGTCGATGATCAACACTTCAAAGTTCGGGTAGTCGAGCTTGGCCAGGGCATCGAGGGTCTGTTTGACCATCTCCGGCGGCTCGTTGTAACAGGGCACGTGGATCGACACCTTGGGGCGGAACGCGCTGTCGCCGAGTACCGGTTCGAATGGTCGGCGACGTTTTTGCGTCCACACGGTTTCGGCCAGTTCGTGGGCTTCGGTGAGCAGCACGATAAACACACCGATGGCGCCGACGCCCAGCAGCAAACCCACCAGGGTGCTGAACCAGGTGCTGTACTGCTGGCTATAGTCGTAGCCGATCCACACCAGGGCCGAGCCGCCGGCGAAGGCTACGACGGTGAGGAAGGTACGGCCGCGCTGGCGCAGGCTGCTGCCGTCGATCAGCATCAGGGCCAGGGCCATCAGGGCCATGACCACCGAGGCGATGGCCAACAGGCGCCACTGCGGGATGGCAACTACCGGGCCTTCGAAGTTGAACTTGGCCTGGCGCTCAAGGTTGTAGACGCCCCAATAGGCACCCACCGAACCTTCGTCGCTGATCTTCCAGGGCTGGTCGAAGGCTTCGATGACGAAGTAGTTGTAGCCCTGGGCGTTGAGCGTGTTGACCAGGGTGCGCAGGTAGATGGCCTGGTCCGCCTGGCTGGCATCGGCACCGCCACGCATGCGGCCGTTACTCGGCCAGCCGACTTCCGAGAGCAGCAGGGGCTTTTTCGGGAAGAGTTTTTTCAGGTCGCGGGCGCGGTCGAGGACGAACTGGGTCGAGTCCTCCATGGGGATGAATTCCCAGTACGGCAGCACGTGGGCGGCGACCAGATCGGTGTGTTCGGCCAGCTCCGGGTATTCGTCCCAGATGTGCCACTGCTCGGACGTGGTGACCGGTACCTTGACCGCTGCGCGCATGCGGTCGAGGTATTTGATCAGGTTCTGGGTGGTGATTTCCCGGCGGAACAGGGCTTCGTTGCCCACCACCACACGCACCACGCTGCGCGAGTTATTGGCGATCTCGATGGCCTTGGCCATCTCCCGTTCGTTGCGCTCTTCGTCCGGGCTGATCCACACACCCAGGGTCACGCGCAGGCCAAATTCTTCGGCCAGCAGCGGGATGCGCTCCAGGGTGCCGTCCACTGAATAGGTGCGGATATTGTCAGTGTGCTTGCTGAGCAGCTCCAGGTCCTCACGGATCTGGTCGTCGTTGGGGTAGATGTCCTGCTGCGGATTCTGGCCCTGGCGGAAGGGCGAATACGAGAAGCCGGCAATCTGCTCGGGCCAGTCCGGGGCGGTCACCGGGCGGTTGTACAGCGCCCAGAAGCCGGTGAACAAGGCAGCGATCACCAGAAAGACGATCAGGTTGAGTCCGAATTTACGCGAAGGCATGGCGGTATCAGGTTCCGAAGCGGGGAACTGGGGGAAAGCCGGCGAACGCCGGTTGGCGCGCATGCTACTCCGGCGTCTGGTGACTGTATAGCGGCTGACAGCACCCGCGTACAGGCTTGGATCACGGCGCCACAGTCTTGGTTCGACTCGCCTGTGCAGGCAAGGCTTGGGGGATGCCGGTCAGCTTCCTATAATGCGCGCCTGAAACGATTGCGGGGGTGGTGGATGCAGCTCGATGAACAGCGCTTTGCCGGCATTGCGCGCCTGTATGGGCGTGAGGGAGCCGAGCGCCTGGCCGCCGCCCATGTGGCTGTGGTGGGGATCGGCGGTGTCGGCTCCTGGGCGGCTGAAGCCCTGGCCCGCTCCGGGGTCGGGGAAATCTCCCTGTTCGACCTCGACGACGTGTGCATCAGCAACACTAACCGGCAGTTGCATGCCTTGAACAGCACCGTTGGCCAGGCCAAGGTCGAAGTCATGGCCGAGCGCATCCGCGCCATCAACCCGGCCTGTGTGGTGCATGCGGTGGCGGATTTCGTCACCCGCGAGACCATGGCTGTGTATATCACCGAGCAGCTGGATGCGGTGATCGACTGCATCGACAGCGTCAACGCCAAGGCGGCGCTGATCGCCTGGTGCAAGCGGCGCAAGATTCAGATCATTACCACTGGCGGCGCAGGTGGGCAGATCGACCCCACGCAGATCCAGGTCGGCGACCTGAACAAAGCCTGGAACGACCCCCTGGCTTCCAAGGTGCGCTCCACCCTGCGCCGCGACTACGGCTTTTCCCGCACCGCGGGGCGCAACTACAGCGTGCCCTGCGTGTATTCCACCGAGCAACTGCGCTACCCCAAGCCGGACGGCAGCGTCTGCGCCTCGAAGGTGTTCGTCGGTGATGGAGTACGGCTCGACTGCGCGGGTGGAATGGGCGCGGTGATGATGGTCACCGCGACCTTCGGCATGATCGCCGCCGCACGGGTGGTCGATAAGCTGGTGGCCGGCACGCGCAGGCCTGCGGAGCGGCAATCGGCTAGCTGATGGTTGGCGCCCCTGCGCCCTGATCAGCGCTCTCGAGCAGCTGCATGCGCGCCAGCACAGCCTGCAGGCCATTGCTGCGCGAGGGTGACAGATGACGGGCCAGGCCAAGCTGGCTAAACCAGGCCGGCAGGTCCAGGTGCGCCATCTCGGCCCGGGTCAGGCCATTGACCCGGGCCAACAACAGAGCCAGCAGACCGCGTAGCAGGCGCGCATCACTGCTGGCGCGAAACTGCCAGTGCCCGTCCGCGTGCTCGGCCAGCAACCAGACCTGGCTTTCGCAGCCGGTTACCCGGTTCGCTTCACAGCGCTCGGCATCGGTGAGCGGTGCGAGCTGATCGCCCCACTGCATCAGCAGGCGCGCGCGCTGCTCCCAGCCGGGGCAGGCGGCGAAGGCGTCCAACGCGCTTTGCGCCGTAGCGGGCAGGCTCATTGCAGCAACTCCAGGGCTTGATCCAGCGCGTTGAAAAAGCGCTGCAGGTCGTCGCCATCGTTATACACGCCCAGGGACACGCGAACTGCGCCGCTGAGGCCAAGCCCTTGCAGCAGCGGCATGGCGCAGTGGTGACCGGCGCGCACGGCAATGCCTTGCTCACTCAGCAGGTGGGCGAGGTCGGCATGGTGCACGCCCTCGACCACAAAGCTGGCCAGGGCGACGTTCGGTGAACCCAATACACGCACGCCGCGGCGCTGCTGCAGGCCGCTGAGCAATTCGGCATGCAGGGTGGCTTCGTGGGCACTGACGGCACTGGCGTCGAGGCTGCCCAGGTAGTCGATGGCGGCGCCCAGGGCGATCACCGCGGCAATCGGCGGCGTGCCGGCCTCAAAACCCAGGGGCGCGGGGCGGAAGGTGGCGCTGGCGTAGTCGGTGTGCAGCAGCATCTCGCCGCCAAACTGCCAGGGCGCCAACTGCTGCAGCGCGTCATTGCGGCCGTAAAGCAGGCCGACGCCGTCCGGGCCATAGAGTTTGTGGCTGGAGCAGACGTAGAAATCGCAGTCCAGTGCCTGCACATCCGGCCGGCCATGGACTACGCCCTGGGCGCCATCGACCACGCTCAGTGCGCCCTGGGCGCGGGCCAATGTCAGTAGCGGGGCAAGCGGCTGCCAACTGCCGAGCACGTTGGACAGCTGGCTGATCGCCAACAGCCGAGTGCGCGGGGTGATCAACTGCGCGGCCTGGTCCAGGTTGATCAGGCCGCTGTGATCCAGCGGCAGCACCACCAGTTTGAGCTGACGGCGCAACGCCAGTTGCTGCCAGGGCAGCAGGTTGGCGTGGTGTTCCAGGGCGCTGATAACGATCTCATCACCCGGCTGAAAGCGCTGCTCCAAGCCATAGGCCAGCAGGTTGAACGCCTCGGTGGCACTGCGGGTGAAGATCAGTTGCTCGGCAGCAGGGGCGTTCAGCCAGCGCGCGGCTTTTGCCCGCGTGGCCTCGAAGGCGCGAGTCGCGCGCTCGCCCGGCAGATGCTGGGCGCGGTGCACATTGGCGGCGCCGCCGGCGTAATAGCCGAGCAGGGCATCAAGCATGGCCTGGGGCTTTTGCGCGGTGGCGGCGCTGTCCAGGTAGGTCTGGCCTTCGGCCGCAAGGGCCAGAATGCCAGGGAAGTCGGTGCGCCAGGGGGAATGGATAGGCATGTGCAGGCAATCGAGACCGTAGGATGGGTTGAGCGCAGCGATACCCATAATGAGCGTGATGGGTATCGCGATGCTCAACCCATCCTACAAAGCTGCTACCCAAAAGTTGTTTTTAAAGCGTAGCGAGCGAAGGCTAGGCAAGGCGAACTCAAGCGAAAAAGCGGAGTGTACGAATGTACATGAGCATTTTGAGCTTGAGTTCAACGCCGCATAGCCGAGCGCAGCAGCTTTAAACCAACTTTTCAGTTGTGCGCGTGCAGGGCTTCATTTAGCTCGATCGCCGATTTGTGGGTCTTGCACTCCACGGCGCCGTTCACCGAGTTACGGCGGAACAGCAGGTCTGGCTGGCCGGCCAGGTCGCGGGCCTTGACCTGCTTGACCAGTTGGCCCTGGTCGTCGAGCAGCGCGACTTTGGTACCGGCAGTGATGTACAGGCCTGCCTCGACGGTATTGCGGTCGCCCAGGGGAATGCCGATACCGGCGTTGGCACCGATCAGGCAGCCTTCGCCCACAGAGATCACGATATTGCCGCCACCGGACAAGGTGCCCATGGTCGAGCAGCCGCCGCCCAGGTCGGAACCCTTGCCGACGAACACGCCCGCCGAGACGCGACCTTCGATCATGCCCGGGCCTGCGGTGCCAGCGTTGAAGTTGACGAAACCTTCATGCATTACGGTGGTGCCTTCGCCCACGTAGGCGCCCAGGCGAATGCGCGCGCTGTCAGCAATGCGCACGCCGGCGGGCACCACGTAGTCGGTCATTTTCGGGAATTTGTCGACCGAGAAGACTTCCAGGAGCTCGCCTTTCAGGCGCGCTTCCAACTGACGCTCAGCCAGCTCAGCGAGGTCGATGGCGCCCTGGCTGGTCCAGGCCACGTTCGGCAGCAGCGGGAAGATCCCGGCCAGGTTCAGGCCGTGGGGTTTGACCAGGCGGTGCGACAGCAGGTGCAGCTTGAGGTAGGCCTCAGGGGTGCTGCTCAGGGCCGCGTCTTCGGCCAGCAGGGTGACCACCAGCGGCTTCTGGCTCTCGGCCAGGCGCGTCAGCAGGGCGGACTGCACGGCATCAATGGACTTGAGTGCTTCGGCCAGATCGCCGGCCTGGTTGTTGCTCAGGGCGATAGCCTGGTTGCCGCCGCTGTAGCCGAGTTTTTCGCTCACTTTGGCGACCAGCTCGCTGGCTGGGTTGAGCAGCGGCTGGGCATAGAAGACTTCCAGCCAGGTGCCTTGACGGTTTTGTGTGCCTACGCCGAAAGCCAGGCTGAAAAGAGTGGTGCTCATGAGTATTTTCCTTGCAACGAATAGGGGTGTTACGCCAGTTCGGCGGCGTAGCGCTCGGGTTTGAAACCCACCAGGGTACGGTTGCCGAGATCCAGCACGGGGCGCTTGATCATCGACGGCTGAGCGAGCATCAGCTCGATGGCCTTGTGCTGGTCGAGGTCGCTTTTCTGCGCCTCGTCCAGCTTGCGGAAGGTGGTGCCTGCGCGGTTCAGGACGGTTTCCCAACCATGCTCATCGCACCACTTTTCCAGGTTGCCACGGTCGATACCCGCGGCCTTGTAATCATGAAACTGATAGTCCACGCCGTGCTCGTCGAGCCAGGTGCGGGCTTTTTTCATGGTGTCGCAGGCTTTGATGCCAAACAGGGTTTTGCTCATGCTTACAGGCTCTTCACAAAATCACGGATTCGCTCGGCGGCGCTCACACATTCGGCCAAGGGCGCGACCAGGGCCATGCGCACGCGACCGGCCCCTGGGTTGTGCCCGTCGACACTGCGCGACAGGTAGGAGCCCGGTACCACGGTGACATGTTCGCGGGCGAACAACTCACGGGTGAAGGTCTCGTCATCCATCGGCGTTTTCGCCCACAGGTAGAAGCCGCCATCGGGGCGCTGCACGTCCAGTACGCCATCGAGAATCGCCAGCACCGCGTCGAACTTGGCGCGGTACAGGTCGCGGTTGGCTTTAACGTGGGCTTCGTCCTGCCAGGCAGCAACGCTGGCCAGCTGAGTTTGCACCGGCATGGCGCAACCGTGGTAGGTACGGTACAGCAGGAATGATTTCAGAATGTCGCCATCACCGGCAACAAAGCCCGAGCGCAGCCCCGGCAGGTTGGAGCGCTTGGACAGGCTGTGGAACACCACGCAGCGTTTGAAATCATGCCGGCCCAGTTCGGCACAGGCGCTGAGCAGGCCGGGCGGCGGGCTGTCTTCGTCGAAATACAGCTCGCTGTAGCACTCGTCGGCGGCAATCACGAAGTCGTACTGGTCGGCCAGGGCGATCAGTTTTTTCAGCGTCTCGAGCGGGATCAGCGCGCCCGTCGGGTTGCCGGGTGAGCAGAGAAAGAGAATCTGGCAGCGCTGCCAGACATCGGCGCTGACCGCGTCGAAGTCCGGGTTGAAGCCGTGCGCTTCGAGGCACGGCAGGTAGTGCGGCTGGGCGCCGGCGAGCAGGGCGGCGCCTTCATAGATCTGGTAGAACGGGTTGGGGCTGACCACCAGGCCCGGCCCTTGAGGTGGAGGGACATCGCGCTGCACCAGGGTCTGGGTGAAGGCAAACAGCGCTTCGCGCGTACCGTTGACCGGCAGCACGTGGCGCGCCGGGTCGATCACCCCGGCCGGCAGGCCGAAACGTGCCGTGCACCAGGTGGCAATGGCTTCGCGCAGCGCCGGGATGCCCTGGGTGGTCGGGTACACGGCCAGCTGGTCGAGGTTGGCGCTCAAGGCCTCGGCGACGAAGGCCGGCGAACGGTGCTTGGGCTCGCCGATCGACAGGGCGATCGGCGATTTATCGGCCGCCGGCTGCACGGCGCCGAGCAGGGCGCGCAGTTTCTCGAACGGGTAGGGCTGCAACTGGTTCAACGCGTGGTTCATGGGGCTGGTTCCTGAGCTCATCGGGCGCGCCTCGGCGCCTCGATCAAATGCTGATACGGGTCGGGTCACGGGCCTGGGTATTGGCATCCGACAGCTGGGCGATGATGGTGTCCTGCAGGCGGCGGCACAGCTTGGGGTCCGACAGCGGCTGGTTGTGGGCGTCGGTGACGAAGAACACGTCTTCGACCCGCTCGCCCAGGGTGGCGATCTTGGCGTTCTGCAGCGACAGGTCGAAATCCAGGAAGATCCGCCCGACGCGCGCCAGCAGGCCGGGGCGGTCCGGAGCGGTCAGTTCGAGCACGGTCACCGGGCGCTGGGCATCGTTGTGGATGGTCACCTGGGGGGCGAAGGCGAAGTGCTTGAGCTGGCGTGGTACCCGGCGCTGGATGATGCTGGGGTACTCGTCGGGGTTCTTCAGGGCTTCGATCAGGCCCTGGCGGATCTGCTTGATGCGCTCGGGGTTTTCGCCAATCGAGCCGCCTTCACCTTCGAGCACGATGTAGGTGTCGAGGGTGAACTGGCTGGTGGAGGTGAGAATCCGCGCATCGTGAATGTTCAGGTTGAGCTGGGCCATGGCCGCCACCGTCACGGCGAAGAAGTCGTGCTGGTCGGGGGCATAGATGAATATCTGCGTGCCGCCCTCGAACTCGCGCTGGGTGGTTTCCTTGATCAGCACCAGTGGCTCGCCATCGGTACGGTGTTGAAGGATGGCGTCGCTGTGCCAGGCCACGTCGTTGGCCGTGTGGCGCAGGAAGTAGTCGTCGCCCAGTTGGCTCCATAGCTGCTCGGCATCGTCCGGGTCAGTGCCGCCACGCACCAGGATGTCCAGCGCAGCGCTCTGGGTTACACGGATCTGCTCCTCGCGGTTGACCGGGTTTTCCAGGCCGCGGCGCAGGGCGCGCTTGGTTTCGGTATAGAGCTGGCGCAGCAGGCTGGCGCGCCAGGAGTTCCACAGGCTCGGGTTGGTGGCGTTGATGTCGGCCACAGTCAGCACGTAGAGGTAGTCCAGGTGGGTCTGGTCGCCGACGAACTGGGCAAAGTCGTGGATCACCTGCGGGTCGGAGAGGTCCTTGCGCTGGGCGGTGGTCGACATCACCAGGTGGTGCTGGACCAGCCAGACGATCAGCCCGGTATCCCAAGTCGGCAGGTGGTGACGCTGGCCGAAGGCTTCGGCATCCAGCGCGCCCAGCTCGGAGTGGTCGCCGCCACGGCCTTTGCCGATATCGTGGTAGAGCCCGGCGAGGTAGATCAGCTCGGGCTTGGGCAGTTTGTCGATGAGCTTGCTGGCCAGGGGGAATTTCTCCGCCAGCTCGGGCCACTTGAATTTGCGCAGGTGCTTGATCAGGTTGAGGGTGTGCGCATCGACCGTATAGATGTGGAACAGGTCGTGCTGCATCTGCCCGACGATATGCCCGAACTCCGGCAGGTAGCGGCCGAGAATGCCGTAACGGTTCATCCGCCGCAGGTTGCGGTGGATGCCCTGGGGGCTTTTGAACAGTTCGATAAACAGGCTGGTATTGCGGATGTCCTTGCGGAAGTCGTCGTCGATCAGGTGGCGGTGGTCGCGCAGCAGGCGAATGCTGTCGGCACACACGCCATGGATATCGGGGTGCTGAGCCATCAGCACGAAGATTTCCAGAATGGCGAACGGGGTGCGCTTGAACACGTTCGGGTGGGTCACCTGGATGTAGCCGTCGCGCAGCTGGAAGCGGCTGTTGAGCGTCGTCACCGGGCCACTTTCGCCGGCGCGCATGATTTCTTCTTCGAAGTGCTGGTTGATCAGGTCGGACAGCTCGGCGATGCCCATGACCACGCGGTAGTACTTCTGCATAAAGCGTTCGATGGTGCGCTTGTTGTCGCCTGCTTCGTAGCCGAGCAGAGTCGCGACCTGTACCTGGTAATCGAACAGCAGGCGATCCTCGGCGCGGCCAGCCAGCATGTGCAGGGCGTAGCGCACCTTCCAGAGGAACTCCTGGCTGGAAGCCAGCAGTGCGTATTCACTCTCCAGCAGAAATCCCTGGCCGACCATGGCATGCAGGTTGAGTGTGCCGAAGTGCCGGCGTGCAACCCAGAGGATGGTCTGAATGTCACGCAGCCCGCCGGGTGAGCCCTTGACGTTGGGCTCCAGGTTGTATTCTGTGTCGTTGTATTTGCTGTGGCGGGCGCGCTGTTCTTTGCGCTTGGCCAGGTAGAAGTGCTTGCTCGGCCACATCTGCTCGGCACTGGTCACCGTCTGCATGCGCAGACGCAGGCGTTCGGGGCCGGCGATGGTGCGGCTTTCCATCAGGTTGGTGATGACCGTAAGGTCGGCGCGGGCTTCTTCGGCGCATTCATCAACCGAGCGCACGCTCTGGCCGACTTCCAGGCCGATGTCCCAGAGCAGGGTGAGAAAGCGCTCGATCGGTTCGCGAAAGGTCTCGTGATCGGCATTGTCGAGCAGGATCAGCAGGTCGATATCCGAATAGGGATGCAACTCGCCACGGCCGTAGCCGCCTACGGCCAGCAGGGCGATGTCGGCGTCTTCGCACCAATCCAGACGGTCCCAGGCTTCGCGCAGAATCTGATCGGTGAACCAGGCGCGGTCTTCGACCAGGCGGCGCACGTCGCGACCTTCGCGGAAACGCGCATCGAGCACCTCATGGGCGCGGCGGATGGCTTTCTTGAAGGCGGCGATAGGGCTGGCCTTGAGGGCGAGTTCCGCCTGGAACTGGCCACGGTCGAACAGCTCGGGATCTACCTGCGGCATGCAGAGGCTTTCCTTTATCTCAGCGAACGATCGGCACTCGGGAATCAAGGCGCTGTGCGGGCGATAGTGTCATCGCTGCGCAGGGTGAAGATTTCGTAGCCATCAGCGGTGACCAGCAGGGTGTGTTCCCACTGCGCAGAGAGCTTGCGGTCCTTGGTGATCGCGGTCCAGCCGTCGCCCAGCAGGCGGGTTTCCGCGCGGCCCTGGTTGATCATCGGCTCGATGGTGAAGGTCATGCCTTCCTTGAGTTCCATGCCGGTACCGGCGCGGCCGTAATGAACGACCTGCGGCTCTTCGTGGAACACCGCGCCGATGCCGTGGCCGCAGTATTCGCGGACCACCGAGAAGCCGTTCTTTTCGGCGTGCTTCTGGATCACCTCGCCGATGTCGCCCAGGCGAGCGCCGGGGCGGACCAGTTCGATACCTTTATAGAGACATTCCTGGGTGACCCGCGCCAAGCGCTCGGCCCACTCGGGCACCTTGCCGACCATGAACATCTTGCTGGTGTCGCCGTGGTAGCCGTTCTTGATCACGGTGACGTCGATATTCAGTACGTCACCATCCTTGAGCGGTTTGTCATTGGGGATGCCATGGCAGACCACATGGTTGATCGAGGTACAGATCGACTTGGGGAAGCCCTTGTAATTAAGCGGGGCTGGGATGGCCTGTTGCACATTGACAATATAGTCGTGGCAAATGCGGTCCAGCTCGTCGGTGGTCACGCCCGGCTTGACGTGCTCGCCGATCATTTCCAGCACTTCAGCGGCGAGACGGCCGGCGATGCGCATTTTTTCGATTTCATCGGGCGTCTTGATGGTGACGGTCATACGGGCTCTCTCGGCGCGCGGCGGCGCAAGGCAAAAAGATAAAGTCGCGATTCTAACAGAGAAGCACTGCCGCGCCCCAGGGTTGCGCAGGTCGCCCTGCTTCGGGCGCTGTTTACAGTCATTGCGAGTGGCATCTGTGCAAGGCTTATGGTATAAAACGCGCCGCTTTACGGGCAGTAGTGCCTGGAAGCTTAACCCACACACGTATCGACACGATTTCCTGGGTGCCCGCAAGGGTTGGAGATTGGGATGCGTGGAGGCCTAACCCGACTTATTAAGGAACGACCATGTCCCAAGTCAATATGCGCGATATGCTGAAGGCCGGTGTGCACTTCGGCCACCAGACCCGTTACTGGAACCCGAAAATGGGCAAGTTCATTTTCGGCGCGCGCAACAAGATCCACATCATCAACCTCGAAAAAACCCTGCCGATGTTCAACGACGCGCTGTCGTTCGTTGAGAAGCTGGCTTCGGGCAAGAACAAGATCCTGTTCGTCGGCACCAAGCGTTCGGCTGGCAAGATCGTCGCTGAAGAAGCTGCACGTTGCGGTTCGCCGTACGTCGACCATCGCTGGTTGGGCGGCATGCTGACCAACTACAAGACCATCCGTGCCTCGATCAAGCGTCTGCGCGACCTGGAGACTCAGTCCCAGGACGGTACCTTCACCAAGCTGACCAAGAAAGAAGCCCTGATGCGCACCCGCGATCTGGAAAAACTGGACCGCAGCCTGGGTGGTATCAAGGACATGGGCGGTCTGCCTGACGCACTGTTCGTCATCGACGTTGATCACGAGCGCATCGCGATCACCGAAGCCAACAAGCTGGGCATCCCGGTTATCGGCATCGTCGATACCAACAGCAGCCCAGAAGGCGTTGACTACATCATCCCGGGTAACGACGACGCCATCCGCGCCATCCAGCTGTACATGGGTGCCATGGCCGACGCCGTGATCCGTGGTCGCAACAATGCCAATGGCGGCACCGACGAATTCGTCGCAGAAGCCCCGGCTGTTGAAGCGGCTGAAGGCTAAGCCAGGCGCCTAGAGCGTTTTGCTTAGTTCGCAAAAAGGGGGCTTGGCCCCCTTTTTGCCACCTAGAAAACCATCGCCGACTCGCAGTTGCAATGCGATGTGATCATTGTCGGCAATGCGTTACGAATCGAGCGCCCGTTTTGGCGGGTGGAATGGTTAACAACCTATCCAGAGGATTGTGAAAATGGCAGAGATTACTGCAGCGTTGGTTAAAGAACTGCGTGAGCGTACTGGCGAAGGCATGATGGATTGCAAGAAAGCCTTGACCAAGGCTGGCGGCGACATCGAAAAAGCCATCGACGACATGCGTGCTTCCGGCGCAATCAAAGCGGCCAAGAAAGCAGGCAACGTAGCTGCTGAAGGCGCTATCGGCGTGAAAGTCGCTGAAGACGGCAAGTCGGCTGTGATCCTCGAAGTCAACTCGCAAACCGACTTCCTGGCCCTGCAGGACGATTTCAAGAACTTCGTCACCAGCAGCCTCGACAAAGCCTTTGCTGACAAGCTGACCGACGCAGCTCCGCTGATCGCCGCTCAAGAGCCGGCCCGTGAAGCGCTGGTTGCCAAAGTGGGCGAGAACGTCAACATCCGTCGCCTGGCGCGCGTTGAAGGTGATGTGGTCAACGCTTACCTGCACGGCAACAAGATCGGTGTGATCGTCGTTCTGAAAGGCGGTGATGCTGAGCTGGCCAAAGACGTTGCCATGCACGTTGCTGCCAGCAACCCGGAATTCCTGCTGCCTTCGGAAGTTTCCGCTGAAGCCATCGAGCGCGAGAAAGCCGTGTTCCTGAGCCTCAACGAAGAGAAAATCAAGGGCAAGCCTGCTGACATCGTCGAGAAGATGGTCGCTGGCCGTATCCAGAAGTTCCTGGCCGAGGCGAGCCTGGTTGAGCAGGCGTTCGTCAAGGACCCGGAAATCAAGGTCGGCGCGCTGGCCAAGAAAGCCGGTGCTGAAATCGTTTCCTTCACCCGCTTCCAGGTAGGCGAAGGCATCGAGAAGCCGGTCGACAACTTCGCCGAAGAAGTTGCTGCCCAGCTGGCTGCCAGCAAGCAGTAAGACGGCTTCGCTGTCGCATTGGAGAGGCTGCCCGCTTATGCGCGCGGCCTCTTTTTCAAAGTGCGCCAGCTACGCTGTACAAGGCACTGCTGCCCTCGTGGCACCAAAGTGCCTTGAGCGCTGTCGAAGCGCTCGATAATCACAGGCTTGGCCTGTCAGTATTCAAAAACGCCGCAGGAGAGACTGGTAATGGCTCAGCAGGTGAGTGGTCGTCAACCGCGCTACAAGCGCATTCTGCTCAAACTCAGCGGCGAGGCCCTGATGGGCTCGGAAGATTTCGGCATCGATCCCAAGGTGCTCGACCGCATGGCGCTGGAAGTCGGCCAGTTGGTCGGTATCGGCGTGCAGGTCGGCCTGGTGATCGGTGGTGGTAACCTGTTCCGTGGCGCCGCTCTTTCGGCGGCGGGTATGGATCGGGTCACCGGCGACCACATGGGCATGCTGGCCACGGTGATGAATGCCCTGGCCATGCGCGATGCCCTGGAGCGCTCGAATATTCCGGCCATCGTCATGTCGGCGATCTCCATGGTCGGTGTCACCGATCATTACGACCGTCGCAAGGCCATGCGTCACCTCAAGACCGGTGAGGTGGTGATCTTTGCCGCCGGTACCGGCAACCCGTTTTTCACCACCGATTCGGCCGCCTGCCTACGCGCCATCGAAATCGATGCCGACGTGGTGCTCAAGGCGACCAAGGTCGACGGCGTGTACACTGCCGATCCGTTCAAGGACCCGCATGCCGAGAAGTTCGACCGCCTGACTTACGACGAAGTGCTCGATCGCAAGCTGGGTGTGATGGACCTCACGGCGATCTGCCTGTGCCGCGACCACGCTATGCCGCTTCGCGTTTTCAACATGAACAAGCCCGGCGCCCTGCTCAATATCGTAGTGGGCGGCGCTGAAGGCACCCTGATCGAGGAAGACAAGCATGATCAATGAGATCAAGAAGGACGCCCAGGTCCGTATGCAGAAGAGCCTGGAGTCGTTAGTCCACGCTTTCAGCCGGATCCGTACTGGTCAGGCGCACCCGAGCATCCTTGGCGGTGTGATGGTCCCGTATTACGGTTCTGATACACCGATCAACCAGGTTGCCAGCGTCACCGTCAAAGACGCCCGCACCCTGCAGGTCGTGGCGTTCGAGCGCAACATGCTCGCAGCTGTGGACAAGGCCATTCAGAGCTCCGGCCTGGGCTTTAACCCGACCAACCTTGGCGAGCTGCTGCTGATCAGCATGCCGGCCCTGACCGAAGAAACCCGCAAGGGCTTCACCAAACAGGCTCGTGATGCTGCCGAAGATGGTCGCGTTGCCGTGCGCAACATTCGTCGCGATGCCCTGAGCCAGTTGAAAGATCTGGTCAAGGAGAAAGAGATCAGCGAAGACGAAGAGCGCCGTGCGGCTGATGATATCCAGAAGCTGACCGACAAGTTCGTGGCTGAGATCGAAGTGGCCGTGAAGCAGAAAGAAGCGGACCTGATGGCCGTCTGATGGCCGAGCTCTCGCCATGCACAAGACTCCTGTAGACCCACTGTTGGCGGTGCCCCGGCACGTTGCCATCATCATGGATGGCAACAACCGCTGGGCGAAGAAGCGCCTGCTGCCGGGTGTGGCTGGGCATAAAGCCGGCGTCGATGCGGTGCGCGCGGTGATCGAGGTGTGCGCCGAGGCGGGGGTCGAGGTGCTGACCCTGTTCGCCTTCTCCAGTGAGAATTGGGCGCGCCCGGCTGATGAGGTAGGTGCGCTGATGGAGTTGTTCCTCAGCGCCCTGCGTCGAGAAACCCGACGACTCAATGACAACGGTATCAGCCTGCGCATCATCGGTGATCGCTCGCGCTTTCACCCGGAGTTGCAGCAGGCCATGCGTGATGCCGAAGCGCAGACGGCGGGCGACAAGCGGTTCGTGTTGCAGGTTGCCGCCAACTACGGCGGTCAGTGGGACATCGCCCAGGCCGCCCAGCGCCTGGCTCGTGATGTCCAGGCTGGGCATTTGCGGCCTGAAGAGATCAGCCCGCAGTTGCTCCAGCGTTGCCTGGTGACCGGTGAGCTACCGCTGCCTGATCTGTGTATCCGCACCGGTGGGGAGCATCGCATCAGCAATTTCCTGTTGTGGCAGCTGGCTTACAGTGAGCTGTATTTCTCCGACCTGTTCTGGCCGGATTTCAAACACGATGCCATGCGCAAGGCCCTGGCGGATTACGCCACGCGACAGCGGCGTTTCGGTAAAACCAGCGAGCAGGTCGAAGCCGAGGCACGTGCAAATGCTTAAACAACGAGTGATTACGGCGCTGGTGCTGTTGCCCATCGCCCTGGGTGGCTTCTTCTGGCTGCATGGTGCGGCGTTCGCCCTGTTTATCGGCGCGGTCGTCACCTTGGGTGGCTGGGAGTGGGCGCGTCTGGCGGGGTTTGCCGGCGCCACTCAGCGCCTGACTTATGCGGGTGCAGTAGCCGTGCTGCTGCTGCTGCTGTACTTCATGCCTGTGCTGGCGCCTGGTGTACTGCTGCTGGCGCTGTTCTGGTGGCTGGCGGCAACTTGGCTGGTGACAGGCTATCCCGATAGCAGTCGCTACTGGGGGGGCGGTATTGGCAAGTTGGTGATCGGCCTGTTGATTCTGCTGCCTGCCTGGCAGGGTCTGGTGCTGCTCAAGCAGTGGCCGTTGGCCAATGGGCTGATCCTGGCGGTCATGGTGCTGGTCTGGGCGGCCGATATCGGTGCGTATTTCAGCGGCAAAACCTTCGGCAAGCGCAAGCTGGCGCCGCGGGTCAGCCCCGGCAAGAGTTGGGAAGGCCTGATTGGCGGCATGATCACCAGTTTGCTGATTACCTTCGGGGTTGGTCTTTACCGCGACTGGAGCGCTAGCGAGCTGCTCTGGGGTGTGCTGGGCGCTGCTGTAGTAGTGGCGTTCTCGGTGGTGGGTGACCTGACTGAAAGCATGTTCAAGCGTCAGTCGGGGATCAAGGACAGCAGTAATCTGCTGCCAGGCCACGGCGGCATTCTCGACCGTATCGACAGCCTGACTGCGGCTGTGCCGGTCTTCGCCGTACTCCTGTGGTTGGCCGGTTGGGCCACGCCTTGAATCGCCCGCAACAGGTCACCGTGCTGGGTGCTACCGGCTCCATCGGACTCAGCACCCTGGATGTGATCGCGCGCCATCCTGAGCGCTATGCGGTATTTGCTTTGACTGCGTTCAGCCGCGTTGCCGAGTTGGCTGGCTTGTGCCTGCGCCATCGTCCGGCGTTTGCGGTGGTCGCCGATGCAGCTGCCGCGGCGCTGCTGCAGGCGCAGCTGGCTGATGCCGGGTTGGCCACGCGCGTGTTGGTGGGGGAGGCGGGGCTGGCAGAAGTGGCAGCCCATCCCGAAGTGGATGCGGTGATGGCTGCCATCGTCGGCGCCGCCGGGTTGACCCCGACCCTGGCGGCGGTCGAAGCGGGCAAAAAGGTGCTGCTGGCCAACAAGGAGGCGCTGGTAATGTCCGGCGCCCTGTTTATGCAGGCCGTTCGGCGCAGTGGCGCACAGCTGCTGCCGATCGACAGTGAGCACAATGCAATTTTCCAATGCCTGCCTGTGGATTACAGTCGCGGGCTGGGGGCGGTCGGTGTCCGGCGTATTCTGCTGACAGCCTCCGGTGGCCCGTTTCGCGAAACACCGCTGGCACAGCTGGACGCGGTAACGCCCGAGCAGGCCTGCGCGCATCCCAATTGGTCGATGGGTCGGAAGATCTCCGTCGATTCGGCGAGCATGATGAACAAAGGGCTCGAACTGATCGAGGCCTGCTGGTTGTTCGACGCGCCGCCTTCGCGTGTTGAGGTGGTTGTCCACCCGCAAAGCGTGATCCATTCGCTGGTCGACTATATCGACGGCTCGGTGCTCGCGCAGTTGGGTAATCCGGACATGCGCACGCCGATCGCCCATGCCCTGGCCTGGCCAGAGCGCATCGACTCCGGCGTGGCGCCGCTGGATCTGTTCGCCATTGCCCGGCTCGATTTCCAGGCGCCGGACGAGCAGCGCTTCCCTTGCCTGCGCCTGGCGCGCCTGGCGGCTGAGCAGGGCGGGACTGCGCCGGCGATGCTCAACGCGGCCAATGAGGTGGCGGTCCAGGCGTTTCTCGAACGGCGCATCCGTTTCCCCGAGATCGCGCGTATCATTGACCACGTTTTGAGCGCCGAGGCCGTGCTGCCTGTTGAGCAGTTGGCATGTGTCTTCGAGGCAGACCGGCGCGCCCGCGTGCGTGCCGAACACTGGTTGAATCGCCGTGCATGATCGGCATGGAGTGATGGCATGAGTGCGTTGTACATGATCCTCGGAACACTGGTGGCGCTGGGCGTACTGGTGACGTTCCATGAATTTGGCCACTTCTGGGTGGCGCGCCGTTGCGGCGTCAAGGTATTGCGCTTCTCCGTCGGCTTCGGCACGCCGCTGCTGCGCTGGCATGATCGTCAGGGCACGGAATTCGTGGTGGCGGCCATTCCCCTGGGCGGTTACGTGAAAATGCTCGATGAGCGTGAAGGTGAGGTCGAGCCGGCGCTGCTGGAGCAGGCGTTCAATCGTAAAACCGTCTATCAGCGTATCGCCATTGTCGCGGCGGGGCCGCTGGCCAACTTCATTCTGGCGCTGGTGTTCTTCTGGATGGTGGCCATGCTCGGCAGCCAGCAGGTGCGTCCAGTCATAGGTGCGGTCAGCCCTGATAGCCTGGCGGCCGCGGCCGGTCTGCAGGTGGGTGCCGAAATCGTCGCCATTGATGGCGAGCCGACCACGGGCTGGTCGGCGGTCAACCTGCAGTTGGTGCGACGCCTGGGCGAAACCGGCAACCTGGCGGTGGATGTGCGGGAGCCGGGATCGACCCAGGTCAGCACGCGCACTGTGGTGCTCGATGGTTGGTTGAGAGGGGCCGAAGAACCCGACCCCATTGGCTCGCTGGGTATCCGCCCGTGGCGCCCCTCACTGCCTCCGGTATTGGCGGAGCTCGATCCAGAAGGCCCTGCCCAGGCAGCCGGGCTGCAGGTCGGAGATCGTCTGTTGAGCCTTGATGGGCAGCCGATGGATGAGTGGCAGCAATTGGTCGATCGTGTACGCGAATTGCCAGGTGCGAGCGTTAATCTGCAGGTTGAGCGCCAAGGGCAGGTGCGCGAAGTGACGCTGCGCCTGGCTGAGCGCGGTGAGGGTGAGCAGCGTAGTGGCTACCTGGGCGCTGGTGTTGCCGGCGTTGACTGGCCAGCGGAGATGCTCCGCGAGATCAGTTATGGTCCGCTGGAAGCCGTAGTGGAAGGGGCCTCGCGCACCTGGACCATGAGCCTGCTGACCCTCGACTCGTTAAAGAAAATGCTCTTCGGCGAGCTGTCGGTAAAAAACTTGAGCGGGCCGATAACCATTGCTAAAGTGGCGGGCGCTTCGGCTGAGTCGGGTTTTGGGGACTTCTTGAACTTCCTCGCCTACCTGAGCATAAGCCTGGGGGTGCTCAATCTCTTGCCCATTCCGGTACTCGACGGCGGGCATCTGCTTTTTTACCTCGTCGAGTGGGTGCGTGGTCGCCCGCTGTCCGAACGGGTTCAAGGTTGGGGGATGCAGATTGGCATCAGTTTGGTGATCGGGGTGATGTTGCTTGCTCTGGTCAACGATCTGGGTCGTTTGTAACCGCTACTGAATTACAAATCTGTCGCTCCAGGCGGCAGATTTTTTATCGTCAGTTGGAATAAGAAAGGACTTCATGAAACGTCTGCTGCTACCTGCGGTGCTTGCCGCATTGATGATCGCCGAAGTTCACGCTGAGTCCTTCACCATCTCCGATATCCGCGTCAACGGCTTGCAGCGGGTTTCCGCTGGTAGCGTGTTTGGCGCCCTGCCGCTCAACGTAGGCGAGCAGGCCGATGACCGTACGCTGGTCGAAGCGACGCGCGAGCTGTTCAAGACCGGCTTCTTCCAGGATATCCAGCTCGGTCGCGATGGCAACGTGCTGGTCATCACCCTGGTCGAGCGTCCGTCGATCTCCAGCATCGAGATCGAAGGCAACAAGGCCATCAGCAGTGAAGACCTGCTCAAAGGCTTGAACCAGTCCGGCCTGGCCGAAGGCGAGATTTTCCAGCGCGCGACGCTCGAAGGCGTGCGCAACGAGCTGCAGCGTCAGTATGTGGCCCAGGGTCGCTACTCGGCCGAGATTCAGGCCGAGGTCATTCCGCAGCCGCGTAACCGTGTGGCGCTGAAGATCGACATCAACGAAGGCAGCGTTGCGGCCATCCAGCACATCAACGTGGTGGGCAACAGTGTCTTCCCCGATGAAGACCTGATCGACCTGTTCGAGCTGAAGACCACCAACTGGCTGTCGTTCTTCAAAAACGATGACAAGTACGCCCGCGAAAAACTCTCCGGCGACCTTGAGCGCCTGCGTTCCTACTACCTGGACCGCGGCTATATCAACATGGATATCTCGTCGACCCAGGTATCGATTACCCCGGACAAGAAGCACGTCTATGTGACCGTCAACGTCGACGAGGGTGAGAAGTACACCGTGCGTGATGTACGTCTGAGTGGTGACCTCAAGGTGCCGGAAGACGAAGTCAAGGCGCTGCTGCTGGTGCAGGAAGGTCAGGTGTTCTCGCGCAAGGTGATGACCACCACCAGTGAGCTGATTACCCGTCGCCTGGGTAACGAGGGCTACACCTTCGCTAACGTCAACGGCGTGCCGGAAGCCCACGACGAAGACAACACCGTGTCCATCACCTTCGTGGTTGATCCGGGCAAACGTGCTTACGTCAACCGCATTAACTTCCGTGGTAACACCAAGTCCGAAGACGAAGTGCTGCGCCGTGAAATGCGCCAGATGGAAGGCGGCTGGGCTTCGACTTACCTGATCGATCAGTCCAAGACGCGTCTCGAGCGCCTGGGCTTCTTCAAGGAAGTCAACGTCGAGACCCCGCAGGTACCGGGTACAGATGATCAGATCGATGTGAACTACAGCGTCGAAGAGCAGGCCTCAGGTTCGATCACCGCGAGCGTGGGTTTCGCCCAGAACGCCGGTCTGATCCTGGGTGGTTCGATCACTCAGAACAACTTCCTCGGTTCGGGTAACAAAGTCAGCCTGGGTTTGACCCGCAGCGAATACCAGAGCCGTTATAACTTTGGCTTTGTCGACCCCTACTGGACGCCGGATGGCGTGAGCCTGGGTTACAACGCGTTCTACCGCACCACCGACTACGACGAGCTGGATGTCGATGTGTCGAGCTACGCGGTAGATAGCCTGGGCGCCGGCGTAAGCATCGGCTACCCGATCAGTGAAACCTCACGTCTCACTTATGGCCTGACCATCCAGCAAGACGATATCAACACCGGTCTGTACACGGTCGATGAGATCTTCGACTTCACCGAGCAGGAGGGCGACAGTTACCTGAACCTGAAGGCGTCTGTTGGCTGGTCTGAATCGACCCTGAACCGTGGTGTGATGCCGAACCGTGGCCACTCCCAGAGCCTGGTCTTGGAAACGACCGTGCCGGGCAGCGACCTTTCGTTCTATAAGCTCGACTACCGTGGCCAGGTATTCCAGCCGCTGACCGACAACTACACGCTGCGCTTCCATACCCAGCTGGGCTATGGCGATGCTTACGGCTCGACCGCCGAGCTGCCGTTCTACGAGCACTACTATGCCGGTGGTTTCAACTCCGTGCGTGGCTTCGAAGACAGCAGCCTCGGGCCGCGCAGTACGCCAAGTACAGGTAATAATCCTGGCACTCGTCGCGATCCTGACCAAGACCCATTGCCCTTCGGTGGTAACGTGCTGGTGCAAGGTGGCGTCGAAATGCTGTTCCCGCTGCCATTCGTCAAGGATCAGCGCTCGCTGCGTACCGCTCTGTTCTGGGATGTGGGTAACGTCTTCGATACCAACTGCTCGGCCAGCCAGAAACGCTTGAGCGACAGCTGTGATATCGATGCCGGCAATCTGGCCAGCTCGGTCGGTGTCGGCCTGACCTGGATTACCGCCCTGGGCCCGCTGAGCTTCAGCCTGGCCATGCCGGTGGTCAAACCGGATGATGCCGATACCCAGGTGTTCCAATTCTCCCTCGGCCAGACGTTCTAAGACGTCTGACCCACGACCGCAGTTTTGCAGGAGTTTTATTGTGCGTAAGTTGACTCAACTGGTTTTGTTAAGTGCCGCGCTGCTGGCCACCCCGGCCTTCGCGGAAATGAAAATCGCCGTCCTGAACTACCAGATGGCCCTGCTCGAATCCGACGCGGCCAAGCGCTACGCGGTTGACGCCGAGAAGAAGTTCGGCCCCCAACTGAACAAACTGAAAACCCTGGAAAGCGATGCCAAGCGCATTCAGGATCGCATCGTCAAAGATGGCGAAAAGATGCAGACCGCCGAGCGCGAGCGTCTGGAACTCGAATTCAAGCAGAAGGCCCGTGACTTCCAGTTCCAGTCCAAGGAACTGAACGAAGCCAAGGCCGTTGCCGACCGTGACATGCTCAAGAAGCTCAAGCCCAACCTGGACAAGGCTGTGGAAGAAGTGATCAAGTCCGGCAACTACGACCTGGTGTTCGAGCGCGGTGCGGTCGTTGATGTCAAACCGCAGTTCGACATCACCCGCCAGGTTATCGAGCGCATGAATCAGCTGCGCTGATCATGACGAGCCCGGTGTTTGTACTGGCCCGGCTGGCTGAGCAGCTGGACGCTGTTGTGCGTGGCGATGCCAGCCAGGTGATCAATGGGTTGGCGACCTTGCAGGATGCCGGCCCCGGCCAGCTGACGTTTCTCGCCAACCCGCAGTACCGCAAGTTTCTCCCCAGTTGCCGTGCCGGTGCCGTGCTGCTGACCGCAGCCGATGCCGAAGGCTATGACGGCACTGCGGTGGTCGTGGAAAACCCTTACCTGGCCTACGCGCAGCTTTCGCATCTGTTCGACCGCAAACCGCATGGCGTTGTGGGTGTACACCCAACTGCCCAGGTGGCGAGTGATGCGCAGGTTGATCCCAGCGCGTCTATCGGCCCCTTCGTGGTGATCGAGTCTGCAGCTCGTATCGGTGCCGGGGTGACCCTGGGCGCGCATTGCGTGGTCGGTGCGCGTTCGCAGATCGGCGAAGGTGGCTGGCTGGCACCGCGCGTTACCCTTTACCACGACGTACGCATCGGCGCACGGGTGGTCATCCAGTCGGGTGCGGTGATCGGTGGTGAGGGCTTTGGCTTCGCCAACGAGAAGGGCGTCTGGCAGAAGATCGCGCAGATTGGTGGTGTGGTAATTGGCGACGATGTGGAAATCGGTGCGAATACCACCATCGACCGCGGCGCCCTCGCCGATACGCTGATCGGCAACGGCGTTAAGCTGGATAACCAGATCATGATCGCGCACAACGTGCAGATCGGTGACAACACGGCCATGGCGGGCTGCGTCGGGATTTCCGGCAGCACCAAGATTGGCCGCAACTGCATGATCGCCGGTGGCGTGGGCATGGTTGGGCACATCGAGGTGTGTGACAACGTGTTCGTCACCGGTATGACCATGGTGACACGCTCCATTACCGAGCCGGGCGCCTATTCGTCCGGCACGGCCATGCAGCCCGCTGGCGAATGGAAGAAGAGCGCGGCGCGTATCCGTCAGCTCGACGACATGGCGCGGCGCTTGCGCGAGCTGGAAAAACAGCTCGCTGCCGTGACCTCGAGCGGTAACGCCTCATCTGATGCCTGAGTCGGCACCGCCGTCTCTCTTCCTTTTATTACGGGCTTTCTCTGCACATGATGGACATCAACGAAATTCGCGAATACTTGCCGCACCGTTATCCGTTCCTGTTGGTGGACCGGGTCGCGGAGCTCGACCTTGAAGGCAAGTCGATTCGTGCCTATAAGAACGTCAGTGTCAACGAGCCCTTCTTCAACGGTCACTTTCCCGAGCATCCGATCATGCCGGGCGTGCTGATCATCGAGGCGATGGCCCAGGCGGCGGGTATCCTTGGTTTCAAGATGATGGATATCAAACCTGCTGACGGCACGTTGTATTACTTCGTCGGTTCCGACAAGCTGCGTTTCCGTCAGCCGGTCGTGCCGGGTGATCAGTTGATCCTCGAAGCGCAGTTCTTGAGCAGCAAGCGCAGTATCTGGAAGTTCGCTTGCAAAGCCAGCGTAGACGGCAAGGAAGTCTGTTCGGCTGAAATCATTTGTGCGGAACGCAAACTATGAGTTTGATTGACCCTCGCGCCATCATCGATCCCAACGCCAGGCTGGCTGACGACGTCGTCGTCGGCCCCTGGTCGATTATTGGGCCCGATGTGGAAATTGGCGAGGGTACAGTGCTGGGCCCCAATGTCATCATCAAGGGGCCGACGCGCATTGGTAAGCACAACCGTGTCTACCAGTTTTCCTCGCTGGGCGAGGACACGCCGGACCGTAAGTACAAAGGCGAGCCGACTCGCCTGGTGATTGGTGACCACAACATCATCCGCGAAGGCGTGACCATGCACCGTGGCACCATCCAGGACCGTGACGAGACGACCGTCGGTGACCATAACCTGATCATGGCCTATGCCCATATCGGTCACGACAGTGTGGTGGGCAACCACTGCATTCTGGTCAATAACGTCGCCCTCGCTGGGCATGTGCACATTGGCGACTGGGCGATTCTCTCCGGCTACACGCTGGTGCACCAGTTCTGCCATATCGGCGCCCATTCCTTTGCGGCCATGGGCACTGCGATTGGCAAGGATGTTCCCGCCTATGTGACCGTCTCCGGCAACCCGGCCGAAGCGCGCAGCATGAACTTCGAAGGTTTGCGTCGTCGCGGCTTCAGCGCCGAGTCGATTCAGGCCCTGCGTCGGGCCTACAAGACGGTTTACCGCCAGGGCCTGACCATCGAGGAAGCGCTCACCGAATTGGCCGAGCCATCCGAGCAGTTCCCTGAAGTAGCGGTCTTTCGCGACTCGATCCTGGCCTCCAAACGCGGCATTACCCGCTAAGGCATGGCTCAGGTGATACGTGTCGCGCTGGTCGCTGGCGAAGCGTCCGGCGATATTCTGGGCTCCGGCCTGATGCAGGCCCTCAAGGCGCAGTACCCCGACGTCGAGTTTATCGGTGTCGGTGGTCCGCTGATGGAAGCCCAGGGTCTGACCTCTTATTTCCCCATGGAGCGCTTGTCGGTCATGGGCTTGGTCGAAGTGCTGGGCCGTTTGCCCGAGCTGCTGGCCCGGCGCAAGCGTCTGTTGCGTAGCCTGATCGAGGCCAAGCCGGATGTGTTCATCGGCATCGATGCGCCGGATTTCAATCTCGACCTCGAATTGAAGCTGCGCCGCGCCGGCATTCGCACCGTGCATTACGTCAGCCCCTCGGTCTGGGCCTGGCGGCAGAAGCGTGTCCTGAAAATTCGCGACGCCTGCGACCTGATGCTGACCCTGTTTCCCTTCGAAGCGCAGTTCTACGATGCGCATCAGGTGCCGGTGCGCTTTGTCGGCCATCCGCTGGCCGACACCATCGAGCTGCAGGCGGACCGGGCGGCGGCGCGCGAGGCGTTAGGCCTGCCCCAGGGTGTGCCCTTGCTGGCCTTGATGCCTGGCAGCCGCGGTGGCGAAGTCGGGCGTTTGGGTACGTTGTTTCTCGATGCCGCCGAGCGGTTGCGGGCGCGTCGTCCGGGCATTCACTTCGTGCTGCCCTGCGCCAGCCCGCAGCGGCGTGCGCAGATCGAGCAGTTGCTGGTTGGCCGCGATCTGCCCTTGACCCTGCTCGATGGACAGTCCCACAAGGCTCTGGCGGCCTGTGATGCGGTGCTGATCGCCTCCGGCACCGCCACCCTGGAAGCGCTGCTGTACAAGCGGCCGATGGTGGTGGCCTACAAGGTCGCGCCATTGACCTACCGCATCCTCAAGCGTCTGGTGAAAAGCCCTTATATATCGCTGCCTAACCTGTTGGCGGCGCGTCTGCTGGTGCCTGAGTTGATTCAGGATGCGGCGACGCCCGATGCCCTGGCCGATGCCGTGGCGCCGTTGCTGGTCGATGGGGCGATCCAGACCGAAGGTTTCGACGTGATTCACCGAGCCTTGCGCCGCGATGCCTCGGCCCAGGCCGCGGATGCGGTGCTGACGCTGATTGGAGTCAGGCATGCAACTGGGGCTTGATTTCACCTTGGTCCAGGAGCTGGTCGCCGGTGTCGACGAAGTCGGCCGCGGGCCCTTGTGTGGGGCGGTGGTCACCGCGGCGGTGATCCTCGACCCGCTGCGGCCGATCCTGGGGCTCAATGACTCGAAAAAACTCAGCGAAGCGCGCCGTGAGGCGTTGTTCGATGAGATCCGCGAGAAGGCGTTGGCCTGGTGTATTGCCAGGGCAGATGTCGAGGAAATCGACCGCCTGAATATCCTGCACGCCACCATGCTGGCTATGCAGCGTGCCGTCGAAGGGCTAAGCGTTACGCCCAGGCTGGCGCTGATCGACGGTAACCGCTGTCCGCACCTGGCCGTGCCCAGTGCGGCAGTGGTCAAAGGCGACAGCCAGGTACCGGCGATTGCTGCGGCCTCGATTCTGGCCAAGGTCAGCCGTGACCGTGAAATGCTGCAACTCGATGCCCAATATCCGGGCTACGGGTTCGCCCAGCACAAGGGTTACCCAACCCCTGTGCACCTTGAGGCCCTGCGTCGTCTGGGCCCCACCCCTATTCATCGGCGCTCCTTCGCGCCGGTGCGCAACCTGCTCGAACAGCTCGCACCGCTCGGGGTCTGAGGCTTAACGCTGACCCCAGATGGCCCGCGCGCGGGTCAGGCCGTGCCGTTCGTGCTTTTTCTAATGACGGTCAGGTGTGCCACCCGCATGCACAGCCGTTTTGTCAGGGCTCTCTGCAGGGCCCGACCACTACGCCGTCACAAGCGGCAGGGGAGTCTATATGCAGGATATCGCCACGCAGGTCGTCGATCTGCTCAACGGCCTGATCTGGGGCAAGGTGCTGATCTGGTTGCTGGTCGGCAGCGGTGTGTATTTCAGTGTGCGCCTTGGGTTTGTCCAGGTGCGCCGGTTTACCCATGTATTCACCGTACTGCGCGGCAGCCGTAATAGCGATGACGCGGGAATCTCATCGTTTCAGGCGCTCTGTACATCGCTGGCTGCGCGTGTGGGTACGGGCAATATTGCCGGCGTGGCGGTGGCTATTACTTTGGGCGGCCCAGGGGCGATTTTCTGGATGTGGGTGATTGCCCTGGTCGGCATGGCAACCGGCTTCGTCGAAGCGACCCTGGCCCAGTTGTTCAAGGTGCGTGATGGCAATGGTCAGTTCCGTGGCGGCCCGGCGTACTACATGGCGCGCGGCCTGAATGCACGCTGGATGGGCGTGCTGTTTTCGATATTCCTGATCATCGCCTTTGGTTTTGTCTTCAATTCGGTGCAGGCCAATACCATCAGTGGGGCGATGCAGGGCGCTTTCGGTTTGCCGAACTGGCTCAGTGGCGTGGTTGTGGTGCTGCTCACTGCGCTGATCATCTTCGGCGGCCTGCGTTCTATTGCGCGCTTTTCCGAGATTGCCGTGCCCTTTATGGCCGGCGCTTATCTGCTGGTCGCGCTCGGTATCATCCTGAGCAACCTGGGGCAGGTGCCTGAAGTGCTGATGCTCATCGTCAAGAGTGCCTTCGGTTTGCATGAGGCCGCCGCCGGGGGCATTGGTGCGGCCATTCTCAATGGCTTCAAGCGTGGACTGTTTTCCAACGAGGCCGGTATGGGTTCAGCGCCCAATGCCGCCGCTTCCGCGACGCCTTATCCACCCCATCCGGTGTCTCAGGGGTACGTGCAGATGGCCGGGGTATTTATCGACACCCTGCTGATTTGCACGGCATCGGCGGCGATCATTCTGCTGGCCGGTGTGCCGGCGGGCGATGCCGAGGGCATCATGCTCGTACAGCAGGCGCTGACCAGTGAGGTGGGCAGTTGGGCGAAGTATTTCCTCGCGGTGGTCATCCTGTTCTTCGCGTTCACCTCCATCGTGGCCAACTACTTCTACGCGGAAAACTGCCTGGTGTTTCTCGAGCGCAACGGTGCCCGCGGCCTGTTGCTGTTCCGTCTGGCGGTACTGGGCATGGTGATGTTCGGCGCGCTCGCCTCGCTGCCGTTCGTGTGGAACCTGGCGGATGTCTCCATGGGCTTGATGGCGATCACTAACCTGGTGGCTATTCTTCTGCTCTCTGGCTTGGTGATCCGCCTGAGCCAGGACTACGACCGTCAGCGCCGAGCAGGCCAGGTGCCGACCTTCGATGCCAGCGCCCACCCGGATATCCAGGCGATGATCGAGCCGGGCATCTGGGATCACCGCAAGGGCGACTGATCACCTGCAGTGCAGGCTGATGTTTGATCCAAGGCCCGGTACAATCCGGGCCTTGTTGTTTTACGTGTCTGTATGGGACTGCCATGACCGCTTCATTTGTCCACCTGCGTCTGCACACCGAATTCTCCCTGGTCGACGGCCTGGTCCGGGTCAAACCCCTGGTCAAGACGGTCGCAGGGGCGGGCATGCCGGCGGTCGCCGTCACCGATCAGAGCAACATGTGCTCGCTGGTGAAGTTCTACAAGGCCTCCATGGGCGCAGGCATCAAGCCGATCTGCGGGGCGGATATCTGGATGGCCAGCGCCGATGAAGATGGCGCGCTGAGCCGCATGACCCTGCTGGCGATGAACCCCAAGGGCTATCGCAACCTCACCGAACTGGTGTCGCGCGGCTGGACCGACGGCCAGAGCAATGATCTGGTGATCATCCAGCGCGAGTGGGTCAAGGAGGCCGCCGAGGGCTTGATCGCCCTGTCCGGCGCCAAAGAGGGCGAGGTCGGTCATGCCCTGCTCAACGGCGACCGCGGTGAGGCCGAGGCGCTGCTGCGCGAATGGCTGGCGGTGTTCCCTGAGCGCTTCTACCTGGAGGTGCAGCGCACCAGCCGGGTGAACGACGAAGAGCACCTGCACCTCGCGGTGGAGCTGGCGGACCGGGTTGGCGCGCCCCTGGTGGCGACCAACGATGTGCGCTTTCTCAAGCAGGAAGACTTCGCCGCCCACGAGACCCGCGTATGCATCGGCGAAGGCCGCAGCCTGGATGACCCGCGCCGGCCGCGCACCTATTCCGACCAGCAGTACCTGAAGACCCCGGAAGAAATGGCCGAGCTGTTCAGCGACCTGCCGGAAGCCCTGGAAAACACCCTGGAGATCGCCAAGCGCTGCAATATCGACGTGCAGCTGGGCAAGTACTTCCTCCCCGACTTCCCGGTGCCGGCCGGCATGACCATGGACGAGTACTTCCGCCAGGTTTCCTTCGAGGGGCTCGATGAGCGCCTGGCGGTGCTGCTGCCCAAGGACACGCCCGATTACGACGCGAAGAAGCAGGTGTACGTCGATCGCCTGAATTTCGAGCTGGATATCATTATCCAGATGGGCTTCCCCGGTTACTTCCTGATCGTGATGGACTTCATCAAGTGGGCCAAGAACAACGGCGTGCCGGTCGGCCCAGGCCGGGGGTCAGGTGCCGGTTCGCTGGTGGCCTATGTGCAGAAGATCACCGACCTCGATCCCCTGGCTTATGACCTGCTGTTCGAACGTTTCCTCAACCCGGAACGGGTCTCCATGCCCGACTTCGACGTCGACTTCTGCATGGACGGCCGCGACCGGGTGATCGACTACGTGGCCGAGAAATACGGGCGCAATGCGGTCAGCCAGATCATCACCTTCGGCACCATGGCGGCCAAGGCCGTGGTGCGCGACGTGGCGCGGGCCCAGGGCAAGTCTTACGGCCTGGCCGATCGTCTGTCGAAGATGATTCCCTTCGAGGTCGGCATGACCCTGGAGAAGGCCTACGAGATGGAGGAGGCGCTGCGCGACTTCCTCAAGGTTGACGAGGACGCCCGGGAAATCTGGGAAATGTCGCTCAAACTCGAAGGCATCTGCCGCGGCACCGGCAAACACGCCGGTGGTGTGGTTATCGCACCGACCAAGCTCACCGACTTCTCGCCGATTGCCTGTGACGAGGAGGGCGGCGGCCTGGTGACTCAGTTCGACAAGGACGACGTAGAGTCCGCCGGCCTGGTCAAGTTCGACTTCCTCGGTCTGCGCACCCTGACCATCATCAAATGGGCGATGGAGACGATCAACCGCGAGCAGGCCAAGCAGGGCCTGCCGGACCTGAATATCGACTTCATCCCGCTGGACGACAAGCCGACCTTCGCCATGCTGCAGAAGGCCGAGACCACTGCAGTGTTCCAGCTTGAATCGCGCGGCATGAAGGAGCTGATCAAGAAGCTCAAACCCGACTGTCTGGAAGACATGATCGCTCTGGTGGCGCTGTTCCGTCCGGGCCCGTTGCAGTCCGGCATGGTGGACGACTTCATCAACCGTAAACACGGTCGTGAACCGATTTCCTACCCGCATCAGGACTATCAGTACGCGGGCCTGGAGCCGGTGCTCAAGCCCACCTACGGCATCATCCTGTACCAGGAACAGGTGATGCAGATCGCCCAGGTGATGGCCGGTTACACCCTGGGTGGGGCGGACATGCTGCGCCGCGCCATGGGCAAGAAAAAGCCCGAGGAGATGGCCAAGCAACGCGGCGGCTTTATCGAAGGTTGTGCCAACAACGGTATCGACGCCAACCTGGCGGGTAACATCTTCGACCTGGTAGAGAAGTTCGCTGGTTACGGTTTCAACAAATCCCACTCGGCAGCCTATGGCTTGCTGTCGTATCAGACTGCCTGGCTCAAGGCGCACCATTCGGCGCCGTTTATGGCCGCGGTGCTCTCGGCGGATATGCACAACACCGACAAGGTGGTCACGCTGATCGAAGAATGCCGCAGCATGAAGCTGCGCATCGACGCGCCGGATGTGAATACCTCGGAGTTCAAGTTCACCGTCAACGAAGAAGGCTGGATCGTCTACGGCCTAGGCGCGATCAAGGGCGTGGGCGAGGGGCCGGTGGAGGCCATCGTCGAATCGCGGCGTGACGGCCCGTTCAAGGACTTGTTCGACTTCTGCTCGCGGGTCGACCTCAAGCGCATCAACAAGCGCACCCTCGAAGCCTTGATTCGCAGCGGCGCCCTGGACCGCCTTGGGCCGTACTTCCATGAAGAACTCAAAGCCTACAAGGCCAATATCGACAACAACCGCGCGGTGCTGCTGGCGGCCATGGAGGAAGCGGTGCAGGCCGCCGAGCAGACTGCGCGCAGCCACGACAGCGGCCACATGGACCTGTTCGGCGGGGTGTTTGCCGAGACCACCGACGTCTACGGCAACCACCGTCGTGCCCGCGAGCTGTCGCTTAAAGAGCGCTTGAAGGGCGAGAAGGACACCCTGGGGCTGTACCTCACCGGGCACCCTATCGACGAATATGAAAGCGAAGTACGCCGGTTTGCCCGCCAGCGTATCGTTGACCTCAAGCCGGCGCGTGGTGATCAGACGATTGCCGGTCTGATCGTCAACCTGCGGGTGATGAAGAACAAGAAGGGCGACAAGATGGGTTTCATCACCCTCGACGACCGCTCGGGGCGCATCGAGGCATCACTGTTTGCCGAAGCGTTCGCCAGTAACCAGGCGTTGCTGCAGAGCGATGCCCTGGTGGTGGTGGAAGGCGAGGTCAGCAACGATGACTTCTCCGGTGGTCTGCGCCTGCGCGCCAAACGGGTCATGAGCCTGGAAGAAGCGCGTACTGGCCTGGCCGACAGCCTGCGACTGAAGATCAACAACGCCGCGCTCAAGGGCGACCGCTTGCGCTGGTTGGCTGACGTCTGCAGCAAGCACAAGGGCGCCTGCCCGATTACCTTGGACTACAGTAGCGACGACGCCAAGGCGTTGTTGCAGTTTGGCGAGCAGTGGCGCATCGACCCGGCTGACAGCTTGATTCAAGCTTTGCGTGACCAGTTCGGGCGAGACAACGTCTTTCTGCACTACCGCTGATTTTGGGCACGCACCGTGCCTGATACAGCTTCGACACTTTGGGTGTCGACCTGACTGCGCCCCTCCATTAAGGTAGGGCGCACCCCGGCCGCTTGGCCGTCGACGCAAGACGGATGCCTATGAACCCGAATTTTCTCGATTTCGAACAGCCGATCGCCGACCTGCAAGCCAAGATCGAAGAGCTTCGCCTGGTCGGTAACGACAATGCGCTGAATATCGGCGACGAGATCGCCCGCCTGCAGGACAAGAGCAGCGCCCTGACCGAAAGCATCTTCAGCAATCTGAGCAGCTGGCAGATCGCCCAGCTCGCGCGCCACCCGCGGCGCCCGTACACGCTGGATTACCTGCAGCACATCTTCACCGAGTTCGATGAGCTGCACGGCGATCGACACTTCTCCGACGACGCTGCCCTGGTGGGTGGTGTTGCTCGTCTGAATGATCAGCCGGTCATGGTTATCGGCCATCAGAAGGGCCGTGAAGTGCGCGAGAAAGTTCGCCGCAACTTCGGCATGCCGCGTCCGGAAGGCTACCGTAAGGCCTGTCGCCTGATGGAAATGGCCGAACGTTTCAAAATGCCGATCCTGACCTTTATCGACACCCCGGGCGCCTACCCGGGTATCGACGCCGAAGAGCGCAACCAGAGCGAGGCAATCGCCTGGAACCTGCGCGTGATGGCGCGCCTGAAAACCCCGATCATCGCCACCGTGATTGGTGAGGGTGGTTCCGGCGGGGCCTTGGCGATTGGCGTGTGCGATCAGCTGAACATGCTGCAGTACTCCACCTATTCAGTAATCTCGCCGGAAGGTTGCGCCTCGATCCTCTGGAAAACTGCCGAGAAGGCCCCGGATGCGGCCGAAGCCATGGGCATCACGGCTGAGCGTCTGAAAGGCCTGGGCATTGTCGATCAGGTGATCGATGAGCCGTTGGGTGGCGCACACCGCGACCCAGCCGCAGCAGCCGAGTCGGTTCGTCAGTCGTTGACTCAGCAGTTGGAAATGCTCAAGCCGCTGAGCATGGATGCCCTGTTGGAGCGTCGCTACGCGCGCCTGATGAGCTACGGTATCGCCTGACATGGGGCTGGACGCCGAGGTGCTGGACAGCCTGGCACCCTGGCGTGAGGCCCGCGCCTGGCAGGTTGCCCTGTCCGGTGGTCTGGATTCCACGGTGCTTGTGCACCTGCTGGCGCGCCTCGCGCAACGCGAGGCCTTGCCGCTCCTTTGCGCTTTGCACATTCATCATGGTCTACAGCCTGCGGCAGACGCCTGGCCGGCGCATTGTCAGCGTCTGTGTGACGCCTTGGGTGTGCCGCTGCGGATCATTCGGGTGCAGGTCGCGCCAGGCGCCAGCCTCGAGCGGGCGGCGCGCGAGGCGCGGCATGCTGCTTTCGCTGAGGCGCTGGCACCGGGTGATGTGATCCTTAGCGCGCAGCACTGCGATGACCAGCTCGAGACGCTGTTATTTCGTCTGTTGCGCGGTACCGGTGTGCAGGGCCTGGCGGGTATGCCGCGCAGCCGTGGGCTCGGGGTGGGGCAGTTGGTGCGGCCGCTGCTGGGCGTGCGTCGCACGCAACTGCTGGCTTACGCCCAGGCGCATGGCTTGGACTGGGTCGAGGATCCGAGCAATCAGGATCAGCGTTTCTCGCGCAACTACTTGCGCTATCAGGTGCTGCCGCCACTGCTGGCACGCTGGCCCCAGGCCGCCGAGCTGGCGACGCGGACGGCCGAGCATCTGCAGGAGGCCGCCGGCTTGCTCGATGAGCTGGCCCAGGAAGACCTGAGCAGCGCTGCGGCGCAGGCACCCTGGCCCTGGCTGGGGCTGCCCAACTTGTCCATGGATGTGCTGCGTAGTCTGAGCGAGGCGCGCCAGCGTAACGCGCTGCGTCACTGGCTGCGCCCGTTGACCCTGATGCCGGACACCCGGCACTGGGCTGGTTGGCAGACCCTGCGCGATGCGCGGGCGGATGCCGAGCCGCGCTGGCAGTTGCACGGTGGGGCGTTGCTGCGCGCCGCTGGTCGGCTTTGGTGGTGCCCGGCCAGCTGGCAGACAGCACCGCCTGGTCCTTTGCCTGCACCGCTTGCGGGGCAGGTGTTGGCGCTCCCGGAAAATGGCAGTGTGCGCATTGAGGGTGTCTTGCCCGAAGGGCAGTGGCAGCTGGCCTACCGCCAGGGCGGTGAGCGCATAAGCCGGGCGGGGCGCGGTTCGCGCGATCTCAAGCGGATTTTCAATGAGGCCCAGGTGCCAGCGTTTCTGCGGGCGCGCTGGCCTTTGCTGTTGTGCGGCAATGAGCCGCGGGCACTGGCCAATCTACCGGGGTTCGATAGTCAGGGTGACGATTGGCGGCTGATCTGGACGCCAGCGAGTCAGGATCAAGGTTTGAGCTGATAGGGCCTTTCCGGTAGACTACGCTCCCGTCTTACATGAGCTTTTATCGCCTCCCCCTCGCATTGCGATCAGGAGCCGGTAATGGCTTGCAGTTGCTGCAATCTGACAACTGATGGCTCCGGCCTTCCATCGCTTTCCCCAGCGGCACTGGCCGCCTAACGCAGACTTCTAGGGTTTTTCATGACGCGCTACATATTCGTCACGGGTGGTGTTGTTTCTTCATTGGGGAAAGGCATCGCTTCGGCTTCATTGGCGGCCATCCTGGAGGCGCGGGGCCTGAAGGTCACGATGCTCAAGCTGGACCCTTATATCAACGTCGATCCGGGCACCATGAGTCCGTTCCAGCACGGTGAGGTGTTCGTCACCCACGACGGCGCCGAGACCGACCTCGACCTGGGCCATTACGAGCGGTTTATCCGCACGACCATGACCCAGAACAACAACTTCACCACCGGCCGCGTCTACGAAGACGTGTTGCGCCGTGAGCGTCGTGGTGATTACCTGGGTGCCACCATCCAGGTGATCCCGCATATCACTGACGAGATCAAGCGCCGCATCATCAAGGGTGCGGGCGATGCCGATGTGGCCATGGTCGAGATCGGCGGCACCGTGGGTGACATCGAGTCGCAGCCGTTCCTCGAAGCCATTCGCCAATTGCGTGTGGAAGTCGGCGCCAAGCGCGCGATGCTGATGCACCTGACACTGGTGCCTTACATCGCCACCGCCGGCGAGACCAAGACCAAGCCGACCCAGCACTCGGTGAAAGAGCTGCGCTCTATCGGCCTGCAGCCGGACGTGCTGATCTGCCGCTCCGACCACCCGGTGGACGTTTCTTCGCGGCGCAAGATCGCGCTGTTCACCAACGTTGAAGAGCGTGCGGTGATTTCCCTGGAAGACGTCGACACCATCTACAAGATCCCGGGTGTGCTGCATGCCCAGGGCCTGGATGACTTCGTCGTCGAGCGCTTTGGTCTGGAATGCGGCAGTGCTGATCTGTCCGAGTGGGATCGCGTGGTCGATGCCAAGCTGAATCCGGAAAAAGAAGTGACCATTGCCATGGTCGGCAAGTACATGGAGCTGCTCGATGCGTACAAATCGCTGATCGAGGCCATGAGCCACGCTGGCATCGAGAACCGCACCAAGGTCAACCTGCGCTATATCGACTCTGAAGATATCGAGAACAAAGGTACCGCGCTGCTTGAAGGCGTGGATGCCATTCTGGTGCCGGGCGGCTTTGGTCTGCGCGGCGTGGAAGGCAAGATCACCACGGTGCAATACGCCCGTGAGAACAAGATTCCCTACCTGGGTATCTGCCTCGGCATGCAGGTCGCGGTTATCGAGTTCGCCCGTAACGTGCTGGGCTGGAAGGACGCGAACTCCAGCGAGTTCGACACCTCCAGTGGTCATCCTGTCGTAGGTCTGATCACCGAGTGGCAGGATGCGACCGGCGAAGTGGAAAAGCGCAGCGATGCCTCCGACCTGGGCGGCACCATGCGTCTGGGTGCGCAGGACTGTCAGTTGCTGGATGGCTCGCAAGTGCACGCCTGCTACGGCAAGGACGTGATCGTTGAGCGTCATCGTCACCGCTACGAGGTCAACAACAACCTGCTGCCGCAACTGATCGACGCCGGCCTCAAAATTACCGGTCGCTCCGGCGACGGCGCGCTGGTCGAAGTGGTCGAAGCGCCGGATCACCCGTGGTTCGTGGCCTGTCAGTTCCACCCGGAATTCACCTCGACCCCACGTGACGGCCATCCGCTGTTCAGCGGTTTCGTCAAGGCGGCCCTGGCCCAGAAAGCGAAGAAGGCATGACTAACGTGACGCAGAAAATCATCAAGGTCGGCAGCATCGAGATCGCCAACGACAAGCCTTTCGTGCTGTTCGGCGGCATCAATGTGATCGAGTCCCGCGACTTGGCCATGCGTGCCTGTGAAGAGTACGTGCGGGTGACCGAGAAACTTGGCATTCCCTACGTATTCAAGGCCAGCTTTGACAAGGCCAACCGTTCTTCGGTGGCCTCCTTCCGTGGCCCAGGCCTGGAAGAGGGTATGAAGGTCTTTGAAGAAATCAAAAAGACCTTCGGTGTGCCGGTGATTACCGACGTGCACGAGCCGCACCAGGCGCAGCCGGTGGCCGATGTCTGCGACATCATCCAATTGCCAGCCTTTCTTTCGCGGCAGACCGATCTGGTCGTGGCCATGGCCAAGACCGGTGCGGTGATCAATATCAAGAAGGCTCAGTTCCTCGCGCCCCAGGAGATGAAGCACATCCTGGCCAAGTGTGAAGAGGCCGGTAATGACCAGTTGATCCTCTGCGAGCGTGGTTCGAGCTTCGGCTACAACAACCTGGTGGTGGACATGCTCGGCTTCGGCATCATGAAGCAGACCCGCTACCCGGTGTTCTTCGACGTGACCCACGCCCTGCAGATGCCGGGTGGTCGCGCGGACTCCGCCGGCGGTCGCCGCGCTCAGGTTACCGATCTGGCCAAGGCCGGCATGAGCCAGGGCCTGGCTGGCCTGTTCCTCGAAGCCCACCCGGACCCGGACAACGCCAAGTGCGACGGCCCCTGTGCCTTGCGCCTTGACAAGCTGGAGCCGTTCCTCACCCAGCTCAAGCAGCTGGATGATCTGATCAAGGGTTTTTCGCCGATCGAGACAGCCTGACCAGGCCGTTCTCCGGTAAAGTGCCGCCGACCTGAGCTGACCAGTCGTCGTCTCGCCTGCAACCTGTGTGCGGGTGAGCGGTCGGAACGCGAGGCCAGCGGTACTGTTTCGTCAACTTTTGGAGTGCTAACAAGAATGGCTAAGATCGTCGACATCAAGGGTCGTGAGGTTCTCGACTCCCGTGGCAACCCCACTGTGGAAGCCGATGTAATCCTCGACAATGGTATCGTGGGCAGCGCCTGTGCGCCGTCCGGCGCCTCCACCGGCTCGCGCGAAGCGCTGGAGCTGCGTGATGGCGACAAGAGCCGTTACCTGGGCAAGGGTGTCCTCAAGGCCGTGGCCAACATCAATGGCCCGATCCGCTCGGCCCTGCTGGGCAAGGACCCGGTTGAGCAGCGCGCCCTCGACCAGGCCATGATCGACCTCGACGGTACCGAGAACAAAGGCTCCCTGGGTGCCAACGCGATCCTCGCCGTATCCCTGGCCGCCGCCAAGGCCGCTGCCCAGGACCAGGACCTGCCGCTGTACGCGCACATCGCCAACCTCAATGGCACTCCGGGCCAGTACTCGATGCCGGTGCCGATGATGAACATCATCAACGGTGGCGAGCATGCCGATAACAACGTCGACATCCAGGAGTTCATGGTCCAGCCGGTAGGTGCCAAGACCTTCGCCGACGGCCTGCGCATTGGCACCGAAATCTTCCATCATCTTAAAGCCGTGCTGAAGGCCCGTGGCCTGAGCACCTCGGTGGGTGATGAAGGCGGTTTCGCCCCGAACCTGGCCTCCAATGAAGACGCCCTGGCTGCCATCGCCGAAGCTGTGGCCAACGCCGGTTACACCCTGGGCGACGATGTCACCCTGGCCCTGGACTGCGCCTCCAGCGAGTTCTTCAAGGATGGCAAGTACGACCTGGCTGGCGAAGGCAAAGTCTTCGACGCGGCGGGTTTCGCTGACTACCTGGCCGGCCTGTCGGAGCGTTATCCGATCATCTCCATCGAAGACGGCATGGACGAGTCCGACTGGGCTGGCTGGAAGATCCTTACCGACAAGATCGGTGACAAGGTGCAACTGGTCGGCGACGACCTGTTCGTTACTAACACCAAGATCCTCAAGCGCGGCATCGACGAGTCGATCGGTAACTCGATCCTGATCAAGTTCAACCAGATCGGCACCCTGACCGAAACCCTGGAAGCCATCCAGATGGCCAAGGCTGCCGGTTATACCGCGGTGATCTCGCACCGTAGTGGCGAGACCGAAGACAGCACCATCGCCGATCTGGCCGTGGGCACTGCCGCCGGTCAGATCAAAACCGGTTCGCTGTGCCGATCCGACCGCGTGTCCAAGTACAACCAGCTGCTGCGTATCGAAGAGCAGCTGGGTGCCAAGGCACCGTACCGTGGTCGCGGCGAGTTCCGTGGTTGAGTGCAAGCATGGTAAAAGAGGGGCGGCGCGAGTCGCCCCTTTTTCGTCCGGATACCGTTTCTGTGATGCGTAGCCCTTACTGGTTGTTCGTCGTACTGCTCTTGCTGCTGGCTGGCCTGCAGTATCGCCTGTGGGTGGGTGACGGTAGCCTGGCCCAGGTCACCGACCTCAAGCAGCAAATCGCCGATCAGCAAGGCGAGAACGAGCAGTTGCTGGAGCGCAACCGCATCCTCGAAGCCGAGGTGCTGGAGCTCAAGCGCGGCATGGAAACCGTCGAAGAACGTGCCCGGCATGAGCTGGGCATGGTCAAAGAGGGCGAAACCCTCTATCAACTGGCGGAGTGACGATGTCGACTCCGCCGCCCTTCTGGGCACTGATTCCGGCTGCCGGTGTGGGCAGTCGCATGGCCGCTGATCGTCCCAAGCAGTATTTGATGCTTGAGGGGCGCTGCATTCTCGAACACACCCTGGGCTGTTTTCTCGATCACCCGCAACTGCGCGGTCTGGTGGTTAGTCTGGCTCAGGATGATCCCTATTGGCCGGCGCTGGCCTGTGCCGGTGACCCACGCATCAGTCGGGCGGATGGCGGTCGCGAGCGCGCCGATTCGGTACTGGGCGGGCTGTTACGTCTGATCGAACTCGGTGCTCAGGATGATGACTGGGTGCTGGTGCATGATGCGGCGCGGCCCAACCTGTCCCAGGATGATCTCGACAACCTGCTGCTGACCTTGGCCGATGACCCGGTGGGCGGGCTGCTCGCGGTGCCGGTCCGCGACACTTTGAAGCGCGCCGACAGTGCTGGGCGGGTGGCTAAAACCGTGGACCGTGCCGCGATGTGGCAGGCCTATACGCCGCAGATGTTTCGCTTGGGGCTGTTACACCGGGCGCTGGCGGAAGCCTTGCTGGCTGAGGTGGCGGTGACCGATGAAGCCTCGGCTGTGGAATGGGCTGGCCAGGCGCCGCGTCTGGTGGAAGGGCGCAGCGACAACCTTAAGGTCACCACGCCAGAGGATTTGCAGCGCCTGTCCCGGCTCTGGCACAGGCGCTGACCCTAAGAATTAGTGCACGCGGGTCCGCGCCACGGCACGTTCAAGCACGGTGCCGAGCTTGTCCATAGCGCCTTCGATGGCCTGGTTGAGGGTTTCAGCCTGGTGGGACACCGAAACCGGGTCACGCCCTTTGGGCCGTGCCTCGATCTGGCAGCGCTTGTCCTGGCCACCTTTGTGGCCATTTTCATCACTCAGGTGCAGCTCAATGCGGGTCAGGTGATCTTCAAAGCGCTGTAGTTTGTGCTGCACGTGCTCGCGAATACCGCTCGCCTGGCTGCTGGAGGTGTCGATATGGTTGTCACTGTTAACCAGTACTTGCATCGTCGTCTTCCTCATGTTGCTTGGGTTAGCAGGGCGCCTTGCAGGCGTTGTCCTGCAGTGAGAAGCGCTCTCACTATGGCCCATTCTCGGCGGCGTTTGCCTGCTTAGCCTGTGACAATCTGTTGCGTGCGGTACTCCGGGCGCAGGGCCAGGCCGGCCTTGAGGCAGTCCACCAACTGACGCACCTTGGGTGACAGGTGGCGTTGTTGGGGATACAGCGCCCAGACCGCCGTATCCGGCGGTTGCTGGTTGTCCAGCAGGGAGATCAGGGCGCCGCTGCGCAGGTGTTCGAGCACGTAATAGTCCGGTAACTGGCATAAACCAAGACCGCGCAGGGCAGCCTCCAGTACTGCCTGACCGCTGTTGCAGCGCCAGTTGCCGTGGACCCGTGGCGAGGCCTCGCGACCGTCAATCTGAAAACTCCAGATGTCCGAACTGCCGATCAGGCAATTGTGCCGGCTGAGTTCCGAGAGGCTGTGCGGACGGCCATAGCGTTGCAGGTAGTCCGGTGCGGCGCAGAGAAACATCTGCCGGGGTGCCAGGCGTGTGGCGACCAGCCGCGAGTCCTGCAGGCGACCCAGGCGAATCGCCACATCCAGGCTTTCATGCACCAGGTCCAGGGGGCGATTGCTCAGTTCGATCTCGACGCGCAGCTGTGGGTGGCGGCTCATAAAGTCGGTGACCAGCGGCACGATAAAGCGCTCGCCATAAGCCACTGCGCAGGTCAGGCGCAGCAGCCCCTTGGGTTCGCTGCCGAGGTCGCTGACCGCGCGCAGCGCTTCTTCGCGAGCATCCTGCAGGCGCTGACAGTGCTGCAAAAACGTCTGTCCGGCTTCGGTCAGCGCCACGCGGCGGGTGCTGCGGTGGAACAGGCGAGCCTGCAGGCGCTCCTCCAAACGAGCGATCTGCCGGCTGACCTGGGAAGACGACAGGCCCAGGCGCACGGCCGCAGCGGTGAATTGCCCGGTCTCGGCGACGGCAACGAATTCGTCCAGGCCATCCCACTGGTTCATGGCGGTATCCTCGCAATAGGTTAAGCATTATCCCTGTATGGCAATAATGTTTTGCAAGTAGCCGGATTATTTACTGGTGAGGAGTCCTCTACACTGGTGGTCATTTCCGCCAACCCTGGAGCACATCCATGATCAAGTCGCGCGCGGCCGTTGCTTTCGCTGCCAACCAACCCCTGCAAATTGTCGAAGTCGATGTCGCACCGCCCAAGGCGGGCGAGGTGTTGGTGCGTATTGTTGCCAGCGGCGTTTGCCACACCGATGCCTACACGCTCTCGGGTGAAGATTCCGAAGGGGTGTTCCCGGCGATTCTTGGCCACGAAGGCGGTGGCATCGTCGAAGCCATTGGTGAAGGCGTAACCTCGGTGCAGGTCGGTGACCACGTGATTCCGCTGTACACCGCCGAATGCCGCACCTGTAAGTTCTGCACCTCAGGCAAGACCAACCTGTGCAGCTCGGTGCGCGCCACCCAGGGCAAGGGCCTGATGCCCGATGGCACCAGCCGCTTCTCCTATAAGGGCGAGCCGATCTATCACTACATGGGCTGCTCGACCTTCTCCGAGTACACCGTATTGCCGGAAGTCTCCCTGGCGGTCATCCCCAAGGACGCGCCGCTGGAGAAGGTCTGCCTGCTCGGCTGTGGCGTGACTACCGGCATCGGCGCCGTGCTCAACACTGCCAAGGTGGAGGAGGGCGCCACCGTGGCGATCTTCGGTCTGGGGGGCATCGGCCTGGCGGCGATTATCGGCGCAAAAATGGCCAAGGCTTCGCGGATCATCGCCGTCGACATCAACCCAGCCAAGTTCGATGTGGCCCGCGAGCTGGGTGCGACCGATTTCGTCAACCCGAAGGACTTCGCCAAGCCGATCCAGGAAGTCATCGTCGAGATGACCGACGGCGGTGTGGACTACTCCTTCGAGTGCGTCGGCAATGTGCAACTGATGCGTGCCGCGCTTGAGTGCGCGCACAAGGGCTGGGGTGAGTCGGTGATTATCGGCGTGGCCGGTGCCGGTCAGGAAATCTCCACCCGTCCGTTCCAACTGGTGACCGGTCGCGTCTGGCGCGGCAGTGCCTTCGGTGGCGTAAAGGGCCGTACCGAGCTGCCGGGTTATGTGGCCAAGGCACAAACCGGTGAAATCCCGCTGGACACCTTCATCACCCACAATATGCCGCTGGAAGACATCAACAAGGCATTCGACCTGATGCACGAAGGCAAGAGCATTCGTACCGTCATTCACTTCTGAGGCAAAACCATGCGGCCTCATGGCCGTACGGTTTTTCGTAGGGTGCGCGGGGCCGCCCAGGCCATGCGCACCGCAAACCCTTGGTGCGCATGGCGCACCCAACGGAGTGCTCATGACCTTGGAAATCGTTTCCAGCAACAAAACTTTTGGCGGCTGGCACAAGCGTTACCGGCACCGTTCCAGCACACTCAACTGCGACATGGTATTCGCCGTTTACCTGCCTCCGCAGTCGGAGCAGGGTGCCAAACTGCCGGTGCTGTACTGGCTCAGCGGTCTGACCTGCAGCGATGAGAACTTTATGCAGAAGGCCGGCGCGCAGAAGCTGGCGGCCGAGCTCGGGCTGATCATCGTCGCCCCGGATACCAGCCCGCGTGGCGCGGATGTGCCGGATGACCCGGAAAAAGCCTGGGACTTCGGCTTGGGCGCCGGCTTTTACGTCAACGCCACCCAGGAACCCTGGGCGCGCAATTACCGCATGTACGATTACGTGGTGCAGGAGCTGCCGGCGCTGATCGAGGCGAACTTCCCGGTATCGGACAAGCGCGGTATCAGCGGCCATTCCATGGGTGGGCACGGTGCCTTGATCTGTGCGCTGAAGAATCCCGGTCGCTACCAGTCGGTCTCGGCGTTCGCCCCGGTCAGCAATCCGCTCAACTGCCCGTGGGGCGAGAAGGCTTTTTCCAATTATCTGGGAGAAGACCGCTCACGCTGGCGCGAGTGGGACAGCTGCGCGCTGTTGGCCGAGGCCCAGGAGCGTTTGCCGATTCTGGTCGATCAGGGTGACCGCGACGACTTTCTCGACGGCCAGCTCAAGCCGCAGGCGCTCAAGAGTGCTGCCCAGGCAGCGGGGCATCCGCTGACCCTGCGTCTGCAGCCCGGGTATGACCACAGCTACTATTTCATCGCCAGCTTTATTGACGACCACTTGCGTCATCATGCGGCCGCCTTGACGTCAGCGTCGAGCAGTACGCCATAAGCTTGCAGCCTGCTGCTTTCGGTTAGAATCACGCCCTGACTTTTTCAGGGCGTTGTTCTTTTATGCGTATCGGTCATGGTTACGACGTACACCGCTTCGGCGAGGGTGATTTCATCACCTTGGGCGGCGTGCGCATTGCTCACTCCGCCGGGCTGGTTGCTCATTCTGATGGCGACGTGCTGCTGCATGCGCTCAGTGATGCTCTGCTTGGGGCGGTTGCCCTGGGGGATATCGGCAAACATTTCCCCGATACCGACCCAGCCTACAAAGGCGCTGATAGCCGCGCCTTGCTGCGCCATGTGCTGGGGCTGTTGCAGGCGCGTGGCTGGCAGGTTGGCAACGTCGACGCCACCATCGTCGCCCAGGCGCCGAAGATGGCGCCGCATATCACGCGCATGCGCGAGCTGATTGCCGAAGACCTGCAGGTCGATCTCGATCAGGTCAACGTCAAGGCCACCACCACCGAGAAACTGGGCTTTACCGGGCGCGAAGAGGGCATTGCCGTGCACGCTGTGGCCCTGGTCGTGCGCGCATGACCGAGCTCGAACTGCTCGGCCCGCGTGCCCATGGTGAACCCTGTGGGCATGCCGTGCTGAAGGCCATCGCCGAAGACTTTCAGGTCGATGAGGTGCTTGATATCGACTTGTCGGGCGCCGGCGAGCACCTCTGGTTGTGGGTGGAAAAGCGTGAGCTGAATACCGAAGATGCGGCCCGTCGTTTGGCCCGTGCGGCCGGCGTGCCGCTGCGGGCGATCAGCTATGCCGGGCTCAAGGACCGCCAGGCGCTGACCCGCCAGTGGTTCAGCCTGCACCTGCCGGGCAAGGCCGACCCTGAGCTGGGTGCGGCCGAAAGCGAACAGCTGCGTATCCTTTCGCGCACCCGCCATTCGCGCAAACTGCAGCGCGGCGCCCATGCCGCCAACGGCTTCACCTTGCGCCTGACCGGTTTGCAGGCTGATCGCGAGCGGCTCGACGCACGCCTGCAGAGCATCGCCGCCCAGGGCATTCCCAACTACTTCGGTCTGCAACGCTTTGGCTTCGAGGGCGGCAACCTGGCCCATGCCCGGCACTGCGTCGAACGCGGCACACTGCCTGAGCAGCGCAACGCCCGCTCGCGAGTGCTCTCGGCCGCGCGCAGCTACCTGTTCAACCAGGTCTTGGCAGCGCGTGTCGCCGATGGCAGCTGGCAGCGCGCCCAGCCGGGCGACCTGCTGGCCTTCACCGACAGCCGCAGTTTCTTTGCCGCTGGCGAGGCCGAATGCAGTGACCCGCGTCTGGCTGCGCTGGACCTGCACCCCACAGGGCCGCTCTGGGGTGAGGGACCGTCACCGACCGGTGAGGCGACTTTTGTCCTGGAGCAGCGGATTGGCGAAACCGAGACCGAACTGGCTACCTGGCTGGCAGAAGCGGGCCTGGCGCACGAACGGCGAATACTGCGCCTCCCCATTGGCGGGTTGACGTGGCATTATCCCGAGCCTGACATTCTGCAACTGGAATTCGTCCTGCCGGCTGGATGCTTTGCCACCGCATTGGTGCGTGAGCTCGTCGATCTGTTGCCGGCAGGGCAGACGGATAACCCATGCGTATTCTGATTTCAAACGATGACGGCGTGGCATCGCCAGGCCTCGCCGCGCTCCACGCTGCGCTCGCCGACTATGCCCATTGCACGGTCGTGGCGCCCGATCAGGACCGTAGCGGTGCCAGCAGCTCGCTGACCCTGGATCGGCCTCTGCATGCGCAGACCCTCGATAATGGCTTTATCAGCCTCAACGGTACGCCGACCGACTGCGTGCACCTGGGCCTCAATGGTCTGTTGCCGCACGAGACGGACCTGGTGGTGTCTGGTATTAACCTGGGCGCCAACCTCGGCGATGATGTGCTCTATTCCGGCACCGTCGCCGCAGCGCTTGAAGGACGCTTCCTGGCGCGTCCGGCCTTTGCCTTCTCGCTGCTCTCGCGTTCGCCGGAGAACCTGCCCACGGCGGCTTATTTCGCCCGCAAACTGGTCGAGGCACACGAGCAGCTCGACCTGCCTCCACGCACGGTGCTGAGCGTCAACGTGCCGAACCTGCCGCTCGAACACATTCGCGGCGTGCAGCTCACCCGGCTCGGCCATCGCGCCCGCGCCGCCGCACCGGTCAAGGTGGTCAACCCACGTGGCAAGGAAGGCTACTGGATTTCTGTGGCTGGCGACGCCGAGGACGGCGGGCCGGGAACGGACTTTCATGCGGTACTGCAGGGCTATGTATCGATTACTCCGCTGCAGCTCGATCGCACCTTTCTGGCCGGTGCCGAGCGCCTAGCGCCCTGGCTGGAGGCGCTGTTCTGATGATGCGTGAACAGGACCCCCAGCACCGCGGCATCGGCATGACCTCGCAGCGCACCCGTGAGCGCTTGATCCAGCGGCTCTACGACGAGGGCCTGTCCAACGCCCGTGTACTGGAAGCCATTCGTCGGACCCCGCGTCATTTGTTCGTTGATGAAGCGTTGGCGCACCGTGCCTATGAGGACACCGCGCTGCCCATCGGGCATAACCAGACCATCTCCCAGCCCTATATGGTCGCGCGCATGAGCGAGCTGCTGCTCGCTGCCGGACCACTCGACAAGGTGCTGGAAATCGGCACCGGCTCGGGCTATCAGACGGCGATCCTCTCGCAATTGGTCGAGCGCGTATTCAGCGTTGAGCGCATTCAGGTGTTGCAGGATCGCGCCAAGGAGCGCATGACCGCGCTCAACCTGCGCAATGTGGTGTTTCGCTGGGGCGATGGCTGGGAAGGCTGGCCAGCGCTGGCGCCCTACAACGGCATCATCGTTACCGCGGCTGCCGCCGAAGTGCCCCAGGCATTGCTGGACCAACTGGCGCCGGGCGGTCGTATGGTGATCCCTGTCGGTGCCGGTGATGAGCAGCAGTTGCTGCTGATCGTGCGTGAAGACAACGGCTTCTCGCGCCACGTACTTGATGCTGTGCGCTTCGTTCCTCTGCTCAACGGGCCGCTGGCCTGAGCCTACACTGCCCTGGAAGGCTGTCATGAAAAAGTATCTTCTGCTCTACGCCAAGGGCATCGCCATGGGTGCCGCTGACGTGGTGCCTGGCGTGTCCGGTGGCACCATCGCTTTCATCAGCGGTATCTACGATGAACTGCTCGCCTCGATTGCCAGCATCCCGAAAGCCGCGACTCAGCTTTTGCGTGGGCGGGTGGCGGCAGCCTGGCGGACGGCTAATGCTACATTTCTGCTGGTCCTGCTGCTGGGTATCCTGACCAGTATCCTGAGCCTTGCACGGCTGATCAGTTACCTGCTCGAACACCATCCGATTCCGGTCTGGTCGTTCTTTTTCGGCCTGATTCTCGTGTCCACCCACCTGGTTGCGCGTGAGATCAAGCGTTGGGGCTTGAGCCGACTAGTCGGTTTCGCCTGCGGTGCGGGTTTCGCTTACTGGATTACCGTGGCGTCACCGTTGCAGTGGGGCACCGACCTGCCCACGCTGTTTCTCGCGGGCTCGATCGCCATTTGCGCGATGATCCTGCCTGGCATCTCAGGCAGCTTCATCCTGCTGCTGCTGGGTCTCTACCCTTTTGTTCTGGCGGCAGTGAAGCAACTCGACCTTGCTGTGCTCGGCGTCTTTGCCGCGGGGGCATTGGTGGGGATTGTCTCTTTCGCTGGCGTACTGCGCTGGCTGTTACAGCGCTGGCGTGACCTGACCCTGGCCTTGCTTACCGGTCTGATGCTGGGCTCGCTGAACAAACTCTGGCCGTGGAAGGAAACCTTAAGCTGGCAAACTGATCGACATGGGGAGACGGTACCGTTCGTGCAGGCGAATGTCCTGCCTGCACAGTTCGCCCAGATTAACGGCCAGGATCCACAGTTGCTGCTGGCTATTCTCTGTACGCTGGCTGGTATCGCTCTGGTGCTCGGTTTGGAATGGATCGCCGCACGGCGCGCGCAAAGCGCTGGCCGCTGCGAATAAATCCGGCACAATACGCCGCACTGCACCGCTACCCAAGGGAGAAACGGGTGAGATTCACCGCCATTCAACATCGTAACTGCTGGAGCCGTCCTCAGCGCTGGTTGAGTGGTTTGGTCATCTTCGCCGTTCTTTCCGGCTGCGCCAGCTCGCCTTCTGGTGGTGTACAGGTAGTGGATCGCAGCCGTGCTACCGCTGTGCAGCGCCAACCGGTTACCAGCGGCCAGTATCGAGTGCAGCGCGGCGACACCTTGTATTCCATCGCCTTTCGATTCGGCTGGGACTGGAAAGCACTTGCAGCGCGCAATGGTATCGTGGCGCCTTACCTGATTCGGGTTGGGCAGATCATTCGCTTCGACGGCCAGGGTTCGACTGCGTCTGCTTCAGTGGCACGTCCAGTGACTGCGCCCTCCGCCCCGACGCAGCGCCCCAGCGCAGCGGTGCCGGCACCTACTCAGGCGCGGCCTGCTACACCCATTGTTAACAAACCAGCCACTACGCCGGTACAGCCTGTTCAGCGTTCTGCGTCAGGCTGGTCATGGCCGGCGAATGGTTCGATTATCGGGCGATTTTCCTCAAACGGCAGTTTGAATAAAGGCATTGATATCGCCGGCGATTTGGGACAGCCTGTTTTAGCTGCGTCTGATGGGTCAGTGGTATACGCCGGGAGTGGTCTACGGGGCTACGGCGAGTTGGTGATCATCAAACACAGCGATACCTATGTAAGCGCCTACGGCCATAACCGCAGGTTGCTGGTGCAGGAGGGTCAACAGGTCAAAGCTGGGCAGGCCATTGCCGAGATGGGTTCTACAGGCACCGACCGGGTGAAACTCCACTTTGAGATTCGCCGACAGGGCAAGCCCGTCGATCCTCTGCAGTACCTGCCGCGCCGTTGATCTGTATCCAGCCTGTCCCATCCATAGGAGGACGGGCTCGGGTATTGCCATGGAATGGGCGCTGCCGGAGCTTGCTGTCGAACTCAGCAAGGGACAACGACAATGGCACTCAATAAAAAAGAAGAGCCGGAGTTTGACGTCGACGATGAGGTACTCCTGATGGAGCCTGGTATCGTCCTGGATGAGTTGCAACGTGACGAGGCCGAAACGCCACCCACTCGCAACAAGGCCAAACACTCCACAAGCAGCAAGCAGCATAAGTACATCGATTACACCCGGGCGCTAGACGCCACTCAGCTTTATCTCAACGAAATCGGTTTCTCCCCCCTCCTAACCCCTGAAGAAGAAGTTCACTTCGCGCGCCTTGCGCAGAAGGGCGACCCTGCGGGTCGCAAACGTATGATCGAAAGCAACCTGCGTCTGGTTGTGAAGATCGCTCGCCGCTACGTTAACCGCGGGCTGTCACTGCTCGATCTGATCGAAGAGGGCAATCTCGGTCTGATTCGTGCGGTAGAAAAGTTCGATCCTGAGCGTGGCTTCCGTTTTTCAACCTACGCAACCTGGTGGATCCGGCAAACGATCGAGCGGGCGATCATGAACCAGACCCGCACCATTCGCTTGCCCATTCATGTGGTCAAGGAATTGAACGTCTACCTGCGCGCAGCGCGCGAGCTGACTCAGAAACTCGATCACGAACCCTCCGCCGAAGAGATCGCCAACCTGCTGGAGAAGCCGGTGGGCGAGGTCAAGCGCATGCTTGGGCTCAACGAGCGGGTGTCTTCTGTCGATGTCTCGCTCGGGCCAGACTCCGACAAGACTCTACTCGATACCCTGACCGATGACCGCCCGACCGACCCCTGCGAGCTACTCCAGGATGATGACCTTTCGCAAAGCATCGACCAGTGGTTGTCCGAGCTGACCGAAAAGCAGCGCGAAGTGGTGGTGAGGCGATTTGGCCTGCGCGGTCACGAGAGTTGCACTTTGGAGGAAGTGGGCCAGGAAATTGGCCTAACCCGTGAGCGGGTCCGACAGATCCAGGTCGAGGCCCTCAAGCGGTTGCGTGAAATACTCGAGAAAAATGGGCTGTCCAGCGACTCGCTGTTTCAATAGCTGCTGGAAACCCATGGAAAACCCGGCTTCGGCCGGGTTTTTTACATCTGCGGTGTAAGCCATTGCTTACAGATGCTGTAAGTGTTTACGGGAGAAATACGCTAAAGATCCCCTCTTTCTCTAGTGCGACTGTTTTCAACTAAATGATTTTAAAGAATTAGTTTTTCCGTAGCGCCTCTCGGAGCGCTGATCTGCACTCAGTGGGGACGTTGTGCGGATCAGCTAAATCACTATCATTGGAACTGTGTCGAGGGATAGACACAGGCCGCCAGGATGGTAGCCAGGAAAACCGCAGGAAGTGGTTTCATCAGGACGATGAAATAGGAAATAAAGGGAGTAGGGACAAAAGAATGGGCGGGTAAAACCGCCCCTTTTTTTTGCCTGTAGAAAAGTGCTCGCCCACGTGAGAGTAGGCGGGTGATGCTTTTCACGGATGCGACTCAGCCGTCAGTGATTTCGCTGGGGGTACCTCGCAAGCACATGCACAGGCACTGCGGATGTGCCAAAGCAAAAGACCCGCGCAAGGCGGGTCTTTAGTCGCTAGCCCGAAGGGCTTAGCGCTCCAGGTGCGGCAACTTGTCCTTCACGCCGTCCCACTCTTCAGCGTCAGGCAGTGCGTCTTTCTTCTCGGTAATGTTCGGCCAGACCTCGGCCAGATCGGCATTGAGCTCGATAAATTCCTGCTGGTCTTCCGGCACCTCGTCTTCAGAGAAGATCGCCTGGGCCGGACACTCCGGTTCGCACAGGGCGCAGTCGATGCACTCGTCCGGGTGGATTACCAGGAAGTTCGGGCCTTCGTAGAAGCAGTCCACCGGACAGACTTCCACGCAGTCGGTGTACTTGCACTTGATGCAGTTGTCGGTGACGACGAAGGTCATTCTAGTTCTCTCCTCAGGCGGCAGGGGAACCACCCTTTATGAGTGGTTCCTCGGCTCGGGAACAATGGCGGCGGTCCCAGGCTAATAGGCCGCCACCTCCCAAAGCGCGCGCGATTCTAACAGCTTGTGTCCATGCGCGTTAGACCCGTGCTTTCCAGCTGTATAACAGCTCCAGCGCTTTTCGGGGCGTCAGATCATCGGGATTGATGGTCGTCAATTCCTCCAGCACCGGGTGTGGCAGGCTGGCGAACATGTCGCTCTGCTGGGGTGTCTGGGTTTTATTGGTGCTGGTGCGTGGCAGCTCATGGGGCAGGCTGGTGGTTTCCAGGCGTGCCAGGTGCTCGCGAGCACGCAGGATAACCGGGGTCGGCACCCCCGCCAATTGCGCCACGGCCAGGCCGTAGCTCTGGCTCGCCGGGCCTGGCAAGACGTGGTGGAGGAACACGATGCGTTCGTTGTGCTCCGTGGCATTGAGGTGCACGTTGGCCACCGCAGGCTGGCTTTCAGGCAGCACGGTCAGCTCGAAGTAATGGGTGGCGAACAGCGTATAGGCGCGTAGCGCGGCCAGTTGTTCAGCTGCTGCCCAGGCCAGTGACAGGCCATCGAAGGTGCTGGTGCCGCGCCCGACTTCGTCCATCAGTACCAGGCTGCGGTCGCTGGCGTTATGCAGGATGTTGGCGGTTTCGCTCATCTCCACCATAAAGGTCGAGCGTCCGCCAGCCAGGTCGTCGCTCGAGCCTATCCGGGTGAAGATGCGATCAACCAGTGACAATTCGCAGCGCTTGGCCGGCACGAAGCTGCCGATATGCGCCAGCAGGACGATCAGCGCGGTTTGCCGCATATAGGTCGATTTACCGCCCATGTTCGGGCCGGTGATGACTAACATGCGGGTGTCGTCATCCAGGCTCAGGTCGTTGGCAACGAACGGCGTGGTCAGTACCTGCTCGACCACCGGGTGGCGCCCCTGCTCAATGCGCATACAGGGTTCGTCGACGAAGTGCGGGCAGTTGAGGTCCAGGGTCAGGGCGCGTTCGGCCAGGTTGCTCAGCACATCGAGTTCGGCCAAGGCCGCGGCGCTGTCCTGCAGCGGGCCGAGGTGGCTGATCAGGTCTTCGAGCAAGGCGTCATAGAGCATCTTTTCCCGCGCCAGGGCGCGGCTCTTGGCTGACAGCGCCTTGTCTTCGAATTCCTTGAGTTCGGGGGTGATGAAGCGCTCGGCACCTTTGAGGGTTTGCCGACGGATGTAATCAGCGGGTGCAGATTCGGCCTGCTTGCTCGGCAGTTCGATGAAATAGCCGTGCACGCGGTTGTAGCCGACCTTGAGGTTGGCCAGGCCGGTGCGGGCCTTCTCGCGGGTTTCCAAGTCCATCAGGTACTGACCGGCGTTTTCGCTAAGCGACTGCAACTCGTCCAGTTCGGCGTCATAACCGGTTTTCAGCACGCCGCCGTCGCGGATCACCGCCGGCGGATTGTCGATGATGGCGCGCGCCAGCAATTCGGCCAGCTCAGGGTAGGTGCTGACGATCTGAGCCAATTCGCTCAGATGGGGGGCATCGAGACTGGCCATCGCTTGCTGCAGCTCGGGCAGGGCCGCCAGCGCGTCACGCAGGCGCGCCAGGTCCCGCGGGCGCGCATTGCGCAGGCCGATGCGTGCAAGGATGCGTTCCAGGTCGCCGATTTCCTTGAGCTGCGGCTGCAGCGTCTCGAAGCGGTAGCGTTCGAGCAGGCAACTGATGGAGGCCTGGCGTGCTTCCAGCACTTGGCGATCACGCAGCGGGCGGTTCAGCCAGCGGCCCAGCAGGCGGCTGCCCATGGCGGTCTGGCAGCGGTCGACCACCGATTGCAGGGTGTTATCGCGCCCACCGGCCAGGTTGATGTCCAGCTCCAGATTGCGCCGGCTGGCGCCGTCCAGAATCACGGTATCGTCGAGGCGCTCGTGGCGCAGGCTACGCAGGTGCGGCAGGGCGGTGCGCTGGGTTTCCTTGGCATAGGCGAGCAGGCAGCCGGCGGCGCCGATGGCCAGGGTCAGGCCTTCGCAGCCAAAGCCTTTGAGGTCCTGGGTGGAGAACTGCTGGCACAGGCTCTTGTGCGCCGAGTCGCGCTCGAAATCCCAGGGCGCGCGCCGGCGGGCGCCGCGGCGTTTTTCGGCAGGCAGACCCTGGGGCCAATCATCGGGAATCAGCAGCTCGACCGGGTTGAGGCGTTCGAGCTCGGCCAGCAGATTTTCCCAGCCGGCGATTTCCAGCACGCTAAAACGCCCGCTGGTAATGTCCAGCACCGCCAGGCCAAACAGGCGTTCATCACCCAGCACGGCGGCCAACAGGTTGTCGCGGCGCTCATCGAGCAGGGCCTCATCGCTCACCGTACCGGGGGTGATGATGCGCACCACCTGGCGCTCGACCGGGCCTTTGCTGGTGGCCGGATCGCCAATCTGCTCGCAGATCACCACGGACTCACCGAGTTTGACCAGCTTCGCCAGGTACGCCTCGGCCGCGTGGAACGGAATGCCGCACATGGGAATCGCCTGCCCCGCGGACTGGCCGCGGGCGGTCAGGGTGATATCCAGAAGCTTGGCGGCTTTTTTCGCGTCTTCGTAGAAGATTTCATAGAAGTCGCCCATGCGGTAGAACATCAGCTGGTCGGGGTGCTGATTCTTCAGTCGCCAGTACTGCTGCATCATCGGTGTGTGAGCGGATAGATCCTGATTGGCCATAGTCTTCGGTCAGTGGGTATGCGCAAATGTGTGAGTCGTGGCTGCCGGCTTAAACGGGCTGTCGAAGGCGAGCCCTGTGCATCAGGCTCGGTCGCAGAGCGGGCCGGTGGCAGCATGAAATGGCGGCAAGGGTATCACGGGAGCGGCCGGGCGCTGTGTGCGTGGGTGGTCAATGGGCGTGTGGTTAAGCGGCTTACTTAGGCTGAACGGGCTGTACATCGATGATCTGAATATCCAGCTGCGCCAGCAACTGGCCCAGGGTGGGCGCGTCGTTCTGGCTGAAATCGGGCAAGCCTTCGGGCAGCTCGGCGCTGATGACCGCGAACTCCACGGCCTTGAGGTTGGGCAGGCGCTTGGTTCTCAGGGGCCTGACACGGCGTTCGCCCGCGCGTGAATAGATGATTAGGCAGTCCATGATCTATGTCGAACCTTTGGCAGGCGTCGTTGTATTGACTCTGGGGCAAAGAATAAGCATCTAGGTCGCACTTGAGTAGAGTTTTTTCCCGTTCTCGACTGCTAGCAGCACTGATGCAGGCCGCACTGCTGAAATCTGTACCTGTGCTGAGGTAGGGTTGGCATGTACGCGATAAGAGGTCGTTTATGACGGATACAGCGCTTGAAGCTCTGGCCCAAGCCCTAGGCACGGCCTTGATGACGCAGGGTGCGCAAGTGGCTACCGCCGAGTCCTGCACGGGGGGCGGCATCGGTCAGGCGATTACCGCCATCGCCGGCAGCTCTGCCTGGTTCGAGGCCGGTTACATCACCTACTCGAATGCCCAGAAAACCCGGCAGCTGGGCGTGCCGGCGGAGCTTTTCGAACAGGTTGGCGCGGTCAGTCGTGAGGTAGTCGAGGCCATGGCCCGCGGGGCGCAGCAGCATAGTGGTGCGCGTTATGCCGTTGCTGTCAGCGGTGTGGCAGGGCCGGGCGGCGGCTCCCCGGAGAAGCCTGTAGGCACCGTCTGGCTGGCAATTGCCGACGGGGAAAGGCTCTACAGTCAGAGACATCAGTTTGCCGGGGATCGCTCGGCGGTCCGGCGACAGACGGTGGAGGCCGCGCTGCGCGGGCTATTGCGGGTCATGGGCGAAGAAAAAGACACGGCGGGGTAGGCGAGGGACTTGCCCTGTGGAATAATACTGGCTACTTATACAGTTGTTGGCGGCCGTCAGGCCCTCTTGATCACGTGAGGATTGTAATGGACGAGAATAAGAAGCGCGCATTGGCGGCTGCCCTGGGCCAGATTGAAAAGCAATTCGGCAAGGGCGCAGTCATGCGCATGGGCGATCACGATCGCCAGGCAATTCCGGCCATCTCGACCGGTTCGCTGGGGCTGGACATCGCCCTGGGCATTGGCGGCCTGCCCAAGGGGCGCATCGTCGAAATCTACGGCCCGGAGTCGTCGGGTAAGACCACGCTGACCCTGTCCGTGATTGCCGAGGCGCAAAAGCTCGGCGCGACCTGTGCGTTCGTCGACGCCGAGCACGCACTCGACCCGGAATATGCCGGCAAGCTGGGCGTGAATGTCGATGACCTGCTGGTTTCCCAGCCGGACACCGGTGAGCAGGCCCTGGAAATCACCGACATGCTGGTGCGTTCCAATGCCGTCGACGTGATCGTGGTCGACTCCGTTGCTGCGCTGGTGCCCAAGGCGGAAATTGAAGGCGAGATGGGTGACATGCACGTCGGCCTGCAGGCCCGCCTGATGTCCCAGGCGCTGCGCAAAATCACCGGTAACATCAAGAACGCCAACTGCCTGGTGATTTTCATCAACCAGATCCGGATGAAGATTGGCGTGATGTTCGGCAGCCCGGAAACCACCACCGGTGGTAACGCGCTGAAGTTCTACGCCTCGGTACGCCTGGACATTCGCCGCACAGGTGCGGTGAAAGAAGGTGACGAGGTGGTCGGTAGCGAAACCCGCGTCAAGGTCGTGAAGAACAAGGTAGCACCGCCTTTCCGTCAGGCCGAGTTCCAGATTCTCTACGGCAAGGGTATCTACCGCAATGGCGAGATCATCGACCTTGGTGTGCAACTCGGGTTGCTGGAGAAATCCGGCGCCTGGTACAGCTACCAGGGCAACAAGATCGGTCAGGGTAAAGCCAACTCGGCCAAGTACCTGGAAGACAACCCGGAAGTCGCCCGCACGGTTGAAGGCCTGATCCGTGAGAAGTTGCTGGTAGTGAGCCCGACGGTCAAGGCTAACTCGGGTGCGACTGCCGATGACCTTGCTGACGCCGATCTCTGATCGCACGCGTTATGCCTGAGCCTCTGGATACGCCCGTTGCAGTGCGGCGGGTCGCGATGGATTTGCTGGCCCGCCGTGAGCATGGTCGGGTCGAGCTGACCCGAAAACTGCGCAAGCGTGGTGCCCCCGATACGCTGATAGATGAAGCCCTCGAGCGTCTTACCCAGGAAGGGTTGCTCTGCGAAGCGCGTTATCTGGAGAGCTTTATCAGCTACCGCGCTCGGGCCGGGTATGGGCCGCTGCGCATTCGCGAAGAGCTTGGCCAGCGTGGCCTCGCTCGGGGTGATATCGAGCAGGCGCTGCGTGACAGCAGCATCGATTGGCGGGCGCAACTGCAAGCCACCTGGCAGCGCAAGTTCGCCGGCCAGTTGCCACAAACCCCGCGAGAGCAGGCCCAGCAAGGACGGTTTCTTAGCTATCGCGGCTATCCACTGGACTTGATCGGGCGCCTTCTTCGGGGCGCCAGCGATGAATAAAAACGCCCCGCCCTCTAAGAGAGCGGGGCGTTTTTTGGGATCTACACGCTAACTATATAAACGCCTGGAACGAACTTATTCGCGAAATTCGCTGCGCAGTCGCGAATAAAGACTAGGCGCTCCTTCGCTCCTACACGAGCAGTGACACCGCTTATACAAGCCCCAATAGCGGGGGCCATCGGTCGGGTGCGCTGTGCGCACCGCTAGACATGCTGCGCAATCGCTGTTCAGTCGTTTCAGTGGCTGTCCGTTAGCGCAACGGCTGTGGGGTCGTACCAGTTTTCGGGGCGGTTGATCAGGTCGATCAGTTGGCGCAAACGGCCATAATCACGGCCGTTGAAGGTGAACGCCAGGCGCGTCAGGTGGCGCAGCTCCGGTTCGTCCACTTCGTCTGCGGCACTGGCGCATTGGCTGAAACCGTCCTCTCGGCACAGGTCGCGGAACTCGTTATCGAGCTGTTGCAGCGTGCGGTCGCTCAGTGCATGGCGCAGGCGCACCACGAAACGGCCGTTCAGTCGGCGACTGGAATGGTAGTTGCGGTAGAAGGCGGTAATTTCTTCGGTCGCCTCCTCGGCGCTGTAGACCAGGCGCAGCAAATTCAGGTCGTTGCTGAGGATATAGCCGTTGTCTTCGAGGTGATGCCTGATAAATGTCAGCGCGTCCTGCCAGAAGGTCCCACCGGGCTGATCGAGCAGCACGATAGGCACCAACGGGCTTTTACCCGTCTGCACCAGTGTCAGCACTTCGAGCGCTTCGTCCAGGGTGCCGAAGCCACCAGGGCAGAGCACCAGTCCGTCAGCCTCCTTGACGAAAAACAGTTTGCGCAAAAAGAAGAAGTGGAACGGCAGCAAGTTGCTACTGCCGGCCAGCGTGGCATTGGGCCGTTGTTCGAAGGGCAGGGCAATATTGAAGCCCAGGCTGTTGTCGGCTCCCGCCCCTTCATGGGCGGCCGCCATCACCCCACCACCGGCGCCGGTGATGACCATCAGGTCATGGCGCGCCAATGCGCTGCCCAATTCACGGGCCAGGGCATAGATCGGGTGCTCCGGCGGCGTGCGGGCCGAACCGAAAACAGTGACCTTGCGCCGGCGCTTGAAGCGTTCGAGCAGACTGAAGGCCTGCTCCAGCTCGCGCAGGGTCTGCAGCATGATCTTGGCGTCCCAGCGATTGCGGTCAGCCTGTGCCATGCGCGCCACGGTGGCGAGCATGTCGCGGTAGAGCATCACGTTGGCACTGCCGGGTGGCGTGACCTGGGTGGCAAGCGCGGTGATCCGCTCGCCCAGGTCGATTTCGCTGGTCTGGAAATGCCGGGACAGGTAGTCGTCAGGGGTGTCAGGCATGGCAGGCTCCTTATTCGACAATAGATCCTAGTATGGCAGCCCGCTTTACGTTCAGGCGGCGAGGCTCAGAGCCCGCAATCGGCCTGGCTGAAGCGCTCGTTGATTACCGGGCGATTGCTCTTGTACTCGCTGAACTCATAACGCAACACGGCGCCCTGGCTAAGCAGCTTGCGATACCCCGGATTGGTGCAGACGCTATTGGACAGTTGCGCCCTGACTGTATCGGGGTTGGCGCGCATTTGTGTGGCATGGCCTTCACGTACGCTGAGATGGTTGACCAACTCTTTGCCCTGGACCGTATAGCCCTGGTCGAGAATGTCGGCGTTGATGGCTCGTGGTGTGCCCACGCTGCTTTCACGTGCGACCTGCTCGAGTAACTGGGTCAGTTCGTTTTCTTTCAGGGACACGGCATGGGCGCTAGGCAGCACCAAGGCAAGGGCAAGCGTGGGGAGAATAAGGCGCAGCATGGGACACTCCTGAAAGCAATTGACTCGGTTCGACCGCCTGGCGCGCTGTACGTTCGCCGGCTGCGAGCAGTGCTACATGGTACCGAGCGCGGCGCTGCTTGTCCGGTCATGCGTTTACGGGAACTGCTTGAACGCTTGCCGGGCAGTCTCTACTGGTAGACTTGGCGACCTTCTATTTGGCGGCGTTGCGATGTTTGTTTTGTATGACGTGCCCGTTTGCTCGGTTAACGTGCGATGAGCCACGCAGTAGCCCGTTTGCGGGAGGCGCGCCTGGCGCGCAGTGAAAAACCGTTTCTGGCCCGTGGTTCGCGGGCCATACGCTGTGCGAGCTGTCGTCTGGCCGTGACACACTGCCTGTGCGACTGGCGGCCGCGGATCGCCACCCAGTCCGGGTTCTGTCTGGTCATGCATGATGTCGAAGCGCTCAAGCCGAGCAATACCGGTTGGCTGATCGCCGACGTTGTTGCCGATACCAGCGCTTTCGGCTGGTCGCGGACTGCGGTGGAGGAGGCGCTGCTGGCCGTCCTGGCCGACCCGCAGTGGCAACCTTTTGTGGTCTTCCCGGGTGAATATGCAGCGCCTGAGCGGGTGGTCAATCAGGTTCAGGCGGTTGACGGTAAGCGGCCACTGTTCATCTTGCTGGATGCGACCTGGACCGAGGCACGCAAGATGTTTCGCAAAAGCCCGTATCTGGACAGCTTGCCGGTGTTGAGCCTATCGCCCGAGCAGCTCTCGCGTTACCGGCTGCGCCGCTCCAAGCGCGATGATCATTTGTGTACCGCCGAGGTGGCGGCGCTGTGCCTGGAACTGGCAGGGGATACAAAGGCTGCCGGGGCGCTGGATGCGTACCTGGATGTTTTCAGCCAGCATTACCTGGCAGCCAAGGCGCCCCGCGCCGTCGATCTGGATGATGCACTGCACCAGCAACTGCGCACCTTTCTATGAGGCCTTGAGTACGCTCGCCGGGCGTGGCCAGAGTTGCGCCAGGAGCATGCCGCAAAACATCAGGGCGCAGCCCAGGTAGCCTTTCAGGTGCAGGGTTTCGCCGAGCAGCCAGGCTCCGGCGATGGCTGCGAATACCGCTTCCAGCGAGAGGATGATGGCTGCATGGGAGGCGATGGCATCTTGCTGTGCGACAACCTGCAGGGTGAAACCCACGGCCACGCCGAAGAGTCCGCCATACAGAATGGCCGGTGCGGCGGCGAGGATGGCGTCCCAGCGAATATCTTCCAGCGCGACCGCCAGCAGCAGGCTGATCAGGGCGCATACGGCAAACTGCACCACTGCCAGGTGCAAAGGGTTATGACGGCTGGCGAAGGCCCCCACCAGCAATACGTGCACGCCCCAGACGAACGCACCTATCAGTTGTAACCAGTCACCTGCTGCCACGCTGAAACCATCGCCTACGCTGAGCAGGAACATGCCGATTACCGCAAGGCTTGCGCCGAGCCAGATGCCGAGGCCGGTTCGCTGGCCAAGCAATAACCCCAGCAGCGGTACCACAATCACATAGAGGCCGGTAATGAAGCCGGCATTGGTCACGCTGGTGAACAGCAGACCGACTTGCTGCAGGTTGATGCCCAGCGCCAGTACCAGCCCCATCAGGCCACCTGATAGCAGCAACGAGCGCTCAATTGCCGGACGCTGGGCGCGCCCACGGAGCAGGGGCAGCACCAGCAGCAGTGCCAGCGTCGCCAACAGAAAGCGCAGCCCGGTATAGAGGAAGGGGCCAATCGCATCCATACCGAGTCGCTGTGCAACAAAGGAAAATCCCCAGATCGCTGCAGTGAGCAACATCAACAGGTCAGCTCTGAGGGCGGTATGGTGCATGCAGCAGTTCTCGTGAAAGGGGCGCAGACTGTGCCGCAAAGCACAGCGCTTGACCACCCCACCAGCGCTGCACATGCTGATAGCGCCTGCGGCGCATTCCCGTGCGCAGCGTGCCATAATCGTGCAGATCGTCACCGGCTGCAGGATCGCAGCCCATAGATGATTGCCCGTATAACAAGAACAGGACCTGCCATGGCCGCTTACGACATCCTCATCGCCGATGACCACCCCTTGTTTCGCAGTGCGCTGCAGCAGGCCCTGATGCTCGGCCTGGGCGCCGATACGCGTCTGGTCGAGGCCGCCAGCATTGCCGAGCTGGAGAGCTGCCTGGCAGACAAGCAGGACTGGGATCTGGTGCTGCTCGACCTGAATATGCCGGGTGCCTACGGCTTCTCCGGTCTGGTGCTGTTGCGCGGGCAGTATCCGCAGGTTCCGGTGGTGATGATCTCGGCCCAGGAGGATGTGGCCGTGGTCGCCCGTTCCCGGGAGTTCGGCGCCAGCGGTTTTATCCCCAAGTCGAGTTCGCTCGAGGTTATCCAGCAGGCTGTCCGTCAGGTGCTCGATGGCGATGCCTGGTGGCCCGTGCAGACCGAGGCCGCGGCGACTGTGTCGGCCGAGGCCAAAGCTGCCAGCGCTGGCCTGGCGAGCCTGACGCCCCAGCAGTTCCGGGTGCTGACCATGGTCTGTGATGGCCTGCTGAATAAGCAGATCGCCTACGAGCTGAGCGTCTCCGAAGCGACGGTCAAGGCCCATGTCACGGCGATCTTCCGCAAGCTAGGCGTGCGTACCCGCACCCAGGCGGCGCTGCTGCTGCAACAGCTTGAGTCGATTCCTGCACCTGCGAACGCTTAAGCGTCGGTTAATCTTCCTTCGGCAGGCTGCGTGAGCGGTCTGTCCTTTCTCGTTGCGATGATCCTTTCATGTCCCCATTCAAGGGCCACACCGGCCTGCGACGTATCCTTAATGCAACCGGCTATTCGATGGACGGCCTGCGCGCCGCGTTTACTGGTGAGGCTGCGTTTCGTCAATTGGTCTGGCTCAACGCCGTATTGATCCCGCTGGCCTTCTTCGTCGATGTCAGCCGTGGTGAGCGCGCGTTGATGATTGGCGTGTGCCTGCTGGCGCTGATCGTGGAGCTGCTCAACTCGGCAGTTGAGGCGGCGATCGACCGGATTTCCCTCGAACTGCACCCACTGTCGAAAAACGCCAAAGATATGGGCAGCGCCGCGCAGTTTGTCTCGCTGACCCTGATTGGCAGTGTCTGGCTGGTGATTCTGCTGGGCTGAGTCGCGCAATGGTCAGGTGGCTAATTCACTGGCGGCAACACGATCTCGTCACTGCGCCTGACGCCCGCCGTCATGGCCCGGCACAGTTCGAGAAACTCGCGCATCGCGGCAGTCTGGTACTTCTGTTTGTGCCAGATGAAGTAGAACTGCCGGCGCAGGTCCAGGTCCGGAGTTTCCACCGCAACCAGGCTGCCACGGCGGAAGGCATCACGCAGGGCCAGGCGCGAGATGCAGCCGATGCCCAGCCCAGATTCCACGGCGCGCTTGATCGCTTCGGTATGCTCCAGTTCGAGGCGAATATTCAGCGCGCGCGGGTGATGACGCATGGCCTGGTCGAAGGTCAGCCGCGTTCCCGAACCCTGCTCGCGGAGGATCCAGGCCTCTTCGCTGAGCGCCTGCAGGTCCGCCTGGCCAGCGGCAGCCAATGGGTGGCTGGGCGCGCAGAAAACCACCAGCTCATCCTCTACCCAGGGCTGAACCTCGATGTCCGGGTGATGGCAGTCGCCTTCGATCAGGCCCAGGTCGAGTTCGTAATGGGCGATCTGCTGCACCACATGGGCGGTGTTATGCACCTGTAGCTTGACCCGGCATTCCGGGTGGCGCTGCATGAAACTGCCGATCAGCAGGGTGGCCAGGTAGTTGCCCACGGTCAGGGTGGCGCCCACGTTGAGCGAGCCAAAACCGCTCTTGCCCCCGAGTAGACGCTCTATTTCCTTGGCCTGGTCGATCAGCGCCACGGCCTGGGGCACCAGTTGGTGGCCCAGGGCATTGAGGCTCAGGCGCTTACCGGCGCGGTCGAACAACTGGCAATCGGTCTGGCGCTCCAGTTCGGTGAGCGCGGTGCTGGTGGCCGATTGCGACAGCGACAACGATTGCGCGGCGCGCGAGACGCTTTCCTGCTGGGCTACGGCGACGAATACCTGAAGTTGTCTGAGGGTAAATCGCATATCTATATAACCGATAACCTATATCGTAATAATCCACTTAACAGATATTGTGCGCGTCCCTAGAATGCAGCGCAATCGACCCTTTAGTCCCTTGAGGTATGCCTGCATGAGCAATCTGAACGTCGAGCGTGTGCTCAGCGTCCACCATTGGAACGATACCCTGTTCAGCTTCAAGTGCACCCGCGACCCGGGCCTGCGCTTTGAAAACGGCCAGTTCGTGATGATTGGCCTGCAGCAACCCAACGGCCGACCGCTGATGCGTGCCTACTCGATCGCCAGCCCCAACTACGAGGAGCATCTGGAGTTCTTCAGCATCAAGGTGCCAGACGGCCCGCTGACCTCGCAGCTGCAGCACCTCAAGGAAGGTGACGAGATCGTCATCAGCAAGAAACCTACCGGCACCCTGGTGCTGGACGACCTGCTGCCGGGCAAACACCTGTACCTGCTCAGCACCGGTACCGGCTTGGCGCCGTTCATGAGCGTGATCCAGGACCCGGAAACCTACGAGCGTTTCGAGAAAGTGGTGCTGGTACACGGCGTGCGTTACGTCAATGAAGTCGCCTACCGCGAGTTCATCACCGAGCACCTGCCGCAGAACGAGTACTTCGGCGACGCGCTCAAGCAGAAGCTGATCTATTACCCCACGGTGACCCGTGAAGAGTTCGAGAACCAGGGCCGCCTGACGGACCTGATGCGCAGCGGCAAGCTGTTCAGCGATATCGGTCTGCCGCCGATCAACCCGCAGGACGACCGCGCGATGATCTGCGGCAGCCCGAGCATGCTCGACGAAACCAGCGCCGTACTCGACAGCTTTGGCCTGACCATTTCCGCGCGCATGGGCGAGCCAGGTGACTACCTGATCGAACGTGCCTTCGTCGAAAAATAAGCGCCTGCCGCACCCGCAAGAACCCGCCAATTGGCGGGTTCTTGCATTCTGGGGTTATTTATTGGCGATGTCCCAGTAACCTGTTGCACGGCGACGATGCTTTTGTGGGAGCCGCGCCCCGCGGCGAATGCCAGGGGCAACGCTGAAATAACTGAATGGCTGCAATCGATTCGCCCCGAGGCGCGGCTCCTACGCGTGTTCGGTAGTTCACCCTGGTGCTGCGTGATGGCTTACACGGGATGCAACACGATTTTGGGACATAGCCTATCTATTCGCTGAGCAGAACGCGGTTACCGCCGCTGTGCTTGGCCTTGTACATGGCCTGGTCCGCCAGGCTCAGCAGTTGCTGCGGTGTATCGCCGTGTGTGGGATACAAGGCAATGCCGATGCTGGTGCGTATCAGCTGGGGCTGGCCGTTGAGGTCGAATGGCTGGTCCAGCGCGGCACGGATCTTTTCCGCGACGGCCGTGATGTCGTCGAGGGCATGCCCGCGTTCGAGCAATACGACGAATTCGTCACCGCTCAGGCGCGCTACAGTGTCGCTTTCGCGCACGCTGTCGCGCAGACGCTGGGCGACCTGCTGTAGCAGTAGATCACCGGCCGCGTGCCCGTAGCTGTCGTTGACCTGCTTGAATTTGTCCAGGTCGAGAAACAGCAGGGCCAATTGCGTCTGCTCGCGCCGTGCACGGGCCAGGGCCGTCTCCAGGCGGTCGTTGAACAAGCGCCGGTTGGGCAGCTGGGTCAACTGGTCGTATTGCGCCATGAAGTGCAGGCGGGTGAGCAGTTGCTGGCGTTCGATGGCCACGGCCACCTGGGTCGAGACGAACTGCAGCAGCTCCAGATCGGCCTCACTGTAGCGCTCGCTCTCCTGGTAGCTCTTGATGATCAACGCGCCCTGGGTGCCATCCTGTGTGGGCAGCGGTACTCCGAGCCAATACAGCGCCTCGGCTTCCAGGGATGCAGCCTGTTCGAGTGCAGCCGAGCGTGTTGTCGGGGTTACCAGCATGGGCTCGCCGCCGAGGATCACCCGTGTGCTCAACGGCAAGGCGTCGAGGCTGGTAGGCGGGCTGTCCGGGTAACGCTGGTCGCTGTGGTAGGGGAAACTCAGGTGCGCCGTATCGGGCTCGTAGAGTGCCACGCAGAAGTTATGCGCCGGTAATAACTGAGCGATGATGCCGTGGATCTGGCGACACAGTTCGCTGATATCGCCGGCTGCGTGGGCTGCCTCGGAAATCGCATAGAGCGCGGCCTGCAGGGACTCGCTGCGCTTGCGCTCGGTGATGTCGCGGGCCACACCGATACGCAACTGGTGGTCGTCCGACCAGCGTGCGGACCACATGATGTGCGCCACCTGGCCGTCCTTGCGCACATAGCGGTTCTCGAAGTACGGCTTGAGTGTGCCGGACATCACCTCTTCAGCCACCTGCTGGGTGGCGGCCCGATCCTCGGGCAGCACCAGGTCAATGAGTGGCTTGCCTATCAGCTCTTCAGGGGTGTAGCCGAAGATGCGCTCGGCAGCCGCACTGACGAACACGAAGCGTCCGTCCTTGTCGACCACGCAGACGGCGTCGAGCAACAGGTCCAGTACATGGGGCATCGAGTGGGTTAAAGGCATGCGTTCATCCGGGCAGGCCTGCTGCACCATAAGGATAGGGCACTCTGTCACTGATGCAGGGCTGGCTGTCAACTGCTTGCGAGCATAGGCCATTCAAGCGTCCAGCACCTGCAGGACGCAAATGATCCCCGCCTGCGGGTAGTGCCACTTGACCTCGACATCCCACAGGCGCACACCGTAACGTCGCTCCGGGGTCGGCTGCTGGTAGGCCGGGCGCGGGTCTTGGGCCAGGCATTGCTCAATCAGTGCCTCCAGGGGTTCGCCCAGGCGCTCACCGTGGGTGTGTGCCTGCAGACGCGCGCTGGCCTGCCAGTGCACCTCGATCAAGGCGGGCGCGGCACTGGCCAGGTCGTTGCGGGCAGCCGGCAGGCTGTCGGCATAAGGTACGTAGGGTTTGATATCGATCACCGGCGTGCCGTCGAGCAGGTCGATGCCGGACAACCACAGGCGTCCCGGCTCCACCCGTTCCAGGGTGACCACTGATTGGCCGATGCCGTTGGGCCGGTGCGTGGCGCGGGTGCTGAAGACACCGACCGACTGGTTGCCGCCCAGGCGTGGTGGGCGCACCTTGAGCCGCGGCTTCTCCTCCAGCGCCTGATGGAAAAGAAACAGCAGCCAGACATGGCTGACCTGCTCGAGCCCTTGCACGGCCTCGCCGCTGTCGAACGGCGGCACCAGTTCCAGCACGCCGCGTGCTGCTGGCGCCAGGTGTGGCTGTCGCGGGATGGCGAACTTTTCCTTGAAGCAGGCGCGGACGAAACCAACAGGCGTGACGGTATGGGACATGGGCGGGTCATCGGCAGAGATGCGCGCCATGGTAACCGGCGCGCCTGTTCAGGTCATGCTCCGCGCATTGGCCTCAGAGATGAAAGCCGCCATCAATGGGAATAATCGCGCCGGTCATATAGGCCCCAGCGGTGCTCGCCAGGCTAATGGCCAGGGCGGCCATTTCCGCTTCGCGGCCCCAGCGTTTCATGGGGATCAGCGCACTGTCGCTGGCTAATGCGGCCTCGTCATTGGCGATATGTCGGGTCATCTTGCTGGGGAAGCGCCCTGGGGCGATCACATTGACGTTGATGTGTTCGCTTACCAGTTCGCGGGCCAGCATCCGCGACAGCTGATGCAGGGCGGCCTTGCTCGGCCCATAGGCGTAGGCGTCTTCGCCGTGGGACGTGAGCCCGGCGACCGAGCCGATATTGATTACCCGCGCCGGGTTCGCCTCACAGCCGGCCTGGCGCAGCAGCGGTAACAACTGCTGGATGCAACTGAATACCGCCGTGACGTTGAGTTGCATGACCTTTTCCCAGCCCTTGACCGGGTAGCTCTCCAGCGGTGCGCCCCAGGTGGTGCCGGCGTTGTTGACCAGGATATCGAGCTGATCAATACGCCCCTGAAGCGCCTCTGCCAGGGCTTTTGCCCCTTCCTCGCTGGCGAGATCGGCCGCGATGCCGTGGCACACGCCATAGGCGGACAGTTCTTGCGCAGTGGCCGCGCAGGCCGCCGCGTCGCGGGCGCAGATGTATACGCTGGCGCCTGCTTCGGCAAAGCCTTTGGCAATCATCTTGCCGATGCCGCGGGTGCCGCCGGTAACCAGGGCGGTGCGGCCCTGTAGGGAGAAGTAAGGGTGCATGGCAAGCGTCCTGTCAGAGGGATGCCTGCACCCTAAACCGCTGGCAGCAGTGACGCAGTCACTATTGTCGGCGTAAATGGGCGCTTATCGGGCGCCGCGGGTATGAGCGGCGCGGCAGTGTGTAGCCCGTCTGTCAGCCGCGCTCGCGCAGGGTCAGGCCCTTGAGGAAGTTGCGCAGGAACTGGTCGCCGCAGGGGCGGTAGTTGCTGTGGCCGACCTTGCGAAACAGCGCGCTCATTTCCGGCTTGGAAACCGGGCAGTCAACGCTGTTCATGATCGCGTGCATGTCGTCTTCCTTGAGCTCGAAGGCCACGCGCAGCTTTTTCAGTACCTGGTTATTGCTGATCGGCAGCTCCAGCGGTTGCGGTGCGCGGCTGTCATCCTTGCCGCGGCGCTGGTAGACCAGGCCATCGAGCGCATGGGCCAGCACTTCGTCCGGGCAGGCGACGAAGCCTTCTTCGTCCTCTTTTTTCAGCAGGTCGGTGAGGTCGTCGGCGCCAGTAGGATGGCCGCCGAGGGTGATCAGTTCGGCCAGCTCGGCATCGCTGATGTCGAGCAGGTAGCGCAGGCTGCGCAGCACGTCGTTAGTGAGCATGTAAGGGTTTCCTGGGTGAGGTTGGGCTGCTGCAGGCAGGCGCCAGTAAAAAGATTAGAAGCGTTCGCGGCTGGCCAGGTAGCGCCATTCGCCGCCCGGCACCTTGCCCATGGGCACGCCGCCGATGCGGATGCGCTTGAGGCTGAGCACGGTGAGGTCGACGCTGTTGCACATAAACACCAACTGGCCGGGGAGGGGGTTCTTCAAGGCGAAGCGCAGGCGGGTTTCGTTTTGCCAACTGACTTTGCACGGCGCCAGGGCGCTGCCATTGAACACCAGGCCATGGTTGAGGCGCTTCAACTGGGCTGGGGTAAGGCTGCCACTGACCTCGACCACATACTCCTGCTCCAGCTTGGCCTGGTCATCCTTGAGCTTGCGCTCAATGCGCCAGTCCTGGGTCAGTACATGCAAGCCGTCGGCGCCGGCTTGCAACGGCAGGCAGGGCACGAGGCGCTTGAGATGGCTGGCCAGTGGGCGAATGCCGGCGCTATCGTCAGCCCAGTGCTGGGGCAGGGCGAGGGCTTCGACGGTGCGCTCGACGTTATGCCCGGTCGGCACGTTGAGCAGCAGGGTGATGGGCTCTAGCGGTGTGGCCTGGGCACCCGGTAACAGTTCGACGCGTTGCTCGCTGACCTTGAACTGCGGCGCATCGACCACTTCGCCATCGACCAGCACCCAGCCGCCTTCGATATAGAGTTCGGCTTCGCGGCGCGAGCAGCCCACCAGTTCGATCAGGCGTTTGGACAGGCGGACGGGTTCGGTCATGGCAGGTCATCGGCAGAAAAAAGTGGCGCCATTGTAACCGCCATGGCGCTCGGGCGTGCTCGCTTTGCGGCAATGGCCATGAAAAAGCCGCTCGAATGAGCGGCCAGGTCTTGGGAAGCAAAGGCGTATCAGTGCCTGTGTCAGAAAATCAGACTGAACAAGCCGATCACGACCAGCAGGCCGATCAGAAAGATGATGCCGATGGTGCTGCCAAGAAATTTCAACATGAGGAAGGCCTCTGGTTAAGGGGTTCCTTATGTCCGACTGAGCTGCGCGCGCTTTTGTTCAGGTCAATATTGTGGGGGCGGGCGGGTAAGGCCGTATGGGATGGTGGATGCCTGGTGCGCGCGGCGCACGCTACGGCCATTGTAGGAGCGAATTTATTCGCGATGATGTAGCAGCGCGTAGCCTGGGTCGAGCGAAGCGACACCCGGGACATCAATTCCCGGGTATCGCGGTGCTCAACCCAGGCTACTGACCTGAGCCCACATGAATAAAAAAGCCGCCCGGTTGGGCGGCTCTTGGTATTGCGGGTCTCATCCGCCGAGGTAGGCGTCGCGGACCTTGGGGTCGTTGAGCAGCTCCTGGCCGCTGCCCTGCATGACGATCCGGCCGTTCTCCAGCACGTAGCCACGGTCAGCCAGCTTGAGCGCCTGGTTGGCGTTCTGCTCGACCAGAAACACCGTCACACCGTCCTTGCGCAGCTGTTCGATGATGTCGAAGATCTGCTGGATGATGATCGGCGCCAGGCCCAGGGAGGGTTCGTCGAGCAGCAACAGCTTGGGCTTGCTCATCAGCGCACGGCCGATGGCGAGCATCTGCTGTTCACCGCCGGACATGGTGCCGGCACGCTGGTCGAAACGCTCCTTGAGCCGCGGGAACAGGTGCAGCACCTTGTCCAGTTGCTCCTGGAAATCGGCCTTGTCGGTAAAGAACCCGCCCATGGCCAGGTTCTCTTCCACGGTCAGGCGGGCGAACACGCGGCGACCCTCGGGCACCACCGCAATGCTCTTGCGCATGATCGCCGGGGTTTCCTGACCGACCAGCTCTTCACCCTGGTAGCGGATGCTGCCACTGGTGGCCTGGGGCGTGCCGCAGAGCGTCATCAGCAGGGTCGATTTACCGGCGCCGTTGGCACCGATCAGGGTGACGATCTCGCCCTGGCGAACCTCGACGCTGACGTTGTGCAGCGCCTGGATCTTGCCGTAGAAGGTGCAGACATTGTCGAAATACAGCATCACGCTTCTCCCAGGTAGGCTTTGATCACATCCGGGTTTTCGCGGATCTGCTCCGGTGTGCCGTCTGCCAGGGGCGTGCCCTGGTTGATCACATAGATGTAGTCGGAAATGCTCATCACCAGCTTCATGTCGTGCTCGATCAGCAGCACGGTGACATTGTGCTGGTCACGCAGCACGCCGATCAGCGCCTTGAGGTCTTCGGTTTCGCGCGGGTTGAGGCCAGCAGCTGGCTCGTCGAGCATCAGGATGCTCGGCCGGGTCATCATGCAGCGGGCGATTTCCAGGCGGCGCTGCTGACCGTAGGCCAGGGTGCCGGCCGGGCGGTTGGCGAACTCGGTGAGGTTGACCTGCTCCAGCCAGTGCGCGGCGAACTCCATGGCTTCGCGCTCGCTCTTGCGGAAGGCCGGGGTCTTGAACAGGCCCGCCAGGTAGCTGGTATTGAGGTGACGGTGCTGGGCCACCAGCAGGTTTTCCACCGCAGTCATGTCCTTGAACAGACGCACGTTTTGGAATGTACGTACCACCCCCTTGCGGGCGATCTTGTGCCCGGGCAGGCCTTCGATCGCTTCACCGTTTAGGCGAATGCTGCCGCTGGTGGGCTGGTAGAAGCCGGTCAGACAGTTGAACACGGTGGTCTTGCCGGCGCCGTTCGGGCCGATCATCGACACCACCTGTTTTTCCTTCACGCTCAGCGCGACCCCGTTGACGGCCAGCAGGCCGCCGAAACGCATGGACAGGCCGCTTACTTCAAGAATGGCGCGGCTCATGGTTTCAGCTCCAGGTGCGGGCGCTGCATGGGCAGCAGGCCCTGCGGACGCCAGATCATCATCAGCACCATCAAGGCGCCGAACATCAGCATGCGGTACTCGCTGAACTCGCGCATCAGCTCAGGCAGCAGGATCATCACGATAGCGGCGAGGATGATCCCCAGTTGCGAGCCCATCCCACCCAGCACGACGATGGCGAGGATGATCGCCGACTCGATGAAGGTGAACGATTCCGGCGTGACCAGGCCCTGGCGCGCGGCGAAGAAGCTGCCGGCGAAACCGGCCAGGCTGGCGCCGATGGTGAAGGCCGAGAGCTTGATCGCGGTGGGGTTCAAGCCCAGGGCGCGGCAGGCGGTTTCGTCCTCACGCAAGGCTTCCCAGGCGCGGCCGATGGGCATGCGCAGCAGGCGGTTGACCAGGAACAGGGTCAGCAGCACCAGGGTCAGGGCCAGCAGGTAGAGGAAGATCACCTTGTACTGCGAGTTGTAGGCGAAGCCGAAGTACTCGTGGAAGGTCTGCACGTGCTCAGGCACGCGGCGCTCGAAGGACAGGCCGAACAGGGTCGGCTTGTACTCGTTGGCGATGCTGATGCCGTTGGGGCCGCCGGTGATGTCGGTCATGTTGCGCAGCAGGATACGGATGATCTCACCGAAGCCCAGGGTCACGATGGCCAGGTAGTCACCGCGCAGGCGCAATACCGGGAAGCCCAGCAGGTAACCGAAGAGCGCGGCGATCATGCCGGCAATCGGCAGGCACATCCAGAAGCTCAGGCCGTAGTAGTGTGAGAGCAGGGCGTAGCTGTAAGCGCCGACGGCATAGAAACCGACGTAGCCCAGGTCGAGCAGGCCCGCTAGACCGACGACGATGTTCAGGCCCAGGCCCAGCATCACGTAGATCAGGATCAGGGTGGCGATGTCCACCGCACCGCGGCTGCCGAAGAACGGCCAGGCCAGGGCCACCAGCACCAGGCCGAGGATGATCCAGCGCTGGGTCGAGGGCAGGGTGAGGAAGTTGCTCGCGCTGGCAGGCACTTTGGGCAGGCGTGGGGCACTGGCCATGGCGGCGCCGAGGCGATCACGAAACAGTTGCCAGAAGAACATCACGATGGCAGCGCCAGCGATGGTCCAGAGCACAGCCGGGCTGGCGCCATGGACTTCCAGGCCGATGCCCACGGTGGTCAGCTTCAGGCCGATCACCGGATAGGCCACGGCGATCACCAGCAGGGCGCTGAAAAATGCGGTTTTGAGGTTCTTGGTCATCATACTTTTTCAACCTCCGGACGGCCGAGGATGCCGGTCGGACGGAACAACAGCACCAGGATCAGCAGGCTGAACGCCACCACATCCTTGTACTGATCGCCAAAAATGTCAGCGCCGAAGGCTTCAGCCAGACCGAGCAGCAGGCCGCCGAGCACGGCGCCCGGGATGCTGCCGATACCGCCGAGCACAGCCGCGGTGAAGGCCTTGATGCCGGCGAGGAAGCCCAGGTGCGGGTTGATCACGCCATATTGCAGGCCCAGCAGCACGGCCGCGACACCGGCCAGGGCGGCACCGATGACGAACGTCAGGGCGATGATGTTGTTGGTGTTGATGCCCAGCAGGTTGGCCATCTTCAAGTCTTCGGCGCAGGCGCGGCAGGCGCGGCCCAGGCGCGAACGCGAGATGAAGTAGGTCAGCGCGAGCATCACCACGAAGGTGACGATGAAGATCAGCACCTGCATATAGGAAATCACCACCCCGTTCATGGCGCTTTCACCAATCACAAAGTTGCCCGGCAGCAGGTTGGGGATGGCCTTGTCCTTGGAGTCCTGGGACAACAGGATCTCGTTCTGCAGGAAGATCGACATGCCGATGGCCGAGATCAGCGGGATCAGACGGTTGCCACCGCGCAGGGGACGATAAGCCACCCGTTCGATGCTGTAACCGTAAGCGCTGGCGATGATGATGCTGCCGGCGAACGCGGCGATCATCACGATGGGCAGGCTGTCGAGGCCCATCAGGGTCAGCCCGGCGATTACGATGAAGGCCACATACGAGCCAATCATGTAAACCTCGCCGTGGGCGAAATTGATCATGCCAATGATGCCGTAGACCATGGTGTAGCCAATGGCGATCAGGGCATAAGTGCTGCCAACGGTCAGCCCGTTAACCAGCTGTTGCAGGTAGTGATAAAGATCAGGCATTGCCTAACTCCTGGGTCCGCACGCACGACAGCGCTCGTGGCGCAGCGTAAGACCGGGGTTCTTCTAATAAACAAAGCCCACGGTGCAAACCGTGGGCTTTGGGTTCAGGCGGGAGTTACTTGGCTTCGGACTTGGTGCCGTCTTCGTGCCACTCGTAAACCACGAAGCTGAAGTCCTTCAGGTCACCCTTTTCGTCGAACGCCAGGGCGCCGGTCGGGGTGTCGAAGGTGTTGGCGCGCAGAGCAGCGGCCACTTTGGCGGTGTCGGTATCGCCAGCTTTCTCGATGCCTTCGGCAATCACTTGCACGGCAGCGTAAGCCGGGAATACGAACGGACCGCTCGGGTCTTCGTTCTTGGCTTTGAAGGCCTCAACCAGCGCCTGGTTTTTCGGGTCCTGGTCGAAGGAGCGCGGCAGGGTTACCAACAGGCCTTCGGAAGCTGGGCCTGCGATGGCCGAGATTTCCTTGTTACCCACGCCTTCCGGGCCCATGAACTTGACGTCCAGGCCTTTCTCTTTCGATTGACGCAGCAGCAGGCCCAGCTCCGGGTGGTAGCCGCCGTAGTAGACGAAGTCCACACCGGCTTGCTTGAGCTTGGCGATCATCGCGGAGAAGTCCTTGTCGCCGGCGTTGATGCCTTCGAACAGGACGACCTTGGTGCCTTTGCTTTCCAGGGTCTGCTTGACCGCAGTGGCGATACCTTCGCCGTACTGCTGCTTGTCGTGGAGCACGGCAACAGCTTTGGGCTTGACCATGTCGGCAATGAAGTTGCCAGCGGTCGGGCCTTGCAGGCTGTCGAGGCCGATGGTGCGGAACACCAGCTCATAGCCACGGGCGGTGATTTCCGGGCTGGTCGACGCCGCGGTAATCATCAGGATGCCTTCGTCTTCGTAAATGTCGGATGCTGGCTGAGTGGAGCTGGAGCACAGGTGGCCAACCACGAATTTGACTTCGTCGTTGACGATCTTGTTGGCCACGGCCACGGCTTGTTTCGGGTCGCAGGCATCGTCGTACACCACGCCTTCGAGCTGGGAACCGTTGACGCCGCCGGCCTTGTTGATCTGCTCGATCGCCATCTTGGCGCCGATGAACTGCATCTCCCCGTATTGCGCAACAGCGCCGGTAACCGGGCCCGCCAGGCCGATCTTGATGGTGTCAGCCGCTACCGAGTAGCTGGCAACGCCGGCCATGGCCATGGCGGCAAACAGTTTGGAAATCTGCTTAGTAGCCTTGTTCATAGTGCTCCACTCTTATGTTTGAGTTGTTGTAGTTCTTGCGGCCTTGAAGCAGCAGAACGGGGTCAATTCCCCCGGTCATACCCCCGGCAACTGTACCGGTACAGTGTAGAGCGCGGATTTGCGTCTTGGAAAGCCGGCGGCAGGGGGCAAAACGGGTAGGTGTCGCTTAACTGCAAGGAACGTATAGAAAAACGGCGTGTCTTGCGGGGTCCCGGCAGCGTCAGGCAGCCTTGCCTGAACGCAACGTGACGCTATCATGGCGGCCGCAAAAAAACGCGCATTCATGCAGGGCACACCATGAGCGAACAACTTAGCACCCTCTATGCCAAGCTGCTTGGCGAAACCGCCTCAATTACCTGGCAGGAGCTACAACCCTTCTTTGCTCGCGGCGCAGTGCTGTGGGTCGAGGGCGCCCAAGACCTTGTCGCCATGGCCGCGGGCCTGGCCGAAAACGACCAGGCGCAGGTCCAGCGCTGGCTGCAAGCCGGCGTGCTCGGCAAGCTGGACGATGCCACCGCAGCAGACCTGGCGGAGCGCCAGCCTTCGCTATGGGCCGTAGTGGTAGCGCCCTGGGTGCTGGTCCAAGAACGGGCGAGTGCTTAAGTTACGCACTAAAGTAGGGCGCCGACCTAGAGGGCTTTAGCACAATGCAGTCAGTAGGGTGGATGGCGCTTTTTCATCCACCATTGGGTTGGTGGTTATTCGGGCTGATAACGGTCCCCGGGTGTCGCTTCGCTCGACCCAGGCTACGGGCTGTAGGAGCGAATTTATTCGCGAAATTTGCCGCACAAATCGCGGATAAAGGCCGGTGCCTTCTACGCGCCTGCTCACGCTACATGGGTGCGGCATACGGAAAGTGCCTATTCAGAGCTGGGGCACCTACCCCGCATTGACCCAACGCTGTCGCGCCCAGCCGCTCAGAGCATCCACGGCCAATACCAGTACCAGCATCGCCAGGATCACCGTGGCCGCCTGGGCTTCCTGAAACAGGCTGAGCGATACATAGAGCATTTGCCCCAGCCCGCCGGCGCCGACGAAGCCGAGCACGCTGGCCATGCGGATGTTGTTTTCCCAGCGGTACAGCGAATAGGCCATCAGTTGTGGCCAGACGCCGGGCAGGGTGCCGTAGCAGAACGCGGCGAGACGGCCGCCGCCGCTGAGGCGGATGGCGTCGGCGGGTTCGCGTGGGATGTTTTCCAGGGCTTCGGCGAATAGCCGGCCGAGCACGCCGCTGGTGTGCAGGGCCAGGGCCAGGGTGCCGGCGTTGGGGCCGAGGCCGGCGGCCAGGACCACCAGCGCGGCCCAGACCAGTTCGGGGATGGCGCGCAGGGCGTTGAGCAGCAGGCGTGCGCCCTGCAGCGCAAACCAGCCACAGCGGCCGGCGGCGGGCAGGGCCAGGAGCAAGCCGAGCAGGGCGGCCAGGAGGGTGCCCATGGCTGACATGGCCAGGGTTTCCAGGGCACCTTTACCTATCGCCTGCAGGTGCGCGGCGGAGAAGTCCGGGTTGAGGAAGTTGCCGGCATAGCGGCCCATCTGGCTCAGGCTGTCGCCGCTGACCAGGCGTGTGAGGTCGATGCCGAGATAGACAAACGAGAGCACCACCGCACCGAGCAGGGCCAGCACCAACAGCAAATTGAGCGTGCGGTTCATAGCAGACGCTCGCGCAGTACGCGGCTGAGCTGGTCGGCCAGCAGTACCAAGAGCAAGAACGTCAGCAGCATGCTCGCCACTTCGCCACCGGCAAACATGCGCATCGACAGATCAATCTGCTGGCCCAAGCCGCCGGCGCCGACGAAGCCCATGATCACCGAGGCGCGGATGGCGCACTCCCAGCGGTAGACGCTGTAGGACAGCATCTCGGCCGCGGCATTGGGCAGCACGCCGTAAGCGAACGCGGCCAGGCGCGGGCTGCCGGCGATCAGCAGGGCGCGGGCCGGGCGTGGGTCGACCGATTCGTAAATCTCGGCATAGACCTTGCCGAGCATGCCGCTGTAGGTGATGGCGATGGCCAGCACGCCGGCCGTGGGGCCAAGGCCGACGGCGCGTACGAACAGCAGCGCCCAGACGATTTCCGGCACGCTGCGCAGCACGATCAGCAGCCCGCGTGCCGGCCAGCGCAAGGCCTTGGACCAGGCGCTGGGGTTGCCCTGGCGATGCGCGGCGCTGAGCGACAGCGCGCGGCTGGCCAGTAGTGAGGCGGGCACGGCGAGCAGCAGCGCCAGGGCCATGCCGGCGGTAGCGATGGCCAGGGTTTCCAGGGTGGCGCGGCCGAGTAGCTGGAGAAACTCAGCGCTATGGGCCAGGGGCCAGAAGTCAGCAAGAAAACGCCCCATATTGGCGGCGTTGTCGGCTTGCAGCAGTACGCCCAGGTTCAGCTCGCTGATCTGGATACCGGGCCACAGCACCAGCAGCACCAGCGCGGTGAGCAGCAGGCGCGGCAGGGTGGCCGGGTCGCGCTGCAGGTGGGTCAGCATCGTGGGATCTGCACGCTGCCGGTGGTCGGCGCTTCGCTGTGGCTGGGCTGCAACTGCTCGTTGGCGTACAGCGCCTCCAGGGCTGCCGGCTCGACCGCCTCGCGCGGCAGGTCGAAGACCACGCGGCCCTCGCGCACGCCGATAATCCGCGGGAAGTGCGCCAGGGCCAGGTCGACCGCATGCAGGCTGGCGAGCAGGGTCGCGCCGCGCTGCTGGGCGTCGTCGTTAAGCACCTTGAGGGTGTGCGCGGCGAGCACCGGGTCCATGGCCGACACCGGCTCGTCGGCGAGCATCAGCTCGGGTGCTTGATACAGCACGCGAGCGATGCCGACGCGCTGCAGTTGGCCGCCGGAGAGCTGATCACAACGCTCGAAGCATTTCTCACCCAGGTCCAGACGCTGCAGGGCGGCGCGGGCGCCGTCGATGTCCAGGGGGTAAAGCAGATTGAGCAGGCCCTTGGGCCACGACCACTGGCCCAGGCGACCGGCCAATACCGCCGTGACCACCCGTTGCCGCGCGGGCAGCGGCGGCGCCTGGTGGATCAAGCCGATGCGCGCACGCAGGGTCTGGCGGGCGCGATTGCCCAACTGCCAGGGCTGGCAATCGAGCAGTTGCACGCTGCCGCCGGTGGGCTGCAGGCTGGTGGCGAGCAGGCGCAGCAGGCTGGTCTTGCCGGCGCCAGACGGCCCGATGATGGCGACGCGTTCGCCGCGCGCCACCTGCAGGTCGATCTCGCTGAGTGCCACCTGCCCGTTGGCGTGGGTCAGGCCCACGCCAGCCAGGCGCAGGCTCACTTCAGTAGGCCGGCCGCGCGGGCTGCTTCCTCGATACCGGCGTAGTTTTCCGGCTTGGTCTCGATGAAACGGCTGGCCGCTTGCAGGTCGAGGATCGCCTTGTGCTCCGGGTTAGCCGGGTCGAGGGCGAGGAACGCGGCCTTGATCTTGGCTTGCAGGGCCGGGTCGAGGTTGCCGCGCACGGTCCAGTTGTAGTCGTAGTAGGGCGGGGTGGTGGCGATCACCTTGACCTTGTCGGTGTCGACCTTGCCGGCCGCGACCAGCTTGTCCCACACACTGGCGTTGAGCACGCCGCCATCGGCCTTGCCGGCCTGGACCCAGGCCACGGTGGCGTCATGGGCGCCGGAGAAGGCAATGCGGCTGAAGAAGGTGTCCGGCTGGATGCCGTCCTGGATCATGAAGTAGCGCGGCATCAGGCTGCCCGAGGTGGACGACACCGAGCCGAAGGCGAAGGTCTTGCCCTTGAGGTCCTGCACGGATTTGACCGCCGGGTCGGCGCTGATGAACTTGCTGGTGAACTTTTCGTCCTCGGCGCGTTGTACCAGGGGTACGGCGTTGCCGGTTTTCAGGCGGGTCTGGACGAAGGTGAAGCCGCCTAGCCAGGCCATGTCCAGGCGGTCCGAGGCGAGGGATTCGACTACCGCAGCGTAGTCGGCCACCGGGATGAACTCGACCTGCATGCCGGTTTGCTGTTCCAGGTACTCGCCCAGGGGCTTGAATTTACGCAGCAGTTCGGTGGGCGCTTCGTCCGGGATGGCGGACACGCGCAGTACGTCGGCGGCCTGGGCAAATACAGCGCACAGGGACAGGGCAAAACCGGCGGCAAGCGCCAGGGTAGGACGGGACATGGTGGGTTCTCCGGTTCAATAGCGGGGAAAGCGGGGCGCAGTATAGTGACGCGCTCGGCGCTGTGCAGCTTTCTGCGTAACATTGACCGGTATTTCTCAGCTTGCATGAGTTAACTGTTGAGAACTCTGTAGGAGCGAATTTATTCGCGATATTCACGACACAATCGCGAATAAAGGCTGGGCGCCCCCTTCGCGCCTACATGCCCTGCCTATTTTTACCCCTTGATCGGGAGTTGCCTGATGTCTGCCTCGATGCCTCGCCTTGCCTTTGCCGGGATCGGCCTGATGGGCTTGCCCATGAGCCGCCGGCTGATCGCTGCCGGTTACCCGCTGACGGTGTGGAACCGCAACCCGGACAAATGCCAGCCGCTGCAGGCCCTCGGCGCCGAGCGTGTCCAGAGCCCTGCCGAACTCTGTGTCCAGGCTCAGGTGGTAATGCTGTGCCTGGCCGATACCGCGGCAGTGCGTGAAGTGGTGTTTGGCGCCGGCGGCATTGTCGAGGGGGCGCTGCCGGGGCAGGTGTTGGTGGATTTCTCCAGTCTTGACCCAGCCGCCACCCGCAGCATGGCCGCCGAGCTGCTGGCGCGCACGGGCATGCGCTGGGTCGATGCGCCGGTGTCGGGCGGCACGCCGGGCGCCGAGGCGGGCACGTTGGCGATTATGGCCGGTGGCCGCGAGGCGGATGTCGAGCAGGTGCGGCCGATTCTCGCGCACCTGGGCCAGCGCCTGACGCGCATGGGCGAGGTGGGTGCCGGCCAGGTTACCAAGGTGTGTAACCAGATGATCGTCGCCTGCAACGCCCTGGTGATTGCTGAGGTGGTGGCCCTGGCAGAACGCGCAGGAGTCGATGCGCGGCTGATCGCGCCGGCGCTGGCCGGTGGCTTTGCCGATTCCAAACCGCTGCAGATCCTCGCGCCGCAGATGGCCGAGAGCACCTTCGAGCCGATCAAATGGCATGTGCGCACGCTGCTCAAAGACCTCGATACGGCGGTGAAATTGTCCCATGAACAAGGCAGCGCCACGCCGATGAGCGGCCTGGCTGCGCAACTGCTGCGCCTGCACGGCAGCCAGGGCAACCTGGGCCGTGACCCTGCCACCCTGATTGAAATGCTGCGTGAGGAGCAACCATGAAGATTGCCGCCAACCTGTCCATGCTGTTTGTCGAACGACCACTGCGCGAGCGCGTGCAGGCCGCCTGTGCCGCCGGCTTTGCCGGGGTGGAAATCCAGTTTCCCTACGAGGTACCGGCCATCGTACTCAAGGAGGCGCTGGACGCCGCCGGCTTGCCGCTGGTGCTGATCAATCTGCCGGCGGCGGACCTGACCGATGGCGGCCCTGGTCTGGCCGCCGTGCCCGCGCGCCAGGCAGCATTCGATAAAGCGCTGGAGCAGGCCCTGAGCTATGCCGCGATGGTGCGCCCGCTTGCCGTCAACGTATTGCCGGGGCGCCTGGCTGAGGGCGTCGAGCGGGCCCAGGCGCTGGCGACCTTGACCGCCAATCTGCGCCGCGCCGCCGAAGCGTTTGCCGTGCTGGGTATCGGGGTGCTGGTGGAGGCGATCAATCCGTTGTATATGCCGGGCTTTTTGATCAACACGCCGGATGACCTGGCCGCCTTGCTCGATGCGGTCGATCACCCGAACTGCCGGGCGCAGTTCGACCTTTATCACATGGCGCGCCAAGGTATTGATCTGCCGGCCGGGATCGCCCGTCTGGCCGGGCGTATTGGTCATGTGCAATTTGCCGATTGCCCAGGCCGGGGCATGCCGGGCAGTGGCAAGCTGGACTTCGCCACCGCCATCGCCGCCCTGCGCAGCAGCGGTTACCAGGGTTGGCTAAGCGCCGAATACCGCCCCGGCGATGCGACCACCCAGGACACCTTGGCGTGGTTGCCCGAGTGGCGGCAGCGGGGGTGGATCGAAGCGCGTTAGCAGGGGAGTGGGCGTGGCACCGAGCGCGCGGGTCAATGATCCGAGACCGATGCCGGTGCGCGCGGCGCACCCTACTGGACGCATCTCACGCCGCACACCGTAGGGTGCGCCGTGCGCACCAACCAAGAATCCGCCACCTCGGGGCCACAAGCGAAATGGCCGCAGCCCTCAAGCCTGCACCATGGGTGCCACGACCGGACTAGGCAGGAACGGCGGATTGACCGGGCGTGGCCCAGGTACATAGCCGTGGCGCCACAGTGGGTGTTGGGCGCCGGCCAGCCACAGTTGCCGGTGCAGGCGGCTGAGTAGCACGGGGTCGTCGAGGATCTGGCGCTTCTGTGCGTCATCGAGTTTTTTCGGGCCCAGGCGCAGTGCGTCGTCGAGCAGCCGTGCGCGTGCCTGTTCCAGCAGCGCCGATTGCCCGTGGCGGGCGGTAGCCAGGGCGCAGGCCAGGGCGTTGCGCCGTGGGTGCAGCACCGCTTCGATAAAACCGTCCTCCAGCGCGTGGCTGCGGTTATGGCGGGTGTAGGCGTAGGTATTGAGCAGCTCCAGGGGCGGGTCCGATTCCTCGGGAATCAGGAACAGGCTGGCCTGGCGGCTTTTCAGGCCCAGGCTCAGGCGGCTGGAGAACACCGACACCGGGATCACCAGCATCAGCGAGCCGACAATTGGCAGCAGCCACCACAGGAAGGTCGGGTCGAGCCAGGCCACCAGCAGCGTCCAGCCCAGGCCAATCGCGCTCTGCCAGCCGTGGCGGCGCACGGCATCGCCCCAGGTGGTCAGGCCGTTGTCGCGTTGTGGCGAGTTCCAGCTCACCGACCAGCCGAGAAAGGCCGCGCAAACGAACTGAGTGTGAAACAGCATGCGCACCGGCGCCAGCAGCACCGAGAAGAGCATCTCCAGCAGCATGCTCAGGTTGACCTTGAGCGCGCCGCCGAAGTCGCGGGCGCCCTTGAGCCAGATCAGCAGCACGCTGAGCAGCTTGGGCAGAAACAGCAGGGTCAGGGTGGTGGAGAACAGGGCAATGGCGCGCTCAGGGTTCCAGCGCGGCCAGACCGGGAACAACTGCCCCGGCACCAGAAAATACTGCGGCTCCATCAACGTGTGAATCGCCAGCAGCGCGGTAGACAGCACCAGAAACAGAAACCACAGCGGCGCCGACAGGTAGGACATCACCCCGGTGAGGAACACCGCGCGGTGTACCGGGTGCATGCCTTTGACCAGAAACAGGCGGAAGTTCATCAGGTTGCCGTGGCACCAGCGGCGGTCGCGCTGCAACTCGTCAATCAGGTTGGGCGGCAGTTCTTCGTAGCTGCCCGGCAGGTCGTAGGCGATCCACACGCCCCAGCCGGCGCGGCGCATCAGCGAGGCTTCGACGAAATCGTGGGAGAGAATCGCCCCGGCGAACGCGCCCTTGCCCGGCAGTGGCGCCAGGGCGCAGTGATCGATAAAGGGCTGCATGCGAATGATCGCGTTGTGGCCCCAGTAGTGCGACTCGCCGAGTTGCCAGAAATGCAGCCCGGCGGTGAACAGCGGGCCGTAGGCGCGGGTGGCGAACTGCTGCAGGCGCGCGTACAGGGTGTTCATCCCGGCGGCCACCGGTGCGGTCTGGATGATCCCGGCCTGGGGGTTCTGCTCCATCAGGCGCACCAGGCTGGTCAGGCTTTCGCCGCTCATCACGCTGTCGGCATCGAGCACCACCATATAGCGGTAGTCGCTGCCCCAGCGCCGGCAGAAGTCGTCGATATTGCCGCTCTTGCGTTTCACCCGGCGCCGACGGCGGCGGTAGAAGATGCGCCCGAAACCTTCGGTTTCTTCGCACAGCTCCAGCCAGGCCTGCTGCTCGGCCACGGCAATGTCGGTGTCGCCGGTGTCGCTGAGGACGAAGAAGTCGAACTGCGCCAGCTCGCCGCTGGCCGCCACCGACTCGTAGGTGGCGCGCAGGCCGGCGAACACCCGCGGCACATCCTCGTTGCAGATCGGCATGATGATCGCCGTGCGTGCGTTAGTCGGGATGGGTTGCTTGCCGGCGCTGCGCCCGGAAATGCCATAGCGGTCGTAACCGCGGCGCAGCTCCCAGAAGCCCATCAGCGCCGTCCAGAAACCGGCCGAGACCCAGCAGAAGAGAATCGAGAACAGCAGCAGAATGCTGCCCTGTACGACATAGGGCAAAAGCTGCACCAGGCTCTGCTGCCAGCCCTGCTGGGTGAGCTCCTGCAGGTTGATCAGGTTCCAGCCCTGGTAGGGCAGGATGCTGTTCATGTACCAGGTGGCCATGCCGGTTTGCCCGAGCATCAACGCCAGGAGGATCATCCGCCGCAGCGAACCGACCTGTCGCCAGCGTGCGGCCGGCAACTCCCGCCGCGGCGCCTGTGGCGGGTTGCGCTGGCCGCGCAGGCGGCGCCAGGCGCGCACCAGGATGTTGGTGCGCCAGGGTTCGGGGATCACCGCGGTGCGGCGCAGCGGCGGGGTGGCCTGCAGCTTGATCCGCCCCGCCGCGTCGCAGCCGAGCAGGCCGCTGCTGCGCAGGGCGGCGCCAGCATCCAGGCTCAGGCGTGCGCTGGCCGAGGCCGCCACCGCGGCGTCGGCGCTGCTATCGTCAGCGGCCTGCAGCCCGGCCAGGCGCCGGTGCAACTCGTCCAGGTCATGGGCGTCGGCCAGCTCTGCCCGCTGCGCGGCGGGCAGGTCGAGGCTGTCGAGGTACTGCTCGACCTGCGACGCACTGGCAGGTGTCGAGGTGCTCATGGTGCGCTCTCCGCGTGCGGCGGGATCTGGTAGCTCCAGGTCTCGCTGATCGGCGCGTCGTCACGGGTCAGGGCAGCGCGCAGCTCGACCGGCTGGGCCGGGTCCTTGACCTTCAGGCGCAGGGTCAGGCGCCAGCCGTTGGTGGCCGGGTTATGGCGCAGTTGCGTGTCGAGCAGCTCGGCGTTGTCGTTGGCGCTGACCTGGCTGGCCAGCGCTGTGTCGGCTGGCAGGTCGGCCAAGGCCGGGCCTTCGAAGTCGATGGACAAGGCGACGCTGTCATCGAGCTGGCGGATCAGGTTGGCCTGCTTGTCTTCCCCGGCGCTGCGCAGGGTCTGCGCCACCCAGGCGTTGGCCGGGTCGTGCAGGGCCGGCTCGTCGAGGGTCCAGTGCATGCGGTAGGCAAGCTCCAGGGGCTGGCCTTTTTCCGGCAGGGTCTCCGGCGTCCAGAACGCCACGATGTTGTCGTTGGTTTCGTCCGGGGTGGGGATTTCCACCAGCTCGACATGGCCCTTGCCCCAGTCGCCCTTGGGCTCGATCCAGGCGCTTGGGCGCAGCTCGTAGCGGTCGTCGAGGTCTTCATAGCGGGCGAACTCGCGGCCGCGCTGGAGCAGGCCGAAGCCTTTCGGGTTGGTCACCTGGTAGGTGCTCACCGCGAGGTTTTTCGGGTTGTTTAGCGGGCGCCACAACCACTCGTCATCGCCGGTATGGATGGCCAGGCCGTTGGAGTCATGCAGCGACGGGCGGAAGCTGGCGACGTTCGGCGGCTGGCGCGGATCGAAGAGGAACATGCTGGTCAGGGCGGCGACGCCGACCTTGCTTACCGCCTCGCGGAAGTAAACCTTGGACTGCACATCGACCACTGCGTCCTCACCCGGGCGCAGAATAAACCGGTAGGCGCCGGTGGCCCGTGGCGAGTCGAGCAGGGCGAAGATCACCAGATGACGGTCTTCGGGTTTCGGCCGCTCGATCCAGAACTCGCGGAAATAGGGAAACTCCTCGCCGCTGGGCAGCGCGGTATCCAGGGCCAGGCCGCGGGCCGAGAGGCCATACACCTGATCCTTGCCGATTACCCGGAAGTAGCTGGCGCCGAGCACGCTCATGATCTCGTCCTGCTTGTCCTTCTGGTTGATCGGGTACATCACCCGAAAACCGGCGTAGCCGAGATTCTGCGTGGCTTCCTTATCAAATTTTAGGTCGCCGAAGTCGAAGCGCTGCGGGTCGTATTTGATCTCTTTGACGGTGCTCGCAGTGACTTCGTTGATCTTCACCGGCGTGTTGAAGTGCATGCCCTGGTGATAGAAGCTCAATTGGAAAGGGGTATCGCGCTCGCGCCACTCGAATTTCTCCGGGCGCGGTTGGATTTTCTGGTAGTCGGCGAACTGCATCTCGCTGAATTCGCGCGGCAAGTTGCTGGTGGGGGCGACATAGGCCTGGTCGGCGAGGTCTTTGGCCTGGGTGGCCACATCGTCAAGCGAGAACGCGTTGGCGTACCCAGCAGCCATAAGCGAAGCGGCTAGGCTCAGGCCTAGCAGGCCTTGTCGCAGACGGTTGTGCACAGAGGTGTCGAACGGGTTCAAGGCCTCGAATCTCCTAAAAACAGTCAGAAAAGTCCGGCAGGTTGGCTGCCGGCATCAGTTTTCCGACCGCCCGCGGCACAAATGATTCCTGCGGCAATAGGCCGCGCAGACGGTCTGTGCCGGGCTTATGCCGCCGAAGGTTGCTTGCGCTGCACGGGTAAGCGGCGCAGCAGCCAGGTGCGCATCGGCACTACAGCATTGCGCTGGGCCCATAGGCAGAGGGCGACGGTCAGCAGCAAAAACAGCGGGTAGAGCCAGGGTGAGAGGCTGTACTCGCCGGCCTGAGCAATGCAGGCCGACCAGCCGCTGTCGCAGCCGCTCCATAGGCTGGCGAGGAGTTTTTCGCCGCGCGAGAACAGGGTAAAGGCCGGCACATGCAGGATGAATAGTGGCAATGAGGCGGTACCCAGGCGCTTGGCCCATTTTTCCAGCCCCGCCCGTGGAGGCTCGCCGACCTGTGCGCAGGCGTAGATCAGCGCCAGCTGTGCCGGCAGCAGCAGGCCGTTGTGCAGCAGGAAGTACCAGAACTGCGCGCCCTTGACCAACCAGGCCGCGGCCAGAAAACAGGCCAGGGCAAAGACACCGAGCAGCAGCGGTTGGCCCATAATCGGTTGCGCGGCGCTGTCGCGCTGCTGGCGAAACAGGCCGTAGAGCACGATGCCGGCGAGAAACTCCGGCAAACGCAGCAGCGGCATACGGTGCAGCATGCCGGTAAAGGGCATGCCGTAGGCCTGGTTGGCGATCATCCACAACGGCGGCAGCAGGTACAGCAGCATCAGCAGGCCGAGCCAGCGCAGCGGATGGCGGATCTGCACCAGGCGCGGCGCGACGAACGGGAAGCACAGGTAAAAGAAAAACAGCGTGGAGACCGACCACAGCGGCGGGTTGAACGTCAGGTAGTAGGGGTTCCAGGCGTGCAGCATAAGCAGTTGCAGCAGGGCGTTGAACGCCAGCTCGGCATTGCTCATCCAGTGCTCCAGTAGCTCGCGTGAGGCCCTTCCGTCGACTTCGTTGGTGTCGTAGACCACAAAGCGCAGGCTCGCTTTGGTGTCGTCCGGCGGGATACCCAGGTAGCTGATCAGACCAATGACCGTGACCGTCAATGCCAGGGAAAACAGGTGCAGCGGGTAGAGGTTGGCGAAGCGCCGGCTCCAGAAACTCAGCGCCGGTTCACGCAGTTGCCCGCGCCAACAGTAAACATGCGCCAGCAAGAAACCCGACAACACGAAGAAGCTGCTGGTGGCGAAGAAGCCCACGCCGGCTAGGTCCTGCAACCAGCTGTCCTGGCCCTCAATGCGGTAGTTGTGCAGCGTATGAAACACCACGATGTACAGCCCGAGGGCGAAGCGCAGCCATTCCAGACCGATGAAATGTTCCTTGTGTGTCGCGGCCACCGGCCTTCTCCCGTCATCTCTGGCAGCCTGGTGAAGGATCGTCCTGATGGCTGCTCGAATGCGTTCGACCGCAGCTCCGCCGGTTTGATCGGCAGATGCGCCGCGGAGTGTGCATCGGTTGCCATAACCTGGGCGAATAGTCGCAGACAGAACCAGCGCAAGGCCCTAGATTGACGGCCGGGAGCAGGGTTCGTCGCGCTCCCTAACGGTCATAACAACAAGAGAACCGCCCCATGCAGCAAAACCAGCAAGCGGCAAATGCCTGGCGTGTCCTGTTTCTGCTTTTTCTCGCCAACCTGTTCAACTTCTTCGACCGCACCATTCCGGCGATCATCATCGAGCCGATCCGTATGGAATGGAGCCTGAGCGACTTTCAGCTGGGCATGATCGGCACCGCCTTTACCCTGGTCTATGCGATTGCCGGGTTGCCGTTGGGGCGCATGGCCGACACCGGTTCGCGGCGCAAGATAATGGGCTGGGGCCTGGCGGCCTGGAGCGGGTTGACGGCGGTCAATGGACTGGCCTGGAATTTCTGGAGTTTCCTGCTGATTCGCATGGGCGTGGGCATTGGCGAGGCCAGCTACGCGCCGGCGGCCAACTCGCTGATTGGCGACCTGTTCCCACCGCACAAGCGCGCCCGGGCCATGGGCATCTTTATGCTCGGCCTGCCGCTGGGCCTGTTGCTGGCGTTCTTCACCATCGGCGCCATGGTCACGGCGTTCGACAGCTGGCGCGCGCCCTTCTTTATTGCTGCTGTGCCGGGGCTGATCCTCGCGCTGTTTATGTTCTTTATTCGCGAGCCTAAGCGCGGCGCCGCCGAGGCGGTAGCCGTGTCCACTGCAGCGGTCGAAAAACCGTTGCGCAAGGTCCTGGCGATTCGCACCTTCTGGTGGCTGGTGCTGGCGGGCCTGGCATTCAACTTCGCCACCTACGCGTGTAACTCCTTTATGGTGCCGATGCTGCAGCGTTACTTCCTGCTGCCGCTGGAGCAGGCAGCGGTGGCCACCGGGGTGATCGTCGGCCTTACCGGCCTGGTTGGTCTGACCCTGGGCGGCTGGTTGGCCGACCGTATTCAACAGCGCTGGGCCCGTGGCCGCCTGCTGTTTGCCGCCCTGAGCATGCTGGTGGCCAGTGTCGCCACCGGCTACGCGCTGATGGCCGGTCGTATCGAGATTGGCGTGTTCGTCGCGGTGTTCAGCATTGGCTGGCTGTTCGCCTACAACTTCTACACCTGCGTCTACACGGCGATTCAGGACGTGATCGAGCCGCGCCTGCGGGCCACGGCCATGGCGCTGTTCTTTGCCGGCCTGTACCTGCTTGGCGGTGGCCTTGGCCCATTGGCAGTCGGCCTGCTCTCGGACCACTACGCCCAGGCGGCGATGCTCGCGGCTGGCGCCAGTGAAATGAGCGAGGCGTTCAAGGCCGTTGGCCTGCACGACGCCATGTACCTGATCCCGGTGGCCCTGGTCCTGACCATGCTGGCGCTGATCCAGGCCTCGCGCAGCTTTGTCGCCGATGCCGCGCGCATGCATGCCGGGATGGACGCAGACGCGGCCGATATGGCGCTGTCGCCTGTCGCCAAGTAAGGCCGTGAACGGGGCGATGAAATCTCGGTTTGTGGGAGGGGCTTTAGCCGCGAGCTTTTTGGCGCTATCGCCAACGCTTCGAGGCTGAAGCGGAGCGCTGCCCGGCCCCTCCTGAATAACGCAATAAGCGATTCGTGTTGCGGTACGGGACGTCCCCCCGCTGGCCGGCACTCAGGTGTCGGTTAGCGCCGCGATCAACGCTGGAGAGGCGCGGTACAGCGGCATATGCCCGCGCAGCAGTACCTGCGCGGTTCGCCGATAGGCCGCGCTGCGGATCTGCAGCGTGCCCTGGTGCTCACGCGCCACCACCGTGGTTGCGAGGAGGCCGGCAGGGTTCTCGAGGGCCACCTCGATATCGGCAAATTCGCCTGAGGGCGCCTTGAGCCCTTCGGCCACCTGCCAGGCCACCGAGCCGGGAATCAACGCAGCTGCCGCCAGGCAACAACCGCCCGACACCGCCATCGAGGGGTGCACGGCCTGCGGCGTGAAGTAGCGCACCGAGAGGTTGCCGCCCGCATGGGGCGGCCCGACGATGCACGCCTTGGGCTGGGTTTCGCTGCGCGCCAGCTCATCTGCCGTCATCAACTCACCGTCACCACGGCGCAGGCCCATGCGCAGGCCGGCCTGCACCCAGAGGTGGCGCAGGTTGGCCATAAACGCCTGATCGTTTTGCAGTTCGGCGAGCGGTTCAGCGGCGGTCTTGCCGAAGTCGCTGGCCCGCGCGATAACCATCGGCACCGCGACATCTACACAGGACAGGGCGTAGCCGTCGATGTGCTCGATCACCTGGCCGGTCGGCAGCAACTGCCCGGTCTTGGCGCCCACCGGCTCGTGCAGGAACAGATCGACAGCGGGAAACTCCCCCGCGACCCCGGGAATCGACGCCGTAAGCAAGGCCTCATCGCTGCCCCGGCCGATACGCCCGGTGCTGATCACCCCAGTGTTGGTATTGCGAATAACGACAGTACGAGTCGCCCCCCGGGCAACCGTGACCAGTCCGACATCCAGCGCCCACAGTGGCAGGGCACTGGACAGGTTGCCGCAATTGACGCTCCAGTCGATGGCCGCGTGGTCACTGGCTAGCTGTGCCAGGGTGCTGGTCAAACGCTCGCCGTCCACATGCCTGTGCCAGTCGACGAAAAACACCTTGTTGCTGATCGGCGTGCCACGGCCCAGGCCGGTGATTTGCCGATTGCCCGGCTGCGAGCCCGCCAAAGGCACACCCATCAGATGGCGCAATAGCTCCTCACGCAGGTGCGCCTCGCGCGGCGCAAACGGCTCCCAGAGCACCAGGCCGGTGGAGGTACCGCCGCGCACGTGATGCACAGGGAATTCGAGCACGCCATCGCGCAGGCGAGGGCGGAAATCGGCAGGCGGAAACATCGGCGTCTCCTTGGTGAGGAGGTGGAGTCAGGCGCAGCACCTGTAGGAGCGAATTTATTCGCGATTGGATCGCGAATATCGCGATCAGCTCGAAAGCATCGCGAATAAATTCGCTCCTACAAAGAAATCGCATGTAGCCCAGCCTTGTAGCCTGGGTCGAGCGCAGCGACACCCGGGGCATTTCTGCCTGGTATCGCTGGGGGCTTCGGGGGTTAACCAAGGCCACCGTAGGAGCGGCGTGCTTCCCCCGCGCTTTACCTTACCCCGCCACCAACACGCGGATCGCTTCCAGGCGCAGGGCTGCTTTGTCGAGCATGGCCAGGCCTTGCTCGCGCTGTTGGCGCAGGGCCTCCAGCTCGCTGTCGCGCACGCTGGGGTTGACGGCTTGCAGGGCGGTCAGGCGGGCCAGTTCTTCGTCGGTGTCGGCGGCCAGGCGGCGTTTGGCTTCGGCCACACGCTCGGCATGGCGCGGCGCGATCTTCTCTTCGCCGGCACCGATGGTGGTGTTGAGCGCTTCACGCTGGGCTTGCACAAACTTGTTGGCGCTGGCGCGCGGCACGCTTTCGAGCTGGTCGTTGAGCGTCTCGAACGCCACCTTGTGTGCCAGGTCATTGCCGTTGGCATCGAGCAGGCAGCGCAGGGCGGCCGGCGGCAGATAACGGCCCAGCTGCAGGGCGCGGGGCGCCACCACTTCGCTGACGTAGAGCAGTTCCAGCAGCACGGTGCCGGGCTTGAGCGCCTTGTTCTTGATCAGCGCCACGCCGGTGTTGCCCATGGAACCGGAGCGCACCAGGTCCATGCCGCCTTGTACCATGGGGTGTTCCCAGGTGAGGAACTGCATGTCCTCGCGGGCCAGGGCCAGGTTGCGGTCGTAGGTGATGGTTACGCCTTCGTCGTCGCCCAGGGGGAAGCTGGCATCCAGCATCTTTTCGCTGGGACGCAGGATCAGGGCGTTCTCGGAATGGTCCTCGCTGTCGATGCCGAAGGCGTCGAACAACTGCTCCATATAGATCGGCAGGGCGAACTGGTCGTCCTGTTCGAGGATCGCCTCAACCAGCGCTTCACCTTCGCCGGCGCCGCCGGAGTTGAGTTCCAGCAGGCGGTCACGGCCAGCGTGCAGTTCGCTTTCCAGGCGCTGGCGCTCGGCCGTGGCGGCGTCGACCAACTCTTGCCATTCGCCATCGTCGCCGGCCTCCAGCAGCGGCAGCAAGCGGCTGCCGAACTGGTGCTGCAGGGCGTTGCCGGTGGGGCAGGTGGCCAAAAAGGCGTTGAGCGCCTGGTGATACCACTGGAACAGACGTTCCTGCGGGCTGTTTTCCAGGTAGGGCACGTGCAACTGAATACGATGCTTCTGGCCGATCCGGTCGAGGCGGCCGATGCGCTGTTCGAGCAGGTCCGGGTGGGCCGGCAGGTCGAACAGCACCAGGTGGTGGGCGAACTGGAAGTTACGGCCTTCGGAGCCGATCTCGGAGCAGATCAGCACCTGGGCGCCAAACTCTTCGTCGGCGAAGTAGGCCGCAGCGCGGTCGCGCTCAAGGATGCTCATGCCTTCATGGAACACCGTGGCTGGGATGCCGGAGCGCACGCGCAGGGCATCTTCCAGGTCCATGGCGGTTTCGGCGTGGGCGCAGATCACCAGCACCTTGAACTTCTTGAGCATCTTCAGAGTGTCGATCAGCCATTCGACGCGCGGGTCGAAGCGCCACCAGCGCTGGTCTTCGTCGACATCCGCCTGGGCCTGGTAGCTGACTTCCGGGTAGAGGTCGGCATGCTCGCCAATCGGCAGTTCCAGGTATTCGTCGGGGCTGGCCAGCGGGTAGGCATGCAGCTCGCGCTCGGGGAAGCCCTGCACGGCGGCGCGGGTGTTGCGGAACAACAGGCGGCCGGTGCCGTGGCGGTCGAGCAGCTCGCGCACCAGGCGTGCCGAGGCTTCGCTGTCGCCGTCATTCACCGCGGCCAGCAGCGCTTCGCCTGCGGCACCGAGGAAGTCATGGATAGTCTGGTGTGCGGCCGGCGACAGGCGGCCCTGGTCTAGCAGTTCCTGTACGGCTTCAGCCACCGGCTGGTAGTGGGCACTTTCGGCGCGGAAGGCTTCCAGGTCGTGGAAGCGATGCGGGTCGAGCAGGCGCAGACGGGCGAAGTGGCTGTCCTGGCCGAGCTGCTCCGGGGTCGCGGTGAGCAGCAGCACGCCGGGGATCACTTCGGCCAGCTGCTCAACCAGGCTGTACTCGCGGCTGGCCTTTTCCGGGTGCCAGACCAAGTGGTGAGCTTCGTCGACCACCATTAGGTCCCAGCCGGCGGCGAACAGCGCGTTCTGGGCCTTTTCGTCCTCGCACAGCCACTCCAGGGCGACCAGCGCCAACTGGCAGTCCTCGAAGGGGTTGCTGGCGTCGCTTTCGATAAAGCGTTCGGCGTCGAACAGCGCCACATCCAGGTTGAAGCGGCGGCGCATCTCCACCAGCCACTGGTGCTGGAGGTTTTCCGGCACCAGAATCAGCACGCGGTTGGCGCGCCCGGAGAGCAGCTGGCGGTGGATCACCAGACCGGCTTCGATGGTCTTGCCCAGGCCCACTTCGTCGGCCAGCAGTACGCGCGGGGCGATGCGGTCGGCCACTTCACGGGCAATGTGCAACTGGTGCGCAATCGGCTGCGCACGGACGCCGCCCAGGCCCCACAGCGAGGACTGCAGCTGCTTGCTGGTGAACTCCAGGGTGCGGTAGCGCAGGGCGAACCAGTTCAGCGGGTCGATCTGCCCGGCGAACAGGCGGTCGCTGGCCAGGCGGAACTGGATAAAGTTCGACAGCTGGGTTTCCGGCAGGGTGACATTCTGGTGCTGGGCGTTGAGGCCGTGATAGACCAGCAGGCCGTCGACGTCTTCGACTTCCTGAACGGTGAGTTTCCAGCCTTCAAAGTGGGTGATCTCGTCGCCTGGGGAGAAACGCACCCGGGTCAACGGCGCATTGCGCGTGGCGTATTGACGGGTTTCTCCCGTCGCGGGGTAAAGCACGGTGAGCATGCGGCCATCCTGCATAAGGACGGTACCCAGACCCAACTCAGCCTCGCTGTCACTGATCCAGCGTTGCCCCGGTTCGTATTGCGCCATGCCTGCGTGTCTCCCGCGTGAAAAGCCGGCTATGTTAACGGAAAGGCCAGGCCGGGCCAAAGGCGCATTCGTCTTAGGGTCTGTTCCCGTTTCGTTCGCGGCCGCGCCGGAGCCAGTTTTAGCGCGAGGCAAGGCACGAGATGCGAAGTTTAGCCGGCTAAATGAGCCATCGAGAAACGCCGCATCGCGCTAAAACGGGCCCGGCCCTTCGGGTTGCGCGCAAAATCTCGCCATGCGGTGTTGGAGGACTTGGCAAGGGAACGACCATTCCCTGCGTCCTCCGCCTAGCCTGGCGAGATTTTTCGCGGCAACGCGGCTAGCGACGAAGCGGGAACAGACCCTAGCCGGCACTTAGCGCCATAACCGCAGTCCAAGCCCTGCAGGCTGGATTCAAGTCGTCGCTAACTTTGCCGACAGCCTGAGCAGAACAGGAGGCGCTTTCGTGCTACCGCCGATCCCCCACAACGTTGCGCCGGTGACCGTCCAGCAGGATGTGATCAAACCGGCGCCCGCCATTCCCCCCGTCACGCCCGCCGCCGAGAGCGCGCAGGAGAGTGCGGTGAATCTGGCGCGCAAGCACCCGCAAGAAGCCGAGAGCCTGCGCGAGGAGCAACGCCGCCGGCAGCGGCGCGGCTACAGTGCCGAGGAGTTGGCCGAAGGCGAAGTCAGCGAAGAAGACGCCGCCGTACTTGAGGCACTACCGCGCCAGGGCCTGTGGGTGGATGTCGAAGTCTGAGCCGCGCACAATAAGCCTCCATCCCTGTCACGAGAGCCCCCGTGAGCCTGTTTGCCGAAGCCCCGCTGAGCCTTCCCGATGCCGACCTGTGCCTGCTGCCCGCTTGGCAGTCAGCAGACGTGGCCGATACCTGGCTGGCGCAGTTGCTTGAGCAGACGCTCTGGGAGCAGCCGCAGGTGCGCCTCTATGGTCGCTTGCATCCCGTGCCGCGGCTGGTGGCCTGGTATGGCGACCCCGAGGCGCGCTACCGCTACTCCGGCCTGGTGCACCAACCGCTGCCCTGGACGCCGCTGCTGCAACAGATTCGCGACCAGGTAGCGGCCGCCGTCGGCCAGCCGCTCAACGGTTGCCTGCTCAACTACTACCGCGACGGCCAGGACTCCATGGGCTGGCACAGCGACGACGAAACCGAGCTAGGCCCCGAGCCGCTGATCGCCTCGCTCAACCTCGGCGGCACCCGGCGCTTCGACCTGCGCCGCAAAGGTCAGACGCGCATCGCCCATTCACTGTCCCTGGCCCACGGCTCCCTACTGGTCATGCGCGGGCCGACGCAGCATTATTGGCAACACCAAGTGGCGAAGACGCGCAGCCAGTGCGCGCCGCGCCTTAACCTGACATTCCGCCTAATCCGGTCGCCCGCATGAGTAACGATGACAACCTGATCGACTTCAACGCCGAACGCGGCAAGCGCATCCACGACCTGCACGACAAAAAGCTCAACGAGATGCGCCAGGTCTTCGAGCAAGTCTTCCCCCTGACCAAGGGCAAGAAGAAAAAGCCGAAAAAGCGCTGACGGCGGCTGTTTGCTGCCGTCACAAGGCTTTAGGTGCTGTTGTAGGAGCGAATTTATTCGCGATAAATCGCGAACGTCCCGGCTAAAACGCGACACCACCCAAAACCTCCCACCTCCCGCGTAGACGGCATTTTCACTCAGCTCTGCCGGCATGAAGCGGCTCGGCCTTCTGGCGGTTGGAATGCCCCTCAGGCAGTGGCAACCAACTAATCGCAGTTCAGAGGGCGATTGCAGGCGTTGAGCGCATACAGGCGCCTCATGTTCCACCACCATCCCGCCGCGACATCTCGTCAAAATGCGCTCGAGCGATTTCGACCTCGGGCAACTTGGCAAGCGTCCATTCGTGCAGCTCTCTAAACGGGTTTTGCAAGGTCCTGCCAAGCGCAGTGATCTCATATTGCACCGCCACGGGCGAGAATGAGATGACCTCCCGCGATATCAGCCCATTGCGTTCAAGCCTGCGCAGGCTCTGCGTGAGCGCTTTCTGCGTCACCCCCTCCAGTCGGCGCTTGATGGCGTTGAAGCGCTGAGGTCCGCTGTCGAGTACAGCAAGAACCATCATCGACCATTTATCTGCGATTTGATCAAAAAGCGCCCGGCTAGGGCAGTCCGATGAGAAGCATTGAGGTTGCAGTTCGAGCATTGGAGTTTCCTCGGATATACCTAGGCTACATAAGGTGCCTAATTGACACTAGGTTTACAAAGTATATTTATATGGCCTCCAATCACAATGGAGTTCATCTCAATGTCAAACCTTGATACCCGCATCTTATTCCGACCTTTTTCCATCCGCTCATTGGAACTGAAAAACCGGATTGTCATGGCACCCATGACCCGTCTTTTCTCACCCGAAGGCATACCTGGCGAAGCGAGTGCTGCCTATTACCGGCGCAGGGCAGAAGGGCGCGTTGGGCTGATCCTATCCGAAGGGACCGTTATTGATCGGCCTGCCTCGCGTAACGATTCCGCTATTCCTTTTTTCCACGGCGATGCGGCGTTAGCCGGTTGGAAGAACGTGATCGACGCGGTCCACAGCGCGGGCGGCCTTATGGCCCCGCAGATCTGGCATACAGGCGCTGCGCGTTATATCAACGGCTGGGAGCCTGATGCTCCCGTGGAAAGCCCATCTGGTCTCGATTCGCCAGGAGACCCGCGCGGTGTCGCGATGAGTGAGGAAAATATTGCAGACACGATCTCAGCATTCGCCAAGGCTGCGGCGGATGCCAAACGACTGGGTTTCGACACCGTTGAGATTCACGGCGCTCATGGCTATCTGATTGATCAGTTCTTTTGGGCCGGCACCAATCAACGCACCGATCGCTACGGTGGCGCGACCATCAAGGAGCGTTCTCGCTTTGCCAGCGAGATTGTGTCTGCCGTCCGCCTTGCGGTCGGCCCTGAATTTCCCATCATCATGCGAGTCAGCCAATGGAAGCAGCAAGACTATGGGGTGCGCGTCGCGGAAACGCCTCAGCAGATGGAAGACTGGCTGCTGCCGCTAGTCGAGGCGGGTGTGGATGTTCTGCATTGTTCACAACGACGTTTCTGGGAGCCCGAGTTTCCTGAAATTGACGGCAGCAACGGTCTGAACTGTGCCGGCTGGGCGAAGAAAGTGACAGGGGCCGCCACCATTAGTGTGGGTTCAGTTGGCCTTGATAACGATGTAACGAACGCCTTTGCCGGCAAAGGCTCGGCTCCTGCAAGCCTCGACCGACTCATTGAGCGGATGGAGCGCGAAGAATTTGACCTGATCGCAGTCGGTCGCGCCCTGATGAGTGACCCGGATTGGGTGGCTAAGGTCGAAAATGGCAACTATGCGGCGTTGGAAGGGTTTAATCCCGCTGCGTTAGGCGAATTGCTATAGGGCTGTTTGTTTTTACCTAATCATTTGATCTATATAAAGAAAACTCGTATTTCTCAAGCGTTCACTGCGCATCGATACGAGTTTTCAATGCCTTGCTTACTGCTCAGTGATGAGCGCAGCCCGACCCCGTCCATGCACCGACATTTCCGGATGGACTCTGGCGCTGCAGGTTTTGCCCGCGTCCACCTCTGAAAATTGACCTGGATCAACCCTGCGAGCGACTCGCGGGTGACTCCTGTAGGGCATTGACCCAGATCAATATCGCCCGCCCGCCGCTTGTTAATCTACAGCCATCCCTAGCGGACTCAACAGCAGGAGGCACCCCATGTTTATCGATACTGTCGTACTGGCCGGCATCGGCACAGTCGGGCTGATGGTCGCGTTCTTCGCGGGTGTTGGTTACTTCATCTGGAAAGACTCGCACAAGCGCAACAAGCTGCGCTGAGTCCGCAGGCAACAGGCACGCAAGGCAATTTGGGCGACTTCGGTCGCCTTTTTTTGTGGGTGGGATTTGGGGAGCTGTTGGGATTTTGTTTGCGGTGTTGCGGGCTTTTGCAGCGTTGGCTTGTGAGTAATCCTGGAATGAATGGCAGGTTTGAGTGCTGTTTGTGATTGAGAAAGGTAGGTCAGCGCTCTCCCGAAAAAGCGGCGGGCAGAAATCGTCCTATCGTCCCTCTCACTAATGGCTGGTCACGCTGATATCCGCGAATGTCGTTCCCGGGTGTCGCTTCGCTCGACCCAGGCTACGTGCTGAATTAGCGATTGCCGCGTTATAGGCGCGAATTTATTCGCGATTGGGATCGCTAATTTCGCGAATAAATTTTCTCCTACACCTCAAGCACGCTCGGGGGCAACCTTCCGTGGGCAGCGGCCTTCCCCTGAGGCACAAGAAAATCGGAACTGGACGAATATCGATAGGTCGCTAATAATTAGCTCGCCTATCTACCTGCGCAATCTGCCGCAGGGACGCTAGGGTTATTGTTCTCGGCCTGTGAAATCCCATGCCTGCTTTGCTTACCGCCTTTTTCGCGCCCTCTGTGGCGGCTGTTCAATTTGCTCTCAAGACCCTGCTCGGTGGCGGGTTGGCGTTGTGGTGCGCGATGCGTTTTGGTCTGGAGCAGCCGCAGTGGGCGCTGATGACCGTGTTTATCGTCGCCCAGCCGTTGTCCGGCATGGTGGTGCAAAAGGGTTTGGCGCGGTTGCTGGGCACGGTGGTCGGGACGGTGATGGCGGTGGTGTTTATGGCGCTGTTTGGCCAGGCGCCGGAGCTGTTTTTGCTGGTGCTGGCGCTCTGGCTGGGGTTGTGTACGGCGGCCTCGACGCTGCTGCGCAGTGCCTGGGCCTATGCCTTTGTGCTGGCGGGTTACACGGTGGCGATTATCGGCTTGCCGGCGATTGCCGCACCGCTGACGGTGTTCGATCAGGCGGTGGCGCGCTGCAGTGAAATTTCCCTGGGCATTCTTTGCGCCACCCTGGTCAGCGCGCTGCTGTGGCCACAACGGGTCGAGCGGCAACTGGTCGGCCAGGCGCAGCAGGCTTGGCAGGCAGGGCGCCAGGCGGCGCGGCTGGCGATTCTTGGTGAGGCCGAGGCGCGCCAGGGTTTGCTGGAGGTGATGGGGCGTATTGTGGCGGTCGATGCCCAGCGTGAGCATGCCTGGTTTGAAGGTGCGCGCGGGCGGCAGCGGGCGGTGGCGGTACGGGTGCTCAGCCGCGATCTGCTGAATATGCTGCGTCTGGCACGAGGGGCGGCGCGCCAGTGGCAATTGCTCGATACGACGGAAGCCGAGGCGCTACGGCCGTGGCGGGAAATCCTGCTACACGCTTTGGATGCTGAGGCGTCGGTTGATCTGAGCGGGCTTGCCGCACGCTTGGCCGAGGCGGCTGCTGAGCCTGCGCGGGTGGGTGTGCAGCAGGTGTACCTGGAGCGTTTGGCGTTGCTGGCCCAGCGCGTAGCGCAGGCCGAACAGAGCGTGCAGGCGCTGGCGGCCGGGCAGGCGCCGCGTCGCGCACCGCCGGCGCTGTCCTGGCACCGGGATTGGCAGAGTGCGGCGGTGTATGGCCTGCGCAGTGCCCTGGCGTTCGGCGTGCTGGCGGTTTTCTGGGTGGCCACCGGCTGGCCTGCGGCATCCGGTGCCTTGCTGCTGGCGGCGGTGGTGTGCAGCCTGTTCGCCAGCCGCGACAACGCCCCGCAGATTGGTGTGATGTTTTTGCAGGGTATCGCGGTCGCGTTGCCGGTTGCCTTTATTGCTGGCCAGGTGCTGCTGCCGCAGGTCAGCGGCTTTGTCATGTTGTGTCTGGTGCTGGGTGTGCCGCTGTTTTTCGGCGCGCTGGGCATGGCATCGCCTGCCACCGGGGCGAGTGCCACCTCGTTCTGCCTGCACTTTATCGTGCTCTGCGCGCCACAAAACAGCATGCGCTACGACGTTGCGTTGTTTCTTAACGAGGCCCTGGCGATTGTGATTGGCGTCGGTTGCGCGGTGCTGGCGTTCCGCCTGGTATTGCTGCGCAGCCCGTCCTGGCATGGCCGGCGGGTGCTGCATGCGATACGCCGGGACCTGGCGCGGCTGACCCGGCAGAGCCTGGGCGGTGCGGAAAACTGGTTTGGTGGGCGCATGGCTGACCGCTTGCTGCTTCTGGCGCGGCACTATCCGGTGGCGCCGGGCGGCACCGCCAGCCGCTGGGACGATGGTCTGCTCAGCCTCGATCTGGGTGATGAGCTGCTACACCTGCGTGCCTGTTTGGCCGCCGGGGATGCGCCGCTTGGCGTTGCTGAGCAGCGCTTTATGGCACGTCTGGAGCAACTGGTGCGCGCGCCCGCAGGCGCGGCCCAAGCGACGGCGCTCGATGAGGTGGCGGCGCAGTTGCAGCAGGCGCTGGAGCAGGCGCCGCCGAGTATCGACCGGCGCCTGGCACTGGCGGCCCTGGCCCATGTACAGAGGGGCTGGCAGCAGTGGTGCGCCCTGCACGAAGGAGAACCCAATGGGATTGCGTGAATGGGCGCTGGGCGGCGTGCTGCTCAGCCCCTTGTTGCTGTACGCGCTGCTGGCGTTGCTGCTGACTGGCGTGGTGCGCCTGGCCTTGCAGCGGGTGGGCGCGGCGCGCTGGATCTGGCACGAGGCGCTGTTCGACTGCGCTCTGTATGTCTGTGTATTGGCGGCCGTGGTGGCCGCGCTGGGACGTTAATCGAGGAGAAAGGCATGCGTTCGACCCTGCGTGTCGGCATTACCCTGACACTGGTGCTGGCAGCTCTGCTGGCCGGTAGCTGGTTATGGCAGCACTACCTGTATTCACCCTGGACCCGCGATGCGCGGGTGCGCGCGGATGTAATCACCATGGCGCCCGATGTCTCGGGCTGGGTGGTCGACCTGGCGGTGCATGACAACCAGCAGGTGCGCGCCGGCGACCTGCTGCTGCGCCTGGATGCCGAGCGCTATCAGGCGGCGGTTGAGCAGGCGCGGGCCGTCGCCGAGACCCGCCACCAGCAGCTCAGGCTGCGTGAGCACGAAGCTTCGCGGCGCACGCGCCTGGGGCCACAGGCGATCAGCGCGGAGTTGCTCGACAACGCGCAGATCAATACGCAGATTGCCCGTGGCGAGTATCTGGAAGCCGAGGCTGCGCTGAAGCTGGCTGAGCTGAACCTGGCCCGTACCGAGCTGCGGGCGCCGCGCAGTGGCCAAGTCACCAACCTGACCCTGGCCCAGGGTAACCACGTTGAAAGCGGCCAGGCGCTGATGGCGCTGGTGGCCGATGAGTCGTTTTACGTGGTGGCGTATTTCGAGGAAACCAAACTGCCGCGCCTGCGTATCGGCGCGCCGGTCGAGGTCTGGCTGATGAGCGCCGGGCAGGCGATCAGCGGCGAGGTCGAGAGCATCAGCCGCGGCATCACCGACCGCAACGCCAGCCCGGACGGGCAGTTGCTGGCCAATGTCGAGCCGACCTTTAACTGGGTGCGTTTGGCCCAGCGCATTCCGGTGCGGATCAAATTGAACGAGCTTCCCGCAGGGCTGACGCTCAGCGCCGGGATGACCGCCAGTGTGCGGGTGGTGGAGTAGGTAGGGGCTGTGAGAGTGGCTTTTGTGGGAGGGGCTTTAGCCGCGACCCCTGCACAGGTTGTCGAGGCTAAAGGGGATCGCCGCCCGGCCCCTTCCACGAGATATGTGGGGTTGTTGGTAGTTGCGCAGGCGGGGTGCTGCGCTGTCGGGGAGTGGCTTCCCGGGTGTCGCTGCGCTCGACCCAGGCTACAACTGACTTGTAGGAGCCGCGCCTCGCGGCGAATGGCTCAGGCAACATCGATATTGAGCTGCGCCCACTGTTCGCCCCGGGGCGGGGCTCCTACAAATTGCGCAAGCGCGCTCGATCTGTGCCAGCGTGCGGCGCATCAGTTCGTAGGGTGGACAACGCGAAGCTTGTCCACCGCTTGGACTGAAGCAATGGTGGATGAAAAAAGCGTCATCCACCCTACGACGAAATGAACGTGATCAGGCGCGCTCTATGCTGGCAGGCGTGCGGCGCATCAGCAGTTTGCCGTGGCGTATCGATACCAGCGCGTAGCCCTGGCGGCGGACCATTTCGTAATCGTCCGGCGCCGAGAGGATCAGCAGGTTGGCTGGGCGACCCACCTCTAACCCGTAACGCTCGCCGAGCGCCAAGGCGCGGGCGGAGTTGTCGGTGATCAGGTCCAGGCTGCGTTTGAGGTCTTCGTAGCCGAGCATGTGGCAGATGTGCAGGCCGGCTTCGAGGATGCGCAGGATGTTGCCGTTGCCCAGGGGGTACCAGGGGTCGACGATGGAGTCCTGGCCGAAGCAGACGTTCATCCCGGCGCGGTCGATCTCGGCCACGCGGGTCAGGCCGCGGCGTTTCGGGTAGGTGTCGAAGCGGCCCTGCAGGTGGATGCTTTCGGTGGGGCAGGAGATAAAGCTGATGCCGCTCATCTTCAGCAGGCGGAACAGCTTGGAGCAGTAGGCGTTGTCATAGGAGCCCATGGCCGTGGTGTGGCTGGCGGTGACCCGCGCGCCCATGCCGCGCACACGGGCTTCCTCGGCCAGCACTTCAAGAAAGCGCGACTGCGGGTCGTCGGTCTCGTCGCAGTGCACGTCCACCAGGCAGCCAGTGCGCTCGGCCAGGTCCATAAGGAACTTGATCGACGAGACGCCCTGATCGCGGGTGTTCTCAAAATGCGGGATGCCGCCGACCACGTCAGCGCCCAGCTCGACTGCCTGCTCCATCAGCGCGCGGCCATTGGCATAGGACTCGATGCCTTCCTGGGGGAAGGCGACGATCTGCATGTCGATCAGGTGGCGGGTTTCTTCGCGCACTTCGAGCATGGCCTTGAGCGCGCCCAGGGTCGGGTCGGTGACGTCGACGTGGGTGCGCACGTGCTGGATGCCGTGGTCGACCAGCATGTCGATGGTTTTGCGCGCGCGGGTCTTGGTGTCTTCATGGGTGACCAGGGCCTTGCGCTCGGCCCAGCGCTCGATGCCCTCGAACAGCGTGCCGCTCATGTTCCAGGCCGGCTCGCCGGCGGTGAGGGTGGCGTCGAGGTGGATATGCGGCTCGACGAAGGGCGGCACCACGAGGTTGCCGGCGGCGTCCAGGTCGCCATCGACGAGTGGCTGTGCGGTGTTTTGCGGTTCGATGGCAGCAATGCGCTCGCCATTCAGGGTGATGCAGTGCAGGCCGTCGCGGCCGCGCAGGCGGGCGTTGTGGATGATCATGCGGGACTCCTTGGGGACGACAGGCGCCAGATCAGCAAGGCAATGCTGATGTTCAGGCGGTCGTGGGGATCGGTGAACGAGCAGCCGCTCAGCGCTTCGATGCGCTGCAGGCGGTGGCTCAGGGTGTTGCGGTGGACGTTGAGGCGCTGGGCGGCCAAGGCCAGGTTGCCGTTCTCCTGAAACCAGGCCTCCAGGGTCGGCATCAGAACGGGTTCGTGGCGCGAATCATCGCCGATCAGCGCGCCCAGCACATCGGCGACAAAGCGGTCGAGCAGGCTGCGGTCACGGATGGCGCCGAGCAGTTCGATCACCCCGAGTTCGTTGAAGCAGCACAGCCCCAGGCGCTCGGGGAAGGATTGTGCGGCGACCAGCGCCTGGCGCGCCTCGCCGAGGGCCTGGGCAAACTGCGCCGGGCCATGGCCGCCCACGCTGAGGCCGAGAAACAGGCGTTGCGGTGCCAGATGCGGGTTAAGGGCCTCCAGCAGTTGCATCAGGCTGCGCCGGTTGTGCGCCTCGTCGGCGTGCTCGGCTGCCGGCAACAGGGCGATCCAGTGTTCGCCCTGGCTGACCAGCGGCAGCACTTCGCCACGTTCGGCCAGCACCTGCTCCAGCTGTTGCTGCAGGCGTTGGCGGTTGGTTTGCAGCGTCTGTTCGGCCTGCTCGGGCGTTTGCTCGAGAAACAGCCGTTCGCTGCCCTGCAATTTGAACAACGCCACCTGACGCGGCACCTGCAGCGGCAGGCGCAGGCTGTCGGCGCGCTGCAGCAGAGCTTCCAGGGACTGATAATCCCCGTCGAGCAATTGCTCCAGCACATGCTGGCGCGAGCGGCCGAGCATCTGCGCTTGCACCAGCGCCGTGCCGATGGCCTGGGTGACCACCACCATCTTCAGGTCGTAGGGCTGTTCGAGCAGCGGCACGCCGATGCGTTCGGCCTCGGCGATGACGCTGTCAGGAATCGCCTGGATGTACTCGGCGCCGGTGAGGATCACCAGGCCGGCGGTGGCGCGCTCATGGGCCTGACGAACCAGCAGAAGCAAGTTGGCTTCGTCGCGCGGGTGGTTGATGCCGGTGACGAACACCAGTTCGCCGCCCATCACCCATTCCGCGATGGTCGCGTTCTCGGCGACGTAGGGCCAACGCACCGGGTTGTCCTGCGCCCGTTGCCCGGCGCGCAGGCGCATGCTGGCAAGGCCGGGCAGGGCGAGCACATCGGCGACGGTCAGGCTCATGCACCGACGACCAGACGGCGCCCGGCCAGGGCTTTGCGCAGCTCGAACAGGGCAACATAGGCCAGCGCGGCGACGGCGATGCCGACCAGGGGCGCGACCCAGGGCGAGGCGTAGGCACTCAGCGCACCGATAAAGTAGGCGCCGAGGCCGACCCAGTTGAACGTCGGCAAGCGCGCGTCGGCCAGCGTTGGGTAGCGCGCGCGGTGGCCGTAGAAGTAATCGGCCATGATCACCCCACCAATCGGCGGGATGATCGAGCCGAGCAGGATCAGGAAGGGAATCAGCATTTCGTACATGCCGCCGATGGCCAGCAGGGTGCCGATAGCGGCGCCGGCCAGGGTCACGGTTTTGCGCTTGCCGGTGCGCAGCAGGTTGCAGCCGGCGGCGGCGAAGTTGTAGATGGTGTTGTCCTGGGTGGTCCACAGATTGAGAAACAGCATGATCACCGCGGCCATGGACAGGCCCTGCAGCACCAGCACTTCGACCACGTCCGGTTGCTGGTAGACGATGGCGCCGTAGGCCCCGGCGACGATCATCAGGCCGTTACCGATAAAGAAGCCGAACAGGCTGGCCAGCACCGCAACTCGACCGCTTTTGGCGAAGCGTGTCCAGTTGGTGGCCTGGGTCGCGCCGCTGACGAAGGTGCCGAAAACCAGGGTGATGGCCACGCTCAGGCTCATGCTCTCCTTGGGCTCCACCGCCAGCAGGCCAGCGAGGCCGCCGATATCACGGGTGGCGATCCACAGCGACACCACCAGCAGCACCAGCATGGCTGGCACGGCGATGCGCGAGAGCAGGTCGAGGCCCTTGTAGCCGACGAAGGCGGTCAGGCAGAAACCGAAACCGAACAGCACCATCAGCGGCATGGTCAGGCCTTGCGGCAGGCCGAGGATTTTTACCAGGACGATGGCGATGGTCGCCGTACCCCAGGCGTACCAGCCAATCTGGGTGAAGCCGAGGAGCACGTCGGAGAGCTTGCTGCCGACTTCGCCAAAGCAGAAGCGGCCCATCAGCACCGAGTTCAGGCCGCTGCGGCAGGCAATCAGGCCGAGCACGGCGGCGTACAGGCCAAGCAGCAGGTTGCCGATCACCGCGGCCCAGATCAGGGTGGTGAAGTCGAAGGCCATGCCGATCTTGCCGCCGGCAAACATGGTGGCGGTAAAGAAAGTGAAACCGAACAGCAGGATGGCGGTGGAAAACAGGCCTTTGCGGGCGCTGCTGGGCACCTCGCTCAAGGGGTAATCGCTATCGAGGGTAGGCTGTGACATGGCGCGCGGCTCCGCAGGTTGAGGACACACGGCGATAGCAGGGGGCGTGCCAGGTCGGCGATTTATCTGCCGCGCACGAGCCTGACAAGGCCTGTTGTGCATAGTGCACAATGAATCACGGTTAAAGAGCGCTTTTAAGCGGCTTTCGTTGTGAGGTACGACTATTCAAGCACAGGCTTGGTGCGGGCGCAGCCCAGCGTGCACCAGGGCGGGGTTAGGGGGGCAACACAAATAATTCTGATGGTTCACACGCTCTGCGTGTTAACCACGCTGTGGACGCTCTGCGTCCGCTGTTGCGAGGCGCGGAGCGTCTCCGGATGCATGCCCACGCGGACGCTTCGACGCCTCGACGTGGGAGCGATCAATTGCCTGTAGGAGCGAATTTATTCGCGATAATCCTTGAGCGCGCTGAAAACGTCGCGGCTAAAGCCCCTCCCACGCGACAGTGGAACGCCGCCCGGCCACTCCCACCGACCCTACCGCATAAACCCTTCCATCAGATCGGCCAAACGCTCGGCCAGGCGCCGTCGCCAGCGGGGGCTGCGTGGGTCGGCGAGGACGCGGTCTTCATAGGCGAAGCTGCGGATGATGGCGTTGTAGCCCAGCCAGCGCAGTGGCTCGGGTTCCCAGCGCGCCAGTTGGTCGAGGCCGCCATCACGGGCGACCCAAGGCTGGGCGGTGAGGGCGGTTTCGCGGTCGAGGATCAGGTCGGCCAGAGTGCGCCCACCGAGGTTGCTGGCGCCTACGCCCTCACCGCCATAGCCGCCGGCCAGGGCGATGCCGTTGCGTCGATCGCGCAGCATGTGTGGTCGGAAGCGCCGCGCCACGGCGAGGTTGCCGCCCCAGGCGTGGGTAAGGCGCACCTTGCGCAACTGCGGGAAGAGTTCGCCGAGCAGGTAACGGCGCAGGTTGCGTTCGGCCTCGTTCAGGTTGAAGTCCTGGCGCAGGCGCCCGCCGAAGCGATAGCCGCCACGGGCGCCGAACACCAAGCGATCATCGGCGCTGCGCTGGCCGTAGGTGACCTGGCGGCTCGCCTCGCTGAAGGCTTCACCACGGGCCAGACCGATCTCCGCCCAGGTGCTGGCGGGCAGCGGCTCGCTGGCGACGATCAGGCTCTGCACCGGCAATTGATTGCGGCCCAGGGGCGGCAGACTGGCGGCGTAGCCTTCCACCGCCGGCACGATCCAGTCGGCACGCACCCGACCCTGAGCGGTACGCAGCACGCCAGGTTGCCAGTCCAGCACCGCGCTTTGCTCATACAGCATTACGCCCAGGCGCTCGACCGCCTGCGCCAGGCCACGGGCCAGGCGCGCCGGTTGCAAAGTGGCGCAGTGCGGCGAGTAGAGCGCGCCGTAGGGCGAGGCGACCCGCAACTGCTGATTGAGCGCCGGGGTGTCGAGCCAGCGGTAGTCGTCTTCGCCCAGACCTTCGCTGCGCAGGTGCTTGAGGTGGGTGAGCAGTCGCTCGCGTTGTTCGGGGTAGCGTGCGGCGCAATAGAGCACGCCGCCTTTGCGGTAGTCGCAGGCGATACGTTCGCGTTCGAGCACCTGGGCGACTTCGTCGGGGATGCCGTGCAGCAGGTCTTAGCTGGCGCGTCGTTCGGTCGGCGAGAGCGGGGCGAGCAGGCGGTCTTCGCCGAGCAGGTTGCCCATCAGCCAGCCGCCATTGCGCCCGGAGGCGCCGTAGCCGGCCATCTCGGCTTCCAAGATCAGCACACGCAGGTGCGGCGCCTGGCGCTTGAGGTAGTAGGCGGTCCACAGGCCGGTGTAGCCGGCGCCGATGATCGCCACGTCGGCCTCGATCTCGCTGCCCAGCGCAGGGCGCGGGGTCAGGGGCTCGTCGAGTTGCTGCATCCACAGGCTGACGCTGTTCCAGGCTTGCATGGGCGCGCTCCGGGTGACGCGATGGCTCAGCCGATGGTGATGGTCGGCAGTTCGGCCAGTTCGACGGTCAGGGCTTTGCGCGGGGCGATGATTTCCGCTTCACCGTCGACCACCATTTCGTCGCGCTGGTTGAACACCTGGGTGGCCACGCGCACGCGGAACTTCGGTAGTTTTTCCAGGATTTCCAGGCGCACGGTAAGGGTGTCACCGAGTTTCACCGGCGCGGTGAAGCGCATGCTCTGGCCGACATAGATGGTGCCCGGGCCGGGCAGTTCGCAGGCCACGGCAGCGCTGATCAGCGCACCGCTGAACATGCCGTGGGCGATGCGTTCTTTGAACATGCTGGTGGCAGCGTATGCAGCATCCAGGTGCACCGGGTTGCGGTCGCCGGACACCTCGGCGAACAGCTGGATGTCACGCTCGCCGACGGTGCGCGTGTAACGGGCGGTCTGGCCAACTTCGAGGGCTTCGTAGGGGGTATTGCTGCTTTGCGTCATTGTGCATTTCCTTGGGGGGTGGGTTGCGCTGGCGCGGGCAGAATATGCTCCAGCCAGGCGATCAGGTCGGCCGTGACGGCGTCCCGGTTGAGTTCGTTGAACAGTTCGTGGCGTGCCTCGGGGTACACCCGCAAATCGGTGCGGGTGTGCCCGGCGCTGCGCAGGGCATCGGCCAGGTGTTGCAGGCGGGTGCCCTGGCTCACCGGGTCGCAGGCGCCGCCGATGATCAGCAGCGGCAGCGCCTGGTCGATCTGCGCCAGGCTTGCTACGGGGGTGATCTGTTGCAGGCCGGCGAGCAGGTCGAGCCATAACTGGTTAGTGCAGCGCGCACCGCACAGCGGGTCGGCGATATAGCGGTCGACCTCGTCCGCGTCGCGACTGAGCCAGTCGTAGGCGGTACGCGCCGGAGTAAAGGCGCGGTTGAACGAGCCGAACGACAGCCAGGCGAGCAGGGCGCTGCGCCCCAGTGGGCCCTGGCGCCAGCTTTCCAGGCGCGCGATCAGCCGGGCGACACGGTACAGCGTGCGTGGCTGGTAGTTGGAGCCGCTGAGGACGGCGCCCTGCACGCTGCAGCTGTGCTGCATCAGGTAGGCGGTGGCAATGTAGCTGCCCATGCTGTGGCCGAGCAGGATGATCGGCAACTGCGGGTGGGCCTGGCGAATGTGGTGGTTGAGCCCGGCCAGGTCATCGACCACCCGCGCCCAGCCGTCGTGGTCGGCGAAGTGGCCGAGCACGCTGCGCTCGCCCGTCAGGCCATGGCCACGCTGATCGTGGGCATACACGGCGAAGCCAGCAGCGACCAGCGCCTCGGCCAGGCGGGCGTAGCGCCCGGCGTGTTCCGCCATGCCGTGGGCCAGCATCAGCACCGCGCGCGGCGCTGCGTCGCCCTGCCAGTGGCGTACGTACAGCGCGGTGCCATCGGGGCGGTCCAGCCAGAGCGTAGCGAGGGGCATGGCAGATCCTTGAGCCGGCGAAAGTGCCGCATTGTAGGGCTTGGTGCGGCGGTTTTCCCAGTATGACGCGTGCATCGAAATTCACGCGGTCAATGACGCTACCGCGGCTGTTTGCGCACTGGGCCAGAACTGCTAAGTTCGGCTCAGCCCTGCTGTGGTCAGAAATCCTCTGGCCACAGCCTGTTCAACGCAGCGGGCCCATCCATTCAGGGGAAGAGGAATAAAAATAATGCAACCTGATTTCTGGAGCGACAAACGCCCGGCCGGTGTGCCGGACAGCATCGATCTGAGCACCTATAAATCGGTCATCGAAGTATTCGAGCGCTCGTGCAAGCGCTTCGCCGACCGCCCGGCGTTCAGCAACCTGGGCGTGACCCTGACGTACGCCGAGCTGGATCGCCTGTCCGCTGCCTTCGCCGGTTACCTGCAGAAACACACTGATCTCAAGCCCGGCGACCGTATCGCCGTGCAGATGCCCAACGTGTTGCAGTACCCGATTGCCGTGTTCGGTGCCATGCGCGCCGGGCTGATCGTGGTCAACACCAACCCGCTGTACACCGCCCGCGAGATGCGTCATCAGTTCAAGGATGCCGGCGTGCGCGCGCTGGTCTACCTGAACATGTTCGGCAAGCTGGTGCATGAAGTGCTGCCAGACACCGAGATCGACTACCTGATCGAAGCCAAGATGGGCGACATGCTGCCTAGCCTGAAAGGCTGGCTGGTCAATACCGTGGTGAAGCAGGTGAAGAAGATGGTGCCTGACTATCACCTGCCCCAGGCGCTGCCGTTCAAGGCCACGCTCAAGCAGAACCAGGGGTTCAAGCGCGTGACGGCGAGCCAGGAGGATATCGCGGTACTGCAGTACACCGGTGGCACCACGGGTGTGGCCAAGGGCGCGATGCTCACCCACGGCAACCTGGTGGCCAATATGCTGCAGGTCGACGCTTGCCTGTCGCAACTCGGCGAGGATGGCACGCCGCTGATGAAGCAGGGCCAGGAGATCATGATCGCGCCGCTGCCGCTGTACCATATCTATGCCTTCACCGCGAACTGCATGTGCATGATGGTCAACGGCAACCACAACGTGCTGATCACCAACCCGCGCGACATCCCCGGCTTCGTCAAGGAGTTGGGCAAGTGGCAGTTCTCCGCGCTGTTGGGGCTCAACACGCTGTTCGTTGCACTGATGGACAACCCCGAATTCAAGAACCTCGATTTTTCTCATCTCAAGGTCACCAACTCCGGTGGCACTGCCCTGGTCAAGGCCACCGCTGAGCGTTGGCAGGCCATGACTGGCTGCACGGTGGTCGAAGGCTACGGCCTGACCGAGACCTCGCCGGTGGCCAGCACCAACCCCTACGGCAAGCAGGCGCGCCTGGGTACCGTCGGCATTCCTTTGCCGGATACGGCATTCAAAATCATCGACGACGACGGCAACGAGCTGGCCCTGGGTGAGCGTGGCGAGCTATGCATCAAGGGCCCGCAGGTGATGAAGGGCTACTGGAACCGCGAGGACGCCACGGCCGAAGTGCTCGATAGCGAAGGTTGGTTCAAGACCGGCGATATCGCCGTGATCGACCCGGACGGTTTCGTGCGCATCGTCGACCGCAAGAAGGACATGATCATCGTCTCTGGTTTCAACGTGTACCCCAACGAGATCGAGGACGTGGTCATGGCGCACCCGAAGGTAGCGAGCTGCGCCGCCATCGGGGTGCCCGACGAGAAGTCCGGCGAGGCGGTCAAGCTGTTCGTCGTCGCCCGCGAAGGCGGGGTGAGTGCTGAAGAGCTGAAGGCCTACTGCAAGGAGAATTTCACCGGCTACAAGGTGCCCAAGCATATTGTCTTCCGCGATTCGTTGCCGATGACCCCGGTGGGCAAGATCCTTCGTCGCGAGCTGCGCGACATCGCCTGATACGCGGCTGCGGGCGGCGATTCGCAGCCCGCAGTCGGGAGTGTTCTAAATGTGACCGGAGTGCCATTTTCTGGTCATTTTTATGACCGGCAAGGCTATGTTTGGTGCTGGTCGCTCTTTGGCAAAGCTGCTACTCTCGGCCCGTTTTCGCGCTGCCGCCTGCGCGAAAGATGAGCAAACATACAACAAACAACCGCACACACGCGGTGAAGATCAGCTGTTGCTTAGGAGTGGGCTTGCATGGCCGAAAATTTCTGGAAGGACAAGTATCCCGTCGGGATTGCTGCCGAGATCGATCCTGATCTGTACCCCAATATTCAGGCGGTACTCAAACAGTCCTGCCAACGCTTCGCCGACAAGCCTGCCTTCAGCAGCCTCGGCAAGACCCTGACCTACGGCGAGCTGTACCAGCTGTCCGGGCAATTCGCTGCCTACCTGCAGCAGCACACCGACCTGCAGCCCGGCGACCGCATCGCCGTGCAACTGCCCAACGTGCTGCAGTACCCAGTGGTGGTCTTCGGCGCCATGCGGGCCGGCCTGGTCGTGGTCAACACCAACCCGCTGTACACCGCGCGGGAAATGGAACACCAGTTCAACGATTCCGGTGCCAAGGCGCTGGTCAGCCTGGCCAATATGGCCCACCTGGCCGAGCAGGTCGTGCCCAAGACCGGCATCAAGACCGTCATCATCACCGAGGTGGGCGACATGCTGTCGCCGTTCAAGCGCCTGCTGGTCAACAGCGTCGTCAAGTACGTGAAGAAGATGGTGCCGGCCTACAACCTGCCGCAGGCGGTCAAGCTCAACGCCGCCCTGGCCCAGGGTCGCGGTCATGCGGTACGCGAAGCCAACCCGGTAAATGGTGATGTGGCGGTGCTGCAGTACACCGGCGGTACGACCGGCGTGGCCAAGGGCGCCATGCTCACGCACCGCAACCTGATCGCCAATATGCTGCAGTCGCGCGCAATGATGGCCTCCAATATGGAGGAGGGCGCGGAAACCGTGATCGCGCCGCTGCCGCTGTATCATATCTATGCGTTCACCTTTCATTGCATGGCGATGATGCTGATCGGCAACCACAACGTGCTGATCAGCAACCCGCGTGACCTGCCGGCAATGCTCAAGGACCTGCGCACCTATCGCTTCAGCGGTTTTGTCGGTCTCAACACGCTGTTCGTCGCGCTGTGCAATAACCCGGAATTCCAGAAGCTCGACTTCTCGGCCTTGAAGATCACCCTGTCCGGCGGCATGGCGTTGCAACTGGCCACGGCCGAACGCTGGAAACAGGTCACCGGCTGCGCCATCTGCGAAGGCTACGGGCTGACCGAGACCAGCCCGGTGGCCTCGGTCAACTCCGTGCAGAACAACCAGATTGGCACCATCGGTATTCCGGTTCCCTCGACCCTGTTCAAGGTCATCGACGATGCCGGTAACGACCTGCCCCTGGGGCAGGTCGGCGAGCTGTGTATCAAAGGCCCGCAGGTGATGAAGGGCTACTGGCAGCGCCAGGAAGCCACTGATGAAGTGATTGATGCTGACGGCTGGTTCAAGAGTGGTGACATCGCGGTGATCCAGGACGATGGCTACACGCGCATCGTCGACCGCAAGAAGGACATGATTCTGGTCTCCGGCTTCAACGTTTACCCGAACGAACTGGAAGACGTGCTGGTGACCCTGCCGGGCGTGTTGCAGTGCGCGGCTATCGGTGTGCCGGACGAGCGTTCCGGTGAGGCGATCAAGATCTTCGTGGTCGCCAAGCCTGGCGTGACCCTGACCAAGGAGCAGGTCATGGAGCACATGCGTGCCAACGTGACCGGCTACAAGGTGCCCAAGGCTGTGGAGTTCCGCGACACCCTGCCGACCACCAACGTGGGCAAGATCCTGCGCCGCGAGCTGCGTGACGAGGAGCTGAAGAAACTGGCCAAGGCCTGAGTCGGCCTGCTCAAAAGGCTATGTCCCAGTGTGTTGTTGCACGCCGTCGCGGCTTCTCGTAGGAGCCGCGCCTCGCGGCGAATAGCGGCCGTTCAGCGGTATTGCAGATAGCCCAAACGCTTCGCGCCGGGGCGGCGCTCCTACGGGCTTTGCGCTATGGGCTGCGTGCGGCAACAGGGACACAGCCAGACAAAACCCCGCCTCGGCGGGGTTTTGTGCATTCTGCGGAAGCGGTTTAGAGCTTCAGGCGGCCCACCGCCTGGTTGAGGTTGGCGGCTAACTCCACCAGTTCGGCGCTGGTGCCGGCGGAAATCAGGGTCTGCTGCACTGTCTGCTCGGTGACGTCACGGATGCCGACCACTGAGCGGGTCATTTCTTCGGCGACCTGGCTCTGCTGCTCGGCGGCCACGGCGATCTGGATATTGCTCTGGCGCATCTGCGCCACGGCCTGGGCGATATGCCCCAGGGCGGTGGCGGCGTGCTCGGCTTGCTGCACGCATTGATCAGCGCGGGCCGAGCTGTCCTGCATGAATTGCACCGCCTCGCGGCTACTGCCCTGCAGGGTGGTGATCATCTGGGTGATCGAGTCGGTGGAGGTCTGCACGCGCCGCGCCAGGTTGCGCACCTCATCGGCCACCACGGCAAAGCCGCGGCCCATATCGCCGGCGCGGGCGGCCTCGATGGCAGCATTCAAGGCCAGCAGGTTGGTCTGTTCGGCAATCCCGTGGATCACGCTGACCATGCTGGCGATGGTCTGGCTGTCCTCGGCCAGGCGCTGGATGCGCTCGGCGGCCTGCTGTACGTCGCGGGACAGACCGGCGATGGCCTCGCCCGTGCGTTCGACGGCCTGCCGGCCATCGCCGCTGAGGCGATCGGCTTCGGTCGACTGGTCGCGGGTGGCGGCGGCGTGCTCGGCGATATGAAACACGGTGGCCGACATCTCGTTGATCGCGGTGGCGGTCTGGTCGGTCTCGCTCTGCTGGCCGAGCATGCCGCTGCGTACCTGAGCCATGCCGCTGGCCAGGCGCTGGGCACCTTCGTCCAGGCGTGCCGCTGCTTCGGCCACGGTACCGACCACCCGCTGGTAGCCCGCTTGCATGGCATTGAAGGCGCCCGCCATCTGGCCGACTTCATCGTCACTGTCACAGCTTGCGCGGGCCGACAGGTCGCCACTGTGGGCGGCATGCAGCATGCTGTCCTTGAGGTTATTGAGGTGGCTGAGGATAAAACGGATCAGCAACTGCGACGCGGCCATCAGCAACAGCATCAGCAGGCTGACAGCCAGTGCATAGGTGCCGGCACGCTCCCTGAAAACCTGCCACAGGCTTGGCGCGGTGACTGCAATAGCCAGCTCGCGCCCTTCGGTCGCGGGGCTGCGCCACACGCCATACAGCGGATTCTCGCCCCATAGCGGGTCGCTGTTGAGCGCAATCCAACCACGGGCGGAGCGGGCCTCCGTGGGCAGCTCAAGCAGGGCGGCCTCGGCCGCTGCAAGCATCGGGCGGCTCGCCGCAGGCAGGGGCTCGGCGGCGGGCCAATCGGCCAGTACGTCGATCAGTATCTTGGCCTGCTCACGGGCGCTCTGGGCGCGGGACTGCTGCTCCAGGTGCATGGCGAACAGCACCAGCAACAGGGTGGTGACCAGGGCAACCAGGTTGACGCCCCAGAACTTGTATTTAAGCGAGAGATTGCGGATCCAGCGGCCCATGGCAAGTTTTCACAGTCAGATAATGGCATTCGGCCATAGCGTGCCAGGCGACAGGCGTCGATGTATTGACACGGGTCAAGAAGGCGGTGTGCACATGCACAAGGGCAGACGCTATCGGCTGGCATGATGGAGGGCGATTCACACGACGAACGCTGCTGGCGCTGATCGCGCGGGGTGGCCATAGTCGAACAATCCGCATCAGGGCGCCTCTAGAAACGTAGGCGAGGCAGTCAGCGCAAGGCAAAAACAGGCGAAAAAGCGCAGTTTACTGTTGTAAATGAGCATTTTGAGACGCCGCGTCCCGGCCTGTTTTTAACGCAGCGATGACCACGCAGGTAGTTTTTAGAGGTGCCCTTAAGTGGCGTATGACCCACAAGAATAACGAGGCCGGCCATGAGCAAGACCCTCCACCACCGTGCGTGCCACCTGTGCGAAGCCATCTGCGGTCTGAGCATCGAGACTGAAACCCAGGACGATGGTCAGGTGGCCATCCGCTCGATCAAGGGCGATGCCCAGGATACGTTCAGTCGGGGCCATATCTGCCCCAAGGCCGTCGCCCTGCAGGACATCCAGAACGACCCCGATCGCCTGCGCCAGCCTATGCAGCGGGTGGGCGAGCAGTGGTTGCCGATCAGTTGGCAGGCGGCCTTCGATTTGGTTGCCGAGCGCTTCGCTGCCATCCAGGCGGAGCATGGGCAGAACGCCGTGGCGGTCTACCAGGGCAACCCCAGCGTGCACAATTATGGCTTGATGACCCACAGCAATTACTTTCTCGGTCTGCTGAAAACCCGCAATCGCTTCTCGGCAACCTCGGTCGATCAGTTGCCCCATCACCTGACCAGCCACCTGATGTACGGCCATGGCCTGCTGATCCCGATCCCGGATATCGATCACACCGACTTTATGCTGATCCTGGGCGGCAATCCGCTGGCCTCCAACGGCAGCATCATGACCGTGCCGGACGTGGAGAAACGCCTCAAGGCGATCCAGGCCCGTGGCGGCAAACTGGTGGTGGTCGACCCGCGGCGCAGTGAAACCGCGGCCATTGCCGACCAGCACCTGTTTATCCGCCCGGGGCAGGATGCCGCGCTGCTCTTCGGTCTGCTCAATACCCTATTTGAAGAGAATCTGACGCGCACCAGCCACCTCGCGATCGAGGGGCTGGATGAGGTGCGCCAGGCCATTGCCGGCTTTACCGCCGAGGCCATGGCCGTGCGCTGCGGTGTACCGGCGGCCAGCATCCGCCAGTTGGCCCGCGACTTTGCCGCGGCCGACAAGGCAGTGTGTTACGGACGGATGGGCGTCTCCACCCAGGCGTTCGGCACCCTGTGCCAGTGGCTGGTGCAACTGATCAACCTGGTCAGCGGCAACCTCGACCGGGTCGGTGGCGTGCTTTGCACCAGCCCGGCGGTGGACCTGGTGGCGAGCACCTCGGGCGGGCATTTCAACCGCTGGCAGAGCCGCGTGTCCGGCTTGCCGGAGTACGGCGGCGAGCTGCCGGTTTCGGCATTGGCCGAAGAAATGCTCAGCGAGGGCGAGGGGCAGATTCGTGGGCTGATCACGGTGGCGGGTAATCCGGTGCTGTCCACACCCAACGGCAGGCAACTGGACAAGGCCCTCAGCGGCCTGGACTTTATGGTCAGCCTGGATTTCTACATCAACGAAACCACCCGCCATGCGGATCTGATCCTGCCGCCTACCGCGCCGCTGGAGCACGATCACTACGACACCACCTTCAACGTGTTCGCCGTGCGCAATGTCACCCGCTTCAATGAAGCGGTGTTGGCACGGCCCGAGGGTGCGCTGCACGACTGGGAGATCTTCGTTGGCCTGGCCCAGGCCTTTGCCGCGCGCACGGGGGCCAGCCTCAAGCCGACACTGGCGCCGGAGCAGATGATCGACCTTGGCCTGCGCCATGGCGCCTACGGCGACGCCTCGGCGCACAAGCTGTCGCTCGCCACGCTGCGTGAACATCCCCATGGGCTCGACCTGGGGCCGCTGCAGCCCAACCTGGCAGTGCGCCTGAAAACCGCCAACCAGGCGGTGCAGGCGGCCCCCTCACTGTTGCTCGGTGACCTGGCGCGCTTTGCTGCGCAGCCTGTGCCCGGCAGCGATGAGCTGCTGTTGATCGGTCGGCGCCATGTGCGCAGCAACAACTCATGGATGCACAACTACCACCGCCTGGTGAAGGGCAAGCCGCGTCATCAATTGCTGATGAACCCGAACGACCTGGCGCGACTTGGCCTCAGCGATGGGCAGCGGGTGCAGGTGCAGTCACGTATTGGGCAGATCGAAGTCGAGGTCGCGGCCAGTGACGAGATGATGGCCGGCGTGGTCAGCCTGCCTCACGGTTGGGGCCATGGCCGCGAGGGCGTGCAGATGGGCATTGCCCAGGCGCAGCCCGGCGCCAGCGCCAATGACCTGACCGATGAGCGCCAGCTCGATGCGCTCTCGGGTAACGCCGCGCTCAACGGTGTACCGGTGCAGGTGCGCGCTGCCTAGGCAAGGCCGAGCATTGCGCTCGGCTTTTCGCTACAATGCCGCCACCGTGCCGACCCAAGCGTCGGGAAAGACCAGCCCTGAGGTGCCCAATGGATATCATCGAAACCATCAAAGAGCAGATCGCCAACAATACCGTTCTGCTGTATATGAAAGGCTCGCCGAATGCGCCGCAGTGCGGCTTCTCCTCCAAGGCGGCGCAAGTGGTGATGGCCTGTGGCGAGAAGTTCGCCTATGTCGACATCCTGCAAAACCCGGAAATCCGCGCCAATCTGCCCAAGTACGCCAATTGGCCGACCTTCCCGCAACTCTGGGTTGGCGGTGAGCTGGTCGGCGGCAGCGATATCATGGTCGAGATGTTCGACAACGGTGAGCTGCAAACCCTGATCAAGACCGCGACGCAGAAAACCGACGCCTGATCCTGCGGCTCTCGGGCCGCAACAGCGTCAGCCAAACCCGCCTGGTGGTGCCCTGAACCTAAGTTCAAGGCCCTGCCGGCGGGTTTTTTAATGGCTGTGTGCCCGTGCTGGGTTGCATGGCGACAATGTTTTTCGTGGGAGCCGCGCCTCGCGGCGAATGTCGTGCACAACGCCGATTTAGCGTAATGGCTGCAATCGATTCGCCCCGAGGCGGGGCTCCTGCGCGTGTTCGGTGGTTTGCCTGCGCAGGGTTGTAGCAACCCACTCAGGCATAGCCCTTCTCATGGTTATCGCACGCCCGTAGGGTGCGCCGTGCGCACCGCCTTGGGCTAAATGCGCACAACGCAAAACGGGCGCCGAGGCGCCCGTTCTGGTCAGTCGTGGACGCTTATTCGTCCATCTGCGACTGCAGGTAGTTCTGCAGGCCGATCTTCTCGATCAGGCTCAGCTGGGTTTCCAGCCAGTCAATGTGCTCTTCCTCGGAGCAGAGGATGTCTTCGAGCAGTTCGCGGCTGGCGTAGTCGCCGATGCTTTCACAGTAGGCAATCGCCGCTTTCAGATCGATGTGCGCCTTGTGCTCGATCTTCAGGTCGCATTCGAGCATTTCCTTGGTGTTTTCACCGATCAGGATCTTACCCAGGTCCTGCAGGTTGGGCAGGCCTTCAAGGAACAGGATGCGCTTGATCAGTTTGTCGGCATGCTTCATCTCATCGATGGACTCGTGATACTCGTGCTCGCCGAGTTTCTTCAAGCCCCAGTCTTCGTACATGCGTGCATGCAGAAAGTACTGGTTGATCGCGACCAGCTCGTTACCGAGGATCTTGTTCAGATGCTGGATGACTTTCTTGTCGCCTTTCATGTGATGTGCCTGCCCTGCAAAAAATGTCGATGGGCGAGTGTGGGCCGGCATTTTCTGGCTGTCAAACCTAAGTTATTGAAATTTAAGTGAAAATAAATATAAATACGAGTAGTTGCGTTCTGCGGTTGGGCGCTAAGCACTTGAATTTTGGACATAAAAAAGCCGAGCTCAGGGCTCGGCTTGATTAAAAAGATGATTCAGGCGGCGACGAATGTGGCCGGGTAGGCGAGGGCGCTCTGGCTGTTTTGCACATCGCTCAGGGTTTCGCGTACCACCTGTTTGGCCAGGCAGGCACATTTGCCACACTGGCTGGCAACGCCGAGCGTCTGGCGCACGTCGCGATAACTGCAGCATCCTTCATAGATGGCTTCGCGGATTTGGCCGTCGGTAACACCTTCGCAGAGGCAGACATACATAGCGTATCTCGTCGCAGACAATGGCTGATGCGAAGGATACTAATGTTAATGAGAATGCGTGTCAAAGACGAAATAGGCTTTTTTACATCGCCGCTGCTTTGAGGAGACGAGCGGTTATGACAAAGAAGGCGGGGCGATAACCAGGTGCCGAGGATAGCCCTCGGCACCGGCTCTATAGCGAGGTTGGATCAGTCGCCGAATTCCATCCAGCCGCCCATTTCCTTCCAGCGGTTGACGATGCCGCAGAACAGCTCGGCGGTCTTCTCGGTGTCGTAGCGTGCGGAGTGGGCTTCGCGGCCGTCGAATTCGATACCCGCCGCCTGGCAGGCCTTGGCCAGTACGGTCTGGCCATAGGCGAGGCCGGCGAGGGTGGCGGTGTCGAAGCTGGAGAAGGGATGGAAGGGGTTGCGCTTGAGGTCGCAGCGGGCGACAGCGGCATTCAGAAAGCCCAGGTCGAAGCTGCTGTTGTGGCCCACCAGAATGGCGCGTTTGCAGCCGTTGGCCTTCAGCGACTTGCGCAGGCCACGGAAGATTTCCGTGAGCGCGTGCTCCTCGCTGACCGCCATGCGCAGCGGGTGATCGAGCTTGATGCCGGTGAACTCCAGCGCGGCCTGTTCGATATTGGCGCCGGCGAACGGCTCGACCCGAAAGAAGTGCGTGTGATCCGGGTAGAGGAAGCCCTCTTCATCCATCGCCACGGTGGTCGCAGCGATTTCCAGCAGGGCATCGGTGGCACTGTTGAAACCGCCGGTCTCGACATCCACGACCACCGGCAGGTAGCCGCGAAAACGCGCCGCCATCGGGTGGCGTGCGCCGCTGCCGCTGTTGCCGGATTCGTTTTCGTCGTCCAGGTAATCTTCGCTCACGCGTGGTTCTCCAGCAGGCGCCAGCGCAATGTTTCACCGGCGCGCAGCGGGGTTACGGTGTGGTCGCCCAGCGGCAGGCTGGCCGGGGCTGTCCAGTCTTCACGGACCAGGGTGATGCTCTCGCTGTTGCGCGGCAGGCCATAGAAGTCCGGGCCGTTGAGGCTGGCGAAGGCTTCCAGCTGGTCCAGCGCATTACGCTGCTCGAAAGCCTCGGCATACAGCTCGATTGCCGCGTAGGCGCTGTAGCAACCGGCGCAGCCGCAGGCCGCTTCCTTGGCATGGGTGGCGTGGGGCGCCGAGTCGGTGCCGAGGAAGAACTTGGCGTTGCCGCTGGTGGCCGCATCCAGCAAGGCACCCTGGTGGGTGTTGCGCTTGAGGATCGGCAGGCAATAGAAGTGCGGGCGAATCCCGCCGACCAGCATATGGTTGCGGTTGTACAGCAGGTGATGAGCGGTGATGGTCGCGCCGACATTGGCCGGGGCGCCTTGCACGAACTCCACCGCATCGCGGGTGGTGATGTGCTCGAAGACCACGCGCAGGGTTGGGTAGCGCTCGACCACCCGGGTCAGGTGTTCGTCGATAAAGACCTTTTCACGGTCGAATACGTCGATCTCGGCGCGGGTGACTTCGCCATGCACCAGCAACAGCATGCCGACCTCGGCCATGGCTTCGAGGGCTGGCGCGATCTTGTCGATGCTGGTCACACCAGAGTCGGAGTTGGTGGTCGCGCCGGCCGGATAAAGCTTGGCGGCATGGACAAAGCCCGACGCCTTGGCCGCGCGGATGTCGTCGGCACTGGTGTTGTCGGTGAGGTAGAGCACCATCAGCGGCTCGAAGCGGCTGCCGGCAGGGCGGGCGGCGAGGATGCGCTGGCGGTAGGCGTCGGCTTCTTCGGCATTGCGTACCGGCGGTACCAGGTTGGGCATGATGATGGCGCGGCCGAACGTGCGAGCGACATCCGCGACCGTATGCGGCAGCATGGCACCGTCACGCAGGTGGATATGCCAGTCGTCGGGGCGCAGGAGGGTGATACGGTCGGTCATGGAAGCTTCCAGGCGGGTCAAACGTGCCGCGAATGCTACCGGAAAAGCCCCCACAGGGCACGCCGCAGATTCGCTCTGACACGCCTGCCGATGGTCGGCCGCTCAAGTTTTCCGGCGTATCACCGATAGCCCCAGGGAAGCCTGTTTTTCCCTGTGGAGCTCGCCGTGCGCCAGCCAGTGTTTATCCTCTCCAGCCTGTTCGTTGGCCTGTCGCTGTGCGGGCCTGCCGCGGCCATCAGTTTTCAGACCCGTCTGGAACAGGTTCAGTGGAGTGTTGCCGGCGATCAGTTCGAGTGTCGGCTGACCCAGGCGGTCACCGACTTTGGCGCCGGGGAATTTGTGCGCCGTGCCGGCGAGCAAGCCACATTCCGTCTGCAGGCGCGCGAGCAATGGCTGGGGAGCGGTTCAGCGACATTGTTGGCCGCGGCCGCGCCCTGGCAGCCCGGACGCGGTGATATCAACCTGGGCGCCGTGGCCGTCTCACCCGGCGAGATGCCGCTGCACAGCAACCAGGAACAGGCCGGGCGTCTGCTCACCGGTCTGCTCGAAGGGCGCAGCCCGGTGGTGCGCCACCGCACCCTGCGCGGCGGTGATCCGCTGGAAGTGCGCCTGCTGCCGGTGCGTTTTCGCAAAGCCTACGAGGACTACCTGGCCTGCACGGCCAAGCTGTTACCGGTCAACTTCGACCAGGTGCGGCGTAGCCAGGTCGGCTTCCCGGGCGGCGGTGTGGACCTCGATCCGATGGCCCAGGCCAAGCTGGACATTATCCTCAGCTTTCTCAAGGCCGACCCAAGCGTCAATCGCATCCAGTTGGACGGGCATGCCGACAACAGCGGCAATCGCCTGACCAACCGCGACCTGTCACGCCGCCGCGCCCTGGCGGTGATGGAATACCTCAAGGCCAATGGCATACCGGAGGAGCAGATCACCGTACGCTTTCATGGTGAGCGTTACCCACTGGTGCCGAATAACAGTGAGGCGAACCGGGCGAAGAACCGGCGGGTGAGCCTGAGTCTGGAGCGCGAACCCGCCAGTGCACCGGCTGAAGCACCTGCCGCTCCAGCACCGGCCCCAGCGCCGAGCGGGCCGCAGGCCATGTCTTGACGCTGCAGGCTGTCGCCTTATGACCCGCGCGTGTCGCGCCTCTGTAAATCATCGGCCAGGGCCAGTAGAATCAGCGGCTTTCCGAACAACCCTGGAGTTGATGGCATGGCCGACGTAAACAAGGTAGTCCTGGCGTATTCCGGTGGCCTGGACACTTCAGTGATCCTGAAGTGGCTGCAAGACACCTATAACTGTGAAGTGGTGACCTTCACCGCTGACCTCGGCCAGGGCGAAGAAGTCGAGCCGGCTCGCGCCAAGGCCAAGGCCATGGGCGTCAAGGAAATCTACATCGATGACCTGCGCGAAGAGTTCGTGCGTGATTTCGTCTACCCGATGTTCCGCGCCAACACCGTCTACGAAGGCGAATACCTGCTGGGCACCTCCATCGCCCGTCCGCTGATCGCCAAGCGCCTGATCGAGATCGCCAACGAGACCGGCGCCGACGCCATCTCCCACGGCGCTACCGGCAAGGGCAACGACCAGGTGCGTTTCGAGCTCGGTGCCTATGCCCTCAAGCCCGGCGTCAAAGTGATTGCTCCGTGGCGTGAGTGGGACCTGCTGTCGCGCGAGAAGCTGATGGACTATGCCGAGAAGCATGCGATCCCGATCGAGCGTCACGGCAAGAAGAAGTCGCCGTACTCCATGGATGCCAACCTGCTGCACATCTCCTATGAAGGCGGTGTGCTGGAAGACACCTGGACCGAGCACGAAGAAGACATGTGGAAATGGACTGTCTCCCCCGAGGCAGCGCCGGACGCCGCGACCTATATCGAACTGACCTACCGCAAGGGCGACATCGTTGCCATCGACGGCAAGGACATGAGCCCGGCCACCGTGTTGGCTGAGCTGAACCGTATCGGCGGCGAGAACGGCATCGGCCGTCTGGATATCGTCGAGAACCGCTTTGTCGGCATGAAGTCCCGTGGCTGCTACGAGACCCCCGGCGGCACCATCATGCTCAAGGCCCACCGCGCCATCGAGTCGATCACCCTGGACCGCGAAGTCGCTCACCTGAAAGACGAGCTGATGCCCAAGTACGCCAGCCTGATCTACAACGGTTTCTGGTGGAGCCCGGAGCGTCTGATGCTGCAACAGATGATCGACGCTTCCCAGGCCAATGTGAACGGCGTGGTCCGTCTGAAGCTGTACAAGGGCAACGTCATCGTCACCGGCCGCAAGTCCGACGACTCGCTGTTCGACGCCAACATCGCGACCTTTGAAGAAGACGGTGGCGCTTACAACCAGCAGGACGCAGCCGGCTTTATCAAGCTCAATGCCCTGCGCATGCGCATCGCCGCTGGCAAAGGCCGCAAGATGCTGTAAAGCGCCACAGCGCTCCGGTAAGACCCACAAGCCCCGGCCATGCGCCGGGGTTTGTGTTTATCCAGGCTGTGTTACCTGAGCAGGCGCGCCAATGGGCTGCCTTGGTCCCGCTGAAGCAGGGCTTGGCAGCATGCTATGGGTTTGACTGATGCGTCATTAAGTATCAGCGCAATCAGAACACCTGCTCACCGTAGTGCTTGCAGGCTCCAGTGCAAGTACCTGGGCAGCTGCATCCGGTGGTGCTGCGGCCTGTTTCTAGTTCGACACGACGCGCGACTTCGGGGTCATCGGCGAAGGGAAGCATAGCCGCTTCATCGAGTGAGTCTGCGCCGCTCTGCGCGAGGCAGGCTTGTACGCCAACATAGAACAGCGCAAGAACGATAAGCCCCCAGAGTTCAGTGGGCATGGCTGGGTTCTCGGTCTTCGATAGCTTGTACTTGCTGGTTGCGCAGGGTGAGCCAGGTATTGGCAGCCATGAGCAACATGCCCGCAAGGAAGAACAACCCTCCGACGAGGCGAACTACATAGCCTGGATGGCTGGCCTCCAGCGACTCAACGAAGGAGTAGGTCAGGGTGCCGTCCTCGTTGATCGCACGCCACATCAAGCCTTGCGTGATCCCGTTGACCCACATCGAGGCGATGTAGAGCACGGTGCCGATTGTCGCCAGCCAAAAGTGGATGTTAATCAGGCGATTGCTATACATGCTCGCGCGGTTGAACACCTTTGGAATCAGGTGATAGAGCGCGCCAAAGGTAATCATCGCCACCCAGCCCAGGGCGCCGGCATGCACATGGCCGATGGTCCAGTCGGTGTAGTGCGACAGTGCGTTGACGGTCTTGATAGCCATCATCGGGCCTTCAAAGGTGGACATGCCGTAGAACGCCAAGGACACCACCAGAAAGCGCAATATAGGATCGCTACGCAGCAGGTGCCACGCGCCGGACAGGGTCATCATGCCGTTGATCATGCCGCCCCAGCTGGGTGCCAAAAGGATGATCGACATCACCATGCCGAGGCTCTGGGCCCAATCCGGCAGCGCGGTGTAATGCAGGTGATGCGGGCCGGCCCAGATGTACAGGGTGATCAATGCCCAGAAATGCACGATGGATAGGCGATAGGAGTAAACCGGTCGGTTCACCTGCTTGGGCACGAAGTAGTACATCATCCCGAGAAAACCGGTGGTGAGGAAAAAGCCAACAGCATTGTGGCCGTACCACCACTGGACCATGGCGTCGGTGGCACCGGAATAGATGGGGTATGACTTGAACCAACTGACTGGAATGGCCAGGTGGTTGACGACGTGCAGCATCGCAATAACCAGAATGAACGCGCCGAAGAACCAGTTACCCACATAGATGTGACGTGTTTTGCGCCGGGTCAGGGTGGTGAAGAAGACGATCGCATAAACCACCCAGACAATCGCCATCCACACGGCGCCGGTGAACTCAATCTCGGCATATTCCTTGGTCGTGGTCAGCCCCATGGGCAGCGTTACCAGCATGATCAGGATGGTCAGCTGCCAACCCCAGAAAGTGAAAGCGGTAAGCCCTTCCGAGAACAGTCTTGTCTGGCACGTGCGTTGTACGGCGTAGTAGCTGGCGGCGAATTGCGCGCTGCCGGCAAAACCGAAGATTACCAGGCTGGTGTGCAGGGGGCGCAGCCGACCGAAGCTGAGCCAGGGGGTGTCGAAATTGAGCGCCGGCCACACCAGCTGGGCGGCGATGAGCACGCCGGTACACATGCCCAGCACCCCCCAAACGATGGTCATCAATGTGAATTGGCGAACGACCTTGTAGTTATAGGCCGGTTGAGAGGCAGCGTTTGGCATCGACATAACCTTTCTGCAGGTGGCCGCGACGTTAGCCGCGAGAGTGTCGGTACTCTAGAAAGAAAGGCCAAAACGAAACAGACTCAGAAAGCCGAGAGTGATGCGTATCAGATGGGTGATGGCCAGGCCGGGTGTTGCCATTCAAGTCAGTCCGATACTTAACATTCCAGTGCTCAGATCGCACGTGCACCTTGTTCTCTGGGATGTATCGCCATCTTCTCGTAGGCGCTGGCAACCAGGTTTGGATCATGCAGATGAGCGACTATCTGCTTCGCTTTTTTGGGCTTTTCTGACGCTGTTTTTATTACCTGTGTAGTAAAAAACGTCTTCGATCGGTAAGGCGAGGGCGCTGCTGATGTTTCACGAGAACGATTAGGGCCGCGGATTGGCCGAGAACCTACTTCAGTGGCGGGCTAGGTTGGAGGGTGAAAGCCAGGGTCTGTTTCCGTATCGTCGCGCTAAAACTTGAGGCCGCTTAGATTTCGAGAACAGCCTCGCAATGCGTTCATGAAGGCGTTGGAAAGGGCGTAACCATCCCTTGGGGCTTCCGCATAGCAGAACGCCGCCCGGCCGGGCGAGATTTTGCACAGCACCGCGGCTCACCACGAAACGGTAACAGACCCCTGCGCCATGATACGGCGAGAGCCGTTTGCGTAGCTGACGCACAGTGCGCTCTTAAGCTTTGTTGGTGAGCGCCATAAAAAGACATCTACAAACGACTCGTCGCACTTGCAGTTGCTAAGCCTTTCTCTAGCCATAAATGCGCCTGACTTAGCGCAGACTAAAAGTGATCACTGACTGACTGCGAACGAGCGGTAGGTAAGCAATCTAGGCATCAACAAAAAGTACCTGTCCGGTTATGAAACCATCGACCGAGCGCTCGAACGCTTTTCCAACAAGTTGCCCGGGTACAGGTTGAAAACCGGGCATCATCTCACCGTATATATCCCAGGCTTCTTCAAGCACGGTCGGGTTTACAACATTGATACGGATACCACGGGGTAACTCATTGGCTACGCACTTAACAAAGGTATCGATTGCTCCGCTCGTGGTTGCGTCTGCAATGGCTTGGGGGATTGGCTTTACGTTGAGGATTCCCGAAATCAACGTAAAACTGCCACTGTCTTTGATGTAGTCAATTCCGACCTTGACCACGTTAATCTGCCCGATGAGCTTGCTCTGAATTGTTGTATGCCACTGATCATCTGTCATTGTTTGAAACGGTGCGTATTCACAATGGCCGACCGTATTCACGACGGCGTCAAAGTCCCCCACGTTCTTGAACAGCTGTTTGATTGAGTCTTTGTCGGTGATATCGACCTGGAAGTCACAGCTGTCTCCAGAGCGACTAGCCGTAATAACCCTGTGTTGCTTCAATCCACTCAAGGCGGCCTGGCCCATTTTTCCTTGTGCGCCGATCAGGATAACCGTTTTCATGGGATGACCTCGTTAAGCAAAGAGACGGGATCATAGGATTCGCATGGTACAATGTAAATAATGTATAGATTGTATGGGATACAATTTTTATGAGTGACGATATAGACCTTAAACACATGCGAATCTTTTTGCAGTTGGTGCGCTATGGCAGTGCAACCAAAGTGGCGCATGAGACCGGTATCTCTCAGCAGGCAGTCAGTAATTACCTGAAGCGTTTAAGAGCTATTTTTCCAAATGAGCTTTTCATACGTCAAAGCAATGGTTTGCAGCCGACGGACTTTGCCTTGGAACTTGCTGATCGTTTTGAGCGGGTACTCACGGAGGTCGATGGGATCTTCGAGGAGGCGCCATTTGATCCATTGTCGGCGCACAGATCAATAGTCGTGATTGCCAATGAATATGCGCAACTGGCGATAATGCCTAGGCTTTTTCAAGCACTTAGGCTTGCTGCGCCTGGCGTTACCGTCACGGTTGTTGATTTTGACGAAAGCGCTCATGAGCGCCAGCTAGCGAGTGGCGAGGCTGATATGGTGATCGGCTTTTCTGGATTCATGGATGATTGTGTTTTGAGTGTGCCGTTAAGAACTGATTATTATTGCTGCGTTGTCGGTATGGGATCTAAGGTCGCAGAGAAAATAACAAAGATCAGTGACCTGTCAGGTCTTGCGCACGTTGATTTTGCAAATGCTGCTGCTCATCTTGGTACGTCAGTAGACTCTTTTCTGGAAGAGCAAAAAATTAACCGCAACGTGATAGCCACGCTGCCATGTTACACGGCACTCAGTAATTTCTTGGCGCTAAACGATGTGGTTGCCTTTGTCCCCTTAGCTGTAGCCGAGGCAAGCCAAATGAAGGTTCTGTCTTTTGAAACTATGCCTAAAGCGTTCGAGGTTTCAATAGGCTGGCACCGGAGGTCATCGGGGAGCGCGGTCAGGAAGTGGTTCTTGGAGCTTGCTTTGGGCTGTATTAAATAGTGGTGCCTGCTTTCCTCGGCGATTAGGCATACTTTTAATGTGCAACCAGGTGGGCGCAAGAGCTTGCCCAGTTTTAGTTATTGGCAAATCTGCCATTTTCCAATAGGAACTTAGCCCCCTCTGCGATATCGCGGCGAATGGCGTTAGCCGCAGCAATACCGTCTCCACGCTCCAAGGCCTCCACCGTCTCTTCGTGAAAGTCGATGTCAAGGATTTGCCCTAGATCGCCATTGAAATGGCTACCGAACTGGCGCAGGAATGGGCCGATTTGCAGCCAGAGTGTTTCGATAAGAAAGATCAGCGACTCCGAGTGGCTCGCCCGGTAAATAAGAAACTTGAACTCGTAATTACGTAGCAAGTAATCGTCAATGTCCTTGTTGCGAGCTGCCAGTGTCAGGGCAGACGCCCCCGCCTTGATCGTTTCCAGCTCGGTGCTGCTCAGGTGTGTCGAGGCCAGTTCGGTAGCGGCGCCCTCGCACAGTTGGCGAGTGTTCATGAGGTCACGAAAGCGCTCGCGGGTCATCGATGGCAGGGTCATCGATCCATTGGGTAATTGCGCCAGGGCTCGCAGCGACTGGAGCTTCATCAGTGCCGCGCGCACCGGCATGTCGCTGGTCCCGAGTTCTTGGGCAATCTTGCGCGATGTCAGCTTCTGTCCTGGCCTGATCTGCCCAGCCATCAGGGCATATGTCAGGCGCTGGTAGACGATCTCATGCAGAGGGATCGCTTCAATGGCGTCCAGCCCCAGCGTATTCGGCTCTTTCAATGCGTGCTCCGGTTGGGATTTCTGGCGAGCCGCGAGTTTAGCAGAAGGTATTCCTGCCTATTGAGTCAGTGGCTCACCGCTCTACGCCTAGGTTAATGCCCGATCTGCGTCATCCATCCGTTTATGACTACCTGGCGAGCGGCGACCTGGGGCTTGCATCGGTACGAATTTAACCCTAGCATGAGATTTGTGATCTGCGATCGCAAAATTGAAATTGGCAAAACGCCTTTCGAGCGAAGCAAGCCGATAGAGGGCGTTGGAGGAGTCGGGGATGGAGCAACGTCGTCCAATTGCGGTTCTGGGTTGCGGGCTGATCGGCGAGAGCTGGGCGGCTCTGTTCATGGCGCATGGTTATGACGTCAGGGCATGGGATCCTTCCCCTGAGGTGCTGGCCGGTTTTGCCGCCAAGCTTGAGCGTCCTTTGAGCCAGTTGGCTGAACTGGGCTGTGATCCGGGCGCTCGGGGCCGTCTTCTGTTGGCTGGGTCTGTGCGTGAAGCGGTAAGCGGCACGGCCTTCGTGCAGGAAAACGCGCCCGAGAACATTCCACTCAAGCGAGCGCTTTATGCCGAGATTGAGGCTGAGGCTCCTGCCGATACGCTAATCGCCTCCAGCACATCTGCCCTCACATGGTCTGAGCTGTCTCCCGGCATGTGCTCCCCGGAGCGTTTGCTCACCGCTCACCCATTCAACCCGCCGCACTTGGTGCCATTGGTCGAGCTCTACGGTATTTCCGAGCGCTCTCTCGAGCAGGCGGAGATTTTCTATCGCTCGCTTGGGCGTAAGCCTGTTCGCCTGAAAAAGGATGCGGTTGGCCATATTGCCAATCGTCTTGCTTCTGCTTTGTGGCGTGAGGCTGTTCATATCGTTGCCGAAGGGATCGCCGAGGTAGGCGACGTGGATGCCGCCTTGATGCACGGCCCAGGTCTGCGCTGGTCGGTGATGGGCGCACATATGACCTATCACCTTGGCGGTGGTCAGGGAGGCATGGCTCATTATCTGCGCCACCTGGGACCAAGCCAGGCGCGGCGCTGGGCATCGCTGGGTACGCCGCAGCTGACGGAGGCGGTGTGTGAGGCGTTGATACATGGCGTTAATGAAGAAGCGGCGGGGCGTTCGGTCAGCGAGTTGGAAGCCGAGCGTGATGCGCTGCTGATCAAGGCGCTACAGGCTCGGGGGAGAGGCTGATGTCGGCTCCCGAGACTGTACGTATCGCGCTGATCCATGCACTTGAAGAGTCGGTATTGCCGGCGCGCAAGGCGTTCGCCGAGAGCTGGCCTGAAGCCTTCTGCTTCGATGTGCTGGATACCTCGCTGGCCATCGACCTGGCACACGCGGGCCAACTTGAGCCTTCAATGATGACGCGTTTTGAGACTCTGGCCCGCTACTGCCTGAGCCACGATGGCCGGGCGGGCAAAACCCAGGCGATCCTCTTCACCTGCTCGGCCTTCGGCCCAGCCATTGATGCGCTCAAAGCGAGCTTGCCGGTACCGGTATTGCGCCCGAATGAAGCCGCTTTTGACGAAGCCCTTGAGCATGGCGACCGGATTGCTTTGCTCGTCACCTACGGTCCTTCACTGGACGCTCTGCGCCATGAGCTGCTGGCGATGGGGCGTGCCCGTGGCCGCACGATCAGCGTGGTGCCGATTCTGGCGGAAGGCGCCCTTGCTGCGCTCAAGGCCGGTGACGGTGAGCGTCATGACCTGCTCGCGACCCAGGCCTGTCGCGGGCTGGGTGCTGTGGATGCGCTGGTGCTGGGACAGTTCTCCCTGGCTCGCGCTGCTGCGGCGGTGCAAACCGTGGTCAGTGTTCCGGTGTTGACCACGCCCGGCTGCGCGATCCGCAGCCTGCGTGCGCTTCTTCAATCATCAGCCGTGTGCGGCTCTCTTTGACTCGATCCAGACAGGACTTCGCCATGCCCTTCGCTAATACGCCCGACCTTGCCGAGATGGATCGCCAGAGCCTGTTCCATCCCCTGACGTCAATTGCCGATCACCTGCGCGATGGTCCGGCGATTTATGCCCATGCCGAGGGCGCTTTGATCACCGACGATCAGGGCCGTGAGTTGCTCGATATGGGCGCAGGCCTGTGGTGTGTGAACGTCGGCTACGGCCGTACCGAGTTGGCCGATGCGGCCTCTCAGGCAATGAAGCAATTGAGCTTCCAGCACCTGTTTGGCTCTGCTGCATCGGAGCCGAGCATCCGCCTGGCCGACCGCCTGCTGAACCTGTTTCGGGAAAAGGCCAATGCCCCGCAGATGGCGCGGGTGTTCTTTGGCACGTCGGGGTCGGATGCCAATGACACGGCGGTGAAAATGGTGCGTTACTACAACAACCTGCGGGGCCGGCCGGCCAAGAAGAAGATCATTTCGCGTATCGGCAGCTACCACGGGGTCACGTTGGCCAGTGGCAGCCTCACCGGAATCGAGTCCTATCACAAGGCATTCGATTTGCCCCTTTCAGGGGTGTTGCATACCTCCTGCCCGCATCATTACGCCTTCGCCCAGGCCGGGGAGAGTGAAGCGGACTTCTGCAGTCGTATGGTCGCTGATCTTGAGGCGCTAATCGTGCGCGAGGGTGCCGACAGCATCGCGGCCTTTATCGCCGAACCGGTGATGGGCACCGGCGGCGTGCTGCTGCCGCCTGCCGGGTATTTTGAGAAAGTGCAGGCATTGCTGGACCAGCACGACATCTTGCTGATTGTCGATGAAGTGATTACCGGTTTTGGCCGCACGGGTCATTGGTTTGGCACCGGGGCCTATCAGTTGCGCCCGGACATCGTCTCCCTCGCCAAGGGGCTGACCAGCGCCTACTTCCCGCTTTCTGCCTCGATTGTTTCGCAGCGCATGTGGTCCGTGTTCGAGGCGGCATCGCCAACGGTCGGCACCTTTATGCACGGCTTCACTTATTCCGGTCATCCCGTGGGGTGTGCGGTGGCCTTGGCCAATCTTGATCTGATGGAGCGTGAGTCGCTGGTCGAGAATGCGGCATGCCTGGGGCCTTATCTACTGGACGCGTTGCAGACTCGTCTTGGGGACAACCCCTATGTCGGCGATATCCGCGGTATCGGTCTGATGGTCGGGGTGGAGTTCATCGCAGACCGCGCCACCCGCACGCCGTTCGCAGCACATCAAGCTCCCCATCGTATCGTCGCCCGGCATGCCAAAGCGGCGGGTGTGCTGACCCGCGCGTTGCCGTTCGGGCACGTCAATTCCTTCTCGCCGCCCCTGAGTATCACCCGTGCGCAAATTGACCGTGGCGTCGAGGCCTATGCCAGGGCGCTCGACAGCGCGCGGCCGGAGCTGGATGCATTGCTTGGGGTTTGACGTATTCATTTCACCAGGAGAGTTGCCGATGTTGTTTCAGGATCAGGTGTGCATTGTTACCGGCGCCACGTCGGGTATCGGCCGAGCGGTTGCCGAGGAACTGGCGAGCAAGGGTGCCGTGCTGGTGCTGGTCGGACGTGACCAAGCGAAGGGCGATGCGCTCGCCATGGCGCTCGCTGAACGGGGCGCACGGGCACTCTTTTTCGCTGCGGACCTTACCGATCCGCACGCACCGCGGGGCATCGTTCAGGCCACGCTCGAGTCCTTCGGGCGCATCGACGTACTGGTCAACAATGCCGGCATGCTGATTAACGGCAGCGCCTTGGAGTGCACCGACGAGCAATGGGACCAGGTGTTGGATCTCAACGTGTCAGCGGCGTTTCGTCTATCACGCGAAGTGTTGCCGAGCATGCTCAAGCAGGCATCCGGTTCGATCGTCAACGTGGCCTCGGACTGGGCGTTGATGGGCGCCAAAGGCGCAACGGCCTACTGCGTATCCAAGGCAGCCCTGACTCAATTGACGCGCTGCATGGCCCTGGATTACGCCACCCAAGGGGTGCGGGTGAATGCGGTGTGCCCATCCGATACCGACACACCCATGCTCGATCTGGCTTACGAAGGCGATGACCGCGAGTGGAAGGTTCAGGCCCTGGCCGCGAGCATTCCCATGGGCCGTGTGGCCCATGTCGGTGAGGTGGCCAAGGCTGTGGCGTTCGTCGCTTCCAGCGATGCCAGCTTTATGACCGGGGCTTTGGTGCCCGTAGATGGCGGCACCTCCGCACAGTGAATCGGTGCGCTTATATCAGGGAGAAGCAATCTGAAATGTCGCGTATTCAGCGTAATTTTGTAGCGGGTGCCTGGTGGGAAGGGGCAGGGGTCATGGAGAACCGTAACCCCTCCGATCTCGATGACCTGATCGGCCTCTATGCGATCGCCAGCCCCGAGGATGTAGCCGATGCCTGTGCCGCCGCTGCGGAGGCACAACGCGCCTGGGCTGTGGCGGGGCCGCAGGTGCGCGCCGATTTGCTGCACCGAATCGCGCGAGGCATTGCCAAACGGGAAACCGAGGTCGCCACGATGCTGGCGCGTGAGGAGGGGAAAATTCTCGCCGAGGCGATTGCCGAAACGCGCCGTGCCGCCCAGGTTTTCCGCTTCTATGCCGGCGAGGCATTGAGGGTTGCCGGCGATGCGATTGCCTCGGTACGCCAGGGTATCGATATCGAGGTGGTCCGCGAGCCGCTCGGGGTGGTTGGGCTCATCACACCCTGGAATTTCCCGATCGCCATTCCTGCCTGGAAGGTGGCCCCAGCTCTGGCCTACGGCAACAGCGTGGTACTCAAACCCGCTGAGCTGACGCCCGGTACGGCGCGTCTTCTGGCACGCATCATTGCGGATGCGGGTTGCCCTGTTGGAGTGTTCAACCTGGTCATGGGGCCGGGTACCAGTGTCGGTGCCGCGCTGGTGGATGATCCACATGTCAAGGCGCTGTCCTTCACTGGCTCGGTGCCCACAGGTAGACGAATAGCCCAGAGCGCTGCTGCTGGCATGAAGCGGGTGCAACTGGAGATGGGTGGCAAGAACCCCATGGTGATCATGGAGGATGCCGACCTTGAGGTTGCCGTATCGGCCTCGCTGAATGGCTCGTTCTTTTCTACCGGCCAGCGCTGCACCGCGTCCTCGCGACTGATCGTGCATGCCTCGATCCATGATGCCTTTGTCGATGAGTTGTCACGGCAGGTCGCCGCCCTGAAAGTTGGCCATGCACTGGCACCTGACAGCCAGATCGGTCCTGTGGTGTCGGCCGAACAATTGGCCAGCAACCTGGCGTATGTCGATCTGGCGGCTGCGGAAGGCTGCGAGGTGCGTGGGGGCGAACGACTGGCGCTATCGACCCAGGGATTTTTTCAACGCCCGGCGTTATTTCTGGGTGCGCGCTCCGAGATGCGGGTCTGTCAGGAAGAGATCTTCGGCCCTTGTGCCAGTGTCATCAAGGTCTCGGACTTCGACGAGGCCTTGCATGTCGCCAACGACACCGCGTTTGGTCTTTCCGCAGGCATTTGTACCCGCAGCCTGCGTTACGCCCGTGAATTCCGCCGTCGCGTACAGAGCGGCATGGTGATGGTCAATGTGCCAACGGCTGGGGTGGATTACCACGTGCCATTCGGTGGCAGCAAAGGCAGCAGTTTCGGCCCCCGAGAACAAGGGCGCGCCGCGGCCGAGTTCTATACATCGAGTAAAACCTCCTACGTGTTTGCCGGGTGATGGACATGCCGACGGAACGTTATGCAGGCCCTGCGCCCCCGGGCTGATGCCGTTTCACAGGTTGCAGCCGTAAACACTTCAGTCGTTAAAACCGTCAATCGCACGGCCCCTTATTGAACAGTGAGTAGATCAATGAGCACTTCTCTGAACACCCAAGCGCTTAAATCCCTGGATGCCCAGCATCACCTGCACCCCTTCACCAATACCCGCGCGTTGAATGAACGCGGTGCTCGAGTTATTGAGTCGGCTCAGGGGGTTTACCTGCGCGATACCGATGGCAACCGCATCCTCGACGGCATGAGCGGGCTGTGGTGTGTTGCGGTTGGCCATGGCCGCACCGACATCGCCGATGCGGTCGCGCAACAGCTGAAGGATCTGACGTTTTACAACACCTTCTTCAATACCACCCACCCGCCCGTGGTCGAGCTGTCGCAGATGCTCGCCGAGCTGACGCCGCCCCAGTTCAAGCGGTTTTTCTACACCGGCTCTGGCTCTGAATCGAACGACACCATCATTCGTCTGGTGCGTTATTACTGGCAACTGCTTGGCAAGCCGGAAAAGCAGGTCATCATCGGGCGCACTAACGGTTACCACGGCTCTACCATCGCAGCGGCTTCCCTGGGCGGTTTCGGGGCCATGCAGCAGCAGGGCATGCTCCCGGGTGTGGTGCACGGGCCACAACCCTTCTGGTGGGCGAACGGTGGCGATATGGACCCGGACACCTTCGGTCGCCATGTCGCCAGGCAGACCCTTGAGCTGATTGATCAGCTTGGCACTGACAAGGTGGCGGCGATGATTGCTGAGCCGATCCAGGGCGCAGGCGGTGTCATCATCCCGCCAAGCACCTATTGGCCGGAGCTTGCTGCAGGCCTCAAACAGCGCGACATCCTGCTGATTTCCGATGAGGTCATTTGTGGCTTTGGCCGTACCGGGCACTGGTTCGGTTGTGAGCTGATGGGCACCCAGCCGGATTTCATGACCCTGGCCAAGGGCATTACCTCGGGCTACGTGCCAATGGGTGCGGTGGCGGTCTCTGATCGTGTGGCTTCTGTGCTGTTGGAGCTTGGCGATGAGTTCGCCCACGGCTTTACCTACTCCGGTCATCCGGCAGCCTGCGCGGCAGCCATTGCCAACCTGCGCATTCTGCAAAACGAGAAGCTGGTAGAGCGTGTGCACGACGATATCGGGCCATACCTGCAGAGCAAGTGGAAAGCCCTCAGCGATCATCCACTGGTAGGCGAAGCGGTGATGGAAGGTCTGATTGGTTCATTCCAGTTTGCCGCCGACAAGGCTGCCCGCACTACCTTCCCCGAGGCGGCCAAGATTGGTCTGGTGGCCCGTGATTTTTCCTTTAACAACGGTTTGATCATGCGCGCTGTCGGTGATCGCATGGTCATTGCGCCACCGTTCTCCCTGACTCATGCCGAGGCAGACGAACTGATGGCCACGGTGTACAAGGTGCTCGATCTGACTTACGCCCATGTGCGTAGCCTGGGGTTGGCGAAGTAAGGCGCTGTTTTAATCCACTCTTCAGGGTTAGTTCGAATGAACGTTAAATCGCCCACAGGGGCAGAGCTGCGCGAGGTGCATGCGTTCCTCGCGAAGTACCCGGATGTGCAGGGTATCGATGTGGTACTGACCGACTGCCATGGCATCGGGCGTGGCAAAACCATTCGCCGGCATGAGCTTGATGCGCTCTATCTCAGCGGTCGCCCCATCCCCGCTTCGATGTTCGGGCAGGACGTGGCGGGAGATGATGTGGGCGATACGGGCCAGGTATTGCATGACGGCGGCGGTGACAAGCGCTGCTGGCCGATACCCGGCACGCTTGGGGTGTTGCCCCATGCCAAGCGGGGGCAGGTTCTGGTCAGTATGTTCGAGGCGGATGGCTCACCGTTCACTGCCGATCCGCGTCAGGCGCTGGTGCGTCATGTTGAGGCTGCACAGGCGTTGGGTTTCTCGCCCATGGGGGCTTTCGAGCTGGAGTTCTACCTGGTTGATCGTGAGCGCGATGCGCGAGGTGCCTACCAGCCTGCACGCTATGCCTTGACCGGTCGACGTTCGCTGAATCGCAACACCATGTCGGTCGATGAGCTGGATGAAATGGCACCCTTCTTCGAGATGATCTACGAAGGTGCCGAACATCTGGGCATACCGCTGGAGTCGGTGATCTCCGAGTACGCGGTTGGCCAGTACGAACTCACTATCCGCTACCGTGATCTGATGCGCGCCGCCGACGACCTGGTGATCGCCAAGCGTTTGGTACGTTCGGCAGCCAGGCGTTTCGGCATGGAGGCCTGCTTTATGGCCAAACCCTTTGGCCAGGAGGCGGGCTCCGGGATGCATCTGCATCTCTCGCTGGAAAACCCGGCAGGTGAAAACCTCTACGCCGATACAGCAGAGGGCGCACTGAGTACGTTGATGCTGCAGTCGATTGGCGGTGTGCGCCGGACCATCGGCGATACCATGCTGGTGTTGGCTCCCTTCCTCAACTCTTGGCGGCGTTTTGCCTCGGTGCTCTATTCTCCAGCCTCCGATACCTGGGGGTTCGAGAACCGTACGGTGGCCATCCGGGTGCCCAATACATCCGGCAAGGCGCGGCATTTCGAGCACCGGGTGGCGGGGGTGGATGCCAACCCTTATCTGGTGGCGGCCGTCACCCTGGCGGGTGCGCTCCGGGGGATTGAGGAGAGATGCGATCCAGGGCCGGCGGCAGAGGGCAACAGCTACAACGATGCCCAGATCAGTGACTTGCCCAGAAGCTGGCTGGAGGCAATCGACCGCCTGGAAGACTCCTCCTTCATGCGGGAGGTGTTAGGGCTGCCGCTGCATCAGGCCTTTGTCGCCGTCAAACGTGCGGAGTACCAGCGCCTTGCGTTGCATGTCACTGAGGTCGAGTGGGATCTGTACGGGTTTAGCGTGTAAGCCATTCGTCGTGAGCTATGACCGAGGTCTGCCTGGTCGTGTCGGGAGAGTGATCCCCCGGTTCCATCAGGCAGGCCCTTTGCTTTGCAGCATTCCGGCTCAGACCTCGTTCCGGCAGCGCAAATCGATACGCGAACCGCTTGGGGCCTGACCTTGGCCGTCAGGCGAACTCAGCCGTAGGCCGGGATGCGGGTAGACGGAAGAGCATTACGATGCAGGCGGCAGCCAGGAATACCATGCCATAGGCGATATACAGCTGGCTGGGGTGCCAGTTGGCATCAATCAGATGGCCTGCAACCAGCGGCGAGATGATTGCGCCGATGCGGCCGATACCGATCCCCCAGCCTACCCCGGTGGCCCTCACCGAGGCGTCATAGATCAGTGGTGAGCTGGCATACAACCCGGCTACGCAACCATTGGCGAACAGACCGATCAGGGCGCCGATGACAAATGCCGCTGTCAGGTTGGATGTCGTGCCGACGAACAGAGCCAGCAGCACGGCTGTGACCACCATGAACAGGGCCAGGATGTGGTGGAGCTTGAAACGGGCTGAGCCGAGGCCGAGCAGGGTGGAGCCGAAGATGCCACCGACACTCAGGAGCACGCCCCCCGTCACACCTTGCTCTGCCGACAGCCCGGCGGAGACCAACAGTTTCGGCGTCCAGCTCATGACAAAGTAGAAACCGAACATGACCAGGAAAAAGGCCATCCACAACAGCAGGGTACTGTTGCGCAGGTCCGGCGCGAACAAGCGCTTGAAGGTGCCTGCAGCGTTGGCCGGGGACGCACTGCCGACCGGTATCGCGCTGAGCGGAGCCTGCCCGAGGCGCAGGGCTAGCTTGTTCAGGCGTGACAGTGCGTCAGCGGGGCGACGGGCGATCAGATAATCGATGGATTCGGGCAGATAGACGATCGTCAGCGGAATGGCGATGAGGGTGGCCAGACCGCCGAAGAGAAACACCGCGCGCCACCCGAACTGGCCGAGCAGGTAAATGGCGATCATGCCGCCGAGGGTGGCACCCAGCGCGTAGCCGGTCGACTGCAGGCTCACCGCCAGCCCACGCCAACGGGTGTTCGAATACTCGCTGGCGATGACGTTACTGCTGGCCAGAATGCCGCCAATGCCCAAGCCGGTGATCATGCGCAGCAGACCCAGCTGGGTCGGGCTCTGGCTGTACGCGGACAGGATCATGCTGACACCCGACAAGGCGAGACAGCCCAGAATTAGGGGGCGGCGGCCGACGCGATCGGCCCAGGGGGCGATAAATAATGAGCCCCCCGCCATGCCGAACAGCCCGGCACTGAGCAGCATGCCGATTTGCGAACCGTTGAGGCCCCACTCGGCGGACACCGAGGCTGCGGTGAATGCCATGACCAGCACATCAAAGCCGTCGATCATATTCAAGACGATACAGATGCCGATGGCCGTCCACTGGAAAGGGGTCATCGAACCGGCATCCACGGCGTGGCGCAGTTGATTGTTCATGGGTGGTTCTCCGTCAGAGGGTCGAGGCAGGGGCGCGACACGGAGAAACCAGCGGAGTGGGTGGACAGGAGAAAGCAGGTGTAAGACAGGGCATGGCGATCAGTCCTCGTAATTATTTTTGTAAGACGGGACTAACTTTTCATTAATGGATCCATTACTCAATAAGTCAGGGCCGCCTTCGTTCGGTAATCGAACAGACATTGTTCCGCTAGCACAGCCCGAGACTGACCTGGCCGTGCACGATCAGTTCGTGCTGAAGCACATTGGCCGAGGCCAGCGGCACGGCCTGCGGTTTTATATGGGGGGAGGAGGGAGCAATTTCCCGGTTCGCTTGGATCCAGTATGGCGGGAATAGATTGCGCGGCCTCAGGCAAGTAACTGCTGGCCAGGGCGCCGCCTAAGCGCCCTCAGTAGCAGATCTGATTGCCCAGCAAATCTGCGCAATTGCCCGGATGCCTGTGCATCAAGCATGGGCGCTAGCCGGGTATCAGGTTTTGTGCCCCACGCCAAAGCGCCTGCGATAGTGGGCAGGCGCTAATCCGGTGGCCTTGTTGAATAGCCTGCGAAACGCGCCTGTATCACGGTAACCAACCGTCCAGGCAACGTGCTCAATGGAACGGTTTGTCAACTCCAGAAGTTCACAGGCTTTGCCGATGCGCAGCGCCTGGCAGTACTCGGTTGGTGTCAGTCCGGTTGCGTGGCGAAAGCGCCGCAGCAAGGTGCGCTCGCCCAGATGGGTGTATGCCGCCAACTGACTGATACCGCCAATTTGCCCATCATGGGCGTGCAGCCAGTGCTGGGCCTTAACAATTACCTCATCGCCATGGGCCAGGTTGGGCACGAAGCGCTTGAAGCATTGTTGTGAGTGACGGGGCTGATCCAACACCAGAAAACGCGCTGTTTCGGCTGCGAGGCTGGGGCCGAGTAGGCGCTCGACCAGGGTCAGGCCCAAGTCAGTCCAGGCCATGAGGCCGCCGGCGGTAATGACATCGCCGTGGTCGATGATCATCTTGTCGGCGTCGACCGTTATGGCGGGATAATAGTTTGCCAGATCGCTTGCCAGGCTCCAGTGCGTCGTCGCCGAGCGGCCATTGAGCAGGCCGGCCTCCGCCAGCAGGTAGACGCCAGCACATACCGAGGAGATGAGCGTCCCGCTGTTGTGCCAGGCCTTTATCGTCGCAATGAACGGACGTGCTGTCAGTGCGTCGAGATGATCGCCCAGGCACGGCGGCACGATCACCATGGCAGGGCAATGTGCTCCAGTGGGTGCATCGGCACAGGCCACAAGCTCCTGGGCGTCGAGTTGCCACTGGCTAACATGAATCTCGGGCAGGTGTGTGGCCGCGTGCTCACGCCGCAGTTGGTTGGCGACCGTGAAAATGTCGCTGAGGCCGTAAACGGCTGCGCGCTGAGCGCCCGGGTAAAGCAGGATGCCAACCTGCACCGCGGGCTCTGGGTCAGTCATTGTCAGTTCTTCCACCAAGAATGTCGGTTTTGCCAATCCACGAATCACCTGCTCAGCCCATAGGCTGTCTACTTATTCTTAGCCGCAATCAACTGATGGAGTGTGTCATGAGTAAGCGAGCCCTTGTGTTGGTGGATATTCAGAACGACTACTTTGCCGCCGGTAAATGGCCTCTTGATGGTGTCGAGGCTGCCGCTGACAATGCCGCACGCATCCTGGCGCACGCACGCGCCAGTGGTCAGTTTGTGGTGCACATTCGGCATGAGTCCACTGAAGAGAATGCACCGTTTTTCCAGTCTGGAAGTGAGGGCGCACAGACTCACAGCAGCGTTGCCAGCCTTGCCGGCGAACCTGTGGTGGTGAAGCACCAGATCAATGGGTTTCTGGATACCCCACTGAAGTCGATCCTTGACGAGCAGGGCATTGAGCAACTCACCATCGTCGGCAGCATGAGCCATATGTGTGTGGACGCGCTCACGCGGGCGGCTGCGGACTATGGTTATGCCAATACCGTCATTGCCGATGCTTGCGCGACCCATGAGCAGACGTTTGGCGAAATCACTGTGCCGGCGGCACAGGTACATGCCGCATTTATGGCTGCACTGGCATTCGCTTACGCCGAAGTCCTTTCTACAGACGAATACCTCGCTCGCATGTCCTGACCCCCTCTCTGGTCGCGCCCTCCAGCGACTGCTACAGCGCATCCAGGCCAGCCCCTCTCGGCCTGGAGCGACTGATTTAAAACACCCTTTGACCATTGCTTGTTCGCTGGTAAGGCGCCTGAGTCGGTGCGCTGACGGCTAGATATTTATTTTTATTGACTTAATATTTTTAATAAATTAAATATTTAATCAAGGTGTGCTTCCAGCATTTCACCTGCCCATAACAACAAACGGTGAGGAGGCTGTGATGCCTCTGACTGTCACGGCGAGCGCCAGCGGCCATTTGGAGTATCGATCATGCGTGGTATGCCGAATCCTTTCCCGCATCCGGTGATGACTATTACTGCGCAAATCGCAGAGGGTGAGGTTGTCGGTAAATGTGCCGACGGCTACCGCGTCAACTATCCGATCATTGGCGGTCATTTCAGCGGCCCGCTTCTGCGCGGCGAGGTCCTGCCCGGTGGGGCCGACTGGTTCTTGCTGCGTCAGGACGGCGTCGGTGACCTGGATGCGCGCTACCAATTGCGCACCGATGATGGCGTGCTGATCAACATCCACAATATCGGGTTGCTCACGCTGACAGCGCGTGGGCGGGAGTTGGAGGCGCTCGGTGTCTGGCCTATCCCTGAGGCTGAGTACAGCTGTACGTGTACCCCACGTTTTCAGGTGGCAGAGGGGCCGCTTGGCTGGCTGACGCAGCACGCCTTTTTTGGTCAGGTGCATTACCCCACTACGAGTGAAGTGCTCATTCACTGTTACAGCCTGGCTGCGCTGAGTACCGACGAGAACAACGTCAACCCCTAATACGGCCCGCACCTGAGTATTTCGATCTTCGACAAGCCAGATCCTTTGGGTTGGCAACAAGGATGTTGCCTTTTTTGTTGCCGGTGCCCCTGGCTGGCGCAGCCGCATGCCGACCATAACGCATGTATGGCAGAAGCCCTCGATGCGAAGCTTTGGGACTGGCTGATATACCGCTCAATGACCTCTATTCGCCGCCAGGTACAGCTGCTGCGAGAAACATCGACGCCGTGCACCACAGAACCGGGACATAGGCTTTCTTATTGTTAAGTGAGGGGGTATCGCTGATGACGTTGCGCGCCAAAGTTATTCTGTTGGTGGGGGTCTGTCTCGCAGGGCTGGCACTGACGGTCATCGTCGCCTCCGTGTACGAAATGCGGGCGTTAAGTCGCCAGGCTGAGCTGCAGGCATCAGCGAGCCTGGGCGCTTCGATCAACGCGCGGGTAGAGGAATCGGTGCGCTCGCAAACAGCCAGTGTGCAGGCGTTTTTTGCCGACACGTTGCGTGCCGGTGAACAGGCCGCTGCAGAAATTGAACGTGTGGTGACGCTGGCGCGCAAGTTGCCGCAGGAGGAGGGGGTCGTGCGTGAGCACCTCACGGCCCAGGTACGCTCACTTCTCGATGCCAACCCGGCGCTGCTCAGCAGCTATGTGGTGTTTTTACCCGATGCGCTGGACGGTCGTGATGCAGCCTTTGTTGGCCTGACGCAAAGCGGCAGCAATGAGCAGGGGCGTTTTGCCCCCGTGTGGTTTCGTCAGGGCCCGCAGACGCTTGAACAGGTGGCGGCGGCCGAAAAGACCTTGGTCGATGAGACCCCGATGACCGACGGTCGCCCGGCCCGAACCTGGTTTGACTGCCCCCTGCGTACGCAAGCCGCCTGCCTGCTCAGTCCTTACCTCGACAGTGCATCGGGGCAAGCGTTGCTGCTGACAAGCCTCACGGTGCCAGTGCGCATCGATGGCAAGGTCGTCGCCGTTCTGGGCGTGGATATCCTGCTCGAACAGTTGCAGGTTCTGGCGCAGCGTGCGCAACGGGCCTTGCCAGGGCAAGACAGCGTTGTCTGGCTGCTTAGTTCGGCCAATCTGGTGGCGGCTACTACGGCTGACGCCAGTGTTCTTGGTCAGCCCTGGCAAGCGCCGGACAAGACCGTGCGAGCAGATGGCTTGCAGGATATTCATGCCGAGCAGGCGTTTCAGCCGATTACCGGGGCACAGCCCTGGAACGTTCGTGTGCAGGTCCCGGCAGAGCAGGCATTCGAACCGATCACCAGCTTGCAGCGCCGCTTGAACACGCAGTTGCAGCGGTCGATCCGCTTCGAGCTGGTGCTGGGGGTTGTTGCCAGTCTTTTGGGCTTGGCCTTGATGGCATTTGCCTCGCGCGCAATCGTCAACCCGCTGCGTGGCATGGCCGCAATGGTCGATGAGTTGGGGGCGGGAGAGGGTGATCTGTCGCGCCGGATAAACTACGTCCGGCAAGACGAACTGGGCGCGTTGAGTCGTGGCATTAATCACTTTTTGGATGTGTTGCAGCCGATCATCGCCAGCATCAAAGCAGCCATGCAGGTGCTCAATACCGCTGCGGTTGATTCTGTGCAGGGCGTGCACGCCAACCTTGCCGCCACGGAGCAGCAGCGCGGCGATATTGACCATGTGGCCACCGCCATGCAGCAAATGCGCTTGTCGGCCCACGAAGTTGCCCGCAATACCGCTTCTGCATCGTCAGCCACTGACGGTATTTTGCGGACCATTGAAGACGGCACCGACCTGATTGACCGAACGACCGCTATCGTGGCCCTGCAAGGCGTGGAGTTGGCGGCAACCAATGAGCAGGTCAAGGCCCTTTCCCTAAAGAGCGAGCGCATTGGTGTGGTGTTAAGCCTGATCCGCGGGATTGCCGAGCAGACCAATTTGCTAGCCTTGAATGCGGCCATTGAGGCCGCACGGGCTGGGGATCAGGGACGAGGTTTTGCGGTTGTCGCGGACGAAGTGCGTGGCCTGGCGCAGCGTACGCAGAACTCGATCCAGGAGATCCACAGCATTATCGAGGCGCTACAGGGTGACATGCATGCGGTGGTGCGCTCAATGGCCATCAATCAGCAGCAGGTCAGCGAGACCGGCCAACTGTTTGCCGAACTGGTGGAGTCGCTCTACAGCGTTGGCAGCGCCGTGGTGACCATTGCCGAGATGAATGGGCAGATCGCCAGCGCCGCGGAGGAGCAAAGTGCGGTTGCTGAGCATATAAACACTGCTGTCGAGCGTATCCGGAGTGTCAGTGATGAGCTGACCCGCTCGGCCCGTGTATCGGCCCAGCAGACCCGTGCCATCGACGAACAGGTAGCGACTCAGGTGCGGTTGTTGAGCCGCTTTCGCGTGTGAGGCGGCAGGCGTTGAGCGGTGCCAGGCTGCTCGCGCCCAGGGCAAGGCTTAGTCGGCCTTGGCTGGGCCATGCGCGGCCATCCCATAGAGAATCAAGCCAGAGGTCTGACGAACCTGTTGGCGATGGGTTTCCAGGTCGAGGGGCTCGCTACTTGTCAGCCGCAGCAGTTGCAAGTGCGAGTAGTCATTGAGCAGAAAGGCGGCCAGGTCAACATCCAGGTCAGCGCGTAGTTTTCCAGCATTTTGTAACTCGCGTAAAAGCCCGGCGATCTCTCCGCGCAAGACGTCATTCATGCGCTTGTAACTGCCTGGCAAACCGTTGAGGCCGCCACTGAGTACGTGCAGCAAAAGTTCACGCCAGATAGGCGCTGGAAGCATTGCAAGTGCTTGATCAACAAGAACTTTTTCAAGGTAGCAGAGGGCGTCGAGCGGGTCATCCATCTCGGCAATATGTGCGCGGGCCTCACTGATGGCGCGCTGATCACCTTCTTGCAGCATCTCCACCAGAATTTCATGTTTCGAGCCAAAGTATTTGAAGACTGTTGGCGCTGAGACCCCAGCTTCCTGAGCAATCTGCTCAATCGTCGTGCTCTGAAAACCCTTGCGCTCGAACAGCTTGACCCCAGCCCGGCTGATGGCCTGGCGGCGCATTTTTTTCTGTCGTTCTCGCAGTCCGGTCAAGGCGTGCTCCTGAAGCTCATGGGTGCGTGACGGCCAGCATAACGGCTAACGCTTTCTTGTAAAAATATTTTATTGACTAAAGCAATTTAGTCGATTAATTATTCTGTCACATCTGCCAAGCGCAGAGCTCCAGACAGGAACCTGTTCTATGTCGCTTCACACTGATTCGCCTACCGCTCGAAAACTCGCCCGGCACTACGCCGATGCTCACGAGGCGCTGCTGAGTGACGTTCGCCCTGACACCTTCATGACGGGCTTCCCGCCCGCTGAGGCGCAACGCGTGACCTGGGCAAACTGGATGAGCCCGCCGTTCAACAAATGGGGCTTCCGCCACCTCGCCAGGCTGCGCCCCAGCATCACCGTCGCGGCAGGCGAGGGCGCGCCGAGCAGGTTGCCGGTGGCCGCAGAGGACCTGGATGGGTTCAGCTTTGAAAGCATCTGCGGGCTGACGGTTCGCCTGGATGAGCACCTGCTGGCCAGCCACTGCGATGCGTTCATCGTGCTGCACCGTGGGCAGGTCAAGTACGAGCGTTACTTCAATGGCCAGACGCCCAGCGACCGTCACATCATGTTTTCGGTGACCAAGTCGCTGATCGGTGTGCTGGCAGAGCAGCTCATTTGCGAGGGGGTGATGAACCCGCAGCTGCGGGCTGACCACTATGTGCCTGAATTCGCCGGCAGTGCGTTTGCCGATGCAACGGTCCGCCAGCTTCTGGATATGGCCGTGGGCATCGCCTACACCGAGCGTTACGACGACCCCACCTCGGAGAGCTCCCAGTTCGGCTACGCCTGCGGCTTCCAGCCCGCGCCAGCGGCTTACGCCAAGCACGCCTCGCTTTATCAGTACCTGCCGTCGCTGCTTAAAAAAGGCGAACACGGCGGCTTCTTCCATTACGTCACCGCCACCACAGAAGCTCTGGCCTGGGTGATGGAGCGTGCAAGCGGCAAGGCGTGCGCGCAGATGCTGGCCGACGTTTGGCAGCAACTGGGCTGCCAGCGTGACGGTTATTTCATGGCCGATCCCTGGGGCCGGGGTGTGGCCGGCGCAGGCTACAGCGCCACCGCACGAGACATCGCCCGGTTTGGCCTGATGCTGGCCAATGACGGCCTGTGTGACGGGCGTCGAGTGCTTGATTCGCGTGTTGTCGACGCCATTGCGCAGGGCAGCGACCCAGCGATCTACGCCGCTAACGAAGAGTTCAGCAACTGGACGCCTGGCGCCTCGTACCGCAGCCAGTGGTACGTGTTCAACGACCACAGCCAGGCGCTAATGGCCTGCGGCATCAGTGGGCAATACCTGTTTGTCGATCGTGACGCCGATGTGGTGATCGTCAAGCAGTCGTCGCTGCCGGAAGCCGTCAGCGTGTTTGACCCCGACAACGTGCGTGCGCTGCGCGCCCTGGCCCGTCATTACGCCGGCTGAGCCCTATTACAAGAAAAAGTCACCGACAGGCACTGCCTGTCGGCCTTGCGCTGTAAGCGCGGTGGCGACGGTTGTCGCCTGAAAACTGCCCTGTGACACAAAAACAATCAACCAGGAGCAACCCATGATGCGAGTCCCCTATGTTCCCTCATTGCTGACTGTTGCCATATTGGTCAGCCCCGCCGCCATGGCCGGCTACACCTTCGAGGAAGGCGACCTTTCTGGCGAGGTCAACCTTACTGCCGGTGGCGCGTCCATCAGCACGCGTAACGTCAACTTCGGCGCAGGCCGGGTTGACACGCGCAGCGGTGAAAACACCGGTAAACGGGCCGACTGGCAGGAGGTCTATGTCAAGCCAGCGGTCAGCTTCAACTACGCGCTGAATCCGGATTTCGATTGGCTGGCCAAGGGCTCGGTCGTCGCGGCTTCGACTTTTGGTGACGGTGATGCGGGCGGCTTTACGCGCAGCTCCGATGGCCGTGTCTCGGTAGAGGAGGCGTATGCGGGCTTTCGCGCCGGTAACTGGCGCTTCACTGCCGGGCGCCAGGATTACATGATTGGTACTGGCTTTATCGTCATGGATGGCAACCTCGATTTTCACAACGATGGCGCTTTTTGGTTAGGCCCGCGCACGGCCTTTCGTGACTCAGCGGTACTCGCCTGGTCGCGCGACGCGCTGGCTGTACAGGCATTCAGCCTGCGCACCGATGACCACCTCGGTGATTACCGCATGAACGGGGTAAACGTCGATTACACAGTGCCCGAGGTAGCAACCTTTGGCGCAATGGCGATGAAACTCGACTCTGAGGAGCGCTCATCCAACCTGGCGATCCCGCGCGAGGGCATGGAGGTCTACAACCTGCGTGCGTTGAACGCCAAGTTGCCGGGCATTGATGACCTGACCCTGAACGCCGAATACGCGATCCAGGGCGGCGAGGGCAGTGGGGTCGAGTATGACGCCAAAGCCTGGTATGCCAAGGCCGAGTACGCGTTCAGTGATCTACCGCTGCAGCCGGTGCTTGGCTACCGCTATGCCTATTTCTCCGGCGATGAAACCCTGGGCGATAACAAGCGCGAAGCCTGGGACTCGCTGAGCAAGGGCTTTATCGACTGGGGCACCTGGCTGATTGGCGATGTGGTGGGTAACTACCTGCTCAACAACAGCAACCAGACTGTTCACACCTGGTCTCTCAAAACCCATGTACACCCTACGGTTACCGTGGGTGCCATGCATTATCAGTTCTCTCTCGATGAAAAAAATCTGTTCGGCGCACCGGTCAGCGACCGACGCTTTGCCGACGAAAGTGTGATCTACCTCGACTGGACGCCTACCCCGCGCTTGTACACCTCGTTCTCGTATAACTGGGTACAGCCCAAGGCAGCCGCCAAACAACTGCTGGCGGACAAAGATTTCTCCGCTGTCGAAATGTATTTCACTTATCGTTATTAATGAAGCTGCACCAGTCTGGCTGGTGCATCGGGAGAGTCACATGAATTCTTTGGTACGTTTTATCACGGCAGCAATAGCCCTTACTGTCGTCAGCAGTTCGGTAGTTGCAGAACAACGCACGGTGCGAATTTACAACTGGCTGGAATACTTGCCTGGGGACATTCTCAAGGACTTTGAAGCCGAGACCGGTATTCGTCCGGTCTACGACGTATTCGACAGCATTGAAATGCTTGAATCCAAGCTGCTCACGGGTAACTCCGGGTATGACGTGGTGTTCCCCAGTGCAGCCAACCTGGCCAAATTTATTCAGGCGGGCGCCTTCGAGCCGTTGGATCGCAGCAAGTTAAACAATTGGTCGCACCTGGATGAGTCCTTTATGACCAACTTGGCGGCCACGGGTGATCAGGGTAACCAATATGCGATCCCTTATATGTGGGGCACGACACTGATCGGCTATAACGTCGATATGGTTCGCAAGGCGCTTGGTCCGGATGCGAAGCTGGACAGCTGGGACCTGATCTTCAAGGAAGAAAATATCGCCAAACTGGCCAAGTGTGGCGTCGGCTTTATCGATGCGGCCAATGAGATTTTACCCATTACGCTGCACTACCTGGGTTTGCCTTCACACTCCACCAGTGCAGAGGACTACCGCAAAGCCCAAGAGCTGATGATCTCGATTCGCCCCTATATCAACTACTTCAGCTCGTCACGTTATGGCATGGACCTGGCGAACGGTGATATCTGCGTCGGTATAGGTTGGTCCGGTGGTGTTGCGCTGGCAACGCGTCTGGCTGACGCTGCCGGTAAGGGCGTCAAAATCGACATGATCCTGCCCAAAGAAGGCGCTCCGCTTTGGTCGGATGTGATGACCATCCCCAAGGGCGCGGTGAATCGTGACGAAGCGCATGCGTTTCTCGATTACATGATGCGCCCCGACGTCATTGCCAAGGCCAGCAACGCGATTGGCTACCCCAACGCCAACAAGGATGCCACCGCCCTGGTTGACCCCAGCGTCCGCGATAACCCGAACATGTATATACCGGCTGACAGGCTGCCTTCGCTGTTTGTGCTCAAAGCATTGCCGCAGAACGTTGAGCGCATTCGCATGCGTACCTGGAACGCCATACGTACCGGTAAGTAAAACCCTTCAAGGTCCAGCTCCGTGCTGGACCTTTCTCCTGCGCTGCGGTTATCCCGCAGCAGCATGTATCTCCCGCCCCATCACGCGTCTTGATGACACCTCTTTGGCCCCAAGCCGAGTAGTTGCCGACCGGCACCGTCGCGTCCTCGCTGATTGAGCGGATGTTGGCGCGTTACCTGCCGTAACCCCGCGCTTCATTTTGGGGTGTTGTGCCCCGTTTTATGACATTAAGACCTCTCTACCTTTGTACTCACAGCGCGACCTCGCAGCACGATTTCTATTGAAAACAGAATGTTAGAAGGGCTTTTAATTTTCTGGCATGCCCTCTGCATTCACTTTGGATAATTGGATACAAAAATCCAAAGAGGATTCTTTATGCGAATAGTACCTGCACATACTGCTCAGCAACCGATGACCGCCGAGGAAGAAGCCTATGGCTATCTGCTCGATGCCATCTGCAAAGGCCAGTACCGCAAAGGTGATCGTTTAATCGCCGATGACATCGCCGGTGAAGTCGGCATGAGCCGTATGCCGGTGCGCGAAGCGTTTCGCAGGCTGGCGGCAGAGGGGTTGATAACCCTGCGACCCAACCGAGGCGCCATCGTCAGTGGCCTGAATATCGATGAAATGCATGAGGTCTTCGAGATGCGCAGTGCGCTCGAAGGGCTGGCGATCCGGGTCGCGGTCGGAAAAATCACTGCCCGACACCTGAGCATGCTTGAGCGCCTGCTGGATGACATGGATGACTTTCGCGACGACAGCGCCGAATGGGTCAGCCGCCACCGGGCTTTCCATGAATACCTCTGCAGTCTGAGCGGGCGCCCTCGGCTGATGCGCCAGATCACCGCGTTGTACTCGGTGATTGAGCCGCATATGCGCCTCTGGTTGCAGCATGCCGACAAACCCCTGAGTGCCCGTCAGGAACACGCGGTCATCCTCGACGCCTTGCGCAATGGCGATCCTGACCAAGCCGAGCGTGTGGTCCGTGAACACATTGAGGGCACTGTCCCTGAGCTAGTGCGCTTTCTCGAAACGGGCGTCTGACCCGTCTGCTTGCTCCTCGCTATTCAAATACTGCCAGTCCCTGATCGCAATCGGAGTGTCGTCATGCCCCACTACAGAAAAACGCTCGGCGCCTTTGTACTTGCTCTAACCGTTCCTTCAGTGTTTGCAGCGCCTGAGCTGCCCGAGCGTCTGCAGGACGCCGCAAAACTAACCTACTGCTCGGGCATGGATTCACCACCGCTGGTATTTTTCGATGCCACTCAACAACCCACCGGGTTGACGGTCGACCTTGGTACTGCGCTGGCCGAGCATCTGGGTAACAAGCAAGTAACCTGGCGCGTTATTCCTTTCTCCGGGTTGCTGCCCGCGTTGTTGGCAGGTCAGTGCGACATGATTGCCGATCAGCTTTTCGACAAGCCTGAACGGCGTGAAGTGATCGACATCGTCAATTACATGTACTCCAGCCAGTCAGTGGTTGTGCCCAAAGGTAATCCTAAGGGGGTCAATGCGCTGGCTGATCTCTCGGGTTTGAAGGTGGCCGTGCTCAACGGCTCGACGATCAGAACGCTGCTCGAGGAAGAAAATAAGAAGCTTGCCGAGGCCGGCAGTCCACCCATGAAACTGGTGGCTTACAACACCGATACAGATGCCTTCCAGGCGCTGCGCATTGGCCAGGCCGATGCGTATGGCACCACGGTGGAGACCGCTGGTTACTACCAAGGCATGGCACCTGATCTGTTTCAGGAGGCGGTCCCGGCCTTCAGCCGGATTCTGACCGGTTTTGGTATCCGCAAGGACGATGCCCTGTTGAGTGCTGCCGTTGCACAGGCCCTTGAGGATATGCGTGAAGACGGCAGCTATATGGCCCTGCTGCGCAAGTGGCATGTCGAAAGCGACAAGCTGGATTGAGGGCTGAGCAGTGGATTTCAATTGGGATATTTTCTGGCAGTACCTGCTGCAACCTAGCGACGTCTACTTGTATGGCTTATGGCTGACCTGCGTGATCAGCGTGTCGGCCATGGTCCTGGGGTGTGCCCTTGGATTGGCGGCGGCGTTGATGCGTTTGTCGACTAACCCCTTGCTGCAGTATCCCGTGCGCTTCTACGTGTGGCTGATGCGAGGTACGCCGCTGCTGGTGCAGATCGTTTTCCTCTATACCGCCCTTGCTGCGGGCGGCATCTTTCGTTTCGAGGATATCGATCTGGGCTGGTTCATTCTGCCGGGCAATATCCAGGCGGCAATCATTGCCCTGGGCCTCAACGAGGGGGCTTACATGGCTGAGATCATCCGCGCCGGTATTGGCGCGGTTGATAAGGGCCAATACGAAGCATCCCGCTCCCTGGGTATGACGTTTGGCAAACTGATGCGCCGCATTGTCCTGCCGCAAGCGTTCCGGGTGATCGTGCCGCCGATTGGCAACGAGTTCAACGTGATGCTCAAGAACACCACGCTGGTGAGTGTGATCGGCGTGCAGGAGTTGCTGCTGAGCACCCAGATGGTGACCTCGGCGACGTTCCGGGTGTTCGAGCTGTACCTGGTCGTGGCGATTTACTTCCTGCTTCTGACCACCCTGTGGGGATTCTTCCAGCGTTGGCTGGAGGTGCGATTCAGTCAGTCAGCACCTCCTGCCAGCAGTCGGATGTTTGGTCGGCAGGCCATGAAGTTGTTGAGGGGGCGTTGAAATGACATCTCTGAATGATGAATTTGTTATCGAAGCCTCAGGTATCCACAAGTCGTTTGGTGAGCTGCAGATTCTCAAAGGCATCTCCTTGCAGGTACGGCGGGGGGAGGTGGTGGTACTGATCGGCGCGTCTGGTTCCGGCAAGACCACCTTTATTCGCTGTATCAACCTGCTCGAAGACATCCAGGCCGGGCGTATCCGCGTCAATGGCCAGGCCATGGGCTATCGCGAGCGCCCTGACGGAAGCCTGGTTCGCGATACCGAGCGCAATATCGCCCGACAACGGCGTGATATCGGCATGGTCTTCCAGCGCTTCAACCTGTTCCCGCACATGACCGCGTTGGAAAACATCATCGAGGCGCCCATCCAGGTACTGGGTGTGAGTCGCGCAGCTGCGTTGGAGGATGCCAGGCGATTGTTGGGGCGGGTGGGGTTGACCGATAAGGCCGATCATTACCCCGCGCAGCTCTCCGGCGGGCAGCAACAGCGGGTTGCCATCGCCCGGGCGCTGGCAATGAAGCCGCAGGCAATGTTGTTCGACGAGCCTACCAGTGCCCTTGACCCTGAGACTGTGGGTGAAGTCCTGCAGGTAATGAAGGAGCTTGCAGAGGAGGGCATGACCATGGTCGTGGTGACCCATGAAATGGGCTTTGCCCGCGAGGTCGCTGACCGTGTGGTGGTCCTCGATCAGGGCGAGTTGATTGAACAAGGCCCGCCGGAACAGATTTTCAGCCAGCCACAACATCCACGCACCCGTGCTTTCCTCAGTCGCGTGCTCTGAGCAGCACGCAGGTTTTTTATTTTGAGTACCTGTCCATGTTCGATTTCTCTGCTCATCAATACCCCTATGCGTCCCAGCGTCAGGCAGTTTTTGCCCGGCGCGGGATGGTCGCTACTTCACAGCCGCTGGCGGCCGAAGTGGGTATCAGTATGCTGCGTCGTGGCGGTAACGCTATCGATGCGGCTATTGCGACAGCGGCCGCGTTGACGGTGGTGGAGCCAACAGGTTGCGGTATCGGTGGCGATGCCTTTGCACTGGTCTGGGTCAAGGGCCGTCTGTACGGGTTGGATGGCAGCGGCTATGCGCCTGCGCAGTTGAGTCGCGAGGCAGTCGTGTCTGCAGGGCACGCGCAAATGCCGATTTACGGGTGGACGCCGGTAACGGTTCCAGGGTGCCCCTCGGCCTGGGCAGAGTTGTCCGCGCGGTTTGGTCGTCTGCCGTTTGCCGAACTTCTACAGCCGGCGTTCGAGTTGGCGCGCGAGGGTTTTCCGGTATCGCCGGTGGTCGCTCACCAATGGCAGATAGCCTTGCAGGAGTTCACGGCGCATCGCAGCCCTGCTTTGGAGGCCTGGTTCGAAACCTTTCTGATCAATGGCCGTGCCCCCAAGGCGGGTGAGCTGTTTCGCAATCCAGCCCAGGCACAGACGTTGGCTGAGCTTGCAGCCAGCAATTGTGAGAGTTTCTATCGCGGCGCCCTGGCTGAGCGTCTTGACGCTCATGCCCGTGCCACTGGCGGTTACCTGCGCGCCACAGACCTGAACGATTATCGGGCTCGCTGGGTTGAGCCGATCAGCGTCAACTATCGAGGTGTTGATGTCTGGGAGATTCCGCCGAGTGGCCAGGGCCTGATCGCTCTGATGACCCTCAAGATGCTCGAGGGCTTCGAGTTCGACCAGCGCGACAGTGCCCAGACCTGGCACCGCCAGCTCGAAGCGATGAAGCTGGCCTATGCCGATGGCTTTCAACACATCACTGATCCTGAGCACATGCGCGTGGCAGTAGAGGCGTTGCTCAGCCCTGCTTATCTCGAACAGCGCCGTGCTTTGATTGGCGACACTGCCCGTGAACCGCAATACGGCGATCCTCAAGCCAGCGGCACGGTTTACCTGGCGACCGCTGACGACGACGGCAATATGGTCTCGTTCATCCAAAGCAATTACCACGGTTTCGGCTCCGGTGTGGTCCTGCCGAACAGCGGTATTGCCCTGCAAAACCGGGGCGCGGAGTTCAGGCTCGACCAGGGGCATGTCAACAGCCTCGAACCGGGTAAAAAAACCTTCCACACGATCATTCCGGGTTTTCTCAGTCGCGGCGATACACCGCTTGGGCCGTTTGGTGTGATGGGCGGCTACATGCAGCCCCAGGGGCATGTGCAGATGGTCATGAACCTGGTCGACTTCGGCCTCAACCCTCAGGCGGCGCTGGATGCACCGCGCTGGCAGTGGCTCGGTGGCCAGCAAGTGGGCATCGAACAGGCGGCCTCACGTGACCTGGCGATGGCCTTGTCGCGCCGTGGCCATGCCGTGCAGATTGCCCATGACCTTACTGACTACGGGCGCGGGCAGATCATTCTTCGCGATCCGCACAGCGGCGTGCTCTGTGGCGGTTGCGAGCCCCGCGCCGACTCTCATATCGCGGTTTGCTAAGAGGAGAGGGGCCATGCATTCCAAGGTTCTGGGCCAGACGGGCCTCACTATCTCGCCGGTCGTTCTAGGCGGCAATGTATTCGGTTGGACGATTGACGAGCGCACCTCGCTGTCGGTGCTGAGCGCCGCCTTCGAGGCGGGTATCACCACCATCGACACGGCGGATATGTATTCCGTTTGGGTTGACGGCCATGTTGGGGGCGAGTCGGAGCGAGTGATTGGTGCCTGGATCGCGCGTAATCGCAGCCTGCGTGACCGACTCACGTTATTTACCAAAGTAGGTGCAGACATAGGCGACGGTACAGGCGGCTTGTCCCGCGGCTGCATAACCAAGGCGGTGGAGGATTCGCTGCGCAGACTGAATACCGATTACATCGACCTGTACTTTTCCCATTTTCCCGACACGCAAACACCCCACGAAGAGACCCTGAGCGCGTATCAAGCATTGATTAGCGCGGGCAAGGTCAGGGCGATCGGGGCGTCCAATTACAGCCTGGAGCAACTGCAAGCAGCACGTGCCTGTGAGCGCGAGGGGCTGCCTCGCTACGATGTGCTGCAGCTAGAGTACAACCTGCATGATCGTGCCGATTTTGAGCAGAGCATCCAGGGCTTTGCCTTGGATAATCACATCGGAGTAGTCAGCTACTTCAGCTTGGCGTCCGGTTTTCTCACGGGTAAGTACCGAGATGTCGCAGATATTCAGGGGCACCCGCGTGCTGAAGATCTGCAGCGTTACTTCACCCCACGCGGGCAGCGGATCCTGGCAGCCCTGCTGAGCGTTGCTCAGCAGCGTGCAGTCAGCCAAGCCAGTGTTGCCCTGGCCTGGCTGAGGCAGCAACCCGGCATCAGTGCGCCTATCGCAAGCATCACCAGCCCTGCGCAATTGCCTATGCTGGTTGAGGCGGCAGATCTTGTGCTGAGCGCCGATGAGTTGACGTTGTTGAATGCGGCCAGCACTTAGTCGAGTGAATCGGCTCCTGTTTAAGGCTATGCAGGTCATAACGCAGCACCTGTGTGAACCCGCGAACGCGCGTAGGAGCCCCGCCTCGGGGCGAATCGATTGCAGCCATTCAGTTATTTCGGCGTTGCCCATGGCATTCGCCGCGGGGCGCGGCTCTCACGAAAAGCATTGACGCCGTGCAACACAGCCAACAAAAAAGCCCCGGCCAGGCTACCTGGACGGGGCTTTTTGTTGGTGAGGGGCTTCAAATATCGAAGTCGTACTCGGCCAGTTGTTTGTGCAGGCGACGTTCTTCGAGGAAGTTGTCGATGATGCGGCGCTTGGTCAGGTTGGTTTTCGCCACTTCGACCGGTGCTTCGGCATCATCCGCGTCTTCCGCGACGAAGTCGTCTTCGAGTTCAAGATTCTCTTTGCCGGTGCTCATTGCATTCACTCCAGGCTACGGGGGCGATTGCGCACCTTATATAGAGAAACAGCGGGCGGGTAAAAAAGATTTTTTCAATCGACTGGCATGGAAAAACCTCTGACGCTCAATCGTTCGAGGTTTTCTCGCGGTATTCGCACAAATCTTCGATACGGCAACTGCCACAGCGCGGCTTGCGCGCCACACAGACGTAGCGCCCGTGCAGGATCAGCCAGTGGTGAGCGTCGAGCAGATAGTCCTTGGGCACGAACTTGAGCAGCTTCTTTTCCACTTCCACCACATTCTTGCCTGGGGCGATGCCGGTGCGGTTGCTGACGCGGAAGATATGCGTGTCCACCGCCATGGCCAACTGGCGAAAAGCGGTGTTGAGCACCACGTTGGCGGTCTTGCGGCCGACGCCGGGCAGGGCTTCGAGGTCTTCGCGGTTGTCCGGTACCTGACTGCCGTGCTTTTCGATCAGCAGGCGGCAGGCTTCGATGACGTTCTTCGCCTTGCTGTTGTACAGGCCGATGGTCTTGATGTATGCCGACAGGCCGTCGACGCCGAGGGCGTAGATGGCCTCCGGGGTGTTGGCCACGGGGAACAGCTTGGCGGTGGCCTTGTTGACGCTGACATCGGTGGCCTGGGCCGACAGGGTCACCGCCACCAGCAGCTCGAACGGCGTGCTGTAGGCCAGCTCGGTCTTGGGCTCAGGGTTGTCTTCGTGCAGGCGGCGGAAGATTTCCAGGCGTTTGGCTGCGTTCATTCGATCACCCCGGTGACCCGTACCCGGCGGCTTTGCGCGGGTGCTTCAGGGGCGGCGGCCTTGGCGCGCTCGGCCAGGGCCTGGTCGATGCGGTTCTTGCCGGCGATCAGCAGGCCCAGAACGATAAAGGCGCCGGGCGGCAGAATCGCCAGCAAAAAGCCCTTGTAGTCCGCGATCAGGGTCAGTTGCCAGTCATTGGCGATGGGGCCGAACAGCAGGTGCATATTGGCAAATAGCGCGCCTGTGCCAAGCAGTTCGCGCGCGGCACCGATCAGCACCAGCACCAGGCCGAAGCCAATGCCCATCATCAGGCCGTCGTAGGCGGCGCGCGCCGGGTCGTGCTTGGCGGCAAAGCCGTCGGCGCGGCCGAGGATCACGCAGTTGGTGGTGATCAGCGGAATAAAGATGCCGAGGATCTGGTACAGCTCGTAGGTAAAGGCCTGCATCAGTAACTCGATGCAGGTGGTCAGGGCGGCGATGATCATCACGAAGGCCGGCAGGCGAACTGCCGTATTGACCACCCCGCGCACCAGCGAGACTGCGGTGTTGGAGCAGATCAGCACCACCGCGCTGGCCAGCGCCAGGCCGAGGGCGTTGACCGTGGAGTTGCTCACACCCAGCAGGGGGCAGAGACCGAGCAGTTGCACCAGGGCCGGGTTGTTCTTCCACAGGCCATTTACGGTGATGTCGCGGTAACGGGTCATGGCTGTGTCTCCGGCAAGCCGAGCAGGCTGGCGCGATGGGCCTGGAAGTACAGCAGGGCATTGTGCACCGCCTTGACCACGGCGCGCGGGGTGATGGTGGCGCCGGCAAACTGATCGAAGTCGCCACGGTCCTTTTTCACCGCCCAGCCCGATTCATCGGGGTTGTTCAGCGACTTGCCCGCGAAACTGTGGATCCAGGCACTCTTGGCCAGCTCGATCTTGTCGCCCAGGCCGGGCGTTTCGCGGTGCTTGAGCACGCGCACACCAGCGACCTGGCCGTCGGTACGGATGCCCACCAGCAGCTCGATGGCGCCGCTGTAGCCATCCGGCGCGGTGGCCTGCAGGATCACTGCGCTGGGCTGGCCGTCTTTGTACGCCCGGTACGCCGGTTGGGCGCCTCGACCGCCAAGCAGTGGGTCCTGCAGGCTCATGCTGGCGTCGAGCAGGTCGTTGTCATAACTGCCCGGTGGCAGGATCTCGCCCAGGGCGCGCACCTGGGCGGCGCGGGCGGCGGCCTCGATGCGCCCTGCAGTGGCTTGCTGGATCAGGGTGACCCCGCCGACCGTGACCACGGCAAACAGGCCGAGGACCAGGGCGTTTTTGAGCATCGAGCGGCTGATTTCCGGCAGCATATTCAGTCCCCCACCTTGAAGCCGTTTGTGGGTTTGCGGTGCCCGTAGGTGCGTGGCCGCGTGTAGTAGTCGATGGTCGGGGCGGCCAGGTTCATCAGCAGCACGGCGAAAGCGACGCCATCGGGGTAGCCGCCCCAGGCGCGGATCACGTAGGCCAGGATGCCCACGCCAGCGCCGAAGATCAGCCGGCCGCGGTTGCTGGTGGCGCCGCTGACCGGGTCGGTGACGATAAAGAAGGCGCCGAGCATGGTCGCGCCGGTGAGCAGGTGAAACAGCGGCGAGCCGTTGGAGTCCGAGCCGCTGCCATTCCAGAACAGCAGGCTCATGACGAACAGCGCGGCGAGCATGCCGACTGGCGCGTGCCAACTGAACAGGCGCTTGTGCAGCAGGTACAGGCCGCCGGCGAGAAACGCCAGGTTGACCGCCTCGCTGCCAGCGCCGCCGAGGTAGCCAAAGGCTGGGCTGGTGGCGTGCAGCTCATTGATGGTCAGGCTCTTATTGATCTTCAGGGCATCCAGCGCCGTGGCTTGCACCCAGCCATCGGGCAGGCTGGCAATGCCCAGGATGTGCCCCAGCCCTTCGACCAGGCCGATGCTATGCGGCGCCGGCCAGCTGGTCATCTCCAGCGGGAAGGAAATCAGCACCACCACATAGCCGAGCATGGCCGGGTTGAACGGGTTCTGCCCCAGGCCGCCGTAGAGTTGCTTGCCGAAACCGATGGCAAAGCCGCAGGCAACCAGGGTCAGCCACCAGGGCGAGTAGGGCGGCAGGGCCAGGGCCAGGAGTACGGCGGTGAGCAGGGCGCTGCAGTCCTTGAGAAAGAACTGCACCGGCCGCTTGCGCGCCGCCAGCAGCGCGGCCTCGAAGCCCAGGGCACAGAGGCTGGCCCACAGCAGGTTGAACAGGGTGCCGGCGCCGAACAGCCAGGTCAGGGCGAAGATGCCCGGCAGCGTGGCCAACAGCACCTGCAGCATGACCTGCTGGGTGCGGTTGCTGCCCGTGGCATGGGGCGATGTGATGCGGGGCAGGGCCATTGACGCTCCGGTTGTGGGTATCGTCCGCGCAGTGTTCGCGCGGCACGGGCTGCATTAGCTGATGGGGGGCTGTGTGTTGCTGTGCTCGGCCAGTTGCCCTTCGGCGTTGGCCAGGCGCTGACGGACCTGCTCCAGCGCGTCGGGCGCCGCCTGCGCGTCACGCTCCAGCTTGCGCAGATCGGCGCGGGCGAAGGCGACTTCGGTTTTCAGGGCTTTCAGCGTGTCGTCCACGCCTGGCTGCTCGCGGCGTACCAGCTCCGGTGCCGGCTTGCCTGAGGCCGCTTCAGCAGCGTGCAGCGCCTGCTCGGCGCTTGCCAGGGCATCGCGCAGCGGCTGCAGGCTGGCTTCGTCGGCAGCGGCCTTTTCGGCTTTCTTCAGCTCGGCGCGTTTCATCGCCAGCTCGATCTTGGCTTTTTTCAGCGCGTCGTCACCGGCCGGCTTGGCGGCGGCAGTGGGGGCCTGTTCTTGCAGGCTGGCGAGGACTTTCTCGGCGTCTTCGAGTTGCTGGCGCAGACGGGCCAGCTCGGCTTGCTGGTCGGCGTCAGGGGCTTCGAGTTTTTCCAGTTTGCGCAACTGGGCCTTGAGCATGGCGGCGTCGATCTTGGCTTTTTTCAGTGCTTCGTCGCCGGCGGGTTTAGCGGCGGCAGCAGGGGCCTGTTCTTGCAGGCTGGCGAGGACTGTCTCGGCCGCTTCCAGTTGCTGGCGCAGGCTCGCCAGTTCGGCCTGCTGGTCGGCGTCGGGGGCTTCGAGTTTTTCCAGCTTGCGCAGCTGAGCCTTAAGCATGGCAGCGTCGATCTTGGCCTTTTTCAGCGCATCGTCGCCGACGGGTTTGGCGGCGGGTGCAGGTGCTGCGGCCTGGGCGGTTTCCAGGGCTTGTTGCGCGGCCTCGGCGGCGCTGCGCAGCTCGTCGACCTGGGCCTGCAGTTCGGCGGTGTCGTGGGTTGCCAGTTGTTTCTCGGCCTTTTTCAGGGCGACCTGGGCCATGCTGGCGGCGATCTTGAGCTTTTTCAGCGCATCGTCGGCTGGCGCCGTAACAGCGGCTGGCGCTGCATCGGCTTGTGCGGCCTTGGCCTGGGCGGCGCGCTCGGCGCGGGCCTGGCGCTCGGCTTCTTTCTGTTCTTCAGCGCGGCGCAGGCGCTCCTGACGCTGCTCGAAGCGTTGCTTGGAGTGCTCGGCCTTGAGTTGCTTGTGCTCCAGGTCGCGGATCTCTGCTTTTGCCGCGCGGTAATACTGCACCAGCGGGATGCTCGACGGGCAGACATAGGCGCAGGCGCCGCACTCGATGCAGTCGAACAGGTTGTGCGCCTTGAGCTGCTCGTGCTCCTGGCCGAGGGCGAAAAAATGCAGCTGCTGCGGCAACAGGCTGGCCGGGCAGGCTTCGGCGCACTCGCCGCAGCGGATGCACGGCATGGCCGGCGGTGGTGGCGGCAGTTCGGCCTTGGTCGAGGCCAGCAGGCAGTTGCTGGTCTTGATCAGCGGCACATCGAGCGACGGCAGGGTAAAGCCCATCATCGGGCCGCCCATGATCAGGCGATTCAGCTTGGCCTGGTCCAGCCCGGCAAAGGCCAGCAGCTCGCCCACCGGCGTGCCGATCAGCGCCTCGACGTTGCCGGGGCGTGCCAGTGCTTCGCCAGTCAGGGTGGTGACGCGCGAAATCAGCGGCTTGCCGAGCAGCACGGCGTCATGGATGGCCACGCAGGTGCCGACGTTCTGGCAGAGCATGCCAATGTCGGCGGGCAGCCCACCGCTGGGTACTTCGACACCGGTGAGAATCTGGATCAGCTGCTTTTCCCCGCCCGAGGGGTATTTGGTGGGGAACACGCGCACGGCAAACGGCCGTTCGCCGACTGCGGCCTGCACGGCGGCAATGGCCTCGGGTTTGTTGTCCTCGATACCGATCAGCACCTGTTCGGGCTGGATCAGCTGGGCGAGTACTTCGATACCCGATACCAGCGCTTCGGCGCGCTCGCGCATCAGCAGGTCATCGGCGGTGATGTAGGGCTCGCACTCGGTACCGTTGATGATCAGCGTGTGGATCTTCTGCGTCGGCCGGGCGTTGAGCTTGACCGAGGTCGGGAAACCCGCGCCGCCCAGGCCACTGATACCGGCCTGGCGAATACGTTCGACCAGGGCGCTGCCTTCCAGCTCGCGGTAATCGGGGCAGGGCGTCAGCGACCCCCACTGGTCCAGGCCGTCGCTGTCGATGACGATGGCTGGCATCAGCATGCCCGAAACGTGCGGGTAGGGCTGGGCGCCGATAAAGCTGACGGTGCCGGACGTCGGTGCATGCACGGGCACGCTGACCACGCCGGTGGCGGCGGCGATCAGTTGGCCCTTGAGCACATACTCGCCCACGCTGACCACCGGCTCGGCCGGCGCGCCAATATGCTGATTGAGCGGCAGCACCAGGCGCTTAGGCACGGGGGCGGGCGCAATCGGCGCGTGGTTGGAGAGTTCTTTACGTTCGGCCGGGTGGATACCGCCCGGGATGTCCCAGATGCTCACCGGTGCATTCATGCGGCCTGCTCCCGGTCGCTAGCGATTAGCTGGCCGGGGGGCAGGGGCTTCTCCCACTTCCAGCTCTGCACGTTGCTGCCCACTTCGATCATGTCGATGCAGTCCACCGGGCAGGGCTCGACGCACAGGTCGCAGCCGGTACATTCGGAGACGATCACCGTGTGCATCTGCTTGGCCGCGCCGAGGATGGCGTCCACCGGGCAGGCCTGGATGCACTTGGTGCAGCCGATGCACTCGGCTTCGCGAATGTAGGCGACCATCTGCGGCTTCTCGCCTTCGACGGCGTCCAGCGGTTCGGCTTCGACATCGAGCAAGTCGGCCAAGGCCTGGATGGTGGCTTCGCCGCCGGGGGGGCATTTATTGATCTTGTCGCCGCCGGCAATTGCCTCGGCGTAGGGCTTGCAGCCCGGATAACCGCATTGGCCACACTGGGTCTGCGGCAGCAGGGCGTTGATCTGCTCGGCGATGGGGTCGCCTTCGACTTTGAAACGCACGGCGGCAAAGCCGAGAATCGCGCCGCACACCAGGCACAGGCCGAGCAGGGCGAGCACGGCAATCAACACCAGGCTCATAGCTTGATCAGCCCGGTAAAGCCCATAAATGCCAATGACATCAGGCCGGCCGTGACCATGCCGATGGCGGCACCCTGGAAGGACTTGGGCACGTCGGCGATGGCGATGCGTTCACGCATGGCGGCGAACAGCACCAGCACCAGGGAGAACCCCAGGCCGGCGGCAAAGCCGTTGGCCGTGGCGGTGATAAAGGTGAACTCGGCCTTGTTGGCATTGAGCAGGGCCACGCCCAGAACGATGCAATTGGTGGTGATCAGCGGCAGGAAGATGCCCAGTACCCGGTACAGCAGCGGGCTGGTCTTGTTCACCACCATTTCGGTGAACTGCACGACCACGGCGATCACCAGAATAAAGCTGATGGTGCGCAGGAACTCGATATCCAGCGGGCGCAGAATGTACTGCTGGACCAGGTAACTGCACATCGCCGCCAGGGTCAGCACAAAGGTCGTGGCCAGGGATAGGCCGATGGCGGTCTCGATCTTTTTCGAGACACCCATAAACGGGCACAGGCCAAGGAACTGCACCAACACGAAGTTGTTGACCAGGATGGCGCTTACCATGATCAGGGCGAGTTCGGTCATTGCGGGTTCCATGGATGGACGGGCAAAGGCCGCAGGAAAAGGCTGGCTATTATCGGTAAGCCGATCCCGCCATACAAGCTGGATCAGCCTTCCTGAGGTGTTGCCATAAGGCTAGCGCAGCCTGATCAGAGAGGCTGCGCTATTGGGTCGCAGGCTTACTTGACCCGCTGACCCGGCTTGGCGCCGCTGTCGGGGCTGAGCAGGTAGATTTCTTCACCGCCAGGGCCAGCGGCCAGGACCATGCCTTCGCTGATGCCGAACTTCATCTTGCGCGCGGCCAGGTTGGCCACGTACAGGGTCAGGCGGCCTTCCAGCTTGCTTGGGTCCGGGTAGGCGCTCTTGATGCCGCTGAATACGTTGCGCTTGGCATCGCCAATATCCAGGGTCAGGCGCAGCAGTTTGTCGGCGCCTTCGACGAATTCGCACTTCTCGATCAGGGCGATACGCAGGTCGACTGCAGCAAAGGCGTCGAAGGCGATCTCGGTGGCCAGTGGGTCTTTCGTCAGCTCGCCATTGCCGGTGGCTGCTGGGGCGGCTTCGCTGGCGGCCAGGTCTTCTTTGGAGGCTTCGATCATGGCGTCGATTTTCGCAGGCTCGATACGGGTCAGCAGGGCGCTGAACGGGTTCAATTGATGGTTGGCCAGCAGCGTTTGGTGGTCGTTCCAGCTCAGCGGCGCGACATTAAGGAAGGCCTCGGCATCGCTGGCCAGCTTGGGCAGCACGGGCTTCAAGAAGATCACCAACTGGCGGAACAGGTTCACGCCCAGGGCGCAGATGGCCTGCACTTCGTCCTGCTTGCCTTCGACCTTGTTCAGCGACCAGGGCGCCTTGTCGGCGATCCAGGCGTTGGCGCGGTCGGCCAGGGCCATGATCTCGCGCATGGCGCGGGCAAAGTCGCGGGCCTCATAGGCTTCAGCAATGCTCGGCGCAGCGGCCTGGAAGGCCTCGGTCAGGTCAGGCGCGGCATTGCCGGCCACTAGCAGGCCGTTATTACCCTTGTGGATAAAGCCGGCGCAACGGCTGGCGATGTTGACCACCTTGCCGACCAGGTCCGAGTTAACCTTCTGCACGAAGTCTTCCAGGTTCAGGTCCAGGTCATCCACGCCACGGCCGAGTTTGGCCGCGTAGTAGTAACGCAGATACTCGGGGTTGAGGTGATCCAGGTAGGTGCGCGCCTTGATAAAGGTGCCGCGCGACTTGGACATTTTCTGCCCGTTGACCGTCAGGTAGCCGTGCACGTTGACCGCGGTCGGCTTGCGGTAGCCGGCGCCTTCGAGCATCGCTGGCCAGAACAGGGCGTGGAAGTTGACAATGTCCTTGCCGATAAAGTGGTACAGCTCGGCAGTCGAGTCCTTGCCCCAGAACGCATCGAAGTCCAGCTCAGGCGTGCGTGCGCAGAGGTTTTTGAAGCTGGCCATATAGCCGATGGGCGCATCCAGCCAGACGTAGAAGTACTTGCCCGGCTCGTCGGGAATCTCGAAGCCGAAGTAGGGCGCATCGCGCGAGATGTCCCATTCCTGCAGACCGGAATCCAGCCATTCGGCGATCTTGTTGGCCACCGCGTCTTGCAGTGCGCCGCCGCGGGTCCAGCTTTTCAGCATGGCCTCGAAGTCCGGCAGCTTGAAGAAGAAGTGCTTGGAGTCGCGCAGCTCCGGCACCGCGCCGGAAATCGCCGAGCGTGGATTTTTCAGCTCGGTCGGCTCGTAGGTGGCGCCGCATTTTTCGCAGTTGTCGCCGTACTGGTCCTCGGCCGCGCACTTGGGACAGGTGCCCTTGATAAAACGGTCGGCGAGGAACATGCCCTTCTCGGGATCGAAGTACTGGGTCACCGAACGGGTGGCGATATGCCCAGCGTCGCGCAGCTTCAGGTAGATGGCCGCCGACAGCTCGCGGTTCTCATCCGAGTGGGTGGAGTGGTAGTTGTCGAAGTTGACCCCGAAGTCGGCAAAGTCGGCGGTGTGTTCGGCCTGTACATTGGCGATCAGCTGTTCCGGGGTGATGCCTTCTTTCTCGGCGCGCAACATGATCGCCGAGCCATGGGCGTCGTCGGCGCAGACGTAGATCGCCTGGTTGCCGCGCAGCTTCTGGAAGCGCACCCACATGTCAGTCTGGATGTACTCGAGCATGTGGCCAAGGTGGATCGAACCGTTGGCGTAGGGCAGGGCACTGGTGACGAGAATCTTGCGGGCTTCGCTCATGGGAATCGGCTGCACTGGTAACTCAGGGAAGCCGGTAACTATAAAGCAGCGGCAAGCGGCAAGCCACCAGCGGCAAGCACGAGCCACTGCCGGGTGTCCTCACTTGCAGCCTGTGGCTTGCCGCTGCTGTTATGATGCCGGCCTGCTTGAATCAGCCTTTCGGAGCCCACCATGAGTGCCGTTACCCGCGCCGCAGTCGAAGCTGCCCTGTCGCAATACACCGACCCACATCTGAATCAGGACCCGGTCAGCGCCGGTTGCCTGCGTGAGGTGGATATCCAGGGTGGCCAGGTCAAGGTGCGCTTGGAGCTGGGCTATGCCGCGGGTCTGTTCAAGAGTGGCTGGGCACAGATGCTGCAGATGGCCCTGGAAAACCTCGAAGGCGTGGGCAGGGCGCAGGTGCAGGTCGATTGCGTGATCGAGGCGCACAAGGCTCAGGCCCAGGTACCGGCGCTGGCCAATGTGAAGAACGTGATTGCCGTGGCCTCGGGCAAGGGCGGCGTGGGCAAGTCGACCACCGCGGCCAACCTGGCCCTGGCGTTGGCTCGTGAAGGCGCCAAGGTTGGTATTCTCGATGCGGATATCTATGGGCCGAGCCAGGGCATCATGTTTGGTATCCCTGAAGGTACGCGGCCCGAGGTGCGCGATCAGAAGTGGTTTGTGCCGCTGGAGGCCCATGGCGTACAGGTGATGTCCATGGCCTTTCTCACCGACGAAAACACCCCGGTGGTGTGGCGCGGGCCGATGGTCTCCGGCGCGTTGCTGCAGTTGATCACCCAGACCGCCTGGGATGATCTGGATTATCTGGTGGTTGATATGCCGCCAGGCACGGGCGATATCCAGCTGACCTTGGCGCAGAAAGTACCGGTGGCCGGCGCGGTGATCGTGACCACGCCGCAGGACCTGGCGCTGCTGGATGCGAAAAAAGGCGTGGAGATGTTCCGTAAGGTCCATATCCCGGTGCTGGGCGTCGTGGAGAATATGGCCGTGCATATCTGCTCGAGCTGCGGCCACGCCGAGCACCTGTTCGGCGAAGGTGGTGGCGAGAAGCTGGCGGCGCAGTTCGGCGTTGATCTGCTGGCGTCACTGCCCTTGTCGATGGCCATTCGCATGCAGTCCGATGGCGGCAAGCCCACCACCATTGCCGATCCGCAAAGCCAGATCGCCATGATTTACCAAGAGATCGCACGCTGCGTCGGTGCGCGAATTGCCCAGAGCGGCTCATTGAATGCCGGCATGCCGAGCATTGAAATCAGCGACGACTGAGTTCAGGCGAAGGCGTTGAAGTGCCTGGTGTCAGGCGCTTCACGGCCAATCCGTTGCGTGATCATTGGCCAGGTGGTGGTAAATCGCAGGCATAAAAAAGCCCCGCACTAGGCGGGGCTCTTTCTAAACAGTTAAAGCAGGTTATACAACCTGAACTTCTTCTGCTTGCATGCCTTTCTGACCACGGGTGGCCACGAAAGTCACTTGCTGGCCTTCTTTCAGGCTCTTGAAGCCATCGCTCTGGATAGCTTTGAAGTGTACGAACAGATCGTCACCGGATTGCGGAGTGATGAAGCCGTAGCCTTTTTCATCGTTGAACCACTTGACGGTGCCAGTTTGACGATTCGACATGTTATGTCTCCTAACAATTTTATTAACAGCCCTGGAAAAGCCCAGGCCGGGACTGAGTGCAACGAGTACTAGGAGTCGGACGATGTTTGGATCGAAATCTAGGCATCAAGTAGCGATTCGCGGTGACACATGCAGCACAGTGGAATCACCATACTCGTTTTTATCGCGTAGTGCGATGCCTGCGTGCAGCTTTCTGCAAAATTATCGCGTGTTGGTTCACTGTCGCGATCACCACACCGGACGCGAGAGCCTTTGAACGGACCCGCGTGGACCGGTAAGATGCGCTCACATTTTCACCACCCGCAGATCAGGAACCCGCCATGAGCATCAAATCGGATAAATGGATTCGCCGCATGGCCCAGGAGCACGGCATGATCGAGCCGTTCGTCGAGCGCCAGGTGCGCAATGACGGGGCCGAGCGGCTGATTTCCTACGGGGTCTCCAGCTACGGGTACGACGTGCGCTGCGCTGACGAATTCAAGGTGTTCACCAACATCAACTCGGCGACCGTGGACCCGAAGAACTTCGACGAGAAGAGCTTCGTCGACGTGAAAAGCGATGTCTGCATCATCCCGCCGAACTCCTTCGCCCTGGCGCGTACCGTGGAGTTCTTTCGCATCCCCCGTGACGTGCTGACCATTTGCCTGGGCAAGAGCACTTATGCGCGCTGCGGCATCATTGTCAACGTCACGCCGCTGGAGCCGGAGTGGGAAGGCCACGTGACCCTGGAATTCTCCAATACCACCACGCTACCGGCGAAGATCTACGCCAATGAGGGTGTGGCGCAGATGCTGTTCCTGCAGTCCGACGAAGCCTGTGAGGTGTCGTACAAGGATCGTGGCGGCAAGTACCAGGGGCAACTGGGGGTAACCCTGCCAAGGGCCTGACAGCGATGCATGGAAAGCCGGGTTTGCTGCCCGGCTTTTTTTCGCCTGGTGTTTTATGGGGATGACGGACAAAAAAATAGGCGCCACGTGGGCGCCCGGAGAATCAATCGATGCATAAGGTGTGAGTTTGCTGAGTCGATAAAGTTCGCCAAGGCATGATGCTCGTCGACTGTCGGGCAAAAGAAAGGGCACCCGTAGGTGCCCTGAAAATGATCGATGGAGTAAGTCCATCTGCTCTGATTGCAGGGCCTTGGTGAAGTTCCCTGCTGGTGCTATTTCGTCGGTGTCAGCAGCAATCGGCGGGTGCCGTAGACCTTGTCCAGGTTCTGGCTCTGGAACGGGAAACTCATGTACTGGCCCTGGCGCCAGGCCTCGATGCCATCGGCATAGTGGCGGCTGGCCGGGTTGCCCGATTGTCCCGAGCTGTTCAGGCCGATCATTGGCTCCTCGCGGCCAAAGTCGATAACCAGGCGCATGGCCGGGATCAGCCAGGTGTCGAAGTCCTGGCCCCAGTTGTAGGCCGAGACGTTGAGCGTGCTGTGGTCGCCGCCGGCCGGGTAGGGGCCACGGTCCAGGTAGCCCTTGAGCGACTGGATACCGGCGCGCTGGCTGCTGCTCAGGTAAGGCGCCAGCTTGCTGGTCTCGGTAGTCCAGCTGTAGGTGTGCAGCTTGCCCCATTGCCAGGCGCTGCGCTCGCTGCCCAGGCGTTGTTCGGCATAGGTCACGGCTCCTGCCAGGCTGCGGGCGAGGATGGCTGGCTTGTCTTCCTTCATCGCGGTGCGGGTGTCGTTCCAGAACGGGCTGTCTTCGCGGCCGAGCAGGTGGTCGGCCTGGGCCGAGTAGGAGCTGTTGGCTGTGGCGACCAGGGCCTGCCAGGCGGGGCTGCTATCGGGACCGAGCTCGTCGAGGAAGATCTGCCGCGCACTTTCATGCAGGAAGGCGCCATAGAGCGCAGCGTCTGCGGAGGTTGCGGCTAACTTGCCATCGAATGCCAGCAGACGGTCGAGGGCTTCGCGCGCCTTGCTGCGCTCTGCAGCAGGCAGGGCATCGATAGCCGCGCGCAGTGGCTCGGCCATGCCGGGGGCGTTGAGCATGGCCTGCAGTTTGGCCACGAACGGCGAGGTCTGGTCGTACTGCATGGCAATCATGCTGCGGGTGTCGTGTTTGCCGCTGCCGGCCAGCTCTGCCAGGCGCTCGTAACGATCAGGGTAGAACCAGGAGTTGGACAGCTGCATGCCGTAGCCGCGCGGCGCTGTGCGGTGGTTGGCGGTGCCCAGCCAGCCTTGCTGGGGGTCCTGGTCGTAAGGGTGCAGCATCGGGTCGGCAAAACCGTCCCAGCCGTATTGGCCATCCCAGCCTGGCGACGGCACCAGGCCCAGGCCAGCCTTGCGGTTGGGGAAGCGTCCGGTGACTTGCCAGCCGATATGCTGGGCGTCGGCGAAGACAATGTTCAGTGGCATGGCGCGCACTTCGCGGGTGGCCTCAAAGGCCTCGTCCACCGATTGCGCACGGGACAGGTCGAAAAACGCATCGAGGCTGCTGTCGGCCTCGAACTGTGTGGTTTTCAGCGCCAGGCCATAGCCGCTCTGCATCTGCAAGGGTTGCAGCGGGTGCTTGCGCGCGCCGAGTACCGAGTTGAGCAAAGGGCCGTTGCGGGTTTCGTAAAGGGTTTCGCGAATCGGCCGCTCACCTTTGATAAAGAAGGTTTCCTGGCGTTCGCGAGCGGCGACCCATTTGCCATCGGCCTGGTACAGCAGGCGATTGCCTTCACGCTTGACCCGTTCCAGGAACAGGTCCTGGTTGTCGCCCATGACCATGGTCATGCCCCAGCCGAGCTTGCCGTTGAAGCCGGCGACAATAGCCGGGACGCCGGCGATGGAGACGCCAGCGGCCTGGAATTTCGGCGCGCGGATCTGCACGAAGTTCCACGCCGAGGGCATGGACAGTGGCAGGTGCGTGTCGTTGGCCAGCAGGCTCTTGCCACTGCGGCTGTTCTGCGGCGCGATGGCCCAGTTGTTCGAGGCGGCCACGCCGAGCATGTGTGCCTCGGCAAATTGGGCGCTGGCACCCGCCACGGCCTGCAGCCCGGCAATCTGTCCGTCGAGCTTGAGGCCCTTGAGCTTGTCGCTTTCCTCGAACGGCAGTGGCTCGTCCGGGTAGGTCGGCAGCAGCCAGGCGAGGTTGTCGCTGCCGACTTTCTGCGCCATGACCAGTGCGGCGATCTCTTCTTGCAGGTTGACCGACAGACCGAAGTTGAGCAGGCAGAACACCAGCACCGAATCTTCCGGCTTCCAGTAGGCCGGACGATAGCCCGCTTGGGCGAGGTCCATCGGCAGCTTGTCGCGGTAGCGGAACAGGTAGGCGTTGACGCCGCGGGCATAGACTTCGAAGAAGGTCTTCATGCGCGGCGAGGCGGCTTTGTACAGCACCTCGGCGCTCTGCCGCAGGTTCACCGCGCGCATGAAACGGTCCATTTCCAACACACCAGGGCCGGCCATTTCGGCCAGGCGTCCTTCGGCCATCAGGCGCAGGCTGACCATCTGGCTGAGGCGGTCGCCGGCGTGTACATAGCCCAGGGTAAACAGGGCATCGTGGAAACTGTTGGTTTCGATCAGTGGCATGCCGAGGCTGTTACGCCTGACCGAGACGCTGCTGGCCAGCCCCTTGATCGCCACGATGCCTTGCTCAGGCGGCAGGCTGTCGCTGTAGCGGCTGTTGAGAAACGATTGGCAGCCACTGATAAACAGGCAGGTACTCAAGGCGGCGAGCAGGCCCACTTTGGCCAGGGGGCGGAAGGCAGGCGATGACATGCAGCGAACTCCTTGAGATGCGCAGGGTAAGGCGAGCAGGGTAGGGCGGCCAGCAGGCGGCGAGGCGCAAGGGCTGATCGGGTAGGGTAGCAGTCCGTTGAAAAAACTAGGCAGCCGAGTCTGTTTTTAACGCCGTATCGGCAACGCAGGTAGTTTCTCAACAGCCTGCTAAAGGTAGAGAGCGCAACCGCCCCTGGCAAGGGGCGGCCGTCAGTGGCGCAGACCTTCGTCGAGCAGCCAGCGCGCTGCCGTGCGGGCAGAAGCCTTGTGCTGCAGCTCCAACTCGTTGAAGTGCTTTTCGTGGCGGCGCCGCTCGGTCTTCTCCAGTGCCTTCCAGTCCGTATGGGTGGGCACGTGAGCAGTGGCCTCATACAGCAGGTGGAACACCGTGCAGTTGGGGTTCAGGCTAAGGGCTGTGTCGTAGTTGTCGAGCAGCACCTTGATGCGGATGGCGCCTTCGATCAGCGGCAACTGCCCGTCGAGCAGGCTGCCCGCGAGAATCTGCAGGTCGTTGCCCAGACGTTCCCGGCGTTCAGCCAGCGCCGCTGCCTGTTCGCGCTGCAGGCGCCAAACCCGACGCCAGAGCATCAGCGCATAACCAGCGAGGGCCAGCAGCAGGGCGCCGCCAATAAGGATAAGGGCCCAGCCCCAGGCGCTCATTTGCACGTCAGGCGCCGTGACACTTCTTGAACTTCTTGTCGCTACCGCACGGGCACGGGTCGTTGCGGCCAACGTCTTTCAGGGCGTTGCGCACGGGCTCCTGATGACCGTGGTTACAGTGCGGGCCGTGCACGTGGCCATGATCGTCATGAGCGTGGTCATGGTCATGGTTGCAGTCTGGGCCGTGGACGTGGGGTTGTTGGGTCATGTACAGCTACTCCGGAAGAAATTCGCCGGGGATTATCTCGCCATTGCGCGCCATGTGCACGCTGCGGCCGAACATCAACCCGGTCTTGACGGCGCCTTCGAGGCGGTAGCGGATCGGTTCATCCGGCTCTTCGAGCATTTTTACGATCTGTCGAACATGCCGCCAGAGGTTGGTACGCACCGGAACCTCGAAGACATAGTGACCGTTGGCTGGCACCGTGAACCATACGTCGGATGAGCCTTCGGCCAGCTTCATTTCGTTGAGGTGCACGTTGTAGTCAAGGCCGCGGATGGGCAGGCTCATGGCGTTGGGGTTGTCGATGCGAAAGCGCAGCGTGAATTGCTGTTCAAGCAGTTTGGCGCGAATGACGTCTACCTTGATCAGACGCACGTCAGGGTCCTTGAACCCTCCACTCGTCCAGGTGGAGCAGCCGCTCATACTGGTAATGAGGCCAACACATAACAGTAGGCTGAGAATTCTTATCGTTAGCGCCTGAGAAAACATTTCATACTCCGTCGGACCGAGTCAGTGTAACAAGCAAGTGCTTGGCTGCCACTGTTGTGAGCTGAAAAAAACCTGCGCCATACTGCAGCTATAGAAATCGTCTGGTTGCGCACGCAGCGTGAGATTTGCACGGGCGTTGCCCGCGGTCTGCGGTGAAGCCGACAGCTAGATAACGATCCTGATGCTGCTTCGCATCAATCGGCAAGGGACCCTAACGGACTTTGAGGACAGGAGTATGACCATGCTGTACGAGATAGCCTTTGCCGCCAAGCTGGTGGATGGGGCGCAGATCGAGACGGTGAAGGCCAATCTGGCGAAGCTGTTCCAGGCCGATGCGCCACGCATCGAGGCGCTGTTTTCCGGTCGGCGTATCGTGATCAAGCAGAACCTGGACGCAGCCGGAGCTGAGAAGTACCGCGCCACTCTGGCGCGTGCTGGCGCGCTGGTCGAAGTCACCGCGATGGAGGCCGAGGTCGAGGAAATCGAACTGGCCCCGCCACCGCCTGTTGCCGCCGCTCAAACTACGAGCCCGGGGCGCCTGCAGGTGGCGCCGCGGGATGAGTACATGGCTGCGTTCGTCGATGTGCAGGCGCCTGATTTCGGCATTGCCCCGCTTGGCGACGATCTGCAGGATGCGCCGCCCGAGATGACCACACCGGCCCTTGATCTGAGCCAGTTCAGCCTGGCGCCTGTGGGCAGTGACATGGGCGAGCGCAAGACTGAGTCGGCCGGCCCTGCCCCTGACATATCCCATCTGCGTCTGGCCGAGTAAATCTCGGTGCCGCTTACAGGTAACCCGAGCAGCACTTCTTGAATTTCTGGCCGCTGCCGCAAGGGCAGGGGTCGTTGCGGCTAGCGCGCAGCTTCACCGTGGGGTCGAGGAAGTACCAGCGACCCTCGCATTGAACAAACGCCGAGCGCTCGCTATGGGCATGTTCGCCTTGGGCATCATGCCAACGCGCGGTGAAGCTGACCCAGGCGTGCTCGGGTTGGCCGCCGATCAGCTCGCTGGCTTGCACCTCCAGCCCCAGCCAGGTGCTGTGCAGGCTCCAGGCGCTGATGGCGGCGCGATCCAGGTCGCTCTGCTGGGCTGGCAGGGTGGTGTCGATCAGGTAATCAATATGACCGAGTGCATAGGCGCTGTAGCGCGAACGCATCAGCTGCGTGGCGTCGGCTGCGGCTTGGCCGCTATGGCAGCGACCGCAGCAGGTCTCGAGCGAATCGCCGCTGCCGCAGGGGCAGGGTGTCGGGTGTGGCGTCAGCATGTTTACCACCAGTACTTGCCGTAGTTTTCCGGGTTGGCCCAGAACTTGGCGTTGAGCCAGTCCGGTACTTGCTTGTAGTCGAGCAGGTCGTAGGTGAACAGGTGCAGGACTTGCTCGTCGCGGCCGAAGCATTCGCTGGCTTGCAGTGCCAGAGAAAAGAAGTCGGTTTCCTGCCACTGGCTGGCCTTGAGATCGACCAGGACGGCGATACGGCTGGCATTGAGGTTGCGGATACCCCCCAGCAGTTCCAGCCCCACCCGTTTCGGCAGGTGCTCAAGGCAATCGACCGCCAGCGCGAGGTCGAAACGCTGCGCTGCCAGATCAGCGCTGAGCGCCCCGGCCGGACTGAATTCGATCTCGCAAGCCGGGTGCGCAGCGGCAAAGGCATCGACGGCAGGCAGTTGCTGGGCTCCGATCAGCAGCAGTCGCTGCGGGGCATAAAGCTCCAGCAGGGCCGCCAAGGCCTGTTGAGGGGTGCGTGAAGACAGCGATAGGCTCATGGAAAATCCTTGAAAAAGGCGGAAAAAACTAGCGTGGCGCGGCCATATAGCCTAGACATGTAGCCTGCAAACCTGTGTAAATCCAATGTGGCGGTTTCTAAAACAGCCGTCTTTAATAATTAGGTGTCGGATTTGCACCGATCCCATTAGGAGACTTGTCTATGAGCGTCACAAGGAAAGCGGTACCTCTGATCCTCGCAGCCGGTGTGTTGTCCGGTTGTGCGGGTGTACAAAAAACTGATTGGCCGACCTGCGCTGCTGTGGGTGGCGTAGGTGGTGCGGCACTGGGCGCAATCGAAAGTTCGTCCTGGGCTGGTGGTGGCGCCGTTGTTGGTGCTGGTATGGCTGCAGCTTACTGCTGGGTGCATGGCGCCGGTGGCGAGCAGTTGGTCGAAGTTGAAGAAGTGGTTGTGGTCGAGGAGCCGGTAATGGCCGAGCCGGTCGCCGAAGCCGTGCGTGTTGAGCTGGACGTCAAGTTCGACTTCGACAAAGCACAGGTCAAGGAAGCCAGCTACGGCGACATCAAGAACCTGGCTGATTTCATGAGCCAGTATCCGCAAACCTCCACCGTGGTGGAAGGCCATACCGACTCCGTGGGCACCGACGCCTATAACCAGCGTCTGTCCGAGCGTCGTGCTGCCGCCGTACGTTCCGTACTGGTCGACCAGTATGGTGTTGCCGGCGATCGCGTCAATGCCGTTGGCTATGGCGAGTCCCGTCCGGTTGCCGATAACGCGACCGAGGCTGGTCGTGCGATCAACCGTCGCGTAGAGGCCGAGGTCGAAGCCCGTCCGTAAGCGTTGACGTGTGTGAGCGCAACAGCCGGAATCTTCCGGCTGTTGCGTGGTTTATCCCTGCCTGTTTCTTCTGTTAATCCCCCCTTCCTTTTTGCAGCGTATGCCTGGCGTAGCGCGTTGTGTATCTGCACGCGTGAGGCACGCCACTGGTGCCTGCCGCGCCTTGGCAGTATGGTGCTGCACTGCACAATAATGAGAAGGGGAGCATGGGCATGAGGGTTGTTTCGGGGGCAGGCAAGGCGCTGATGATGGTGTTCTGGGCAATAGTGGGGCTTAACCTTACGACGCCGTTCGCCCATCCATTTGCCAGCCTGATCGGTCTGGCCGCTGTTCTGGTGCTGGTACTGCACAGTCTTGAGTTGTTGCTGTTTCGAGGGCGTCTGAGCGCATTGCCACGTCCGCGCATGGCGCGCCTGCAAGTACTGATATTTGGCGTTTTTCACCTGTTGACGCTGCCTAGGGCCGTTGCTGAGGTAAAGGCCGGGGAGGTGCAGCATGCGTAATTTTCTACTCCTGGCCTGGTTTGCCAGTGCCACGGCGTTGGCGCAGAACGCATTGCATGTCGATGAACACAGCATGCTGCGCCTCCCGGTGAGCAGCCAAGTGCTGGTGCTCGAGCGTCTGGTGGTGGCTGATCACGGCACCTTGTTGATCCCCGCGGGGGTGACCGAGTTGCAGATCGGTGAGCTGCGCCTGGGTCGTGAGGCCCGCATCAGTGTGGCGCCCGGTGAGCAGGCGTTGCGCCTGCATGTGCGTCAGGGTGAGATCGCCGAGGGCGCCAGGCTGGTTGCGCGCGGTGCACCTGGCACCGCTCAGCGAGCAGCCAGCGCCGGTCGAACCCTGCACCTGCGGCTGGAAGAGGTGGTGACCGAGACACTGGTTGTGGATGTGCGCGGCGGCCGTGGCGCGCCTGGCTACGATGGCCTGGCGGGGGCCGATGGCAGGTCCGGTGGCTGCGTCTTGGGGCAGGCCAGCCATGGTTTCGATGGCCGTGATGGCACTGATGGTCTTTATGGTGCGCCGGGCGGTCAGGTGCGTCTGGAAGTACCCCATGCCTTCCCGATCGAACGTATCGACGTACGGGTCGAGGGTGGCGAAGGTGGTGCACCGGGCCAGGCGGGAGATGCGGGTGAGGGTGGCGCTAGCAAAGGCTGTTGGCTGTACAGCACCGAAGGCGGTCGCGATGGCCGTGCCGGCACGGTCGGCCAGCCTGGGCGCGCGGGTGTGCCGGGCGCGGTGGATGTGATTCGCTTTTAGTGCCGCGTCATTCAGCAAATGTCGGTCAATGCCTGGCTGCGTGGGAGGGGCCGGGCGGCGCTCCGCTTTAGCCGCGACGTCTTCAGCGCTTTCAAGGATTATCGCGAATAAATTCGCTCCTACAGATAGCGACCAATTATTTGTGTCGCGCCACTGGTTTCGCGCCAGCCGGGCTTGCGCTGCTAGCCCTGTTCGGCGCGAGGCTGGTTAGCGCGTTATGATAGCCGCCGCTTCTGAAAAACTTACCCAGTCTTCGCGCAGATTTCCATGCTCAGCACCGAACTCAAGTCCCAGATCCAGGGCGCCTATTCTCGCTTTCTCGAGGCCAAGCAGCTCAAACCGCGCTATGGCCAGCGCCTGATGATCGCGGAAATCGCCAAGGTGCTGGGCACCATCGCCACTGACGATGAAGGCAAGCGGGTCGGCGAGCCTGCCGTGGTCGCGGTGGAGGCGGGCACCGGTACGGGCAAGACGGTCGCCTATAGCCTGGCGACCATTCCCATCGCCAAGGCGGCGGGCAAACGCCTGGTGATCGCCACGGCGACCGTGGCGCTGCAAGAGCAGATCGTGCATAAGGACCTGCCGGACCTGATGCGCAACAGCGGCCTGAGCTTCAGCTTCGCCCTGGCCAAAGGCCGCGGGCGTTACCTGTGCCTGTCCAAGCTCGACCTGCTGCTGCAGGAGGGCCACGCACAAAGCGCCACGGCGCAACTGTTCGAAGAGGAAGGCTTTCGCATCGATGTCGATGAGCAGAGCCAGAAACTCTTTACCGGCATGATCGAGAAGCTGGCCGGCGGCAAATGGGACGGTGACCGTGATAGCTGGCCCAATGAGCTGGAGGACAGCACCTGGTCGCGCCTGACCACCGACCACAGTCAGTGCACCGGGCGGCATTGCCCGAACTTCCAGCAGTGCACCTTCTACAAGGCGCGCGAAGGCATGGGCAAGGTCGATGTGATCGTCACCAACCATGACATGGTCCTGGCCGACTTGGCCCTGGGCGGCGGTGCGGTGTTGCCGGACCCGCGCGAGACCCTCTATGTGTTCGACGAAGGCCACCACCTGCCGGACAAGGCCATCGGCCATTTCGCCCACTTCACCCGCCTGCGCTCGACTGCCGACTGGCTCGAACAGACGGCCAAGAACCTTACTAAACTGCTGGCCCAGCATCCGTTGCCGGGTGACCTGGGGCGGCTGATCGAGCAGGTGCCGGAGCTGGCCCGCGAGCTCAAGACCCATCAGCAGTTCATGTTCACTGCCTGCGAGCAGGTCGCCGACTTCAGGCCGGGCGAGGACATGGAGGGCCGCGAGCGGCCGCGCCATCGTTTCGTCGGTGGCGTGGTGCCCGAGCACATGGTGGAGTTGGGCCTGGAGTTGAAGAAAGGTTTTTCCAAGCTGACTGAGCTGTTCACTGGTGTGACCGAGAAGCTTAAAGAGGCCATGGACGGTGAGGCGACCGTGGGCATCGCCAGCCATCAGGCCGAGGAATGGTACCCGCTGTTCGGCAGCCTGCTGGCGCGCGCCCAGGGCACCTGGGAGCTGTGGTTGGCGTTCACCGCGGATGATCCGGAGGACAGCCCGCCGATGGCCCGCTGGCTGACCCTGGCCGACAGCGGCGCGCTGTTCGATATCGAGGTCAATGCCAGCCCGATCCTGGCGGCCGAGACCCTGCGGCGCAACCTGTGGAACGTCGCCTATGGCGCCCTGGTGACCTCGGCGACGCTGACGGCGCTGGGCACCTTCGACCGTTACCGCATGCGTGCCGGCCTGCCCAAGGTGGCGGTCAGTGCCGTGGTGCCCAGCCCGTTCCATCACGCCGATGCGGGGGTGCTGCGGGTGCCCGACCTCAAGGCCGACCCACGCGAGGCAGCGGTGCATACCGCAGCGATCATCCGCGAGTTGCCAGGCCTGGTGGCCGGCAGTCGCGGTACCCTGGTGCTGTTCTCTTCGCGCAAGCAGATGCAGGAAGTCTTCGACGGCCTGGAGCGCGACTGGCGCAAACGCGTGTTTATTCAGGGCAACCTGTCCAAGCAGGAAACCCTGAACAAGCACAAGGCGCGGGTCGACAGCGGTGAGGAAAGCGTGCTGTTTGGCCTGGCCAGTTTCGCCGAGGGCGTCGACCTGCCGGGCGCCTACTGCGAGCATGTGGTGATCGCGAAGATTCCTTTCGCCGTCCCGGATGACCCGATCGAAGCCGCCTTGGCCGAATGGATCGAGGCGCGCGGCGGCAATCCATTTATGGAAATCGCAGTGCCAGACGCCTCGCTGCGCCTGGTCCAGGCCTGCGGCCGACTGCTGCGCACCGAGGCGGACCGCGGCATCATCACGCTGCTCGACCGACGGGTGGTGACCCAGCGTTACGGCAAGGCGATCCTCAATGCTCTGCCGCCGTTTCGCCGGGAAATCAGCTGAGCTGTACTGAACCCCGGCACCTTAACCTGCATCTAACAACAGCCTGCGTGCGGGGCTGTTCCGCTGCATTGAACCGGTGCACTATGGCGCCCTTAAATGGCGGTAGACCAGCCGAGAAGCGTTCTCGGGGGACCGCCTGTGTCAGGCAAACAACTATTTTTCAGGAGTGCGGGTCGTAATGCTCAACGCCAGGCTGCAACTGCTTCGTCTGCGTCGTTCCTTGTTGCTGATCGCGCTGGGCTTGTCGGCCGGCGCGCAGGCGGATGACAAAGAGGTGCTGTTCAATTTCGTCCGTCCGCTGGATGCGGTCCAGGTGCAGACCGAGGGTGCCTTTTTGCCCAGCACCACGGCCGAAGCCACGCCGGAGGGCGAGGTCCTGCGGCGAGTCACCTTCAATCCGGGTGAGCAGCCCAGTCTGAGCCTGTTGCCACAGAGCGGCAGTTGGGACTGGTCGCAACAGGGCCTGATGAGCCTGCGCGTGCAGAGTGCGATGGATTGGGCGCTGACCCTGGATGTACAGATCGAGAGCCTGGACGGCAAGCGCCTGAGCACCCGCGTCGCCATTCCGGCGGGGCCTGCGCAGACCCTGCTGATCCCGCTGCGGGCCACTTCGCCGCGGGAGCAGGGCATGCGTGCTGGTGCGCCGATGCCGTGGAACCAGAACGGCCGCCGCCTGTTGCTGGCCGAAACCGTGCTGGGCGAGCTGGATGCGACCCAGGTGCGTTCCGTGACCCTGTCGATGCCCGCGCCTCAGGCCGTGCAGCATTTGCTGTTGGGGCGTTTCGGCGTGCGCGCTGGTGATCAGCTCAGCGAGGTTTACGCTGGCATCATCGACACCTACGGCCAGTATGTGCGCGCTGATTGGCCACACAAGATAAAACAGGATGAGCAGCTAAAACAGGGTGCTCGTCAGGAAGACAAGCAGTTGCAGACCTGGCTGGCCGAGCGACCAGCCCAGGATCGCTTTGGCGGCTGGACCGGTGCTCAGCAGTTCGAGGCAACCGGCTTCTTCCGCACCGAGAAGCATGAGGGGCGCTGGTACCTGGTGACCCCGGAAGGCAATCCGTTCTATTCCCTGGGGGTCAATACCGTCGCCCGCGACAACAGCCGCACCTATGTCGAAGGGCGCGAATCGATGTTCACCGCGCTGCCGGCTGACGGCGATCCCCTGGCCGTCAACTACGGCAGTAGCAATAACCAGAGTGACACCGGCGCCAACCGCGGTCGGGCCTTTGCCAGTGGCCGCTGGTTCGATTTTTACGGCGCCAACCTGATGCGCACTTACGACGGCCAGACCCTCGAACAATGGCGCGGCCGCAGCCAGGACCGTCTGCAGGCTTGGGGTTTCAATACCCTGGGCAACTGGAGTGAGCCCGGCTTTGCCGATGATGCGCGCATGCCTTACAGCATCCCGCTGTCGATTCATGGCGACTACGCGACCATCAGCACCGGTGTGGACTGGTGGGGCGGCATGCCCGATCCGTTCGATCCACGTTTTGCCATGGCAGCCGAGCGCGCCATCGCCATCGCTTCGCGCGATCACCGCGAGGACCCCTGGCTGATGGGCTACTTCGCCGACAACGAACTGGCCTGGGCCGGTCGCGCCGAGGACCCGCAGGCGCGTTATGCCCTGGCCTACGCGACCCTGCGCCTGACCACCGACGTGCCGGCCAAGCGCGCGTTCCTGAAGATGCTGCGTGACCAGTACCGCAACCAGGCGGGGCTGTCGCGTGCCTGGGGTATCCAGCTTGATGCCTGGGAGCTGATGGAAGACCCGGGCTTCCAGGCGCCGCTGCCGAACCCGGAGTTCCCGGCGATCGAGCGTGATATGCAGGCTTTCCTGCGGCTGTTCGCCGACACCTATTTCAAGACCATCGCCGATTCGCTGGCCTGGCATGCGCCCAACCACATGCTGCTGGGCGGACGTTTCGCCAGCAGTATTCCCGAGGCGGTCAGCGCCTGCGCCACCTATTGCGATGTGCTGAGCTTCAACTTCTATACCCGCGAGCCGCAGCACGGCTATGACTTCGCGGTATTGCGCGCGCTGGACAAACCGCTGATGGTCACCGAGTTCCATTTCGGTTCCCGTGATCGTGGGCCGTTCTGGGGTGGCGTGGCCGAAGTGTACAAGGAGGAGGAGCGCGGCCCGGCCTATGCGCACTTCCTGCAGCGCGCCCTGGAAGAGCCGCAGATCGTCGGGTTGCACTGGTTCCAGTATCTCGACCAGCCGGTGACCGGGCGTCTGCTCGACGGCGAGAACGGCCACTTCGGCCTGGTAGGCATCACTGATCGCCCTTGGGACGGCTTCGTCAAAGCGGTACGTGACGCTAACCTGGCGGTACCCAAGACGCTGTTGGCACCCGCTAAACCGAAGGAGTAACGCGTGCAGATCCAGGGTTATTTCGATCTTCAGTTCGAGGCTGTCAGGGACGCCTTTGCAGCCCTGTTCGACGATCCGCAGGCGCGCGGTATGGCCTTGTGCATTCAGGTGGGCGGCGAAACCGTAGTCGACCTCTGGGCCGGTGTAGCCGACAAGGATGGCCAGCAGGCCTGGCACAGCGACACCCTGCTTAACCTGTTCTCCTGCACCAAGACCTTTACCGCCGTTACCGCCTTGCAACTGGTGGGCGAAGGCAAGCTGGACCTGGATGCCCCTGTGGCGCGTTACTGGCCGGAGTTCGCCGCGGCAGGCAAAGAGCGCATCACCCTGCGACACCTGCTCAGCCACCAGGCTGGGTTGCCTGCTATTCGCCAGAGCCTGCCGGCCGAAGCGCTTTACGACTGGTCGACCATGACTACTGCGTTGGCTGCCGAGCAGCCCTGGTGGGCCCTGGGTGAGGGGCACGGTTACGCGCCCATTACCTACGGCTGGCTGGTGGGTGAGGTGCTACGACGGGTTGAGGGACGTGGGCCGGGTGAGTCCATCGTGGCGCGCACCGCCACACCGCTGGGGCTGGATTTTCATGTCGGCTTGGCGGACAGCGAGTTCGATCGTGTCGCATTTATCAGCCGCGGTAAGGGCAACCTGGGCGACGCCGCCGCTCAGCGCCTGTTGAAAACCATGATGAATGATGCCAGTGCCATGAGCACGCGGGCGTTCACCAACCCGCCGTCGATCATGACCAGTACCAACAAACCCGAGTGGCGGCGCATGCAGCAGCCCGCCGCCAATGGCCATGGCAATGCGCGCAGCCTGGCGGGCTTCTATGCCGGCTTGCTCGACGGCCAGTTGCTGGAAAGCGAGCTGCTCAGCGAGCTGACCCGTGAGCACGCCGTGGGCGATGACAAAACCCTGCTGACTGCTACGCGGTTTGGCCTGGGTTGCATGCTCGACCAGCCGCAGGTGGCCAACGCCACTTATGGCATGGGGTCGCGGGCGTTCGGCCATCCGGGGGCCGGTGGTTCGATCGGCTTTGCCGACCCGGAGCGCGATGTGGCCTTCGGCTTCGTCACCAACAACCTCGGGCCCTACGTGCTGATGGACCCGCGTGCCCAAGGGCTGGCGCGCTGCCTGATGGGCTGTTTATAGGTTCTCCGCATAGTGTTGGGAGCGTGCTGGCTGGCACCTGACTGGCAAATTTGTGTTTTCTGATAGCAGCGCTCTTTACTGCTGCCACAGATTCATTAGCGCGTCGATTCAGGCTTCTTGTTTCGCCCCTTACGGGCGAGTCACTTTCTCTTGCTTGCCCAAGAGAAAGTAACCAAAGAGAAGGGCACCCCACCATCCGGCCCCGGCTGCGCCGGGGTTCCCTCCTTCCATCACCACTCCAGGGGTACGCCACGAAGGGCCATCCATGGCCCAGCGTGGCTCTCGCGACATCCATGTCGCTCAACCCCTTACGCGGCGATTCCACTCGGCCTCCTGAAGGGGCTTTGGGTGTCGTCTGCACGATCGCGATTCAAGGGCAAAAGCCAGACGCCGCCGTGCTTGATCTTGTGGAAATCTTGCAAGCTCGCGACCGGGTCCCGTCAGGAGGCCGAGCGTAGGTGTTGCGTAGGGGGACGAGCCGCATGGATGCGGCGAGAGGCGTAATGGGCCAGGGATGGCCCATGTACGCCGACCCCCGGAGCAGCACCGGAGCGAGGGAAGTTTCGCGTAGCGAAACCCGGATGTCGGGGTGCCCTTCTTTGGCACACCTTTCTTGGGCAAGCAAGAAAGGTGTGGCGCCCGTGAGGGGCGCAACCCAAGCGTTCAGTACACGCGAGAATGGGCCATGCCACGTCATTTGCCGAACTGCACACAAATTTGCCAGTCCGGTATCAAGCTCAACATCCCCACAGAAATGCGAAGAGCCTGTTTATAGCCCATTCAGCGCGGCGGCTTTTCCCTGCGCAGAGCATCGCCGAGCCGCCCGAGGTGCGGGCGAATGCCTTCGTGGTAGGCGGAGCGCGACAGCACATGGGCGGCCAGCGGGGCGGTGGCCAGCAGCACCAGTACGCCCAGCAGTACCTCCAGGGCGACCTCGGCATTGCTTGCCACTGCTACGCCCAATAGCACCAGCACCGCGCCCAGCACGCCGGTCTTGCTTGCCGCATGCATGCGGCTGTAACTGTCGGGCAGGCGCAGCACGCCCACGGCTCCCAGCAACGATACCAGTGCGCCGGCGAGTACCAGTGCCGAGGCCAGCCAGGCGAAGATCGGGCTGCTCATGGCGCCTCCTTGTCGGGCGACTTGCCGGGTGCCACGTCGCGGAACAGAAAGGCGAACGCGGCCGTACTGAGGAATGACACCAACGTCAGCAGCACGGCGACATCCACCAGTACTGCCTGGGCGCTGGCTAATGCACTCAGGGCGATGGCGGCGACGGCCAGCAGGGTCAGGGCGTCCACCGCCACGGCGCGATCAGGCCGGCTCGGGCCGCGCAGCAGACGGTAGAGAATCAGCAGGCCACTGATGGCCAGAAGTACCGCCGCGATGGGGATTACCCAGGCGGCGCCAGCGAGTTCAACGGTCATGGTTGGATGCCTCCGGGGCGGGGCGCAGCCAGTGCAGCAGGCGGCGCTCCAGTTCGCGAATCATGCCGGTCACTTCGTCTTCGTGACGGGCGTCGAGGGCATGGATAAACAGGGTGTCATCCTCGGCGCGGTAGTCCAGCGCCAGGGTGCCTGGGGTAAGGGTCAGCAAGCCACCGATCAGGGTGACCATGCGCTCGTCGCGGGTCTGCAGGCGCAGGGCGACGATGGCCGGCTCCACCTGTACCCGACGCGCCAGCACCAGGCGAGCGACCTGCACACTGGCCAGCAGCACCTGGCCAATAAACCACAGGCTGAACAGGCTGCCACGCTCGACCCATACCGTATGGCGTCGGCTGCGGGCGATGGGCAGCAGGCGCAGCAGCAGATGCAGCGCGATAAACGCCAGGAGGATGCCGGCACCATGCAGCAGGCCGAAGTAGGCGGCGGCAGCGACGCTGAGTGCGAGATGCAACACAAGCATTCAGTCACCCTCCTGCGGCAGAAAACCCTGGATATACACCTGCGGGTCGCCCAGCTGGGCGGCTGCAGCGGCGGCGTAGTCGATCACCGGGCCGGCGGCCAGGCCGATCACCACGGTCAGCAGGGCCAGGCCGGCGACGCTGAACCAGGCCGAGCGCAGGCCCAGGCGTTGCGGTAGCTGCTCGTCGCCCTGGGGGTGAGGCTTGAGGAAGGCCTCGTTCCAGATCTTGTTCATCGACAGCAGGGTGAACACACCGGTGATCAGCGCAATAGCGGTGGCGATCCAGGCTGCACTGTCGAGGCTGGCCTTGACCAGCAGAAACTTGGCCCAGAACCCTGATAGCGGCGGGATGCCCGCCAGCGACAACGCTGGAATGGCGAACAGCAGTGCGAGCATGGGCCAGCGCGCATACAGGCCACCCATCGCCGCCAGGCGTTCGGAGCCGCACAGGCGCGCGGCCAGCCCGCCGATAAAGAACAGGTTGGCCTTCACCACGATATGGTGGATCAGGTAGAACACCGCGCCGGTCAGCGCCAGCGGTGTCGACAGGGCCAGGCCGAGAATCATGTAGCCGACCTGGCTGACGATATGGAACGACAGGATGCGCCGCACCTCGGTCTGCGCTGCGGCGCCCAGCACGCCGACCAGCATGGTCGCGCAGGCGATCCACAACAGGCCCTCGTGGATCAGCCCGTACTCCGGCCACAGCAGCGTGACCAGGCGGATCAGGGCATAGACGCCGACCTTGGTCAGCAGGCCGGCAAACATCGCCGACACCGCGGTGTAAGCCACATGGTAGGTAGCCGGCAGCCAGCCGAACACCGGGAACAGCGCCGCCTTGATCGAGAACGACAGCAGCATCAGCAACAGTGCCGGGGTGGTGCCCGGTGGCGCTTCGCCGGCGCGCACCAGCACCGCCAACTCGCCCATGTTCAGGGTGCCGCTGGAGCCGTAGATCAGCCCGGCGGCGAGCAGGAACAGCAACGTGGCGAACAGGTTGAGCACCACGTAGGTGATGGTTCCGGAGAGCCGGCGTTTGCCGCCGCCCAAGGCCATCAGGGCGAAGGAGGCGATCAGCAGGACCTCGAACCAGACATACAGGTTGAAGATGTCCGCGGTGATAAAGGCGCCGCCGATGCCAGCCAGCAGGCCATGCACGAACAGGTGAAAGTCGCCGGTCAGCGGCGCGTCTTCATCACGGCTGATGCCGTAGACAAGGGTCGCCAGGCCCGTCAGGGCGCTGATGGCGATCATCGCGGCGGACAGGCGGTCGATCACCAGGCTGATGCCAAACGGCGCCTGCCAGTTGCCCATCTGCCCGCTGAGGATGGTACCGCCGGCCGCCAGCCAGACCAGGTAGCCGCCGACGGCGAGCAGCGCTAGGGCACCGCTGAGGCTGACGGCTTGCAGCAGGCGCAGCGGCGCACCGCGCAAGAGGATGCACAGCACCAAGGTCAGCAGGGGCACCAGTACCGGTGCTACCAGCAAGGCCATCATGGGCGCGTTTCCTTGTGTTCACGCTCGGGCGCGGCGCCATGTTCGCCGGCGTGCCAATCGGGTGCCGGTTGCTCGGTCATCGAACTGATCAGGTCGGTGGAGTGGTCGCCATGCAGTTCGCGGGTGCGCTTGAGCAGCGCCAGGGCGAAGATGAACAGGCTGAAGCCGATGACGATCGCTGTCAGCACCAGGGCCTGGGGCAGCGGGTTAGCGAGGTCATCAGCGCCGCTGCCGGCGCTGACGAACGCCGCCTGCTGGGCGCCAAAGCGCCCGGCGGTGAGCACCCCCAGGTTGATCGCGTTGCCCAGTACCGCTACGCCCAGCACCACGCGCTTGAGGTTACGGTCCAGGAGCATCCACAGGCCGAAGCCGGCCATGCCCCCTGTGGTGATGGCGGCAATCCATTCCATTAGCGGCGTGCCCCCGTCAGTTGCGTCAGCATGTGCATGGCCGAACCGAACACGGTCAAAAATACCCCCACGTCGAAGAGCAGCGGGGTGCCCAGCGGCAGCCCCCCCGGAAAGGCCCAGAGGCCGGTGAGAAACGGCTGCCCGGCGAGCAGCGCGAGGATGCCCGCCAGGGCGGCGCAGGCCAGCCCGATCCCGATCAGGTATGTGGGTTTGAAGGCGGCCAGGCGCGATTGATTGGCACTGCCGAACGTCAGCATCAGCACGGTCATCGCGCAGGCGGCGACCAGGCCGCCGATAAAGCCGCCACCTGGCAGGTTATGCCCGCGCCAGAGCACCAGCACAGCAATCCCCAGCATCAGCAGGGCCAGTGGGCGCAGGCCCTGGCGCAGCAATACCGAGGCGAATTCCGGCTCGCCGCTTTGCGCGGCGCGGCGCGGGCTGCCTGCCAGCAGGGTGGCGGCGGCCAGGGCCGAGAGGGCGACCACAAGAATCTCACCGAGGGTGTCGAAGGCGCGGAAGTCCACCAGGATCACGTTGACCACATTGGCGCCGTGGCCGCCCTCCAGGCTATTGGCCAGGTACCAGTCCGCCAGGTTGCCCGGCAGCGGCTGGCTGACGGCGAACAGCAGTGCACCGGTCACGCTGGCGCCGAAGAGGATCGCCGCGCCGGCATGCAGGCGGCGTTTCCAGGGCGCCCGCGCGCCGCTGGCGGGAATGCTGGGCATGCGCCGGAAGACCAGAGCGAGGAAGATCACGCTGAGGGTTTCGACCATCAACTGGGTCATGGCCACGTCGGGCGCATTCACCGAGACGAAGAACAGCGCCAGGCCCAGGCCGCAGGCGCTGAGCGCGCCCACCAGAGTCAGGCGCCCTGGCAGGAAAGCTGCTGCGGCCGCGCCGGCGAGGGCGATCAGGCAGCCGATTACGCCGAGCAGGGTCGGCGGGCTGAACTGTGCATCGGCAATGGTCTGGGTCGCGGGCCAGAGGCTGAACAGCAGCACCGCGCCGATGGTCAGGCTGAGCAGCACCAGATGCTGGCGCAGGGAGCCGTGCTGGAAGCGTGCAGCAAGCAACCCAGCGAACAGGAAGACACGCTTGAGCAGGCGATCCCAGAGCAGATCGCCGCTGATGTTCCAGGCGCTATTGATGCGGTTGAGCAGGGCGCGCAAGCGGTCGCGGACGCAGTAGAAGGCGATGCCCAAACCGATGGTCAGCAAGCTGGCCAGTACCGCCGGGGTCAGCCCGCCCCACAGATACAGGCGCACGTCCACCGGGCCGCTGGCCACCGCCTGTACGGCAGTGTTGACCAGCCAGGTCTCCGGCCAGGCATTCCAGGCGCCGAGCAGGAAGCCGCCGATGGCCAGGCACATCGGGCCGATCCACATCGCCAGCGAGACTTCATGGGGCGTTTTGGGGTAGTCGCCGCGGCGACCGAGAAAGGTGCTGATGAAAACCAGGCAGGCGGCGGCAAACAGCAGTGCGTTGGTCAGGATCATCACCAGGGTCACGGCCCAGCCGATTGTGCCCATCTCGATCAGCCCGGTGTATTTGAACTCCTTGGCGATAAAGCCGAAAAACGGTGGCAGCCCGGCGTTGGAAAACGCCGCCAGGGCCACCGCGGCGCCGGTCAGTGGCATGAGTTTGATCAACCCGCCCAGGCGGGCGATCTCGCGGGTGCCGGTGGCGTGGTCGATGGCGCCCACGGCCATAAACAGCGCGCCCTTGTACAGCGAGTGGGCGACCAGGTAGAGCACAAAGGCCTGCAGCCCGTAGCTGGTATTGGTGCCGATCAGCATGGTCAGTTGGCCCAGCACCGTGACCGTGGTGTAGGCCAGCAGCCGCTTGAGGTCGGTCTGGCGGAACGCCAGGAAGGCGCCGAGCACGGCAGTGGCCGCGCCAAAGGTAATCAACAGGGTGCCCCAGCCGACCGAGCCGCCCAGTACCGGGTTTAGGCGCGCGAGCAGGTAAATGCCGGCTTTGACCATGGTCGCCGAGTGCAGGTAGGCCGACACCGGGGTCGGCGCATTCATGGCGTTAGGCAGCCACAGGTGGAAGGGGATTTGTGCAGACTTGGTGAAGCAGCCCAATAGCACCAGGCCGATGATCGCTGGCAGCAACACATGGCCTTCGACCAGGTGCGCTTGCAGTTCGGAGAAGCGCCAGGTGTCACTGACCCCGCCGAGCAGGATCAGGCCGGCAAGCAGGGCCAGACCACCGCCGCCGGTGATCAGCAGGGCCTGCAGCGCCGCGCGGCGTGATTCGCCCTTCTGGTGATTGAAGGTGATCAGCAGGAAGGAGGTGATGCTGGTCAGCTCCCAGAACACGAACATCGCGATAAAGTCGTCGGCCAGCACCAGCCCGAGCATGGCCAGCATGAACAGCAGCAGGTAGGCGTGGAAGCGGCCAAGGTGATGGTGGCCGTGCAGGTAAGCACCGGCGTAGAGCACGATCAGGCTGCCGATGCCGCTGATCAGCAGACCAAACAACAGCGACAGGCCATCCAGGCGCAGGGCCAGCTCGATACCCAGTGCCGGCACCCAGCTCACCGAGGTGCTGAGCACTGCCCCTTCACCGATGGCGGGAATCTGCGCGACGAACCAGATAAACACGCTCAGCGGCGCCAGCATCAACACCCAGCCGGCACGTTGCGGCAGTGTTCGCGTCACCCAGGGCGCCAACACGCCAGTCAGCGCAATCACGGACAACAGATAAAACACGCGCATCTCCTGTTTCGAGTCATGGGGGCCACTTATGGCGGTAGCCACCCCGGCTGCCATTCCCGACAACCTTCGTAACTGCTCCTGGCCATGCACAGGAAGCAGACCCAAAAAGCATAGAAAATCCGTCTGGCGTTGTGCTATTCCCCAGCAGTTTCATAACGTTACGAGCCGAGTCAGGATAGGTTGAAATACTGCCAACTGCCTGGCGCGGTGGTTGGGCGCAAGCGCCTGTCAGCACTGACCTGAGTGCAGCGTGGGCTACCCAGGCCAGGGTGTGCAGGTTGGTATTGTTACCAATGTTCTCTAACCGTTCGTCACGCCGTGCTCTATGGGTGCGAAACTTCGCTGACGGTCTGCTGCCTGTTTGCTGCAAGCTCGGCTAAACTCCCGCGCAATCTGGCTTTTTTGGCTGCGGTGCAGGTCTGCGCCGGTTCCTCCGACCGACTCTGAATGTGGATGACTGATGTTCGATAACAAGATTGCTGCGCTCTCGCTGTGCGTCCTGCTCACTGGCTGCTCGCTGTTCGATAAGCAGGAGCCGAAAAAGGCCGCGGTACCCATGCCACCGCCGGAAGTGACCCAGGCCTGGCTCGACGAGTACGAGCCGCTGGTGCGCGAGGCGATCAAGGGCAGCACCTTTGAAATGGAGCGCCGCGAGAACCTGCTGGTGGTCACCGCGCCGGTCGATGCTTCGTTCAACCCTGACCGTCCAGGCATGTTGCTGCCGGCGACCCTGGGGCCGATCACCCGCATCGCCAAGCTGATGGAGAAAGACAACAAAGTAGCCCTGTTGGTCCTGGGTCATGCCGACAGCAGTGGCTCCTTGGAGCGTAACCGCGAGTTGAGCCATGAGCGCGCTCGCGCTTTCACGGCGATCTTCCGCCTTAGCGGCCTCAAGCAGGACCGCCTGATGGTCAAGGGCATGGGCCCGGACATGCCGCGCGCCGCCAATGACAGCGTCACCGGTCGTGCCCTCAACCGCCGTGTCGAGATGCTGATGACCGCACAGCCGACCATGAAAGCGCTGGTTGCCAAGTACAGCACCCCCGAACCCGCAGCGGTCGCCGTCGCTGCAGCCGAGCCAGCCAAGGACGAGGGCACCAAGGCCAAAGCGGCAGCGGGTGCCAAAGTGGTTGCTGTGGATCAAGCCAAGTAAGAGTGGGGCGGGTAAGCTAGGCACCTTCCTTAATGTGAGGGTTTCGCCGTGACCCAGACCCTGGCGGACATGCGCCGCGATTACACCCGAGATGGCCTGACCGAAGCGCAGGCCCCCGACGAACCCCTGGCGTTGTTCAGCCAGTGGTTTGCCGATGCGGTCAAGACCGAGCAACCGCCGGTCGAGCCCAATGCCATGACCCTGGCTACCGTGGATGCCGATGGCCGCCCGCACTGCCGCGTGCTGCTGCTCAAGGGGCTGGATGCCAGCGGTTTCACCTTCTTCACCAACTACGACAGCGCCAAGGGCGAGCAACTGGCTGCTCGGCCGTTCGCTGCCATGACGTTTTTCTGGCCGAGCCTGGAGCGCCAGGTGCGCATCGAAGGGCGGGTGGAAAAGGTCAGTCCGAGCGATTCGGATGCCTACTTTCAGGTACGCCCGCTGGGCAGCCGCCTGGGCGCCTGGGCATCGCCGCAGAGCCGGGTGATCGCTGATCGCGGCGAGCTGGAAAATCTGCTGCTGCAGACCGAGCAGCGCTTTCTCGATCAGGCGCCGCATTGTCCGCCGCACTGGGGCGGTTACCGCCTGCTGCCCGAGCGTATCGAGTTCTGGCAAGGGCGCTCCAGTCGCCTGCATGACCGCCTCAATTACCGCCTTGATGCAGAGCGCTGGGTGCGCGAGCGGCTGGCGCCCTGATAGCTGCGGGTCGCGCGGCGATCCGTGGTTTTGCTGCAGTTTTTCTCTCGTGCAGGCTGAACACTCCATGCTCGAACTCGATTCTGCCCTGGCGCAACATATCGTTGATCGCGCCATGGCCATCCTGCCGCACAACATCAATGTCATGGATGCCCAGGGCATGATCATCGGCAGCGGTGATCCGGCGCGGCTGCACACGCGCCATGAAGGCGCGCAGCTGGTGCTGGCGAATCGGCGTGTGGTGGAGATTGATCAGCAGGCCGCTGCCTGTTTGCGCGGCGTACGGCCAGGCGTGAACTTGCCGCTGTTGCATGCCGATCAGTTGATCGGCGTGCTAGGCATTACCGGTGACCCTGAAACCGTCCGGCCTTACGCCGAGCTGGTGCGTATGGCTGCTGAAATGCTGGTCGAGCAGCGTCAGTTGCAGGCCGAGCGGCATTGGCAGCGGCATCAGCTGGAAGCCTGGTTGCGTCAGCTGTTCGATCCCACCCAGGCGCTCAGCAGCCTGCGTGCCGAGGCCGAGCGTATCGGCTTGACGCTGGTCTGGCCGTGCCAGGTGTGCCTGGTCGAGCTGAGTGAGGAGGGCGACCCCCTGCCACGTCAGGACAAGCTGCTGGCCGCGCTCAACCACAAGACCGATTACCTTTGCGCGCCGCTGGGCAGCCGCGAGCTGCTCTGGTGTCGATCCCTGGCGGTGCGGGACGATGAGGCCTGGCTCCGCCATGCCGATGAGCGCGAGTGGGCGGTCAGGCGCCTGGTGATCAGCGATCCGCTGCATGACCTCAATGAGCTGCGCCAGGCCTGCGCGGCACTGCGCGATCTGCAAGCCTATGCCCGCGCACGTTTCCCCGCTTTGCGCGTGCTGCGCCTGGAAGAGCAGCGCCTGCCAACGCTGCTCTATGCCCAGCGCCACAGCTGGCTGCTGCAGGGCTGGCTGGCGCCGCTCAAGCGCCTGCTGGCGCAGGATGGCAACGGTACCTTGCGCGAGACCCTGGAAGCCTGGTGTGCCCACGATGGACAGGTGCAGGCCTGCGCCCAGGCTCTGGGCATTCATCGCAACACCTTGCGTTATCGCCTGGAGCGGATTGCCGAGCTCAGTGGCGTAGAGGTCATGCGCCTGGATCAGCGCCTGCAGCTGTCCCTTGGACTGGGATTGGTGGACTGAAGCGGTTGCGGTGTTGGTATTACCCACTAAATCGTTTCACTGGGCGTTTGCACAATAACAGCTGCCTTCAGACGTAATTTTCTTGTGCGGCTGTCTCAGGCGTTGTCGGGTTAGGCAGAGTGACAATGCTTCGCCCACGGGCACCCCGTACCCATAACAACAATGAGGAGACCTCGGCATGGTCCTGGTCCTGATTCTGGTGGCGTTGATCGCATTCATCGTCCTCTCCACCACACGCTTGAAACTGCATCCCTTCCTCGCTCTGCTCGGCGCCGCTCTCCTCGCGGGGTTCGCCTACCAAGTGCCCAGCGGTGAAATCGTCAAAACCATCACCAGTGGCTTTGGCGGCATTCTCGGTTATATCGGTATCGTGATTGCCCTGGGCACCATCATCGGGGTGATCCTGGAGCGCAGCGGCGCCGCCATTACCATGGCCGAAACGGTTATTCGCCTGCTCGGCGAGCGCTTTCCCACGCTGACCGTGTCGATCATCGGTTATCTGGTGTCGATCCCGGTGTTCTGCGATTCCGGCTACGTGATCCTCAACTCGCTGAAGAATGCCCTGGCCGCACGTATGAAGGTGTCGGTCATCGCCATGAGCGTGGCCCTGGCCACCGGTCTGTATGCCAGCCATACGTTCGTCCCGCCGACGCCGGGGCCGATCGCCGCGGCCGGTAACCTGGGGCTGGAATCGAGCCTGGGCCTGGTGATCGCCGTTGGCCTGCTGGTTTCCCTGGTTACCGCGCTGGCGGGGATGTTCTGGGCCAACCGCTTTATCGGCAAGGATATCGCGCTCGAAGACGATGGCCTGCCGCTGCCGGCCGAACAGGACTTCGCCGAGCTGAAGGCACGCTACGGTACGCTGCCGACGCCGTTCCAGGCCTTTGCACCGATCTTTATCCCGATCCTGCTGATCTGTCTGGGCTCAGTGGCGGCGTTCCCGAGCAAGCCGCTGGGTGAGGGCGCGCTGTTCAGTGTGCTGGGTTTCCTCGGCCAGCCTGTGGTCGCGTTACTGGTGGGTCTGGCGCTGGCTTGCACGCTGCTGCGCGGCACCGGTAAGCGTCAGCAACTGCATGATCGGGTTGCCGAAGGGATTCTCGCAGCGGCGCCGATCCTGCTGATTACCGGTGCCGGTGGTGCCTTTGGTGCGGTGCTGAAGATTACCCCGCTGGGCGATTACCTGGGCACCACGCTGTCGGCTCTGGGCATCGGTCTGTTCATGCCATTTCTGGTGGCGGCCGCGCTGAAAAGCGCCCAGGGCTCGACCACGGTGGCGCTGGTCACCACCTCGGCCTTGGTTGCGCCGCTGCTCGGCCAGCTTGGCCTGGACAGCGAAATGGGCCGGGTGCTGACGGTGATGGCCATCGGCGCAGGGGCGATGACGGTGTCCCATGCCAATGACAGCTTCTTCTGGGTAGTCACCCAGTTCAGCCGCATGACGGTTGCCACGGCCTACCGTGCGCAAACCGTTGCCACCCTGATCCAGGGTGTTACCGGGATTATCACTGTATGGCTGCTGAGCCTGGTGCTGCTGTAACAGGCTGTTGAAAAACTACCTACGTTGCCATCGCTGCGTTAAAAACAGGCTCAAAATGCTCATTTACAACTTGTAAACTGCGCTTTTTCGCCTGTTTTTGCCTTGCGCTGGCTGCCTCGCCTACGTTTTTCAACGGCCTGCTAACCCTCTCATAACCGACGCGCGGCCTACGGGCTGCGCGTTCGTCCTGTGTCCGTCGCCCCTCAAGCGTGACTGAGGGTTGTGCGACGTCGCTGCCTTCGAGGTTTGATCCATGAAAATCGTTATTGCCCCCGATTCCTTCAAAGAAAGCCTCAGCGCCCCCCAGGTGGCCGAGGCTATCGCCGCCGGCTGGGCGGATGTCTACCCGCAGGCCGAGTTGTGCCTGCGGCCGATGGCTGACGGTGGCGAGGGGACAGTGGATGCGGTGCTGGCGGCCACCGGGGGCGAGCGCCGTGAATGTGAGGTCAGCGGCCCAATGGGGGCGCCGGTGCTGGCCCACTGGGGCTGGCTGGAGAATGCCACTGCGGTGATCGAGATGGCGGCGGCCAGTGGCTTGCACTGGGTGGCGCGCGAGCAGCGCGATGCCACTGTGGCCAGCAGCCGGGGGACTGGTGAGCTGATCTGCGCGGCCTTGGACGCTGGCGCCCAGCGCATCATCCTCGGCCTCGGCGGCAGTGCCACCAACGATGGCGGTGCCGGTTTGCTGCAGGCGTTGGGCGTGCGTTTCCTGGATGCGGCAGGGCGCGACCTGGCACCCGGCGGCGCGGCCCTGGCGCAACTTGATCAGATCGACCTGACCGGGCTTGATCCGCGTTTGCTCGACGTCCAGGTTGAGGTGGCGGCGGATGTCGACAACCCCTTGTGTGGCGACAAGGGCGCTTCCGCGGTTTTCGGACCGCAGAAGGGCGCCACGCCTGCGCAGGTTGCACAGCTCGATGCTGCGCTAAGTCGCCTGGCATGGGTCGTGTCCGGCACGCTGGGGGAAGACTTCAGTCAGTTTCCTGGGGTGGGCGCCGCTGGCGGCCTGGGCTTTGCCGCCAAAGCATTTTTGCGTGCGCGCTTTCGCCCAGGGATCGAACTGGTGGCCGAGTTGTCTGAACTGGCAGATGCGTTGCGCGGTGCCGATCTGGTGATCACGGGCGAAGGTCGTCTGGATGAGCAGAGTCTGCATGGCAAGACGCCGGTAGGCGTTGCCCGTCAGGCCCAAGCCGCGGGTGTTCCGGTGGTGGCGTTGGCCGGTAGCCTGGGCGAGGGTTATGAGCAGTTGTATGCCGCGGGTATCGATGCGGCATTCAGCCTGACGCCTGGCCCTATCACGCTGGAACAGGCTTGCGCCGATGCCGCCGCGCAGCTGCGAGCCCGGGCCGGCGACATCGCTCGGGTGTGGCGCTTGGCCCAGGCTGCCAAGCGTTGATAGGGTAGGGGCATCGCGGTTTATTCGTCTAACAGTCGTGACAGTGTCGGAGCGGGCGCTGTCTAATAAGGCAAATCACCCGGAGGGTTGCTCCATGCGTAAACCTACATTACTCGTCACCACGTTCACGGCCCTGGCGCTGACCCTCGGCGGTTGCGCCTCCAGCCTGACGGGTGACACTTACTCGCGAGACGAAGCACGCACCGTGCAAACCGTGCGTATGGGCACTATCGAGTCGCTGCGCCCGGTCAAGATCGAGGGTACCAAGACGCCAATTGGCGCGGGTGCTGGTGCGGTTGTCGGCGGTGTTGCCGGCAGTGGCATTGGTGGCGGACGTGGCAGCGCCGTGGCTGCGGTGATTGGTGCAGTCGCCGGTGGCCTGCTGGGGGCGGCGACTGAAGAAGGGATCACCCGTACCCAGGGTGTGGAAATCACCGTGCGTGAGGACGACGGCAGCATGCGTGCCTATGTCCAGGCGGTGGAAGAGAACCAGATTTTCCGCGTCGGTGAGCGGGTACGTATTCTCACCGTCAATGGCACCAGTCGCGTTTCTCACTAAGTGAGTAAAACAAGCCGGATCAGTGCAGGCTGATCCGGCTTTTTCTTGCCTGGTGATTGGCTGTGCCAACTTTGCGTTGGCAGGGTGAGACAGAGGGTCGCATGGGCTCGGCCTTTGCCGAGAGTTTTGTAATACTTCTATCCAAGACGACTTGTCGATAGGTATGGATAATCGGAAGATTGTGCTGTGCCGACAAGGGGTTAGGCCACACAGCAGGCGCAGACCTGCCTAATTTGAGGTCCCACTGGCCGCGTACAACGTTACGCGGCCTTGTATATTCTGGACGCTATTGACGGCTGCATATTGCGCGGCTGGCTTGCACAAGGGGTTCTTTTATGGTGCTTGCGCTGATTATCGCCTTGCCGTTTCTGGGCGTGATTCTGCCGCTGCTCACCGAGCGGCTGGGGCGTTCGGCCTGTTCCGTGGCCGCTGGGATAGCCCCGCTGGCTGCGCTGATCCTGCTGCTGTCGCAACAGGGCGGTGTGTTCGCCGGTGAAGTGACGCGGGTCAAACTCGAGTGGTTGCCGGCGCTGGGGCTCAACCTCAGCCTGCGCCTCGATGGCCTGGGCTTCCTGTTTGCCTTGCTGATTCTGGGTATTGGCATTCTGGTCATCATCTACGCGCGCTATTACCTGTCCAAGCAGGAGGCAGCGGGGCGTTTCTACGCCTTCCTGCTGCTGTTCATGGGCGCGATGCTCGGCGTGGTGCTATCGGAAAACCTGCTGCTGATGCTGATGTTCTGGGAGCTGACGAGTCTGTCGTCGTTCCTGTTGATCGGTTTCTGGAGCGCCCGCTCCGATGCACGCAAGGGCGCGCGCATGGCCCTGGCGATCACCGGTGGCGGTGGCCTGGCGCTGCTCGCCGGGGTGCTGCTGCTCGGCCATATCGCTGGCAGCTTCGAGCTGTCCCAGGTGCTGGCTGCCGGGTATGCGATTCGTGCCCATGAGCTCTATCCGGTGGTGCTGGTGCTGGTGCTATTGGGCGTGTTCACCAAGTCCGCGCAGTTCCCGTTCCACTTCTGGTTGCCCCACGCCATGGCGGCGCCGACACCGGTGTCGGCGTATCTGCACTCGGCGACCATGGTCAAGGCCGGGGTGTTTTTGCTGGCGCGGCTGTATCCGGCGCTGGCGGGTTCGGAGTGGTGGTTCTATCTGGTCAGTATCACGGGCCTGATTACCCTGCTGGTGGGCGCCGGTATGGCGTTGTTCCAGCATGACCTCAAGGGGCTGCTGGCCTACTCGACTATCAGCCACCTTGGTCTGATCACCCTGCTGTTTGGTTTGGATACCCGCCTGGCTGCAGTGGCTGCGGTGTTTCACATCATCAACCACGCGACCTTCAAGGCCTCGCTGTTTATGGCGGCGGGGATCATCGACCACGAAACCGGTAGCCGCGACATGCGGCGAATAAACGGCATGTGGAAGTACATGCCGCACACCGCGTTGCTGGCCATGGTCGCCGCCTCGGCCATGGCCGGGGTGCCCTTGCTCAATGGCTTCCTGAGCAAGGAAATGTTCTTTACCGAAACCCTCAACCAGCATCTGCTGGGCAGCTTCAACTGGGTTATCCCGGCGGCCGCGACCCTGGCCGGGGTGTTCTCGGTGGCCTATTCGCTGCGCTTTATCCACGATGTGTTCTTCAACGGCGAGCCGATCAACCTGCCCAAGTACCCACCCCATGAGCCGCCGCGCTATATGAAGGTGCCGGTGGAGATACTGGTGTTCCTCTGCCTGCTGGTGGGGGTTGTGCCGGCTTATACCGTGGCGCCGCTGCTGGCCGCCGCCGCGTCGGCGAGCCTGGGCGGCAATTTGCCGGAGTACAGCCTGTCGATCTGGCATGGCCTCAACCTGCCGTTGCTGATGAGCGTGATCGCGTTGCTGGGCGGTATCCTGGTTTACCTCTGTCGCCAGCCGCTGTTCCGCTGGTACGCGGGCCTGCCGACGTTGGATGCGAGCTTGCTGTTCGAGCGCGCCATGCTCGGCCTGGTGCGCGGTTGTGCACGACTCACCAACTGGTTGGAAGACGGTTCACTGCAGCGTTACCAGGCATTTTTACTGGGCTCGGGGCTGGTGGTAGTGGCCGTTGGCCTGGCGCCGTTGCCGCAGATGTCAGGCTCGGTGGCCTTGTCGCCGATTGATCCCATTACCGGTCTGGGCATGGTGATGCTGGCTCTGGCGGCGATGACCACGGTGGTTTTCCATCGTCAGCGCCTGGTTGCCTTGCTGATGCTCAGCGTGGTCGGCCTGCTGGTGGCCCTGGCCTTTGCCCGCTACTCGGCACCGGATCTGGCGCTGACCCAGTTGTCGGTCGAGGTGGTGACCATCGTGCTGCTGATGCTGGCGCTGTTCTTCCTGCCGGCACAGACCCGCGGTGAGTCGAGCAGCATCCGTGGCCTGCGCGATTTCATCCTGGCCATCGGTTGCGGGGTAATGGTGGCGATGCTGGTATTCGCTGTGCTGACGCGGCCCTACGAGAGCATCTCGGCGTTCTTCCTGGCCAACAGTGTCAGTGGCGGCGGCGGGACCAACGTGGTCAACGTGATTCTGGTGGACTTCCGCGGCTTCGATACCCTCGGCGAGATCAGCGTACTGGCCATTGCCGGGGTAGGTATTTACGCCATGCTCGACGGCCTGCGCCTGGTCCACCCGAGCACCGATGCCCAAGGCCGTAGTTGGGCGCGGGATCGCCATCCGCTGATCCTCGAAACCCTGTCGCGGGTGTTGTTGCCGATGGCGTTGCTGATCTCGGTATTCATCTTCTTGCGCGGGCACAACCTGCCGGGTGGCGGCTTCATTGCCGGGTTGGTGACAGCTGTGGCGCTGATCCTGCAGTACGTGGCCAGCGGTATCGTCTGGACCCAGCAGCGTCTGCCGATGAACTACCACCGCATGGCGGGCGCCGGGGTTATGGTCGCCGGGGTCACCGGCCTGGCCAGTTTCGTCTTCGAGCGGCCGTTCCTGACCTCGACCTTCGGGCATTTCAATATCCCGCTGATCGGCGAGATCGAACTGGCCAGCGCCATGCTGTTTGACCTGGGCGTGTACCTGACGGTTGTCGGTGCGACCCTGCTGATTCTCGCCAACCTGGGCAAGTTGACCCAGGAAAAGGCCGGACACGAGGTAGTCTGAAATGGAAGCATTGTTTGCCGTAACCCTGGGTATCCTGACTGCCAGCGGCGTTTACCTGCTGCTGCGCGCGCGGACCTTTCCGGTGGTCATGGGGCTCACGCTGATCTCCTACGCCGTCAACCTGTTCCTCTTCGCCATGGGCCGCCTGCAGACCGGTGCTGCCTCGGTGATCGGGCGCAGCGACGTGTATGGCGATCCCTTGCCGCAAGCCCTGGTGCTGACCGCGATCGTCATCGGCTTTGCCATGACCGCCTTTCTGGTGGTGCTGGCCTTGCGCAGTGTCGGTGAAACCCAGACCGACCACGTCGATGGCCGGGAGTCCGCTTGATGAACCATGCGTTGATTCTGCCGATTCTGTTGCCGATGTTCGTCGGCAGCCTGCTGCTGTGTGGCGCGCACCTGCGGTTGAAGTTCAAGCGTCTGCTGTCGCTGGCCAGCGCCGGCTTGCTGGTGCCGCTGAGCCTGTGGCTGCTGCTGCAGGCCGACCAGGGTCTGCTGCAGAGCTATGCCCTGGGTAACTGGCAGGCGCCGTTCGGTATCGTCCTGCTGCTCGACCGCCTTAGCGCGCTGATGCTGGTGGTGACTGCCGTGCTCGGCTTCTTTGCCCTGGCCTACGCGGTACGCGGTGACGATGAGCGCGGTCATAACTTCCATGCCCTGTTCCAGTTCCAGTTGATGGGCATCAACGGCGCTTTCCTCACGGGCGATCTGTTCAACCTGTTCGTGTTCTTCGAGATCCTGCTGATCGCTTCCTACTCGCTGCTGGTTCACGGTGGCGGGGCGCAGCGGGTGCGGGCGGGCCTGCACTATGTGGTGCTCAACCTGGTGGGCTCGGCGTTCTTCCTGATTGCGGTCGGCGTGCTGTATGGCATTACCGGCACCCTGAACATGGCTGATATGGCTCAGCGGGTTGCCGCCGCCGATGCCGACCAGGCACCGCTGCTGGGCGCTGCAGGTTTACTGCTGCTGGTGGTGTTCGGCCTTAAAGCGGCGGTGTTGCCGCTGTACTTCTGGCTGCCGCGGGCCTACGCGGCGTCGACGGCGCCGGTGGCGGCGCTGTTCGCGATCATGACCAAGGTCGGCCTGTATTCGATCATCCGCGTCTATACGCTGATCTTCGGTGACGAGGCCGGTTCCCTGGCCAATATGGTGCAGGATTGGCTGTGGCCCTTGGCCCTGCTAACCCTGGGATTGGGGGTGATCGGTGCGCTGGCGGCGGTGACGCTACAAGGCCTGGTCGCCTACCTGATGGTGGTGTCAGTCGGCACCTTGCTCGCGGGCGTAGCCATCGGTACGCCCCAGGCATTGTCGGCAGCCTTGTTCTATCTGGTGCACAGCACCTGGGTGGCTGGCGGGTTGTTCCTGCTCGCAGACCTGATCAGCCGGCAGCGTGGGGAAAAACACGGTGACCTGGTCCAAGGGCCGGCGTTGCAGAACCCCCATGTACTGGGCGCGCTGTTCTTCCTCGGCGCCATTGCCGTGGCCGGTTTGCCGCCACTTTCCGGGTTTATCGGCAAATTGCTGCTGCTGCGGGCGCTGGAGCCGTGCGTACAGGCGCTGTTCCTCTGGCCGGTGGTGCTGGTGGGTGGCCTGGGTATGCTGATTGCCCTGAGCCGCGCCGGCAGCACGCTGTTCTGGCGGGTCGGGCGCGATCAGTTGGACAGTGCCGAACTCGACCGCGGGCGCCTGCTGGCCTGTCTCGGGTTGCTGCTGCTCAGCCCGCTGCTGGTGGTCTTTGCCGCGCCAATCATCGAGTTCGTCGATGCCGCAGCCCTTCAGGTCCATGATCTGGCGCAGTATCGCCAGACGCTTAATGGAGGTGCGCAATGAGCACGCGTCGCTGGTTGCCCCAGCCGATGTTGAGCCTGCTGTTGCTGGTGGTCTGGTTGCTGCTGATGAACAACTTCGGCCTGGGCCATTGGCTGCTCGGTGCGCTGCTCGGTGTGCTGATTCCCCTGGTCACCCAGGTGTTCTGGGATCACCCGCCGCGCATCCACAAGCCGGTGAAGCTGTGCCTGTTCTTTCTGCGGGTGTTGGGTGACATCGTCACCGCCAACCTGGAGGTGGCGAAATTGATCCTGGGTTCGCCGGACAAACTGCAGCCGGCATTCTTCGAGGTACCCATGCTGCTGGAAGACGAGCTCGCCCTGACCATGCTCGCCAGCGTGATCTCGCTGACCCCTGGCACGGTCTCGGCCGATCTCAGCGATGACCGCAAGACCCTGCTCGTGCACGGGCTCAATGTGGTTGATGAGGCGGCTGCCGTGGCCGAAATCAAACAGCGCTACGAAGCCCCGTTGCTGGAGGTATTCACATGCTCGTCTACGTAATTCCACTGTGCTCGATGATCATCGGTCTGGCTCTGGTGCTGACCCTGGCACGGCTGATCAAAGGTCCGGATATGCCGGACCGTATCCTGGCGCTGGATACCCTGTACATCAACGCCATCGCTTTGCTGGTGCTGCTGGGTATCTGGCTGGGGTCTGATTTGTACTTCGAGGCTGCGCTGCTGATCGCGGTGATGGGCTTCGTCGGCACCGTGGCGGTGGCCAAGTATCTGTTGCGCGGCGACATCATCGAATGAGGAATGCCCGATGAATTTCTGGATCGAAGCACTGATTGCGCTGTTTTTGCTGCTGGGCAGCCTATTCGCCCTGATCGGTGCCATTGGTTTGTACCGTCTGCCGGACTTCTTTATGCGCCTGCATGGCCCGACCAAAGCCACCACACTCGGGGTGGGTGGCATGGTCATCGCTTCGCTGATCTATTTCGGCGCAGGCGATGGCACCCTGAGCTTGCACGAACTGTTGATCGCCCTGTTCCTGTTTATCACCGCGCCAGTCAGCGCCCATATGCTGGCCAAGGCCGCATTGCAGCAGAAGCTGCGCCTGAGCGAGCGCACCCGCGGTCGCCCCTGGGAGCAGTGATCGCCGGCTAACAGGCTGTTGAAAAACGTAGGCGAGGCAGGCAAGACAAGGCAAAAACGGCCGAGGAAGCGGAGTTTACGAGTTGTAAATGAGCATTCCGAGGCCGTTTTTAACGCAGTATTGCCAACGCAGGTAGTTTTTCAACGGCCTGCTAAACACTTCTGCAGCCTGGCTGTATCTATGCACCTTTTTGGGACGCTCTTACACTGGCGACCTATAAAAGGAGCTGGGTATGGCGTTCGGGGGCAGGGTAGGCGCGGTAGTGTGCCTGGTAGTCGCGATGGCGCTGTGGGGCAGTTCGTTTATTGCCCTGAAGCTGGCCTTTGCCGAACTACCGGCGATGTGGGTGATCTTCGGCCGCATGCTCTGCGGCAGCCTGGTTTTTCTACTGGCCTGGCGCTGGCGGGGGCGCATCCAGTACCGCGCCGGTGACTGGAAATACCTGCTGGCCATGACCGCCTGCGAACCCTGCCTGTACTTTATCTTCGAGGCCCTGGCGCTGCAGCACACCAGTGCTTCCCAGGCCGGCATGATCACCGCCTTGTTGCCACTGCTGGTGGCTATGGGTGCCTTTGTGTTTTTGCGTGAGCGCATCAGCCGGACCACCCTGGCCGGCTTTCTCCTGGCCGTGGTCGGCGCTGTCTGGCTGAGCCTGGTGGGTGAGCGCGACGTCCATGCGAGCAATGCGCTGCTGGGCAACTTCTACGAGTTTCTCGCGATGCTCTGCGCCATGGGCTACACGCTGCTGCTCAAGCACCTGTCGTCACGCTATTCGGCGTTCTTTCTCACGGCCCTGGTGGCCTTCGTCGGCAGCCTGTTCTTTTTGCCCCTGGCGCTGGTTTCCGCCCCCGTGCCCGAAACAGTGAGTGCGCGTGGCCTGGGGGCGGTGGTTTATCTGGGTGTGCTGGTCACGGTGCTGGCCTATGGGCTGTACAACTGGGGCGTCAGCCGCTTGCCGGCCAGCCAGGCATCCGGGTTTATCAACCTGATCCCGGTGTTCACCCTGGTGTTCGCCGCGTTGTTTTTAGGCGAGCGCCTGGTGGGCGAGCAGTTGCTCGCGGTGGCGCTGGTATTCGCCGGGTTGGCGCTGAGCCAGTGGCGTAGCCGCACGCCGTTGCCGGCGGGTGTGCTCGACTGATCGGGAGGGATGCGATGAGGGATGTGCTGATCAGACCGGCCGCTGCTGAGGATATCGCGACCTTGTGCGCGCTGCTTTTCGAGCACGGCCCCAACCCCTGGAATCACCTGCCGCATGACGAGGTGGTTGCGCACCTCAATGGCATTGCCAGCGGTGAGGTCGCCGCCTTGCTGGCCGACTGCGACGGTGAGGTGGTTGGCTTTGTCAGTTATATCCGTACGGACTCGTTCGCCCGCTATCAACCCCAGTCCCGCCTGGACCTGACCCACGCCTATATCTGCGAGGCCGTTACCCATCGGGCGCTTGCTGGGCGTGGCCTTGGTTCAACGCTGCTGAAACAGGTGATTGCCGCACTGGCAGAGCAGGGACTGCAGGATATTTATATCGAGCGTCACGAGGAAAACGCGGCCTCGGCGGGGATGATGCGCAAAGCCGGCTTTAGCGAGTTGCTGAGCTACGCCGACCCGGCGCGGCGGCCCCAGGGATCGGGGCGTACCACGCTCTGTTGCCTGCGCCTGGGTTAACCCTGAAGCATGCTCTGGGCCACGGCCTCGGCCACGCGGATACCGTCGACGCCTGCCGAGAGAATGCCGCCGGCATAGCCTGCGCCTTCGCCGGCCGGGTACAGGCCTTTGACGTTGAGGCTCTGCATGTCATCGCCGCGGGTGATGCGCAGGGGCGAGGAAGTGCGCGTTTCGATGCCGGTCAGCACCGCATCGTGCAGGTCGAAGCCCTTGATCTGTTTGCCGAATGCCGGCAGCGCCTCGCGGATCGCCTCAATGGCGAACGCCGGCAGCGCCGCCGCCAGATCGCCGAGTTTCACCCCCGGCTTGTAGGACGGCTCGACACTGCCCAGGGCGCTGGACGCGGTGCCGGCGATAAAGTCGCCGACCAGTTGCGCCGGGGCCTCGTAGGTGCTGCCGCCGAGCAGGTAGGCCTGGGATTCCAGGCGCTCCTGCAGCTCCACGCCGGCCAGCGGGCCGCCGGGGTAATCCTGCTCCGGGGTGATGCCGACGACGATGCCGGCATTGGCATTGCGCTCGTTGCGCGAGTATTGGCTCATGCCGTTGGTGACCACGCGCCCCGTTTCGGAGGTGGCCGCCACCACGGTGCCGCCCGGGCACATGCAGAAGCTGTAAACCGAACGGCCATTCTTGGCGTGGTGCACCAGTTTGTAATCGGCGGCGCCAAGTTTCGGGTGGCCGGCGTACTTGCCCAGGCGTGCTCGGTCAATCAGGCCCTGGGGATGCTCGATGCGAAAGCCCACCGAGAACGGCTTGGCCTCCATAAACACCTCGCGCTTGTGCAGCATGCGGAAGGTATCCCGCGAACTGTGCCCCAGCGCCAGCACGACATGGCGGCTGTGCAGGGTTTCGCCGCTCTCCAGTACCACGCCTTGCACCTGTCCATCGTTGATCAGCACATCGCTGACGCGCTGCTGGAAGCGCACTTCGCCGCCCAGGGCCTTGATCTCCTCGCGCATGGTCGCGACCACGCCGGTCAGGCGGAAGGTGCCGATATGCGGCTTGCTGACGTAGAGGATTTCCTCGGGCGCACCGGCTTTGACGAATTCCTGCAGGACCTTGCGACCGTAGTGCTTGGGGTCCTTGATCTGGCTGTACAGCTTGCCGTCGGAAAAGGTGCCGGCGCCGCCCTCACCGAACTGCACGTTGGATTCCGGGTTGAGCACATTCTTGCGCCACAGGCCCCAGGTGTCCTTGGTGCGCTGACGCACTTCCTGGCCGCGCTCAAGCACGATGGGCTTGAGGCCGGCCTGGGCGAGGATCAGCGCGGCGAAGATGCCGCAGGGGCCAAAGCCCACTACCAGCGGTCGTTCGCTCAGGTCGGCAGACGCTTGGCCGACTGGTTTGTAGGCAATATCCGGGGCGGGGCCGACATGCACGTCAGCGGCCAGGCGCGTGAGCACGCCGGCTTCGTCGACCACTTCGCAGTCGACAGTGTAGATAAACAGGATTTCGCTGGATTTCTTCCGGGCATCGTAGCTGCGCTTGAACAGGCTAAAGGCCAGTAGCTCGTGCTCGGCAATTCCCAGACGCTGGACAATGGCAGGGCGCAGCGCCTCCTCGGGGTGGTCGAGGGGCAGCTTGAGTTCGGTGATGCGCAACATGGTGACGGTCCTGAATGGGCCGGAGGCAACCCGGCAAGGTGATAGCTGGCGATTATACCTGCGATCACTGGCCAATCGAACCGTCAGCTTCAGTCGTTGCGGGCGCCGCCAAAATGCGCGCAACCGCGCATTACCTGGCCGTCCAGGCGCAGTTCGGCCGTCAGGTGCTGGACGTTACCACTCATGCTGTCCACGCAGCGGCCGGGGGCGGCCCAGAGCTCCAGGCGCTGGCCGTTGGCTTCGCTGGTGAGATTGAGGCGCCCGTCCGGCAGCTGTTCTTCCAGGTAGGGCAGGGCCAGGGGTGCTTGGCCGGGACGATTGAGGACCAGACCACGGCCGCTGGCGTTTAGCTGCCAGTCTGGCTCATGGCCGCTGGCCTGGATCAGCAGGCGCTTGAAGTTGGGGTCTTCGCAGCCCGGTCCTTCATGGTTCAGTTGGTACAGGCGACTGACGTCAAGCGAGCCGTCCACCCCAGCCTGGGGCGTGCCGCCGAGTTGCCCGCGCACATCGGCAAACAACTGCGTGGCACCCGCGGCGAACAGCGGCGCGGCCTCGCGGGCCAGGTCGCTCTGGCTCCCCTCGATAACGAAGCGGCGTTGCTCCTGGCAAGGCCGCAGCAGCAACTGATCACCCTGACGGCTGATCTCGCCCTGCAGGCGTGTGTGGTGAGCGCCTGGGTCGACGCTGCGCTCGGTAAACACCTGGCAACTGGCGAACAAGGGCAGCAGGGCAAACAGCATGGGGCGGTACAAGCGCATGGGGGATCTCCTGGCTAAGCCGGCCACGTTAACCAGCCGTCAGGCCGATCACAAGCTCGTTGCATCACGTGAGTCGCAGCAGTCCGTCTGTCGGGAGGTGGTAATTTGGCGCTTGAAATATGGCGCATTGCTACGCTGGAGCATTCAGGTGAAACGATTCATCGTTTACACTGCAAGCGTTACAAGTTGGAACTACCCATTGGTAGTACCGATCTAGCTATTGCACCTCTGCCGAGCACTCGGCAGCCTTGCCCAGACGCGCTGTTACAACAACAACTCCAGCTGCTGAATTGGCCCTAAAAAGTAAGTTGGAGATGTAGGTTCATGAATACCTGGTTTGGCAATATCAGTGTCACCCGTAAGCTTCTGCTGGGCTTTGGCGTTGTTCTCGCGCTCACTGTTGTAATGGCCTGGACCGGCTGGAACAGCCTCGGCAGCCTGATCCAGCGGGCCGGCTGGATGACCGATATCACCCACCTCAACAGCAGTCTGACCAACCTGCGCGTGGCGCGTTTGCAGTACATGATTGCTGGTGGCGACCTGTCCAGTGCCGAGCGTTTGCAGTCGACGCTGGATACCTATATCGCTCGGCAGGAGGCGTTACAGGCTTCCTTCAAGAATCCGGTCAACGTAGCTCTGCTCAAGCAGCAGGGGGCGATTAATGACGCCTACCAGGTGTCTCTCAATGCTATGCGTGAGGCCTACAAGTCGGCCAACGCCGCTGAGGCCACACTGGAGCAGAGCGCTGTCGACGGTGCGGCGCAAATTCGTCAGATTTCCGCTGCCGTGGTCCAGTTGCCCGAGTTCGACCCGCAGCGCTTCGCTCAATATCAGGCGATTAGCGACAGCCGTGCTGACCTGTTGGAGTTGCAGCACCTGGTGAGTGTCTATAACGACAATCCCAGCGCCGATAATGAACGGGCCATGATGCAGGGGGCCACTGCCATCATTGATGGCATGGCTGATCTGGATCGCGCCTTCAGCGGCGCTCAGCAAAGCGCGGTTGCGCAGATCGAACGCACACTCGCTCAATACCGCGACGCGGTCGTGGCGCTGCGTGATGCGACCCAGGCCATTGCTCGGGCACGTCAGGAAATGACGGTGCAGGGCACTGATATCGTCAAGATCAGCGAGCAGCTGTACAGCTTTCAGACTGAGCGTCTGGCCATTGAAAGTGCCAATGCGCGCACCTTGCAACTCGGTGCCACCTTGTTGGCGCTGTTGCTGGGCGTACTCGCGGCTTGGCTGATCACCCGGCAGATCACCCGCCCATTGCAGGCAACCCTGGCAGAAGTCGAACGCATTGCCGCGGGTGACCTGACCCCCGGTATGCCGGTGCCCCGTCGCGATGAGTTGGGCGTACTGCAGCAGGGCGTGCAGCGTATGGGCAGCACTTTGCGCGAGCTGATTGGCGGTATTCGTGATGGCGTCAGCCAGATCAGCAGCGCTGCTGAGGAGCTCTCGGCGGTAACGGCGCAGACCAGCGCCGGCGCCAATAACCAGAAGAGCGAGACCGACCAGGTCGCCACGGCCATGCACGAAATGTCGGCCACCGTGCAGGAAGTGGCGCGCAATGCCGAAGAGGCCTCGCGCGCGGCCACGGATGCCGATCATGAAGCGCGCAGCGGCGATAAGGTGGTCGCCGAAGCCATCGCGCAGATCGAGCGGCTGGCCGCTGAAGTGGGTCGCTCCACCGAGGCCATGGGTGCGTTGCAGAAGGAAAGCAACAAGATCGGCAGTGTCATGGACGTGATCAAGGCGGTGGCCGAGCAGACCAACCTGCTGGCGCTCAACGCCGCCATCGAAGCGGCCCGTGCCGGTGAGGCAGGGCGCGGTTTTGCCGTGGTGGCCGATGAGGTGCGCGGGTTGGCCCAGCGGACGCAGAAATCCACCGAGGAGATCGAAGGCCTGGTGGCAGGCTTGCAGAGTGGCACCCAGCAGGTGGCCGGCATCCTCAATAGCAGCCGTACTCTGACCGAAAGCAGTGTCGAGCTGACCCGACGTGCCGGTGGCTCGCTGGAAAGCATCACCCGCACCGTGTCCAACATCCAGTCGATGAACCAGCAGATTGCCGCCGCTGCGGAGCAGCAGAGCGCAGTGGCTGAAGAGATCAGTCGCAGCATTCTCAGCGTACGCGATGTCTCCGAGCAGACCGCCAATGCCAGCGACGAAACCGCTCGCGCCACGGTCGAACTGGCGCGCCTGGGCAATCAGTTGCAGATGATGGTCAGCCGCTTCCGCCTGTAACCCGCGCTGGCCTAGGCTGGCGTGTGCTGACGCATCACGTAGGGTGCGCCGTGCGCACCAACGCCGGCGGCTGGTTCCTGGTGCACAGGTTCTAGCCGCTCCCGAGCGTGACCAGGCCGCAGATGGTTAATGCAAAACGCCCCGCAGTGCGGGGCGTTTTTGCATTCAGTTGGCGGACCAGGCGCGGTGTTTACACCAGTTCAGCCCACATGTCGTATTCGTCAGCGTCGACAATGCGCACGCGCACCTTGTCGCCGGGGCTGACGGCGGTGCTGGCGATAAACACGCTGCCGTCGATTTCCGGGGCATCGGCGTAGCAGCGGGCCACGGCGCCCTGATCGTCGACTTCATCGATCAGTACCTCCATCTCCTTGCCGACCTTGAGCTGCAGGCGGGCCGTGCTGATGGCCTGCTGGTGGGCCATAAAGCGGTCCCAACGGTCCTGTTTGACCTCGTCCGGCACCACATCCAGATCCAGGTCATTGGCTGGTGCGCCTTCGACCGGGCTGTACTGGAAGCAGCCGACGCGGTCGAGCTGGGCTTCGGTCAGCCAGTTGAGCAGGTACTGGAAGTCTTCTTCGGTCTCGCCGGGGAAACCGACGATAAAGGTCGAGCGGATGGTCAGCTCGGGGCAGATCTCGCGCCAGCTCTTGATCCGCGCCAGGGTCTTGTCCTCGAACGCCGGGCGCTTCATCGCCTTGAGCACTTTCGGGCTGGCATGCTGGAAGGGGATGTCGAGGTACGGCAGGATCTTGCCGGCGGCCATCAGCGGGATCAGCTCATCGACGTGCGGGTAGGGGTAAACGTAGTGCAGGCGCACCCACACGCCCAGGGTCGAGAGCGCCTGGCAGAGTTCGGTCATACGGGTTTTCACCGGCTGGCCGTTCCAGAAGTCGGTCTTGTATTTCATGTCCACGCCGTAGGCGCTGGTGTCCTGACTGATCACCAGCAGCTCTTTGACGCCCGATTTGACCAGGCGCTCGGCCTCATTCAGCACTTCACCCACGGGACGGCTGACCAGCTTGCCGCGCATCGAGGGGATGATGCAGAAGCTGCAGCTGTGGTTGCAGCCTTCGGAAATCTTCAGGTAGGCGTAGTGGCGCGGGGTCAGCTTGATGCCCTGGGGCGGTACCAGGTCGATCAGCGGGTTATGGTCCTGGCGTGGCGGCACCACGTCGTGCACGGCATTGACCACCTGCTCATACTGCTGCGGGCCGGTGACCGACAGCACGCTGGGGTGCACATCACGGATAGTGCCTTCCTCTACGCCCATGCAGCCGGTGACGATGACCTTGCCGTTTTCTTTGATCGCTTCACCGATCACCTCCAGCGACTCGGCCTTGGCGCTGTCGATAAAGCCACAGGTATTGACCACCACCACGTCAGCGTCCTGGTAGCTGGAGACCACGTCGTAGCCCTCCATGCGCAGCTGGGTCAGGATGCGTTCGGAATCGACCAAGGCCTTTGGGCAGCCAAGGGAGACAAAGCCGACTTTCGGCGTGGTGGCGGTGGTCATGCGGGCGAACCTCAGGGCTAAGACGGAGCGGGCGCTGGGACGCCTCTGATCAAAAAGTGCGCAATTCTAGCGGCGTACCTGCGCCTTTTCCAGCTTTACCGTTACCCAGCGCTGCAATCGCCTGTGCAGCGCCCGGTCGTCTGGTTTAAGGCAGGCTTAGCAGATGCTCGGCCAGGGCGGCGTAGTTGCCGTCGAGGTGGTGGCCGCCGCTGATCTGCAGCTGTTCGCCGGGCAGGTTGGGCAGGGTACAGCCGCTTTGCGGGGCCTCTTCGCTGCCATAGATGCACAGCAGTTTGTCCGCCGGCAGTTTGCGCAGTTCGGGGCCGGTGGCGGCTTCGCTGCCTGCCTTGCCCAGCCAACCTTGTACCTCTATCTCGAAACTGCCGCTGCGTGCCGCGGCGATCAGGATGATGTGTTCGACGCGTTGCTGGTCTTCAGCGGGCAGGCGGTTGTAGAAGGCGGGCAGGGCGTCGGCGCCAAAGGAGAAGCCAATCAGGGTAAAGCGCGTGGCGCCCCATTTGGCTTGATAGTCGTGCATCAGACGGCTGAGGTCCTGGGCGCCCTGTTCGGGGCTCTTGTGCTGCCAGAAGTAGCGCAACGAGTCGATGCCGACCACTGATTGGCCGCGTTTGGCCAGTTCGGCCGCCAGGTCGCGGTCCAGGTCGCGCCAGCCGCCGTCGCCGGAATAGAACAGGGCGACGTCGGCCGATGCGGGTTTTGCGACGACTTCGACCACGGGTAAGTCGGCGGCCTGGCCGTTCAGCAGACGCTGCAGTTGGCTTTGCAGCAGTTGTTCGAGGCTGGTGCTGTAATCGCTGATCTGCGTATCGGCGTTCGCCTGCTCGCGGGCGAAACGGGCGCTGGCGTCGTCCGGGTTGTTGTTCCAGGCCACATGCCAGCGGCCATGCGCGGCCTGCTCGGGCAGTGGCGTGGCGCAGTCCGGCTGTTGCAGGCTGAAACCGATGGACAGCGCCTGGGCCTGATCGCTGCTTTGCTCGGCCAGCCAGCGCCAGGCCAATGCGGCGCCAGGGCCGATACCGGCGATTAGATCGACCGGGCCATCCAAGGCTGTGCTGGCTTGCTGCAGGCGCTGGGCTTGCAGGGCGCAGTCGTTGGCTGGCAACTGCAGTTGCGCCAGGCGCGCGCCGCTTGATTCGGCCAGCGCCATCAACGCGGTAGGTGTCATGGCTTGCTCGGCGGTAAGGGCCAGCAGTACACGCTGGCGGGGCGTGCCGGCCGGTTCGGCGACAGTCAACTGGCTACCATCGGCAAGCTGCAGGCTGCGCAGTTCGGCCTGTGCCGGGCTGCGGGTCAGTAGCCAGGCCGCCAGGGCGCCGCCGAGCAGGAGGGCGATCAGCAGCAACAGAACGGCGCGCGGTGTACGTGTCTGCATGGAAAACCTCAGCGTTTGACCAGGCCGGTATAACCACCGGCAATCAGTGCGGCGGTGTCGGCCAGCGCCACCAATGGATCAAGGCCCGCCGGTACGGCCATATAGCGTGGCTCCCAGTCCGGCTGGAACTTGTCCTTGAAGCGGCGCAGGCCCTGGAAGTTGTAGAAGCTTTCGCCGCGCTGGAACAGCATCGCGCCCAGGCGTTGGGTCATGGGGGCGCCGCGCCGTGGTTGCAAGCCGGAGAGCGGCACCATGCCCAGGCTGAAGCGCGCCACCCCGCGGGCTTTGTAATGCTGCAGCAGGCCGAGCATAAGGAACTCCATGGTCAGCTTGGGTGCATCCGGTAGCACGCGCATCAGGTCCAGGCTGGCCAGCTCCAGGCTGTCGGTCTCCAGCAGGTTGGCGAAGGCCACCGCGCGCCCCTGGAAGCGAATCACCGCAATCGAGAAGCGGGCCAGGTAAGCGCTGTCGAAGCGCCCGAGGGAGAAGCCTTTTTCGCGCACATTCTTGCCTTCCAGCCACGCATCGGAAATGCCGCGCAGCTCTTCCAGCGGGGCTTCGCCGGGGGCGTGCACATCCAGCTGCAGACCGTCGCGCTGGCCGCGGTTCCAGGTGTAGCGCAGGTCTTTCATGGCCTTGCCAGGGCTGTCCAGGTCAAAGCGTTGCAGGTCGACCCGCGCTTCTTCGCCGAGCTTGAGGGCAGTCAGGCCGATGTCCATGTAGTACGGCAGGCTCTCCGCGCGTACCTGGTAGAACACCGGACGGGTGTGGTGGCGGTCGCAGAGGTCGCGAAACTGCCAGATCAGTTCGGCGCGCTGCAGTGCGGGGCCGATGGGGTCGAACAGCGCGATCATGCTGCGGCCGTGGCGGGCGTACATCAGGAAGGCCTCGCCCGTACTGTGGAACAGCAGCGCTTTGTCACCGGTCAGGGCCAGGCCGCCATCGGGCTGACTCGAGGCCCGGAGGATCTGCGCGGCCTGGTCCAGGGCGGCGGTGTCGGGCAGGGTGATGGCCGGCGGCGCGGCGCGCAGCAGCCAGGACAGCACCACAATAATCAGCAACAGGGCACTGCCCAGTGCGGCGCGCAGGCCGCGGGGAGCGTCGGCGTCCAGGGCGAACTGCCACCAGAGTTCGTGGCCGTAGGGCACATCCTGATAGGCGAATAGCAGTAGCCACACCGACGCTGCGAGGACGCTGGCACTGGCGGCCAGGTGCCAGGGTGAGAAGGGCAGCTCGGTCAGGCGGCTGGGGCGATAGAAGTACGGCCGGAACAGCGCCAGCAGTGCTGCGGTGATTGCCAGCAGGCTGGCCTCTTCCCAGTCGAAGCCCTTGAGCAGGGAGAGCAGGCTGCCGGCCAGCAACAAGGCCAGGGTCAATGCCCAGGCTGCTGACAGGCGTCGACGCAGGCCCTGGGCCAGCAGCAGGCAGAGCATGCCGACCAGGCTGGCGCCGAAGTGCGAGGCATCAATCAGACGATGGGGAATCAGAAAACCCAGATCTGCCAGGCGGCTGTCGGCGCTCGGGGTGGTGCCGGAAAACAGCAGCACCATGCCGGAGATAAACACCAGCAGCGCCAGCACCGGCGCCGCCAGCCCCGAGGCGGCACGCACCGCCTGGTGAGTAGCGAGCACGCGGCGCAGTTCGACGGCGAGCAGCAGCAGGCACGCCAGCAGCAAGGGGGCAACGATATAAATCAGGCGGTACAGCAGCAATGCCGCCGCCAGGGGCGCGGTGCCCAGTTGCCCGGCGAACGCGGCCAGCAGCACCGCTTCGAACACCCCAACACCGCCGGGGACATGGCTGAGCACGCCGGCGGCCAGGGCGAGCAGATAGACCACCAGGAAGGCGCCGAACGGCGGGGCTTCTGGCAGCAGCAGGTAGAGCACGGCGGCGGCGGCGCTGACATCGATGGCGCTGATCAGCAATTGCAAGGCGCTCAGACGGGTACTGGGCAGGCGCAGCAGGCGCCCGCGCAGGCGCGTCAGCAGGCTATGGGGAAACGGCTGTTCAGCCAGGCGGCCATGATAAAGCCAGGCGAGCATACCGCTAGCCGCCAGCAGAATGGCCACCGCCACGCCAGCCAGCAGTGGCTCGGGCAGGCGCAGGGCGGCGGCCGCATCGGGCAAGTCGACCAAAGCCGCGATGGCGGCCAGCAGCGGCAGGCTGCAACCCAGTGACAGGCTGGCGAACAGGGTCATCCGGGTAATATCGCCAGCGCCCAGGCCATGGCGGCTGTAGAGGCGATAGCGCACCGAGCCGCCAGAGAGCATCGACAGGCCGACCGCATTGCCGATGGCGAATGCGCAGAAACCGCCCAGCGCCAGGGTTGGCCTGGGGAGCTGAACAGCGGCGTAGCGACTGGCAGACCATTCATAAGTCAGCAAGGCGGCGAAGCCCACGGCAGTCATGCCGATAGCTGCCAGCAGGTTGCTGGGTGCAATGGATATCAGTGCGTCACCTAATGCCGCTGGGTCCAGTTCATCGAGTAGATGCCGACAGGCCAGCAGGGCGATGGCGAACAGCAGTAAAGCGACCGCCACACCGAGTGGCTGTCGGTAGCGGCTGAGGATGTCTCGCCAGCGTGTGGAAGTGGGCAGTGGTGTGAGGGGCGCAGCAGGGGGCGGGGTTTCAGCAGAGCGGGCGCGCATCGGATACCTCGTGGGCAGTGCGGCTCAGCATAGTGGGGCGCTGGGTTCTCGGGAAGTGGGGGCTGTCTGGATGATCGACAAATCCCAGGCACAAAAAAGGCCACTCTTTCGAGTAGCCTTGATTGTTTGAATCTGGTTGCGGGAGCCGGATTTGAACCGACGACCTTCGGGTTATGAGCCCGACGAGCTACCAGACTGCTCCATCCCGCGACGCCCATTCTATGCATCTCGGTTATGTTGTCAATGAATTTCTGCTTTTTAATCAAATACTTAAATAGCGAAAAACAAGCGCGCACAAAAAAGGCCACTCTTTCGAGTAGCCTTGATTGTTTGAATCTGGTTGCGGGAGCCGGATTTGAACCGACGACCTTCGGGTTATGAGCCCGACGAGCTACCAGACTGCTCCATCCCGCGGCGCCCATTCTATGCATTGGCGGGCTTGTGTCAACCTTTGTTTTTGAAAAAGTGTTGATTAGTCAGATGCTTAGCGAAGCGGTAAAGCGCTCCGGGCCTGCTGTAGTGGGCCTTTGCGGGCTTTCCAGGAGCAGGACGCAGGAGGGCGCTGTGCTCTAGGAGCCTGTCGGACTTAACACTGTTCTACTGCGGAAAAGCCGGATTTGGCCATTTTTGCTGCCTTCCCTCGTTAAATAGCTCGCTATTCGCCTCGGTAAAGCAGCAAAACTGTCGCAAACCGGTCTTTCCCTCGCTACGAACGGTCAAGTCCGACAGGCTCCTAGGCACCCTGAGAGCTGGCGATATTTGTGCAGCCTCTACGCATCGCCGGTATTTTCTGTGCTGGGTCGCATTTTGCCGTCATGCCAGAATGATCACTGCAACCATTTGCGCTACTACCCTTCAAAGGCAGATTGAGCCGGCGATGACAGCTCCGTTCTTGCAGAGTATTCAGTGATGCCTTTTCTTTCCCAAAGTCACGGCTGCCAGGGTTGGCGTGGCGAAATGTCCGAGCGTATTCGCGCTTTCGATTGGTCGACCACGGATTTAGGGCCGCTGGGCACCTGGTCCGCAAGCCTGCGTGCTGCCGTGCAATTGCTGTTGGGCTCACCCCAGCCGATGGTGATGCTCTGGGGCCCGGCTGGTTACATGATCTATAACGATGCTTACGCGGTATTTGCCGGCGGACGTCACCCGCAGTTGCTTGGCAAACCGGTTGAGCTGGGTTGGCCCGAGGTGGCGGACTTCAACCGTGAAGTAGTGGATACCTGTTTAGCTGGCGGGACGCTGGTCTATCGCAGCAAGGAGCTGGTGCTGTTTCGCCATGGCGAGGCGGAAACGGTCTGGCTTGATCTGTTCTACAGCCCGCTTGCCGACGACGATGGTGCGCCAGGCGGAGTGCTGGCGATTGTTGTCGAAACCACTGATCACGTGATCGCCGAGCGTCAGAAGCAACTGGCCGAGACGGCCTACCGGGTAGCGAATGAGCGCCTGCAACTCGCACTCAATGCCGGTGCCTTGCTCGGTTGTTTCGTCTGGGACATCGAATCGGGTTTGCTGACAGGTGATGAGCGCTTCGCTCGCACCTTCGGCTTTGTCCTGGCCGACGCGCAGAATGGTGTACCTATGGCCCGCAAGGCCGAGGCGATTCACCCGGACGACCGCGAGCGGGTCGCTCGCCTGGTGGATCTGACCATCCGTACCGGTGAGCCCTACAGCGCTGAATACCGCATTCGTCGTGAAGATGGCGCTTACCTGTGGGTCCTGGCCAGTGGTCGTTGCGAGTACGACGGGCATGGCCAGGCTCTGCGCTTTCCCGGTGTATTGATCGACATTCACGAACGCAAAGTGGCCGAAACCGCCCTGCTGCAACTGACTCGCACTCTGGAGCAGCGCGTGGAGGACGAAGTGCAGGCTCGTTCGCTGGCCGAAGAGCGCCTGCGCCAGTCGCAGAAACTCGAAGCCATCGGCGGCCTGACAGGTGGGGTGGCCCATGACTTCAATAATGTGCTGCAGGTGATCGGCGGCAATCTGCACATGCTCAAGCGTCAGCAAGCCGATAATCCTGCCGTGCAGCGGCGGGTGGACGCGGCCATCGCCGGCGTCGAGCGCGGCGCCAAGTTGTCGGCGCAGCTGCTGGCCTTCGCCCGGCGCCAACAATTGTCGCCCCGGGTATACAGCCTGCAACGGCTGTACGACGGCGTGGGCGAGCTGCTGCAGCGCGCTCTGGGCGAAACCATCGAAGTTCAGGTGCAGTTGCCGCCGGCCCCGTGGAATATTCGGGTCGACCGCAACCAGCTGGAAAATGCCGTGCTCAACCTGGTGCTCAATGCTCGCGATGCCTTGCAGGGCGAGGGCATCATCCTGTTGAGCGGTGAAAACATTTGCCTGGATGAGCCGGCCTGCAAGGGGCGCGAGTTGGCACCTGGCGAGTACGTGCGGCTGTCGGTGTGCGACCGTGGCCAGGGCATGTCGCCACAGGTGCTGGAGCACGCCTTCGAGCCATTCTTCACCACCAAGGCCGATGGCCACGGCACGGGTCTGGGGCTGAGCATGGTGTTCGGCTTCGTCAAACAGAGTGGCGGGCATATCGAGATCGATAGTCAGCTCGGTGTGGGAACCCGGGTCGATTTGTATTTCCCGCGCAGCCTGGCCAGCGAGCAGCCCGACGGGCCGTCTGCGTGTGTGGAGCCGCTGTGCGAGCAGGCGATGATTCTGGTGGTGGAAGACGATGTGAGCGTGCGCACGACCGTGGTCGAGCTGCTCCAGCACGCGGGCTATCAGGTACAGGTGGCGGGCAATGCCGATGAGGCCATGGCGCTGCTCGACAGAGGCCTGGCGGTCGACCTGATCTTTACCGATGTGGTCATGCCCGGCCATCTGAAGAGCGCCAACCTGGCGCAGTGGGCGCGTCTGCAGACGCCGCCAATTCCGGTGCTGTTTACCTCGGGGCACACCCGCGACATGCTTTCGCATAACCGTCAGTTGGCCCCTGAGGTCAATTTGTTAGCCAAACCTTATGCGCCCGACGCGCTGCTACACAGGGTGTGCGATCTGCTCCAGCAGGCCCAGGCGGCTAAGCCAGCAGTTTGATCAGGCGCGCGCTGAAGGCGTCGGCAGTTTTTTTCAGGCTGAACAGTTTGGGGTCGAGCAGCCAGGTGTGGGTGACGCCCATCAGTGCGGTATAGAGCAGGATCGCGCTCTGCTCGCTGTCCTGTTCGGGGAGTTCGCCGAGGGTTTTGCCCTGATCGATAAGGCTGCTCAGGCTGCGCACGATCAGCCGCGTGAGTTTGCGTTCGCGGCGCACCGTGCCGGCCATTTCGGCGGTCAGCTCGGTCTTGTTCAGCAGAATCTCGAACGATTGGCGGTGCCAGGGATTTTCCAGCAGCAGGCTGAACCAGTGCTGGCACAGGTACTGGATGGCCTGCACAGGTGTGGCCTGCAGCGCCATGCTCTGCGCCACCAGTTGCTCCAGCGGTTCCTGGGAGTAGTGCAGAACGGCCTCGTAGAGTTCGTCCTTGTTCTTGAAGTGCCAGTAGATGGGGCCACGGCTAAAACCGGCGGCACTGGCGATCATCGCCAGGGTGGTGTGCGAGTAGCCATGTTTGCTGAACAGCTCAAGGGCTGCTTCGATGACTTTCAGGCGGGTTTTTTCGGCGTCTTCTTTGGTTCTGCGCATGCGGATCTTCAGTCGGCGATGGTGGCCCGCGAGGTTTACGCCGCGGGCCTGACGTTAGAGTTTGCCGTCGTGGGCCATCTGCATATAGGTGGTGTCGAAGCGCAGTTTGACGTTATCAGCATCGCCCAGCAACTTGCCCTTGGGCAGGCTGATGCCGATGAAATCGACACTCGAAGCACCCTCGCCGAGCAGGCCGTGGGCGAAGGAGAACTGGCGTACGCTGTCCATGGCGCTGAGCGCCTCCGGGCTTTCGATAAAGGCCAGGGAGTCGGCGGGGGTCCAGAACATCTTCATGCCCTTGAGCTGCGACTCGTAGCCAGCCTGGTCGGTGCCCGAGGCTTCGCCGAGAAACGCGCGGGCCTTGGCCCCGGCTTCGGTGTTGCTGGCGAGAATGCCCATGACTTCGTACCAGGCGCCGACCACGGCTTTGCCGAAGGCCGGGTTGTCGGCCAGGGTCTGGGTATTGGCCAGGGTCAGGTCCTTGATATGGCCAGGGATCTGGCTGGAGTCGAAGACCCGGTGGCTGCCGGGCATGGCCGCGACCTCATCGAGCAGCGGGTTCCAGGTCACTACATTGCGCACGTCCGGGCTGGCGAAGGCGCCGACAATGTCGGCGTCCGAGGTGTTGACCACCTGCACGTCGCGCTCGCTGAGGCCGACGCTGTCCAGCGCATGGGCCAGCAGGTAATGCGAAACCGACAGCTCGACCAGGTTGACCTTCTGCCCCTTGAGGGTTTTCAGGTCGGCGCTGTCCTTCATCACCATGCCGTCGTTGCCGTTGGAGTAATCGCCGACGATCAGCGCGGTGCTGTCGACACCACCGGCAGCGGGAATCGACAGGGCGTCCATGCTGGTCAGCACCACGGCGTCGAACTGCCCAGCGCTGAACTGGTTGATCGACTCGACGTAGTCGTTGATCTGGGTGATTTTCACCTCGATCCCGTACTTGTCGGCCCACTTCTTCATGATTCCCGACTCATCGGCGTACTTCCACGGCATCCAGCCGGCGTAGATGGTCCAGGCCAGGTTGAACTGTTGCTTTTGCTCGGCGTGCGCGGCGATTGGCAGCAAACTGGCGCAGGCCAGGCTGGTGGCGCAGAGCAGGGTTTTCAGCGTCTTGAACGGCATGGGGTGGCTCCTTGTGCAATCGAGAAAAGCATCAGAAGAATTTCAGGTAGCGCTGGATTTCCCAGTCGGAAACGTGGGTGTGGTAGGCATTCCATTCGTCGCGTTTGAAGTCGACGAAGGCCTGGAACAGGCTGTCGCCGAAGACTTCGCGGCTCAGTGGGTCTTTCTCGAAGGCATCGATGGCTTCGCTCAGGGTGCGTGGCAGGCACTCGATGTTCATCTCGGCGACCTGCTTTTCGCTGTAGTTGTACATGTTCTCGCGGTGCGGCAAGCCGGGCTCCAACTGCTCGCGCACGCCTTCCAGGCCGGCGGCGAGGATCATCGCCGCGCCCAGGTAGGGGTTGCTGGCGATGTCGGCAGCGCGGCATTCCACCCGGCCGCCCTGGGAGGGGATGCGCAGCATGTTGGTGCGGTTGTTGTTGCCGTAGCAGACGAACACCGGCGCCCAGGTGGAGCCGGACATGCTGCCCTTGCGCACCAGGCGCTTGTAGCTGTTGACGGTCGGTGCGATCACCGCGCAGATCGCCTGGGCATGCTTGAGCACGCCGGCGATGAAGTGGTAGCCGAGCTTGCTCACGCCGCAGTCGTGCAGGTCGTCGCCGTCGGGCTCGAACAGGTTGCGCCCGGTCTCGCGGTCGGCCAGCGACATGTTGTAGTGCGCGCCGCTGCCGGTACGTTTGGCCGAGGGCTTGGGCATAAAGCTGGCGAAGGCGCCGTGTTTGCGGGCGATTTCGTTGGCCAGCATGCGGAAGAACACGAAGCGGTCGGCCATGGTCAGGGCGTCGGCGTATTTGAAGTCGGTCTCGAACTGGCCATTGGCGTCTTCATGGTCGAAGGAGTAGACGTCCATGCCGATGTCGTTCAGCGCCTCGACCAGCTCGCCGATGATGTGCATGTTGTCCATCAAGCCGCGCGGGTCGTAACAGGGCTTGGCCAGGTCGTCGCGGGCGCTGATCGGCTCGAAGCCGCCATCGGCGCTGTCTTTGTAGATAAAGAACTCGGTTTCGATACCCAGGTTGAAGGTGTAGCCCATGGCGGCGGCGGCATCGGTCTGGCGCTTCAGTGCGCCCCGTGAACAGGCGGCGAAGGGCTTGCCATCCAGGTACAGGTCGCTGGCGAACCAGGCCAGGTCCTTGTTCCAGGCGCACTGGATAACGCTGGCCGGGTCGGGCATGGCGGCCACTTCGTTGTCGCTGATGTCCTGGGGCACGCCGTCCAGGGCTGCGCCGGTGTACAGCTCGGAGCCACCCAGCATCTGCCCAAGGTGCGACAGGGGCACGAACTTGCCCTTGATCACGCCGTGGATATCGACGTAGCTGGCCATGGCGTATTTCACACCTTTGGCCTGCAGGCTGTGTTTCAGGTTCTCGGCTGCGGGGTTGTGACTCATGACTGGCGTCTCCATGGATTAGGTCGTGGCGCGGGGCGCCCTGGCACGAATCCTTCATTCAACATACATGCCAGCGTGTATATAAAATGGCGCCGCGACGCTGTGGGCGAGACACGCGGTTCTTCTCGAGGTTTTGCGAGGGTTTGCTAGATGATTGAATTGATTAAAGAAAAAAACTTTATGCAGCTCGGCGACCTGCCGCTGCAGAATGGCCAGGTGCTGCGTGATGCGCAGCTTTGTTACCAGGTGGTCGGCCAGGCGAACGCGGCGCGGGACAATATCGCGCTGCTGCCCAGCTACTACGGTGGTACACATTGGGGCAACCTGCCCCTGCTTGGTGCGGGCAGCCCCCTGGCCAGCGGCGACTACTGCGTGGTGCTGACCAGTATGCTCGGCGCTGGCTGGTCCAGCTCACCGAGTACGGCCGGCGCGGGGCAGGGTGGGGCGGACTTCCCGCAGATCGCTCTGGTGGACAATGTCGAGGCGCAGCGTCGCCTGCTTGATGCGCTGTTCGGTGAGTGGCACCTGGCTCTGGTGGCAGGCTGGTCGATGGGCGGCATGCAGGCCTTTGCCTGGGCCATGGCCCACCCGCAGCGGGTCGCGCGGATTCTGCCGATCTGCGCCACGGCGCAGTGCTGGCCGCACAACCGTGTATTCCTCGATGGCGTAAAAGCTGCGCTTTGCGCCGATGCCGCCTGGCAGCAGGGGCGCTACCAGCAACCGCCCGTCGCCGGTCTGCGCGCCTTCGCCCGGGTGTACGCTGGCTGGGCCTATTCCCAGGCGTTCTACCGCAACGGCCTCTACCGTGAGCTGGGTTTCGACACGATCGAGGCGTTACTGGCTTATTGGGAAGACGACCACTTGCAACAGGATGCCAATGACCTGCTCTGCGTATTGCACGCCTGGCAGAGGGCTTGGCTGGGCGATGAGCTGGCGGGCACGCTGGGCTGCATTGAGGCGCGCACGTTGATCATGCCGGGCAGCAGTGATCTGTACTTTACCGTTGACGATGCGCGCCACGAGGCCAGCCTGATCAGAGGCGCCGAGTTGCGTGTGCTGCAGTCGGACTGGGGCCATTGCGCCGGCGGGCCAGGACGTGACCCGCAGGCCATGACACAGATCTTCGCGGGTATGGCGCACTTGCTGGCGAGTTAAGTGATTGGGCTGCCTGCTGTGTGAAACGGCGAAAACTTCTCGAACGCCGAGACCTGCGCCTGTCTAACAGGTAACTCAGCATTTTGCCCAGCACAGGAGAGTCGCTCATGGCGCACTGGACATTGACTTACAACCGGGACAACACCACCACCACCGTCGACATGAAGTCGGCCGAACAACCCAGCATGGACGAGGCGGTGGCCTTCCTCCTCGACTGGGCTGAAACGCACCTGGAGCGCGGCGAGTTCGGCGACAGTCAGGACGACCCGAGTATCCCCGCGGTGCGCCTGCTGACCCGCTTTGGCGTGACCATTACCGGGATTGCCAAGAGCTGAGAGCGTGGCGCTCAGTCCAGCTCTTCCTCGTCGCGGATCAGCACGCAGCGCAGGCCGCGCTCGTCCCGCTCGCATTCGCTGACGTAGTACATCACCACCTCGCCCAGGCCGGGCTGTGCGGCCAGGTAATCGCCCTCGGCCGGCTCGAAGTAGCCGCGGTTGCCCGGCGCGGCTTCACTCTCGACATAGGCGATCACGAACAGTGCGGGGTCGAGGTCGTCGTAATAGGCCTCACGGGTTGGTGCGTCCCAGTCCTGGGGCGGCTCGAATGTCCCGGTGAACACAACCTTGGCATCGCCCAGGTCGACTTCCTCGGCTTCGGGGTCCTGCTCGTCGGGGCGGTATAAGGTGCAGTCCTGGGCCTGTGGGTCGGCCAGCAGGGCAGCGCGGGCGTGCAGGTGTTGCAGGGAATGTTCGGACGGCATTGCGGTCTCCTTATAGGGCATACGTGCAGAGCGACAGTGTCAGGGAGTTGCCTTCGTGCTGCAAATGGCATCCGTGGATGGCTGGCGGGAGCAGGGGCAAACCTGCGATGCTCGGCGACTCGTTTCAGTGGCCCAGATGGTACTCCATGAAGATCAATGCAGATTTCGACAGTGGCAATATCGAGGTGCTTGACGCCCGTGATCCTGGCCACGTTCGCCTGGCTATTCGCCCCGACAGCCGCAGCGGGCATTTTCAGTGGTTTCATTTCCAGGTGCAGGACCTGACGCCGGGACAGACCTACGGCTTTAGTCTGGACAATGCCGCGCAGTCGTCCTATCCGCATGCCTGGGAGGGTTACCACGCCGTAGCCTCCTACGATCAGCAGACCTGGTTTCGCGTGCCCAGCCGCTTCGAGGACGGCGCCCTGCGCTTTAGCCTGCAGGTGCAGCAGGCGCAGGTGTGGTTTGCCTATTTCGAGCCCTATAGCCGGGCGCGCCATGACAGGCTGATCGGCCGTGCTCAAGCGGCCGGCATCGAGTGCCTGGCCGTCGGCCGCAGCCTGGAAGGGCGCGCCATCGAACTGCTGCGTGTACAGCGTAATCCCCAGGCCACCCGCAATCTGTGGATCATCGCCCAGCAGCATCCCGGCGAGCATATGGCTGAGTGGTTTATGGAAGGGCTGATCGAGGCTGTCGCTGCGCCGGATGAGGAGTTGGCCGCGCTGCTGCAACAGGCCAACCTCTACCTGGTGCCGAACATGAACCCCGATGGCGCCTACCACGGCCATCTGCGCACCAATGCCGCCGGTCACGACCTGAACCGCGCCTGGCAGTCGGCCAGCGAGGCGCAAACGCCAGAGGTGTGGTTCGTCCAGCAGCAGATGCTGGCCCATGGCGTTGATCTGTTTCTCGACATTCATGGTGATGAAGCCATCCCCCAGGTATTCACCGCCGGTTGCGAAGGCAACCCCGGCTACAGCCCGCGCCTGGCCGCCTTGGATGCAGACTTCAAGCAGCGCCTGCTGGCCAGCGGCGCGGCTTATCAGACGCGCCATGGCTACCCGATCAGCGCGCCAGGGCAAGCCAACCTGACGCTGGCCTGCAATGCCGTGGGTCAGGCCCATGATTGCCTGGCCTTCACCCTCGAAATGCCGTTCAAGGACCATGACGACGCCCCCGAACCTGCGACCGGCTGGAACGGCGCCCGCGCTGCGCTGCTAGGCCGGCAGGTGCTGAACGTCGCCCTGGCCATGGCCGATTCCCTGCGCCCGACTCGTTGAGCGCGTTTGCCCACCCTGGAGATCTCCATGCAACTGCTCTATGCCGCCGCTTCCCCCTTTGCCCGCAAGGTCCGCGTCATGGCCAGCGAGCTGGGTTTGCTCGATGCCATCGTGCTGATCGATAGCAGCGTGCTGCCAACGCGTGATAACCCCGAGGTCAGCCAGGCCAACCCGCTGACCAAGATCCCCGTGCTGCTGACCAGCGACGCCGGTGCGCTGTACGACAGCCGGGTGATCTGCGAATACCTGGACAACCTGCACCACGGTGAGCGTCTGTTACCGCTGGAGCCGTCCAAGCGCTGGCCGGTATTGCAGCTGGCAGCCTTGGCGGATGGGCTGATGGACGCGGCCTTGCTGGCGCGCTACGAAGGCAGCGCACGACCCGCCGAGCTGCAATGGCCTGCCTGGCTGGAGGGGCAACTGAGCAAGATCGAGCGCGCACTGGACCATCTGGAGCAGCAGCATGCGCGCTTGCACGGGCCGCTGGATATCGCCCAGATCGGCGTCGCTTGCGCCCTGGGTTATCTGGATTTTCGCTTTGCCGACCTGGCCTGGCGTGAAGGCCGTCCGAACCTGGCGGCGTTCTACGAGGGGTTTGCCCAGCGGCCTTCGATGCACGCCTCGAAACCGGTCTAGTGCCTCGTCACGCCTAACCCATCGGTGAGCTCCAGGCCTGTGGGAGGGCCGGGCGGCGATGCTGTCGGCGCTTTCAAGGATTATCGCGAATAAATTCGCTCCTACAGAGAGCGACAGATGACCTGTGATGCGTCACTAGAACAACTGCCCCGGCAACGCGCTGAGCACTTTCGTGGCGCGTTGTTCGGGTGGCTCGGCCGGCAGGTTGCAGCTATCCACCGTCCACCAGCTCGGCAGCAGGCGTTGCACGTCGGGCAGGGTAAAACGGTCGTCCATCAGGTAGACCACGCCGCGGTCATCCAGGGTGCGGATGACCCGTCCGGCCGCCTGTACCACTTTCTGTAAACCCGGATACAGGTAGGTGTAGTCGTAGCCGCTGCCGAACATGGTCTGCATGCGTTCGCGCACCTGCTGGTTGATCGGGTTGATCTGCGGCAAGCCGAGGGTTGCGATAAAAGCGCCGATCAGGCGGTCTCCCGGCAGGTCGATACCCTCCCCAAAAGCACCGCCGAGCACGGCAAAGCCGATGCCACGACCTCCGCGGACGAATTGCTCGAGAAACTGCTGGCGCTGGCTTTCATCCATCTGCCGCGACTGCACCCAGACCGGCACCCCCGGATTACGCGCGCGAAACACCGCCAGCACTTGCTCCAGGTAGGTGTAGCTGCTGAAAAACGCCAGGTAGTTGCCAGGCTGCTCGCTGTACTGGCGGGCCATCAGGCTGGCGATTGGTCCCAGCGACTGCTCGCGGTGCGCGTAGCGGGTGGACAGGTTGCGCACCGCTTGCACCTGCAGTTGCTCGGCGCTGAATGGCGACTGCACGTCCAGCCAGGGCGTACCTGCCGGCAAGCCGAGCAGATCGGCGTAGTAGCGCGCCGGGCTCAGGGTGGCGGAAAACAGCGTGGTGCTGTGGGCCGCCTCGAAGCGCGGGGCGAGAAACGGCGCCGGCACCAGGTTGCGTATGCACAGGGTCGAGAGCGGACGGCCCTGTTCGCTGTCATGCCGGCTGATATCGAACAGCGAGTGCGGGCCGAAGGCTTCGGCCAGGCGGCAGAACAGCATGGCGTCGAGGTAGAAGCGCAGCAGTTCTCCGTGGTTGCCGGTGGGCTGGTCGGTCAGGTGGTCAGTGATAGCGCTGACGGCTTTTTGCAGCGCCATAAGAAATAGATCCGGCGCCGCCGGGTAGACCTGGTAGGGCAGTTGCTGGTCGGCATGTAGCTGGTTCCAGTGGCGGTTGACTCGCTCCAGCACGCCTTTCAGTCCGCCCGGTGCAATGCGGCGTAAGGCGCCGAAGCTGGCCTGGCTCAGTTCGGCGGTGTACATGCTGCGCGCCCGCTCAACCAGGTTGTGGGCCTCATCGACCAGTACCGTAACGCGCCACTCGTTGATCTGGGTGAGGCTGTAGAGCAGGGCATTGAGGTCGAAATAATAGTTGTAGTCGCAGACCACCACATCGGCCCAGCGGCTTAGCTCCTGACTCAGGTAATAGGGGCAGACCTGATGGGCCAGGGCGGTCTCGCGCACTGCCTGCTGGTCCAGCCACTGGCGGTCGAGGGCGGCCTGGCGCGCCGCGGGCAGGCGATCATAGAAACCCTTGGCCAACGGGCAGGATTCGCCATGGCAGGCTTTGTCCGGGTGCTCGCAGGCTTTGTCGCGGGCGACGTGTTCAAGGATGCGCACCGGCTGTGCTTCCCCGGCGCTGCGGCGCAAGGTCTGCAGCGCCTCCAGGGCCAGGCGCCGGCCAGGGGTTTTGGCAGTGAGGAAGAACAGACGGTCCAAGCCCTGTTCGGCAAAGGCCTTGAGCTGCGGGAACAGCGTACCCAGGGTTTTACCGATGCCGGTGGTGGCCTGGGCCATCAGGCTATGGCCGTCACGGGCTGCGCGGTACACCGCCTCGGCCAGTTGTCGCTGGCCCAGGCGGAACTGTGCGTGAGGGAAGGTCAGGGCAGCCAGGGCCTGGTCGCGGACCTGGCGGTGGGCGACTTCCTGCTCGGCCCAGACGATAAAGCGCTCGCACAATTGGTTGAAGAACCGCTGCAGGTCCTGGGCCTGGTGGTGCTCGTGAAACACGCTTTCCTTCTGGCTCAGCACATTGAAGTAGACCACCGCCAGGTCGATTTCCGTCAGCTGCAGTTCGTTGCACAGCAGCCAGCCGTAGACCTTGGCCTGAGCCCAGTGCAACTGGCGGTGGTTGTCGGGAATGCGGCTGATGTCGCCCCGGTGGGTTTTGATCTCCTCCAGCAGATTGGCCTGGGGGTCATAGCCATCAGCCCGACCGCGTACACGCAAGCTACGGTATTCGCCGCTCAGGGGCACCTCAGCAAGGTACTCGGGGCCGCGCCGGGCAACCACGATGGCGTGCCCGGCCATGCCCTCCTGGGCGGTTGGCGAAGGGGTAAAGCGCAGGTCGAGATCGCCGACTTTGGCGGTGAACTCGCACAGCGCGCGCACTGCAACCTGGTAACTCACGCCTCGGCCTGCTTGGCGCACTCGGCCCATTGCACGTAACAGACGTCGACCGGCATGCCGTGTTCGGCACAGAAGGCCAACCAGCGCCGCTGGTTGTCTTGCAGGCGGTCGCCTGGCCCCTTGACCTCGATCATCCGATAGCGGTGTTGCGCCGGGTAGAACTGGATCAGGTCGGGCATGCCGCATCGGTTGGCCGCGATATCGCTCAGCAGGCGGCGAAACCAGGCGCGCAGGTGCGCCGCCGGTAAGCAGGTCAGGGCTTGGTCGAGCAAAGTTTCGCTGAGCGCGCCCCAGTAGACGAAAGGCGATTGGATGGCGAATTTTTCGGCGTAGGTCTGGCGGATGCGGGCTTGGTAGACATCGCTGTCGAGCAAGGCCAGGCAGTTGTCGAACAAGTCCGCGCGGCGGCTGTAGAAGTCGCTATTGAGCAAATCGGCCGGGCCGCTCTGGAAGGGGTGAAAAAACGCTCCGGGCAGCGGCGCGAAGATCGCCGGCCAGCAGAGCAGGCCGAACAGGCTGCAGATCAGGCTGTTTTCCACGTAATACACCGGCGCGTGGGGCTCATTCAGGTGGGCGCGCACGGCGTACTCCACCCGCTGGTTTTCAGCGTAGGGCAGGCTGAGGTCGATACGGCTGCTGGCTTCGCGCCGCCGCCGAGCGGCGCTGGTCAGGCCAAGTTGGCGTTGCAGGCGGGTGATGGCCGGCTGCAGCGCCTGCACCTCGGCTTCGTTATGAGGCTCTGCCAGCAGCGCACAGGCCAAGTTATAGGCGTCATGGTAGTGCCCGGCACGTTCGAGTACCCGCACCTGGCGCGGGCGTGCTGCGGCATAACCACAGGCCTGGTACACCGCCAGCGCCGCCTCCAGGCGTGCCTCGCGCTCGAGTTGCTGGCCCACGCGAAACAGCAGTTTGGCACGGCGCTGGAGCACGTAGGTGCTGTTCGTTTGGCACGCGAAGATGGCATCCAGCAGCGTATCGAGCGGCTGACCGGCCTCGAACGCTTCCCGGCAACGCTGCAGGTACAGGTAGTCGTCCAGGTCCTGGCGGCAGACCAGGGCGCGGGTGCCGGCGGTCAACTCGACCGGCTCGTAGCGCAGGATGCCGAGGTCGGCGAGGATAAATTCGCTCCAGTCCTGGCGCAGGTTGCCAAAGAACATCAGGCGCAGGCGCTCACACAGCGCCTCGATGGTCAGGCTCAGTAACTGCTCGTCGATGCCTGGGCACCAGTTAGAAAACGAACGCGATTCAGGGTATTGCTCGACCAGCAGGGCCTGCGCCTGTGATTTGCTGGCGCGCGGGCTGTCGAGTTGCTCGGCAAAAGTGCTCAGCAGCTCCTCTTTACGCAGCAGCTTGCACAGCGTTTCGATCTCGAGGGGTGCCTGGGTGCTCAGCCAGCCGGCGGCGATCAGTGGCTCGGCCGCGGCGGCGCAACAGCCAATCTCCGGATACTGCAGCTTGCTCAGGCGAAAGTGTGGCCCTTTGCGCATGATCAGGCGCACCAGCAATGCCTGGGACACTACGGGCTGGGTCTGGAAGGCCGCCACGAACGCCTGCTCGTCAGCCGCCAGCAGGTCGGCATGGTGGCCGGTGAGCCAGGCAAGGACCTTGTGGAAGTTGGTGAGGTAATAAAAGGCCGGGTCGAGCGTCGGGTGCATAGCGGGGTCGAGTACTGGTTTTATATACAGATAACAGCCTGGCGCTGCCCTGGCAACTGCCAACGGATCGAAGGGGCGATGGCATGACAAATCCAGCGCGGCTGGGTAACATGCCGCCCGGCTGACGCCGAAGCGCGTCCTGCCCTTTGTCTCCTTAGTTCAATGGATAGAACAAGCCCCTCCTAAGGGCTAGATGCTGGTTCGACTCCAGCAGGGGACACCACACATAAAGGTTATGTCTGAGCTAACTGTTGAACACTCTGTAGGAGCGAATTTATTCGCGATGTTCGCGACCCAATCGCGAATAAATTCGCTCCTACACAGGCCAGCTCCCAGCTACGGCATAACCAAAAAAGGCTTACGCACTGCGTAAGCCTTTTTTCGTTTTGCGTATGACCTCAGTCGTTTTGTGTACGCGCCTCGTCCAGGCAGACGGCCGCTGTGAAGAGCACGTCGGTGGAGGAGTTCAGGGCGGTTTCTGCCGAGTCCTGGACGATGCCGATGATAAAGCCGACTGCGACTACCTGCATGGCCACTTCATTAGGGATGCCGAACAGGCTGCACGCCAGTGGAATCAACAGCAGCGAGCCACCGGCCACGCCGGATGCACCGCAGGCGCTGATCGAGGCCAGCAGGCTGAGCAGCAGGGCGGTGGGCAGGTCCACGGCGATACCCAGAGTTTCGACAGCGGCCAGGGTCAGCACGGTGATGGTGATGGCGGCGCCGGCCATGTTGATGGTGGCCCCCAGCGGGATGGAGACCGAATAGGTTTCCTTGTGCAGGCCCAGGCGCTGGCACAGCTGCAGGTTGACCGGGATATTGGCCGCCGAGCTGCGCGTGAAGAAGGCGGTCAGGCCGCTCTCGCGCAGGCACATAAACACCAGCGGATACGGGTTGCGGCGCAGCTTGCTGAACACGATCAGCGGGTTGACGACCAATGCGACGAACAGCATGCAGCCGACCAGTACGGCGAGCAGGTGGGCGTAGTCGAGCAGGGCGCCCATGCCGGATTCGGCCAGGGTCGCGGCGACCAGGCCGAAGATACCCAGGGGGGCCAGGCGAATCACCAGCTTGACGATCGAGGTCACCGCCTGCGACAGGTCGCCAAGCATCTGCCGGGTGCCGTCACTGGCATGGCGCAGGGCGATACCCAGGCCGATGGCCCAGGCCAGAATGCCGATGAAGTTGCCGGTCAGCAGGGCGTTGACTGGGTTGTCGACGATATTCAGCAACAGGGTCTTGAGCACGTCGGCGATACCGCCAGGGGGCGATAGTGCGGCGCTGTTACTCGCCAGCGTGAGGCTGGAGGGGAAGAGGTGACTGGCAATTACTGCGACCAGCGCAGCACTGAAGGTGCCCAGCAGGTACAGCATCAGAATCGGGCGGATATGGCTCTGTTCGCCGCGTTGGTGGTTGGCAATGGAGGCGGCGACCAGCACGAATACCAGGATCGGCGCCACGGCCTTGAGCGCCGACACGAATACCGTGCCGAGGAAGGCGACGGACTGTGCGGCAGCTGGGAGAAACAGTGCCAGGGCGATACCGGCGAGCAAGCCGATAAGGATCTGCAGAACCAGGCTGGTGCGGTTGAGTAGATCAATCAGCGGGCGTGCAATAGTGGGCATGACAGGTGTCTCGGCAGGTGTGCGAAATAGCCCGGCAACCGGTGCCCGTGAAATCATTCTGGGTGATTTGCACGGTAACGTGGCCCGGATTGCGGGTCGTAAACGACGACTGGGCTGGCGGTGCAGCGAGGCCGGGTATGGCGCAGTGGCTTGGCCCGGCAAAAACAGCGCGCGACTCTAGCACATGGCAGCAGGTGGAGCATGGGGCGTGGCGTCACAGAGCTTCGGCTGCACAGCGAGCCAGTTGTGGGCCAGAATGGCAGACGCGTTCTTACTATCAGGAAATACCCATGTCCGATCTCCCTGCCAGTGTATTCAGCGAATCTCCCCTGTCGGCCATCGAGGGACGGGTGCTGGGCTGCTTGATCGAAAAGCAGTTCGCCACGCCAGAGGTCTATCCCTTGACCCTCAACGCTCTGGTACTGGCCTGTAACCAGAAAACCAGCCGCGAACCGCTGATGAGCCTAGCGCCTGGGGCGGTTGGCCAGGCCTTGCGCAGCCTCGAAGGGCGCGGCCTGGCGCGCTTGATGATGGGCAGCCGCGCGGATCGCTGGGAACAGCGCGCAGACAAGACGTTGGAGTTGGTTGCCGGGCAGGTCGTACTGGTCGGCCTGCTGCTGTTACGCGGCCCGCAGACGCTCAGTGAGCTGCTCAGCCGCAGCGCCAGGCTGCATGAGTTCGAAGACCTGGATGCTGTTCAGCATAGCCTTGAACGCCTTATCAGTCGCGGTCTTGCGCAACACCTGGGACGCCAGGCCGGTCAGCGTGAGGATCGTTACACCCATGCCCTGGGTGATCCGGCCGAGCTGCAGGCGCTGCTTGAGGCTCGTGCGGCGCAGCCTGAGCGCGTTGCCGTGCCAGCCGTGGATGATGAGCGCTTCGCAGCTCTGGATGCACGCCTTGCTGCGCTCGAGGCGCGCATCGCCGAGTTGGAAGCGGGCGGTCGCTGAATTCCAGGCACGAAAAAGGCGCCTCAACGGGCGCCTGTTTTTTTACTGCCGTGTGCAAACCCTTAGCTGGTGCGGTTAGCACCTACACGGTCAGCGCCATCTTCAGCAACACGGTTGATGTTGGTACGGTCGTAGCCATCTTCAGCAACACGATTGATGTTGGTGCGCTCGTAGCCGTCTTCAGCAACGCGATTGATGTTGGTGCGCTCGTAGCCGTCTTCAGCAACGCGATTGATGTTGGTGCGCTCGTAGCCATCTTCAGCAACGCGGTTGATATTGGTGCGCTCGTAGCCGTCTTCAGCAACGCGATTGATGTTGGTGCGGTCGTAGCCGTCTTCAGCAACGCGATTGATGTTGGTGCGGTCGTAGCCGTCTTCAGCAACGCGATTGATGTTGGTGCGGTCGTAGCCGTCTTCAGCAACGCGGTTGATGTTGGTGCGGTCGTAGCCATCTTCAGCAACACGGTTGATGTTGGTGCGATCGAAGCCGTCTTCTGCTGCTGCAGTCAGGGAGAAGGACAGGGCACTTGCGGACAGGGTGGCCAGGATCAGGCTGGTCAGAATTTGCTTTTTCATCTCGGGCTCCTCGTGGGGGCGATTAGTGAGTACGGGGCCCATGTTACTCATGAAAATTCGATGAAGAAGTTCTGATAGATAATGGTAATAATCGATGCTGTCGATAGTGGCTTGAGCCGCTTTAGATAAGGGGTTTGGCTGGTTTTTCAGGTTGATTCCATATTGCGATGACACTGGGTTTCTCGATTCTAACTATCGATTAAATTGATTGATGTGTCGGGATATGTCATCGAGCGGCGGTTGATCGCCCTTTACTTGGAATTTTGGATACTCGGTTGGTTTGTGTGCATGGGGCAAATTCGTGGGTACTCCACACCCGGCCTGGCGTAGCGCCAGACAGACAACTGGCCTGCTGCCGTACAGGCTCGAAGTACCCGAGGACTGCAGCTACCCTGTAACTTGCCTGCTGCGCTGAGTGAGTAAGGGCCTGATAGGGGTATTGGAACTGTTAGGTGTCGGACTCCTCGAATGCTAGGTCACCAGCAATGCTCTGACGCCCAATGATGTGCCGGTGAGGTCATTCTCTTGTAGTGCTCGCAGTGCAGACTGAGGCTGCAACGTGACCATAAACGGGTCTGGGTTGTCGCACACAAGGGGCGACAAGTACGCGATGCGAGGTCAGACTGCCCGCCTGTTTCATCTCAATTAGGTCAAGGGCCGCCATGCTCGCGCAAGGCGGCCTCTTTTATTTCAAGGAGCCCTCCGCTATCCCATGCGCATGATCTGGAAATCCTTTAGTTCGCTGTATGTTGCCACTCTGCTGATGTTGCTAGGGTCCGGGCTGTTGAGTACCTACCTGGCACTGCGTCTGGCGGATACGGTCGATGGCTTGTGGGTGGGTGCCTTGATGGCCGCCAACTATCTGGGTCTGGTGTTGGGTGGCAAGGTCGGACACCGGCTGATTGCCCGAGTGGGGCATATCCGCGCTTATGTTGCCTGCGCTGGCGTGGTGACTGCGGCGGTGCTTGGGCACGGTTTGACCGAGTGGTTACCGGGCTGGCTGTTTCTGCGCATGCTGGTTGGTCTGGGCATGATGAGTCAGTACATGGTCATCGAAAGCTGGCTCAACGAGCAGGCTGAGTCCCGCCAGCGTGGCAAGGTCTTCGCCGGTTACATGGGGGCGTCTTACCTGGGCCTGATTCTTGGCCAGTTGGTGCTGGTGATCCATCCGACCCTGGGACTTGAGCTGCTGATGCTGGTTGCCCTGTGTTTTGCCTTGTGCCTGGTGCCTGTCGCGCTGACGCGGCGCCTGCACCCGGCGCCTCTGCATCCAGCACCGATGGAGTTGCGCTTTTTTATCAAGCGGGTGCCTTTGTCGCTGACCACCATTGTCGTGGCTGGTCTGTTGATTGGTTCGTTCTATGGCCTGGCACCGTTGTACGCCACGCGTATGGGGCTGACGACCGAGCAGGTTGGTCTGTTTATGGGCTGTTGCATTCTGGCAGGGCTGGTTGGCCAGTGGCCGCTGGGTTGGCTGTCTGATCGCTATGATCGGGTCTGGTTGATCCGTGGCTGCGCGGCACTGCTGGCGATTGCTGCATTGCCGCTGGCGCTGATGCCGGTGGCGCCGCTGGAAGTGTTGGTCGGTGGCGGTTTTCTGGTCAGTTTGCTGATGTTCAGTCTCTATCCCTTGGCTGTGGCCTTTGCCAATGACCATGTCGAGGGTGATCGACGTGTATCGCTGACGGCGACCTTGCTGGTCACCTTCGGGGTGGGCGCAAGTATCGGTCCGTTGCTGGCAGGCGTGCTCATGCGCCTGCTGGGTGCGAACATGCTGTATGCCTTCGCCTGTGTCTGCGGGTTGATTTTGGTATGGCGTGTGCGGCCGGCCAATGTGACCCATTTGCACCAGGTCGATGACGCGCCGCTGCATCACATCGCCATGCCGGTGAACATGACCAGCTCGCCATTGGTGGCCGCGCTCGATCCGCGAGTCGACGAGCAAGTGGTGCAAGAACAGATGGTCGACCCACTGCCCGCCAGTGACGAGCCCGCAGCACCGGATGAGAAGGCACCTGCGGCATGAGCATGCGCTTGAGCGTGGTTATCCCTGCGCTCAATGAAGCTCAGGCCTTGCCGCTGCTGTTGGCTGACCTCGCGCCTCTGCGGCAGGCGGGGGCCGAGCTGATTGTGGTGGATGGCGGCAGTGGTGACGCTACGGTTGAACTGGCCCTGCTGCAGGCTGATCACGTATTGCAGGCAGGTAGCGGCCGTGCTCGGCAAATGAATGCCGGCGCTGCCCAGGCGCAAGGCGAATACTTGTGGTTTGTTCACGCCGACACCCGCGTCGGTGAGCCTGCCCTGCGCCGTCTGCTGGCGGTGCTGGATCAGGCGCCGCTGTGGGGGCGTTTCGATGTCCGTCTATCCGGGCGTGGATTGGCGCTGCGCCTGATCGGGGGCATGATCAGCCTGCGCTCGCGTGTCACTGGTATCGCCACGGGCGATCAGGGTATCTTCGTCGCGCGGCGGGTATTCGAGGCGCTGGGTGGTTATGCGAATCTGCCCCTGATGGAAGATATCGAGCTGTGCCGCCGGCTCAAACTCAAGGCTCGTCCTCGCTGCCTGCGTCCGCCGCTGTTGACCTCCAGTCGACGCTGGGAGCGCCATGGCATCTGGCGTACTGTCTGGCTCATGTGGCGCTTGCGGCTCGCCTACTACTGCGGTGCCGATCCAGCAGAACTGGCGCGCCGCTACAGCGGAGGATCCTCCTCATGACTCTGTCGATTTCCCTGCACATGCTGGCTCGTTCGCCAATTCCCGGGCGGGTCAAGACGCGGTTGATTCCGGCTTTGGGCGAGGAGGGTGCCTGCGATATGCAGCGTCGTCTCTTGGCCCGCGCCCTGGCATTACCGGCTACCGGTTTCAGCCAACGCTTCGTCTGGTTGGATGACTTGCCTGATCCGGAGCTGGAGGAGCAGGCCGAACGACATGGCTGGACCTTGGTGGAGCAGCCAGCCGGTGACCTGGGGGAACGTATGCGGCGCATCGCCACCCTGGGGCTGGTCGCAAGCGATGCGGTGGTGCTGATTGGCAACGATTGCCCCGCATTGGATGGTGCCTACCTGCAAGCCGCTCGAGAGGCGTTGCACCTGCAGCCAGTGGTGATCGGTCCGGCTGAGGATGGTGGCTATGTGTTGCTGGGCCTGCGTCAGATCGATCCCACGCTATTCAGCCACCTGCCTTGGGGGACCGATCAGGTGCTGGCGCTGACGCGTCAGCGGGTCGAGCAACTGGGCTGGGGCCTGCAGTTGCTCAGTGAGCTTTGGGATGTGGACCGTCCTGAGGACCTGTCGCGGCTAGCCAGTCTGGGCATCACGCTCGACAGCTAGCGGCCGCGATTATGGGCCAACCTCAGAAGAAGCCGTCTCCTTCCATGCGTCTGGCTTCACGCTGGACCTGATAGACGAAGCGTTCAACCTGACGCTGCACCAGGCCGGTCATACGATGAAAGCGCGCGCCGATAAACGTGATGTCGAGCTTCTCGACATACTGAATATGCCGGGCTTCGACTGGTGTGGTGATCTGCCCGAACGGCAGGTGGAGAGACAGGCGCTCATACACTTGACCAGATTGCAGCCCCTGCGTGATATCGCCCTGGAAGCGTAATTTGCAACCGGTAGCCGAAATATCGAGCATCTGGCCCTGCAGGGCAGTGCGCAGCTTGTCGCCTGCCAATTCGGCCTTGATCAGTTCGCTTTGCTTGAGTGGCGCGCGGAAGGCGTTACGCCGCTGGTGATAATGCACTTCCTGCGGGATTGCACTGATATAGCTGCGGGCGCCGTCATGATCGGTAATCGTCACCGGGTTCAGGCAGTCCCAGGCGATGCGAATACCGTCATGAAATGCCTCGACGCGGAACGGTTCGCCATTTTGCAGGAAGCGTTCACCGTCGCTGGGAATCATCTCGTCGAGAATCACCCGATTGGTGGTGCGATCGATATCGATCAGGTAGCTCTGGAAACGCTGGCTGCGCTCATGAAAGGCGATCACCAGCGGGTCATGGCCTTGTTGCAGCAGGCGCAGGTTGGCAAAAATCTCCAGTGGCGCCTTAAGCACCCTGGGTGGTTGTGGACCTTCGTCCGGGATGAAGGGGTTGGACACGGTCCGTCACTCTCCGAGCATGGGCAGTGCGCTAGCATACTGGCCTGCAGCCGGTATGTCCGTGCGCGTAGTGTTGTCGGTATCAGGCCTGGCTGAGGGGGCGCTGGCCGCCGATTCTAGCTGCACTGCCGCGGCTGTCATAGAGGCTTGGCGTTTCGCCACCGCGCAGGATGCTCAGCATGCTGCCGGTCGCGACCTGGCTGGAGCGGATCAGGCGACCATTGCGCAGATTTGCAGCCTGGCAGCGCTCAAGCAGTTTGTTCAATTCGTCCCCTCGCGCCAGAAGTTCGGCGCCCAAGGGGGAGCGCTGCGCCAGTTGCTCAAGCCCGGCCTGGTCGACACTCAGTTGCAGGCTGCCGAGTAACTGACTGCGCTGGCTGCCATGCTGGGAAAGTTGAGCAAGTAGCGGTTGTTTGTCGGCGAGAAAAGACTGCAAGCGTTCGAGGTCGCGCTCGCCGAGCGCTTGGTATTCGAGGTCGATCAGCTCAAGTAGCCGGGTGGCGTGGCCGATATCTTGGGAGAAAAGGTCAAGCAGCGTTGCATCGTGCATGGTCTGGGCTCTTCTGGGGGCGACAGCCGTAGGCCGTCAGGCGTCCAACACCCCCAGCGTAGCCCGTGGACTAACGCTGGGATTCGAAGTTGAGCAGTTTGCTGGCGACGCGGTTGGCATCCACTTGGTAGGAGCCGTCGGCAATCGCTTGCTTGAGCTGGGCGACGCGCTCCTTGTCAACGGTTGGTACATCGCGCAGCTTCTCACCAACCTTCTGCAATTGCTGTGCCTCCCGGCTCAGCTGAACGGATTCACCGCTCTTGCCGGTATTGGCTGATTGTTCTGCTGCAACCTCGGTGGGCTGCTTGGTCTGCGGGGCGATGGTCTCAGCCTTGCCGCTCGACTGAGCATTGCCGGTACGTCCCGTGTTAGCGGGCGTGGCGGCGTTGTTGAGCCGGTTGAAGTCGATAACCATGGTGAAAACCTCTGACGGTATGTGGACGCTTGCCTAGCTTTTCGGCCATCGTCAAAAAAACTTTAGAACAAATTTATATCGCTAAGTCAGTGCTGATGAACGGTCGTTCTTTGCCGGGGCAATGATAAACCAGGCGCGCCTCTTACATGGCCACTTCTACTTGACCTGGGCCGGTTACTCTAGCTCTGACCACGCGTTGTGAGCGTTGGTTGCGTACGCTGATCTGCCGGCCTAAAGCCCCATCCGACAAGGCCTCACCGGGCATGCGTACGTTTATACCAGCCGTTCGCGCAGTGATCACGACTTGGTCGCCGCGGCGGATTAGCTCGGCTTGTTCGACGTGCTGTGGAGCCAGTACCTGATCAGGCATCAGGGGGCGCGTCAATTTTTTGCCGATGGCCTGGGGGAGGGCGGATAGGTAGCCCTGATTGAGTTGCCCGACATCGCGTTCAGCCATGGTCAGATCGGCTTCGCCGAGTACGGCTGCGCGTTTGAGTGGTCGGCTGGCGGTTACCACTTCGCGAAACAGCCTGACTTGAGCGGGTACGAATACTGTCCAGGGTGCGCTACCGGCGCAGCGCACACGCAAGGTCACGCGGCCAATCGGTTGGGCTGGGCTTTCCAGTGCTACGATCAACTCTTGATCACATAACGGCATGCGTAGGCGCGGGTCGAGTTGGCTAATCTGGATCTCTTCTCGGCCCTGAATGTCGCCGCGTTGCAGATACTCTGCAACGGCCTGCTCAAGAAACTCCTGGCTGGCGCCGATAAGCTGTTCGGGCAGCGTGGCAACGGCCGATGCGTTGGTGCTATAGCCGAATGCGAGCAAAGCGGGTAGAACAGCCGTTAACAGGCGGCGTTTTGCTAGTAGGCGGTGGGATATTGTCGTTTTTGCGTTCATGTCGAGTAAATAGCAAGGCCCGTGCCGCCTGCTACGCTTGAACAAAAGATGCGCTACTCAAACAGAGGAGTTTGGGCATGGCAGGTGTAATGGATTCGGTGAACCAGCGCACGCAGCTGGTGGGGCAGAATCGTCTCGAATTGCTGTTGTTCCGTCTCGAGGGCAAGCAGCTCTACGGGATCAACGTATTCAAGGTGAAGGAGGTGCTGCAATGCCCCAAACTCACCATCATGCCGCGCTCCAGTCCAGTGGTGCGCGGGGTGGCGAACATTCGTGGGGGGACTATTCCCATCCTCGACTTGTCCATGGCCACCGGCAGAATGCCCCTCAGTGACCTGAAGAACAGCTTCGTGATCATTACTGAGTACAACACCAAGGTGCAGGGTTTTTTGGTGCACTCGGTCGAACGTATCGTCAACATGAACTGGGAAGAGATTCACCCGCCACCCAAGGGGACCGGGCGCGATCATTACCTAACGGCAGTGACGCGGCTCGATCAGCAGTTGGTAGAAATCATCGACGTGGAGAAGATCCTCGCCGAGGTGGCGCCCATGTCGGAAGTCATTTCTGAAGGCGTGATCGACGTTGAAACCCAGGGCAAGGCGGTCAGCAAGCGTGTGCTGATCGTTGATGACTCCTCGGTTGCGCGCAAGCAGGTTTCTCGCTGCCTGGAGACGGTTGGCGTGGAGGTGACTGCGCTTAACGACGGACGCCAGGCGCTCGATTATCTGCGCCAGATGGCTGATGAAGGCAAAGCCGTGGAGCAGGAGCTGCTGATGATCATTTCCGATATCGAGATGCCGGAAATGGATGGCTATACCCTCACGGCAGAAATTCGTGGCGATGTTCGCATGCAGAAACTGCACATCCTGCTGCATACTTCGCTCTCGGGGGTGTTTAACCAGGCGATGGTGAAGAAGGTCGGTGCCAATGACTTCCTCGCCAAATTTAGGCCCGATGACCTAGCCTCGCGTGTCGTCGAGCGGATCAAGGAAACTGACAGGGGCTGATGGCAGGTCCCTAGGTAATGATTATGGCGGGTGAGGCCTCAGTAGTGTCTTCAGGCAATTTGGATTTCGAGCAATTTCGCACATTCCTGGAAAAGGCCTGTGGCATCCTGCTGGGGGCCAACAAGCAGTATCTGGTTTCCAGCCGTTTGAACAAGCTTATGGAACAGAACGGCATCAAGAGTCTGGGTGAGTTGGTGCAGCGCATGCAGAACCAGCCGCGCAGTGGCTTGCGTGAGCAGGTCGTGGATGCCATGACCACCAACGAAACCTTGTGGTTTCGTGATACCTACCCCTTCGAAGTGCTCAAGACTCGCGTATTGCCGGAATTGATCAAGGCCTACCCTGCTCAGCGCTTGCGCATCTGGTCGGCTGCCTGCTCGTCGGGTCAGGAACCCTATTCGCTGTCGATGAGCATCGACGAGTTCGAGAAAAGCAACCTGGGGCAGCTCAAGGCGGGTATCCAGATCGTCGCGACAGACCTGTCACCTTCGATGCTGGCCAACTGCAAGTCGGGCGAATATGACAGTCTGGCGATGGGTCGTGGGCTCTCGCAGGAGCGCCTGCAGCGTTACTTTGACCCCAAGGGGCCGGGCCGTTGGGTGGTCAAGACGCCGATCAAGAATCGGGTTGAGTTTCGTCCGCTGAATCTGCTCGACAGCTATGCGAGCCTGGGCAAATTCGACATCATCTTTTGCCGCAACGTGTTGATCTACTTCTCCGCCGATGTGAAGAAGGACATCCTCACGCGCATGCACGCCATGCTCAAGCCAGGCGGCTACTTGTTTCTCGGGGCGTCCGAGGCGCTCAATGGGCTGCCCAACCATTATCAGATGGTGCAGTGCAGTCCGGGCATTATCTACAAGGCCAAGTAAGCGGCCTGACAACGGCTCTGCATGAGCCGTTGGTCCTTCTTTCTGGCAGTGTCTCGCTGCCTTGTCCCGCGCCTATTCATCGCTTTTTATCTAGCAATTGGTTGTTACTACGCTGATAAGGCGTGTGCAGCCGTGAAGGGGGGCGCCTAGCTTTTATTCGCGATTGCGTCGTGATTATCGCGAATAGATTCGCTCCTACAGGGGCAGCAGCCAATGGGGGCATGGCCTTTGTCTAAGTCACCGATGTCGTCGCGGCAGGCGGCAAGGTCAGGTCAAGCTTGCCGCTTTGCTTTGCCATCTTGCGGTAAGGCCTTGCCGCTTTTGCCGTCTAGGGCTTTTATTTATCTCTAACTAATTGAAATTATTGAGATAAATTTAGTGGCATGCACTTTGCTAAATGTCTTGCACGGCAAACAGGCAAGCCACTTGGCAAAGGTTCCTGCTCATGAGCATCAGTTTCGCAAACGCACTCGGCATTCACGAACAGGCCCTCGGCTTTCGCGCACAGCGCGCCGAGGTGCTGGCCAACAATATCGCTAACGCCGATACCCCGAATTTCAAGTCGCGTGATCTCAGCTTTGCCAATGTTCTGGCTGAGCAGAGCGCCAAGTCTCAGCGTGGGCCGGTGAATTTAAAACTCACCGACACCCGGCACATTGCTGCCGAGGGTATGTCCACGGGTGATGCCAGCCTCGAGTACCGCAACCCATTGCATGCCTCGATTGACCAGAACACCGTCGACCTGCAGATCGAGCAATCGAACTATGCAGAGAACGCAGTGCAGTTCCAGGCCAGTTTCACTCTGCTCAACAGCAAGTTCAAAGGGCTTGTCAGTGCCCTGCGCGGCGAATAAGGAGCTCGATCATGTCGTTAGCCAGTGTCTTTCATATTGCCGGTAGCGGGATGAGCGCCCAGAGCACTCGCCTGAACACTATCTCCAGCAACATCGCCAACGCCGAAACCGTCTCGTCGAGCCTCGACCAGACCTATCGGGCGCGCCACCCGGTGTTCGCCACGGTGTTCCAACAGGCCCAGGGTGGTGGCGGGTCGCTATTCGCCGAGCAGGACGAAGCCGGGCGTGGCGTAGAGGTGCGCGGCATCGTTGAGGACGACAGCACGTTGATGCCGCGTTATGAGCCCAATCATCCGGCGGCCGATGAGCAGGGTTACGTGTATTACCCCAACGTCAACGTGGTCGAGGAGATGGCCGACATGATTTCCGCCAGTCGTGCCTTCCAGACCAACGTGGAAATGATGAACACCGCCAAGCAGATGCTGCAGCGTGTGCTGACCCTGGGCCAGTAACCCAGCGAGGACGATGACGATGAGTACAGTAAGCGGCACCAGCTCGGTTCTGGATCAGTACCAGATGCAGCAAGGCAGCACGACGCAGAACAAGGAGCTTGGCAAGAATGAGTTCCTCAACCTGTTGGTTGCGCAGTTGAACAACCAGAACCCGCTGGAGCCCCAGGGTAACGGCGAATTCATCGCTCAGCTGGCGCAGTTCAGCCAAGTTGAAGGCATTGAAAAGCTCAATACCAGTATGTCGTCCCTGTTGACCGGCTATCAGTCGTCCCAGGCGCTGCAGGCCTCGTCATTGGTGGGTCGCAAGGTCATCGTGCCGACTGACAAGGCAGTGGTCGATACCAGTGAGAGCTTCAAGGCGAGCCTGGTTCTGCCTACCAGTAGCAGCAACGTCTACGTCAATGTTTACGACAGTGCTGGGGCAGTGGTTTCGCGGGTCAACCTGGGTGAGCAGAAGGCCGGTAACGTTAGCTTCATCTGGGACGGCAAAGACAGCAGCGGCAACCTGATGCCGCCCGGTACCTACAAGTTTGAAGCGCAGGCGACTTACGAAGGTGAGGCCAAGCCCAAAGGGCTTTACACCCTGTTGCCTGCCAACGTCGACAGTGTGGTTCTCGGTGGTAGCGAGCTGATGCTCAACCTGGCTGGGCTCGGCAGTGTGCCGTTGTCTCAAGTGCAGGTCATTGGTCAATAACTTACAGGCTTAGCCGCCGGTGTGCCGGCAAAGGAGACATCCATGGCGTTCAATATCGGTCTTAGCGGCCTGCGTGCAGCGACCAATGATCTAAACGTGACAGGTAACAACATCGCCAACGCCGGCACTGCGGGCTTCAAGCAGTCGCGCGCCGAGTTCGCAGACGTGTACGCCTCTTCGGTGCTGGGTACCGGCAGCAACCCCCAGGGTAGCGGTGTATTGCTGGGGGATGTGTCGCAGCTGTTCAACCAGGGCAACATCAATTACACGCAGAACGCACTGGACCTGGCGATCAATGGCAATGGTTTTTTCCAGGTGAACAACAACGGCGCCCTGAGCTACACCCGCGCCGGTTATTTCGGTACGGATCGCGACGGCTTTATCGTCGACAACTTCGGCTACAACCTGCAGGGTTACACGACCGATGCCAATGGCGTGTTGCAGCAGGGCGTGGTGGGTAATTTGCAGGTGCAGACTGCCAGTCAGGAGCCCAAAGCAACGACGACTGTCAGCCAGGGGTTCAAGCTGAATTCGACCAACCAAGTGCCAACTAATACGCCGTTCGATCCGACAGATCCGACCACGTACAACGCGTCGACATCCACCAATATCTATGACACTCAGGGTAATGCTCACGTTCTGACGCAGTATTTCGTCAAGAGTGGTCCGAACGAATGGCAGATGAATATCCTGATTGATGGCCGCAGTCCTTCCGATCCGGCATCCGCAGCGCCGGCAGGCACCGAGCCGGACCGTTATCAACTGGACTTCGATGCTGCGGGTAAAATCAGCTCGCTGGCGCAGATCACTGACATAACCACCGTTCCGCCCACCGTGGGTGCTCCCATCACCCCGGCTGGTCAGTTCACTATCGCAAACTGGAACCCGGCCGCGCCGGATACGGGCTCTGCAACCGGTTGGTCGCTTAACGGCGCCGAAAGTGCTCCAGGTGGTTTCACCTTTGATATTCGCGGCTCGACACAGGTCGCGAGTGCCTTTGCAGTCGATCGTGTCAGCCAGGATGGCTACACCACAGGTGAGCTGGCGGGCTTGGAGATCGATGAGACCGGTGTGATCTTTGCGCGTTACACCAACGGCCAATCCAAGGTGCAAGGGCAGGTGATTCTGGCGAATTTTGCCAACGTCCAGGGGCTGACTCCGGTCGGCAAGACCCAGTGGGTACAGTCGTTCGAGTCCGGTGAGCCGGTGCGCAACCCGCCTGGCAGTGGCACGCTGGGCTCGTTGCAAGCTGGTGCGCTGGAAGACTCCAACGTCGAGTTGTCGGACCAGTTGGTCAACCTGATTGTGGCCCAGCGCAACTACCAGGCCAACGCCAAGACCATTGAAACCGAGAGTGCGGTGACCCAGACCATCATCAACCTGCGTTAACGCCGGAACATTGGCGTAACCCTTGCCGGGCTATTGCCGGCAGCGGCAATAACTCGCCAGCACCCTTTCAAAAAGGCTCCTCCGGGAGCCTTTTTGTTTTATTAATTTCAATTAAATCAATATCTTGAGTGTTTTTTTGAGCGCTGGCACAGGGCTTGCTTTATTACCTGCAATAGAGCAAGCAGATGCCTAGGCATCGCGGAGAGAACCATGGACAAGATGCTGTACGTCTCCATGACTGGTGCCCACAACAACACCCTGGCCCAGCGTGCCCACGCCAACAACCTGGCGAACATTTCCACCTCAGGCTTTCGTCGTGATTTTGAGCAGGCGCGTTCGATGCCGATTTTCGGTGATGGTTTCCCGGCACGGGTCTACGCGATGAGCGAGCGTCCTGGTACGGATTTCACCCCGGGCGCCATGCAGGAAACCGGTCGTGATCTTGATGTCGCGATTGGGGGTGAGGGGTGGGTTGCGGTACAGGCGCCGGATGGCGGTGAAGCCTATGTGCGCACGGCGAGCCTTAATGTCGATGCCCTGGGTGTGCTGCGTACCGGCAATGGCTTGCCGGTCATTGGCAATGCCGGGCCGATTGCCGTGCCGCCGGAGCAGAAAATCGAAATCGGCCAGGACGGCACCATCAGTATTCGTGCCCTCGGTGAAGCCCCAAACGTGTTGGCCGAAGTGGACCGGATCAAGCTGGTCAATCCCGATCTCAAGCAGATGGAGAAGGGCACCGATGGCCTGATTCGCTTCAAGGGGGCGGAGCCATTGCTGGCCGATGCGACTGTCCAGGTCACCTCGGGCTTTCTCGAAGCCAGTAACGTCAACGCCGTTGAGGAGATGACCGCCATCCTCTCGCTGTCCCGTCAGTTCGAGCTGCAAGTGAAGATGATGCGCACCGCCGAGGACAACTCCTCTGCCATGGCGCGTGTCTTGCAGATGAGCTGATTACCACCACGTCGCGCCGTGAAAACGACGCCACAGGAGACTAACTATGCTTCCGGCACTATGGGTCAGCAAGACCGGTCTGTCCGCCCAGGACATGAACCTGACGACCATTTCCAACAACCTGGCCAACGTGTCCACCACCGGCTTCAAGCGCGATCGCGCCGAGTTCGAGGACCTGCTGTACCAGATCCGTCGTCAGCCGGGTGGCCAAACCACTCAGGACAGCCAACTGCCTTCCGGTCTGCAGCTGGGTACCGGTGTGCGGGTGGTCGGCACGCAGAAGATTTTCACCGCCGGCAGCCTGCAGACCACCGAGCAGCCCATGGACATGGCCATCAATGGTCGCGGCTTCTTCCAGGTGCTGATGCCGGACGGCACGGTGTCCTATACCCGTGACGGCAGCTTCCACCTCAACTCCGACGGTCAGGTGGTGACCTCTCAGGGTTTCGCTCTGGAGCCGGCCATCGTGCTGCCGAACGAGGTGCGTACCTTCACCGTGGGTGAAGACGGTACGGTCTCCGTCACCACGGCTGGCAATCCGCAGCCGCAGATTATCGGCAACCTGCAGACCGCTGACTTCATCAACCCGGGTGGCCTGGAAGCGATCGGTAATAACCTGTTCCTGGAAACCGCCTCCAGCGGTGCGCCGCAGGTCGGCACCCCGGGTCTCAATGGTTTGGGCCCGACGCTGCAGAACACCCTGGAAAACTCCAACGTCAGCGTGGTCGAGGAAATGGTCAACATGATCACGACCCAGCGCGCTTACGAAATGAATTCGAAAGTGATTTCGACGGCCGACCAGATGTTGGCTTTCGTGACGCAGAACCTGTAACGCTGTGAGGGTGTGGTTATGAACCGGCTCGTCTATCCGTTGTTGTTGTTGTCCGGCCTGATCGCCCTGAGCGGTTGCGTGGCCCCGGCGGCCAAACCCAATGACCCTTATTACGCGCCTGTACTGCCGCGTACGCCGTTGCCGGCGGCGCAGAACAACGGCTCGATTTATCAGGCCGGGTTCGAGAACAACCTGTTTGGTGACCGCAAGGCCTACCGGGTGGGCGACATGATTACCATCACCCTCAACGAGCGTACCCAGGCCAGCAAGAATGCCGGCTCGCAAATCCAGAAAGACAGTACCGCCAATATTGGCCTGACATCGCTGTTCGGTGGCGCGGTTTCGGCGGCCAACCCGTTCTCCGACAACAAATTGTCTTTGGGCGCCGAGTACGACGCCTCGCGTGATACCCAGGGCAACAGCCAGGCGGACCAGAGCAACAGCCTCACCGGCTCGATCACCGTGACTGTGGCCGAAGTACTGCCTAACGGCATTCTTGCCGTGCGCGGTGAGAAGTGGATGACCCTCAATACCGGCGATGAGCTGGTACGCATTGCCGGCCTGGTGCGAGCTGATGATGTCGCCACCGATAACACTGTAGCCTCGACACGTATCGCCGATGCCCGTATTACCTACTCCGGTACCGGCGCCTTCGCCGACGCCAGTCAGCCGGGATGGCTCGACCGTTTCTTCATCAGCCCGCTGTGGCCATTCTGAGGCTGACCCCATGACTTTTCGCACTTGGCTTATCGCTGCCCTGACCTTGCTGCTGAGCGCTGCTGCTCAGGCCGAGCGTCTGAAAGACCTCGCCTCGATTCAAGGCGTGCGCAGCAACCAGTTGATCGGTTATGGCCTGGTGGTGGGGCTCAACGGCACCGGTGACCAGACCACCCAAACGCCGTTCACCGTACAGACCTTCAACAATATGATGGCGCAGTTCGGCATCAAGGTCCCGGCGGGCGGCAACGTGCAGTTGAAGAACGTCGCGGCCGTCTCCATCCATGCCGACTTGCCCGCGTTTGCCAAGCCTGGACAGACCATTGATGTGACCATCTCATCGATCGGTAACGCCAAGAGCCTGCGCGGTGGCAGCTTGCTGATGTCGCCGCTCAAGGGCATCGATGGCAATGTCTATGCTGTCGCCCAGGGCAACCTGGTGGTGGGCGGGTTCGATGCCAGTGGCGCTGATGGTTCGCGTATCACCGTCAACGTGCCGTCGGCAGGTCGTATTCCCGGTGGCGCCATGGTCGAACGGCCAGTGCCGAGCGGTTTCGATCAGGGCAATACCCTGACCCTGAACCTCAATCGCCCGGATTTCACCACGGCCAAGAATATCGTCGACCAGATCAATGGCCTGCTCGGCCCGGGCGTCGCCCAGGCCGTCGATGGCGGCTCGATTCGGGTCAGCGCACCGTTGGACCCCAACCAGCGGGTCGACTACCTGTCGATCCTGGAAAACCTCGAAGTAGAAATCGGCCAGGCAGTCGCCAAGGTCATCATCAACTCGCGTACCGGCACCATCGTCATCGGCCAGAACGTTCGCGTGCAGCCGGCTGCAGTGACCCATGGCAGCCTGACCGTGACCATCACTGAAGATCCTATCGTCAGCCAGCCGAATGCGCTCGCTGGCGGCGATACCGCAGTGGTGCCGCGTTCGCGGGTCAATGCCGATGAGGAGGCTAAACCCATGTTCAAGTTTGGCCCAGGCACCACGCTGGACGAGATCGTACGCGCGGTTAACCAGGTGGGCGCAGCCCCCTCGGACCTCATGGCCATCCTGGAGGCGCTCAAGCAAGCCGGCGCTCTGCAGGCCGACCTGATTGTGATTTAAGGAGCCGCCATCATGGACTCTCGACTCTCCGCAGGCCTTGCCGGTACCAGCACCCTGGACAGCGGCGCCTACAGTGACCTCAATCGCCTTAACCAACTCAAGGTTGGCGGTGACAGCGAAGGCAACATTGGCAAGGTCGCCAAGGAGTTCGAGTCGCTGTTTCTCAACGAAATGCTCAAGGCCATGCGCTCGGCCAACGAAGTGTTCGGTGAAGGCAACTTCATGAACAGCAACGAGAGCAAGACCTACCAGGACATGTATGACCAGCAGCTGTCGGTGACCCTGTCGAACAATGGTAACGGCATCGGTCTGGCTGAGGTGCTGGCCCGGCAGATGTCCAAGATGACTGAAGCCGCTCCGCGTGCGAATCCTTTTGCCCAGGTTGATGAAGCAGCACCGCGGGCACCGAGCAAGCCTCTGGCCAAGGTCGATGCCTCGCGTGATGACAGCGGTGTGATCAATCAGCGGCGCTTGGCTCTGCCGGGCAAGCTCACTGACCGTCTGCTGGCCGGTATCGTGCCCTCTGCGGAGGCCACAACATCGCCATCAGGCCTCGCCCAAGCTGACTGGGTGCCTGCCAAAACGTATGCCGCACCGAGTGACAAGGCGCTAAGCCTGGCCGACAGCGACGCCATAACCGGTCGTCGCGTGGCGCAGCCACCTCTGGCTCCGGGCAAATCCGCGTTCACCTCCAAGGATGACTTCATCGCGGCGATGTTGCCGATGGCTGAGCAGGCAGCCGAGAAGATCGGCGTTGACCCGCGCTATCTGGTGGCACAAGCGGCGCTGGAAACTGGCTGGGGCAAGTCGATCATTCGTCAGCAGGACGGCTCCAGCAGCCACAACCTGTTCGGCATCAAGACCCATAACAGCTGGGACGGTGACTCCGCTCGGGTGCTCACCACTGAGTACAAGGACGGCAAACCGGTAAAAGAGGCCGCCTCCTTCCGCGCCTATGAGTCCTACGCCCACAGTTTCGATGACTACGTCAGCTTCCTGCAGGGTAACGGGCGCTATGAGAAAGCGCTGGCCAGCACCGAAAACCCCGAACAGTTCGCTCGTGAACTGCAGAAGGCCGGTTACGCCACCGATCCGCAGTACGCCCGCAAGGTCGCGCAGATCGCCCGGCAGATGTCGACCTACCAGACTATCGCCGCCAACGGCGTGGCCGCTACCCAGGGATGACATGAATCATGGCTGACCTTCTCAATATTGGCCTGTCCGGGCTGGCCGCGAACAAGACTTCGCTGGCGGTCACCGGCCACAACATCACCAACGTCAACACGCCGGGTTACTCGCGCCAGGATGCCGTGCAGGCCACGCGCGTGCCGCAGTTCAGCGGTGTGGGCTATATTGGCTCCGGCACCACCCTGGTTGATATCCGCCGCACTTACAGTGAGTTTCTCAGCACCCAGGTGCGCAGCAGTACAGCACTGAGTGCCGATGTAGAAGCCTACAAAGCGCAGATCGAACAGCTCGACTCCTTGCTGGCAGGGACGACCACCGGTATTACACCGTCGCTGCAGTCGTTTTTCTCGGCCCTGCAGACCGCTGCCGAAGATCCTGCCAACATTCCGGCGCGGCAGTTGGTGCTCTCCGAGGCCGAAGGTTTGGCCAAGCGCTTCAACGTGGTGTACGACCGCGTCAGCGAGCAGAACGAGTTCATCAACAAGCAGATGACGGCCGTGACCGAGCAGGTCAATCGCCTGGCCACCTCGATCGCCAGCTACAACGATGCCATTTCCATTGCAGCGGCCAACGGCAAGCAGCCCAATGACCTGCTCGATGCGCGTGACGAGGCCGTTCGACAGCTGTCTACCTATGTGGGTGTGACGGTCGTGGCGCAGGACGATAACGCGATCAACGTGTTTGTCGGCTCTGGCCAGCCACTGGTTGTCGGTAGTGCGGCAAGTCGCCTTGAGGCTGTCGCCGGCAGCGATGACCCCACGCGTTTCGAGATTGAGTTCGTCAGTGGCGGCTCGCGGCAGGGCGTAACCTCGTTGCTGACCGGCGGTGAACTGGGCGGCCTGATCCGCTACCGCAGCGAAACCCTCGACCCAACACTCAACTCCATCGGCCGCCTGGCCCTGGGTGTCTCGGATCAGGTCAATAGCCAGCTGGGGCAGGGGCTGGACTTGAAAGGCCAGGTGGGCGCAGCACTGTTCGGCGATTACAACGATCCGGCGACGGCGCAACTGCGGGTACGTGCGTTCAGCACCAACACCAGCAACGTACAACCGGCCTTGAATATCACCGATACGAGCATTCTGACGACCAGCGACTACCGCTTGGAGTTCGATGGCACCCAATATTCGGCCCGGCGCCTGAGTGATGGCGCAACCCTGACCGTCAACCCCAACCCTCCAGCGACCTATCCGGCAGCGCTGAGCTTCACCGATTCCAGCGGCCGTGACCAAGGTTTTCAGATCGCTCTGGATTCTGCGCCAGCAGCCGATGATCGCTACTTGCTGCAGCCCACCCGGCGTGGGGCGACCGCGATTACCGCGGTGCTCGATCAGCCCGACCAGTTGGCCTTCGCTGCGCCAGTGAGATCTGACGCCAACGTGCAGAACCGCGGGACCGCGACTATTGGCCAGCCTGCCTTGCAAAGCACCGGCAGCAACATTAACCCCACCACGTTGCAGGCAGCGTTACCGGTTACCCTGACGTACGATGCCGTCGCCGCTGACTTTACCGTACCTGCCGGCGCCACGCTGACACGCATCAACCCCAATGATGGTACGCCGGCGACACCGGCCACCTTCCAGTCTGGGCAGCAGAATACCTATGAGCTGGAGCTGAGCGACGGCAGCCGGGTGCGTATGTCCCTGAGTGGACGTCCGGAAAACGGCGATACCTTTAACCTGTCGTTCAACCAGAATGGTGTCTCGGATAACCGCAATGCCTTGGCCCTGGCGGACTTGCAGAGTAAGGCAACAGTTGGCGTTGACCCAACGATTACCGGTATAAGCACGGGGAGCAGCTTTGTCGACAGCTATGGCGATACGGTCGAACGTGTCGGCACCCTGACCGCTCAGGCGCGACAGGACAGCCTGGCGACTACCTCGATTCTCAAGCAGGCGACCGATAACCGCGACTCGCTGTCGGCCGTCAACCTTGATGAGGAAGCCGCTAATCTGATCAAGTTCGAGCAGTACTACAACGCGTCGGCGCAGGTCATTCAAGTTGCGCGCTCGTTGTTCGATACCCTGATTGGTGCCTTCAGGTAACGGCAAAGGCGGCAGTTCACTGATGGTCAGCTAACGGACGGCGGGCGTTGCCCGCATATCCATGAGGTAAGGTTTCATGCGCATCTCCACGATCCAGGCATTCAACAATGGCGTCAGCGGCCTGCAGCGCAACTATGCCGACGTGACGCGCACGCAGGAGCAGATCAGCACCGGCAATCGTGTTCTCACGCCTGCCGACGATCCGGTAGCGTCCGTGCGTCTGCTGCAACTCGAGCAGCAGCAGAGCGTATTGGGGCAGTACAACGAGAATCTGGTTGCGGCCGACAGCAGCCTGACCCAGGAGGAGGTCACGCTCAACTCGGTCAACACTATCCTGCAGCAAGTGCGCGAGCTGGCGGTGCAGGCAGGTAACGGGGCGCTGAGTAAGGAGGACCGAGAATCCATCGCCGCGGAGCTGGGTGAGCGTGAAGAGGAGCTGTTCGCGCTGGTCAACACGCGCAACGCGCGAGGCGAATACCTGTTCTCGGGGTTTCAGGGCAAGACACAGGCCTTCGTGCGAGATGCAGACGGCTTCTACAGCTACCAGGGCGACGAAGGCCAGCGCAAGCTGCAAATCGCCAGCTCCCTGCAGGTGGCCATCAGCGACAGCGGCAAGGCTATTTTCGAAGACATCGTCAATGCCGGCCGCCTCGACGGCGCGCTGGATCTTACTGGCGCACCCGGCTCTACGCTTAGCGCCTCGGCACCCCTCGTACAGGATGAAGTGGCTTTTGGCAGTACACCGCCGTTTCCGGAAGCCGGTGTCGAAATCATCTTCGGCAACCCCGATGCCAATAGCTATGAGGTCTTCGAAATCGGTGCGCCCGCACCGGCGCCGGTGCTGGCCAGTGGTTCCCTCGACGATGACCCGGACACCAGTGATCAACTGGTCTTTCGTGGCGTTAGCATTCTGTTTGACGGCACCGCTGTGGGGGGCGAGAGCCTGCAGGTCACGGTCGACCCGACGCGGCAGAAGCAAGGCATTCTCGATACCATCGCCACCCTGCGCCGCACCCTGGAAGATCCCGCCAGCACCGAAGCGCAGATCCGCGATAGCGTTGCGGTGGGGCTCACCAACCTGGATAACGGCATGGTCAACGTTGACAGCGTACGCGGTGAAATCGGTGCGCGGCGCAATGTGATCGATACCACCCTCACTGACAACGAGGACGTTGCTCTGGTGAACAAAGGCATCCAGGCCGACCTGCGTGAGCTGGACTATCCTGAAGCCTTGTCACGACTGTCTTTCCAGTCGATCATCCTGGAAGCGTCACAGCAGAGTTATGTGAAGATTGCCAGTTTGAATTTGTTCAGCAAGATGTGATTTTTTATCTGCTGTGCGGGTGGGCGATCAGGTTACTCTAAACTCAGTATTGCCCCAGATCGCCCTGCTAATGCTCGGTCTGCTTCTTTATACAGAAGACATAAAGAGACTCGAATGTTCAATGACAAGACCATCCTCATAACCGGCGGCACAGGTTCCTTTGGACGCACGTTCGTCCCTATGACGCTAGCGCGCTACAACCCCAAGAAAATTATCATCTTGTCCCGTGATGAGATGAAACAGTGGGAGATGGCAAAGGGCTTCGATCGAGATCCGCGGGTACGCTTCTTCATTGGTGATGTTCGCGACAAGGAACGCCTTTACAGGGCCTTGGATGGCGTTGATTATGTGGTGCATGCGGCCGCTACCAAAATAGTTCCGACGGCGGAGTACAATCCCTTCGAGTGCGTCAAAACCAATATCATCGGCGCGATGAACCTTATTGATGCCTGCATTGATAAAGGTGTCAAAGGTGTGGTTGCACTCTCTACTGATAAAGCCAGTAGCCCGATTAACCTGTATGGGGCCACGAAGTTGGCGTCGGATAAGTTGTTCGTAGCGGGCAACTCTTATTCGGGTGAGCATGGTTGCCGCTTTTCCGTCGTGCGCTATGGCAATGTCATGGGCTCAAGAGGCTCCATTATTCCGCTTTTCCTGTCGCTGAAAGGCAGTGGTGTATTGCCCATTACCGATGAGCGCATGACACGCTTCATGATCTCGCTGGAAGAAGGGGTCGAGTTGGTATGGCAGGCCTTCAATGATATGGAAGGCGGCGAGATCTATGTAAAGAAAATTGCCTCAATGAGAGTGACGGATATTGCGGATACCCTGGCGCCAGGTGCTCGTCATGAAATCATCGGCATTCGTCCGGGTGAAAAGCTGCATGAGCAGATGATTGGCACTGAGGACTCTTATAATACTTACGAGTACGACGGCTTCTATAAAATTCTTCCGGCAATCAATAGTTGGAATACCTGTAAAAAACGGATCAAGGATGGTCGAAAGGTGCCTGAAGGGTTCGTTTATTCGAGTGAAACCAATAGCGAATGGATGAGCACAGAGGCACTAAAAGGCTGGCTGAGTAAGTACGAGGCAGCTCGTGGTGAGACCTCGCTGTGAGCGAACGTATGTCGGGCAAGATGTTTTCAGGGAAAGCTAAGTTTGATTTGCGGCTTCTCAAAGAAGCCTATGAGCGTGGTGAAAACATTACAAAGCTACTCAGGGATGCCTATGAAAGTCCTCAGGGCGTCAATGATATTGACACCATTGAAATCGCTTACGAATTACAGGCAGGCAGTTATAGTCAGGGTGCGCTTAACAATTACGCCCAGCTTTCACTGCGTGCGCAAGAGCTTGCGCTGCATCTGTGCAACCACCTTCGTCCGCTTGATGTAGTCCTTGACTGCGGTACAGGTGAAATGACAACGCTGTCATGTGCCAGCCAGAAACTACCCGCCAGTATCAAGCTCATGGCATTCGATCTGTCACCCAGCCGTTTGAATATCGGCCGACGCTTTGCTGCGCGGGCCATGCGAAGCGATCTCTTCGCAGGTCTGGAAGTCTTTGTCGCTGCCATGGAGCGCATCCCGTTACCCGATAATGCCGTGGATATCATTACCAGCAATCATGCGCTTGAGCCGAACTTTGGGCGAGAGGTGCAGTTGTTGCGCGAGATGCTGCGCGTTAGCCGGCGAAAACTGATTCTGTTCGAGCCATCGTTCGAAGATAACTCTGCGCAGGGGCAGCAGCGAATGCGCGAGCTCGGTTATATTCGTGGGCTGGCAGAGCATGTCGCAGCGGCGGGTGGTGTTCTGCTTGATAAGGTTGCCATGCAAAATATTGCCAACCCGTTAAACCCGACGTTTTGTTATGTCATACAGAAAGCTGAGTGCCAGAGCAGCTCGACAATTGCCTCCACTCGCTTCATCTGTCCCGTCTCAGGGAGCGTGCTCGATGATCGAGGTGGCTATCTGTGGAGCGCCGCGGGGTATGCCTACCCGAAGATCAACGGTATGCCGTTGTTGCGAGAAAAAGACGCCATTCTGATGTGTTATGAATAATGGCTATTATCCCGTACGGGCGGCAGGACATTACAACGGCGGATATCGATGCTGTCGTCGAGGTTCTGCAATCTGACTTTCTGACTCAGGGGCCAATGGTGCCTCGGTTTGAGCTAAGCGTGGCCGAGCATGTGGGGGCGACCCATGCAGTAGCCGTCAATAGCGCCACATCCGCCCTTCACATCGCGTGCCTGGCGCTCGGATTAGGGCCTGGAGACAGTCTCTGGACGACGCCAATTTCCTTCGTGGCGTCAGCCAACTGCGCCCTCTACTGTGGCGCTCGTGTGGATTTCGTCGATATTGATCCGCGTACCTATAACCTGTGTCCATTGGCGCTGGCGCGCAAACTGCAGGCTGCCGAACTGAGTGGCCACTTACCCAAAGTCTTGGTACCTGTGCACTTGGCTGGTCAGCCATGTGACATGCAGGCCATCCACGCGCTTGCCCAGCGATACGGCTTCAGGGTGATTGAAGATGCGTCCCATGCCGTGGGGGGCAAGTATCAGGGCTCATTCATCGGTGATGGGCGTTACAGCGATATCACCGTGTTTAGTTTTCACCCTGTGAAAATCATCACCACCGCCGAAGGCGGCCTGGCAGTAACCAATAACCCTGAGCTCTTTCAGCGCATGAACCTGCTGCGCAGTCATGGCATTACCCGTGATCCTGAGCACATGCAGGGCCTCGCTCACGGCCCGTGGTATTACGAGCAGGTCGAGCTGGGTTTCAACTATCGCATGACAGAATTGCAAGCCGCGTTGGGCGTAAGCCAGATGACGCGACTCGACGACTATGTTGCGCGCCGGCATACGCTTGCTGCACGTTACGATGAGCTGTTGTCGGATCTTCCGCTGACGCTGCCTTGGCAGCACCCTGATAGTTATTCTGGTCGGCACTTGTATGTGGTGCGCCTGAAACTCAACGAGGTTGAACGTACTCACCTCGAGGTATTCGAGGCGTTACGTGCTGCCGGTATAGGGGTAAACCTGCACTACATCCCTATTCATATACAGCCCTATTATCAGCGGATGGGTTTTGCCGCGACTGATTTCCCTGAGGCGCTGCGTTATTACCACGAGGCGATCAGCCTGCCCCTGTATCAAACGCTCGAAGAGGCGCAGCAGGATCGAGTCGTCAATGCCCTGCGTGAGGCGCTCGGCCAATGAGTGTCCTGGTGATCCCCGCCCGGGGCGGTAGCAAGCGAATCCCGGGCAAGAACATCCGCCCCTTTTGCGGTAAGCCAATCATCGCCTGGTCCATTGAGGCCGCGCTTGGTAGCCAATGCTTTGACCGAGTTATCGTCTCTACGGACAGCCCGGAAATCGCCGCCGTGGCCAAGGCGTGGGGGGCTGAAGTGCCTTTTGTACGCCCTGCCGAACTGAGCGGGGACTATACGGGAATGCGAGACGTGCTTCGCCATGCGCGCCTGTGGCTGCAAGCGAACGACAGCAACTCCCATCAGCTGATCGGTGCGCTCTTGGCCACCTCACCCTTTATCAGCGCGCAGCGCATTCGTAAGGCGATCGAAATGCTTGAAGCCTGCGATAAGCAGCGTGCATTTCTGGTCTGCGCCTTCAATTACCCGGTGCAACGTGGATTTCGCCTGAGCCGCGATGGCTCTCCAGAAATGCTGTTTGCAGAGCACCTGAGTACTCGCTCGCAGGACCTTGAGCCTGTCTACCATGATGCGGGTCAGCTCTATTTGAGCAAGCTATGGGGGCATGACGCAGACGACGCACCTTACCTCGGCGAGGGGAGCTTACCGATCGTTTTGCCGGGCCACCTGGTTCAGGATATCGACACTGAGGAAGACTGGGCACGCGCCGAGCTGATGATGCGTGTGCTCCTGGAAATGGGCGAGTTGCAATGAGTTTGCCCGCCGTTCTGTTGTGTTGCGATGCGTCTGCGCAGAAAGGCCTGGGGCATTTGCAGCGTTGCATGGTGCTGGCCAAAACCTTTGTCGACGGAGGCGGGCGGGCATTTATCCTGTGCAATGGCCACGTCGACCTGACGCTTTTTCAGCCGCTATCAATCGAGTTGCGAGTTTTGGAGCTCTCCCCAGAGCAGGAGCGACAGGAACTGGTCGAGTGGGTTGCCTACATCGGCGCGAACCTATTGGTGATCGATCACTACCGTGCCACACCCGCTTATCAGCAGATGCTGCAGTCTTTGGGCGTGCCCTGGCTGCAATTCGATTACCGGCATGCGTTTGCTATTCAGGCACGCTGGGTCGTCAATATCACCCCCTGTGCCCGTGAGGCGGACTATGCCCCACTCACGGAACCTGCCTGTACGCTGTTGCTGGGGCCTCGTTTCGCCATTTTACGAGCGGAGTTCATCAACCCTGAGCCCTTGGCCGTAGGGCCGCTACGCCGGGTGTTGATCATGCTGGGTGGGGGCGATGACGCGGGTCTCGCCGAGAAACTTATCGACTGGTTGAGTGACGTGACCATCACTGTCTGTGTGGTCACCACAAGGTCAAATCCGGGCATGCCAAGGCTGATGGCGCGCGCTACCGCACTAGCACAGGTCGAGGTGTTGGTTGAGCCGAAGAATATTGCCGCGTTGATGCGTAGCGCTGACCTCGCCATCTGTGCAGGGGGCACAACGACGTTCGAGCTGGTTAGTCAGGGGGTGCCCTTTCTTTCTGTGGCCATGGCGGACAACCAGGTCGAACTCTGTCACGCCTGGCATGCTCGTGGCGTTAGCATCCATATGGGGCTGGGCCGTTCGTTGAACCAGGAAGCGTTTCGGACTCACTGGGAAAAAATACAGCCTGTAGCGACGCGCCAGGCTATGCGCGAGAGCGGTCGTGGTCTGGCCGATAATCAAGGCGCGCAACGCATTCGAGAGGCTGTTGAAAAGTGTCTATGAACGAAACTGCACAGCAGAAGCCCGTGCCGATTGTGATTCTGGGCGGAACCGGTAATGGCCTGGTAGCCGCGCAAGTTATCAAGGATATGCAGCGTGCCGGCCAGGCAGTCGAGATGCTCGGTTTTCTCAATGACCACCAAGGGCAAGACGAGCACATTGGCGGTTATCCCATTCTGGGGACTACCCGTGAGTGGGCCTCATTAGCCGAAGATGTGCTGTTTCATTGCAGCTTGCTCGGTGTCGGTAATGTACAAGCGCGCGCCGCGCTGTTTGAAAGTCTGGAAATCCCCGAGGAGCGCCTTGCCACGCTTATTCACCCCACAACCTGCATTGCTGATGATGTGGTGATAGGGCGGGGTGTGATGATCTGTTCATTCGTGACGTGCCAGCCTGGTGCGCGCATTGGCCGGCTGGGCAGTATTCGCGCTGGCGCGAACATTGGCCATGATGCGACCTTGGGTGACTATGCTTATGTAGGGCCCAATGCGACCCTTTGTGGGTATGCGACTGTGGGTAAGGGAGGCTATGTGGCGCCGAATGCGGTATTGAGGGATCGAACGGAAATGGGTGAGTACGCCGTACTGGCGGCAGGGGCTGTCGCCTTCAAGGATATCGAGCCACATTCGACCTGGATCGGTAACCCGGCTAGACGTGCTGTTTGATTTTATAGTGGAGCTATCTGAATGAGTGTGCCTTTAGTGCTGGCTTTTAAAGGCTCTAGGTCCTATCTACGCGGGAGTGATATCTATCAGGCCCTCGCGCAGTGGTGCCTTGTCGAGTTTGGTAGCAACGCATACGTGAATAGACTGTCTTTTCGGCGTCTTGCAAAAAATGTTTGTTATGTCGTTAGGCAACCTCCTAACTCAGACTCTCTGGTCGGCGAGGGGGCAATATTAATTGCCGATAATCAGCATTTTTTTTGGTTAATGGAAAGCAAAGAACCAGTCATTGAGCGATATGCATTTGATGAAGAGCAGATCGTCGCTACCTCCAGCATGGATATAGAGAAACGCACGATTAGGTTAAGCACTGTAAGTGATTATGAGCTCAGTGAGGTGGTCGCCCTGACCAAACAGCTCAACTATGCGATTTCACCCGAGGTGGCTGGGAACTGGTTGTTCGGGCAGCTCCAGCTTGAAATGCCCTTGCAGAGGGCGGGACGTCCTTTACGTATCGTGATGCGCTCGTTGCTGGCTAACCGCTTCAGCGTCAACGATATTTATTATGGCGACCAGCGGGTTGGCAATATTCGCTTCATCGTCGGGAAACCCTAATGATCGGTATCAAGGCTATAGCCAGCTATTTACCTAGTGCTTCCATCGATAACCTGCAGCAGGGTGCCAAGTTCGGTGAGGACGAGGCATTTATGCGTAGCAAGATTGGGGCGCTGCAATTGCCCCGTAAAGGCGAGGCTGAAGATACATCTGATCTGGCCGCAGCCGCGGTGAACGCGTTGATGCTGAAACAGCCCGCTTTCGATTTGGCGAGTGTGGATGCGCTCGTTGTAGTGACTCAGAACGGTGATGGCAGCGGCCTGCCGCATACGTCAGCCATTGTGCAGGAAAAGCTGGGCCTACCTAAGACCGTCGCAGCGTTTGATATTTCGCTGGGCTGCTCAGGCTACGTTTATGGACTCTATGTGCTGAAAGGCTTTATGCAGGCTAGCGGCCTTGCCAACGGCGTGCTGATAACAGCCGACCCTTATTCGAAGATCGTTGACCCTGAGGACCGAGTGACCTCGCTATTGTTCGGTGATGCGGCTACAGCGACCTGGTTGGGCACTGACCCTTATTGGGCATTGGGCGATGTGGCCTTTGGTACTGATGGCTCAGGCGCTGAGCACCTGCGAGTAGAAGGCCAGACCTTGCAGATGAACGGCCGCCAGGTCTTCAATTTTGCCGCCTTGCAAGTGGCGCCTCATTTGAACAAGGTGCTGGAGCGTGCCGGTTTGACGGCCGATCAGGTCGATGCCTTTTGTGTGCATCAGGGCAGTGCAGCCATTGTCGAGGCGATTGCAAGGCGCTTCCCCACTGTCTCCTCTCGTTTCATTCTGGACATCGAGAAAACAGGTAATACCGTTTCGTCATCCATACCCTTGCTGCTGGAGAAACACGCGTTCGGCAACGAGTGGAAGAATGTGGCCATCAGTGGATTCGGTGTGGGTCTTTCCTGGGCCTCCGCGCTGTTGAAAAGGTAAAAATTATGTTGACTGAAGAACAGGTAAAAGCGGCCATGCGGGCAGCCGGTATCAGTGTCGATATTGATGCGATCGGGCTGAACGATAAGTTTCGTGATCACGGGCTCGATAGCCTGGATGTGTTCAACCTATTGATCGAGCTGCAAGCCGAAACCGGGCGAGAGGTGCCGGATAAGGATGTACCGTTACTGGACAGTACGGCGGCGATCCTGAATTACTTCAAGTCCTGATCCCCATGAAAAGCCGCAATGGCAGCACATTTATAATCGCCGAAATATCTGCCAACCATGGCAGCTCATTCGAGGTGGCAGCCAAAACCGTTAGGGCCATTGCGGACGCCGGTGCCGATGCCGTCAAGGTGCAGACCTACAAGCCCGAGTCGCTGTGCCTGGATGTCGATAATGAATATTTCGGCCCCAAACGCGAGGGGGCCTGGAAAGGCATCAGGCCCTGGGATCTCTACCGCGAAGCGGCCATGCCCTACGAGTGGCAGCCCCGGCTCAAGGACATTGCCGATGAAGTCGGACTGCTGTTCTTCTCCAGTCCCTTCGATTTGCACGCGGTGGACTTTCTCTCGGGCTTACAAGTGCCCTGTTACAAGATTGCCTCGTTTGAAATCACCGATATTCCCCTGATTCAAAAGGCTGCGAGCATGGGAAAGCCGATGATCATGTCTACAGGGGTCGCGGATGAGTCCGATATTCGGGCTGCCATCGCCGCCTGTCGCGCTGTCGGTAACGATGACATCACCTTGCTCAAATGTACGTCGGAGTATCCCGCGCGAATTGCTCAGGCCAACCTGAGCATGATTGCGGATATGCGAGCGCGTTTTGGCCTGCCGGTTGGTATATCCGATCACACCATGGGTAGCCTGGTACCCACGTTAGCCGTTGCGCTTGGGGCGACCATGGTGGAGAAGCATTTCATTCTTGATCGTGCTCAGGGAGGCCCGGACTCGGCGTTCTCCATGGAGCCTCTGGAGTTTGCGCAAATGGTCGAGCAGGTGAGGGCGACCGAGCAAGCGCTGGGTGTGGTGGATTACCGCGTCAGTGAAAAAGACCGGCTTCGGCGCAGGTCGCTGTTCTGGGTCAAGGCCATCGCTAAGGGCGACATTATCACCGCCGAGCATCTGCGTTCTCTGCGACCGGGGCATGGCTTGCCGCCTCAGCATCTTGATGCGCTTATCGGTAAACGGGCAGCCCGCGCCGCCTTGTTGGGTGAGCCTACTGACTGGACCGATATCGAGGGTGGCGAGCATGGCTGCCAAGCGAGTTGAAGGCTCAATCCTGACTGGGAGAATGGTATGCCTTTGACGGCTATTACGTACGGCACCTTCGACATGTTCCACATTGGCCACTTGCGCCTACTCGAACGCATACGCGGCATGAGTGATCGGCTCATCGTTGGGGTTTCCACGGATGAGTTCAACGCGCTCAAGGGCAAGAAGGCGATGATTGCCTATGAGGAGCGGCGCGATATCGTTGCTGCGCTGAGGTGTGTAGACCTGGTCATTCCTGAGCACACCTGGGGACAAAAGGCCGCCGATATCGAACAATACGCTGTGGGGCTCTTCGCCATGGGCGGCGACTGGGCAGGACGCTTCGATGAGCTGAAGACGCTGTGCGATGTTGCCTATCTCGAGCGCACCCAAGGCGTGTCCTCCACCGAGCTGCGCACCTCGCTCAAACGTGTATTGGAAAAGGAACAGGACCTGGCGGACATGTTCGAGCTGCTCAAGTCCCTGCGCCGAGGTATGGACTGAATGGGGGCGTATGTAGTGACGGATAAACAGGCCTACGAGCTAATGCACGCCCACCATTGGAGAGAGGCTTTCACTTACTGGCAAACATCATACCGATCGGGCGCTGTGCTTCAGAGCGCGCAGCTCAACGCCTTGGCCAAGTGCTGTGAAATGCTTGATGAGTGGGATCAGCATGAAGCAGTAATAGAAGAGGGGTTGCGACGTTATGCAGAGAACGCTGATTTGCAGGCGCGTAATCGTTATCGGCAAGCGCTAAAACTTTACCAGGCCGAGCGCTGGGCATCGGCGTACGAGCACCTTGAGCAACTGCGTTCTTGTAATCCAGCTGAGTGGCCATTCGCCCTTAGTTACTATCGTTGGCAAGCACTGCTCATGATGCAAGTCTCGGCGTTGCCTACCGAGCAACTGCAGCGCTGTGCGATTGCTGAGGCTAGCCTCTTTAAGAATGCCTGTATTTTTTCCCGTCAACTGGCAGGCTTCGAATGGGTCATAAGGCTGTCTGGCTGGGATGCTTCGATCAAGTATGATTTTCTGCTTGTTCATCAGCAACTGGTTGAGGTATTCAAGAATCATGACCGGCAACTCGCTGCATTGCGGACAGAGCCTGTGGTCGCAGCTGTCGGCAAGCTAGCAGGTTTTTTGCGAATTCATCCGTTTGTGATTGATGAGATTCCCACCGGTTACCTGCATTTCTACGCTCGACTGCTGCTCATGCATGGATTCACCGACCTGTACGTCGACTACCGTCAGGCGTTCATCACGCGCATAGCTGCTTTCGGTGATTCGCGTATTCCCAGTTTGGTCGAACAGCTGTTCAGGGTTGCCCACGACAATGAGCGTGATGCTACACAGGTTGAAATTTTTGTACGTGATCTCTTGGAGCAGGTTGATGCGAGTGCGAACAGTGCACTGAGCAAAGTCCTGGCTGTTTCTGAGCTTTACCGTCAGCCCACTATGGATAGTGCTTACCTTCGACTTAATGAAAATCATGCTTTCGCTTCACTGATCTCAGGTAAGAGTATTGCTATTGTTGGGCCAGCTGATGTCGGGCTCGACAATGGCCAGGATATCGACAGTTTTGATCTGGTCATTCGTTTCAACCATCGTGCCGAGCTTCAGTTGAACCCCGTTCAATTTGGGTCGCGCACCGATATCAGTTACTACGGCAGCACTACTTTGAATTTGCATCAACGTTATCTTGAGTCTGATAACAGTCTGCAATGTATGGTTGTTGAGGAGTTCGATCTAGCGCGTTTCGAGTGGTTGAAAAACGTGCGATTGCCAATTCGTGAGCACTTGCGTGCCTGGAGCTTCGACAGTCCCTTTTTGTTCGGTGCGCCTAGTGCGATTCAGCGTACCCTGATGGATATCCTACGTTTTCAGCCGAGACAGGTTAAGGTTTTCAACATGAACTTTTACCTTAATATTGGCTACGCCGGCGGCTATGGTCGTCAAGATTTCAACATCTTCCCCGCGCTTTCCATCCACGATCCGGTCAGCAACTTCGTCTTCGTGCAAAAGTGTGCCGCGGCCTGGGGCGTGGAGACGGATGCGGTATTATCGGAGATCCTGCAGCTTACGCCCGCGCAGTACCTGACGCGCCTGTGGGCGTCGCACAGTCGGTTTGTCAATTGATGCATGCGCTGGACCGTTGTTCTTCTCATTCGAGGGTCGTTTGCTTTTTGGACTCTAAGGAAACGCTGAAAAAGTCTCTGCTGCGCGAAATCATCGCCCTGCGACCTGGATGGTTGCAGGGCTGTATTTTTCGAGAAAGGATTTTTCAGACCATCCCTACAGGTAAAGCGTGTGGCAATTAAAGTTCTGGTTTTCCCCTGCGGCTCGGAAATTGGCCTGGAGATTCACGCTGCGCTGAAGTACAGCAAAGCCGTAGAGCTGTATGGCGCTTCATCGGTGTCCGACCACGGAGCGTTCGCCTACCTCCGCTACCGTCAGATTGATGCGCACGTACAGTCGCCGGACTTCATTGAGCAGTTGAATGAGTTGATTCAGGAGTGGGGGATCGACATGATTCTACCCGCTCACGACAGTGTGGTTCTCAAGTTGGCCGAGTGTCGCGATACGCTGTTGGCAACGGCTGCTGTGCCGAGTGCTGCGGTTGCAGGAGTCTGTCGAAATAAGAACAGCACCTATGCTCGATTGAGCGAGGCCGGGTTTGATTTTATCCCAGCAGACATTAGCGGCCTTTCCGATACCTATCCCATTTTTGCCAAGCCAGCTGTTGGGCAAGGCTCCCAAGGCGCTGAAGTCGTGCATGACTATCAGCGTCATCAGCAATTGCTGGATTGCGGCATCGAGTATGTGTTCTCCGAGTATCTGCCAGGGGCTGAGTATACGGTCGATTGTATTAGTGATTCAGCGGGGCGCCTGTTGCACTTTTCACCTCGCGAGCGGAGTCGTGTCAAGTCCGGTATTAGTGTGCGTACGCGTCCGGTTCGACTTGCGCAGTCAGTTGAACGGATCGCCGACAGTATCGCGAGTACTTTTTGTTTTAAAGGGGCTTGGTTCTTCCAGATCAAGTGCGATGTGCAGGGGCGCTATAAATTACTTGAAATCGCCCCGCGAATAGCTGGCTCGATGGGGCTATCTCGCAATCTAGGAATAAACTATCCGCTACTCAGTGTTTACGCCTATGCCGGGTTGGCATTTGAGGTATTGCCCCAGGATTATCCTCTTGAGATGGATCGCGCCTTACAGAGCCGTTTCAGGACGGGCCTGCAATATGACTGCGTTTACCTCGATCTGGATGACACGCTGATCATCAAGGGATCGGTGAATACACTACTGATGGCATTACTGTATCAGTGGGTAAATCAACAGGTCTCTGTCATCCTGATCACCAGGCATGCCCAGTGCCCGCGGGCTACGTTGGCGCAGTACAAAATCAGTGAGCACTTGTTCAGCCAGATTATCCATATCGTCGATGGTTCACCTAAGAGTGATGTGATTGAGCGTCGCCAGGGCGTTCTGTTTATTGATGACTCCTATCGGGAACGCTTGGATGTCAGTCGCCAGGTAGGCATTCCCGTGTTTGATCTGGATGCTGTCGAACAACTCTTGGATTGGCGTGCCTGAGCTGTCCTTGGAGAAGCCCAATGCAACCGCTGCTTTCCATCGTAGTACTGGTGTACAACACCGCTGAATATCTACCGGCCTGTTTCGATTCGTTGCTTGGCCAGAACTATCGAAACGTGGAGATCATCGCCATTGATGACAGCAGTACCGATGATAGCCTTGCAATCTGTCGTCACTATGAGCAGCGCCATGCAAACTTCCGCTGCCTGACTCAAACCAATGGGGGTGGAGCCGTAGTCGGCAATCTGGGGATTTCCCTGGCGCGTGGCGATTATGTGGCGCTGGTCGATTCCGACGATGTGGTTACTGAGGAAGGCTATAGCCTGCTGATTGCCGAAGCCTTAGCCAGTAGCGCGGACATCGTCATCGGTCGGGCCACGCGCTTGATCGACGACCAGCATTCTGCAGCCGGGTTTCTTTACGAGCCTTTGGTCTGGAGTCAGCATCGGCGTATCTCCTCAGTTGATGAGTTCCCCGAACTGCTGCATGACGGCTTCTACTGGAACAAGATCTTTCGCCTGGCGTTCCTGCGCGAATACGGTCTGGGTATGGTGCCGGGGTTGCTCTATGCCGATCGCGAGTTTGTACACAAGGCCTACTTTTATAGTCGCAGGACTTCAATCATTACTGCACTGGTCTATAAGTGGCGCACTCGCCCTGTCGGTGCAGGTGCTTCCATCACCCAGAGCACCACGCAGGTATCTAACTTTCTTGATCGCATTCGTTCTGTGGAGATCGAGTGGCACGACTTCGATGGCATACCCGCCGCAGAGACATACCGTCGGTTGATCGCCGTGACTAATCTGCAGCGAGCGCTGCAAGTCATCAATGCGATCATTCGTTCACCTGAGTTTCGTCGCGTATTCATCACCGCCATTCAGCGCTTGCTAAGTCTGTTCGGAGATCTCGATTACCGTGCATTAGGTGTTCGACGTGTGCTCTATCTGGAGCTGATCAAGCGTGATGAGGTCGCTGGGCTCTGTTATCTGTTGGCTCTGCCGTTCCATGGTCACGTCCTGGCGATTGATGGCCACGGTTACTGGCAACAACCCTTTCTCGATAATCCTGAGCTAGGCTTGTCACCTGAGACCTCTCGCATAGACTTTCCCACGATCGGTTTTTTTCGAGTGGGGGGGTGGTCGCTGAACAGCTCGCAATTGACGCTTGAGCTGGAAATACACGATACGATCATGGCGCATTGTGAGGTCGAGTTTGCCATGCAGTCATTAGACGGTAGCGCTGAAATTACATTTCAATCCCGTGGACTCAAAGGGCCTGGCATGTACATATTTAGTGTGCAATTAAATAGCGCGCGAAGTGGTTCCTTATACGGGCTTGTTTTGCGTTACCGCAGTAGCGTCGGTAATGGTCAGTACCGTCTCGGGGGGCAGCTTTTGACCGATTCAGGTGCGGCCGTTCTACCGTTGAATGCCGACAATGGCTATCAGTTGCTCTATTCTGCGCCAATGGGGGGGGTCAGCTTGCGCACTCCCTGATCAGTCAATGCAGGAGTGGGTATGTTGCTTGCACAAGAGTCCACATCGGGCAATTACCGGGAAGCTGATGTCATTTTTATGACGCCTTCCAGCCCTAGGTTTTTTCAACTGAAGACTCCACGTCTTATGGCCAGCCTATGAAAAGCATTCCCGTCACCAGTCCATTGTTACCGCCGCTAGAGGAGTTTCTTCCCTATCTGGAGGAAATCTGGCACAGCCGCATTCTGACCAATGGCGGCAGCATGCATAAGGCGCTGGAGCGTGAACTTTGCGATTACCTTGGGGTTGAGCACATTGCGTTGTTTGCCAATGGCACTTTGGGGCTTGTTACCGCGTTGCAGGCATTGCGTATCAGCGGAGAAGTGATCACCACGCCTTATTCGTTCGTGGCAACGGCGCACTCTTTGCTTTGGAATGGCATAAAGCCCGTTTTTGTAGACATTGATCCGCTCACCATGAACCTGGATCCTGCCAAGATCGAGGCAGCCATTACGCCTCAGACTACTGCGATCATGCCGGTGCATTGCTATGGCACGCCTTGTAATGTCGAAGAGATAGCCCGCATCGCTGACATATACAACCTGCGAGTGATCTACGATGCGGCCCATGCTTTTGCTGTTCGTGACGAAGGAGGAAGCGTTCTGCGGCATGGCGACCTCAGCGTACTGAGCTTTCATGCGACCAAAGTATTCAACACCTTCGAAGGGGGGGCGATCATCTGCCCCGATGCCAAGACGCGTGAACGCATCAATAACTTGAAAAACTTCGGATTCGTCAACGAAACCACAGTCGTTGCCCCAGGGATCAACGGCAAGATGAGTGAGATCAACGCAGCCTTCGGCCTTCTTCAACTCAAACACATCGACCAGGCGCTAGAGCGTAGGCGAGCCATCGCAGCGCTTTATCGCTCACTGTTAGATCCCGTGGTTGGCGTCAGATGCCCTACGCCCTTCACCAAAGGGGTTGCGAACAATGCCTATTTTCCGGTTCTGATTGATGATGACTATCCTGAGACGAGGGACGTGCTGTTTCAGCGTTTGCGCGCGCAGGGTGTCATGGTTCGTCGATATTTTTATCCGCTGATTAGCGAGTTTCCGATGTACCGGGGTTTACCTTCGGCCGCTTCTGCCAATCTACCTGTGGCTTCCGATGTGGCTCAACGTGTGCTTTGTTTGCCTATTTATCCGGATTTGTCTCTGGCTGACGTACGACTGATTTGTGAGCTTGTCATTGCGGCAAGCGAGGTATGAGTCACGCGATGGAGTGTCTGTTCAGTTGAGTGGTTTCTGGCGTCAGGTCATCGCTTCAAAGGTATTGGTCGAGCGTCTTATTCTGCCTCTGTGGGCTATTTTCGATAGATTTGTACCCAAGCGTTGTGAGCGGTGGGCGTTTTTTGTTCATCCGCTGAAAACAAATCAGTTTGTCGAAAATGCCCGAGCGGTTTACGAGGAAGTGAAAAACGATCCCGGTATCTGCAAGCTGATTTTTTGCAGGGGCTGTGACGCTGCGTCGTTACGACTGGAGTTGGGGCCTAATACCCGTTTGATCGAGTTGCAGACGCTGTCCGGCTTGCTGCAATTGTCACGCTGCGGGGTCTATGTACTGACTAATTCTATTGCTATGGATATCTCCTGGCGCTGGCTCGACGGTGGTTTCTCCGTGTTAAGGGCCAATCTCACTCGTCGAATAGTGATTAATCTCTGGCACGGTATTCCGCTCAAACGATTGTTCGCCCTGGTCAGTCCCGAGTTACAGAAGCGTGCCGACCGCACTAACTATCGACGCCTTGAGCGTGCGCACTATGACGGACTGGTCTGTTCGTCAGACGTCGACAGTTATGCCATGGCAGCGATGTTTTATCCCATCGAGTATTCCCGCCTATGGATTACCGGCCTTCCACGCAATGATTTCCTGCGCATGGCCTATGCGGATTTGCCTGGCTTTCTGCGTGACGATGTCGACGTCATACGTCGTTGGAAAGGCAGCCGGCGCTTGATTACCTATGCGCCGACGTTCCGCGACAGTGAGGTGACGGCCTCTCAGTGCTACCAGTTCAGCGATGATGAGATCGCGCAGTTACGTGCTTTGATGGTCAAGCACAATGCGATCTTCGGCTTTCGTATGCACTATTTCCGCAAAGGTGAGCAGCTATTCAATATGGAGCGCTTTATCGATGCCGAGACCATCATCGATTTGGGGCATGGGGCGATTCAGGAGATTGCGCCCGTGCTGCGCGAGTCGGATGTGGTGGTGACCGATTATTCGTCTGTCTATATCGATGCGCTTTACATCGATAAACCAGTGCTGAGCTTTGCCTATGACCTTGAGCACTACCAGACCCAGCAGAACGGCCTGCTCTACGACATGGCAATAGCCTTTCCAGGACCTGTGGTCAGTGATTTTAGTCACCTCCTTGAGGCACTGGACCGAGAGCTGTCCTGTGCACAGCAGGTCGAAAGCGACCGCTATCAGATGATCAAGAAACTATTCTTCAACTTTCAGGATGACCGTAATTCCGCGCGAGTGGTGGAGCGCCTGAAAGCACTAACGGCAAAGGGGCAGTAAGTGGCAGAGAACATGAGCAACGCGGGTAATCCGCTGGTCAGCGTCGTCATGCCAGCCTACAAGGGCATTTATCTGACGGAGGCGCTTGAGAGTCTTCAGCGGCAGACGTATCGGCCGCTTGAATTGATCATTTGTGACGATGCCCGCTCGGATGAAGTGCAGGATGTTGTCGATGCTTTCCGGCCTTTTGCTGACTTCCCCATTCAGTACCAACGTAACGAAACTCGGTTGTGGGAAACCCGTAGCACGGCGCGTGCAGTCGCGCTGGCCAGCGGTGAGTACGTCAAGATTCTGCACGACGACGACATGCTGCACCCTGACTGTATCGCCTCGCTGGTCGCCGTCATGCAGGACGATCCGGGAATTGCTATCGCCAGCTCGCGCCGCCGCCGGGTGGATGAAGAGGGCAACCCATTGCCCGATACCCTGGCGACGGTGTATCCCTTTCGGGACGATGTCGTCATCAATGGCGAAGACCTGATTTCCTTTCTCGCCGACCACACCATCAACTTCATCGGTGAGCCCAGCACCGTGCTCTGCCGCCGTAACGACTTGCTCGACTTCGGTGATCAGCTGTCGGTGCTCAATGGTGTGCGGGTGACCTGGGTCGCTGACCTGGCGCTGTATGTAAAGCTATTCAAACGCGGCCATTTGGCCATGCTCGCTCGGCCACTGACAGACTTTCGCGTATCCCGTGATCAGTTCAGTCAGCTGGGCCGCGACAAGCCTGGTGTCGGCGATAAGGGGCACCAGGATTTTCGCCAGGGTATTCGCGACCTCGGTTGGTACCGCAGCGGCAGCAAGACACGCATGGTCCAGGTGGCGCCTATCACCCGGCTGAAAACGCGTGTGTTCAAACCCCTGGACATACTCGCAGCAATATACAAAGCGGCCGGGCAGAGCGGTACGTCACTGAGTGCCTGGCTCGCCGCACGCAAACCGTCACCAGAACAGATGCCATTGATCGAGCAGCGCCTGCAGTCCCATGGCGGCGGCCCACGTTTTGGTGTGCTCTTGCTGGATCGTACTGGTGATACGCAGGCGCTGGAACGCAGCCTGGTCAGCCTCGAAGAGTCCAATCTCTATCGCAATATCGACGTTCAGGTTGTCTCGCTGGCGGGCCTGTCAGCCTTGCCTGGTCGTTCGCTTACGATTATCCCTACCAACTCGGCTTCCACGGTCGAGACGCTCAACCGCGTCATACAAGCGCTACCCGTGCACTGGTGCCTGCTCGCTGAAAGCGGAGTGACGTTCACCAGCAGTGGCTTGCTGATGACGGCCCTGGAGCTGATTGGCAATGAAGCGTGCGTTGCGCTTTATGGTGATGAGCTGGTGCGTGGGGACGATGGCGAGGTGGGTGTTGCCCTGCGTCCTGACTTCAACCTTGATCTGTTGCTGAGCTTTCCTGCCAGTACCGCGCGCCACTGGCTGTTTCGCCGGGATGAGTTGCTGGCGTTGGGCGGCTTCAATGTGCAGTTTGACGAAGCTTTTGAGCTGGAATACATCCTGCGTTTGATTGAGCAGCGCGGCTTGAATGGCTTGGGCCATGTCAGCGAGCCGTTGCTGGCTGCTGACGCGTTTGCCCTACGGGACAGCCCGCAGGAGCGTGAGGTGATTGAGCGTCACCTGCAGGCCCGTGGTTATCAGCAGCCGCAGGTGGCGTCGTCTCAAGCGGGGCGCTATCAGCTTGAATATGGTCACGATCAACACCCTCTGGTCAGCATCCTGGTCCCGCTCAAGGATCAGCTGGTGCGGGTGCAGCGCTGTGTGGAAACCGTGCTGGAGAACACCGATTACCCGCACTACGAGATCCTCCTGCTGGATCTGGGCAGCGAGGAGCAGGCCACGCTCGAGTGGCTGAAGGCAATCGAGCAGATTGGCGAAGAGCGCATCCGCGTCTTGCAGTTCAGTGGCGATACATCACGCCAACTGGCGTGCAATGCAGCGATTGATTATGTCCGTGGCGAGGTGTTGCTGTGGCTGGATGCCGGGTCTGCTGTTGTCGATGGTGACTGGTTACGGCAATTGCTCAATCACGCGCTACGGCCGGAGGTCGGTGCGGTGGGGGCGAAACTGTTGTCGGCAGACGGACGTATTCATCACGCTGGTTTACTGCTCGGCTTGCTCGGGCCTGCCGGGCGGGCATTTGAGGGTTTGGAGCATGATGCAGCAGGTTACATGCAGCGGCTGCAGGTCGAGCAGAATTACTCGGCGCTGAGCGGTGAGTGCCTGATGATCCGTCGTGAGCTTTTTGTCGAGCTGGGCGGTTTTGACCAAGATCCATTGATGGCGCGCTGGAGCGATGTCGATCTGTGTCTCAAGGCGCGGCAGGCCGGCTACCTGAATGTCTGGACGCCCCGGGTGCAGCTATTGATCGACAGTGAGCGTTCTGCATCCGCCAGCCACGAGCAGGAAGACGCGATGTATGCTCGCTGGCTGCCCATTCTGGCGCGCGATCCTGCCTACAATGCCGGGCTTTCCCTGCAAGTCGAGCAAGGGTTCAAGCTGGCCGACCCCCAATTGGCCTGGCGACCGCTACAAGCCTGGCGGCCGGTTCCGACCATCCTTGCGCACCCGGCGGATCTCTACGGGTGCGGCAACTATCGGGTTATCCAGCCCTTCTCGGCGATGAAGCAGGCGGGGTTGATCGATGGTGCCTTGTCGGTGGGCTTGTTGCATGTGGCTGACCTGGAACGCTACGAGCCCGATGCAGTGCTGCTGCAGCGTCAGATCGGTGAGGCGCGCTTGGAAGCGATGCGCCGGGTGAAAGCCTTTTCCAAGGCCTTCAAGGTTTACGAGCTCGACGATTACCTGCCCAACCTGCCGCTAAAAAATGCTCACCGCCAACATATGCCCAAGGACATTCTCAAATCCTTGCGTCGCGGCCTGGCCTATGTCGATCGGTTTGTCGTGTCCACCGCGCCTCTGGCCGAGGCGTTCGCGGATTTACATGCGGATATTCGGGTGATCGAAAACCGCCTGCCCGTGCAGTGGTGGGGTGGTTTGCAGAGCAAGCGCCGGGTTTCTGCGCGACCGCGCGTCGGCTGGGCGGGCGGTTCGAGTCATACCGGCGATCTTGAGATGATTGCTGACGTGGTCAGTGAGCTGGCTGGCGAGGTCGACTGGGTATTTTTCGGCATGTGCCCTGACAAACTGCGTCCCTATATGAAGGAAGTGCATGCCGGGGTTGAAATAAACCGCTACCCGCAGGCCCTGGCGAGTCTGAATCTTGATCTGGCCTTGGCGCCTGTAGAGCAGAACCTGTTCAACGAATGTAAAAGTAACCTGCGTCTGCTGGAGTACGGGGCTTGCGGTTTCCCGGTGATCTGCAGTGATGTGCGCTGTTATCAGGATGGATTACCCGTGACGCGGGTCAAGAACCGTTTCCGTGATTGGGTGGATGCCATACGTATGCACCTGGCCGACCTCGACGCTTGTGCACAGGCGGGCGATGCGCTACGCAGCGCAGTGCAGCGTGACTGGATGCTTGAGGGCGATAGCCTGCAAGTCTGGCGAACGGCCTGGCTTCCCGATTGATCTGCAAACGCATCAGGCCGCTTACGAGCGGCCTGATGCGTTTTAAGCAATGGCTAAAGCTAGGGCTGATTGTGCCGATAGAGCTGACGTGGATTAAGGGGGTGGTGGCGCTGTCAAGGTGGGAAGAAAAAAATTTTCACTCCGCCCTAAAGCTCCTGCCACACAAGCCGATAAGTAATACGAACGCGAACTCAATGGCTGCCTGAGAACTGCAGGACCGGGTTTCGCAGCCTCAGGCAACTAAGCTAGGTCCGATGGAGGACATACATCATGGCTCTTACAGTCAACACGAACATTGCGTCCCTCAACACTCAGCGCAATCTGAACACTTCTTCCAAGGCCCTGGACACCTCCTTGCAGCGTCTGTCTACCGGTTCGCGTATCAACAGCGCCAAGGACGATGCGGCCGGCCTGCAGATCTCCAACCGCCTGAGCAGCCAGATCAACGGCCTCAACGTTGCGGTGAAGAACTCCAACGACGGCATTTCGATGGCGCAGACCGCGGAAGGCGCACTTCAGCAGTCCACCAGCATTTTGCAGCGTATGCGTGACCTCTCCCTGCAATCGGCCAACGGCTCGAACAGCGATGAAGAGCGTAAAGCCCTGAACTCGGAAGTGACCGAGCTGAAGAAAGAGCTGAACCGTATTTCCAACACCACCACCTTCGGTGGCAAGAAGTTGCTTGACGGTTCCTTCGAGACCACCACCTTCCAGGTTGGTAGTGCTGCGAACGAAACCATCAGCGTCAAGATCGACGAAATGAGCACCGAGTCGCTGGAAGGTACTTTCAGCTCGGGTTCGATCACTGCTAGCAGCGTTGCTACTGGTACTGCATCGGCTTCCGGTGCCATCGCTGTATCGATCACCATGGTCGGCGGTGAGGCACGCACCTTCAGTGCGACCTTCGCCAGTGGTGCTACTCAGGCCGAGCAAGTTCAGGCTCTCGCAACTGTAATCAACGACGCAAACATCGGGGTTGGTGCGTTCGTCAATGAAAGCGGCAGCATCGATCTGGTAACTTCGTTGGGCTCCGGTTCTGAAGCCGGTCAAATTGAGTCGCTGAGCTTCGGTTCTGGCGCTACCGTAGATGCTGCGAAAACTGCATCTGCCTCGGGCACTGGTACTGATATTGATGTCGCTGAAGTGACAAGCGGCAACCTGGTCGACGACATTGACATCACCGACGTGATCGGTTCGCAGAAAGCGGTCATCGTAATCGACGATGCCATCCAGGCGATCGATGCCCAGCGAGCTGATCTTGGTGCGGTACAGAACCGCTTCGAGAACACCATTGGTAACCTGCAGAATATCTCGGAAAACGTATCGGCAGCCCGCGGTCGAATTCAGGATACTGACTTCGCAGCGGAAACGGCTAACCTGACCAAGAACCAGATCCTGCAGCAGGCAGGTACGGCGATCCTGGCCCAGGCCAACCAGTTGCCGCAGGCTGTGCTTAGCCTGCTGGGCTAAGCTTCGGGGTAGCATCGATGGGGAGCCAGGGTAACCTGCCTCCCCATTCCCTCTTTTTGAGGAAAAGACTATGGACATTGGTTCGATACGTGATGCGATGAAACAGAGTGGCCTGGCGCCGGAAGCGGTCAAACCACGATCATCGGAAAGTGCTGAGAAAGGCAGTGCTCTATCGGCAAATGCTGACACTGCGCAGGCCAAAGTTGCAGCCGATAAGGAGCAGGCTGAACAGCCGGCGACCCGGGCTGAGCTGGAAACGGCCATGAACAACATCCAGGAGTTCGTGCAGTCTGTGCGACGCGATCTCAATTTTTCCCTCGACGATGGCAATGGCCGGGTCGTGGTCAAAGTGACCGATGCAAACTCGGGTGATGTGATTCGCCAGATTCCATCGGAGGAAGCGCTCAAGCTGGCCGAGAACCTCACGGAGGTCCGCAGCCTGCTGTTCAAGGCTGAGGCGTGAGTGCAATGGCATGAAACTTGTTTACCGTTAGGTAACAGGAATAGGGTGTCAACCCTTTGGCGAGGCAACTAACATGGCTGGTATCACAGGTATAGGATCGGGCATCGATATTGACTCGATCGTCAAGGCGTCCGTGGCGGCCGAGCGCGCGCCTAAAGATGCGCAGCTGGCGCGACTGACAACCAAGACGACAACGCAGATTACCTCGTTGGGCTCTTTCAAAAGTGCCCTGAGTGAGTTTCAGACAGCGGCCGATGGTCTGAATGATGCCAGTCTGTTTGGTACCCGAAAGGCCTCGTCCTCTGACGCGACCCGTCTTACTGCAAGTGCCGAAAAAACTGCGCTCACCGGAACTTATCGAGTCGAGGTTGAGCAGCTTGCCAGTGCGTCCAAGATTGCTTCTGGCAGTCTCACTGGGGATTCGAACCTCGCCTTTGCCTCTGGCGGTAAGCTGACTATCGGTCTGGGTGCTGACAGTTTTGATGTCGACGTCGCTGCGGGCGCAACGCTCAAGGAAGTCCGCGATGCCATCAATACCCAGCTCAATGAAAAGGGCATCAGTGCCAACATCATCAGCGATCCGGCTAATGGCACCTCACAGTTGGTGCTCTCGTCCAACAAGACCGGCGCCGGTAATGATCTGACCCTGGCGGCGTCGGGTGCCGACCTGCAAGGGCTGGTGACCAATAGGCCGGCTGCGCTCAGCGAGGCGCAGAACGCCAAGTTCAAGATCGATGGTTTGTCTCTGGAAAGCGCTACCAATGCGGTCAGTGGCGCGATCGAGGGGGTGACCTTCACATTGGTCAAAGCTGAGGAAGGGGTGAGTACGACCCTGACCGTGGGTGAGAATACAACAGCGGTCAAGGACAGCCTGAAGAAGTTCGTTGACGCCTACAACAAGCTCATCACAACGACCAATAGCCTGACCAGCTTCACCAAGGTTGGTGAGAGTGGCGAGCCGTTGACAGGTGCCCTGCTTGGCGACTCTACGGTGCGTAATGTGCTCAATGGGTTGCGTTCTGAGCTAAGCAATACTGCTGCAGGCCAAGGCGGCGATCCGTTCCGTGCGCTGGCCGATCTGGGCATTACCACGCAAAAAGACGGCAAGCTGGCCATCGACGATACCAAGCTCACCGCGGCTCTTGAGGATAACTTTGATGCGGTTGGGTCATTTATCACTGGTGATAACGGGCTGATGAATCGCCTCAGTGATCGTGTTGATGGTTATGTCAAGAGTGGTGGTGTTTTAGAGCAGCGCATCAGCGGCCTGCAAAAAACTGATGCTGATATCAAAGAACAGAAAGCCGATCTGGAAACTCGCGTGGCCGCGATTCAGGCGCGCCTCTATTCGCAATATAACGCCATGGATAGCTTGATCGGGCAATTGACCCGAACCAGCGACTCGTTGGGCAGCGCATTGTCCAATCTGCCAGGTGTCGTGAGAGAGAGGAGCTGATTCATGAATAAGCCGATCGATACCTACAAGAAAGTCAAAACCAGCCAGGATGTCTCGCAGTACCGTGCCGTTGCATTGCTGCTCGACGGCGCCATTGAGCGTGTCAAGCTGGCGCGTCAGGCGCAAGCCGAGGGCAACAGCGAGGTGCGCGGGCTGGCGGTGGGTACCACCATCACGATTCTTGGCGTATTGCAGGCCAGCCTGGACAAGCAGCTTGGTGGTGAGATTGCCGAGAATCTCGATGCGCTCTATGCCTACATGACCCGTTGTCTGGCAGGCGTGGCGATTGAGCGCGAGGCAGGCAGTCTTGAAGAAGTCGAAGCCCTGCTGGTTCAACTCCAGGAAGCGTGGACGGCGATAGAGGCCGAAGTAGAGCCATCTGCGAGCTGAATGCGCTAAAGTTTCCTGGCTGGGCGTCGATACACCAGTATCAGCAGCCCAGCACAGCGAGACGTGACAATGAACGCAATGACAGCCCTGCGCCAATACCAGCATGTGAACACCCACGCCCAGGCCGTTGAGGCGACCCCGCACCGTCTGATTCAAATGCTCATGGAGGGTGGCCTGACACGGCTGGCCCAGGCTCGCGGTGCTATGGAGCGCGGTCAGATTGCCCTCAAGGGTGAGCTGATTGGTAAAGCCATTGGTATTATCGGTGGTCTGCGCAATGGCCTGGATCTCAATGCTGGAGGCGAGTTGGCGGCTAATCTGGACAGCTTGTACGAGTACATGGTGTCCCGCCTGATCGAAGCCAATGTGAAGAATGTGCCTGAGCCGCTCGACGAAGTTGCGGACCTGCTGCGCGATGTAAAATCCGGCTGGGACGCTATTAGCCAATAAGTCGCCAGAGCCATTTGGGAGCTTTTCGATGACAACCTCTGTCCAGCGTTTGCAAGATACCGGTACTGCACTGCGTGATGCCCTGGCTAGCCGAGATTGGGCAGCGATTGCCGAGTTGGACGTGCAGTGCCGCCAGGCGATTGATGAGTCGATGATTGATCCTGCCGATGAGATTGCGCTGCGTGCCCGGATGCAGGAGTTGCTCGATCTTTATCGTGAGCTGGTGACTCTGTGCCAGTCTGAACAACAACGCCTGGCGGGTGAGTTGGTGCAGCTTAATCAGGCGCAGCAGGGTGCCAAGGTCTACCAACTATTCGGTTGAGTCGCGTGGTCAGTTCCCGGCCCGCGCTCGTCGGGCTCGCTGATTCGTCTGCCATCTTTCTTGTGCCTCATCCCCAATTTTTTGTGGATACGCCTAGCGATCAAGCAAAATGGTGAAACCAAAGCACGCCATAAATTTGACTGCGTCCAAAAAATTGACTTTACTACTGGCTAAATGCCGGCGCAGCAGTCCCATGACTTCGCAGACCTTCGTTCAGCCCCCCGGATAGACCAGACATTATGTGGCGTGAAACCAAAATCCTACTGATTGACGACAACCGTGAGCGCCGTCGTGATCTGACGGTCATTTTGAATTTTCTTGGCGAAGAATATCTAGCATGCGGGAGTGAGGATTGGCATGAGGCCACTGCAGACTTGCCGTCCAGCCGCGGCGTGCTCAGCGTATTGCTAGGCGATGTGCAACTGCGCGGTGGCGCGCTGGAGCTGATCAAGCAGATCGGTGCCTGGGATGAGTTCCTCCCGATACTGATGATGGACATGCAAGCGGCCGCAGAATGGCCGGAAGACATCCGTCGGCGTGTGCTGGCCAGCCTGGACATGCCGCCCAGTTACAACAAACTCCTCGACTCCCTGCATCGCGCCCAGGTTTACCGGGAGATGTACGACCAGGCCCGTGAGCGCGGCCGCCATCGTGAGCCCAATCTGTTTCGCAGTCTGGTCGGCACCAGCCGTGCGATTCAGCACGTGCGGCAGATGATGCAGCAGGTCGCCGATACCGACGCCAGCGTACTGATTCTTGGGGAGTCGGGAACTGGCAAGGAAGTGGTGGCGCGCAACCTGCACTATCACTCCAAGCGCCGTGAAGCGCCTTTTGTGCCGGTCAACTGCGGGGCGATTCCCGCGGAGTTGCTGGAAAGCGAGCTGTTCGGTCATGAGAAAGGTGCGTTTACCGGTGCCATCACCAGTCGCGCTGGACGCTTTGAGCTGGCCAATGGCGGTACCCTGTTTCTCGACGAAATTGGTGACATGCCGCTGCCGATGCAGGTCAAGCTGCTGCGCGTGCTGCAAGAGCGGACGTTCGAGCGGGTGGGCAGCAACAAGACCCAGAGTGCCGACGTGCGCATCATCGCCGCGACCCATAAAGACCTGGAGAAGATGATTGAGGATGGCAGCTTCCGCGAGGACCTGTACTACCGCCTCAACGTTTTCCCCATCGAGATGGCGCCGCTGCGCGAGCGTATCGAAGACATTCCGCTGTTGATGAACGAACTGATCTCGCGCATGGAGCATGAAAAGCGTGGCTCCATCCGCTTCAATTCGGCGGCCATCATGTCGCTGTGCCGCCACGACTGGGCCGGTAACGTCCGTGAGCTGGCCAACCTGGTGGAACGCATGGCGATCATGCATCCCTACGGGGTGATTGGCGTCGGCGAGTTGCCGAAGAAATTCCGCCATGTCGATGACGAAGATGAACACCTGGCTGCCAGCCTGCGTGATGAGCTGGAAGAGCGTGCGGCCATCGTCGCCGGCCTGCCAGGCATCGACACGCCGGCAATGCTGCCACCCGAAGGGCTGGACCTGAAAGACTACCTGGGTGGGCTGGAGCAGGGGTTGATTCAACAAGCACTTGACGATGCCGGCGGCGTGGTCGCTCGTGCAGCAGAGCGCCTGCGGATTCGCCGCACCACGCTGGTGGAGAAGATGCGCAAGTACGGCATGAGCCGGCGTGACGAAGAAGGGCAGTTCGACGACTGATCGCGAGTCAGTGCCTTGGCGCCGACTGCTGGAAAAGAGCCGGGACTTTGACGAAAGTCCCGGCTTTTTTATTAAGATACTGAAAAATAAGAATTATTTTTTAGGCACGGGTATTGCTATCTCTCTAGCAACTGACTGTCCCCTGACGGCTCGCTGCGCGAGAGAGATGCCATGACCCGCCACGCCCTACCCAGCGCTGTTCCCACGCCATTACCTGTGCCACCGGCCGAGTCGGGCGAGCGTGTTCATCTGGAGCATGCCTTTGCGCGGTTCAGTCAGATGTCCACGCAGCTCAGCGAGTCTTACAGCCTGCTTGAGTCGCGGGTGTCCGAGCTCAAGGGGCAACTGGCGCTGGTGAGTGCCCAGCGCATGCAGGAGCTGGCGGAGAAGGAGCGCATTGCCCATCGCCTGCAGAGCCTGCTGGACCTGTTGCCAGGCGGGGTTATCGTGATCGATGGGCAGGGTGTGGTGCGCGAGGCCAACCCGGTTGCCTGTCAGCTACTCGGCCGGCCCCTGGTCGGCATGCTCTGGCGTGAAGTGATTGCCCGTAATTTCGCCCCACGCGATGACGATGGTCATGAGGTGTCACTGAAAGATGGGCGTCGACTGTCAATCGCTACGCGCTCGCTGCATGGCGAGCCGGGTCAGTTGATTCTGCTCAATGACCTGACGGAAACCCGTCGCCTGCAGGATCAGTTGTCGCGCCATGAGCGCTTATCTGCGCTGGGGCGCATGGTGGCCTCTTTAGCTCATCAGATTCGCACACCGCTGTCGGCGGCCATGCTTTACGCCAGCCACCTGCATGAGCAGGCATTGCCGGTCGAACAACAGCAACGCTTTGCCGGGCGTCTCAAAGAGCGTTTGCACGAACTTGAGCACCAGGTCCGCGACATGCTGGTGTTCGCCCGCGGTGACCTGCCGCTGCCGGATCGCTTAACGCCTTCGGCCTTGTGCGATGCCTTGCGCTCAGCCGCGGAAACCCATGTGGCCGGCCTGCCGGTGCGCTGGCAGTGCGACGTGCGCGATGGCGGGCTGTTGTGCAATCGCGACACCCTGGTCGGCACCTTGCTGAACCTCTTGGAGAATGCCATCCAGGCCGGTGGCCCTCAGGTCGGGCTCAAGGTGCACCTCTATCGGCGTGGCGACAACTTGCGTATCTGCATCAGCGACAACGGCCCGGGGATGGATGCGGCTACGTTGGCGCGCCTCGGCGAGCCCTTTTTCACCACTCGCGCCACCGGGACCGGTCTGGGACTGGCGGTGGTCAAGGCCGTCGCCCGCGCTCACCGCGGCGAGCTGCATCTGCAGTCCCGGCCGGGGCGTGGTACCTGCGCCCTGTTGACTCTGCCGCTGCTTGACGCGGCCTCATTGATTAATCCGGAGTAACCGTCATGGCTGCCAAAGTCTTGCTGGTCGAAGATGACCGCGCGCTGCGCGAAGCGCTTGGCGACACCCTGTCGCTGGGTGGGCATGCCTACCGTGCGGTGGATTGTGCAGAAGCCGCTTTGCTGGCGCTGGGTGAAGAGGTGTTCAGCCTGGTGATCAGTGACGTCAATATGCCCGGCATGGACGGTCACCAGTTGTTGGGGCTGATTCGCCGGCGCCAGCCGCAATTACCAGTGCTGCTGATGACGGCGTTCGGTGCAGTCGAGCGAGCGGTGGATGCGATACGCCAAGGCGCTGCGGATTACCTGGTCAAGCCGTTCGAGCCCAAGGCGCTGCTGGCGCTGGTGGACCGCCACGCCCTGGGTCGCTTGCCGCAGGGTGAGCTGGAAGGGCCGGTGGCCTGTGAGCTCGCCAGTCAGCAGTTGTTGGCGTTGGCCAGCCGTGTGGCGCAAAGCGATTCCACTGTGCTGATTACTGGCGAGTCCGGGACTGGCAAGGAAGTGCTGGCGCGCTTTATCCATGAGCAATCGCCGCGCACCGGTGGGCCCTTCATTGCGATCAATTGCGCGGCGATTCCCGACAATATGCTCGAAGCGACGCTGTTCGGTCATGAGAAGGGCGCCTTTACCGGGGCCATCGCCAGTGCGCCGGGCAAGTTCGAACTGGCCGATGGCGGCACGTTGCTGCTCGATGAGATTTCCGAAATGCCCCTTGGCCTGCAGGCCAAGCTATTGCGCGTGTTGCAAGAGCGTGAAGTGGAGCGGGTGGGCGCACGCAAGCCGATCAGCCTGGATATCCGTGTGCTGGCGACCAGCAACCGTGACCTGGCTGCCGAGGTCGCAGCAGGGCGCTTCCGGGAGGACCTGTTCTATCGCTTGTCGGTGTTCCCTCTGGCCTGGCGACCGCTGCGGGAGCGCCCGGCGGATATCGTACCGCTGGCCGAGCGACTGCTGGCCAAGCATGCGCGCAAGATGAATCACGCGCCGATTCGCCTGTCGCCACAAGCCCAGGCCAGCCTGGTCGCCTACGCCTGGCCGGGCAACGTGCGTGAGTTGGATAACGCCATTCAGCGGGCCTTGATTCTGCAGCAGGGTGGCCTGATTCAGCCTGAGGATCTATGCCTGACTGCGCCCATCGGTTTTGCCTGTGCACCAGTCACGCCACTTTTGACGGCTGTGGCGAGCGTGCCAAGTGCTGATAGTGCGGCTGTGATGGAGGCCGGCGCCCTTGGCGAAGACCTGCGCCGGCATGAGTTTCAGATGATCGTTGATACCTTGCGGGCCGAGCGCGGCCGGCGCAAGGAGGCTGCTGAGCGGCTGGGTATCAGCCCGCGTACCCTGCGTTACAAGCTGGCGCAGATGCGTGATGCCGGGATGGATGTCGAGGCTTACCTCTACGCCAGCTGAGGTGACGGAAGTCAGGCGCGGCAGACTGCGGGTGATTCCCTGAGGTTCCAAGGTTTTTTCTGCTAATTGACGAAAGCCCCGCACTGCGGGGCTTTCGCGTATCTGGCACCCTTGTTGCAAATATCCACTTATCGCGCCGCACTGCGTCAAAAAACTGCGGCCAGTGGAGGAAAGGTCATGAGCCAAGGTATTGAATTCAATCGTCTGATGCTGGAGATGCGCTCCATGCAGGCCGATGCCATGGCGCGTCATACGCCTGCCGTGAGCGCGCCTGAGCCTGGTGCTCCGAGCTTCTCCGACATGCTCGGGCAGGCGGTGAACAAGGTGCATGAAACCCAGCAGGCCTCCGGTGAACTGGCCAAGGCATTCGAGATGGGCAACAGCGGCATCGACCTGACCGACGTTATGATTGCTTCGCAGAAAGCCAGCGTGTCGATGCAGGCCATGACCCAGGTGCGCAACAAGCTGGTCCAGGCGTACCAAGACATTATGCAGATGCCGGTTTAAGGGTAGGGGTTTTCAATCATGGCTGACGCACTCGCCGCCAACATGCCGGCTACTACCGGTAACGACCAACCGAAGAAGCCGTTGTTCGGGCTGACGTTCCTCGAGAACCTGTCCGACATGTCGATGCTGCGCCAGATCGGCCTGCTGGTTGGCCTGGCTGCCAGCGTGGCGATCGGTTTCGCTGTGGTGCTCTGGTCGCAGCAGCCGGACTACCGACCGCTATACGGCAGTCTCGATGGCATGGATGCATCTCAGGTGATGCAGACCCTGCAGGCAGCCGACATTACCTACACCGTCGAACCCAATTCCGGGGCATTGCTGGTCAAGGCCGATGACCTAGCCCGTGCGCGGATGCGCCTGGCAGCAGCCGGCGTTGCGCCCAGCGACAAGACCGTCGGCTTCGAGATCCTCGACCAGGAGCAGGGTCTGGGCACCAGCCAGTTCATGGAGGCGACCCGCTACCGTCGTGGTCTCGAAGGTGAGTTAGCGCGCACCGTATCGAGTTTGAACAACGTCAAGGGTGCCCGTGTGCACCTGGCCATTCCGAAAAGTTCGGTGTTTGTGCGCGATGAGCGCAAACCGAGCGCCTCGGTGCTGGTCGAGCTGTATGCCGGTCGTGGCCTGGAGCCCAGTCAGGTGATGGCCATCGTCAACCTGGTGGCCACCAGCGTGCCTGAACTGGAAAAGTCCCAGGTCACGGTGGTCGATCAGAAAGGCAACCTGCTGTCCGATCAACAGGAGCTGTCCGAGCTGACCATGGCCGGCAAGCAGTTCGATTACAGCCGCCGTATGGAGAGCCTGTTCACCCAGCGCGTACACAACATTCTGCAGCCGGTGCTGGGCAGCGGCCGCTACAAAGCTGAGGTCTCGGCGGATGTCGATTTCAGCGCCGTGGAGTCCACCTCCGAGAGCTTCAACCCTGATCAGCCGGCGCTGCGCAGCGAGCAGCAGGTTACCGAGCAGCGTACCAGCAGCCAGCCGCCCCAGGGTGTGCCCGGAGCGCTTGCTAACCAGCCACCGGGTGCTGCAGCCGCGCCGCAACAGGCCGGTGCAGCCGCAGCGCCCCCTGGCGCGATTGCCCCGGGCCAGCCGTTGCTTGATGCCAACGGCGCGCAGGTGGTCGATCCGGCCACTGGCCAGCCGATGCTCGCGCCGTATCCGGCAGACAAACGCGACCAGTCCACGCGCAACTTTGAGCTGGATCGTTCGATCAGCTACACCCGCCAGCAGCAAGGCCGCCTGCGTCGCCTGTCAGTGGCGGTGGTGGTCGATGACCAGGTACGTGTCGACCCGGCCACAGGGGAGGCGACTCGTGCGCCCTGGAGCAGTGATGATCTTGCCCGCTTCACCCGTCTGGTGCAGGACTCGGTCGGCTTCGATGCCAGCCGTGGCGACAGCGTCAGCGTGATCAATACGCCATTCTCGGCCGAGCGCGGCGAAGAGTTTCTTGACCTGCCCTGGTACCAGAATGAGCTGTTCCTGATGGCCATGGGCGGGCTGAAGCAATTGGTGCCGGCGCTGCTAATCTTCATTCTGGTATGGTTCGTGTTGCGCCCGGTGATGAAGAACATCGCCAATCCTGGTGGCGGCAAAGAGCTGGCGGCAGGTGGGCGTGATGGCGATATCGATCTGGGTGAAATGGGTGGTCTGGACGGCGAACTGTCAGCTGATCGCGTCAGCCTCGGCGGCCCGCAAAACATCCTGCTCCCGAGCCCGAGCGAGGGGTATGATGCCCAATTGAACGCGATCAAGAGCCTGGTCGCCGAAGATCCGGGCCGCGTGGCCCAGGTCGTGAAAGAGTGGATCAACGCCGATGAGTGATAACCGCACTGTTGCCAAGATGAGCAAGGTCGAAAAGGCCGCCATCCTCCTGCTTTCGCTCGGTGAAACCGACGCCGCGCAGGTCCTGCGCCATCTCGGGCCAAAGGAAGTGCAGCGCGTAGGCGTGGCCATGGCCGGCATGCGCAACATTCACCGCGAGCAGGTCGAGCAGGTCATGGGCGAGTTCGTCGAAATCGTCGGCGATCAGACCAGCCTGGGTGTCGGGGCCGATGGCTACATCCGCAAGATGCTCACCCAGGCCCTGGGCGAGGACAAAGCCGGCAACCTGATCGACCGCATCCTGCTCGGCGGCAGCACCAGCGGCCTGGACAGCCTCAAATGGATGGAGCCGCGCGCCGTGGCCGATGTCATCCGTTACGAACACCCGCAAATTCAGGCCATCGTCGTGGCTTACCTGGACCCGGATCAGGCCGGTGAAGTGCTCGGCCATTTCGACCATAAGGTGCGCCTGGACATCGTTCTGCGTGTGTCATCGCTCAATACCGTGCAACCGGCGGCGCTCAAGGAACTCAACCAGATCCTCGAGAAACAGTTCTCCGGTAGTGCCAGTACCACCCGGGCGACTATGGGCGGGGTCAAGCGCGCCGCTGACATCATGAACTACCTCGACAGCTCGGTTGAAGGCCAGTTGATGGACTCGATCCGCGAAGTGGATGCCGACCTGTCGTCGCAAATCGAGGACCTGATGTTCGTCTTCGACAACCTGGCCGATGTCGACGACCGCGGCATCCAGGCGCTGTTGCGCGAAGTCTCCTCCGACGTGCTGGTGCTGGCTCTCAAGGGGGCGGACGAAGCGATCAAGGAGAAGGTCTTCAAGAACATGTCCAAGCGCGCTGCCGAGTTGCTGCGCGACGACCTCGAAGCCAAAGGCCCGGTGCGGGTCAGCGACGTGGAAACGGCGCAGAAGGAAATCCTCACCATCGCCCGGCGCATGGCCGAGGCGGGCGAGATCGTTCTGGGCGGCAAGGGCGGCGAGGAGATGGTCTGACCTGGCGCTGCCACGGCGCCGGTTGCTCTGGCACAATGGCGCCCCGGCAGACTGCTTGCCCCGACCGTTTTTACTGACCCTGGGGGATCCCCGACATGGCTTCCAAGGACGCGTCCAGCGACCTGATTCGCGCCAAGGACATCGCCGGTTTTGACCGTTGGGCGCTGCCCAGCTTCGACGCCGACAGCGGTGAAGCGCCGCCGGATGACGCACCGCTGCAGGTCGATGCCGCCCCCGAGGAGCCACAGCCCGAGCGGCCAGCCGACAGCGAGGAGGTGCAGCTCGAAGATGTCAAACCGCTGACACTCGATGAGCTTGAAGCGATCCGCCAGGATGCTTACAACGAAGGTTTCGCCGCCGGCGAGAAGGACGGCTTCCATGCCGGCCAGCTCAAGGCCCGTCAGGAAGGCGAGGCGGCTCTGGCACCGCGCCTGACAGCCTTGGAAACCCTGATGCGCCAACTGTTCGAGCCAATCGCCGAGCAGGACCGCCAGCTTGAAGCCTCATTGGTCGAGCTGGTGGGCCACATGACCCGCGAAGTGATCCAGCGCGAGCTGGTCATCGACTCCAGTCAAATCCGCCAAGTGTTGCGCGAAGCCCTGAAGCTGTTGCCCATGGGCGCAGAAAATGTGCGTATCCACCTCAATCCCCAGGACTTCGAGCGGGTCAAGGCGCTGCGTGAGCGCCACGAAGAAAGCTGGCGCATCCTTGAGGATGACAGCTTGCTGCCTGGCGGATGCCGCGTGGAGAGTGAACACAGCCGCATCGATGCCAGTGTCGAAACCCGCCTGACCCAAGCGCTCAAGCAACTGTTCGATCAGCAGCGCGAACATGCCACGGCGCCGCCAGATGCCGATCTGCAGGTCGATCTCGACGCCCCAGCCGCCGAGCCTGCCGATGCGCCTTGAACGCACCAGCTTCGCCAAGCGCCTTTCGGTCTACCGTGACAGCATCAGCCTGCCCGGCCAGCCCGTGGTCGAAGGCCGCCTGCTGCGTATGGTGGGCCTTACCCTGGAGGCTGAAGGCCTGCGCGCCGCCTTGGGCAGTCGCTGCCTGGTGATCAACGATGATAGCTATCACCCGGTGCAGGTCGAGGCCGAGGTGATGGGCTTTTCCAATGGCAAGATCTTCCTGATGCCGGTGGGCAGTCTCGCCGGTATCGCCCCTGGCGCCCGCGTGGTGCCGTTGCCGGATACCGGGCGCCTGCCCATGGGCCGCTCCATGCTCGGTCGGGTGCTTGATGGCACCGGGCGTGCGCTCGATGGTAAGGGCGGTATGAAGGCCGAGGACTGGGTGCCGATGGATGGTCCAACCATCAACCCGCTGAAGCGCAACCCGATCAGCGAACCGCTCAATGTCGGTATTCGCAGCATCAATGGTCTGCTGACCGTCGGCCGCGGCCAGCGCCTGGGTCTGTTCGCCGGTACCGGGGTGGGCAAGAGTGTGTTGCTTGGCATGATGACGCGCTTCACCGACGCCGACATCATCGTGGTGGGGCTGATCGGTGAGCGGGGCCGTGAGGTCAAGGAGTTCATCGACGAGATTCTCGGTGAGGAAGGCCTCACCCGTTCGGTGGTGGTTGCCTCGCCAGCTGACGATGCGCCACTGATGCGCTTGCGCGCGGCCATGTACTGCACACGCATCGCCGAGTATTTCCGCGACAAGGGTCTCAATGTGCTGTTGCTGATGGATTCGCTCACCCGCTTTGCCCAGGCGCAGCGAGAGATTGCCCTGGCCATCGGCGAGCCGCCAGCGACCAAGGGTTATCCACCTTCGGTGTTCGCGCGGCTGCCAAAGCTGGTCGAGCGCGCCGGCAATGCGGAGCAGGGCGGTGGCTCGATCACCGCGTTTTACACCGTGCTCAGTGAGGGTGATGACCAGCAGGATCCGATTGCCGATGCGGCGCGCGGGGTGCTCGACGGGCACATCGTGCTGTCGCGGCGGCTGGCCGAGGAGGGGCATTACCCGGCCATCGATATCGAAGCCTCGATCAGCCGGGTCATGCCGCAGGTCGTCAGTGCCGATCACCTCAAGCATTCGCAGCGTTTCAAGCAGCTGTGGTCGCGCTATCAGCAGAGTCGCGACCTGATCAGCGTTGGCGCCTATGTACCGGGTGGTGATGCCGACACCGACCTGGCCATTGCGCGCATGCCGAGCATGGTGCGCTATCTGCGCCAGGGCCTGCATGAGAGCGAAAGCCTTGAGCAGAGCAGTGCACTGCTGGCGGCAACCGTTACCGGCGGCGCGGCTTAAGCCATGGCGCAGAGTCGTGCCGCGCGTTTGGCACCTGTGGTCGATATGGCTGAGCGTGCCGAGCGCGAAGCGGCCCTGCAGCTGGGCCATCACCAGGGCCTGGTTGGTCAGGCCGAAGGCAAGCTGGGCGAGTTGGAGCGCTTTCGCGGCGACTATCAGCAGCAGTGGATCAATGAAGGTCAGCGTGGGGTGTCCGGCGAGTGGCTGATCAACTACCAGCGTTTTCTTTCGCAACTGGAAGTCGCCATCGGTCAGCAGCGGCGCACCCTGGCCTGGCACCGTGGCAATCTGGAGAAAGCGCGTGCGCAGTGGCAGCAGCAGTATGCGCGGCTGGAGGGGTTGCGCAAGCTGGTGCAGCGCTACCGGGACGAGGCGCGTATCGCGGAAGACAAGCGCGAGCAGAAGCTGCTTGATGAGTTGGCGCAGCGCCTGCCCCCGCGCTATTAGGAGCCTATGCTTAAAAGCGTTTGCCCTCCTGGCTATGGGGTGCTAAATCTTCAAGCGCGCCGACAGTCATTGGCCGCGCTACACTGCAACCACGGCGCTGCTCCATGCGCCCCGCCATTGACGGTTGAATAGAACAGATTAAGGAGTGTGTATGGCCATCACCTCGCAGCCCTCGGCAGATGGGCAAGAGCTGACCATTGTGATTCAGGGACGTTTCGATTTTGGTGCCCACCAAGAGTTTCGCGATGCCTACGAGCGTATCAACCAGCGCCCCAAGCGCTACGTGGTTGATCTCAAGGGCACGACCTATCTCGACAGCTCCGCATTGGGCATGCTGCTCCTGCTGCGTGACCATGCCGGCGGTGACCATGCGCAGATTCGTCTGGAGCACTGCAACCCTGATGTCCGCAAGATTCTCGCCATTTCCAACTTCGAACAGCTATTCAAGATCGCCTGATCGTGTCTGCGCGTTTGTCTATCCTCATCGCCGAGGACAGCGCCGCTGACCGCATGCTGCTTTCGACCATCGTCAGTCGTCAGGGCCATCGCGTGCTGACGGTAGCCAATGGCCTGGAAGCACTGGCGCTGTTCGAGCAGGAGCGGCCGCAGTTGGTTCTGATGGACGCGTTGATGCCCATCATGGACGGTTTTGAGGCGGCTCGGCGGATCAAACTATTGGCCGGCGAAGCGCTGGTGCCGATCATCTTTCTCACCTCGCTGACCGAAGGTGAAGCGCTGGTGCGCTGTCTGGAAGCTGGCGGCGATGATTTCCTGGCAAAGCCCTACAACCGGGTGATCCTGGAGGCCAAGATCAACGCCATGGATCGCTTGCGGCGGCTGCAGGAGACCGTGCTGCAGCAGCGCGATCTGATTGCCCGCAACAATGCGTTTCTACTCGATGAGCAGCGTGCAGCCAAAGCGGTATTCGACAAGGTGGCGCATGCCGGCTGTCTGGATGCGCCCAATGTGCGTTACCTGCAGTCGCCTTACGCACTGTTCAACGGTGACCTGCTGCTGGCCGCCTTTCAGCCGTCTGGCGATATGCACGTGCTGCTGGGCGATTTCACCGGCCATGGCTTGCCAGCGGCCATTGGTGCCATGCCGCTGGCCGAGGCGTTCTATGGCATGACGGCCAAGGGGCACTCACTGCGCGAGGTGCTACGCGAGGTCAATGCCAAGCTCAAGCGCATTCTGCCGATGGGCATGTTCTGCTGTGCGACCCTGCTCAACATCAGTTTTCAGCGCAAGGTCGTGGAGGTCTGGGCGGGCGGCTTGCCGGATGGTTATCTGCTGCGCGGCGATGGCCGTGAGCACACGCCTCTGGTGTCGCGGCATCTGCCTCTAGGGGTGCGCGATGCGCGCTCTTTCAATGATGCGCTGGAGGTCTATCCGCTCGAGATGGGCGACCGGGTGCTGCTGTTGTCCGATGGTGTGCTGGAGGGCAGCAACGCCGAGGGTGAGCTATTTGGCGAGCAGCGCCTGCTCGAGGTGCTTGCCGCTAACCGTGATGACCAGGCCCTCTTTGACGAAATCCAGGCAGCGCTCATCCGTTTTCGCGGTACCCAGCAAGACGATATCAGCCTGGTCGAGATTGGCGTGGTCGAGTCCTCGAGTCTGGGGCGTCCGCCCGTACCCCAGGGCGGCAGCGTAGAAAATGCGCCGTTGGACTGGTCGGCTACCTTCGAGTACCGGGGGGCAACCTTGCGCCGCCACAATCCGGTACCTCAGGTTTTGCAGTTACTGCTCGAAGTGCCCGGCCTGCGGCTGCAGGCTGGCGCGCTTTTCAGTGTGTTGACCGAGCTCTATGCCAATGCCCTGGAGCATGGAGTGCTGGGTCTGGACTCTGCGATGAAAGCCGATGCCCGTGGGTTTGCCGATTACTACCGGCTGCGCACGGAGCGTCTGGCCGAACTGGTCGAGGGCTATGTGCGGTTTGATCTGCGGATTTGTCCCGAGCCGGGTGGTGGTCGTCTGACGCTACTGGTCGACGACAGTGGTCCGGGTTTCGACGGCCAGGCTGTTATGGCTCGCCAGGCGCAGCCGGAGCGCTTCAGTGGTCGTGGGCTGGCCCTGGTTCGTCAGCTCAGCGAGCGCTGCACCTGGCCTGCCGGTGGCCGCGGTGTGAGCGTGGAGTTTTCCTGGCGGCTTGAGGCATAATCCAGACCCTTGGCTCATGGAGTGACCTGGTGTCTGATCCCCACCTCGACAGCGACGTGCTGGTTGCCTTGCAGGACGTGATGGAAGACGAGTACCCGGTTCTGCTCGATACCTTTCTGGCCGACTCCGAGGAACGTCTGCGCGTATTGCGTGAGGCACAGCAGGCCAGTGATCCCCAGGCGATCCGCTTGGCGGCGCATAGCTTCAAGGGTAGCTGCAGCAACATGGGTGCTACCTTGCTGGCGGGTTTGTGCCGCCAGCTCGAGGAAGCCGGTCGCTGTGAGGAGTTGAGTGTGGCGCCTGCACTGCTCGAACAAATCGAGCGAGAATTCGCCATCGTGCGGATTCTTTTCAAATCCGAGCGCCAGCGTTATCGCCACTGATAGCCTGTGACAGTGGGCCGCCGGGTAGGCGGCAAACACTCAAGACCTCCCGCAATGCTGCAGCGCTGCCAACCATCAGATTGGCTCCCGGCAAGTTGGCCCGCCCTTTGCAAAACCCTCCGCACGAACCGAGCCCCGTGTGGAGAGTGTCCATGTCCGTCCCCGATCTGCTGCTCAAGTCGGCGCCCGAAATAAAACCGCGTCCGGCAGCGCCCAACAACGCCGCCAAAGCGCCCGAGCCCCGTAAGAACGAGTCTTCCAGCTTTGCTGATGTGTATGCCAAGGAGCGTCAGGCCAAGGCGGCGCAGCGCAATGATGATGCCGCCAAGGCCGAGTCGCGCGACAGCGCGGCCGAAGAGGCCGCCCCAGCCGACCCTGCCGCCGAGGAGCCGGTACTTGCCGATAGCGGCAATGCCTTGCCGAGTGAGCTGCAGCCGGACCCCGTGGTCGAAGACCCCGCGTTACTGTTGAGCTTGTTGGGGCAGACGCCGGCGGTCGATGTCGACCCTGCGACGACACTGACGGAAGAAGGCATGCTGTCCACCCAGCCGGGTACGCTCGCCAGCAGTGGGCCGGCCAGTCTCACCGAAGCCAGCTTCGATCCGGAAATCGATGCGCTCAATCAGCTGCCTGCTGTGCAGATGGCGCTTGAGCAGGGCGCCAAGGCCAGGGCGGCAGAGGCGTTGGCCAAAGAGGGCAGTGGCGAGTCTGCCAAGCAGACCACCTTGACCACTGGTCAGGGCTTCGCCTCGGCCATGGCCGCGATGGGGGCGCAAAAAACCAGCGATGTCGCCAATGTGCTCGAAGAGCCGGCTCTGGAACTGAGCGCGGTGGGGCTTGAGGCGCTCAAGGAGAGCTCGGTCGATACGGCGCCGGAAAATTTCGTCAGCAAGCTCAGTGCCCTGAGTCAGGCAGTGAATCAGCAGGTGACCCAAACGCCTCGCGTACCGCTGGCCGGGCAGCCTGTGCCGATGCAGCAGACAGGCTGGAGTGAGGCGGTGGTCGACCGGGTGATGCTGATGTCGAGCCAGAACCTCAAGTCTGCCGAGATCCAGCTTGATCCGCAGGAGCTGGGGCGCCTGGAGGTGCGTATCAGCGTCAATCAGGACCAGACCCAGGTGACCTTTGCCAGTGCCCATGCCGGCGTGCGTGAAGCGCTCGACAGCCAGATGCATCGCCTGCGTGAGCTCTTTACCCAGCAGGGTATGAACCTGGCGGACGTCAACGTTTCTGACCAGTCGCTCAACCGCGGTTGGCAAGGGCAGGAAGGCGACTCGGGCAAGGGGCAGCGCAATGGCGGCGGCGATGGGTTGGTGCAACTTGAAGATGACAGCCTGGGGCCGCTGGCGGAGATGCGTTCGAGCATCAGCGGCGGTCGCGGCATGGTGGACTTTTACGCTTGAGACAGAACCTTCTGTAGTCCATCGTCGCTCTGTTCTAAACTGCATTCGCCCGGCCTCGCAAGAGCGCCGGGCGAATGCGTTCAGGCGGTATGGATGTGTTGATCTGGCTGCGCGCCGCCGCGGCGTTGTGAGAGCCTGATGCATGCGTCGAAGAGCTGGCACAACCCTTGCTCCTGACCCTTTGAAAACCGATCGAACTCCGATCAGTGACGGATTATTGGCATGGCTAAGAAAAGTGCACCGCAAGACCCGGCAGCGGCTGCCGAGGGCAAACCTGCGGGCAAGATGAAACTCATCATTCTGATCGTCGTCGGTCTTTTGCTGGCAATCGGTATTTCGGTGGGGGCTACCTGGTTCTTTTTGAACAAGTCGGCGCCTGAGGCCGAAGTACCGGAAGCGGTCGAAAGTCAGGAGCCGGTCAAACAGACTGCCATCTATGAAGAGCTGGTGCCGGCCTTCGTGGTCAACTTCAACCACAAGGGGCGGGCGCGTTACATGCAAGTCAGTGTGGCCTTGATGGCCCGTGACCAGGCTGCCCTGGACGCACTCAAGGTGCATATGCCGGTGCTGCGCAACCGCCTGGTGATGCTGTTTTCCAGCCAGGATTTCGAATCACTGATCACCCCTGTCGGCAAGGAAATGCTACGTCAGCAAGCCACCGCCAGCGTGCAGGAGCTGGCGCAGAAGGAAACCGGCAAGCTGGCGGTCGAGCAGGTACTGTTCACCAATCTAGTGTTGCAGTAGGCGAGGGTCGAACATGGCTGTGCAAGACCTGCTTTCCCAGGACGAAATCGACGCGCTGCTGCATGGGGTGGACGATGGCCTGGTCGAGCCTGAGGAGGCCGCTGAACCTGGCTCGGTCAAACAGTACGACCTGACCAGCCAGGACCGCATCGTCCGTGGGCGCATGCCGACCCTGGAGATGATCAACGAACGCTTCGCCCGCTACACCCGTATCAGCATGTTCAACCTGCTGCGGCGCTCGGCTGATGTCGCCGTCGGTGGTGTGCAGGTCATGAAATTCGGCGAGTACGTACACTCGCTGTACGTGCCCACCAGCCTTAACCTGGTGAAGATGAAGCCGTTGCGCGGCACCGGGCTGTTCATTCTCGATGCCAAGCTGGTGTTCAAGCTGGTGGACAACTTTTTTGGCGGCGATGGGCGCCACGCGAAGATCGAGGGGCGGGAGTTCACGCCCACCGAGCTGCGAGTAGTGCGTATGGTGCTCGATCAGGCGTTTATCGACCTGAAGGAAGCCTGGGCCGCCGTGATGGATATCAACTTCGAGTACGTGGGTTCTGAGGTCAACCCTGCGTTGGCCAACATCGTCAGCCCCAGCGAAGTGATTGTGGTGTCGACCTTTCACATCGAACTCGATGGTGGCGGTGGCGACCTCCATGTAACCATGCCTTATTCGATGATCGAACCCATCCGCGAGATGCTCGACGCCGGCTTTCAGTCCGATGTGGATGACCAGGACGAGCGTTGGATCAAGGCGCTGCGTGAAGACATTTTGGACGTCAGCGTACCTCTGGGCGCCACCGTGGTCAGACGCCAGCTCAGGCTGCGCGACATTCTGCATATGCAGCCCGGGGATGTGATCCCGGTAGAGCTGCCTGAGGATGTGATCATGCGGGCCAACGGTGTTCCCACCTTCAAGGTCAAGCTCGGCGCACACAAGGGCAACCTGGCGCTCCAGGTGCTCGAGCCGATTGATCGCCACCGCTAATTACAGGCGCATCCGCGCCTACTGAAACCGCTACCCGCCAGCCGAGGAACGACGATGGCAGACGAAAACGAAAACACCTCCCCCGAGGAGCAGGCGCTCGCCGATGAGTGGGCTGCGGCACTCTCTGAGGCAGGTGATGACGCGGCAGGCCAGGACGATATCGACGCCATGCTCGCTGCCGGCGAAGCCGCGGCGCCAGCAGCGCCCCGCGCACCCATGGAGGAGTTCGGCAGTGCGCCGAAATTCAATCAGCCGGTAAGCCTGGACGGCCCTAACCTGGACGTCATTCTGGACATCCCGGTGTCGATCTCGATGGAAGTCGGCAACACCAACATCACCATTCGCAACCTGCTGCAGCTCAATCAGGGATCGGTGGTCGAGCTCGACCGTCTGGCCGGTGAACCGCTCGACGTGCTGGTCAACGGCACGCTGATCGCCCATGGTGAGGTGGTCGTGGTCAACGAGAAGTTCGGCATCCGCCTGACCGATGTCATCAGCCCGAGTGAACGCATCAAGAAACTGCGCTAACGCCAACCGAGCCCGCCATGTTCAAACGCCTCACTGCTATCCCGTTGTCGTTCGTATCCCTGCAGAGCTTCGCCGCCGAGCCGGTTACCCAGGCTGCGCAGACGTTGCCGTCGGTTGGCAGCGGTATTACCGGCCAGTTGCTCCAATTGTTGTTGGGGCTGGGGTTGGTGGTGGGGCTGATCTTCTTGTTGGCGTGGCTGATGCGCCGCGTGCAGCAGATCACCCCACGGGGCGGGCAGGTCATCAAGATTGTCGCCAGCCAGGCCCTTGGTCCACGCGAGCGACTGCTGCTGGTGCAGGTCGGTCATGAGCAGGTGTTGCTTGGGTTGACCGCCGGGCGTATCAGCCCATTGCACGTTATGGCAGAGCCGGTGCACCTACCCGATGCGGAGCCCGCCTCGACCGAATTCGCTCAGCGTCTGATGGAGTTGCTGGGCAAGGATCAGAAGGATAAATCGTGATGCCTTGGTTGCGCCTGCTGCTGCCTGCTCTGTTGCTGCTGGTGCCGACACTGGCGTTCAGCGCAGACAACCCGCTGTCGATTCCGGCCATCACCCTGAGTACCGATACCGAGGGGCAGCAGGAGTATTCGGTCAGTCTGCAGATTCTGCTGATCATGACCGCGCTGGGGTTCATCCCGGCATTCGTCATGCTGATGACCAGTTTTACCCGCATCATCATCGTCTTTTCCATTCTGCGTCAGGCACTCGGGCTGCAGCAGACACCGTCGAACCAGATTCTCATTGGCCTGGCCCTGTTTCTGACGATGTTCATCATGGCCCCGGTGTTCGATCAGATTAACCGCGAGGCGTTGCAGCCATACCTGAACGAGCAGTTGCCGGCGCAGGAGGCGATCACCCGCGCCGAGGGGCCGATCAAGAACTTCATGCTGGCGCAAACCCGAGAAAGCGATCTGGAGTTGTTCGTGCGGCTGTCCAAACGCACCGATATTCTTCGCCCGGAGGACACGCCGCTGACCATCCTGATTCCGTCATTCGTGACCTCGGAGTTAAAGACGGCGTTTCAGATCGGCTTCATGATCTTCATTCCGTTTCTGGTGATCGACCTGGTGGTGGCCAGTATTCTCATGGCGATGGGTATGATGATGCTGTCGCCGCTGATCGTGTCGCTGCCGTTCAAGATCATGCTGTTCGTGCTTATCGATGGTTGGGCGCTGATCATGGGCACGCTCGCCGCCAGTTTCGGAGGTATCTGAGATGACCCCGGAAGTCGCCGTTGACCTGTTTCGTGAAGCCCTCTGGCTGACCGCAGTCATCGTTGCCTTGATGGTGATGCCCAGCCTGCTGGTTGGCCTGATGGTGGCCATGTTCCAGGCCGCCACACAGATCAACGAGCAGACCTTGAGCTTTTTGCCGCGTTTGCTGGTGATCCTGGTTACCTTGATCGTCGCCGGGCCCTGGTTGGCGGCGACGATGATCGAGTACACGCGAGGCCTGATCATGAATATCCCCATGCTGATCGGCTGACATGTTCGAGCTCAGCAATACCCAGATTGGCGGCTGGGTCGGTGCGTTCATGCTGCCCCTGTTTCGCATCGCCGCGATGCTTATGGTGATGCCGATCATCGGTACTCAACTGGTGCCAATGCGCGTGCGCATGTATTTTGCCCTGGCCATCTGCGTGGTGCTGGTGCCCAATCTGCCGCCGATGCCGGTGGTGGATGCGATCAACCTGCAGACGTTCCTGATGATCGCCCAGGAGATTCTCATAGGGGTGATGTTCGGCTTTGTTCTGCAGTTGTTCTTCCAGACCTTCGTGGTTGCCGGGCAGATCGTGGCCATGCAGATGGGGCTGGGTTTTGCCTCCATGGTCGACCCGGCCAACGGCGTTTCTGTGGCGGTGATCGGGCAGTTCTTTCTGATGCTGGTGACCTTGCTGTTTCTGGCGATGAACGGTCATCTGGTGGTGTTCGAGATACTGGCCGAGAGTTTCGTCACGCTGCCGGTCGGCAGTGGGCTGATGGTCGAGCATTACTGGGAGATCGCCACCAAGCTGGGTTGGGTGTTCGGTGTTGCGTTGATTCTGGTGCTGCCGGCCGTGACGGCATTGCTGATCGTCAACATTGCCTTCGGCGTGATGACCCGCGCCGCGCCCCAGCTGAATATCTTTTCCATCGGTTTTCCACTGACTCTGGTGCTCGGGCTGGTCATTGTCTGGATTGGTATGGCCGATATCCTCTCCCAGTATCAGGTCTTCGCCACCGAAGCCTTGCAACTGCTGCGCGAGATGGCGCGGATTCCATAGGAGCCAGCCATGGCAGAGTCGGAAAGTGGTGCAGACAAAAGCGAGGAACCCACAGAGAAACGCCTGCGCGAGTCGCGTGACAAGGGCCAGATCGCCCGTTCGCGTGAGCTCAACACACTGGTCGTGACCTTGGCTGGTGTGGGCGCGCTGCTCGCCACCGGCGGCAGCCTGGGCAATTCGATGCTGGAAATCATGCGCGGCAGCTTCTCGCTTACCCGCAGCGCGATCATGGACGAGAGCAGCATGACCACCGGCTTGCTGGGGGCCAGTTACATGGCGCTGGAAGCCATTGCCCCCTTGATCGTTGTGCTGTTCATCGCCTCGATCATCGGCCCTATCGGCTTGGGTGGCTGGCTGTTCTCGGCCAAGGCCATGGCGCCGAAATTCAGCCGTATGAACCCGTTGGCCGGGCTCAAGCGCATGTTCTCGGTCAAGGCGTTGGTGGAGTTGCTCAAGGCCCTGGGCAAGTTCACGGTCATCCTTGTGGTCGCGCTGGTGGTGCTGGCGATGGACCGCGACGACTTGCTGGCTATCGCCCATGAGCCACTCGAGTCAGCGATCATGCACGCTGCTCAGGTGGTTGGCTGGAGTGCTCTGTGGATATCCCTGGGGCTGATTCTTATCGCAGCAGTCGATGTGCCGTTTCAGCTCTGGGACAACAAACAGAAGCTGATGATGACCAAGCAGGAAGTGCGTGACGAGTACAAGGACAGCGAGGGCAAGCCGGAGGTCAAACAGCGTATCCGTCAGTTGCAGCGTGAAATGGCCGACCGGCGCATGATGCAGGCCGTGCCCGAGGCTGACGTGATCATCACCAACCCGACCCACTTTGCCGTGGCCCTGAAATATGACCCGACAAAAGGCAATGCGCCGGTGCTGCTGGCCAAGGGCAGTGACTTCACCGCCCTGAAAATTCGTGAGATTGGCCAGGAGCACAAGGTGATGCTACTGGAGTCTCCAGCCCTGGCGCGGGCGGTGTTCTATTCCACGGAGCTGGACCAGGAGATTCCTGCAGGCCTGTACCTGGCCGTGGCGCAGGTGCTGGCATACGTCTATCAGATTCGTCAGTACCAGGCAGGCAAGGCCAAGCGTCCCGGTCCCTTGCCCGACCTGCCAATTCCGCCGGATTTACGCCGCGACGAGTAGGGTCTGTTGCCATTTCGTTCCCGGCAACGCGGCTTGCGACGAAACGGCAACAGACCCTATCGAATCACCCCGCAGGCAACGCGCGCGCCTCCACCGCCCAGGGGCTTGGGGTGGTCGGCATGATTGTCGCCGCCGGCGTGCACCATCACCGCCAGATTGCGTACCTCATCCAGTGTCTTGATGCGTGGTGCCAGCACCGGTTGAGTGGCGTTGTCATCTGCGCTTACCAGAAGGGCAGGCAGGTCGCCGAGGTGGCCGTCACCCCAGGGCTCGTCGTGTTTCCCGGTCGCCTGCGGGTCCCAGTGCCCTCCAGCGGCTTCGGCTGCTGACAGTTGACCGTCTTTCTCCGCCGCCTCGCAGCTCGGTTGTGCATGCAGATGGAAACCATGCACGCCGGGCTCCAGGTCATGCAGCTTAGGGGTGAAGACCAGCCCGTAGGGACTCTGTTCGATATGCAGGGTGCCTACCGAAGGCCCTTGGCCCTCCGCGCTGACCCGGTGCAGGGTGACATCCAGGCTGGCGGCCTGGGCGCTGAGAGTGGTGAGACCGGCGAATGCTGCGATGATCCAAGGTTGCATGGGGATCTCCTGCGTTGATGAATGACACGTCTTAGGGTCTGTTCCCGTTTCGTTCGCGGCAACGCGGCTTGCGACGAAACGGGACAGACCCTAGGTCTCGGACTTTCAGCGCGTCTGAGGGTTCGCCTCATTCGTGGCAATGGCATCCGCCGCTCAAGGCAAACTTGGACAGCTTCTTGCAAACCTCCGGGCAAGGGCGCTTAAGGCGTCAAAAGTTTGAATGGATACCGGGGTAGCACGTGGCAGTAGATCGCACGCAATTGGTCGGAAACGTACGCAGTAACCTGTCCGGGTTGCGCGACGGTAACCTCGGCATTCCGCTGATGCTGCTGGTCATGCTCGGCATGGTCATGCTGCCGATTCCGCCGTTTCTGCTCGACGTACTCTTCACCTTCAGCATTGCGCTGTCGATCGTCGTCCTGCTGGTCAGTATCTATGCGCTGCGGCCGCTGGATTTCGCGGTATTCCCCACCATCCTGCTCGCCGCCACCTTGCTGCGCCTGGCGCTCAACGTGGCCTCGACACGGGTGGTATTGCTCAATGGTCAGGATGGTCACGACGCCGCGGGCAAGGTCATTCAGGCCTTCGGTGAGGTGGTGATCGGCGGCAACTACGTGGTTGGTATCGTGGTGTTCGCGATCCTCATGATCATCAACTTCGTGGTGGTCACCAAAGGCGCCGGGCGCATCTCCGAAGTCAGCGCACGCTTTACCCTGGACGCCATGCCAGGCAAGCAGATGGCCATCGATGCCGACCTCAATGCCGGCCTTATCGATCAGGCAGAAGCCAAGAAGCGTCGCAGCGAAGTCTCCCAGGAAGCCGATTTCTACGGTTCCATGGACGGTGCCAGCAAGTTCGTGCGCGGCGATGCCGTGGCGGGTCTGTTGATCCTGTTCATCAACCTGATCGGCGGCATCCTCATCGGCATCATGCAGCACGACCTGAGTTTTGCCGACGCCGGGCGCATCTACACGCTGCTGACCATCGGTGACGGGCTGGTGGCGCAAATTCCTTCGCTGCTGCTGTCCACGGCTGCTGCGATCATGGTGACGCGGGTATCCAGCTCCGAAGACATGGGCGCGCAAGTCAACCGCCAGATGTTCGCGTCGCCGCGTGCGTTGGCAGTAACGGCCTCGATCATGATCGCCATGGGCCTGGTGCCGGGCATGCCGCATTTCTCGTTCATCAGCCTCGGGCTGGTGGCTGCCGGTGCGGCTTACTGGATCGCCAACAAGCAGCGCAAGGGCAAGGAAGAAGAGGTCAAGGAAGTTCAGCGTCAGCAGGACCTGCTACCGGCGCAGCGTGCGCAAGAGGTCAAGGAACTGGGCTGGGATGATGTGGTGCCGGTCGATATGGTCGGCCTCGAGGTGGGCTATCGCCTGATCCCGCTGGTCGATCGTAACCAGGGTGGGCAGCTGCTGGCGCGGATCAAAGGGGTACGCAAGAAACTGTCCCAGGAAATGGGCTTTCTCATGCCCTCGGTACACATCCGTGACAACCTCGACCTGCAGCCCAACGCCTACCGCCTGACCCTGATGGGCGTCAGCGTGGCTGAGGCCGAGGTGTTCCCGGACCGCGAGCTGGCGATCAACCCCGGTCAGGTGTTTGGCACGCTCAATGGTGTTGCCGCCAAGGACCCTGCCTTCGGCCTGGACGCAGTATGGATCGACGCCTCGCAGCGTGATCAGGCGCAGTCGCTCGGTTATACCGTGGTCGACGCCAGTACGGTGGTAGCCACTCATCTCAATCAGATTCTGCACAAACACGCCCACGAACTGCTGGGCCATGAAGAGGTTCAGCAACTGATGCAGCTGCTGGCCAAGAGCTCGCCGAAGCTGGCTGATGAGCTGGTGCCGGGGCTGGTCTCGCTGTCGACCCTGCTCAAGGTGCTGCAAGCCTTGCTGCAGGAGCAGGTGCCGGTACGCGATATTCGCACCATCGCCGAAGCCATCGCCAACGTAGCGCCCAAGAGTCAAGATCCCGCCGCGATGGTCGCTGTGGTGCGTGTGTCGCTGGCCCGCGCAATTGTGCAAAGCATTGTGGGACTAGAGCCGGAGCTGCCTGTGATCACCCTGGAACCCAGGTTGGAACAGATATTGCTCAATAGTATTCAGAAGGCCGGTCAGGGCGCTGAGGAGGGGATTCTCCTGGAGCCCGGCATGGCCGAGAAGCTGCAGCGTTCCCTGGTGGAAGCGGCGCAGCGTCAGGAGATGCTCGGCAAACCAGTGATCCTGCTGGTAGCCGGTCCGGTCCGGGCGATGCTCTCGCGGTTTGCGCGTCTTGCGGTGCCGAGCATGCACGTATTGGCGTACCAGGAAATTCCGGACAACAAGCAGGTCACCATCGTTGCGACGGTGGGCCAGAACTAACCGAGGTCACAGGCCATGCAGGTCAAACGCTTTTTCGCTGCCGATATGCGGATCGCCATGAAGCTGGTGCGCGATGAATTGGGTGCCGACGCCTCGATCATCGGCAATCGCCGGGTTGCCGGCGGCGTCGAGCTGACGGCTGCCCTCGATTACCAGGTGCCTGCTGCCCCCAGTCGCGAGCCGAATCCGGCACTCGAGGCTGAGTTGCGCAAGACCCAATCGCGTATCGCCACGGCCCAGGCTGAACTGGCGACCCGTGCGCAGAGCCATGCCGGTAAGGACCGCCAACTGTTTGGCGCAGAGCCCAGCCTGCCGCTTGAGCCGCTGGCCGCTGCCATGTGCTCGCCGAAGTCAGCCGCAGGCGCGGCCGACCAGGGTGCTTTGGATGCCATGCGCAGTGAGCTGCACGGCCTGCGCGAGCTGATTGAAGTCCAGCTGGGCTCGATGGCCTGGGGGCAGTTGCAGACCCGGCGTCCGCAACAGGCCAATCTCTGGCGTCGCCTGCAGCGTATGGGCTTGCCCGCTGAGCTGTCGCGCGTATTGCTTGAACGCGTTGCACGCATCAGTGAGCCGCGCCAGGCCTGGCGCATGGTGCTGGCCCATCTGGCGCATGCCATTCAGGTGCAGAAGGAGGAGCCGCTGGAGGCGGGTGGTGTGATCGCTCTGGTTGGCCCGGCCGGCATGGGCAAGACCACCACCTTGGCCAAGATGGCAGCCCGTTATGTACTCAAGTTCGGTGCTCACAACATTGCCCTGGTCAGCATGGACAGCTACCGCATCGGCGCCCAGGAGCAAATCAAGACCCTGGGGCGTATCCTGGATGTCCCCGTGACCCTGGTCGACCCTGGCCAGTCCCTGACCCAGGCCCTGGCACCGCTGGCGCGCAAGCGTGTGGTGCTGATCGACACCGCCGGGCTGCCGGCCAATGATCCGGCGTTGCGTCTGCAGCTCGAGGCGCTGGCCAGCCGCGGTATCAATGCGAAAAATTATCTGGTTTTGGCTGCAACCAGCCAGAGCCAGGTGCTCAAAGCCGCCTACCATAGTTACAAGCGCTGTGGCTTGAGCGGTTGCATCCTGACCAAGCTGGACGAAGCCAGTAGCCTGGGCGAGGTATTAAGTCTGGCTATCGGTCAGCGTCTACCGGTAGCCTATCTGGCAGATGGTCCGCGAATTCCGGATGACCTGCATCTGCCACGCAGCCACCAATTGGTCAGTCGCGCGGTAGGTCTGCAGAGTGCTGAAGCGCCAAGTGAAGATACAATGGCCGACATGTTTGCCGGTCTGTACCAGAATCCGGCGCGCCGCGCCGGTTGATGGCTGCTGCGGCTTTTCCGTGGCATGGGGTGGGCAGGGTTGTCTGTTCCATGGTTCCAGTCGAAGTTAGACAAGGTGTGTAGATAACATGGGTATGCATCCCGTACAGGTGATTGCGGTGACCGGCGGCAAGGGTGGCGTCGGCAAGACCAATGTGTCGGTGAATCTGTCGCTGGCTCTGGCTGAACTCGGCCGGCGCGTGATGCTGATGGACGCCGACCTTGGCTTGGCTAACGTCGACGTGCTGCTGGGGCTGAGCGCCAAGCGCACCCTGGCGGATGTCATCAGTGGCGAGTGTGAGCTGCGTGACGTGATTCTGCAGGGGCCTGGCGGTATCCGTATTGTCCCTGCCGCCTCGGGCACACAAAGCATGGTGCAGTTGTCGCCCATGCAGCATGCCGGGCTGATTCAGGCGTTCAGCGATCTGAGTGACAACATCGACGTGCTGATCATCGACACCGCCGCTGGTATCGGCGACTCGGTCGTCAGCTTCGTGCGCGCGGCCCAGGAGGTACTGGTGGTAGTGTGCGATGAGCCCACCTCGATCACCGACGCCTACGCCCTGATCAAGCTGCTCAACCGCGACCATGGCATGAGCCGTTTTCGGGTACTGGCGAATATGGCGCACAGTCCGCAGGAAGGTCGCAATCTCTTTGCTAAGCTGACTAAAGTGACTGACCGCTTCCTCGATGTGGCGCTGCAGTATGTCGGTGCTGTTCCTTACGACGAGTCGGTGCGTAAGGCGGTGCAGAAGCAGCGTGCAGTGTATGAAGCATTTCCACGTTCCAAATGTGCATTGGCCTTCAAGGCGATTGCCCAGAAAGTCGACGCCTGGCCCCTTCCGGCCAACCCGCGCGGCCACCTGGAATTTTTCGTTGAACGCCTGGTGCAGCAACCGGCAGCAGACACGGCTGTATGACCCCAGCTTCTGGACTCCGTATGTACAGCAAGGCGCAGGCGCAGGATTCGCAGCACCAGTTGATCGAGCGCTACGGGCCGCTGGTCAAACGCATTGCCTATCACCTGCTGGCGCGCTTGCCAGCCAGTGTGCAGGTGGATGATTTGATCCAGGCCGGCATGATCGGCTTGCTTGAAGCTTCAAAGAAATATGACGCTGGAAAGGGCGCCAGTTTCGAAACCTTTGCCGGTATCCGTATTCGTGGGTCTATGCTTGATGAGGTGCGCAAAGGTGACTGGGCCCCTCGTTCGGTGCATCGAAACAGCCGCATGGTCAGTGATGCGATCAGAATAATTGAGGCCAGAACCGGTCGAGACGCTAAAGATCAAGAGGTTGCGGCCGAACTCCAATTGAGTCTCGAAGATTACTACGGCATTCTTGGCGACACTTTGGGCAGTCGGTTGTTCAGTTTCGACGACTTGCTACAGGATGGCGAGCACACGGGTTTGCGTGAAGACGCCAGCAGCAATCAACTCGAACCGGCGCGGGAGCTGGAAGACCAGCGCTTCCAGGCTGCACTGGTCGATGCGATTGCCAATCTGCCGGAGCGTGAGCAACTGGTGTTGTCGCTGTATTACGACGAAGAGCTGAACCTCAAGGAAATCGGCGAGGTACTGGGGGTCAGCGAATCGCGGGTCAGTCAGTTACACAGTCAATGCGCCGCGCGCTTGCGTGCACGGCTCGGCGAGTGGCGGGCGCGCTGAACAGCTATATTGCAGGCCGGTTTCACGATTAAGGGCGTCGCCAGGCTGCTGGCTGCGTTTGGGACTGTACGGAGGTCGACTTGGACAAGAACATGAAAATCCTCATCGTTGATGACTTTTCAACGATGCGACGGATCATCAAGAACCTCTTGCGTGACTTGGGGTTCACCAATACGGCGGAAGCCGATGACGGCACCACGGCACTGCCAATGCTGCAAAGCGGCAGTTTCGATTTTCTGGTGACGGACTGGAACATGCCTGGCATGACAGGCATAGACCTGCTGCGCGCAGTGCGCGCCGACGAGCGTCTGAAGCACCTGCCGGTGCTGATGGTGACCGCCGAAGCCAAGCGTGATCAGATCATCGAGGCGGCTCAAGCCGGGGTGAATGGTTACGTGGTCAAGCCCTTCACCGCTCAGGTGTTGAAGGAAAAGATCGAGAAAATCTTCGAGCGGGTCAACGGCTGATGTTCGCCGCGAGGTTGCTATGGAACACGATGCTTTCCCCCAGGACGACCTTGAGTCGACCCTGAAAAACAATGCACGCCAGCTAGTCGATAGCCTCGAGAGGGGTAACTTTGGCGAAGCGGTGCAGATGATCAATGAGCTCAACAAAGCACGCGACCATGGCTTGTACCTTGAAGTCGGTAAGCTGACGCGCGAGCTGCACAGCGCCATCGTCAATTTCCAACTTGATCCTCGTGTGCCGCATGCCAAAGAAGTGTCGCAGATATCCGACGCTACCGAACGCTTGAACTATGTGGTGACGATGACCGAGAAAGCGGCCAATCGAACCATGGACCTGGTTGAGCAGAGTGCCCCGCTGGTTAACGACCTGAGCAGCGAGGCCAGCAGCCTGAGTGCTGACTGGGGGCGTTTTATGCGGCGCGAACTGAGTGCCGAAGCGTTTCGCGAGCTGGCCAAGCGTATGGAGTTATTCCTGGCGCGCAGTGAGCGTGATGGCGCCAAGCTGTCTGGGCACCTGAACGATATCTTGCTGGCTCAGGACTACCAGGACCTTACCGGCCAGGTGATCAAGCGTGTCACTCAGTTGGTCACCGATGTGGAAAGCAACCTGCTGAAGCTGGTGCTGATGGCCAGTCAGGTCGATCGTTTTGCCGGCATCAAGCATGACCACTCCATTTTGCGTGCCGAACAAGTAAAAGAAAAACAGCCGTCTCATGGTGAAGGTCCGCAGATTCATGCCGATAAGCGTGATGACGTCGCATCCAATCAAGACGACGTCGATGATCTGCTGTCCAGCCTAGGATTTTAGGAGCACGTCTATGAGCTTCGGCGCCGATGAAGAGATTCTCCAGGACTTCCTGGTGGAGGCCGGCGAGATTCTCGAACTGTTATCCGAGCAGTTGGTGGAGTTGGAAAACCGCCCGGATGACATGAACCTGTTGAACGCCATCTTTCGTGGTTTTCATACCGTCAAGGGTGGTGCCGGGTTCTTGCAGCTCAATGAGCTGGTCGAGTGTTGCCACATTGCTGAAAATGTCTTCGACATCCTGCGCAAGGGTGAGCGGCGTGTTGACTCCGAGCTGATGGACGTCGTGCTCGAAGCGCTGGATGCAGTCAACAGTATGTTTACCGAAGTCCGTGAGCGGGTTGAGCCGACACCGGCTACTCCTGAGCTGTTGGCGGCCCTGGCGCGGTTCGCGGAGCCGGCAAGCGCTGCAGCACCTGCGGCGCCCGTGGCAGCGACTCCGGCACCTGTAGCGGCTGCTCCGGTCGTCGAGACAGCTGAAGCCAGTGCGGATATCACAGACAACGAATTCGAGAAACTGCTCGATGCCCTGGGCGATACGCCTGCGGCGGTGCCTGCCGAGGCCCCCGCAGCCGCGGGCGATGAGATCACCGACGATGAGTTTGAGTCGTTGCTCGATCAGTTGCATGGTAAAGGCCAGTTTGCTACCGCCTCTGCTGAATCGTCGGTGGTGCCCGAACCTGTCGTTGCAGCGCCTGCTGCTGCGGGGGCTGGCGGCGATGAAATCACCGATGATGAATTTGAATCGTTACTTGATCAGTTGCATGGCAAGGGGCAGTTCGTAGTTCCCGAGGTCACGTCGCCAACTGAGCCGGCTGTGAGTGCAGTAGCAACTGCCGGCGCGACTGACGAAATTACCGACGACGAGTTCGAGTCACTCCTCGACCAGTTGCATGGCAAGGGCAAGTTTGTCGAGCCCGAAGCCATCAAGCCGATCGAAGTCGCGCCTGCGCCTGTTTCGGCCAAAGCGGTCGCACGTCCTGCGGCCAAGGCAGAGCCCCGTCCTGAACCTGCTCGGGCTCCCGCAGCCGCTGCGCCTGCCGAGAAACCGGTAGCCAGTGAAGCGGAAACCACGGTAAGGGTCGATACGGCGCGCCTCGATGAAATCATGAACATGGTGGGCGAGCTGGTCCTGGTGCGTAATCGGCTGGTACGTCTTGGCGCCAATAATGGCGACGAGGCCATGTCCAAGGCTGTGTCCAACCTCGATGTGGTAACCGCCGATCTGCAAACGGCGGTGATGAAGACCCGCATGCAGCCGATCAAGAAGGTTTTCGGTCGATTCCCACGACTGGTTCGCGATCTGGCGCGCCAGCTCAAGAAAGAGATCAATCTGGAGCTGGTTGGCGAAGAAACCGACCTCGACAAGAACCTGGTCGAAGCGCTGGCCGACCCCTTGGTCCACTTGGTGCGCAACGCCGTCGACCATGGCATCGAAACACCTGAAGAACGCGAAGCCTCCGGCAAATCCCGGGGCGGGCGTGTGATTCTTTCGGCCGAGCAGGAAGGTGACCACATCCTGTTGTCGATTTCCGATGACGGCAAGGGGATGAACGCTGATGTGTTGCGTGCCAAGGCGGTGGAGAAAGGCCTGCTCGACAAGGATGCGGCCGATCGGCTGAATGAGTTCGAGTGCTACAACCTGATTTTCGCGCCGGGCTTCTCGACCAAGACCGAGATTTCAGATGTGTCGGGGCGCGGCGTCGGCATGGATGTGGTCAAGACCAAGATTTCCCAGCTCAATGGCACGGTCAATGTGTTCTCGGTCAAGGGCCAGGGCTCGAAGATCATCATCAAGGTGCCGCTGACCCTGGCGATCATGCCGACCCTGATGGTCATGCTGGCTAACCAGGCGTTCGCCTTCCCGCTGGTCAACGTCAACGAGATTTTCCATCTGGATCTGTCGCGTACCAACGTGGTCGATGGCCAGGAAGTGGTGATCGTGCGCGACAAGGCTCTGCCACTGTTCTACCTCAAGCGCTGGCTGGTCAGTGGCGCTGCCCACGAGGAACAGCACGAAGGCCATGTGGTGATTCTGACTGTCGGCAGCCAGCGCATCGGCTTCGTGGTCGACCAGTTGGTCGGCCAGGAGGAGGTGGTGATCAAGCCGCTTGGCAAGATGCTGCAGGGCACGCCAGGGATGTCGGGCGCTACTATTACCGGTGATGGTCGCATTGCTTTGATTCTCGACGTACCGAGCATGCTCAAGCGCTACGCGGCGCGACGTATCTGATTGTGATTGTTCGCGTGCCTGGTATCAGCCAGGTGCGCTTTAGGAGTGTTTATGGCTGTCAAGGTTCTGGTGGTGGACGATTCGGGCTTCTTTCGCCGGCGCGTCTCGGAAATTCTCTCCGCCGATCCGAATATCCAGGTCGTGGGCACTGCTACCAACGGGCGCGAGGCCATTGACCAGGCCCTCGCACTCAAGCCCGATGTGATTACCATGGATTACGAGATGCCCATGATGGATGGCATCACGGCCGTGCGGACGATCATGCAGCGTTGCCCGACCCCGGTGTTGATGTTTTCCTCGCTGACCCATGAAGGCGCTCGAGTGACCCTGGATGCGCTGGATGCCGGTGCCGTGGATTTCCTGCCGAAGAATTTCGAGGATATTTCGCGCAACCCGGAGAAGGTCAAACAGCTGTTGTGCGAGAAGGTCCACAGCATTGCCCGTAGCAACAGACGCAGTATCAGCAGTGCGCCGATGCCGTCGAGCGCGCCCGTCGTGGGAAAGCCGCCAGCGCCTGCGGCGCTGACACGCCCTGTCAGCAGCCCGACTAATGCTGCTGCGCCCGCACCCTCGAGTTCAGCCTCTTCCAGCACCAGCCCAGCCCCCAAACGCAAGGCCTATAAGCTGGTCGCTATCGGCACCTCGACTGGTGGGCCGGTTGCCTTGCAGCGGGTACTGACCCAATTGCCGGCGAATTTTCCTGCGCCCATCGTGCTGATCCAGCACATGCCTGCCGCCTTTACCAAGGCCTTTGCTGAGCGTCTGGACAAGCTCTGCCGTATCAGTGTCAAGGAGGCTGAAGACGGTGATGTGCTGCGGCCTGGTCTGGCGCTGCTGGCCCCGGGCGGTAAGCAGATGATGATCGATGGACGTGGCGTGATCAAAATTCTTCCCGGTGACGAGCGGCTGAATTACAAGCCCTGCGTTGATATCACCTTCGGTTCGGCTGCCAAGTCGTATAACGACAAGGTGCTCGCCGTGGTGCTGACCGGCATGGGCGCTGACGGACGTGAAGGTGCGCGCTTGCTCAAGCAGGGCGGCAGTCAGGTGTGGGCGCAGGACGAAGCCAGTTGTGTGATCTACGGCATGCCGATGGCCGTGGTGAAGGCCAATCTGGCTGATGCGGTCTATCCTCTCGATCACATCGGCCGGCACCTGGCTGAGACCTGTATCTGATGGATGTACTGAGTCTCATCGGGGTCATACTCGCGTTCGTGGCGATCCTGGGAGGCAATTACCTTGAGGGCGGCCATGTTGGTGCACTGCTCAATGGCCCAGCGGCGCTCATCGTGATTGGCGGCACCTTGGGTGCTGCTTTTCTGCAAACACCCATCAGTGCGTTCAAGCGCGCGCTGGCGATCTTGCGCTGGATTTTCTTTCCGCCGCGGGTCGACCTGCAGGGCGGGATCAATCGAGTGGTTGCCTGGAGCATGACTGCGCGAAAGGAGGGCTTGCTTGGCCTTGAGGCCGTCGCCGATGTCGAGGCCGATCCCTATGCGCGCAAAGGGCTTCAGTTGCTGGTCGATGGCGCCGAGCCTGAAGCCATTCGCAGCATCCTTGAGGTTGATATGTACACTCAGGAAAGCCGTGATATCCAGGCCGCCAAGGTCTTTGAATGCATGGGCGGCTATGCGCCGACCATTGGCATCATCGGTGCGGTGATGGGTTTGATTCACGTGATGGGTAACCTGGCTGATCCGAGCATGCTTGGCAGTGGTATCGCCGTGGCCTTCGTCGCGACCATTTACGGTGTCGGTTTTGCGAACTTGCTGCTGTTACCGATTGGCAGCAAGCTCAAGGCGCTGGCCCTGCGTCAGTCCTGCTACCGGGAAATGCTCCTCGAAGGCATTCTGTCGATTGCCGAAGGCGAGAACCCGCGCTCCATTGAATTGAAACTGCAAGGTTTCATGGATTGAATGGAGTGAAACATGGCCCGTCGCCGTCACCAGGAAGAGCATGAAAACCACGAGCGTTGGCTGGTGTCCTACGCTGACTTCATCACGCTGCTATTCGCTTTTTTCGTTGTCATGTACTCGATTTCCTCGATCAATGACGGCAAATATAAAATTCTCTCGGAAAGCCTGACGGGCGTTTTCAACCAGCCGGACCGTGCGATCAAGCCGATCCCGATCGGCGAAGAGCGCCCGCGCACTACCGAGCCTGACCGTTCGCTGGTCGAGGAACAGAGTCAGGGCGCTGCTTCCGACACTCTGCAGAACATCGCTGACAGTGTTCGAGAAGCCTTCGGCGATCTGATCGCCAGCGATCAGTTGACCGTGCGCGGCAATGAGTTGTGGATCGAGATCGAGCTCAGTTCCAGTTTGCTGTTTTCCAGTGGTGATGCCTTGCCGAACAATGCGGCATTCGACATTATCGAAAAGATAGCCAAAATTCTGGCACCTTATGAAAATCCGGTGCATGTAGAGGGTTTCACCGATAACCTGCCCATTCAGACCGCGCAGTTTCCAACCAACTGGGAGCTGTCGACGGCGCGGGCGGCGAGTATCGTGCGTATGCTCACCCTGGACGGGGTTAAACCCAGTCGCATGGCGGCAGTGGGGTATGGTGAGTTTCAGCCGGTTGCTGACAACGCCACCGCTGAAGGCCGGGCACGCAACCGTCGAGTGGTTTTAGTGGTATCGCGTAACCTGGATATACGGCGCAGTGTGAGTGGCGTCGGCAGTGGTAACGCGCAGCCGGATGCGGCACTGCGGCGCGCTGGCACACAACCTGCAGCGACGCCTGACGCACAGGTCCCGCAAGCGGGTACCGTCAATCCCCCGTCACCAGTTCCATGAAGGGCTGGCGCCATGTCTCGGTCGGGGTTGTTCCGTCCGGGAGGATGAAATCATGAGAGTCTGGGCTGTAGCCAATCAAAAAGGTGGAGTCGGCAAAACCACCAGTACCATTGCCCTTGCCGGATTGCTGGCCGATGCTGGCAAGCGCGTGGTCGTGGTCGATCTGGACCCCCACGGGTCGATGACCAGCTACTTTGGGCATGACCCGGATGCTCTGGAAAATAGCTGTTTCGACCTTTTTCAGCACCAGGGCGCGGTACCGCAGGGTTTACCTGGGCAATTGTTGTTGCCCACCAGTCACGAGCGGATCTCGCTGCTGCCATCAAGTACTGCGCTGGCTACTCTTGAGCGTCAGTCGCCCGGTCAGAGTGGTCTGGGGCTAGTGATCGCGAAAAGCCTGGCGCAGCTGTGGCAGGACTTTGATCACGCGGTTATCGACAGTCCTCCGCTGCTCGGGGTGTTGATGGTCAATGCCCTGGCGGCCAGCCAGCAGTTGGTGATCCCGGTGCAGACCGAGTTTCTGGCGGTCAAGGGGCTGGAGCGAATGGTCAGCACGCTGGCGATGATCAACCGTTCGCGCAAGCAGGCACTGCCCTACACCATTGTGCCGACACTCTTCGATCGCCGTACCCAGGCATCCATGAGCACGTTGCGAGCGTTGCGTGCGGCCTATCCCGAGCACCTGTGGCCGGCCTACATCCCTGTGGATACGCGGTTGCGCGATGCCAGCCGGGCCGGTGTTACGCCTTCACGTTTCGATAGCAACAGCCGTGGCGTTATCGCCTATCGGGCATTGCTCAAGCACCTAGTGGCACAACAGCCATCGGCGCAGGTAGCCTGAGCATGAGCGTCTATGCTGATATTGGGTCCTCAAGTCTCGAGGGACTCTGGCCGATAGCCTGTACAGAAACTTCGCGCGGAATGCCCCAATGAGTCGTCCCCTTGCCACCGCTACACGCCCGCAACTGGCACTGCAGTCCTACCTTGACGGTTTGCTGCAGGAGGCCGCCATTGAGCTGGCTGAAAGTGTCGGCCTGGATGAGTTCGAGGCGGCGGTGCTTGAAGAACAAGTGCGTGATGCGCATATGGAGGCTCACCCACAAATAGTTGTGCCCGCCCCAGCACCGTCCGCTCAGGTTGTTACGCTGCAGCCGCCAAGCCCGGTCGCACGCATCGCGGTAGAGGTGCAAGCCTCGGCCGCGGCTACGCCTCTGATTGAGCCCTTGGTACAGTTGAGCCCGCTGCCGGTTGAGGGCACGGTTGCGGCTCCGTTGCGTCTCGACGGTCGCCCCGAGTGGGCGCAAGAGCCTTTCGAGTGCCTGCTATTCGATGTCGCTGGCCTGACCCTGGCGGTGCCGCTGGTATGCCTCGGCTCGATCTATCCGTTGGCTGGCCAGGACCTGACCCCACTGTTTGGTCAGCCGGACTGGTTTCTCGGCATACTGCCGTCGCAGAGCGGAAATCTGAAAGTGCTGGACACGGCCCGTTGGGTCATGCCGGATCGTTATCGTGATGATTTCCGCGAAGGTTTGCAGTACGTGATCTCCGTGCAAGGCTACGAGTGGGGGCTGGCCGTGCATCAGGTCAGTCGTTCGATTCGTCTGGACCCTGCTGAGATCAAGTGGCGCAGCCAGCGTACCCAGCGCCCCTGGTTGGCCGGTACGGTAATCGAGCACATGTGTGCATTACTCGACGTCGCTGCTCTGGCCGAGCTGATCGCCAGCGGCGCGGCCAAGCGTATGGCTAAGGGACAGCTGCATTGAATGATGCGCGCGCCTTAGCGGCTCGCGTGGTATAGAACAGGTAAAGACAGCGGGCCAACCCGCTCACGCCGCACCATGCGGTCAATGACGAGGCTAGGGACATGAAGAAAAGTTCTGCTCAAGGCGCTGAAGATCCGATTCTGCAATGGGTCACCTTCCGCCTGGACAATGAAACCTATGGCATCAACGTGATGCAGGTACAGGAAGTGCTGCGCTACACCGAGATCGCGCCGGTGCCTGGGGCGCCGAGTTATGTGCTGGGTATCATCAACCTGCGCGGTAACGTAGTCACGGTGATCGACACCCGTCAGCGCTTTGGTCTGGACTCGGCGGATGTGACCGACAACACCCGTATCGTGATCATCGAGGCGGACAAGCAGGTGGTCGGCATCCTGGTCGACAGCGTCGCCGAAGTGGTCTATCTGCGGCAGTCCGAAGTCGAAACCGCGCCTAACGTCGGTAACGATGAGTCGGCCAAGTTCATTCAGGGCGTGTGCAACAAGAACGGCGAGCTGCTGATTCTGGTTGAGTTGGACAAGATGATGAGCGAGGAAGAGTGGTCCGAGCTGGAGAGCATCTGATGCCGGCACGAGTGCAGGCTGTGGGGGCGCGCGCGTGATCCCGCTGGTTATTGCACTCGTGGCGCTGGGCCTGGTCTGCATGGGGCTGGCGATGGCTTGTGTCTGGTTGATGCAACAGCAACGCCTCGCCGCGCGTTTGCAGGCTGAGCGCGATGCTCAGCGCGACCAGCGCATCAAGGATCTGGCCAAGCGCCTGGATACCTATCTCACAGGCAGTGTGCGCATGGGTGAGGAGTTGTATGAGTTGCGCCGCACCGTCGCGCCGCTACCGGACAAGCTCAACCAGATTGAGCAGCGTGACCCCAGCAGCCTGTCCTTTACCCAGGCTGCGCGGCTGGTTGGCCTGGGGGCCAGTGTCGACGACCTGACCCAGTCCTGTGGCCTGAGCAAGGCCGAGGCCGAACTCATTAGCCGGTTACACCAGTCACGCCTGCAAAAATCCTGAGTCTTGCTCTTTACTGCGGTGCCTTCAAGCGTCGCAGGGGCGGGGCGACGTCGCGCTCCCCGGTAAAACCCTTGGGCGACTTGCCCTTCAAATACCAGGCAAAGGCAATGATTTCAGCGATGCAGCGGTAGAGCTGTTCGGGAATCGCTTCGCCCAATTCCAGCCGCGCCAGCAGACGCACCAGGTCGGCATTCTCATAGATCGGCACTTCGTACTCACGGGCGATCGCGAGGATCGCTTCGGCCAGTTCGTCATCGCCCTTTGCGCTGAGCACCGGAGCGTTCTGCCCGTCGTAATTGAGGGCAATGGCCTGGCGTGGTGTCGGCTGTTTCATGCGGTTTCATCCACCCAGCGTTGTTCCAGGGTCGTGCGGGGACCTTGGGGGGGCACGCCCTGGCGGCAGGCCAGTTCACTGACCGTGAGCCCGGCGCTGGTGAAACGCTCGCGCAGGTTATCCAGTTCAGCATCAATCAGCCGTGCCGTGCTCGCCCGTTCGGCCCACAACTGGCTGGACAGGTTGCCACGCATCAACTGCACCTGGACCTGCAGGGGGCCGAGCGGGTCGAGGTCAAAGGCCAGCTCGACACGCCAGAACGCTTCACGAGGTTCATCCTTGGTGCTCTCCTGGGGCTCGTCGCGCTGGATTTTCAACTGGATCGGCACCAGTTCCTGCTGATTGCGCATGGGCAACTCCAGTTGCCAGGTGGTCAACAGATTGCCATCGGGGCCGACCTGGGTCTGTGCCAGGCTGGACAGCTGGTGGGTCTGCAGACGTGAGACGGCGGCGGCGGCCAGTTTGAGCAGGGTTTCCAGATCGGCTTCGCCTTCCAGGTCGGCTAGCAGCCGAGAGGGCAGGGGGAAACTCAGCGCTTGCTGGCGTGGCGTCCCCTGGCCGAGAGCTCCCAGGGCATTGCGGGCAAACACCGGCAGCGCCTGAGCCAGGGTGCCGCCCAGGTTGCCCGGCGCCAACGGCGAGGCGCTGCCCAGGTTGGGCATCAGTTGGCCGATCAGGCGCAGCAGGTTGGCCTTGAGGTCGGTTGGCAGGCTGGCGCTCTGCCCGCCGAGAAGTTTTTGCTCGAGCAGCAGGCCGCTGTCTTCGAGTGCCTTGCCCAGGCCCTTGGCCGTGCTCAATTGGCCCGCGTCGGGCAGGGCGCCGAGAAGCTTGTCGATACTGCCGCGCAAACCATCGGGTAGACCGTTCTGGTTACCTATGCTCTGCAATGCCTTGAACAAGCCGTCGAGCGAGCCTTGGCGCGCCAGTTGGCCGCCGAGCTGCTGGCTGAGTTCGAGCTGGCCCAGGCGGCTGCTCAGGGGCAGAAAGGTGAGTGCCTGGCTGTCATCTACCCGTGCGCTGAGCAGGCTGCCGGGGACCAGTGCCAGTGGGGTTTCCAGGGCAAGCTTGCTGCCGGCCAGTGGGGTGTTAAGCAGGTTGGCCAGCACCTTGTAGATCGCTTGACCTGCAGTCCCAGGGTTGGCCAGCTCGCTGCTCAGTACCTTGGCCTGCAGCAGCGTGCCGCTGGGCAGCTGGCTCAGGTCGAGCCGGGTCAGCGCCGGGTCGCCGCCGGCCAACAGGCTGACCGCCAGGCGCGTGTCGGAGAGGGCGGTAACCGCCAGGGTGGTGCCTTCGAAGAGTGGTCGAGTGCTGGTGGCGGTGAGGGTCGCCTGGCGGCCACTGTCCAGGGTCAGGCGCAGCAGCAACTGGAAGTTCTGCGCCACTTCCTTGAGGCCGACGACTTCTGCCTTGGCGCTCTCACCGCTGGCCATAAGGCCATCGAGGGGCTGCAGCAACTTCACCGCAAGCTCGTTGGCAACCGGGTTCGGACGATTGCTCGGGGAGACCGGCGGTAGGGCGCGCGGTGTGCTGATTTCACTCATCGGCGGGTTACAACCTGTCGAAAAAGGCCACTGCGGGGCACAGGGTACGGCATGTATAATGCCGCCCCGTCCGGGTCAGCATGCGTCAGTATAGCGGCCAAGACTCTGCCGACTTGAACAGCATAAGGTACCCATGCCTTGACCATCCCCCTTCTTGAAGCGGCCGCCCTTGCCTGCGAGCGGGACTGGCGGATGCTGTTCGAGAACCTCGACCTGCGTCTCGGCGCCGGTGAAATGCTTCAGGTCAGTGGGCCCAATGGCAGCGGCAAGACCAGCCTGCTGCGCCTTCTGGCGGGGCTGATGCAACCCACCAGCGGGGACATTCTTCTAAATGGGCAGCCACTGGCTGGTCAGCGTAGCGAACTGGCGCGCAATCTTCTATGGATCGGACATGCGCCAGGTATCAAAGGTTTGTTAAGCGCGGAAGAAAATCTCGCCTGGTTGTGTGCCCTGCATCACCCTGCCACGCGCAGTGCTATCTGGCAGGCGTTGGCGGCAATCGGCCTGAAAGGTTTCGAGGATGTTCCCTGTCATACCCTGTCGGCCGGTCAGCAGCGCCGTGTGGCCCTGGCTCGACTGTACCTGGATGGGCCGCGTTTGTGGGTGCTCGATGAGCCTTTTACGGCGCTGGACAAAGCGGCTGTGGCGCAGCTTGAACAGCACCTGGCCGCGCATTGCGAGGCAGGCGGCAGTGTGGTGTTGACGACCCACCACAGCCTGACCCTGAAGCCTGCTGGCTACCGCGAACTGGATCTGGGGCGGGTGGCCTGAATGAGTGGTGTATTTTTTCTGTTGATGCGCCGTGAGGCACGCCTGTTGTTCCGCCGTCCGGCTGAGTTGGCCAACCCCCTGGTGTTCTTCTCGATTGTCATCGCGCTGTTCCCGCTGGCGGTCGGTCCGGAAAAGCAATTGTTGCAAACCCTGTCGCCAGGGCTGATCTGGGTGGCGGCGCTATTGGCCGTGCTGCTCTCGCTGGACGGGCTTTTCCGCAGTGATTTCGAGGACGGCTCGCTCGAGCAGTGGGTCCTTTCGTCGCACCCTCTGCCTCTTCTGGTGTTGGCTAAAGTGCTGGCACACTGGCTTTTCTCGGGGTTGGCGCTGGTGCTGCTGGCACCTTTGCTGGCGTTGATGCTCGGCCTGCCGGTGCGCTGCCTGCCGGTGCTACTGCTCTCGCTGCTGCTGGGCACCCCTGTGCTGAGCCTGCTGGGGGCCGTCGGTGCGGCGCTTACGGTCGGCCTCAAACGCGGCGGCTTGCTCCTCGCGCTGTTGATCCTACCGCTGTACATCCCGGTGCTGATTCTCGGCAGTGGGGCGCTGCAAGCCAGTCTGCAGGGATTGCCGACCAGCGGTTACCTGCTGTGGCTGGCCAGTCTGGCCGCGCTGGCGGTAACCCTGACACCTTTTGCAATCGGCGCCGGTCTGACGATCAGCGTCGCAGAGTAGACAATAGGCCGACAAGGCCAGTGGACGCATCGCGCAACGCGCAGTGACGTTCGACCATGCACTGATGAGTGACCTGATGAACTGGACGTGGTTTCACAAACTGGGCTCGCCCAAATGGTTTTACCAGATCAGCGGCCGTTGGCTGCCCTGGCTGGCCGTTGCTGCGGTATTGCTGATCGCTGTTGGCCTGGTCTGGGGGCTGGCATTCGCGCCGCCGGATTATCAGCAGGGCAATAGCTTTCGCATTATCTATATCCACGTTCCGGCAGCCTTTCTCGCCCAGTCGATCTACGTGATGCTGGCCGTTGCTGGGCTGGTCGGCCTGGTCTGGAAGATGAAGCTGGCCGATGTCGCCTTGCAGCAGGCGGCGCCGTTCGGGGCCTGGATGACCTTTATCGCGCTACTGACCGGTGCCATCTGGGGCAAGCCGACCTGGGGCACCTACTGGGTATGGGACGCTCGCCTGACCTCGATGCTGATCCTGCTGTTTTTGTATTTCGGCGTGATTGCCCTGGGCAACGCCATCACCAACCGCGACAGCGCGGCCAAGGCTTGCGCGGTCCTGGCCATCGTCGGGGTGGTGAATATTCCGATCATCAAATACTCGGTGGAGTGGTGGAACACCCTGCACCAGCCGGCCACGTTCAGCGTGGTGGCCAAGCCGGCGATGCCGTTCGAGATGTGGATGCCGCTGCTGATCATGGTTCTCGGCTTCTACTGCCTGTTTGGCGCGGTGCTGCTGCTGCGCATGCGACTCGAGGTGCTCAAGCGCGAGGCACGCAGCAGTTGGGCGCAGGCCGAGATCCGCGCGCAGTTGGAGAAAACCCCATGAGTTTCGCATCGTTCGGCGAGTTTCTCGCCATGGGCAATCACGGCCTGTACGTGTGGAGTGCTTATGCCATCAGCCTCGCAGTATTAGGGTTGAATGTGGCGCTGCCGATTATGGCGCGGCGTCGTTATCTGCAAGACGAGGCGCGTCGTTTGCGCCGGGAGGAGTCGAAGTGAACCCTGTCCGCAAGAAACGCCTGTATATCGTGCTGGCGATTCTCGCTGGTGTCGGCATTGCCGTCGCCCTTGCGCTGAGTGCCCTGCAGCAGAACATCAACCTGTTCTACACACCGACCCAGATCGCCACAGGCGAAGCGCCGCAGGACACGCGCATCCGTGCCGGTGGTCTGGTGGAGGAGGGCTCGGTGAAGCGCTCCGGCAATTCGCTGGATACCGATTTCGTCGTCACCGACGGTGCGCAACGCGTGACCATCCGTTACAGCGGCATCCTCCCGGACCTGTTCCGTGAAGGGCAGGGCATTGTCGCCATGGGTAAGCTGGACAGCCAGAACGTGCTGATCGCCGATGAGGTGCTGGCCAAGCATGACGAGAACTACATGCCTCCTGAAGTCATGCAGGCGCTGGAAAAAAGCGGCATGAAGCAACAACACGATGCAGCCAAGGCCGCGCAAGACTCGGCCAAGCAGGGGTACGCACAATGATTCCCGAACTCGGCCACCTGGCGATGATCCTGGCGCTGTGCATGGCGCTGGTACAGGCGACCCTGCCGATGATCGGCGCCTGGCGTGGCGACCGGCAGTGGATGGGCCTGGCGCAGCCGGCGGCCTGGGGGCAGTTCAGCTTCCTGCTGTTCTCCTTTGCCTGCCTGACCTATGCCTTTATGGTCGACGATTTCTCCGTGGCCTATGTGGCCAACAACTCCAACAGTGCCTTGCCCTGGTACTACAAGTTCAGCGCCGTATGGGGTGCCCATGAAGGCTCGCTGCTGCTCTGGGGCTTGATCCTGGCCGGCTGGACTTTTGCAGTGGCGATCTTCTCGCGGCAGTTGCCCGAGGAGATGCTGGCGCGGGTGCTGGGTGTGATGGGCATGATCAGCATCGGCTTCCTGCTGTTTCTGATCGTCACTTCCAACCCCTTCGAGCGTCTGCTGTTCAACACCCCGGTGGATGGCCGCGACCTCAATCCGCTGTTGCAGGACTTTGGCCTGATCGTCCACCCGCCGATGCTCTATATGGGCTACGTGGGCTTCTCGGTCGCCTTCGCCTTTGCCATTGCCGCACTGCTCGGCGGCAAGCTGGATGCGGCCTGGGCGCGCTGGTCGCGGCCCTGGACCACGGTGGCCTGGGCCTTCCTCGGCATCGGTATCGCCCTGGGCTCCTGGTGGGCCTATTACGAGCTCGGCTGGGGCGGCTGGTGGTTCTGGGACCCGGTGGAAAACGCTTCCTTCATGCCCTGGCTGGTTGGCACCGCGCTGATCCACTCCCTGGCCGTGACCGAGAAGCGTGGGGTGTTCAAGAGCTGGACCGTGCTGCTGGCGATTGCCGCCTTCAGCCTGAGCCTGCTCGGGACCTTCCTGGTGCGCTCCGGCGTGCTGACCTCGGTGCATGCGTTCGCCAGCGATCCCGAGCGTGGCGTGTTTATTCTCGCCTTCCTGCTGATTGTGGTCGGTAGCTCGCTGGCGCTGTTCGCCTTGCGTGCACCTATCGTAAAAAGCCAGGTGGGCTTTGCCCTGTGGTCGCGCGAGACACTGTTGCTGGTCAATAACCTGATTCTCGTGGTGGCGGCGGCGATGATTCTGCTCGGCACGCTCTACCCGCTGGCGCTCGATGCCTTGAGCGGGACCAAGCTGTCCGTCGGCCCGCCATACTTCAACGCGCTGTTCGTGCCGCTGATGGGCCTGCTGATGGCCATGATTGGCGTAGGCGTGCTGGTGCGCTGGAAGGACACGCCAGTGCGCTGGCTGCTCGGCATGCTCAGCCCGGTGCTGATCGCCAGTGTGGCGCTGGCCGTGGTCGCGACCCTGTTGGCTGGAGACTTCCACTGGGCTGCCTTGGCCGTCTGGTTGCTGGCAGGGTGGGTGGTGTTGGCGGGTGTGCGCGATATTCACGACAAGACGCGCCATAAAGGTTTGCGCAAAGGCTTGCCGAGCCTGACGCGCAGCTACTGGGGCATGCAGATGGCGCATTTGGGTATGGCCATTTGCGCCCTGGGTGTGGTGCTGACCAGCCTTGGCAGCTTCGAGCGCGATATGCGCATGGCACCGGGTGACTCGGTGGATATTGGTGGCTACAGCTTCGTATTTGAAGGTGCCGAGCACCATGAAGGGCCCAACTTCACCTCGGACAAAGGCACCGTGCGGATCCTCGAAGACGGTCGGCAGATTGCCGTGCTGCACCCCGAGAAGCGCTTGTACACCGTGCAGCAGTCGATGATGACCGAGGCTGGCATCGATGCCGGCATCACCCGTGACCTGTTCGTCGCCCTTGGCGAGCCGCTGGATAACGGTGCCTGGGCGGTGCGCGTGCATATCAAACCGTTTGTCCGTTGGATCTGGTTCGGTGCCTTGCTGATGGGCTTCGGCGGGCTGCTGGCCGCGGCAGACAAACGCTACCGCATGAAGGTGCGCACACGGGTGCGTGACGCGCTTAACCTTGAGGGGGCACGCGCATGAGACGCCTGATTCTGCTGCTGCCCCTGGTGCTGTTTCTCGGTGTGGCAGTGTTTCTCTACCGTGGCCTGTTTATGGACCCGTCCGAGCTGCCGTCGGCGCTGATCGATAAACCCTTTCCGGCATTCTCCCTGCCAGCGGTGGAGGGTGATCGGACCCTGACCCAGCGCGACATCATCGGCCAGCCCGCCTTGGTCAATGTCTGGGCAACCTGGTGTGTTGCTTGCCGGGTGGAGCATCCAGTGCTGAACAAGCTGGCCGAAGCCGGGGTGCGCATCTACGGGGTGAATTACAAGGATGACAACGCCAGCGCCCGTAAGTGGCTGGCCGAGTTTCACGACCCCTATCAGTTGAATATCGAGGATGCCCGCGGCTCTCTGGGGCTGGATCTGGGGGTGTACGGCGCGCCGGAAACCTTCCTGATCGACAAGGACGGCATCATTCGCCACAAGTTCGTCGGCGTGATTGACGAGCGGGTCTGGCGCGAGAAACTGGCGCCGCTGTATCAGGCGCTGGTCGATGAGGTCACCCCATGAAGCGTTTTGCAGCAGCCCTGCTGCTTGGCTTGGCCGCGCTCGGTGTGGCGCATGCGGCAATCGATACGTTCGAGTTCGCCAGCGAGGCTGATCGCCAGCGTTATCGCACCCTGGTCGAAGAGCTGCGCTGCCCCAAGTGTCAGAACCAGAACATTGCCGACTCCGATGCGCCCATTGCCATGGACCTGCGTGCTCAGGTCTACGCCAAGCTCGAAGAAGGGCAGAGTGATGCGCAGATCATCGATTACCTGGTCTCGCGCTATGGCGACTTCGTGCTCTACAAGCCGCCAGTCACGGCACGCACTCTACTGCTCTGGTACGGCCCGGGTGCCTTACTGCTCGGCGGTTTTGTGCTGCTCGGGGTCATCGTGCTGCGTCGCCGTCGTGCCCGCGGCGAAGTAGACGTTGGCCTGTCGCAGGATGAACAGGATCGCCTGGCCTCGCTGCTCAATCCCACGCCTTCGGATAAGAAAGACTGATGATCGAATTCTGGTTGTGCGCCGGTTTGCTGTTGCTGACAGCCCTGGCGTTTCTGTTGCTTCCTGTGGTGCGTGGGCGCGGTGTCCAGGCTGAGGAAGACCGTACCGCCCTCAACGTGACCCTTTACCAGGAGCGCCTGCGCGAGCTGCAAAGCCAGCGCGATGCCGGTGTGCTCAGCGAGGCGCAATACACCAGCGGGCGTGATGAAGCGGCCCGTGAACTGTTGGCCGACACCGAGGGCGCCGAGAGCAAAGCGCGTGTGGGCGTGCTGGGGGCCACCGTTCCGCTGATCGTGGCGCTGGCCATGCCGCTGCTTGGCTATGGCCTGTACATGCATTGGGGGGCGATTGATCAGGTCGAGCGGGCGCAAACCCTGGCTGCCCAGCCGAAGTCGATCGAGGAAATGACGGCGCGTCTGGAAGAGTCGGTGAAGAGCAACCCGGAGTCCGCCGAAGGCTGGTATTTCCTCGGTCGCACCTATATGGCTCAGGAGCGTTCCGCCGAAGCGGCCAGCGCCTTCGAGAAAGCCGTCGCCCTGGCAGGGCGTGAGCCCGAATTGCTGGGGCAGTGGGCGCAGGCGCTGTATTTCGCTGGCGACAAGCAATGGACGCCGCAGCTGAAGGCCCTGACCGATGAGGCGCTGAAGGCCGACCCGGCAGAAGTGACCAGTCTCGGCCTGCTGGGGATCGTGGCTTACGAAAGCGAGCAGTTTGCCGCGGCCATCGACTACTGGGAGCAGTTGGTCGCTGCGCTGCCGGAGCAGGACCCTTCGCGCATGGCGATTCAGGGCGGCATTGCCCGTGCCCGTGAACGCTTGGCTCCAGCGTCGGCCGAGCAAGCTCCGCAGGCCGAAGCGGCCGCGCTGCGGGTGCGGGTCGAGTTGGGTGATGCCGTGCGTGCGCAGGTGCAGCCGGGTGACAGTGTGTTTGTCTTCGCCCGCGCACTGTCCGGCCCGCCGATGCCGCTGGCGGTCAAGCGCCTGAGTGTCGCCGAACTGCCGGCCGAGGTCAGCCTGTCGGATGCCGATGCGATGATGCCGCAGTTGAAACTGTCCGGCTTTCCCCAGGTCGAACTGGTGGCGCGTATTTCGCGCAGTGGCGATGCGACCCGCGGCGAGTGGGTCGGCCGCAGTGAGCCCCTGGCCAGCGATGCGGGCCAGGCACCGACCTTGATCATTGATACAGCAGACACACCATGACCTCTGCCAAGGCGCTTGTACTGATTGCTACCCTGCTCGGGGTTGCCGGCTGCGCAGTGCAGGCTCCGACGCCTGAGGTACCTGTGCCGCCCGCAAGCAAGTCGCATCCGCGCTTTGCCCCGCCGCCCGGCGTGCAGAGCCATTGGGATGGGGCATTGACGGTGTATGTGATCGACGGCTACCCGGATCTGTTCTACCGCGAGCGCACCTATTACCGCTGGGATAGCGGCTGGTACTGGTCCACCCAGGCCACCGGGCCCTGGCAGGCGACTGACAGTACCGCCATTCCGCCAGGGCTTTATCGCCGCTACGCGCGTTAATTTGGGGTCGGCCTTCAGGCCAACACCCCATCGCGGAAATCCCGCAGCGCCTGTTCCACTTCTTCGCGGGTGTTCATCACAAAGGGGCCGTACTGCACGATGGGCTCGTGCAGCGGGCGCCCGGCAATCAGCAGCACGCGTGCACCTTCGCTACTGGCCAGGTGCAACTCGCCACTGTCGGACAGCCGTACCAGACGCCCTGCGGGAATCGCTTGGGCGTGGTGACCGGGTAATTGCAACTGGCCTTCGTAGACGTAGAGCATGACCCGCAGACCCTGGGCCAGACGTGGGGCCAACTGGCTGCCGGCACTCATCTGCAGATCGAACAGCTGCGGCTCGGTGTATGGGCGCTGCACGGCACCGGCGATGGACTCTTGGCCATCGTCGAAGTGCCCGGCGATGACGCGCGCCGTGACGCCGTGCTGGGTGCGTACCTCGGGAATCTGCGCCGCGGGGATATCGCGATAGCCCGGCTCGTCGAGTTTGTCCTGAGCCGGCAGGTTCAGCCACAGCTGAAAGCCACGCATCGCACCTTGTTCCTGCATGGGCATTTCGCTGTGGATGATGCCGCGTGCAGCGGTCATCCATTGCACGCCACCGGGCTCCAGCTCACCGACATTGCCCAGGTGATCCTGATGGCGCATGCGCCCTTCGAGCATATAGGTGACAGTCTCGAAGCCGCGGTGAGGGTGCGACGGGAACCCGGCAATGTAGTCGTCCGGGTCGTCACTGGAAAACTCGTCGAGCATCAGAAAGGGATCGAAGCGTTCCAGGCCGGCAGCGCCGATCACCCGATTCAGGCGTACGCCTGCACCGTCGGATGCAGGTTGGCCCGCTTGTATGGCCAGAACATGGCGCAAGGTGTTCATGAGAAGCCTCCAGAATCAGTCAGAGGCCATCCTAAACCAGGTAGTTGGATCAATTGATGCTGAATGCTGGGCAATACTATCGAATGGATCGAAGTTGACGGCAGGCCGATCAGCTCGGCTTGCCGTCAAGGTTTCAATCAGCGATGCGCAGCTTGCGCGATTCGGTATAGAAGAAGCGGATCTTCTCGTACTCGAACGGCGAGTTGAGTTGGCCATAGCGGAAGTTGACCGTCGAGCGCTGGTCGACCACTTCCAGCAGGGTAATTTCCGGATGGTTGCGACTGGCCTCGGCCACATTAAGCAGGTTGACCTGGTTTTCGGCAGAGAAATCCACCACCAAACCGCCGGTGTCGCGCAGGTTGGAGGGGCCGAGCAGGGGCAGCATCAGGTAAGGGCCGTCACCGACGCCGTAGTGACCGAGGGTCTGCCCGAAGTCTTCATCCTGCTTCATCAGCCCCATGCGTGTAGCCGGGTCCCACAGGCCTGCCACGCCGAGGGTGGTGTTGATCAGCAGGCGTCCGGTGGTATCGAGGGCACGCTTGCCTTTGAGTTGCAGCAAGCTGTTGAGCAGGTTCGGCACATCGCCCAGGTTGCTGAAGAAATTACTCACGCCTTTCTGCACCAGGGTTGGCGTGACGTAGCGATAGCCATCGACCACTGGCAAGAAAACCCACTCGTCAAAGCGGTAGTTGAAGTGGTAGACGCGGCGGTTCCAGGACTCCAGCGGGTCGTAGACATTCAGGGCGCCAAAGGTCGAGCGCTCGAACTCGCGCTGATCAAGGCCGGGGTTGAATGTCAGGTTCTTCAGCGGCTGCTTGAAGCCGTCCGGGTCTACCTCTTGCTCGGCCTGGGCAAAACCGCTGACCAGTAGCAGGGTCAGCCAGAGTGCTTTCTTGTCGATCTTAGCCACGGAAGAACTCCAGCATGGCGTCGCTGTTGACGCGATAGTTGAGGTTGCCGCAATGGCCGCCCAAGGGGTAAAGCGTCAGGCGGTCACCAAAGGTATTACGCAAAAAGCCGATATCGCCTGGGCCGAGAATGACGTCGTCGGCGTTGTGCATCACGGCGATCTTGCTGCTGGTTTTCAGGTAGTCCTCGAGACCATACAGGCTCACCTGGTTGATCAACTGGTTGAGCGTGCCGCCGTCATAGCGTGCGCGCCACATGGGGATCAGCTGTTCGGTCATGTAGCAGTCGAAGTCGCACTGCAGCGCCCGCTCGAAGAAGGGTGTCAGGCTGGTACCTTGCTCGATCGGGTAGTTGACCGGGGTGATCAGGCCGCGGCGGTTGATCAGGTCCGAAGTGAAGGCGATATCGGCGGAGGAAAAGCGGAATGAGGTGCCAATCAGCATGGCCATCTGCTCGTCGGAGAGCTGCTGTGGCGATTGCTGAAAGTCATAAAGCAGGGCGTCGTTGATGTCGACGTAACCCTTTTCGCGGAAGTAACGGGTCAGTTTGCCCAGTACCAACTCATAGAAGGTGGTGCTGTTGCTGATGCCTTCAACCTGGGTCTGCACCAGGCGGTCGAGGTTGCTGATCGAGGTGTACAGGTTCACCGGTGGGTTGAGCAGCAGTACGCGCTTGAAGTTGAAGCTACGCCGGGTTTCATCGAGCTTGCTGACAAAGGCAGCATGCAGGGCGCCCAGGCTGTAACCACTCAGGTAGTAGTCACTGACCTGCAAGCTTGGATGGTTGGCTCGCACGGCTTGCATGGCACGGTAGAGGTCATCGGCATCGTCGCTGCTCAGGCCCGGTGTGGCGAAACGCGAGGCGGAGGCCATGAAGTCATAGCTGGTCGGTGAGGACAGTTGCACAACATGGTAACCCGCGCCGTAGAACAGCTTTTTCAGGTATTCGTTGGTGCTACTGGCGTAATGCGCACCGGTACCGGCGATAAGGAAAATAAGCGGTGCTTCTCCCTTCTGCTCGGCGAGGCGGTAGCGCATACGGGTAACCGGCCAGAAGTTTTCCGGCAGCTCGAACTCGCGTTCCGGGCGCAGGCGTAACTGATAGTCGTCCTGACGAATATCGGCATCGGCCGGTAGCGTGGGGCGCAGCTCAGGAGGCGTCGTGGCGATGGTCGCTTCAAACGGATTGGTTATCGGATAGCCATAGGTTTCGGCATCGATATCCGCCGCCAATAATGGCGTACCGAGTAGCAAGCCGCCGAGCAACAGGGCGAGACGGGAGAAGTACTGCATGGGGAAGTCCCTTCGAGACAGGAGCGTACGGGTGGGTCAGCGCAAATCAGACAGCGTCCGGCGAGCGGAGTGCCATTTGGCCAGCATTTTCTAAAGCCTCACCGGTCAGTCGATAGACCGTCCACCCATCCTGGGCACATGCCCCCAGGCGTTCATAGAAGCCGATGGCGGGTTCGTTCCAGTCCAGCACCGACCATTCCAGGCGGCCACAGCCCCGTGCCAACGCCAGTGCGGCCAAGTGGATCAGCAGCGCCTTGCCAAGGCCTGACCCACGCGCCGACTCGCGCACGAACAGATCCTCAAGGTAGATACCCGGTTTGCTGAGAAAGGTCGAGTAGTTGTGGAAGAACAGGGCGAAACCGCTCGGATTGCCATCTACTTCGCCGATCAGCACTTCGGCGAAGGGACGCGTGCCGAACAGATGGTTATGCAACTGCTCGGGTGTGGCCACGACCTGATCGCTGAGTCTCTCGTAGTCGGCCAGCTCCTGAATAAATGTCAGGATCAGGGCGACATCGTCGGGCGTAGCGGGGCGGATGCTGAGGCGAGGCATGGTAAGTCCTTGGTTTGTGGGCGCTGTGAGCATGCCCCGCACAGGTAAGCGGAGCAAGTCGTGCAAGAGGGTTTGCTTCATGAGGGCAGGCGTTTACTCTGGGCAACTTTTTCCGCTCCTGGAGTGCCGCATGTCTCGCCGTCTGTCCCTGATTCTGTTGTCCGTGGCTGTCGCCCTGTGTCTGGCTGCCAGCTATGGCTTGCGTTACGGCTTGATGGAAGAGGACCGCTGGGTCGGTCTGTGTGTGACTGACCCCGCTACGCTGGCCTGTCAGGTGCGCGCGACCTTCGGCTGGCTGATCCATTTGCGCGTCCTGGCCTGGACAGCGCTGGTCCTGGCCGTGTTGGCGTTCGTCCTGCCAGGCCGGTTAGGCCGCGCACTGGCAGTGCCGGCCTTGCTGGCTAGCCTGCCCGCTATGGTGCTGTACACCGCCAGCATGGCGGTGTTCGCTGTGGTACTGGCGCTGTTGCGCCTGGTCAGAGCGCCTCGCGTACAGGCGTGAAAGGCGCTTTGCGCAAGCTGCGCCACAAAGCGCTTACCAGAATGGCACTGACCAGCGCCCAGCCAAGGGCCTGCAGGTTTTCCAGGGTCTCGACATACAGCTGCAACGGGATTCCTGCACCGATCAGCAGAGCCAGCAACGCAGTCTCCCGTCGCGCCGCGTTGACTGGGCGCAAGGCGTAGACCAGCGCCGGCAGCAGCAGGGCAGCGCTAGGGAAGCTGCGGTAGCGTGCATCGACTACCAGTGCGAGCATCATCACCGCGCCGGCAAACCCGGCGGCCAGCAACCACCAGCCGGCACGCGCTTGCAACCAGTCGTACAGGCGCTGGCGCCAGCCCTGCTGGGCCTGCAGGGCGAGGCTGCTGTGGGCCAGTACGATCAGGTTCAGACTCAGCAGCGCTGCCGCCCAGGCCCATTCACCGACAAAGCGGCTGGTGACCCAGGCCAGTTCACTCCATACGCCAATGCTGGCAGCAGTCAGTGCCGCGAGGGCGGGCGTCTGCCAGGCACTGCGCACTGAGGTGGGACGTCCGGCCAGCGCCAGGGTCAACACGAAGAGTGCAGCACTGAGTATCAGCCAGCGCGGCCAGTGGGGGAGGTTGGACACCGGGCCGGCCAGGATCGATTTATCCTCGCGATCGGCATCGTAAAGCCCCCAGAAACCGCCCACCGCACCCTCGCTGACGCGCTTCCACGGCTGGTCGTAGGCTTCGATCAGGTTATACCGCCAGCCATTCGCCTCGGCCATGGCAACGAAGCCACGAATAAAGGTGGCTTGATTGACGCGGCTCGGCACCGCGGTTTCACGCTGACGCCCTTCGCTGGGCCAGCCGGTTTCGCCAATCAGGATGTCCTTGGGTGCGAAGCGCGTACCGAATACCTGGCGCACCTGCTGCACCTCATGCAGGGCACTGTCGATACCCGCCGGATTGTCTTCCCAGTAAGGCAACAGGTGAATGGTGAGAAAGTCCACTGCAGGGGCGACTTCGGGATGCTTGAGCCAGAACTCCCAGACATCGGCGTAAGTCACCGGTTGGGCGACAGCGGCCTTGACCTGCTCGATCAAGGCCACCAGTTGCTGAGCGGTTACTTCCTTGCGCAGCAGCGCCTCGTTACCGACGATCACCTGGGTGACGATATCCGGATAAGTGTTGGCGGCCTTGATCGCTCCGGCGATTTCGATCGCCGTATCCTGCGGGTTACGGCTTACCCAGGCGCCGATCATCAGGGTCAGGCCATGCTTGCGTGCCAGTTCCGGCAGCGGTTCAAGCCCGGTAACCGAGTAAGTCCGCAGGCAGGTAAAGCGTTCTGCCAGTTGCGCCAGGTCCGCATCCATTCGCTCTGGGCGGATCTGCAGGGGCTGGTCGAAGGGTGACTGGTCTTTGTCGAACGGCGTATAGGAGGCGCACTGCAGTTTGTGCGTCGGTGTCGCGGCATCCGCCAACTGAACCGGTTTACCAATGCCGTACCAAAGCGCACCGAGCAGCGCGAGAGCTGTCAGGCAGGCACAGAAATAAGTGAGCAGGGCTGCACGGGAAAGGCTGGGCATAGGTCATCGGACGTGGTGGGCGGGGGCTGCATCTTAGCGGATTCGCAGGCGTCTGTGAGTGCTCTGCTGGACCGTCCGGCTGCGTTATTTGACAAGCGCGGCAAGTTGGTTAATTTTACAAGTGCGGTGCAAGGACGCCACCGCGAGCGACGTGGTGGCGCGTTTTCGACTCGATAAAAGGACTTAACCCATGCGTACTTCCGTTTTTCCCTCCGTACTTTTTGCTCTGCTCGCCGGCGCTTCTGTGGCCGTTTCTGCAGAAGCAGCGACCCCGCCTTCGACGTCTGTTGAACAGACGCAAGCTGTAACGACCAAGGTCAACCTCAATACGGCCGATGCACCTACTCTGCAGCGCGAGCTCAGCGGTGTGGGTGAGAAGAAGGCACAAGCCATCGTTGACTACCGCGAAGCCAATGGCACTTTCGTGTCGGTGGACGAGTTGCTGGAAGTAAAAGGGATCGGTGAGTCGATCCTGGAACGCAACCGCGACAAGCTTAGCGTCAACTGATAATAAGCAGATGGCATCGCCGTCAAGGCGATGCCTTTACACCGAAACCTGCAAGCCCAGCCGTAAGGCTGGGCTTTTTGTTAAGTCTTACATGGGGCGGGTAGGGTGCGCCGTGCGCACCACTGGCGCCTGGTAGATGCTTGGTGCGCACAGCGCACCCTACGGAGCAGCAGCCCCGAAGGGGTGAGCGTAGCGAATAACCTGGGACGTAGTCCCAGGTGAGAGTCCGGCGTATACAAAAAAGCCCCGGTATGTACCGAGGCTTTGAATTTGGCTCCGCGACCAGGACTCGACAGCGCAGCTGAACGCGCTTCAGCGCGGCCCCGAAGGGGTGAGCGTAGCGAATAACCTGGGACGCAGTCCCAGGTGAGAGTCCGGCGTATACAAAAAAGCCCCGGTATGTACCGAGGCTTTGAATTTGGCTCCGCGACCAGGACTCGACAGCGCAGCTGAACGCGCTTCAGCGCGGCCCCGAAGGGGTGAGCGTAGCGAATAAACTGGGACGTAGTCCCAGGTGAGAGTCCGCAGGCAATAAAAAACCCAGCGGTTAGGCTGGGTTCTTGAATTTGGCTCCGCGACCAGGACTCGAACCTGGGACCCAATGATTAACAGTCATTTGCTCTACCGACTGAGCTATCGCGGAACAACGACGCGTATCCTACTGATTAAGAAGGGGAAGTCAAGCTGCGCAAGACTTCCCCTGAGCCGTCTCAGATCACCTCGGCAATCGCCTGGGTGACGAAGGGCAGGTTGCGCTGGTTGAGCGCGGCGACGCAGATGCGACCGGTGCCCACGGCGTAGATGCCGAATTCGCTTTTCAGGCGTTCGACCTGTTCAGTCGTCAGGCCCGAGTAGGAAAACATACCGCGTTGCTGCGCCACGAAACCGAAGTCGCGGCGCGCACCGAGCTCGCCGAGTTGCGCGACCATGGCCAGGCGCATGGTGCGGATGCGCTCGCGCATTTCACCCAGCTCGGCTTCCCACATCGCCCGCAGTTCCGGGCTGTTGAGGATGGTTGCGACAACGCTGGCGCCGTGGGTCGGTGGGTTGGAGTAGTTGGTGCGAATGACCCGCTTGACCTGCGACAGCACGCGGCCGGTCTCTTCGCGCGAGCCGGTGACGATGGACAGGGCGCCGACCCGCTCGCCATACAGCGAAAAGGATTTGGAGAAGGAGCTGGAGACAAAGAAGGTCAGCTCCGACTCGGCGAACAGGCGCACAGCGGCGGCGTCCTCTTCGATGCCATCGCCGAAGCCCTGATAGGCGATATCCAGGAAGGGCACATGCTCGCGCTCGCGCAGCACGTCCAGTACCGCGGCCCAGTCTTCCGGTTGCAGGTCGACACCGGTCGGGTTGTGGCAGCAGGCGTGCAGCACGACGATCGAGCGGGCGGGCAGGTTGCGCAGGTCTTCGAGCAGACCGCCGCGGTTCACGCCGTTACTGAAGGCGTCGTAATAACGGTAGTTGTGCACCGGGAAGCCGGCGGACTCGAACAGCGCGCGGTGGTTTTCCCAGCTCGGGTCGCTGATCGCCACCACGGCATCGGGCAGCAGGCGCTTGAGGAAGTCAGCGCCGATTTTCAGCGCGCCAGTGCCGCCCAGGGCCTGGGTGGTGATCACTCGGCCATCGGCAATCAGGCTGGACTGACGCCCGAACAGCAGGGTCTGCACGGCCTGGTCATAGGCTGCGATGCCTTCGATCGGCAGATAACCGCGCGGGGCATGGGCCGCCGTCAGGGTCGTCTCTGCTGCAGCCACCGCGCGCATCAGCGGGATGCGGCCTTCTTCATTGGTGTAGACGCCCACGCCAAGGTTGACCTTGGTCGTGCGGGGGTCGGCGTTGAATGCTTCGTTGAGGCCCAGGATGGGGTCGCGCGGAGCCATTTCGACGGCAGAGAACAGACTCATGGATGCGGCAGCTCGAGGAGAGGAGGTGAGTGGCAAACAATCCCTGCAACTATGGCGCGGCATGCTCATCGAATCAGGACAGGCACAGTGATACGCCGGAAAACGGGATTTGTCCGCCTATGGCGGCAAGCCCGGCTGCGACGCTACACCACCGCCCGCGCTCAATGCGTGCTAGGGGTTGCGTAAATGGCCCGGTAGTATAACGGCCCGGATCGTGCGCCGCGACAGCGGGCGCATGCTTTTCGCCAGGTTTGACGCCGACTTGTTCGGGGCGTCACAGCCGTTTGTCGAGGTACTTATGTCGCAGTTTCAACTGGTCACGCGTTTTCAGCCGGCTGGCGATCAGCCAGAGGCGATCCGGCAACTGGTCGAGGGCCTGGAGGCGGGGCTGTCGCACCAGACCCTGCTGGGCGTGACTGGCTCCGGCAAGACGTTCAGCATCGCCAATGTGATCGCCCAGGTGCAGCGCCCGACCCTGGTGCTGGCGCCGAACAAGACCCTGGCCGCTCAGTTGTACGGCGAGTTCAAGGCGTTCTTCCCGAACAATGCAGTCGAGTACTTTGTTTCCTACTACGACTATTACCAGCCGGAAGCCTATGTGCCGTCGTCCGACACCTTTATCGAGAAGGATGCGTCGATCAACGACCATATCGAGCAGATGCGCTTGTCGGCGACCAAGGCGCTGCTGGAGCGACCCGATGCGATCATCGTCACCACGGTCTCGTGCATCTACGGCCTGGGTAGCCCCGAGTCGTACCTGAAGATGGTCCTGCACGTCGATCGCGGCGACAAGATGGACCAGCGCGCGCTGCTGCGGCGCCTGGCCGACCTGCAATACACCCGTAACGACATGGACTTTGCCCGCGCCACCTTCCGTGTGCGTGGCGATGTGATCGACATCTTCCCGGCCGAATCGGACCTGGAAGCGGTTCGCATCGAACTCTTCGATGACGAGGTGGAAAGCCTCTCGGCCTTCGACCCGCTGACCGGCGAGGTGATTCGCAAACTGCCGCGTTTCACCTTTTACCCCAAGAGCCATTACGTGACGCCGCGTGAGGTGCTGCTGGAGGCGATCGAGAAGATCAAGGTCGAGTTGGTCGAGCGCCTGGAGTACCTGCGCAGTAACAACAAGCTGGTGGAGGCGCAGCGTTTGGAGCAGCGCACCCGCTTCGATCTGGAGATGATTCTCGAGCTGGGTTACTGCAACGGCATCGAAAACTACTCGCGTTATCTGTCCGGGCGTGATTCCGGTCAGCCGCCACCGACGCTGTATGACTACCTGCCGGACCAGGCGCTGCTGGTGATCGACGAGTCCCACGTATCGGTGCCGCAGGTTGGCGCCATGTACAAGGGCGACCGTTCACGCAAGGAAACCCTGGTCGAGTACGGCTTTCGCCTGCCCTCGGCACTGGATAACCGACCGATGCGCTTCGAGGAGTGGGAGTCGGCGAGCCCACAGACCATTTTTGTCTCCGCTACGCCGGGGCCTTACGAGGCTGATCACGCTGGCCGTGTGGTCGAGCAGGTGGTGCGGCCCACGGGGCTGGTCGACCCGCAGATCGAAGTGCGCCCCGCGCGGACCCAGGTCGATGATTTGCTGTCAGAAATCGCCAAGCGCGTGGCGCTGGAGGAGCGGGTGCTGGTCACCACCCTGACCAAGCGCATGGCCGAAGACCTCACCGATTACCTGAGCGATCACGGGGTCAAGGTGCGTTACCTGCACTCGGACATCGACACCGTGGAGCGGGTAGAGATCATCCGCGACCTGCGCATCGGAGCCTTCGATGTGCTGGTGGGCATCAACCTGCTGCGTGAAGGCCTGGATATGCCGGAGGTGTCGCTGGTGGCGATTCTCGATGCGGACAAGGAAGGTTTTCTGCGTAGCGAGCGTTCGCTGATCCAGACCATCGGCCGCGCCGCGCGCAACCTCAACGGCCGAGCGATTCTCTATGCCGACCGCATGACTGGTTCGATGGAGCGCGCCATGGGTGAGACCGAGCGCCGGCGTAACAAGCAAATTGCCTTCAACGAAGCCAATGGCATCACCCCAAAAGGCGTGTTCAAGGATGTTCAGGACATCCTCGAGGGCGCCACCGTGCCCGGCTCGCGCAGCAAGAAGCGCAAAGGCATGGCCCAGGCCGCCGAGGAAAGCGCGCGCTACGAGAACGAACTGCGTTCGCCCAGCGAGATCACCAAGCGTATCCGCCAGCTCGAAGAGAAGATGTACCAGCTGGCGCGGGACCTGGAGTTCGAGGCCGCGGCTCAGTTGCGAGATGAGATCCAGAAGCTGCGCGACCGCTTGCTGCAGGTCTAGTGTCACGTCAACCATGAAATGTCGATGCGCAGGAGGGGGGGGTGGCGCTCCGCTTTAGCCGCGAAACCCGTAGCGCTTTAACGATTTATCGCGAATAAAGGCTAGGCGCCCCCTTCGCTCCTACAGGACGCGTCAGCTAGTTGGGGCATTGTTCGGTACCGGCTCCTAGTGCGCGGCGGTGCCCGAAGCGTTGCTGGGCAGGCGTCGGGTCAGCAGCACCGCGAGCATGCTCACACCAAGGACGATGCCGATGCAGTGGAAGGCATCGTTATAGGCCATGATCGAGGCCTGCTGGTGGGTGATCTCGCTGAGTCGGGCCAGGGCGGCCTGTTCGCTGCCCAAGCTGTTGGTCAGGCTGGCGAGGCGCTCGGCCACCTGGGGGTTGGTCGGTACCAGCGCTTCGCGCAGGTAGTCGAAATACACCTTGGCCCGTGCGTCGAGCAGGGTTGAGAGCAGGGCGATACCAATGGCACCGCCGAGGTTGCGCAGGATATTGAACAGGCTCGAGGCTGAGCCGGCATCTTGGGGCAGGATATACGCTGTGGCGATCAGCGAGATGGTCACCATCACCAGCGGCTGACCCAGGGCGCGGATGATCTGGATATGCTTGAACTGCTCACCGGCAAAGTCCGGGTTGAGCACGCCGGACAGGAAGCTCGCCAGGCCGAACAGGCCAAAGCCCAGGGCGCACAGCCATTTCGGTGAGACCTTTTTCATCATCAGCGGCACCAGCGGGATCAGGAACAGCTGAGGTACGCCCATCCACATGATCACTTCGCCGATCTGCAGGGCGTTGTAACCCTGGATCTGCGCCAGGTACAGCGGCAATACATAGATCGAGCCGTACAGGCCCATGCCCAGCCCCAGGCTGGAGATACTCGACAGGCCGAAATTGCGCTCGCGCAGTACGCCCAGGTTGATCAACGGGTTGGGGCGCGACAGCTGAAGGATGACGAACAGCCCCAGGCTGATGCTGGCGATACTGCCCAGGCCGGCGATCAGGCTGGACTCCAGCCAGTCCTTGCGGTGCCCTTCCTCAAGAAATACCTGCAGGCACCCCAGCCCCACAGCCATGGTCAGGATGCCGGCATAATCCGTACGCTTGAGCATGTCCCAGTGTGGCGGTTTCTTCTCCAGGCCATAGAGCATGCCGGCGATCATCAGCAGGCCGGGCGGTACATTGATGTAGAAGATATATTCCCAGCCGAAATTCTCTGTCAGCCAGCCGCCCAGGGTTGGGCCAATCGAGGGGGCGAAGGTCGCGGTCAGGGCGAACAGCGCCATGCCTTTGGCGCGATGATGCTCCGGCAGCTTGATAAGGGTCAGGGTGAAGGCCAGCGGGATCAGTGCACCGCCGGTAAAACCCTGCATCGCGCGGAACACGATCATGCTCTCCAGGCTCCAGGCCATCGAGCACAGCAGTGACGAAAGAAGAAAGCCGATGGATACCCAGGTCGCCAATCGGCGGGCCGAGAGCAGCTGCACCAGCCAGGCGGTCAGCGGGATCATGATGATCTCCGCCACCAGGTAGGAGGTGGAAATCCACGAGCCTTCCTCCAGCGTGGCTGCCAGTGCCCCCTGGATATCCTTGAGCGAGGAGTTGGTGATCTGAATATCCAGCACGGCCATAAACGCGCCGAGCATGGCGCTCATTACCGCGATCCAGTCGCGCAGGCTGGGCTCGCCGGTAGGGCGCCGTAATGCGTCAGCCGCCATTGGCATCAGCGCCGATAGTGATCGCTACCTCGACCGACATGCCCGGACGAATCAGGCCCTTGAGCGGGTTGTCGGCAGCAAAGGTCAACTTGACCGGAATGCGTTGTACCACCTTGGTGAAGTTGCCGGTGGCATTGTCCGGCGGCAGCAGGCTGAACTGCGCGCCTGAAGCCGCGAACAGGCTGTCTACTCGGCCTTCGATGGGGGTATCGGGGAAGCTGTCGAAGGTCAGTTCGGCACGCTGCCCAGCGTGCATGTGGCCGATCTGGGTTTCCTTGAAGTTGGCCTGAATCCAGATGTCCTGATCCGGTACCACCGACAACAGGTAGGCGCCTGCCTGGACGTACTGGCCCGGACGCGCAGCGCGTTGGCCAATAAAACCACTGATCGGCGCACGGATTTCGCTGCGTTCAAGGTTCAGTCGGGCCTGGGCCAGGTCGACACGGGCGCTGCGCACTTGGGCATCGAGGCGCTTGAGTTCGGCTTGCAAGCTGCCGATCTGTTGGCGTTGAGCCTGCAGATCAGCTTCGGCCTTGGCCACTTGGGAGCGCGCCACCCGGCTGTCGGCAGTCAGGGTGGTAACACGCTCCTCGGAGACGTAGCCGGGTTTGCGCAGGGTCTGCGCGCGGGACAGGTCCACCTGGGAGCGGCCCAGGGTGGCCTGGCTGGCGGCGACATCGGCCTGGCTCGCGGCAATCAGGCTGGCCTGCTGGTCGAGTTTGCTCTGCGCCTGCAAGTGCTCGGCCTCGCGGGTTTCCAGGGTGGCCTGAGCCCGCTCGACAGCAAGCTGGAAGTCACCGGCTTCGAGCACCACAAGCAACTCACCTTGCTCGACATGCTGGTTGTCGCCGACCAGGACCTTGTCGATACGCGCGCCCAACTGGCTGGAGACACGGGTAATCTCGCCCTGCACATAGGCGTTGTCGGTGTCCTCGATCAGGCGATCGACCAGATACCAGTGGATAAAAAGCGCGGCGGCCAGTAAGCCGATGACGGCGAAGAACAGGAATAAGCGGCGGCGGAGTTGGGCGGGCATGAATGGGTGGCTCGTCGCAGATGGCTAAAATGTAAGTAAACTTATCAGTGTTCCTTGCGCGCCTGCAGCCTTTAGAATTCGGAAACTTTGTTGCTTGAGGGGAACAATCATGGGGCTGGATGACGCGCTGATCTTTACCCGGGTGGTTGAGTGCCACAGCTTCACGCTCGCGGCTCAAGGCTTGGGGATGCAGAAATCCACGGTCAGCCGGCGCATCGCCTTGCTCGAGGAGCGCTTGGGGGTGCGCCTGCTTAACCGCACGACCCGCAAACTGCGCCTGACGGAAGTCGGGCAGGCCTACTACGAGCGCTGCCGGCAGATCATGCTGGACTTTGCCGAGGCCGAGCAGGCCGTCATGCAATTGCAGCAGGCGCCCTCCGGTTTACTGCGCATCACCGCACCCATCGAATTCGGCCAGTTGTTTCTTGGTCGGGTGTTGGGCGCGTTTATGCGCCAGTACCCGCAGATTGATGCCGAGGTCGAATTGACATCGCGGCATGTCGATCCGGTAGAGGAGGGCGTAGATATCGCCATTTTGGTGGGTGCGCCCCAGGATTCCACGCTGATTGCCCGTCGTCTGTTCCAGACCGCTCGGCGCTTGTGTGCCAGCCCTGATTACTTGAAACGCCACGGCACACCACGACAGGTAAGTGAACTGGCCGGGCACCGGGCGATCCTGTTGCCGAACGATTCGCCGCGCCATTGGCCGTTGCTCGATGCCCAGATTGCCTGCCGCCGCGTATTGACCAGCAACAACATCACCTTTGCGCGGGAGGCGGCGCTGGCCGGCGCCGGGATTGCCAGCCTGCCGGTGATGATCAGCGAGGAAGCGATTCGTGACGGCAGGCTGATTGAGTTATTGCCTGGGGCGCGCATGCCCATTGGTGAGGTGTATGCGGTTTATCCCTCTAGGCGTTTTCAAGCCATGAAAGTGAAGACCTTCCTCGACTTTCTCATGCAGGCCATGCCTGTGGAGGAGGGCCGGTTGCTGGAGCCGAGTGCCGCCGGCCTGTTAATATCTGTGCCCTAACGTCTGTGTCGCCCACCGACGCCCGGTACTGCGCGCTTGCCGCGCGATGCTGTGGTAACCGTGGGTGCCAGGCCGGCAGTCTGCCCGTCAGCCGATGGCAGGTCCGGTTTTGCTCTGCCTCCTTTTGCCGAGAGTCTTGATGACCACCGTCCGTACCCGTATCGCTCCTTCGCCAACCGGCGACCCCCATGTAGGCACTGCCTATATCGCCCTGTTCAACCTGTGTTTTGCCCGTCAGCACGGGGGTGAATTTATCCTGCGCATCGAGGACACCGACCAGGTCCGTTCTACCCGTGAGTCTGAGCAGCAGATTTTCGATGCCCTGCGCTGGCTGGGTATCGAGTGGAGTGAAGGCCCCGATGTGGGCGGCCCGCACGGTCCGTATCGGCAGAGCGAGCGTGGGCATATCTACAAGCAGTACACGGCCGAGCTGGTCGACAAGGGCCATGCCTTCCATTGCTTCTGCAGTGCAGAACGCCTGGACAAGCTGCGCGCCGAGCAGACCGAAGCCAAGCAGACGCCGCGTTACGACGGCCATTGCATGCACCTGTCCGCTGAAGAAGTGCAGCAGCGCCTGGCGGCTGGCGAACCGAATGTAGTGCGTATGAAGGTGCCGACCGAAGGCGTCTGTGTGGTGCCGGATATGCTGCGTGGCGAAGTGGAGATCCCCTGGGATCGCATGGACATGCAGGTGCTGATGAAGACCGATGGCCTGCCGACCTACTTCCTGGCCAACGTGGTCGATGATCATCTGATGGGCATCACCCATGTGCTGCGTGGTGAAGAGTGGCTGCCGTCGGCGCCCAAGCTGATCCTGCTGTACGAGTACTTCGGCTGGGACAAGCCGCAGCTGTGCTATATGCCGCTGCTGCGTAACCCGGACAAGAGCAAGCTGTCCAAGCGCAAGAACCCCACCAGCATCACGTTCTACGAGCGCATGGGCTTCCTGCCGCAGGCCATGCTCAACTACCTCGGGCGCATGGGCTGGTCGATGCCGGATGAACGCGAGAAATTCAGCCTCGATGAGATGGTCGAGCATTTCGACATCAACCGTGTATCCCTTGGCGGGCCGATCTTCGACCTGGAGAAGCTGTCCTGGCTCAACGGCCAGTGGATGCGTGAACTGAGTGTCGAGGAGTTTGCTGCCGGGGCGCAGAAGTGGGCGTTCAACAGCAACTACCTGATGCAGATCGCTCCGCACGTGCAGGGGCGGGTGGAAACCTTCAGCCAGATTGCACCTTTGGCCAGCTTCTTCTTTGCTGGTGGCCTGGTCCTGGATGCCACGCTTTTCGAGCACAAGAAGCTATCGGCCGATCAGGTACGCCAGGTCATGCAATTGATCCTGTGGAAGCTTGAAGCCCTGCGGCAGTGGGAAAAGGACAAGATCACCGCCTGCATCCAGGCCGTGGTCGAACACCTGGAGCTGAAGCTGCGCGATGCCATGCCGCTGATGTTTGCCGCCATCACCGGGCAGGCCAGTTCGGTCTCGGTACTCGATGCCATGGAAATCCTCGGTCCGGACCTGACCCGTTTCCGCCTGCGTCAGGCTATCGAGCTGCTCGGTGGCGTGTCGAAGAAGGAAAACAAGGAGTGGGAAAAGCTGCTGCCGGCCATTGGCTAAGCGGTCGAACGCCCGTCCGGCCGTCGTTTTAGTGCGCCGCAATGGGGTAAGTGGTTGTTCTGTCAGCATAAAAAATGAGGGTGTAAGTAAAAATAATGTTGACAGCAGTGGGGCGCGCTCTTAACATGCGCCCCGTCCTTGAGATGGGGCTATAGCTCAGCTGGGAGAGCGCTTGCATGGCATGCAAGAGGTCAACGGTTCGATCCCGTTTAGCTCCACCATCTTCAAAGCCGCAAGGCTTGCCACAATCAGCTCCAGCAGCTGGTTGGTTGTAGAAGGGTTACGTCCCCTTCGTCTAGTGGCCTAGGACACCGCCCTTTCACGGCGGTAACAGGGGTTCGAGTCCCCTAGGGGACGCCAGTTTCAAAAAGCAGCGCTGGTTTGGGTTGTGAGCCGAGAGGCGATAAATCTGGGGGTATAGCTCAGCTGGGAGAGCGCTTGCATGGCATGCAAGAGGTCAACGGTTCGATCCCGTTTATCTCCACCAATTTTGTAGCAGTAACAACTGCCACGGGGCCAGCGTAAAGCTGGCTTTGTTTCTCGAAGGTTTCGTCCCCTTCGTCTAGTGGCCTAGGACACCGCCCTTTCACGGCGGTAACAGGGGTTCGAGTCCCCTAGGGGACGCCAGTTTACCCGCTCTGCGGGTTTTTAAAGGGTCATTCTTCGGAATAGCCCTTTTGTTTTTTCAGGGTTCCTCTTTTCCGCTGCCTGCGGCGCTCAGGTCTCGTTCAGGGCCGGGGCGGGCGCACGCTCGACCCGGTTACGGCCAGCGCTTTTGGCTTGATACAGGGCCTGGTCGGCGCGGCGCAGGTACAGGTCACGCTGCGTTGCACTACGCGGAATACCGGCGCAGACACCAATGCTCAGGCTCAGGGCGATGCTCTGCCCGTCATACAGGCAGGGGTGTGCGGCCAGGTCTTCGCAGAGTTGCTCGGCAAGTGCCTGGGCCCCCGCTGCACTGGTATGGTCGAGCAGCGCGACGAATTCCTCGCCGCCAAAGCGTGCCAGCAAATCCCCTGTACGCAGGCGTTGCTCCAGTCGCCAGGCGGTGTGCTGCAAACAGGCGTCGCCAGCCAGGTGACCGTAGTGGTCATTGACCTGTTTGAAGAAGTCCAGATCCATCATCAGGATGGCGACCGAGGTTTGGCTGCGGGTGGCGCGGGCCAGAGCGCGGTCGAGTTCGTTGTTGAAGGTCATGCGGTTGAGCAGGCCGGTCAGGCTGTCGCGACGGTTCTGCTCATTGAGCTGTTGATTGGCGCTGGCCAGTGCTTGCATGGCCTGTTCCAGCTCGCGGGTGCGCTCGGTAACGCGCTGCTCCAGCTGTTCGTTGGTGCGCCGCTGCAGGGACAGGCTGCGCTCCTGTTCCTGGCGTAATTGGCGCTCCTTATCGAACAACTGGGCCTGAGCCAGAGCCTGGGCTTGCTGGCTTTCGCGAATGCGGCTGGCCAGGGCGATGGAGAAGATCACCAACTCCACCAGACTGCCGATCTGCTGTGCCTGCAGGGTGACCAGCGAGTAGGGCAGGATGCCAGTGCCGCTGAGGATGCTGAACAGGCTGGCAATGATCAGCATCGACCAGCCAAGTGCGAATAAGCGCGCCGGTCGATAACCCGCTCGCCAGCGCAGCAGAGTCACGCCCCAGGCGGCTATAGAACAGGCTCCGAGCAAGGCGAAACTGCCCATCAAGGCAAGCCGATAAGGGCCTATGAGCGCCATGCCGATCACCAGCACAGCGGCGATGGTCAGCACCCAGCAGGTATAGCTGTACAGGCGATGGCAATGCTTCAGATCGAGTACGCCGTAAGTGAAGATGATCGCCATCAGGGTCGCCAAGGCTGAGCTCAGCGGGAAGCTCAATTGGTGCCAGGCCAGGGCGTTTGGCCACAGCCACTGCAGGGCAAAGCCGAGCTGAATGAATTGATAGAGGGCGAAGCTGCTGACGAACAGGCTGTACCAGAGGTAGTTGCGGTCGCGGGTGATGACGAAGATCGACAGGTTGTAAATGACCATCACCGCCAGCGCGCCGAAGAACAGCCCCTGTAACAGTAAATGGCGCTGTTCGTGGTGTTCGAAGGTGGCGCGGCTCATCAGGCTGGCGCTCAGGTTGGCCGAGCCTTCGCTGCGCATGCGCAGCAGCAGTTCGCGAGTTTCGCCTGCTTGCAGGTGCAGGGGTAGAGCCAATTGACGGTGGGCAATCCAGCGTTCGGCGAATGGGCGCTGGTCGCCAGCGCGGTACACGCGTGTGTCGTCGAGGCCATAGACATCAAGTTGGTCGAGGAGTGGGTTGCCGACCAGCAGTATCCAGTCACCCGCCTGTGGGGCTGGATTGTGCACGTTCAGCCGCAGCCAGAAGGCGCTTCTGCTATAGCCAAAGCTGGCATCGCGGCGTGCTACCGGTTGCCAGGCCGATGCGGGCAGGGCGCGCACCTGAGGCATTTCTGCTTGGCCGCTACGGTCTTCCCACACCTGCATAAACGGACCAGGTAGTAGGCGCTCTCCGGCCAGTGGTGCGCTCAGTTGCCCCGCCTGGGCGAGCAGGGGCAGGCATACCAGCAGCAGAATGCGGACGGCTACATGCACAGGGTATTCTCAAGCGGAAGGCGACATGTCGTTGATAAACATTATCGCCCGCATCTGGCGCGCGCGATAGCTATAGGCTGCGCCAATACCATAAGGGGCCGACAAGCCTTGGCTGGGCTGGTTTAATCACGGCATGGCGCTTTGACGACGACCTTATCTTTTTTGCTCGCCTGCTTGTTGGTGAGCCAACGGAGCCTGCATGAACTGGGACCTCGCCACACCTTTCGTCATCGATATTGAGGTGACTGCCGATGACATCGACGGCCTTGGCCACGCCAACAACGCGGTCTATGTCAGTTGGCTGGAGCGCTGCGCCTGGCGTCATTCGCAGTTTCTAGGGCTGGACCTGGCCGAGTACCGACGTCTTGACCGGGCGATGGCCGTAGTGCGTCACGAGATCGACTACCTGGCTAGTGCCTATGAGGGGCAGGCGCTGCAGATGGCGACCTGGATCGTCGAATCGGATCAGCGTCTGAAAATGGATCGCTGTTTTCAGTTAGTGCGCCCCGAGGATGGCGTGACTCTACTGCGGGCCAGGACGACCTTTGTCTGCATCGAATTATCGAGCGGCCGACCGAAGCGCATGCCCGCCGAGTTTGTCGAGGGGTACGGTCGGGCGCTACAACCGAGCTAACCGTCGGCCGGGGCGAGGAACAGTCCATCGTCGTTGTAGATTACCTGCAGGTGGCGGCGCTCGCCTGGGTTGATCAGGATCGACTGATTGCTACCCAGGTTCAGGGTGCCGCAGTAGCCCGCGCGTGACAGACGCAGTTGAGTGGCATATTCGCCTGGCGGCAACTCCAGTTCGGTGTGCGTATCCAAGGCCAGGGTCACGATTTGCCGCTCTCCCAGCAACACTTCGACATCGCAGGCAGTGGGGGCGTTGGCGTCGCGGCTGAGCAGCAGGCGAGCGCTCTGAGCAGGCACGGGGTCTTGGGCTAAAGGTATAGGTGGCGGCTCGCTCGCAGCGCTACAGGTGGCTGCTATCAGCAGGCAGCAGGACAAAGCGGTACGGAGCATGGCGGTTGCTCTCCTGGCTGGATACGGCTTTGACCCATACCCACTTTGGGCGTTCCCTGCTGACAGTGCGGTGTTTACACTAGGGTCTGTTACCGTTTCGTTCGCGGCTTGTGACGAAACGGCAACAGACCCCAACCCCCTTTGCGTTCCCCGCGCTTCAACCCCTTCGAGAGACTTCTGTATGCAGATCGCCTTGGCCCCCATGGAAGGGTTGGTCGATGAAATCCTGCGCGATGTGCTGACCCGGGTGGGCGGCATCGATTGGTGTGTCACCGAGTTCATTCGTGTCACCGAGCGGGTGCTGCCGGCCAGCAGTTACCAGAAGCTCGCTCCCGAGTTGTTCAGTGGTGCGCAAACCGCCGCCGGCACGCCGGTGCGGGTGCAGTTTCTCGGTTCTGACCCCGCCTGCCTGGCCGATAACGCGGCCTACGCCTGCACCCTTGGGGCACCGGTGATCGATCTCAACTTCGGCTGCCCGGCGAAAACGGTCAACAAGTCGCGGGGCGGCGCGGTGTTGCTCAAGGAGCCCGAACTGCTCCATGCCATCGTTCGTGAAGTGCGCCGTGCGGTGCCTGCTCAGGTGCCGGTAACGGCGAAGATGCGCCTGGGTTTCGATCACAAGGACTACGCCCTGGCCTGTGCCCAGGCGCTGGCCGAAGGCGGCGCAGCGCAAATCGTCGTGCACGCGCGGACCAAGGTCGAAGGCTACAAGCCACCGGCTCATTGGGAGTGGGTGGCGCGGGTGCAGGAGGTGGTGAAGGTGCCTGTGTATGCCAATGGTGAGGTCTGGACACTGGATGACTGGCGACGGTGCCGTGAGGTCAGTGGTGTTGACGACTTCATGCTTGGGCGTGGTTTGGTCGCCCGGCCGGATCTGGCCCGACAGATCGCAGTCGCGCGGGCAGGGCAGCCCGTTGTGCCGATGACCTGGGCCGAGCTGCAGCCCCTGCTGGCAGACTTCTGGTTGCAGGCACGGCGCAAGATCTCGCCGCGTTATGCGCCCGGTCGTCTCAAACAGTGGCTGGCCATGCTGACCCGCAGCTACCCCGAGGCCACCGAGCTGTTCAACCTGTTACGCCGCGAAAACGACTGCCTGCGCATTGACAGCTTGCTCGGCATCGACTTTATCGGCTCTGAGCGCGCCGAGCAGGCGAGCGCCTAGCAAGTAGTTCGTAGGGTGGATCACGCTGTACCGATCCACCATGACCTCGACACATGGTGGATGAAAAAGCGTCATCCACCCTACGTGTTTCAGCGCCCGCCGCCGACATCCAGCAGCGCCCCGCTGGTATAGGACGCCTGCTCGCTGGCGAGCCAGAGAATGGCCTCGGCCACTTCGCTGGTCAGGCCGCCACGACCCATGGGGACGTTCTGGCTGACGCGGGCAACCCGCCCTGGTTCACCGCCGCTGGTATGAATTTCGGTGTCGATCACGCCTGGGCGCACCGCGTTGACCCTGATCCCTTCGGCGGCGGTTTCCTTGGCCAGACCCAGGGTCATACTGTCAATTGCGCCTTTGGCGGCGGCGTAGTCGATATATTCCCCTGGCGCGCCGAGCCGTGCGGCAATCGATGAGACATTGACGATAGCGCCGCCGTTACCGCCCTGACGAGCCGACATGCGCTTGATCGCCTCACGGCAGCAGAGAAAGCTGCCAAATACATTGGTGGCGAATACTCGCTGCCAGCGCGCCAGGTCCATCTGCTCCAGGCGCATTTGGGTTTCCAGGATTCCGGCGTTGTTGACCAGCACATCAAGGCGGCCAAAGTGTTGATCAAGGCGGGCAAATAGCCGCTTCACCTGATCTTCATCGGCTACATCGGCCTGTACGGCAATGGCCTGGCCGCCGGCCTGGGTGATCTCGCTCACCAGCGCCTCGGCCGCCGCCTGTTGCCGTTGGTAGTTCAGGCACAGCGCATAGCCCTGGGCTGCTGCCAGCCTGGCGGTGGCGGCACCAATGCCGCGACTGGCGCCGGTAATCAGCATGACCTTGTGCATCGAATCGCTCCCTGTAAGAAATTTTTTCAGGCGCTTGAAATGTGCTTCGCGGTCCACATTTTCACTGCTGTGGGATGCCGAAGTCGGGTCCCCTAATCACTCGCTGAGAAACCAGGAGAACATCATGAGCACTGCATTTTCCATGACCCCGCTGTTCCGCCAGTCGATTGGCTTCGACCGTTTCAATGACCTGTTCGAGTCGGCCATGCGCAATGAAAGCGGCAGCAGCTACCCACCCTACAACGTCGAGAAGCATGCTGACGACCAGTACCGGATTGTCGTAGCTGCCGCTGGCTTCCAGGACGACGACCTGGACCTGCAGGTCGAGCGCGGTGTACTGACCGTTACTGGCGGCAAGCGCAGTGACGCGAGCGAAAACGTCACTTACCTGTACCAGGGCATCGCCCAGCGTGCGTTCAAGCTGTCGTTCCGCCTCGCGGACCATATCGAGGTCAAATCCGCCAGCCTGGTCAATGGCCTGCTGAATATCGACCTGGTGCGGATCGTACCGGAAGAGGCCAAGGCCAAGCGCATTCCCATCGAAGGCGCCCGGCCGGCCCTGCAGGGCTAAAGCGCTTCCAGGCGATTGAAAGCGGCACCCCACGGGGTGCCGTTTTCGTTTGCGCAGATGGTCAGGCCTATGGGGTAAACCTAAATGCCCAGGGTTCGTAATCAGGCAACTGGCTGGTACCCTTTCGCTATGCGGAGCCAGGAGCGCTAGCGCCCAGCCTGCCTGCCACCGATAAAATGACCAGGAATAATCATGTCTTTTTCGCGTCGCCTGCTGCTGGCTGCCCTTAGCCTGGGGCTTGCTAGTCAAGCTGCCGTTGCCAGCCCACTGCAGGACCAGCTCGATAGCCGTATCCGCCCGCTTATGCAGACCTATGCAATTCCCGGCATGGCTGTGGCCATCAGTCACGCTGGGCAGCAGCACTTCTTTGAGTATGGCGTTGCCTCCCTCGAAAGCGGCGCGCCCGTAGACCGTCACACGCTGTTCGAGCTGGGCTCGGTCAGTAAACTGCTTACCGCGACCCTCGGTGCCTATGCACAAGCCAGTGGTGCGCTGCGCCTGAGCGATACCGCCAGTCAGCACCTGCCAGCCTTGTCCGGCAGCGCCTTCGACCGTATCAGCCTGTTGGCGTTGGCCACTTACACCGCAGGGGGCTTGCCCCTGCAATTCCCGGATGGCGTGAGCAGTCGACAACAGATGTTCGATTACTACCGGAACTGGCAGCCAGCCTACGCCGCCGGCAGCCAGCGGCTGTATTCCAACCCCAGCATTGGGCTGTTCGGTCATCTGGCGGCTGCCAGCCTCGGCGCGCCCTTTGCGCAGGTATTGCAGGAGCAGGTGCTCGCGCCATTGGCTATGAATGAAAGCTATGTGCAGGTGCCGCCGCAGCAGATGGCGCGCTATGCCTGGGGCTATCGCGAGAACATGGCCGTGCGCGTGCAGCCGGGCATGCTTGATGGCGAGGCCTATGGGGTGAAATCCAGCAGCGCCGACATGCTGCGTTTTATCGAGGCCAACCTGCAGCCGAGCCGATTGGCTGGGCCGTTGGCGCAGGCCATCAGTGCCACTCATCGAGGTTATTACCGGGTTGGCGACATGACTCAGGCGCTGGGTTGGGAGCGCTATGACTACCCCATCAGTCTGCAGCAGCTGCAAGCCGGAAATTCCACGGAGATGGCATTGCAGCCCCAGGCAGTGGAACCTTTCGCCACGCCGATGCCGGCCGCAGGTGATCTGCTCCTGAACAAGACCGGTTCGACCAATGGTTTTGCTGCTTATGTTCTGCTGTTGCCGGCGCGTGACATCGGTCTGGTGCTACTTGCCAATCGCAATTACCCGAATGCCGAGCGGGTGCGGCTCGCGCTGCAGATCGTCGAGGCGCTGCAGCGCTGAAGATCGAGCGGGGCGCGTTGGTTTCAGCCGTCCCGCCTCGGCCGCTGGCGCATATGCGCGAGCAATGCGTGAAACTCGCCCAGGGGCAGGGGTTTGCTGAACAGGTAGCCCTGGTAGAGATGGCAGCCTTGCTGTTCGAGAAAGTCCAGTTGGTCCTGCTGCTCCACGCCTTCGGCAATCATCGATAGCCCGAGGCTGCGCGCCATGGCGACGATGGCGCGGATGATCTCGGCATCGTTGGCGTCGTGGGTGGCATCGCGAACGAAGGACTGGTCGATCTTCAATACATCCACCGGCAAGCGCTTGAGATAGGTCAGCGAGCTGTAACCGGTGCCGAAGTCATCCATGGCGAAACTGACGCCCACTTTCTTCAGGCGGTTCATTTTGGCGATGGTGTCGTCGATGTTCTGAATGACGATGCCTTCGGTGATTTCCAGTTTCAGCATGGCCGGCGGCAGTGCGCTGCTGCGCAGGCTGTTTTCGACCCGCTCGACGAAGTCGCTCTGGCGGAACTGTCGCGGGCTGATGTTCACGCAGAGGCTGAAATCAGTTTTATGGATCAGGCCCGCGCCAATCAACTCTGCGCAGGCGTGGCAGGCCTCGGCCAGGACCCAGCCGCCCACTTCCAGGATCAGCCCGCTTTCTTCGAGCACGTGAATGAACGAGGCTGGTGACTGCTGCCCCAGGCTCGGGTGCTGCCAGCGCAGCAGGGCTTCGGCGCCGATCACCTGGCCACTGCGGGCATCAACCTGGGGCTGGAAATACAGCTCGAACTCACCGCGGGCCAGGGCTAGACGCAGGTCGTTCTCCAGGCGCAAGCGTTCGCTGGCCGCTTCCTGCATGGTGCTGCGAAAGACCTCGATGGTATTGCGGCCTGAGTCCTTGGCGCGGTAGAGCGCGATGTCGGCGCGCTTGAGCAGGTCGGCCGGAGTGGCGCCGTGGTCGGGGATCAGGGCAATACCGATGCTGGGCGTCACTTGTAGGCGATGACCGTCAAACAGCATGGGTTCGGCCAGCAGCTTGCGCAGTTTTTCCGCGACGCTGCGGGCCTGGCGGGTGACATCGGCCCGCCGGCCTTCCAGGCCGGAGAGCAGCACCACGAACTCATCGCCGCCCAGGCGGGCCACCGTGTCTTCCAGGCGAACGCTGGCTTCCAGGCGTGCGGTGACCAGCTTGAGCACGGCATCGCCGACCGGATGACCCAGCGAGTCGTTGATGTGTTTGAAATGGTCCAGGTCCAGAAATAGCAGGGCACCGCGCAGTTCATGACGCTTGAGCAGGGAGATCTGCTGGGTCAGGCGGTCCATCAGCAGGGCGCGGTTGGGCAGGTTGGTCAGTGAATCGTGATAGGCCAGATGTTGCACCTGAGCCTGGGCAGCCTTGAGTGCGCTGATATCCCGTGCGGTCAGCAGCAGGCAGGCCTGGTTGTCGAGTTCGATCTGCTCCACCGAGACCTCGACGTGCAGGAGACCGCCATGACGGTCACGGCCCATAACTTCCAAGTGATGGACACGGCCGTCGCGTTGCAGGGTGTCGAGGATCAACTGGCGTTGGTTTGGATCGGCCCAGATATTCAACTCGTGGACTGTCCGTCCGAGCACTTCATCGGCGCAGTAGCCGGTCAGTCGCGTGAAGCCTTCGTTGACCTCCAGGTAGTGGCCGGTATCACGCTCGGTAATGGTGATGGCGTCCGGGCTGGACTGAAAGGCCTTGAAGAATTTCTCCTGACTGGCCTTGAGCGCTGCCTCCGCTCGTTGGCGCTCAGTGATATCGCGAAAGGTGGTCAGAATGCACGATTGGCCCGCGACCTCGATCGGTCGACAGGACACCACGCAGGTAAAGGTGCGACCCTGGCGATCACGAAATTCTGCCACTTCATTGTCGAGCCCCTGGCAGGCTTTGAATTTTGCGTAGAGTGCAGGGCGCTGCTGCAAGTCTGCCCAGAAATTCAGGTCCAGCACGCTACGCCCGATCGCCTCGGCAGGTTGCCAGCCAAAGGCCTGGGTGAAGCTCGGGTTGATTTCCAGGATTTGGCCCTGATCGATAGTGGTAACGGCAATTGGGTCGGGGCTGGCCTGGAACAGGGTGATGAACTTCTCTTCGGAGTCCTTCAGACGCTGCTGACGAATCACTCTCTCGGTGATGTCGGTAAGAATGCCGGCCATGCGCAAAGGCTGGCCCTGGCCATCGCAATACAGTTTGGCCGTGCTTTCCAAGTAATGGCTGTGCTGCTCGTTATCCAGCGTGCGGTAGGTCACCTGGTAATCCTGGCGAACCCCCTGAACCAACTCGTCGTAGGCTTGGCGCAGGGCGTGCCGATCGGCCATGGGTACATTGGCGAAGAAGGTTCGAAAGTCGCCGTTATAGGGCGTTTGGGCCAAGCCGTGCAGGCACGAGGCGCGCGCTGAGGCGAATAGTTGATCGCTGGGGATATGCCATTCCCAGGTGCCCAGGTCGGCGGACTCCAGGGCCAGGGTGAGGCGCTCCTGGCTCTCCTGTAGAGCGCGCTCCTGAGCGCGCTGACGGGTGATGTCGCGTACCGTCAGGACCAGGCAAGTGCGCCCGTCCAGTTCGATCTCACCCCCTGCCATAAGGTTGCTGCTCAGGCTGCCATCGCGCCTGAACATGCGCACTTCGAGCGCGTCCAGAGCGTCTCGGTCGATGGCGTCGAGCATGCGCAGGCGGTCGCCAGGGTCCGTCCATAAGCCCATTTCCAGGGATGTGCGGCCCAGTGTTTCGGCGCTGCTCCAACCGAATTGTCGCTCGAAACCGGCGTTGATCTCGATGAAGCGCCCCGTGGCCTTTTCCGTGATCACCACTGCATCGGGAGTATGCTTGAACGCCTGGCAGAATTTTTCCTCACTGATGCGCAGGGCTTCTTCGGCGCGCTTACGCTCAGTGGTGTCGAGAAACGAGCTGAGAATATGGCCCTGGCCATCGAGGGTGATGTATTGGCTGGACATTACCCCGTCCAGCACGCGCTGGTCTTTGGCGCGCAGTTGCACTTCCTGCAGTACGGGTTCTGCGCTGTCGAGAATGGTTCGTCGTAACTGGTCACGCTGTGACGTATGCACCCAGATATCCAGCTCCAGCGTGGTGCGACCGAGGACCTCTTGGGTCGACCAGCCAAATGTGCTGCTGAAGTTACGGTTGGCCTCAACGATAACCCCGGAGTCGTACTTCACCAGAAGCATCACGTCGGGGCTCAGATTGAACAGGTCAGCAAAGCGTTGCTCGGAGTTCTGCAGCGCCTGGGCGCGTTCTTGCTGTGCGGTGATGTCGCGGATTACCCCGAACATCTGCGCCTTGCCGTCTTGCATCGTTTGCAGGCTGCCGCTGATTTCCAGCCAATGCAGGCTACCGTCGGGCCAGCGAATGCGATGCTGCAGGGGAATTGGCGTGGGTTCACCCCGCAGCACTGCCTGGAATTTCTCCAGGACTTCGGTGCGCTCGTCTTCCGGAATAAGGGCGATATAATCGACCGTCTCGGTCAGCGGCTGTGCAGCATCCAGCCCGAAAAGCGCCTGCGCGCCACGGGACCAGCTTACCCGGCCGCTGTCCACATCCCAGAACCAGGCGCCCAGGTGGGCGCCATTGAGCGCCGCCAGCAGGCGAGGGGCGTCCCCCCAGCTTTGCTCGAATGCCGCAGGGTCGAGCGCGGGAATATGGGGCAGTGGTGGGGTGTCACTGGAATTGGCCATGGCCATACCTTTCTGCGCGCAGTGGCTGTCGAACCCGGGCATAGGGAAAGTGTGCATGCATCGTGGGGGCCTTTCTTATCGTTATGGCCTCACGTTAGCCCCGGTGTCGGCGCCTGTGCAAGACAATCGGCATGCTCATCGAGCAAGCGCATAAATGCGCGAGCTGCATTCGACAGGGTTCGCTCGGTATGCGAAATGTAGCCCAGTTGCCGCCGCAACTGGATGCCGGGTAGAGGCAGACGCGCGACTTGTTCATCGAGCATGGTGCGCGGCAGCACACTCCAGGCCAGGCCAATGGAAACCATCATCTTGATGGTCTCCAGGTAATTGGTGCTCATGGCGATATTCGGGCTCAGGCCCTGAGCCTCGAACAGGCGCCGAACGATATGGTGGGTGAAGGTGTTGCCACCGGGAAATACGGCCGGGTGTTGGGCGACATCGGCCAGGCTGATCGAGGCGGCGCGGGCCAGCGGATGTTCGGGGGCAGCGACGAAATCCAGGGGGTCGTCCCACACGGCCACCGCATGCACCGGCTCGCGGGTTTCCGGAGCCAAGGTGATCACCGCCAGCTCGGCGCGGCCATGCAGGACTTCTTCATAAGCCACCTCGGAGTCGAGGAACTGGATATCCAGCGCCACTTGCGGGTGCGCCCGGGTGAAGGCGCGCAGCAACGGTGGCAAGCGGTGCAGGCCAATATGGTGGCTGGTGGCCAATGTCAGGCGACCGCTGATCTCGCCATTCAGGTTGGTCAGTGCACGGCGCGTATCATCGAGCACATTGAGAATCTGGTAAGCCCGCGGCTGCAGGGCGCGGCCGGCCTCGGTCAAGCCCACCTCGCGGCCCAGGCGGTCGAACAGGCGCACATCAAGTTGCTGCTCCAGGCTGGCGATGCGTTTGCTGACGGCCGGCTGGGTCAGGTGCAGACGTTCAGCTGCCTCGGAAAAACTGCCCAGCTCGGCGATGGCGATAAAGGCTTTGAGTGTGGCGAGGTCCATGGTCGAGTGCGCGCTGTGATGAAGGTGCTCTATTCCTACCAGGAATCCTTTGAATAAAAAATATGAATTTGAGTAATTTCACTAGCACCCATAGGATTACCCCATAAGCCAAAGGGCTATTCGCCCAGGCATAGAAATACGCTGATGAGGACCCGCTGATGGCCGGCAAAACGCTGTACGACAAGCTCTGGGAAATGCACGAAGTGAAGCGCCGCGACGATGGCTCGTCGCTGATCTACATCGACCGGCATATCCTTCACGAAGTGACCTCGCCCCAGGCTTTCGAAGGGCTGCGCCTGGCGGGTCGCAAGCCTTGGCGCATCGACGCCAACATCGCCACCCCGGATCACAACGTGCCGACCACCAAGGCCGAGCGTCAGGGTGGCCTGGAAGCCATCGCCGATGAAGTGTCGCGCATTCAGGTGCAAACCCTGGACGAGAACTGCGATGACTTCGGCATCCTTGAGTTCAAGATGAACGATATCCGCCAGGGCATCGTCCACGTCGTCGGCCCGGAGCAGGGCGCCACCCTGCCGGGCATGACCGTGGTCTGCGGCGATTCGCACACTTCGACCCATGGTGCATTCGGTGCGCTGGCCCATGGCATCGGCACCTCGGAGGTCGAGCACGTGCTCGCCACCCAGTGTCTGGTGGCGAAGAAAATGAAGAACATGCAAGTGCGTGTTGAAGGCAAGCTGCCGTTCGGCGTCACAGCCAAGGACATCGTCCTTGCGATAATTGGCAAGATCGGTACTGCCGGTGGCAACGGTCACGCGTTGGAGTTCGCCGGTAGTGCGATCCGCGAACTGTCCCTGGAAGGGCGCATGACCATCTGCAACATGTCCATCGAAGCCGGTGCCCGTGTTGGCCTGGTGGCGGTAGATGAGAAAACCATCGCCTACGTCGAAGGCCGCCCGTTCGCACCCAAGGGCGCAGATTGGGCCAAGGCTGTGGCGCAGTGGCAAGATCTGGTGTCCGACGCCGATGCGCATTTCGACACCGTGGTTGAGCTGCGCGCCGAAGACATCAAGCCGCAGGTTAGCTGGGGCACTTCGCCTGAAATGGTTCTGGCGGTTGACCAGAATGTGCCGGATCCGGCCGCCGAAAACGACCCGGTGAAGAAGGATTCGATTACCCGCGCCCTGAAATACATGGGCTTGCAGGCCAATCAGGCGATCACCGATATCCAGCTGGATCGGGTATTTATCGGCTCCTGCACCAACTCGCGCATCGAAGATTTGCGCGCCGCCGCTGAAGTGGCCAAGGGCCGCAAGGTCGCCAGCACCATCAAGCAGGCAATGGTGGTGCCGGGCTCCGGCTTGGTCAAAGCCCAGGCGGAGAAAGAAGGTTTGCACCACATCTTTATTGAAGCCGGTTTTGAATGGCGCGAGCCGGGCTGCTCCATGTGCCTGGCGATGAACCCGGACAAACTCGGCAGTGGCGAGCATTGCGCCTCCACCTCCAACCGCAACTTCGAGGGCCGCCAGGGCGCCGGTGGGCGTACTCACCTGGTCAGCCCGGCGATGGCCGCCGCCGCGGCGGTGACCGGTCGCTTTATCGATGTGCGCGAATTGATCCAGGCCTAAGGAGCTGACGATGAAAGCCTTTACTCAACACACCGGCCTGGTCGCTCCACTGGATCGGGCCAACGTCGACACGGACCAGATCATCCCCAAGCAGTTCTTGAAGTCGATCAAGCGCACCGGCTTTGGCCCGAACCTGTTCGATGAGTGGCGCTACCATGATGTCGGCCAGCCCAATCAGGACAACTCCAAGCGTCCGGTGAACCAGGACTTCGTACTCAACTTCCCGCGTTATCAGGGCGCCAGCGTGCTGCTGGCGCGGGAAAACTTCGGTTGTGGTTCATCCCGCGAGCACGCGCCCTGGGCGCTTGAGGAGTACGGTTTTCGTACGATCATCGCGCCGAGCTTTGCCGATATCTTCTTCAACAACAGCTTCAAGAATGGTCTGCTGCCGATCATCCTCAACGAAGACGAGGTCGATGCGCTGTTTCAGCAGGCCGAAGCCACGGTTGGCTACCAGCTGACTGTCGACCTGGCCGGGCAAACCGTGACCCGCCCGGATGGCGTGCAGTACAGCTTCGAGGTCGATGCTTTCCGCAAGCACTGCCTGCTCAATGGCCTGGACGATATCGGCCTGACCCTGCAGGACAGCGACGCGATCAAGACCTTTGAAACCACCTATCAGCAGCGCAGCCCCTGGCTGTTCGGCGCAATCAAGTAGGGTGTGCGGGCCCGCCTAGGCTGTGCGCACCGAACGACTCACTATTTAATTGGTGCGCACGGCGCACCCTACGGTTTGATGAGGATGCAATGAGTAAGCAGATTCTGATTCTCCCCGGCGACGGTATTGGCCCGGAAATCATGGCCGAAGCGGTCAAGGTGCTGAACCTGGCCAATGATAAGTACAACCTGGGTTTCGAGCTGAGCTTCGATGACCTCGGTGGTGCGGCCATCGACCGTTATGGCGTGCCGCTGGCCGATGAAACTCTGGCCCGTGCCAAGGCCGCCGATGCCATTCTACTCGGCGCTGTCGGTGGCCCTAAGTGGGACGCCATTGACCCAGCGATCCGTCCGGAGCGCGGCCTGCTGAAGATTCGCTCGCAGCTGGGGCTGTTCGGCAACCTGCGTCCGGCGATTCTCTACCCGCAACTGGCCGATGCCTCCAGCCTCAAACGCGAAATCGTCGCGGGTCTGGACATTCTGATCGTGCGTGAGCTGACCGGCGGCATCTATTTCGGCCAGCCGCGCGAGAGCAAGGTGCTGGAAAACGGCGAGCGCATGGCCTACGACACCCTGCCGTACAGCGAGAGTGAAATTCGCCGTATCGCCCGTGTCGGCTTCGACATGGCCCGCGTGCGCGGCAAGAAGCTCTGCTCGGTGGACAAAGCCAACGTCCTGGCCTCCAGCCAGCTGTGGCGCGCCGTGGTGATCGAAGTGGCCAAGGACTACCCGGACGTCGAACTGAGCCACATGTACGTCGACAACGCCGCCATGCAACTGGTGCGCGCGCCGAAGCAGTTCGACGTGATGGTCACCGACAATATGTTCGGCGACATTCTTTCGGATGAGGCCTCGATGCTCACCGGCTCCATCGGCATGCTGCCGTCGGCGTCCCTGGATGCCAACAACAAAGGCATGTACGAGCCGTGCCACGGCAGCGCGCCGGATATTGCCGGGCAAGGCATTGCCAACCCGCTGGCGACCATTCTGTCGGTATCGATGATGTTGCGTTACAGCTTCAATCAGACGGCTGCAGCCGATGCTATCGAACTGGCCGTGAGCAAGGTGCTGGATCAAGGCCTGCGTACCGGCGACATCTATAGCGCCGGTACGACCAAGGTCGGCACGGCGGCGATGGGCGATGCAGTAGTCGAAGCGTTGCGTAGTCTGTAATCTTCTTGGCCCGCCGGAGGGTTCCGGCGGTCAGCTTATATAGGTGTAGTGGTTATGAAACGTGTAGGTCTGATCGGTTGGCGCGGCATGGTCGGTTCCGTGCTGATGCAACGCATGCTGGAAGAGCAGGACTTCGACTTGATCGAGCCGGTGTTCTTCACCACCTCCAATGTTGGCGGCCAAGGCCCTGCGATTGGCAAGGAAACGGCGCCTTTGAAGGACGCCTACAGCATTGACGAGCTGAAAAGCCTGGACGTTATTCTCACCTGCCAAGGTGGCGACTACACCAGCGAAGTCTTCCCCAAGCTGCGCGAAGCCGGCTGGCAGGGTTACTGGATCGACGCCGCCTCGTCGCTGCGCATGGACGACAGCTCGGTCATCGTGCTTGATCCGGTCAACCGCAAGGTGATCGATCAGCAGCTCGATGCCGGCACCAAGAACTATATCGGCGGCAACTGCACCGTCAGCCTGATGCTGATGGCCCTGGGCGGTCTGTACGAGGCTGGTCTGGTCGAGTGGATGAGTGCCATGACCTATCAGGCGGCTTCTGGTGCCGGCGCGCAGAACATGCGCGAGCTGATCAAGCAGATGGGCGCGATCAACGCCTCGGTAGCCGATGAACTGGCTGACCCGGCCAGCGCCATTCTGGATATCGACCGCAAAGTAGCCGAAGCCATGCGCGGTGAGTCGTTCCCAGTCGACAACTTCGGCGTGCCCCTGGCTGGCAGCCTGATTCCTTATATCGACAAGGAACTGCCGAACGGCCAGAGCCGTGAAGAGTGGAAAGGGCAGGCGGAAACCAACAAGATCCTCGGCCGCTTCAAGAACCCGATCCCGGTCGACGGCCTGTGCGTGCGCATCGGCGCCATGCGCTGCCACAGCCAGGCGCTGACCATCAAGCTGAACAAGGATGTGCCGCTGTCGGACATCGAAGGCTTGATCAGCCAGCACAACCCCTGGGTCAAGCTGGTGCCGAACCAGCGTGAAGCGAGCATCCGCGAGCTGGGTCCGACGGCTGTGACGGGGACCCTGAGCGTACCGGTCGGGCGTCTGCGCAAACTCAATATGGGCTCGCAGTACCTCGGTGCGTTCACCGTGGGTGACCAGTTGCTATGGGGTGCGGCCGAGCCGCTGCGGCGCATGCTGCGGATCCTGCTGGAGCGTTAAATGATCGGCTAGGCGCCTTGCTCAGGGGTGGGTGGTGTCGAGGAGTGGTTTGACCATTGCTCGACGCCCCCGCTCCTTTGCATTTGGGGGCGTGCTCTATACAGTGCACAGCTGGTTCCTTGCTAAATGAAGTCCCCATGACTCCCCGTTTTGATCTCGCAATAATTGGCGCCACCGGCAGTGTGGGCGAAACCCTGGTGCAGGTGCTCGATGAGCGCGAATTTCCTGTTGGCGAGCTACACGTGCTGGCCGGCGCTGAATCCGCTGGGCGCACGCTGTCGTTCAAAGAGCGTAACCTGCGCGTCGCCGCCGTTGAGGGGTTCGACTTTTCCCGGGTGCGTCTGGTGTTTTTCGCCGCCCATCCCAGCGTGACCCTGGCGCATATCGACAAGGCCCTGGCGGCCGGTTGCCAGGTCATCGACCTCAGCGGTGCCTTGCCATCGACACAGGCGCCGCGGGTGGTGCCCGAGGTCAATGCGAGTGTACTCGACGGGTTGGTTGCCCCTTATCAATTGAGTAGCCCTTGTGCGCCGGCCGTTGCCGTCGCCATTGTTCTCGCAGCATTGCGTGAGCAGGTGGAGGTTCGGCGCTTGACCGTTACCGCCTGTCTGGCCGTCTCCAGTCGTGGTCGTGAAGGCGTTGCCGAGCTGGCCCGGCAGACCGCAGAGCTGCTTAATGGGCGGCCGCTTGAACCGCGTCTGTTCGAACAGCAGATGGCCTTCAACCTGCTGGCCCAGGTCGATGCGCCCGATGAGCAGGGCCATGGTGTGCTGGAGCGGCGCGTGGGGGAGGAGCTCAAGCAACTGCTGGCGCTGCCCGATCTGCCGGTATCGACCACCTGTTTGCAGGCGCCGGTATTCTTTGGCGATAGCATCAGTGTTTCGCTGCAGGCAGCCGGTCCTGTGAATATGGAGGCAGTGTTAGCTCATCTGGCCTCTTCCACGGTTTTGGAATATGTAGAACCGAAGGATTTCCCCACGGTTGTCGGCGATGCAGTCGGCCAAGATGTGCCCTATGTTGGCCGGGTACGCGGCGGTATTGATGATCCTACAGAGCTCAATTTGTGGATTACGTCTGATAACGTGAGAAAAGGCGCGGCGCTGAATGCTGTGCAATTGGCTGAGTTATTGATAAAACACTATCTGTAAAAGATACTTACCTAGAAATTTGAAGAATCTTTCGAGCTTGTCAATACTGGCTGAGTTGTTTGCTGAATGGGGAGCCGTCCGAGGACGGAGACAGGCAGCGAACAATAGGCCCCTCTCGCTGTTCGAGAAAAGATAAAACAAGGGATAACGCTATGGTTCGGGTTCGCAAACTGGTGCTGGCAATCGCCGCCGCTTCGGCGCTGTCGTCCGGCATGGCGCATGCGCTGGGGCTGGGTGAGGTTACCTTGCAATCGGCTCTCAACCAGCCCTTGGTGGCGGAGATCGAGTTGCTCGAGGTTCGTGACCTTGCCACCAACGAAGTGCTGCCTAACCTGGCGTCTCCGGATGAGTTCAACAAGGCGGGCGTTGACCGTCAGTATTTCCTGACCGATCTCAAGTTCACACCGATTATCAAGGCCAATGGCAAAAGCGTTATTCGCGTGACGTCCAGCAAGCCGGTGCGTGAACCTTATTTGAACTTTCTCGTTGAAGTGCTCTGGCCCAATGGTCGCCTGCTGCGTGAATACACCCTGTTACTCGATCCACCGTTGTATTCCCCGCAGACCGCAGCAGCTGCTGCGCCGCAGTTGCCCGTGGCTGCCCCTGCGCCGCGCGCGCCGGTCTCTGCACCGGTTGCACCTGCCGCGAGTCGTGCGCCTGTAAGCGCGCCGGCACCGTCTGCGGCGCCAGTAGCCCGTAGCGCTGCGCCCGGTGGCGAATACCGGACCACTGCGAACGACACACTCTGGGAAATTGCCCAGCGTGCGCGCGGTAATGGCAGCGTGCACCAGACCATGCTGGCGATTCAGGACCTTAATCCGGGCGCCTTTATTGACGGCAATATCAATCGGATGAAGAGCGGCCAGGTGCTGCGTCTGCCTGAGGGCGAACAGATCACTGCTCGCACTCAGCGCGAGGCACTGGCGCAAGTTGCGGAGCAGAACGCCGCCTGGCGTGAGCGTCGTGCCGTAGGGGCCAGTGCTCGGCAGCTCGATGCTACCCGCCGCAGTGCAGCAGGGGCCGCTCCTGCTCAGGCTCAGACTCAGGACAGCCTCAAGTTGCTGGCTGCCGACAGTGGTGACGCCACTCGTGGTAGCGATACCGGTGCTGCTGGCAGCAAAGCCCTTAGCGATAAGCTGGCGGTCACTCAGGAGAGCCTGGATTCTACGCGTCGGGAGAATGACGAACTCAAGAGCCGTCTCGGTGACCTGGAAGGGCAGCTTGATAAGCTGCAGCGCCTGATCCAGCTCAAGGATGATCAGCTCGCCAAGCTGCAGGCTGATCTGGCTCAGCCAGGCAGCACCGCTGAGCCAGCAGGTGCTGCTGAAGCACCTGCGGCTCCTGCCGCGCCGGCTGAAGCTCAGCCTGAAGCTGCTATGCCTGCTGACCCCGCGGCGCCGCAAGCAGAACCGCAGGCGCAGCCGGATTACAATTACGCCGAGCCTGAGGCTGCTTCGCCGGCACCAGCCGATGCTGCGACACCACCTGCCGCACAGGCAGAACCTGCCGAGCCAGCGCCTGCTAATCCGGTTGTTCCGCCCAAGCCCGCCGCTCCAGTCGAGCCGGTTGCTGAGCGCGGTATGCTCGACGATCTGTTTGCCAACCCCATGTTGCTTGGCATTGGCGGTGGTATTGCCCTGTTGGCGTTGCTTATCGCGTTGATGATGGTGTCACGCCGCAATGCCATGAAAGAAGCTGAAGCACACGAAGATCGCCAACTTGCTGGCAGTGATGCGTCGCCCTATGACAGTGACCTGGAACTGCCAGCAGACAGTTTCGAGGGTATGAGTGATGACCTGGGCAGCGAGCCGTCGAGTGAGGCGCCTGTTACAGCGCAAACCGGCGATGCCCTGGGCGAGGCGGATATCTATATTGCCTACGGTCGTTTCAACCAGGCTGCCGAGTTGCTGCAGAACGCCATCAACGACGAGCCGCATCGTGCGGACCTGCGTTTGAAACTGATGGAAGTGCATGCCGAGCTGGGCGACCGTGAAGGTTTTGCCCGGCAAGAAAATGAGCTGCGTGAAATTGGTGGTGCTGCGGCGGATGTCGATCAGCTCAAGGCGCGCTACCCGGCCATGGCAGTGCTCGGCGCAGGCTTCGCTGCTGCCGCAGTCAGCCAGGACGATCTCGATAGCTTCAGTCTGGACGATCTGACCCTCGATGAGCCTCGGGGCGGTAATGCGCCGGCTGATCTGGATGACGGTTTCGACCTGAGTCTGGATGATCTGTCATCCGATCTGGATGACGATCAGCCGAAATCGGCGGATGCCGCGCTGGATGATCTGGATGGCTTGTCCCTGGATTCGGACCTGGACCTGTCGGTTCCGTCGACTCCGGCCGCCGCAGCGGATGATCTGGCTTTCGATCTGGCCCTGGATGATGAAGTACAGGGCGATGCTGCACTCAGCGATGACCTGGCGGACTTCACCCTCGATCTTGACAGCAGTGTCGGTGACACCTCCGAGGAAGACGACTTCCTGCTCAGCCTTGATGATGAACCGGCACCGGCTGCTGCAGCCGAGCCGACTCCTTCGCTTCTGGCCGAGGAGGACGCGTTTGACCTGCCATCCGATTTCGACCTCTCGCTGGGTGATGATGAGCCGGCTGCTCCAAAGGCCGACAGCTTCGCTGCACAACTCGACAGTGTGACCGCCGAGCTGGATCAGTTGTCCGAGAGTCTTGATGCTTCGCCTGCCGATGCGCCGCCGCCAGCTGTCGACTATGCGGCCGGGCTGGATGCGGATGATGACGATGATTTCGACTTCCTCTCCGGGACCGACGAAACCGCGACCAAACTCGATCTGGCCCGTGCCTACATCGATATGGGGGACACCGAAGGTGCCCGTGACATCCTCGATGAGGTGGTCAGTGAAGGTGACGAAGGTCAGCAGCAGGAAGCACGTGAGCTGATTTCTAAACTGGTTTAATCAATGTCTGATGCAACAACCTCTACAGCGGCAGCCGATTCGGCTGCCGTTGGCGTTTATAAAGTCGCCCTGGGTATCGAATACAAAGGCTCGCGCTATCGCGGCTTCCAGCGTCAGCGCGCTGGCGTGCCGTCGATTCAGGAGTCCCTGGAGAAAGCGCTCTCGCGGGTGGCGGGTGGCGCAGCCATCACCCTCAGTTGCGCCGGACGCACCGATGCGCTGGTGCATGCCAGTGGCCAGGTCGTGCATTTCGACACGACTGTCGAGCGCACCGAGCATGCCTGGATCATGGGCACCAATATGAATTTGCCGGGCGATATCAGCGTGGCCTGGGCGCGTTTTATGCCGCGGCACTTCGATGCGCGCTTCTGCGCCATGGCGCGGCGTTATCGTTACGTGATCTACAACGACCCGATCCGCCCTGCGCACATGGCCGAAGAGGTGACCTGGAACCATCGCCCGCTGGATCTTGCGCGTATGCGTGAAGCGGCCAAGGCGTTTCTGGGCACCCATGACTTCAGTGCCTTCCGTGCGCGGCAGTGCCAGGCCAAGTCGCCGATCAAGACCGTGCACCACCTCGAGCTGCTGCAACATGGCCGCTTTATCGTGCTGGATATCCGCGCCAACGCCTTTCTGCATCACATGGTGCGCAATATTGCCGGCGTACTGATGACCATCGGGGCGGGCGAGCGCCCTGTCGAGTGGGCGCGTGAGGTGCTGGAAACCGGGGTGCGGCGTACCGGTGGGGTGACGGCGCATCCTTACGGCCTGTACCTGATACAGGTCGACTATCCTGCCGAGTTCGATCTGCCCACCCGTTACCTCGGGCCGCATTTCCTTTCCGGCCTGCCCGACGTGGCGGCTGACGCCTGAGCGGGTGTTTGTTACCATCGATTTTTTATCAGTAGGTACTGTGTTTTGGCCGTCGTTCGCAGCAAGATCTGTGGCATTACCCGTATAGAGGATGCACTGGCAGCGGCTCAGGCGGGCGCTGACGCCATCGGCCTGGTGTTCTATGCCAAGAGCCCGCGGGCCGTGACCGTGGCACAGGCGCAGGCGATTATCGCGGCCTTGCCGCCGTTCGTGACCACGGTGGGGCTGTTCGTCGATGCTACGCATCGCGAGCTCAGCGATATCCTGGCTGCCGTGCCGCTGGATCTGCTGCAGTTTCATGGTGATGAAACCCCAGAAACCTGTGCGCGTTACGCGCGGCCCTACCTCAAGGCCTTGCGGGTGAAGCCGGGCGATGACCTGGCTGCTGCCATGGCGCGCTATGCGGATGCAGCCGGTATTTTGCTCGACACCTATGTTGAAGGGGTGCCAGGTGGTACCGGTGAGGCATTCGACTGGTCGCTGGTGCCGCGCGACAGTGCTCGGCCGATCATTCTCGCTGGCGGTCTGGATGCGGCGAACGTGGCGGTGGCCATTGCCCAGGTCCGGCCCTATGGCGTGGATGTCAGTGGCGGTGTCGAGCTGAGCAAGGGCATCAAGGATGCCGAGAAGATTCGTGCTTTTGTGCGTGCGGTGAGATCGGCCTGAGTCGCGCCGGCGACGATGTGACGGCTGCCCTTGCTGCGCCGTCCACTAAGCTGTTGCCCGCACGGCGGGAATAGTCCAGGTGGCGAGCGTGGGAGGTACGGTCCCTGCGCAACAAGGCTGCTATTGTGAATTCGTCTGATCGAAGGCCCGCCGGGTCAGCGGTCGACCCCAGCGTTGGAGAATGAAGAGCATGAGCAACTGGTTGGTAGACAAACTGATCCCCTCGATCATGCGTTCCGAAATCAAGAAGAGCTCGGTGCCGGAAGGCCTGTGGCACAAGTGCCCGTCCTGTGAAGCGGTGCTCTACAAGCCCGAGCTGGAAAAGACCCTGGATGTCTGCCCGAAGTGCAACCACCACATGCGTATCGACGCGCGCGCGCGGCTGAACATATTCCTCGATGCCGAAGGCCGTGAGGAAATCGGCGCCGATCTGGAGCCTGTCGACCGTCTGAAGTTTCGCGATAGCAAAAAGTACAAGGACCGTCTGGCCGGTGCGCAGAAGCAAACCGGTGAAAAGGATGCCTTGATTGCCATGAGTGGCACCTTGCAGAACATGCCGGTGGTGGCCTGTGCCTTTGAGTTCTCCTTTATGGGCGGCTCGATGGGGGCCATCGTCGGGGAGCGTTTCGTGCAGGCGGCTAACGTGGCGCTGGAGCGTCGTTGCCCGTTCGTTTGTTTCTCCGCCTCGGGTGGTGCACGCATGCAGGAAGCGCTGATCTCGCTGATGCAGATGGCCAAGACCTCGGCAGTGCTGGCCCGTCTGCGTGAGGAAGGCATTCCCTTCGTTTCCGTATTGACCGATCCGGTGTATGGCGGTGTCTCGGCCAGCCTGGCGATGCTCGGTGACATTATCGTGGCCGAGCCCAAGGCGCTGATCGGTTTTGCCGGCCCGCGGGTTATCGAGCAGACCGTGCGGGAAAAACTGCCGGAAGGCTTCCAGCGCAGCGAGTTCCTGCTTGAACACGGCGCCATCGACATGATCATCCCGCGCCATGAGCTGCGTACCCGTCTGGGTCGTGTGCTGGCGCAGTTCATGCACCTGCCATCGCCGTCTGTTGTTGCTGTCAGCGCATGACCCCAGGCTCCCTGGCCGAATGGCTGGCCTATCTGGAGCAGTTGCACCCCAGCGCCATCGACATGGGGCTGGAACGCTCGCATAGCGTGCTGCAGCGCCTGGCGCTGCCACGCCTGGCGCCACGCATCATTACTGTGACCGGCACCAATGGCAAAGGCTCGACCTGCGCGTTTATCGCCGCGCTGCTGCGTGAACAGGGGCTCAAGGTTGGCGTTTATGCCTCGCCCCACCTGCTGCGCTACAACGAGCGGGTCATGCTCAATGGCCGTGAAGCCAGTGATGCTGAGCTGTGCGAGGCCTTTGCTGCAGTCGAGGCGGCGCGTGCCGAGGTGTCCCTGACCTATTTCGAGATGGGCACGCTGGCCGCTTTCTGGCTGTTTCAGCGGGCCGATCTGGATGCAGTGGTCCTGGAAGTCGGCTTGGGCGGGCGTCTGGATGCGGTCAATCTGCTCGACCCCGACCTTGCCCTGATTACCAGCATCGGCCTGGACCATGCTGACTGGTTGGGTGACACCCGTGAGTCGGTGGCCTTCGAGAAGGCTGGCATTCTGCGGGCCGGTAAGCCAGCGCTGTGTGGCGATCTCGATCCACCGTTGCCGATTTTCGAGGCCGTGGCCAGTCTGGATGCACCCCTGTTCCTGCGCGGCCGTGACTACGACCTTTATGTAAAGACGCAGCACTGGGACTGGCGCGGTCTGGATGGGCAAGGGCAGGTACTGCAACTTAATGGGTTGCCGCTGCTCGAATTACCCATGGAAAACGCAGCCCTTGCTCTGCAGGCCTACGCTCTGCTCGATCTGCCCTGGACGCAAGCGTCCTTGCAGCGCGCCTTGCTCAGTACGCGAGTCACTGGCCGTCTGGATCGGCGAGCGCTCAATTGGCAGGGCAAGAGTCTCACGCTGCTGCTCGATGTTGGGCATAATCCCCACGCGGCCGACTATTTGGCGCAACGTCTGCAGAGGCAATCGCAATCGGTCCGCCGTCATGCCGTGTTCGGTTTGCTGGCTGACAAGGATCTTGCAGGTGTGGTTGCGCCGCTGCTGACGGTATTTGCCGACTGGGCTGTGGTACCGCTGGCAACCGTGCGGAGTCGCCCGGTTGAGCAGTTGCAGGCTCACCTGCAGGCGCAGGGCGCTACAGTGAGTGCCTGGGCTTCGGTAAGTGAGGCCCTGCGTGCTCAATGCGAGCATGCAGGCGAGGGCGATGAAATCGTGCTGTTTGGATCTTTCTACTGCGTGGCCGAGGCCCTGGAATGGCTGGCCCGCCATGCCCAAGGGGACGTGCAGGATGGCTTTGCTGGATAACGGGTTGAAGCAGCGTTTTGTCGGTGCCTTGGTACTGGTGGCGCTGGCGGTGATTTTTCTGCCGATGCTGCTGTCGCGTGAGGATGAACTGCGCCGCGTGGTGGTCGATGCACCGCCCGTGCCTCAGGTGCCGACGATGCCTGAGATCGAGATGCAGCCTGCGCTAGTGCCAGACCCGCAGGCGCTGCCCGATGAGCCGGTGCCGGCCGATCCCGCCGATCCCATTGGCGATTTGCTTGAGCAGACCCCCGAGGTCGACACTTCGGCCCTTGCTGCCGAAGCGCCAGCCTCCCAATCCGCCCCCGCGCCTCAGCCAGCACCCGCCGCCACGCCCGCGCCGCCTGTTGCAAGTGCTCCAGTAGCTGCGCCTAGCCGTCTGGATGCCAACAAGCTGCCGGTCAGCTGGTCGGTGCAGCTGGCGAGCCTGTCCAGCCGCGCTGGCGCGGAAACCCTGCAGAAGACCCTGCGCACCCAGGGCTACAACGCCTATATCCGCAGTGTCGACGGGATGAACCGAGTGTTCGTCGGGCCCTTGATCGAGCGCGCCGAGGCCGACCGCTTGCGTGACTTGCTTAACCGTCAGCAGAAACTCAACGGTTTTGTCGTGCGTTTCCAGCCCGAGCAGGGATAAGCCACCCGGGTAGCCTGCAGCAGAAGCTTGTCTGATGACTGCAATCCTTTGCTTACCCGAACCCCGGCGCTCTGTTAAAATGCAGCGCCTTTTCCGTCGGTAGCCTGAAACGTGGCATTCACCTGGGTCGATTGGGCGATTATCGCCGTCATCGCCGTATCAAGCCTGATCAGCTTGAGCCGTGGCTTCGTCAAAGAGGCCTTGTCGCTGCTCACCTGGATCATTGCCGGGGTGGTCGCCTGGATGTTCGGCGGCGCCCTTTCGGTACACCTCAGCGAATTTATCGAAACACCGTCGGCGCGTGTTATCGCCGCCTGCATACTGTTGTTCGTGTTCACCCTGCTGGTGGGTGCGTTGATCAATTACCTGATTGGGGAGTTGATCCGCGTCACCGGGCTGTCGGGCACGGATCGTTTCCTGGGCATGGTGTTCGGTGCGGCGCGCGGCGCCTTGCTGGTCGTTGTGGCGGTCGGGCTGACCAGCCTGGCGCCGGTGCAACAGGATGCCTGGTGGCAGCAATCGACGCTGCTGCCGCACTTTCTCATGGTTGCGGACTGGTCGAAAAACCTGATTCTCGGGATGTCCAGTCAGTGGCTCGCCAGCGGTATCAGCGCTCCTGCTGAATTGCCGTTCAAAGAAGCGCTCTTGGGGCCGAAGTTGCCTTGAGCGGCGCGCATTAAGCTTGTTTCACTCAGTAGGGGTTGCGGCACATGTGTGGCATTGTCGGTATCGTCGGTAAATCGAACGTCAATCAGGCGCTGTATGACGGGCTCACCGTTCTTCAGCACCGCGGCCAGGATGCTGCCGGTATCGTCACCAGCCATGAGGGCCGGCTGTTCCTGCGCAAGGACAACGGCCTGGTGCGCGACGTGTTTCAGCAGCGCCACATGCAGCGTCTGGTCGGCCACATGGGCATTGGCCATGTCCGCTACCCAACCGCCGGTAGCTCCAGCTCGGCCGAGGCGCAGCCGTTCTACGTCAACTCGCCCTATGGCATCACCCTGGCGCACAACGGCAACCTGACCAACGTCGAGCAGTTGGCCAAGGAAATCTACGAGTCCGATCTGCGCCATGTGAACACCAACTCCGATTCGGAAGTGCTGCTCAACGTGTTCGCCCACGAGTTGGCCCAGCGCGGCAAGCTGCAGCCGACCGAAGAAGACGTGTTTGCCGCGGTCACCGACGTACACGAGCGTTGCCTGGGCGGTTATGCGGTGGTGGCGATGATCACCGGCTACGGCATCGTCGGCTTCCGCGACCCCCACGGTATTCGCCCGATCGTCTTCGGTCAGCGCCACACCGATGAAGGCGTGGAGTACATGATCGCCTCCGAGAGCGTGTCCCTGGACGTGCTTGGTTTCACCCTGATCCGTGACCTGGCACCGGGCGAAGCGGTGTACATCACCGAAGACGGCCAGCTGCATACCCGCCAGTGTGCGAGCAACCCGAGCTACTCGCCGTGCATCTTCGAGCATGTCTATCTGGCGCGCCCGGATTCGATCATGGACGGCATCTCGGTGTACAAGGCGCGCCTGCGCATGGGCGAGAAGCTGGCCGACAAGATTCTCCGTGAGCGTCCGGAACATGACATCGATGTGGTCATCCCGATCCCCGATACCAGCCGTACTGCCGCGCTGGAACTGGCCAATCGCCTGGGCGTGAAGTTCCGCGAAGGCTTCGTCAAGAATCGCTATATCGGCCGCACCTTCATTATGCCGGGCCAGGCGGCGCGCAAGAAATCCGTGCGGCAAAAGCTCAACGCCATTGAACTGGAATTCCGCGGCAAGAATGTGATGCTGGTGGATGACTCCATCGTACGCGGCACCACCTGTAAGCAGATCATCCAGATGGCCCGCGAAGCCGGGGCGAAGAATGTCTATTTCTGCTCGGCTGCGCCGGCGGTGCGTTACCCCAACGTGTACGGCATCGACATGCCCAGCGCCCATGAGCTGATCGCCCACAACCGCAGCACCGAGCAGGTTGCCGAGCTGATTGGCGCCGACTGGCTGATTTATCAGGACCTGACGGACCTGATCGAAGCGGTCAGTGGTAGCAAGAAGATCAAGATTGCCAACTTCGACTGCGCGGTGTTCGATGGCAAGTACGTCACCGGCGACGTCGATGAGGCCTACCTGAACAGGATCGACCAGGCGCGCAATGACCTGACCAAGGCCAAGTCCCAGGCGGTCAGCGCGATCATTGATCTGTATAACAACTGAGCTGCAAGCAGCAAGACCGTAGCCCGGAGGTGATCCGGGATGTTATCGAAGACCAGCCCTGGATGTCGGGGCCATGGTCAGCATGAGGTAGCGATATGACACTGGAATGGGAAGCCGGCAGGCTCGACAGCGATCTCGACGGTGTGGGTTTCGACACCCTGGCGGTGCGCGCCGGTCAGCATCGTTCACCGGAAGGCGAGCACAGCGAGGCGATCTACCCCACCTCCAGCTATGTGTTCCGCACCGCAGCCGATGCTGCGGCGCGCTTCGCCGGCGAGGTGCCGGGCAACGTCTACTCGCGCTACACCAACCCGACGGTGCGCGCCTTTGAGGAGCGTATTGCCGCGCTGGAGGGCGCCGAACAAGCGGTGGCCACCTCATCGGGCATGTCGGCGATTCTGTCGATTGTCATGAGCCTGTGCAGCGGCGGTGACCATGTACTGGTTTCGCGCAGCGTATTCGGCTCGACCATCAGCCTGTTCGAGAAGTACCTCAAGCGCTTTGGTGTGGAAGTGGACTACGTGCCGCTGGCGGATCTGGACGCCTGGCGTGGGGCATTCAAGCCCAACACCCGCCTGCTGTTTGTCGAGTCGCCGTCCAACCCCTTGGCGGAGTTGGTGGACATCGCCGCTCTGGCCGATATCGCCCATGCCAAGGGCGCGCTGCTGGCGGTGGACAACTGCTTCTGCACCCCAGCCCTGCAGCAGCCCCTGGCGTTGGGTGCGGACATCATCATGCACTCGGCGACCAAGTACATCGACGGGCAAGGCCGCAGCATGGGCGGCGTGGTCGCCGGTCGTGCCGAGCAGATGAAGGAAGTGGTCGGCTTCCTGCGCACCGCCGGTCCAACCCTTAGTCCGTTCAACGCCTGGATCTTCCTCAAGGGCCTGGAAACCTTGCGCGTGCGCATGCAGGCCCATTGCGCCAGTGCCCTGCATCTGGCCCAGTGGCTGGAGCAGCAGCCAGGTGTCGAGCATGTTTACTACGCCGGTTTGCCGAGCCATCCGCAGCATGAGTTGGCCAAACGTCAGCAGAGCGCATTCGGCGCAGTGGTGAGTTTCGAGGTCAAGGGCGGGCGCGAAGCCGCCTGGCGCTTTATCGACGCTACGCGGGTGGTCTCGATCACCACCAACCTGGGCGACACCAAGACCACCATCGCTCACCCGGCGACCACCTCCCACGGGCGCCTGTCGCCGGCCGAGCGGGCCAATGCCGGGATTCGCGATAATCTGATTCGCGTGGCTGTGGGCCTGGAAGACGTTGCCGATCTGCAGGCCGACCTGGCCCGCGGCCTGGCAGCCTTGTGAGCGAGTCCCAGGTGGGCGAGCAGGCTGCGCTGGACTGGCAACCGACTCGTGCCGGTGCCACGAATGGCAAGGTGGCGCTGGTTACGGGGGCGGCGCGGGGTATCGGTCTGGGCATCAGTGCCTGGTTGATCGCCGAAGGTTGGCATGTGGTGCTTGCCGACGTCGACCGTAGCCGTGGCACGCGGGTGGCCAAGGCGCTGGGTGAGCAGGCCTGGTTCGTGGCCCTGGATGTCAGCCAGGAGAGTCAGGTGCAAGTCGCCGTGGCCGAAGTGCTGGGGCAGTTTGGCCGGCTCGATGCGCTGGTGTGCAACGCCGGCCTGTCCGAGCCGCACAACCTGCCGCTCGAACGCCTCGACCTGGCGCGCTGGAACCGCACCCTGGCAGTCAATCTCACCGGTGCCCTGTTGCTGGCCAAGCATTGCGTGCCATACCTGCGTGCGCACCGCGGGGCCATCGTCAACATCGCCTCGACCCGTGCCTCCCAGTCGGAGGCCGATTGCGAAGCCTATGCGGCGAGCAAGGGCGGTCTGGTCGCACTGACCCACGCGCTGTCGATCAGCCTTGGTCCGGAAGTACGGGTCAATGCGGTCAGCCCGGGCTGGATTGATGCTCGCGACCGCCGTGCCCAGCGCGACGCGCCGCTACGTAGTGAAGACCATACCCAGCACCCGGTGGGGCGTGTGGGCACGGTGGAAGACGTCGCGGCGATGGTCGCCTGGTTGCTGTCGCCACGGGCCGGCTTCGTCACAGGGCAGGAGTTCGTGGTCGACGGCGGCATGAGCCGCAAGATGCAGTACCTCGACTGAACCCCAGATTCTGGAAGACTCGATGACCCCGGCTTGCCGGGGTCATTGCGTTATTGCTCGCGCAGGTCGATGGTTGACGGGCCCTGCTTGTCGAACAGGCGGCTGGGATCGCGCGGTAGGATGCCGGGTCGATAACCGTCGCGGACATCGCCGAGTACGCGGATATCGCTGTACTTCTTGCCCGACAGCGCGGCCAGCCCGGCGCCGTCTCGCACGACCGTGGGCCGCAGAAAAACCATCAGGTTGCGCTTGGTACGGGTGTCACGGCTTGAGCGGAACAGCCGTCCCAGCAGTGGTATATCGCCGAGCAAGGGCACCTTGGAATCGGTCTGGGTGACGTCGTCCTGGATCAGCCCGCCCAGGACGATCACCTGGCCATCCTCGGCGAGCACGGTGCTCTTGATCGAGCGCTTGTTGGTGATCAGGTCTACCGCGTTGACGCCCTGAGTAGATGGCGCAATCGAGGAAATTTCCTGCTCGATCTCCAGGCGCAGGGTTGCGCCATCGTTGATATGCGGGGTGACTTTGAGCGTAACCCCGATGTCCTGGCGCTCGATGGTGGTGAAGGGGTTGTCGGCGCCCGAGGAACTGGTGGTGAACGAGCCGGTCTGGAAGGGCACATTCTGGCCGACGAGGATTTCCGCTTGCTGGTTGTCCAGGGTCAGCAGGCTGGGTGTGGACAGCAGGTTGCTTTTGGCGTTGGCCGACAGCGCGGTGATCAGTACACCGAAGCTGTCGCTGCCCAGGCCGATGATCGCCCCATCAGGCAGGTTGTTCAGGGTGCTGCTGTCACCATCACCATCCTGGATGGCTTGCAGCACGCTGCCGACCGACAGCCCGGTATTGCCGAAATTGACGCCGCCGAGGCCGCCCGTGCTGCCCCGTGCATCCACGGCCCACTGCACGCCAAGGGCATCGGTGATATCACCGGAGACCTCGACAATGGCCGCTTCGACCATCACCTGAGCGCGGGGCACATCGAGCTGGCGGACGATGTCTTCGAGCATTGCCACCGTGTCGGGCTCGGCCAGCATAACCAGGGCATTGAGGCTTTCATCGGCGCGGATCAGCACATTTTGCTGGGGGCCGCCAGACGTTGCCGTGCCCTCCGTAGTCTTCAGGCTTTCGGATATTTCCCCCAGGGTTTCCGCCAGGGCTTTGGCATCGTTGTGGCGCAGGCGAATCACCCGGGTATTGGCCGAGCGACTGGCCGGTGTGTCGAGCGAGCGGGCGAGGGCGGCGAGGCGTTCGCGGGCCGCGGGTGGGCCAAGGAGAATCAGGCGGTTGGTGCGGCCGTCGGCAATCACCTGGGCGCCGCCGGCCGTTGTGCCCTGGCCGCGTGTCAGGCTGTTGTTGAGCACCTCGGCGGTGTCCATGACCCAGGCGTGCTGCAGGTTGACCACGCTGTAATCGTGCTCACCCTTCTGGTCCAGTTGACGCAACAGGTCTTCGATGCGCGCGATATTGGCGGCGCGGTCGCTGATGATGATGGCATTGGCCGAGGTCACTGCCGCCAGGTGGCCATAGGGCGGCACCAGTGGACGGATCAGCGGGATCAGTTCGGCAGCCGGGCCGTGTTGCACCTGAATCAGGCGGGTTTCCAGGCGATCCGGCCCGCTGAATGCGCCGGCACCAGATGGGCTCGCATCAGCCTTGGCTTCGGCATTGGGCACGATGCGCGCCTGCTCACCCTGCGCCATCACGCTGTAACCGTGGGTCGCCATCACCGAGAGAAATAGCTGATAAACCTCGCTCAAGCCCAAGGGCGTGCTCGATACCACGGTGACCTGGCCTTTGACCCGCGGGTCGACGACGAAGGTCTGGCCGCTGATCTGCGCCACCTGATCGATAAACTCGCGGATGTCGGCGCCCTTGAGATTTATGGTCCAGCTCTCGTCCTGACGGCTGTCGCGGCTCACCGGTTCGATGGCGGCGTAACTGGGCAGCGGGCAAAGCGTGAAACTGGCAGCAAGCAGGGCAAGGCTGAGGCGCGGGAGAATCTGGGGCATCAGGTCATTCGCTTTCCGGTGACGATTCATTGGCAGGGTCGACTTCTACTGGTTCGCTATCGGTACTCGGCATCCCACTGACTTCCATTTGCTCGCGCAGGGCTTCCATACGTTCGCGTAGCGTCTCGAGGTTATCGGCTTCAAGCTGGTCGAGTTGTTCAAGCGTATCGCCTGTCGCGGGTGCGGCGGTAGCGGACAATTGACGCTGAGGGAAATTCAGACGCTCACGTCGCCCGTTGCGCAGCACCTCGACGTGATCAGAATCCACTTTTACTAAGTGCACACCTGACTCAAGTTCAGCGTTTACCAGATAACGCTGTGCTGGCCGGCCATCCTGCTGGAGGATGGCGCTGGATCGCGCAGGATCGCTATGCACGAAGCTACCAAGCAAGGTTAGACGTAGCGAGGTTGCAGGTGGCACGTAGCTTTCAGCCTGCATAGGCGTGCCGAACAGCTTAGCGATTGCAGAAGGGTCGTGTTGTTTGTGGGTGACTGCTATCTGGTTTTCGGGCTGGGGTAAAGGGCTGCGTATTAGGCGCAAAAGATCATTGGTCTGCCAGGCCAAGCTGACTATTAGAGCTATCACTATGAGTGCGCTAATCAGTCCGGGCAGCACATTTTTCAAACGTTGAGTGCGTGGTGCTGGCAAGGCATTGCTCCGTAGCTACAGGTCAAGCGGGCTTATTGGTAGCTCAAGTGTTTGTGCTAGGCAATAGCGTGTCTAGCAAAAAAAAGCATCTGTTTTCAAAGGCTGTGTGTGCATTGCTCATTGAACACCAAATGGATGCCTTAAGCGATCGCCAAGGAGGCTGTGGAAGATGAAGGGATAATTTTCATTTGTGCACAGAATTAAAATAGCGACGGTAGCTAAACTACAGTGCCTATGGCAGTAATTTCGTAAAACCTAGGAGGCTAGTCTTATCTACTACCTCAAAAAATCTAGGGAAGCTATGAAGAAAGGCTAAGTAATCACGCGGCTTATAGACCTGCCAGTTCGTAAATATGGCTTTTTCAGAGTTTCCCTAATAAGTCCTGAGCGATGTGCATAAATAAAAAAGGTAATCCCCCGGCTTAGCCGGGGCTTGAGGTTTGACTATAGTGGTCTATTAAACCCGGACTGAGCGGCGATCTGATCGTTTTTGATCGGTTTACCCATTTCAAAAATAAGCAGCGGCTGAAGTCAGTAAGAAACACATGACTACTTAAGGCCTTCCTTAGACGAGGCTGGCAGCGCAATAAAAATAAAAGAAAGAGGGCCTTGTTGAGAGTTTCGCTATAGCAACGCATATAGAAATATCTCATGCGAGACGTGAGTCTCTATTGTTGATAAAGTTTTGTCAATGTCAAGTATTGTACGTTTCATATTAATTTGACACAATAACTTTGTTACAAAGCAATCTCCCGTTGCGAAGTGTATATTTTGGAGGGGGAGGTAATAGTTAGTATGAGGAGTTATTATAATGCCATTAGAATTACCGCCTGGTGTGGTGGTCGGAACACCATATTATAGGATTAGTATTGACGGGTGTGCCATCTTGTGTGGTGGTGATGAGTATATTTTAGAAGCAGCAGAAAGGCAGGGCATTGATATTCGTAATAGTTGTCGGGCGGGATCTTGTAGCTCTTGTGCGTGTATGGTGCGGGCGGGGGCGGTCGATCAGAGCGATCAATCCTTTCTTGATGATGATCAAATGGTGCAAGGTTGGGTGCTGCTTTGTGTTGCATATCCTTTGGGTGATTGTTATATCGATACTAAGGTGGAATTTGAAAAATGAGTATAACTAGAAGAAAATTCTCTTTATCTTTGCTTGGGGGGGTGGCGCTTGCTCCAGTGTTGGCTTTCGCAGTGAGCGAAAAAGTTGTTGTTAAGCAAGTGAGGGCTGTTAAGTTATCTGGTTCAATAAAAAAACAGGTCGATAATTTTTTTTCAAAATGGGTGTCCGATAATAATACTTTGGAATCTGGATTGGCTTCAAAAATAAATATTAAATTATCTGTAAGCTCAGGATGGGTGGAGGTAATTGGTGATGTAGTAATAGTCCAAAACGAGACTTTTAAGAGGGCGGCGGGAAAGAGCTTGCTTGTAACCAGAGCGCCATTGGGGTACGGTGTGCTAAATTTAGGGCTTCAGTTACCTGCAATAAAAAAGAGCTCTAAATCAAGATCTTTAGAGATTTGCCCAAATGAAGGCTACGGCGTATTCATTTTGTCGAAATCAGACATTTACTTCACATATATTCATTTGGTGCAAGACTCTCTCTGCAGATTATCGGTGCCCGAGTTGGGTGATGAGTCTCTAAGTTGTATAACTCTTCTTGATAGAGTGATATTATCGATGCGGCAGCAAGACTTCAGTGGTGGGGCCGTGGCTGTACGCGAATTTCCAGTTGGTGTTTTAAGTGCGGATGTGGACATTATATGCTGATAGATTTTAAAAAAATTGAGCAGGGTTCAATTGCATTTTTTTTTGCCATATTGTTCCCGTCGTTTTCTTTGGGGTGTGAGATGGTTGAAGTCACGCCTATTGACACTAGTTTATCATTGCCACCCCCGCCCTCGCCAAGCATGCCAGCACCTGACAATAACTATGGGCCACAGCCATGTGGCCTTGTAGGGAATCCAATAAGTATCTTTAATGGTAGTAAGATTCAGGTGGAAGTTGATTTACCCTATCAGTCAGATGGGACTCTTTCATTGTATCGTACATATAATAGTTTAGATGGAGGGTGGAGGCATAATTACTCTTCCGCGTTATATGTCGGAGATTCGTTTATAACTTTTGAGAAAGAAAATGGAGAGCGATACGTATTTATAAAAAAAACATTGACAGCATATTCTGGTGCCAAAGGTCGCTTAACAAGAAGCGGTACGAATTGGCTATATCAAAGTGGTGAGGGTGAGTTGTACTTATTTAGCAAGGATGGCGTTTTGATGGCGTATACGGATGTTTTTGGCCGGAAAGTTTCACTTGTCCATCAGGCTGCAGTAAATAGTCCATCGGGTGTGAGTTCGATAGTTATAACTAATGCGGTTGGCAAGAAAATGACTTTGACGCAGGATGTTTTCCGGCAGCTAAGGTCGGCAGCAATAGGCGGTACTTTAATATCTTATGAATATTCTAAAAATAATCTTGTGTCTGTTGCGAAGCATGGAGCGGTAAGAAGGTATGCCTACGAAGATGCTAGATTTCCTTGGCTATTAACAGGTTTGATTGACGAAAACGGTAAGAGATATGCGACTTGGAAATATGACGAAAGGCTAAGGGCTGTTTCTAGTGAGCATAATGGTGGAGCGGATTTAACTTCAGTTGAATATGTTGACTCAAAGACTACAGTTGTCACGAATCCGTTGGGAAAGAAGACAAAGTATGTTCATGATGTTTTTAATGGTGGGTATAAGATAGTTCAGATAATCGGCGAGCCATCCCCGAACTGCCCCTACAGTAATTCGAAGTATGCGTATAATGCCTCTGGTGATCTTGTAGAGAGTGTTGATGGTAGGGGGCTAAAGACTACTTATGTTTATAATAATAAGTCACAGCTTACCTTAAAGACAGAGGCGCATGGAACGTCTCTTTCAAGGGCTACTAAGTATGAGTGGCATGCGACTCTACCTAAAATTGTCAAAATAATTACTCAGTCGAATATCACTAATTATTTTTATACGAATAATGGGCAGTTGAAGTCCCTAGAAATCGTTCAGGCCCAATAGTCTCTGAAGGTCAAGGAAGAAGATGATTAATTTTAAAAATTTCTTTTATATTTTTTTGTTTTTCCCATGTGTGAGCTTCGCATCTGCATCCCAGCAGATTTGGAGTTATGCTTATAATGATTTAGGTCTAATTAAAAGCGTTGATGGCCCTCGGTCCGATGTCTCGGATATCACTACCTACAGCTATGATGCTCAGGGCCATCTGATCTCGGTTACTAACCCCCTTGGTCATACTACCCAGTTGTCGAATTTTGACACTTACGGCAATCCTCAAGCGCTGTTGGATGCCAATAATGTGACTACTGTATTAAGTTATACGCCTCAAGGATGGCTTGCCTCCATCAGTACCGTCGGCAGCACTACGCATTTCGAGTACGACACTATTGGTCAGATCACCAAAGTCACTCGAGGTGATGGCAGTTGGTTGGAGTACACTTGGAGTGCGGCACGCCGCCTAGTAGCCGTAAGTAATAAGCTCGGGGAAAAAATTGAGTTTTACTACGATGCCATGGGCAATCGAACTGCTCAGCGTCTACGTGATGTCAGTAATAATATTACTCATCAACAAGCCTGGGTCTATGATGAGTTAGGGCGCTTTTTGCGAAGTGTCGGAGCTGGTGGGCAAACTTATAAATATGGTTACGATGTCAATAGCAACCGGACAATGAGCCAAACGCCAAAACAAACAACTACGACGAGTGGCTTCGACGCACTCAATCGTCTGGTATCGAGTACCGACCCACTCAATGGCGCAACTCAACTTTCTTACGATAGCCAGGATAACCTGACCCAGGTACGTGATCCGCGCGGTATTATCACGCGATATGAGTATGACGGACTGGGTAACCTGACTAAACTAATCAGTCCTGATAGCGGCGCGACAACCTATGTCCACGATACGGCTGGCAACGTCATCAATACGACCGATGCCCGAGGCGTAGTTACTGCCTATACCTACGATGCGCTTAATCGCCTCGTTTTACGCCAGTATCCGGCTAATCCATCCTTAAATGTACGGTATCACTATGACATGACAGCTGAAGGCAACCATGGTGTGGGGCGATTGACCGGTATTCAAGACGCTAGTGGCGTAATTGGTTACCACTATGACGGCAGAGGGAACCTTACCGAACAGTTACGTTCGGTACAGCTATCAGGGGCGGATTATTACGATAGCTTGATTTATGAGTATGATGATGCTAATCAGCTAGTAAGTATCACTTACCCCATGGGGTTTCGTATTCTGTATGCTCGCAACAGCGCTGGACAAATAAGCCAAGTTCAGTTGCAAGTTAGCAACGGAAAGCCAGCAGCCCTTGCCAGCCAGATTCAGTATCTTCCATTCGGTCCCTTGAAAAGCCTGACTTGGGCCAATGGCCTGAGCCTGTTGAGAGCCTATGATCAGGATTACCGATTGGTTAGTCAGCAGTTAGCCAATTGGAATATCGCCTATAGCTACGATTTCAATAGCAATATCGAAAGCCTGCAGAGCAATCTCTTCGGTAATCTGAGCTACGGTTACGATGCATTGGATCGTCTCACATCAGAAAAACGAGTTAACTTGCAGCAAAAATTTGCCTACGACGCGGCAGGTAACCGTATAAGCAAAACGGTGACGCCCATAGTTAATGGAAGCTCGCAAACAAGCTCCGTCACTCAGTACAGCTATGCAGCCAGCAGCAACCGACTCTCTCAAATAGCCGAAAAGTCTGTAGTCAGTGATGCAGCTGGTAACCTGACGCAGGATCGTCCTGAGCGGCAACTAGAATACGACCAGCAGAACCGGCTAGCACGCGTAAAAATCGGCGGCGTGAGGGTTGCGGAATATCGCTACAATGCCTTGGGGCAACGTACACACAAGATTATGACTGGTGGCACTACAGTTTTCTTATACGGCTCTAACGGCCAATTGCTGGAAGAGCGGTTACTAAGCCCTGTGGGACAGCGGCAAAGCAGCCAGTTCTATATCTGGTTGGATAACCTGCCGATTGCCGGCCTTACTGTGACTTATAACGCACAAGGCGCCATAGCCAGCAGCACACCGTTCTACCTGCACAGCGACCACCTCAATACTCCGCGACTGGCCACCAACCAGAGCCAGCAAAGCGTTTGGCAATGGCAGTCGGACGCGTTTGGTGTTGGGCAGGCCAGCGGTAGTTTGAGCGTAAACTTGCGTTTTCCTGGTCAGTACTTCGACCAAGAAACCGGGCTGCACTACAACTACTTCCGCGATTACGACCCCGAGACGGGGCGGTACGTCGAAAGTGACCCGATTGGGCTGCAGGGCGGACTCAATACTTACGGGTACGTAGAAGGCAATCCCGTTAACTTTATCGATCCATTAGGGCTTGCCAAGCTTGGCGGCACGATTGCCCCTCCGTGTGTCCCGGGATTTGAGGCAATGATTTGCAGCCCTAGTGGGGCTGGTGGCTTCGGTCCTATGGGTGGACTCAGGGGCGGTCTTAGCCCACAGGGTGAGCTTGCGTATTGCCCTGTTCCAGCTGGGTTAGGTCGGAGTGGTGCTCTTGGGTCGGCAAAAAGAGATCTTGGGATTCCTAGAGCACAGCACCCCGATGCAGTTACAAAGGTGCCTATGACTAATCGTGGCGGGACGTCGGTTCTCGGCTTAGATGGCAAGCCAGTGATGACTCGGGAATACACCTATACACGGCCAGATGGAACAAAAGTGGTGATACAAGACCACTCTGCAGGCCATCAATTTGGACAGAAAGGTGTCGGAGATCAGGGGCCTCACTTTAATGTTCGCCCTCCAGAAAACACGCGTACTGGCTCTGTCCCAGGGACTCAAAATCACTACTCTTGGTGAGGTAAAAATGGAAATTTGGACTGAAAATCTTGTCGATGCGACAGCGCTTAAAGCTATTTATGGGCAGGACATGCCCTCACTTGAAGGTATCAACCTGCATGGCATTGATATCCAGCGTGATGGCCCAAGAGTTCTTCTAAGGTTTGACCTACGTGAGTTTCCCAAGCAGCCACCCAAGAAGTGGGAGAGCTCTGGGTTTAATCGCGTTCAACTAAGGTTGCTAGCCGTAGGCGTGAGTGAATTGCAAATTAATGGCTTGCAGTCAAATTGCATACTTGATCTAAATATCACCGAAGAAAAAGGTACTATTCGCCTAAGTGCTGATAGTGGTGCTATGAAAATAGATATTGCTGCCGAGCATCTGATAATTGACGGTGTAAGTGCATACTGTGATGAGTAGCCTTCACTAAAACTCCTCAGGTTCAGTTGGGGGTATTATCTAGTTAATAAATAATCTGAGTGGGTATGCTACGGTTTTGTACCGAAACTGAATACCTCTAACACCGGCCTCGTGCCGGTGTTTTCTTGTTAGTACAATTTAAGCGTATTTCGTAGCTTTACCACTCTCGGAACAGTTCTGTACTTAAATTCCCACAATGATTCTCCACTCTTGGCCCTTGGCACAACTGCTCCAATACTTAATAAGCTTGGCGTTTCGTCGGATGCCGAGGCTGAGTATCCATCCGCCTCAGGTGTATCAATTTCACCAGCAGGGTGTTCAGACTTTTTCGGTTTTAAGTATCAACCTTGCCCAGCAGGGTGTTCAAGTTGGTGCAGTCCCTACAGGTGTGGGGGCCGGAAGATTTAATACGGCCTGCTGGCTAAGATTGATACCTTGGGCCGGAAAACTCTGAACACCCTGCTGTAAACACAGAAGAGTTTTTTGAGCGCAATCTGGGATTATTTTACCTAGGGATCCTCTGAAGTAGCCATGCATTTCTGGCCGACTTCAGCCTCCGCTGATTTTGAAAGCGGAAAATCGATCAAAAACGATCAGATCACCCGCTCATTTCTGTGTTCTTAGCCGCTGCGATAGCCTCACGGCGGCTATCCCCCGTATTACAGACGCACCTCTCCTGCTGTTGCCAGTAAATGTCTGCGCGCCATCCACAGGTTCGACAGGGCGAACAGCGTCACCAGCTGCGCCGTGTTCTTCACCAAGCCACGGAAGCGCGTCTTCACATAACCGAACTGGCGCTTGATCACCCGGAACGGGTGCTCGACCTTGGCGCGCACCTGCGCTTTGGCCTTCTCGATTTTG